>DATAXY010000018.1:0-100280 GCA_036272835.1 Bryobacteraceae bacterium
GCCGACCGCGAACTGCTTCAACTCGAGTTCCACAATGGCGCCAAATATCAATACTTCAATGTCCCCGTCGCCATCCATGAAGGCCTGCTACAAGCACCCTCCAAGGGCACTTACTTCAATCGCCTTATACGGCAGAGGTACGATTATGCCTTGATCAAATCCGCCTCCTTATCTTAGCGCTTATGCGTCCCGCCACTCGGACGTAGGTCTTAATGGTTCCATATTCATGTTCATTGAAGAATTTGGGTTCGTATCGCCCGAAGGCGGGCTTTGTCTCCTCTACAATGTGCTGGTGCACTTTCTGTCCAGCCCTCAGAGACACCGCACCGGAACTCAGTACAGCGATAGCTGAGATCTGTCTGAGTACATCGCGACGGGAGATCGCTTCGATCTGAACCAGGTTCATAGCTAGATGGCGCCTTTCCTCATTTCCTCAGCCATATAATCAGAAGCCCGCCATGACAAAGCGTTGATCGTGTGGGTGGGATTCTTGTCGGGACTGCTAACAAGCGGCCCGCCATCGCACACAAAGAGATTCGGCACTTCGTGAGTTTGACAGAACGAATTAACCACTGAGCTTCGAGCTTCGTTCCCCATGCGTGTTGTGCCGACTTCATGTTTGAGCGTACCTGGAATCGTCATACCGCTCGCTTCCCGTGCCGTGGGACTGAGTGGCAATACTCGACCACCCATAGTTTCAATAATGTCCGTATATGTTCGTTCCATATGGCGCGCCAACTTCCATTCGTGGTCGCTTCTCTTGAAGTGGAATCGGAGTACCGGAATCCCCCATTTGTCTACAACGTTGGGATCGATCTCACAGTAGCTATGTTCGTTCGGGATCATCTCACCGCGGCCGCTAAAGCTTACTGTACATCCATATTCAGCGCGTATCTTCTTCTTCGAATCGAGCCCGAATCCATAACGGCTTGCTGCCTGGTGAAAGGTACCCACTTGCGGCATTGGATATCCTCCGCCTAACTCGCTGTGATACCCCCGAGGAAAGCCGAGCTTATCGTGGTGGTCCCAAAGCCACCAAGGCAGATAGAGATGGGCTCCGCCGTCTCCGTCAGTGTTGTAATGCGGCATGCCTTCGAAGGCGGGAACATGTCCGGTAACGAGGAAGCCAACGGTATCCATCAGATACCGTCCTACTAGACCAGACGCGCATAAGTAAAGGGACATAATACCGAAGAGTGTGGCATACTCCTTTGTAGGAAGGAGCGGCCATGCTTGCGCGACTGCTGCGATTGCACCCGAGCACGTATAAGCGACTGGTACGACTAAGCAAAGAGGCGGAACGGGACGGAGCCTATCGCGTGGCGAAACGACTGCAGGCGGTCGTGCTGAATTCGGAAGGCCAAACCAGCGGCGAGTTGGCACGGATTCTCAAGGCGCCGCGATCGAAGGTATCGGAGTGGCTCCAGCGCTATCAGACCGATGGAGTGGACGGTCTGTTGGAAGGCTATCGGTCGGGTCGGCCCTCGGAACTGACGGAAAAGCAGCAGCAACAGTTAGGAGATATTCTGGACAGCGGTCCGGTGGCTTACGGTCTGGACAACGGCATCTGGACATCGCCCATGATCGCCTGGGTGATCGAGAACGAGTTCGGCGTTCAATATCACCCCGGCCATGTGCGCAAGTTGCTCCATGCCTGGGGATTTTCGGTGCAGCGTCCGCGCCGCATTCTGGCCCGCGCCGATGTTGCGGCGCAGGACCGCTGGCGCCGGCGCATCTATCCCAACCTTAAAAAAAAGCCCAAGCGCGGCACTGGGCGCTGATCTTCACTGACGAAGCCAGCTTCCGGCAGGACTCGACCCTGCACGCCACCTGGAGTCGCGTGGGTTGCCCTCCAGAAGTTCCGGTTACCGGGGAGCGTAAGAGCGTGAAGATTCTGGGCGCTATCGAACTCTGGCGTACCCGGTTCGATTATCGGCAGGACACCGTCTTCAACGCCAGCACTTATCTCAGCTTTCTCGAACAGCTGGCCCGGCGATATCGCCGCCAAGGGACCATCATGATCCAGGACAACGCCTCCTATCATAAGGACGCCGAAGTGTGGAGCTGGTTCAAATCCAACCGGCATTGGCTGGAGGTGCATCAGTTGCCGCCCTACTCGCCAGAGTTGAATCCCACCGAACGATTGTGGCAGCACACACGAAAGAACGGGACGCACAATCGTTTCTTCTCGGGCCTGGACGCCTTGGTCGCCACGCTGACGCGTGTCTTTGGAGAGATGCAGTCAGACCCGCAATTGATCAGTTCCTACCTGGCTCCTTTTTGTTGATCTTTATGTCCCTTTAATTAGGCGCGCATGTATAGACCAGATTCGTTTGCGAGCCCGTTGGGGAACTCCTTTGACTTTGAGTTCAAGAGAATGCGCGCCGATTCACAGGAACTGGCTGCGACCACAATCAAACGCCCGCGGAGCAGGCGTTCAGCGCGTGTTTGTTTGTCTATGAAAATGACGCCGGTGGCACGCCCGTTTCCATTCGTTACAACCTCGCGCACCATCGCGTTATTGATGACTGTA
Source organism: Bryobacteraceae bacterium (assembly GCA_036272835.1). Taxonomy (GTDB): domain Bacteria; phylum Acidobacteriota; class Terriglobia; order Bryobacterales; family Bryobacteraceae; genus Bog-105. Next base: position 2,534 of record DATAXY010000018.1, read on the forward strand.
AGCTTGCCTGTCTTTATGGCAGGAAAGATTTGCACCTGACTGGAAGAATAATTCGAGGCATTTACGCATCCACGCACACACTGACCACAATAGTGGCAGGGAGGCCTTCCATTGAGCGATTTTGTCAGCACCGCCCGGCGATTTGGAATGCAAAGAATGCCAAGCCGGTCGCATGCTTTCTTGATAAGCACCTCATGGGCCTTAGGCGGGGGCGGATCTTGAAAGATCCCGTTGGGGGCGCTGCGGAGATTTTCATTCGATCCGACCACGCCGACAAATCGTTCCATCTTGTCGTAGTAAGGGGAAATGTCGTCATAGGAAATCGGCCAGTTCGTCCCCATGCCGTCGCGATCATACGGCTTAAAATCATAATCTGAAAACCGGAATGTCATTCGGGCATAATGGTTCGTTCGGCCGCCGAGGATTCGCGAACGGAACCAACGAAACTCGCTGCCCTCCGCCACAGAATTTGAAGCGTCCGACCAGATGGTGCAAAGCGCATCTAGAGACGGCGCCTTTTGTACCGTTAAGACTTGAGCAAACATGTCCCTGCCCTGTACCGAAGCGGAGTTGCCAATAAGAAGCGCTTCGATAGCTGAATCGCGCGACGAAACCTTTGGTGACGCAAGACGTGCAAGATCGTCCACTGCGGTGAGAGATGCTACGGTCCAAGCAACCGCATCGGTGGCCGCGATAAAGCGGTCGATTCCTGTTCGGTAGACAGACAACATATCCTTTTCCGGGACGCTGCCACGTTCGTGTAGCAATGCGACCATGGCCAAAAAGCTGTGAACCTCGCCTAACCGGAGGTTGGCCGTCGGAATGTCGAATGCATTGAAGCGGTCCGCCAACGTGAAGAGCTTCTGATAATCCGAGACATCCAGATCGCCCAACTCGGCGAAGTAAGGATATAAGCCGCCGTACGACGCGTAGCCTTGTGCGAGAAGTAGAGCAGCCTCCGGAGAAAGGGGTTCGGTCCTTTGCTTATCAATGTGGACCGTTGCAATGAAGTTCGCTAGTTCCGATTGCTTGCCGTCAAGCGACTTGTACGCTGAGGTAGCGAGGCGCACGAGAATTTCGTCCTCGCTGTCAGGCGCAACGGCGCGTTTCACCTTGCGATTCATCTTCGCGACCGAAGAGGTCGTTGCGCTACGGACTTTGGCTATCATCCAGACCTCGGCGGATCCGGGGAAATCGACGCTGAGGTCAGGATTGAGTGGGACTTCGCGAAGGAATTCGAGAAAACTTCCGCCGCCAATGCGGCGCTCCCCTCCGCGATGCATCTCTGGCGAATCGCGAAAAAGATCATAGAACCGCTCTAGACGCTCGGGTGAGCGCGTAAAGAATTGCTGGTGTTGAAAATCAAGCTGAGAGAGCGAGTAGAAGAAGGCAATCAGGCGGCCATCATCTTTATCGAGGAGAGCCTCGAAGAACGGTACAGGGTTTCGCGGACTGACACCGGTGAAGCGTTCCCAGGTAGGGATGGCGGAGGGGCCGCCGGGCGCTTCGGCCGCAGTGCCGTTTATCGCAAGGGCCGCCGCATAAAGCCAGAGCGCGGAACTATATCGCTCGGCCAGAACTTGGGGCGGCACCGACTGAACTAAGATCTTTGCAGTCGCGCGATCCATCGAATTGATTGCATAGAACAACCGCGCAATCCGCGGGTCGGCGAAAAGAGCTTCGGCCAGTCCGCCCTTATACTGTTCAACGGTGAACTGCCGCTGCCAGTATTCCACGCTGGGAAATACAGGGACTGAATCGATTGGGATGCCCAGCCGGTACGTCTCGCCGGACGCCAACGCCTGTTGAATAGCCCCATCGTCAATCGCTAAGGCAGCCAGCGTGTCCTGTTTCTTGACTTCCGATTTGCCTTCAGCCGACTTCACGGTCACTCGTTCTTTGTTGGACTTGAGCTTCAGGCCGAGAATGCCGAAGACCTTCCCCGTGCGCTGTTTGCCAGCTTTGTTGGTTAACGTCAAACTGATTTCGATGCGACCTTGCTTCCGTTCTCCCAGTGCGGCGAGCGCTCGCAGAATTTGAAAGTATTCGTGAACACGGGTGCCGAAGGAAAGCCACTCCTTTGCGCCCGATGTAATCGCTGGGCTCAGGAGCCGTCGCCGAGAGAGTGCGGGAATAGTCGACAAGTATACGGTCAGGCTGGTTCGTTCCACCACCGAAGATGAGGAAATTAAATGCGTCGACACCTCGTCGACAGCTCCCAGCAGTTCAAACGACGACGACTCGCTGGATTTTCCCATCTTCAGGAGGTCCAGCCCTGCGCGATCTCCGGCAGATGCCAGCTTGTCCGCAAATGTTTTGGCCAGCTCGGGGCGTTCATCGCGCAGCGAAACGATGAGCCCGCGCCGGCACAACTCCACTACCTCGCTTTGAGGCGCTTCGCTTTGAACGAGATCGCCCAGAAGGGCAGCATAGGCTTCGGACCTCGCTCCACCGTTCATCAAAGTTGGATCACTCGTGAGATATGAAGTGATGTCAATCGTGGGAGCGAAAATCCAATCTACTCCATCTGCGTCCGAATTGAGATGGCCAACCAAGCCAAGGTCGCGATGGAACGGATCCGGTTCGCCATTTAAAGCCATGGAGCAGGCTAGAAGCGCAGCGGGCTCGCTTGAAGAGGCCAGCCTCCAACTCTTGGATGCGGTGGATCGCCTGGAGTCTTTGGATCGATGCTTTCAAAATCGGTTCCACTGCGGCTCGTTCGAGTGGACAAGTATCGCGGCCGGAGGAATTGGGGTCAGTGAACTCTCCGGCGGAAAGATTCCTGTTGGAAGCGGTTATGAAAGCGGATATCCGGAGGCGAATTGAACAGGCGTTAGCGCAGGATCGCGGTCAACCGGCGAATTTCCCCATCGCTGATTTAAGGCAAGCCGTGGAGCAAGCAATGTCTGGGGAGCGAGAATTTTCGATCGAAGAGATAGCCAAAAGGCACGGCCTCACCTATTACACCGTTTATCGGGCAGTAAAGGGCAAACCCGGCTACCGTGTGTATGGGAAGAGGCGCGGTGCCAAGGTGAGCGAATCTCTCTACCGTGCTTTCCTGGCCGATGCGATTAAAAGAGGGATGGCTGCATAGGTCACAGTGGGGAGTTGTTTGGCCATCGCATTCCCGAGGGATTTGGCTGCTTCCGCTTGTTCCGCAATACGGAATTTAGCGTAATGCTTGCGAACCACTTCCTCCGTATCGCCTACGTACGAAGCCACGGTGCGAAGGGACACGCCAGCCTGCAATAAATGAGCGCAGAAGGTGTGTCGGAACCGATGCGGGTGGGATGGACGCCAAAGGTCTTGCCGTCTTCTCGCATGAGTTTCTCCGCAATTTGAAACAGTCGATTGATTCGCTCGCGCCAGTTGGTCGAGGCTTTCTTGATACGATTCCTCCACGCCTCCGTGTCTCGTGTTGGAAGCGGTCCCCCACCCAAGAAAAAATAGCGGCCATGCTTGGGTGGCAGCGATTGGAGTGCCGCCACGAGGTTCGGGTGCCCCAGCACCATCTGGTCCTTTCCGGGGATCGGGATATTGACGAAATTTCCCTCCTTACCTCTCGTCTTACTCGGATGACACCAGATTGCATGGGAGAACCCGCCGTGCTGGAACGGCACTAATTGCAAAGCCTCCAGGGGAGTGACATCGCTGATACGAAGGCCCGTGTAGCGCAGTGTCCAAGCGAAGACGAGCGCCTCAAATCCGTTTTGCGTACCTACCCGTTTGCTGCCATACCCCTTGCCGTCGGTCACGAACTCCCAAGCCTTGTAGATAAAAAGAGGTCCTCGTCGGAGAATGGCTCTTTAGGCTCCGCCTTCGTATAGGCAATGATCTTATGCTTTTTCGATGCCCAGTTATCCGACAGCCATTCGCAACTCTCGCAAATAAGAGAGGAAGCTACGCAGGTCCGCCGTAAAGCGAGACCGCGTCGAGTCGCTCAGGGGCTTGTTGAGGTTCTCCTGCTCGGGCACCGGCTTTCGATTTCTATGCGGACGTCACCCTAAATCGACGCCGAAATACTTGTGTACGGAGACGATCGAGATTTGAAGGCAAGACCGCAATGCGACCGTAGGGCGGCAGTTGCGCTCATTCAACCTTTTCCATCTGCTCCGCGATCCGCTCCGCGGTCACCGGCGCCAATAGGATGCCGTTGCGAAAATGCCCGTAGGCCAGCAAAACATGTTCCGAATGCCACGACCCTAGCTGTAGCGCATCGCTTGCCGGGCGAAAGCCGGCCCATGCCTCCATCGCCGTGCTGTCGCCCAGATATGTGTCCGAAAGATGCGGCATCAAGTGCGCCGCCGAGCGGTGCAATGCTTCCACCTGCGTCGCGTCGATCCGGCGGTCGAATCCCGCACGCTCTTCCGTCGATCCCGCAATCAGCAGACCGTTCGCACGCTGCAATAGATACGTTTGCCCGTGCCGCACAATCGTTGCGCATGTCTGGGCCGGTTGGCGATAGCCGAGCAAATGACCTTTCACCGGCTCTGCGCCTGGGAACGCGGGAACGCCGGCCGCTTCGATGGAACTGCTCCACGCACCCGCCGCGATCACCACCGCGTCACAGGTTTCCGTGTGGCTTTCGGCTTCGATGCTTATGCCGTTAGCGTGTACAACCACCCTGCGTACGGCCGCGTCCTCCAATACTGAGACGCCGGCTCTGTTGCACGCCACTTTAAGAGCCGCCATCACGTCGCGTGGATCGACAATGGCATCGCCCGCATAAAACAGCGCGCCCGCCAAGCCCTCGCTCCGAATCCTGGGCCAAAATGTGGCCACCTGTTTCGCTGTCAGAGGTTTCGCTTCAATGCCCGTGCTCGTTTGAACCTCTGCACGCGCTTGGGCATCCTGCCACTCGCGTTCCGAATACGCCAGTTGCACCGCTCCGCAGTTTTGATAATCGATCGATACACTCGATTCGGCTTCGAGTTCGTGCACAAATCCCGTATACAGCCTGTGGGATTCAATGGATAACGCCGCCCAGTCCGAGGGCCGTTCGACTTCGCCGCCTGGTGAGAGCATGCCCGCACCAGCCCAACTCGCCTCACCCCCGATGGAACCTTTGTCGAAAACCGTGACCTGCCAGCCGCGCTGCGCCAGGCGCCACGCAATCGACATCCCAATGATGCCGGCTCCCGCGATTGCGACCGTGCGTCCCCGCGTCACGCCGATTCCGGAATGCTCTCGACTTCGGCGCTCGCTTTCTTCACCACCTCAAGAAACGCCTTTGCCGCGTGGCTTAACGCGCGCCGCGCCGGAAATACCAGCCGGATCTTCCTTTCGATGGACAGCTCCCTCACGCGCACTTCCCGCAGCAGATCCTGCTGAAGCTCCTGTTCCACGCACATTCTCGGCAGGAACGCGACGCCTTCATTGTCCTGCACTAGCCGCCGGATTGTCTCCACCGTAGGCATCTCGACGTCCATATTCAAGGGTACCTTGTGCTTTTGAAACTCGCGAAGGACCATTTCCCGATTCGGCGAAAGCACATTATGGGCGATGAAGGTCTCCATGTCGAGCTCGGTAATCGAAACCTCCTGCCGTTCCGCAAACCTGTGCTGCGGGGAAACGATCAGCGACAGGCGGTCGGCATAGATCGCATGCGACAGCAAGTGGTCGTCATTAGGATCGTAGCTGATGACACCTAATTCCAGTTCGCCATCCAGCAACTGGGAAGGAATCTTGCTCGATTCCGAACGCCGGACTTGAATCTTTACCTTGGGAAACAAACGCCGGTACTGTTCGATGTGCCTCAAGAGGTACAGCGACATCGATTCGTTCGCGCCGATGATCAGTCGCCCCGCGTAGTTGTCTTTCAATTCACGGAGGGCGTTCTCCAGATCTGCTTCCAGGTTCTGGAACCGTCTGGCGTAATCGAGAACCACGCGCCCGGCATCGGTTAGAAGCAGCTCCCGGCCGGATCGGTCGATCAGCTTCTCTTTTAAATCACTCTCTAAACGCTGGATCGCAATCGAGATGGCAGGCTGCGTGCGTAATAGCTTTTCGCCCGCCCGCGAAAAACTACGCTCGGTCGCGACCGTTAGGAAGACCTTAAGTGGATATAGTTCCATCGCGCAACCCCATTAACGGAGCGCTACCTCATCATTATATCTAATAGAACCTTGCAAAACTATAAATTTGCATAATCGAGTCGATTCGCTCTAGGATAATGATTGTTGCTTAGCCACACCGTGCAGAACCGCTCCGGGTGTGTGCCCCATTACTAAAATTGGAGGCCCCAGGTTTGAGCCGCGTCTATATCTTCGATACCACCCTGCGCGATGGCGAACAATCGCCCGGTTGCAGCATGAGCAAAGCCGAGAAACTGGAGGTGGCCGCCCGTCTGGTCGACCTCGGCGTCGACATTCTGGAGGCCGGGTTCCCCATCTCCTCGGACGGCGATTTTGAGGCGGTGGACACCATCAGCCGCCAGTTCCCGTGGATTCAGGTGGCGGCTTTGGCGCGCGCGAACACGCTCGACGTGGAACGTGCCGCCAAAGCTCTCCAGCACGCCAAACGGCCCCGCATCCACACCTTCATTGCTACGAGTGACATCCACTTGAAGCACAAGTTGAAGAAGTCACGCCAACAGGTGATGGATGCCGCGGTCGCCGCCGTAACGCTGGCCCGTAACTACACCGATGACGTCGAGTTCTCCGCCGAAGACGCCACACGCACCGATATCGCCTACTTGGAACAAGTTGTTCAGGCGGTTGTCGAGGCAGGCGCTCGTACCGTAAATCTGCCAGACACGGTTGGCTTCTCGGTACCTGAGGAATATGCCGAGTTGATCGGCCGGATCGCGCGGTTACTGGGAGACCGCGCCATTGTCAGCGTGCATTGCCACGACGATCTCGGTCTCGCTGTCGCCAATTCGTTAGCTGCCGTAAGCGCTGGCGCACGTCAGGTGGAATGCACCATCAATGGCATCGGTGAACGCGCGGGCAATGCGGCTCTCGAAGAAGTCGTGATGGCTATCAAGACCCGTCCCGACCGCCTGCCGTTCCAAACCAAGATCCACACCGAGAAGCTCTATGGCGCCAGCCAGACACTTTCGCGATTCATCGCCTTCGGCCCGCAACCCAACAAGGCCATCGTCGGCGACAACGCCTTCGCGCATGAGGCGGGCATCCATCAGGACGGCTATCTGAAGGAAAAATCCACCTACGAGATCATCTCGCCCGAAAGCGTGGGCGTGCCCGAAAGCCGGCTTGTGCTCGGCAAACACAGCGGCCGTCACGCCCTGAAGAAGCGTACCGAAGATCTCGGCTTTGCCCTCACCCGAGAAGAGTTGGACGTCGTGTACATACGGTTCACGGAATTGGCCGACAACAAAAAAGGCGTCCGGAATGACGAAATCGCCGTCCTGGTGCAAGAAGTAACGGCGCGCGTCGCTACCGCACAATAGAGCCCGATAACTACGATGAAACTGAACGTTCTATTACTGCCAGGAGATGGCATCGGCACGGAAGTCACGCGCGAGGCGGCCAAGGTCCTGAAGCATGTCTCCTATGCGTACGGCCACACGCTCACTCTACGCCAAGGCCTGCTCGGAGGCATCGCAATCCACCAAACCGGCGATCCGTTTCCCGAAGAGACACGCAAGATGGCGCTAGAAACGGACGCCACATTGATGGGCGCGGTGGGCCTGCCGGAATTCGATAATGCGCCGCCGGAAAAGCGCCCCGAGCGCGGCCTGCTGGGCATCCGCAAGGCCATGCAGGTCTACGCCAACCTGCGGCCCGTACGTTCCTATAAGGCGTTGATCGATTCCTCGCCGCTCAAAAATGAGCTGGTCGACGGCACCGACATGATCATCGTCCGCGAGCTTACTGGCGGCCTTTATTACGGCACGCCTCGCGGCATCTCTGGCAGTGGTCCCGAAGAGCGCGCGGTCAACACCATGGTCTACACGCGCCCCGAGATTGAACGTGTCGCGCACATGGCCTTTCAACTCGCCGCCAAGCGCCGCCGCAAGGTCACCAGCGTCGACAAATCGAACGTACTCGAAAACTCGCAACTTTGGCGTCGCGTCGTGGTGGAAGTTGCCGCTCAATATCCGGGTATTGCGCTTGATCATCTTCTGGTCGACAACTGCGCCATGCAGCTTGTGCTGAACCCGCGCCGCTTTGACGTCGTGCTAACGGAAAACCTCTTTGGCGATATTTTGAGCGATGAAGGCGCGGTACTCGCGGGCTCCATCGGCATGCTGCCATCTGCTTCCATCGGAGCCAAGCGTCCATCGGGCGCATGGACGGGCTTGTACGAGCCCGTGCACGGCTCCGCGCCCGATATTGCAGGACAAAACAAGGCTAATCCTTTCGGCGCGATCGGATCCGTAGCAGCGCTACTTGAATATAGTTTTGGCTTGGTAGAGGAAGCGCAGGCCGTCACTCGCGCAATGGAAGAAGTATTGAACAGCGGTCGCGTTACTGCCGACCTGAAGCCTTCCGGCACTCCCGCCACCACGAGCGAAGTGGGCGACGCGGTTTGCCACGCGCTTCCGGCACGCGCCGTGACCGCATAGAGAGAGAAAATGACCATCATTGAAAAAGTTTGGACCAATCATGTCGTATCGCAGCGCAAAGGCGCGCCCGCGCTGCTCTACATCGACTTGCATCTAGTGCATGAGGTGACTTCGCCGCAAGCGTTCTCTGGCCTCCGCGAGCGCGGTCTGAAGGTTCGCCGTCCCGATCTCACCATCGCGACCACCGATCACAGTATCCCCACGCACGATCGCAATCTGCCGATTCTAGATAAGATTGCCGCCGCGCAAATCGATCAACTCGAAAAGAACTGTCGCGAGTTTGGTATCCCTCTTTATGGCCCGCACAGCGAGCATCAGGGCATCGTGCACGTCATCGGCCCCGAACAGGGCCTGACGCAACCCGGCATGACGGTTGTATGCGGCGATAGTCACACCGCCACGCATGGAGCGTTTGGCGCGCTCGCGTTCGGCATCGGAACCAGCCAAGTGGAGCACGTGCTTGCTTCGCAGTGCTTGCTCCAGACGCCTTCCACTACGTTTGAAGTCCGCGTGGAGGGCCAACTGAAACCAGGCGTGGGAGCCAAGGACATCATCCTCAATCTAATCTCCCGCATCGGCATCGGTGGCGGCACGGGATGTGTGTTTGAATACTGCGGCTCCGCCATACGCGCCCTATCCATGGAGGAGCGGATGACTATCTGCAACATGTCCATTGAAGGCGGCGCGCGCGCCGGTCTGGTCGCGCCTGACGATACGACCTACCAATACCTTGCGGGCCGTCACTTTGCCCCGAAAGGCGCCGATTGGGATCGCGCGCTTAAGTTATGGCGTCAACTGCCTACCGATGATGGCGCAATTTTCGGAAAGTCCATCCAGATTGATGCTGGCGCACTGGAACCAATGATCACCTTCGGCACCAATCCAGGCATGGGCATTCCCATCACGGCAGCCGTTCCCGATCCTTCGAGCATGACCGACCCACTGGAACGCGATTCGCTTGGCAAAGCCCTTCGCTATATGGACCTGCCGGCAGGCAAGCCGCTGCTCGGCCATCCGGTTAACGTCGTCTTCATCGGAAGCTGCACCAATTCGCGCATCTCCGATCTGCGCGCCGCTGCCGAAGTATTCAAGGGCCGCAAAGTGAATGCCAACGTGCGGGTCATGGTCGTGCCGGGATCACAGGAAGTGAAACAACAAGCGCAGGCCGAAGGCCTCGACCGCATTTTCAAAGAAGCCGGAGCCGAATGGCGTGAAGCCGGCTGCTCCATGTGCATCGCGATGAATGGCGATCAACTGGCGCCAGGAGAATACAGCGTCTCCACCAGCAATCGCAACTTCGAGGGTCGCCAGGGCAAAGGTGGCCGCACTTTCCTAGCCAGCCCGCTAACCGCCGCTGCCAGCGCCGTAACCGGTGTCGTCACCGATGTCCGGACTCTCATCTAAAGAAAGAATCACGATGGAAAAATTCGTTCAATTCACCAGCCGTCTTGCTCCGCTCCCGATCGATAACATCGACACCGATCAGGTAATTCCCGCGCGGTTCCTGAAGACGACATCGAAGATCGGACTGGGGGATCAGCTCTTCTTCGATTGGCGCTATGATGCCGAAGGCAACCCGAAGCCCGATTTCATTCTGAACACCCCTCAGGGCAAAGCGGCGCACGTTCTGCTGGCGGGCGACAATTTCGGCTGTGGCAGTTCCCGTGAACACGCGCCGTGGGCGCTCACCCAATACGGCTTTCGCGCAGTGATCAGCACCTCGTTTGCCGATATATTCCGAGGTAACTCGCTCAAGAACTCTCTGCTGCCCATTGTGGTCCCACGTGACACGCACAGCAAGCTATTTGAAGTTGTCGCGCAGGACCCTGCCGCAACAGTCACCGTCAACCTCATCGACCAGACCCTTACGCTACCCGATAGTTCAAGCGTGACGTTCCCCATTGACGAGTTCGCGAAGTATTGCATGATCAATGGAGTCGACGAACTCGGCTACATCCTGCAGCAGGAGCCGGCTATTGCAGCCTACGAAGTGCAGCGAGCGCTCACCGTAAATACACTAAGTTAGTAGATTTTGGTTACCAAAGTGCTCTCCACCTGGTCCTGGAGGTGTACTTTGGCAAATTTCGAAACGGTGCCCGGCGACAAGAACGTGATGTTCGACAAAGGAGTCGGGCGTCTCATTGTCCCCCTCGGCGGAAGCGCAAGGATGAAGCTCTGGGGAGGCTCGAATCAAAATAATGCGCTCGAAGTCGACGTAAATGCCCCCGATATTGCGTCGGTAACTCTCGAAAGTTCAAACATGTCCACTTGGACATTTATTTACCGCATCGAGGGCGCAAACAAAGGAAATGCAATGCTCGAAGCGCGGGACTTCGGCGGTCTGTGCCCAACCGCAGCTTACAAACGAGCCCAATGGCTCTCCAAGCCGGTTTATGCTTCCATCCAACTTACGGTCGTGCCCGAGTTTCTCCAGGGCCAAGCGCCGTGGGGGCAGAAGACCTATAAATCGGTGAATCCAATGTGGCGCGATGTTCACTGGACCAACATGGCACTCGCGGGGTGTGGCCCTACCAGCTTGGCCATCATAATGGACTACATCACCACCTGGGACAAGCGCTATCCCCGTCCGCAAAACGCCTGCATCGCGCCGAACGTGACTCCATCCACCACTATGGATTACGCATCGCGCTATGGACGAGCCGCGGACGGCAGCAAGAAGCCGAGTGGTACGGACGGCGTGACGATGATGAAGAACATTGGGGTATGGTGGCCCGGTTACCAATCCCAGGCGCTCCCTACGGGACACAACGGAGTCGATCAGGCCGCAGACTATTTGAAGGCCGGCGAGGTCTTGATCTTCTTGTTAAAGAATGCCGACACTTACAAATACGATAAGAAAGGCAATCTGGCTCAGCACCACTGGGACGGGCACTTTATGGTCCTGGTTGGTGTTGACTCGACCGCTTCCGGCGCAAAGCAGATCTTTTTTATCGCGGACCCATCAAAGGCTCAGACCCAGTTTGTCTCTCGCAAAACGCTCGAAAACTCGTGCCAGATCTGGCGCGTCACGCTCGATCCGCTCTTCGTTACCGCTAACATGAGCGTGCAGCCAAACGCATCTTTCAATCCCTGATATCCTTTCGGTTAGTGGCGTTAACACTTACTAACCCAGTTGAGGGCCTAATTACCATCGCAAGCATGCACTCGGTGGATGAGACGCTCGCTCGGCTTCAGAAATTGCTTGAGGCCAAGTCGGTTCACATCTTTGCCGTCGTGGATCATAGCGGCGAAGCGGAGAAGGCCGGTTTGCGGATGCCCAACACGAAGCTCATCATCTTTGGCAGTCCGAAAGCCGGAACACCGCTCATGCTGTCCGCGCCTACGATCGCCATAGACCTACCGCTCAAAATACTCATCTGGGAGGACTCGGATGGCAAGGTATGGCTGGGGTACAACAGTGCGGACTTTCTAAGCGGACGGCATCATGTTCCGCCTGATTTTGTGCCGGTGCTTGCCGCGGCCGGCACCTTGGCCAGCCAAGCGTCTCAATAATTCCGCCATCGTTACGCGCGTTGCTCTTCGAAGGCCCACGCGTCCCCAACAATGCGATCCAATTCGGCGCGTGTAGGTTTCCAGCCTAGCCTTTGTTGTAGCTTATCCGAGTTCGCCACCAGGCTCGGCGGGTCGCCTTCGCGCCGCGGCCCAATCGTATGCGGTACGAGACGGCCGGTTACTCGTTCCACCGATGCCAACACTTCCTTCACCGAGTGCCCATGTCCGGTCCCTGCATTGAATACATCTGAATCGCCGCCGTCCAGCAGATGCTCCACAGCCACCACATGCGCCTCCGCCAGATCGCTCACGTGTATGTAATCCCGTATGCACGTGCCATCCGGCGTCGGGTAATCGTCGCCAAACAAGGTCATTGGCTTACCCGTTCGGACCGCGCGCAGCATCAGCGGAATCAGATGTGTTTCCGGTTCGTGCAGTTCACCCAGCCCAGCCACACTCTCCGCTCCGCACGCGTTGAAATAGCGTAGGCAAACACTTCGAAACTCCCGGTATCGATCCAGCCATTCCAGGATTTTCTCGGTCATCACCTTCGACTCGCCGTACGGATTGATGGGTGCGAGCGGCGCGGTCTCCGGAATGGGGACCGCTTGTGGAATCCCATAGGCGGCTGCCGTGGACGAAAAGACGACGCGCTTGACCTGTGCGCGCAGCATGGCTTCAAATAGCGACAGCGATCCAGCAGTGTTGTTCGCAAAATACACCTCCGGAACCTGTGTCGATTCACCCACCGCTATGTACGCCGCAAAATGGATGACCGCGTCGATTTGCTCGTCCACCAGTAGCGAAGCCAATTTGTCGGTCTCGCGAACATCAATCACGCGCAAGGCGCCGTCTGGCACCACCTGCCGATGCCCGCGTGAAAGATTATCCACCACTACCACGCGGTGCCCATGCTTCTCGACAAAGTAGGTGGTATGCGAGCCTATATAGCCGGCTCCGCCGGTGATCAAAATGTTAGCCAAGCTCTTCGAGTGTAACCTTTAGTTGAATAGCAGAGGGCACAAATGGCTAAAGTAACCGGACTCGGCGGCGCCTTTCTCCGGGCTAATGACCCCGAGACTCTCTATGCCTGGTATGAGCAGCACCTCGGCATTGCTAGCCCGAATGGTAGTTTCCTATTTCACAAGGACGCGCAGCGGGCGCCCATTGCGGTGGCATTCTTTTCCAAGTCCGCGGACTATTTCCCTATCTCACAGCCCGCGATGCTCAATTTTCAGGTCGACGATCTGGATGCTCTCCTCGACCAGCTCTCGTCGGCAGGAGTATCGGTCGACCCGAAGCGCGAGCAACACGATTACGGCCGCTTCGGATGGTTTACCGATCCCGAAGGGAACCGCGTTGAGCTCTGGCAGCCGCCGGACTGATCACTTGCTCGCGAGTTGCAGCGGCGATCTGCGTGCGCTCAACCACGCCGCCAAATACAAAACCCCGCCAATAATCAATGTGAGCTTCAATCCTAAATAGATCGCGAAGAACATGGCCGCGGCAGAACCCATGACGCTGGAGGCGGCGTTAATGGCCCAGGCCCAACGTACCGATTCCGGCATCACCCGTTGGAGCAATGTAAGCCCGGTCGGAAACGGCATTCCCATCGCAAAACCCACCGGCCCAATCAACGCGACTGAGAGTAAAACCTTGACAGGAAACGGCAGCGCCACTCCGCCCTCCACTATCGGCGTAATCACCGCCGCCAGCACGAAAATGGCTAGCGCAATCAGCCCGAGCACCCGGCCCAATCGCGAGATCTTAGCCTTGACTAATCTCCTGCTGGCGAAACTTCCAATACCGCTGGCAATCAGCATGGAGAAAATGATCACCGTGAGAGCATCCGTCGGGTGCCCCAGGAAAAGCACAAATTTCTGTATCAATGCGACCTGAATCAGAATGTATCCGGCGCCAATAAACATGAAGAACATCAGCGCGCGCAAACTGCCCTTGCCCATCGGAATGCGATGCCCCAAAACCAGTGGGGGCAGCGACAGCATCACCACGGTGGCCACTATGCTGAGTGCGACTAATCCAAATAACAGCGGAACCGCCGAATTGATTTTATAATCTTCGCTCACGTCGGACGCGTGGCGAAAGTAATTCCACAAATCGCGCGCCTGCACCGTATAGAAGAAAAAAGGGCGATCGTCGGTCACTGGTCTCACGTTGAACGGGTAGCTTGCGTAGAATGCATTGCGGTCGGGCGCGGTCAATAGCTCGCGAAACGCATTTTGCTTGGTGGAACCCGGCGCATAGACCAGTTCCATTCCCGCCGTCTTCACCGCGTTCACGACGGTGTCGACGTCGGGCTTTGAAAAGGGATTTCTCGATATCAGAATGGTGTCCTGCGAGCCCCAACCGCCCAGTTTCTGCTTGTCTTCCCGCACCACCATGACACTCTGAGCTGGATCGTTTTGGCCCAACTGGTGCAAAGCCGCGCAAGCGAGCGAAACCACGCGAAGGGATTCACGGGGTGGAACAAACCCCCAGCGGGTGAAGGCCATCACACCGTCGCTGGTCAGATGATTCAAATAGTCAACGAATGCATTCGTCGTATAGAGATTGTTTTCCGAAAGGGCAAATGCTCCGGCGGCGGTCGATGCCCATGTGTCAACCAGCGTCGCCTGCAGTACCTGATAACGTTGCTGCGTGCGGCGCACAAAAGAGCGTCCGTCTTCCACGACAATCTTCACTTCCGGCCGGAAATAAAGCCGGTGGCTGTAATCGGGGAACTTCTTTTGCATGATGTCACGCGCGATGATCGGATTGATCTCCACGCCCGTAATGTCTTTGCTGCCGGAAGCTAGCGCCCGGGAGACATCCCAACCACCGCCCGGTCCGATGATCAGCGATTTCGCGCCGGGCCGTAACAAGTATGGAAATCCTGGCCCGTGATACGCCAGGTCGAAGCGGTCTTTCGCCGAGAGATGGTCAAAGTTGAAATCGGCGACACCGGTGGCCGCATCCGCATCGATCACGATGCTCTTCTGGCCGGGGCTGTCCGGCTCGGGCTTGAGGGCGATGCGGGAAAACTCGTTCCACTTAACGAATTCTTCCCCCGTCAGCCGCTGGCCCTTGGCGAATTTAACATCGATGACGCCGTACTTCCAGTTATAGGGAATCAGCGCCACCAAAGCCAAACCGAGCAGAACAGCGAGGATTCGGCCAGCGGAGGCGCGGCCAAGGTGAAACCAGATTGCGGCTGAAACGGCAAATAACGCCGCGGCCACCAGGATGGTATTCGGTCCCCCGACCCATTTCAACAGGGGGACCAACACGGCGCAGCCGCCAGCGGCGCCTAACAGATCGAAGAAATAGCTTCGGTTCACGCGCTTGATTGTGTCGGCAATAATCAGCGAAACGATGGTCCCGGATAGCACAAACGGAATCGCCGCCACAAAGTACGCCGCCGTCAGTTCCAGGAAGCCGGTGCTGTTGTTCCGTGTCAGCAGGTAAGTCAGGCACAGGACGATGGCGACGCCGTTTCCTGCGGCTAGCATTCCGATCTTCCGGTACAAAGATCCCGGCCAGCCCGCGACAACATAAGAGAACACCCCGCCCGCTCCCAGACCGAATAAGGCGATCGAAATCGCCAGGAACGCGAAGTGGTAGAAGTACACCACCGAGAATATCCGCGTCAGCGCCAGCTCCAAAAGAAGCGTAGCGAGCGACGTCGCCGCGATACCGAAGTAAATCTGCGGCCAGACGAGCGAGACTGGCTTTGAAACAGTCTCTTGTTGCAAAGAGTCTAAAGGTGACAACTCTTTTATAGTAACCAGCGGGGAAAGACGTTGCATGCAAACTCGTCAGCTTGGAAAATCACGCCTCGAAGTCTCACCCATCTGCCTGGGAGGGAACGTTTTTGGATGGACCGCCGATGAAGCCGTCTCGTTCCACATCCTGGATGCCTGGGTGGACCGTGGATTCAATTTCGTGGACACGGCCGATATCTACTCGCGCTGGGTGCCTGGTCATCAGGGCGGAGAGTCGGAAACCGTAATTGGCCAATGGTTCGGCCAAAGCGGCCGGCGGCAGAAGGTTTTGCTCGCGACCAAGGCCGGTATGGAAATGGGCCCCGGCAAAAAGGGCCTCTCGAAAGCCTATCTGTTCCGCGCGGTCGAGGACTCGCTGACGCGCCTTCAAACCGACTACATCGATCTCTATCAATCGCATCAGGACGATCCGCAGACTCCGCTCGAAGAAACGCTGGACGCATTCACGGAACTGATTCGGCAGGGAAAGGTGCGGGCTGTCGGCGCGTCTAACTATTCGGCTCCGCGTCTGCGGGAGGCGCTTGAAGCCAGTAGCCGCCACGGTTATGCGCGCTACGAGAGTCTTCAACCGCTCTACAACCTTTACGACCGGCAAGCCTTCGAGGCAGAGCTGAGCCCGGTTTGCGCGGAGTATGGCATTGGTGTGATCCCCTATTTTTCGCTCGCCAGCGGATTCCTTTCGGGTAAATACAGGTCCGAAGCCGATACGGCGAAGGGCGCCCGCGGCCCGATGATTAAGAAATACCTAAATGAACGGGGTATGCGCATCCTCAGTGCTCTGGACAAAGTAGCCGCAAAGGTCGATGCCAAGCCTGCGCAAGTGGCGATCGCGTGGCTGATCGCCCGGCCTGGCGTGACCGCCCCCATCGCCAGCGCGACCAACTTAAGCCAACTGGACGATCTGGTACGGGCAGTGGAATTGCGTCTGGACACCGAGTCTGTTGAGCTACTGAATCAAGCCAGCCAATAGCCATCCGGCAAGCCCTGCGCTATGCTCATTTGCTATGCGCATTGGCTTCCTAACTGTGCTCCTTGCGGCCGGCTTTGCTTCGATCGGCTTGCGGGCCCAACCGGCTGTGACCGTCCTAAAAGCTGCCAGGCTTTTTGACGGCGCAAGCGACAGACTGGTTCAGCCCGGCGTCGTTATCCTCTCAGGAGGCCGTATTCAATCGGTAGGCGGCCCGATACCAACCGGTGCAAATATCATCGATTTGGGCGATGCCACGCTCCTGCCAGGCTTCATCGATGCTCACACGCATCTGACAATGGCATTCGACCCCGATTACAACGGCGCTCGCCTCGAAGCGTTGAGCCGCACTGTAGCTGAGCAGGCGATTTTCTCGACCGTAAATGCCCGCAAGACGTTGATGGCTGGATTTACCACTGTGCGTGATGTCGGCTCTCAGGACTTCATAGACGTTGGCCTGCGGAATGCGATCGACAAGGGCGCGGTGCCGGGTCCGCGGATGCTGGTTGCGGTGCATGCGCTGGGCGCGACGGGAGGGCACTGTGACGATGGCGCCGGCATACGCTTCGGCTTATTGAACCATGAGATGGGGCCGGAAGACGGGGTGATCAACTCTCCGGATCAGGCCCGTTTCGCGGTTCGCTTCAACATCAAATACGGCGCGGATGTGATCAAGACCTGCGCCACGGGCGGCGTGCTGTCTCCTACAGACGACGTCGACGTGCCGCAACTCTCTCAACCCGAATTGGACGCGCTGGTGGACGAAGCGCACGCATTGCGCCGCAAAACCGCCGCACATGCCCATGGAGCGGAGGGCGCAAAACGGGCCATCCGGGCCGGCATCGACTCTATCGAACACGGCACTTTCCTGGACGATGAGGCGTTTCGCATGATGCGTGAGCACGGGACTTATCTGGTGCCGACACTGGCGGTCCGCACTGGCCTCGCCGAATCGAAATTTCCACCTGCAGTACAGCGAAAGGCCGATATGGCCGTCAAACAACAGGACATCATGCTGCGCCGCGCGTTGAGTATGGGCGTGAAGGTGGCGCTCGGGACGGATGCCGCGGTTTATCCGCACGGCAACAATGCAGTCGAGTTTGTTTTGATGGCCGCCGACGGCATGACCAACGCGCAAGCGCTACACGCCGGTACAACGTCTGCAGCGGATCTGCTCGGGCTGCGCGCAAAGATCGGCTCGCTTGAACCGGGAAAACTCGCGGATGTCGTCGCGGTTCCGGGCAACCCGCTCGAGGACATCCGGGTCACCCAGAGCGTGCTGTTCGTCATGAAGGATGGCGTGGTCTATAGAAACGATCGCGCAGTGTCTCGCTAACCTCGCTTTGTAAACTGAAGCTGAATGATTAGAGCTCGGTTTGCCCCGTCGCCCACGGGCTACCTACATATCGGTAGTGCGCGCACATTCATATTCAACTGGCTGTATGTGCGGAAATACAAGGGCACAATGGTTCTGCGCATCGACGACACGGACGTCGACCGCAACACGCAGGCTTCCCTCGATTCCATCTTCGATGGGCTAAATTGGCTCGCACTCGGCTGGGATGAATTTTACCGGCAATCCGAGCGGCTCGACATGCATAGAAAGCTGGCGCTCGATCTACTCGAAAAGGGTATGGCGTATCGCGACTTTGCTCCCGCCGCAAGCGATCTCGAAGACAGGCCGCATGGCGAAGGTCAATGGCTTTTCAATCCCGAGGCGCGTGCCCTCTCGAAGGCCGAAAGCGACCGGCGCGCGGCCGCGGGTGAGCCGTTTGTCATCCGCTTCCTGGTGCCTCGCGATTCGCCACGGGAGGTCGCGTTTACAGACGAAGTGTATGGACCGCAGAGCAAATCCAGCGCCGATATAGAGGACTTCGCATTATTGCGCAGCAATGGCATTCCGACCTATCACTTAGCCTCGTGCGCCGACGATATCGATCTCAGAATCACACACATCATTCGCGGACAGGATCACCTTTCGAACACTTTCAAACACCTGTTGTTATTCGATGCCGCCGGCGCGCATCGCCCGCGTATGGCTCATCTGCCGTTACTGATTGCGCCCGACGGGTCCAAGCTTTCCAAGCGCAAGCACGGCCCGGTCGTCAGCGTTACGACTTACCGCGATCACGGATTCCTCGCCCTCGGTTATATCAATTTTCTCTGCCTGCTGGGGTGGTCGCCCAAAGACAACCGTGAACAGATGACGCTTTCGGAATTGACCGCCACGTTCGGTTTCGATGGCGTGCACCGCAGCAACGCGGTCGTGAATTTCAGTGAGGCTGACCCTATCGACCCCAAGGCGCTTTGGCTCAACGCACAGCATCTGCGGACGGTACCGATAGAAACGCTGGTCCCTTTGGTCACGCAGACGCTCGAATCAAGCGGACTCGCGCCGTATGGCGATGGCGCATTTTTCGCGCACGTGGTGGATACTATTCGCTCGCGCTTCTCCACGTTGCTCGATTTCC
The DNA here is from genome assembly GCA_036272835.1 of Bryobacteraceae bacterium. Taxonomy (GTDB): domain Bacteria; phylum Acidobacteriota; class Terriglobia; order Bryobacterales; family Bryobacteraceae; genus Bog-105. The sequence goes on from DATAXY010000018.1 coordinate 21,797, forward strand.
CATCGAAGGGACGCGCTTATTTCGCTGACGACTACCCGATTGAGCCGGCAGCGCTCGAGAAGTTGAATGTGCCCGGCGCGCCGGAATTGCTTCACGAACTAGCTGGCCGCATCGCCCAAAACCCGGAGTTCACGGAAGCAACCGTTGAAGCCGGCCTGCGAGCCCTGGCGGCCGAGCGCGGCGTGAAAGCGGGCGTTCTGATCAATGCCAGCCGAGCTGCACTGACCGGTCAAACGGTTGGCCCTAGTGCCTTTGCCGTGTTTGTCTGCGTTGGCCGCGAGCGCGTTGTCCAAAGGCTGAAAAGGGTCTAGCGTGTCACGAACCATTGTTGGCCTCGGCGGCCTGCTGGGCGATCCCGCCTGCTGCGTGATTCGTAACGGGCAGCTTGCATCCGCCGTTGAGCAATCGAAAGTAGCGCGTCATCACCGGTCGGGATCGTTCCCTGACGAAGCCTTCGCAGCCGCGCTTGAGGTCGCCGGACTCGATCCCGGCAGCATCGAATGCGTCGCCGTCGCCCGGCCCTTTGCCGTAGGCCCGGAGAGCCTCACGCAAGTGGAGTTGCGCTCCCGCTTTCCCAAAGCGGAGATTGTCGTAGTCGAACATCACAACGCGCATGCCGCCTCCGCCTTTTACGCCTCTTCGTTCGATCAAGCTTCCGTGCTGAGCGTTGACCGCGCGGGCGATTACCGTTCAGCGGTGCTATTTAAAGGCGCCAGCGATCAACTTACGCCTATTCGCGAACTCTACTTCCCCGATTCGCTCGGCGATCTCTACAACCGCGTGACGGAGCTACTCGGCTTCGAACCTCGGGCTGATGAGCATAAGGTGCAGTGGCTCTCCGCCGGGGGCCAGCCCGTTTATTTACGTCTATTTGAAGAGATCCTGCATGAGGGCGGATCACGATGGCCACACACCAACCTAAGCTTCTTTGATTCCGGCCGTCTAAGCCACGGCGGATTCAGCGCGCGTTTCTACGAAGCCATCGGATGCAAGCCACACGAGAAGATTTCGCCTGAACAACGAGCCGATCTCGCGGCCAGCCTGCAAACAGCCGTTGAGAAGGCCGTTGTGGCCATGCTGGGAAACGCGGAGAATGTTTGCATTGCAGGCGGTTTGGCGCTGAACGCCACGCTGATCTACGCGTTGGAACGGGCGTTCCCTCACGTGTTTGTCCAGCCGGTTGCGGGCAATGCGGGTACCGCGCTCGGTGCCGCATTGCATGCGTGGCACAACTTTTATTGTGAGACAACGCGCATTCCATTTCATACGTTGGCGCTGGGACCTGCTTACACTCCGCCTGGAATCAAACAGGTGGTCGAGAACTGTAAGCTAAGGTTTCGCTTCCTGGCCACCGAAGGCGAATTAATCAGCCGCGCGGTCGCTGCGCTAAACGACAATCAGATTGTGGCGTGGATGCATGGGCGCATGGAGTTCGGACCACGCGCCCTGGGTCATCGAAGCATTTTGGCTTCACCTTTGAATCCGTATTCATCGGAAAACCTGAACACCTACATCAAGCATCGCGAGACCTTTCGGAAGTTCGCTGCGTCTGTACCCGCCGAGTTAGCTGGTTCGTATTTCAAGGTCGGCCCCAACGCCCGCTACCTGGCAACGGTGGGACAAGTTCTACCCGAACACAAAGAAACGTTCGCCGCGGCAATTCTTTCCGGCGATCTCATCCGCGTCCATACCGTCGAACGCGAACTGAATCCGCTTTATCACGCATTGCTGATGGCGGCCGGCCAATCGACCGGGTTGCCCGTCCTATACAACACCAGTTTCAATCTATTCGGCGATCCGTTGGTCTGCACGCCTCGCGATGCTGTCCGCAGTTTCTATTCGTCCGGCATCGACGCGCTGTTCGTCGGCAATTTCCTGCTTGAGAAGTAGTCCGCTCATTTCACTATCTTGTCGATGGCCGCTTGCGCGATTGGGTGATAACCTGGCCGCGCTTTGCGATAAATCTCTTTCGCGCGAGCCTGACCCTTCGGCGTTTTCATCAGTGCCACATACAGTGGCCGAATGTATTTGATACGGCCCACGTGCAGCAGGAAACCCTCTAGCCGGGGAAAGGCGTGCGTGTAACCGCTATCGATCGACATAAGAAGCCACTGATCCAGAATCTCGTCGTTGCCGGTGCGCGTCAGATGAAGCGCCTGGTCCAACTCCGTCATTCTTGCTGGCGGAAGCGGATTGGGCAACACTTGGAGAAATTCCAACCACTCCTGCGTTACCCAGTTCGCGGTATCGATATCCCTCGCAGAGGTTTCGTGGGCGGCCCATTGATTCGCCTTATCTCGTATAGCGTTGAGCCGTTCCGAGACGGCTTGCGGAGCCGGCGCCGGTAGACCCGGCTGATACACCCACTCGTTCACTGGTATCTGCTTCGCTTTGCGCGGATAATCCCCTAATAACTCAGTCCGGAGGTAATCAAGCGCGGTTGCGGTCGTGATGCTTTGAAATGCGAAGTGGTTGAAATACTTCTTCAGATATTCATCGAAGGTGGGCCGGCCGAACACCTCCTCCATCTGCCGCAAGAACAGAGCCCCCTTGAAGTACGGAATCTCTGACATGGTATCGTCCGGATCGCGTCCTGCCAGGTCGATGTGCAAAATCTGGTCGCGTTTGTCGAATTCGCGCAACTCCTTGTCGAGAACACGGCGATCAAGCACCTGCTCCATCAGCGCGACTTCTTGTCCATAGACACGCTCCTGGATTCGGTTCTCAATGTAAGTTGTGAAGCCTTCGTTTAACCAGAAATCGCTCCAAGTGGCGTTCGTCACCAAGTTCCCGGACCATGAATGTGCCAACTCATGCGCCACCAGGCTGACCAAACTCTTGTCTCCCGCAATAACGGTGGGGGTGGCAAAGGTCAACCGGGGATTCTCCATTCCACCAAACGGGAAACTCGGCGGAAGAATCAACAGGTCATAGCGTCCCCAGCGGTAGGGACCATAGAGATCCTCAACTGCTTCCATCAGCTTTTCTGTGTCGGCGAATTCGCGGGTCGCGGAGTCTATGATCGGCGGTTCGGCGTAGACGCCGCTGCGCTGGCCGGTGTCTCTGAAGTGCAATTCTCCCACCGCCAATGCAATGAGATAGGACGGAATCGGCAGATCCATGCTGAAACGGAACACGCCGTTTCCCGACCCCTGATGCTCGGCTCCCATCAGTGCAATCAATGCCTGCGCATAATTAGCCTGAATGCGGATGGTCGCGTCGTATGTCAAGCGCACGCTTGGCGTGTCCTGTATCGGGATCCAACTGCGCGCGTGTATCGACTCGTTCTGACTGTAGAGAAACGGATGTCTCCTGCCGGCGGTCTGGTGCGGTTCGAGCCACTGCAATCCCGAGGCTTCGGGCTGGCTGGCGTACTGGATCAGAACGTAATCCGTACCGGCCGGCAAGTTGACGGTTAGTGGGCTGCCTAGAATTGGGTCTCGATTGCCGATGGTAAATTTACACTCGGCATAGGAACTGGCTGGCGCGCCGTCTTGATATTTTCCGCATCGCACCTCGTCGATGTGCAAATCTCTGGTGTCGAGGATAAGCGGGGCCTTCGGGTCGGTGCGAACCAGATTGAGTCCGGCGGAACCTTCTAACTTCTTGTCGTGGAAATTCACCGTCAAGTCCAAAGAACAGTGCTTGACGCGTACCTGCGTTGGGTGCGCAAACGAATCGATGTCGTGGACTTCTTCCATATTCCGTTTCTTATGGCAGGCGGCCAGAGCGAGGGTTGAGCCGGTAATGGTGGCAATCGCGGTTCTACGGGTCATCTAAGCCTCCACCGATTATCGCGTCCGGCGCTTTCGGCACGCAGCTTGTCTTGAGACCGGTCACCATACTCATAGAATTTATCTGCAGCGTTTCCAGTGATTTACAGCCGATTTTGCCCTCCGCCGCTTGCCCCCTCGCGCGAAAACGGTTGTATACCATGACACCCACGCCCCTGAACCGTAAAGCCCGCCGCGCCGCCGAGCGTGCCGCTCGCAAAGCTGTACCCGCATCAGAATCGTCACAATCCGAACCGCAGCTAACCGGGCCGCGACCGCCAGGAAGCGGTCTGATCCCCCGACGCCTCGCTGCCGACCCCACCAACGCCCAGCTAAGTACCGGACCAAAGTCTGAAACCGGCAAGGCCAATTCTTCTAAAGATGCCAAGGATGAGGCCGCGTTTCTCAGCGAGCCGAAGATTCAACAAGTGACCGCGCTCACCGGCCGCACCGTCCTGCTTCCCGAAGACGATGCCGGCCGCTACGAAAATCATCTGAACCAATACAAAAAGGCCTACCAGCCCGTCAGCGAACGCGAATGCGAACTCGTCCAATCCCTCGCCGATACCACTTGGCGCCTCGACCGCATTCCCGGTCTAGAACAAGCGATCTACACCAGAGGCTGTACGGAATTCGCCGCCGAAGTCTCCGATCTCGATCCCCGCTCACGCAGCGCATCGCTCCACATGCGAACCTATCTCGCTTATGAGCGCCAACTCCGCAATCTCAATCTTCAGGAGATGCGCCTGCACCGCCTCCGCGAAAGACTCATCGCCGAAATCAAACAATTGCAAAAGGAACGCGAGCAGAAGGAAAAGGACGATCTCGCCATCGCCGCCAAGCTCTATGTCGCAGCCAAACACGACCGCAAACCGTTCGATCCGGCCGACTATGGCTTCGAATTTTCAACTGCCGATCTCGAAGGTTATTTGCACGGCCAGCGTGCCGCGTTCCTGACCGAAAAAACCATGTCCGAAGGAGGTCAATAGGCATTTCAATCGTGGCGTGGGCAATCATGCCCCGGCCCTATGGGTCCGCCAAAGGTGACGAAAACGCAATCATTCTGAGCCGCGCGCACAAGTAAGCGGTGGTTTTTCAACTGCGTATCCCATGACGCTGCGGTCTGCACCCGAATACGCGACTGCATTCCCGAAACGATGTGCTCGGTAACGCGATCCCGGGGTTTCTCACAGCCCGCGATGTAAGATTCAGGTGGACATGAAGGAACATTACATCGGCGAAGGTGAGCGAAGGCATGTCGGAGGGCTGATCGTTGTCGGCCTCATCCTCGTACTGCTGCTCTTCTCTTCTCACTTCATCGCATCGACGTTCGTGGATTACGGTTGGTGGTCGGAAATGCGCCAACTGGATACGTGGCTCAACCTGATCTTGTATGGCACTGTGCCCACTGTGTTGGCCGTGATTTTACTCTTCGGGGCCTTCTGGACAGCATTCAAACTAGGCGTACGCCACGACGGCAGTGGACCGGTGCTGCCGCGCGCAACCAATCTCCTCATTTCGCGGGTCGCCCTACTGGCTCTTGCCTTGCTCGCCATTGTTGTTGCCAATATAACCGTGGATAGCTGGACGGTGGTTCGTTATTTTGGCGGATTGCGTCTACCCGTCAGCCACGCTTACATCGATCCCATCTTCGGTAAGCCGCTCGAATTCTATTTCTTTGGCTTGCCTTTCTATAATCTGCTGCTGCGGGTCGTTCTGGCGGGCGCGTTTATTTCTCTGCTGATTTTTTGGCTCTCGTCGCAAATCCTGGAGCTTGGAAGACGGCTGCCCACCGCATATTCGCAAGGGCATTTCAATCTCGAAACCGATCTCCGCTGGCAAAAAATATTCGATTCATCGTTCGGGCGCATCGCTGTGGCTCTACTCCTGGTTGGGTTTGCCGCTAAATTCTATTTCAATCGATACGGTCTGCTTACACAAGACCATGGCTCCTATCTCGTCGGTATCGACTGGGTAGCCGATCATTTGGTTCTACCCTTGCAATGGATGATGATTTGTGGCGCTGTGCTCGCCGCCGGACTCGTCCTCTCTCGCCACAGCCGTATGGCGCTGGTGTTGTTACTCCTGGTCCCCATCCGCTACATCATTCCTTCGTTGATAACCGCCGTCTATGTCCGGCCGAATGAGCTTTCGCTGGAACGGCCCTACATCGTCAACCACATCGAGGCTACCCGTTCCGCCTTCGGTCTCAACCATAACCTAAAAGAGACAACTCTTGAGGCGCGCTCTGAGATTCCGATCGACTATCAGAAAGACAAACCCCTGCTAGATAACGTGCGGCTTTGGGACTGGCGTGCTTTCCTCGCCACCATTTCGCAGATACAGCCCCTCCGGCCCTATACCTATCTCGATTCCGATGTCGACCGCTATCACATCGATGGCCACCTGCGGCAGGTCTTGATCTCGGCCCGCGAGCTGCAGATTAGCCAGCTCGGCGAAGCTCAGAACCGATGGATCAACACCCACCTCGAATACACTCACGGCTACGGAATCGTTATGGCGGAAGCCAACCAAATCACTCCCGACGGCCTGCCCGTATTGTTTGTCAAAGACGCGCCACCAGTAGTCACGACGCCCAGTCTGAAGCTCACCCGGCCAGAGATTTATTACGGCGAAGTTGCGCATGAGCCGGTGTTTGTCGATACCAATCAACCCGAGTTTAACTATCCGTCGGGTGGTGAGACCAACCACACCCGCTATAGTGGCACGGGCGGTATCTCGATAGCGTCTCCCCTCATGCGCCTCGCGGCTGCCATCGATTACAGCGATTTCAACACTCTGGTCACCGGCTATTTGACACCGCAAAGCCGCATGATGATCCGACGCTCCATAACGGAGCGCGTCTCAACGCTCGCAGGCTTTATCACCTGGGACAGCGATCCTTACCTTGTCTTGACGAACAGCGGCCGGCTAGTCTGGATACTCGACGGCTACATGATGTCCGATGCGCATCCGTATTCCCGCCTCATCGAGACCGCTTCGGGGATTGACTTTAATTACATCCGCAACTCTGTGAAAGCCACAGTCGATGCTTACACAGGCGAGACCAATATGTATGTCTTCGATCCGAACGACGTGCTGATACAGGCTTATTGGCGGCTGTTCCCGAATCTCTTTAAGCCTGAGTCGGAGATGCCTGCCGACTTGCGGGCGCATGCGCGTTATCCGGAGACGCTATTTTCGGCGCAAGCCGAGATCTACCGCAGTTTCCACATGCGCGATCCGGAAACCTTCTACAACCGGGCCGATCTGTGGGACATTGCCAAGACCAGCACCAAGCAGGGCGAATCCGCCGCCTCCACCATTGCTCCCACTTATGTAGTGGCCACTCTCCCTGGTGAAGAGAAGCCCGAATTCATGCTGATCACTCCCTTTACGCCTGCCAATAAGGACAACCTAATAGGCTTCATGTCCGCGCGATGCGACGGCTCGCACCTCGGTGAACTGGTTTTCGAGCAGCTCTCCAAGCAGAACATTGTTTACGGTCCGATGCAGATCGAGGCGCGCATCAACCAGGATCAAAATATATCGAAGGACCTGACACTATGGAACCAGCAAGGGTCGCAGGTGATTCACGGCCAGACCCTCGTGCTACCCATCGAAAACAGCTTCCTTTATGTCGCCCCGATCTACATCCAGGCCTCCCAGGCCAGCATGCCGCAACTCAAGAAGGTTGCCCTCGCCATGGGTAACCGGCTGGCATATGCCGACACATATGAACAAGCGCTTTCCGAACTGATCTCCGATATCGGTGGCAACGGCGCTGGTTTGCAGCAGACCACCTCTCAAGGGACTGGCGAAGAACAGCCCATCTCCTCGACAGGCGTTCCCGCTAAGCCTGCGCCGGCCAATGCCGCCGCGTCCGATGCCGCCCAGAGGCTCCAGCAGGTTCGCGACCACTTACAGCGTTATCGCGATTTGAACGCTCAGGGCAAGTATGCCGAAGCCGGAAAAGAGTTGGAGGCGATCCAGCAGTTACTAAAATAGGTAGTGTCAACAGATTAAGGCAGCGTTCAACCTGAGCCCAGAAAGCCGTAGTTGGTTTATATGAGAAAAGGGGCGATTATTGACCAACATGCGATATTTTATAAATTCGCTGCCGCTGTTTTGGCAACCAATTTTTTGCGTCCGAGCGTGGGCTGGCAGCCTTCGCGACCGTGCCATACATCACATAGACGAGGGGTCACCGGGCCGTGGAACACGCGATTATGCGCGCTGGCTGGTAAACATTTCTGTCCACTTAATCTCTCGTAGCACATTTAACAGTAAATTGCGATAATAACCGCAGGTTTCTGTGCCATTATCTTGGTATAAAAACACCGGAGCTAGGGATTGTATATGCTAAGGCCGAGGCCCAGCGTCCTCATCGCGGATGATCACCCCTTGATCGTGGAAGGATTGAGGAAGGTGCTCGCAACCGATTTTGAGGTGGTGGGAATTGCTTTTGACGGAGTTTCGTTAGTCAATCAGGCCGAGGAACTCAAGCCGGATCTCGTCCTGGTCGATATAGGAATGCCATTGCTGAATGGCGTAGAAGCGGCGCGGCGGGTACGAAGTGTCACACCGCTCACCCGAATCGTCTTTGTTACCCAAAAGACCGATCGCGAATATGTTCAAATCGCATTCAAGGGCGGCGCCTTGGGCTATGTCATCAAGCAAGCTGCTGCAGGCGAACTGGTGGTGGCTCTCCACGAGGCTATGGCCGGCCGATACTATGTCAGCCCGCTAATACGCAAGGGCGCGGCGGAGCGCTTGGATCCCCTCAAGAATCCCAGTGATATCTTCGACAGCGAATTAACCGGGCGCCAGCGTGAGGTTCTTCAACTTGTGGCCGAAGGTAAGTCGGCCAAAGAGATCGCCGCGCTTTTGGAAATTTCAGTGAAAACGGTCGAGTATCATAAGGCGGGCATCATGGAAACGTTGGGCCTAAGATCGACTGCGGAGCTAACTCGATACGCTATCGAGCATGGCATGCTGCCCTATCAGCCTTTCGGGCATGGTTACAACTACGCCGACTAAGTAGTACGGCAAAATCGGGATGGAATTTCGAATTCGATCTAGCGCACGCCGCTCTGCTGCCGGGCCGTCAGGAACTCGTCTCCCGCGTTCCAAGTAGGCAGTCGCGGCGTGTTGGCGATATCGAGACCTAAGTTCAACCCAAATTCGGCCATCTGCACCATACCGGCAACGTTCCAATCCTCGTGATATTCATCGGAAGGCTGGTGATAGTGCTTGCTGTTATATTCTTCGAATACAGCTTCGCCATAGCTGTCTGGTTTCCCGAGATACTTATGCCCGGCGCTGATCGAGAATGAGGGAATCCCGACGCGCGCCAGCGAAAAGTGATCCGATCGGTAATAGTGCCCTTGTCCCGGCTCCGGATCGGCCGCAATCGAAAGGTCCATACGTTTAGCGTCGCGCTCAACCAGCGGCCAGACCGTGGTTCGTTCGGCGCCTGTGACGGAAACATCTCGCGTCTTTCCAAACGGCGTGAACGCATCGAAATTGAGATCAGCCGCGGTGCTTCCGGCGGGGATCATCGGATGTTTGCCGTAGTATTCCGAACCCAGCAGACCCGCCTCTTCAGCAGTGACGAACACAAACAGGCCGCTACGTTTGGGCTTTATAGGCAATCTTGCCCAAAGCCGCGCAATTTCGAGAACCATGGCGCATCCGGTCGCGTTATCCACGGCGCCGTTGTAGATCTTGTCGCCATTCACCGGGACGCCGACCCCGAGATGATCCCAATGCGCTGTGAAAAGAACTGCCTGAGTTCTGAGATCCGGTCCAGAGCCCTCCACTCGTCCGACCACATTCCGGCTCTCGATCTGCCGGAGGGCAACGGGTACGTGCCCAACAATGTGGACGCCAAGTGGAATCGGCCGGAACGATCTCTGGTTCGCCATAGCCAGCAATTGATCGAGTGTTTTTCCCGTCGAGGCAACGAGTTTCTGTCCCACTTCCGAGGTAACCCAGCATTCGAGTTTTAAACCATGCTCCCCCGGCTCCAGCTTCATTTCGGGATGCTCCTGACTAAATGAGCCACTGAGCACCCCCCAGCCATAACCGGCTGTCGGAGTGGTGTGAATAATGATCGCGGCCACGGCGCCTCGGCGATTGGCTTCCTCAAACTTATAGGTCCACCGGCCGTAATAGGTCAGCGCCGGCCCACCGAAGAATTTCGGGTCGGTAGAGGGCGGCTCATTGGTAAAGAAAACCGCGACTTTGCCTCGCAGGTCTACGCCCTTGTAGTCGTCCCAGCCAAACTCGGGAGCGCTGATGCCATGGCCGACGAATACGGCCTCGGCATTGAAATCGTTCTTCGGGACCTGGCTGTAGGCGGTGCCCACAAAATCCCTGACGAACCTCAGCGGGATCTTTTTGCCATGGCCCTCTATGATCACGGTGGCGTTGGGCAGCGTCTCAACCCCGACCAGAGGAACGCGCTGGAAATAGGTTCCGTTCTCGCCGCCGGGCTTGACGCCGTTAAGCGCGAGTTGCGCCGCTAAATATTCCGTAGCTAACTTAGCGCCACGAGTTCCGACCCCTCGTCCCTCAAGATCATCGCTAGCCAGATAGTTGACGTGCGCTCGTATGTTTTCTCCGGAGAGATGCAGCGCTTGCGCAATAGCCGATGAAGAGAGAAATACCGTCAGGACCAGTGGAAAGATAATGGATCGGAGCACAGCTTTCAGGATAAGCGTTCGCCATTTCGGGCTCCCATATGCTGCTCCTGTCTCCTGCCGCTCGGAACTAATTATTCTGGTTCGGCGCTTGTTCCTTTGCCAGGCGAACCCGTGCGCCGTCCAGCTTCTTCTGTACTTTGGCCACTTCGTCAGGTTCAAGATCACCGGGTGCGGTAGTGCCAAATTCCTTCATCGATAGCTGCCACTGATCGATAGCCTCTTTGATCTTGCCCAGTTTGAAGTAAATATCACCCATGTGATCGTGAATCGTCGGGTCGGTTGGGATCAGTTGGACCGAACGTGACTCCTCGCGCGCTGCCTCGTCGAGCCGGTTGAGGCGGTAATAGACCCAGCCCAGGCTATCGAGAAACGCTCCATTATTGGGCTGAATGTCCACTGCCCGCTTAATCAGGTTTTGCGCTTCTTCAAGGCGCACGCCCTGGTCGGCAAACATATAACCCAAATAATTCAGCGCCTCAGCATTAGTCGGGTCCATTTCGAGAACCTTGCGGAACTCTTTCTCGGCCAGATCGTACTTCTTTTGGCGTTCGTACATGGCCCCACGCATGAAATCGACTGCGGCCTTATCGTCCTTCTCCGTTGAAAGGTTGTCGGCTTGGTCGAGGACTTTACCCATATTGGCCCAGTCCTTCGCCTTCTCGTACACGTCGGCCATGGCCATGTAGGCATCGCGATCGTTCTTGCCGCCGAGCGACTTCTTTAGCTCGGCAATCGCTGCGTCAGTTTTGCCCTCGTCGGCAAACAGTTGCGCCCGCACCGAACGCAGAGTTTGGTCATTGGGATACTTTTGGCTGGCCGCGTCGCTCTCCTGCTGAGCTTTTGTGAAGTCGCGCGCCAAACGATAGGTATCGATTATCTGGGCCTCGGATCGGGCAGCGGTCCCCGGATCGGCGGTCACCATCTGGCGGAACGCGTCCACCGCCAAATCATTCTGCTCGTTGCTTCGATAAAGCAAACCGAGCCGCTCGAACAATATAGCCCGGAAGTTGTGTTCGGCTTTCCCTTCAGTCTCAGTCAGGACCTGCTTCAGGACGTTAATCGCCTCCGACGTCCGGCCTTCCGACTCAAGAATGGAAACCTCGTTATAGAGAACATCGGGATCGTCCGGCGCCAGTTCCTTGGCCTTGTCGCTCATCTCGCGGGCGGCCTTGAAGTTATTCTGCTGGCGGTAAATCCGGGACATTTGCAGATAACTCTGGGCGTCTTGGGGATTCGCGGCTGCCAGATCCTGGTAGACCTTCAGGGCCTCGTCCAGCCGGTTGGCCATAGCCAAATCCTGCGCTAGAAATTGCTTCAGTTCGGGCCGTGAGGGGTCCGCATCGACCGCTTTCTTCAGCGTGTCCGCCGCCAGACTGTACTCCTTCATCTGCTCGTAACTGTTGGCAAGCATCGTCAAAGCGCGAGCCGACGGGTCCTTTTGGGCAATCTTTTCCAGCAGTTCGCTCGCCTTCTTGGAATCGCCGCGGTCGGAGTAGATGCCGGCTAGACCAAGCAGCGCATCTTCATCGTCGGGATCGGCGGCGACCGCCTTCTTGAAAGCGGCTTCGGCATTCACCGAATCGTCTACTACTTTGTCCAACCGGCCTAGCATAACCAGGCTCTCGGTATCCGTCGGGTCCTTATCCGTGATGATCTTGTATTGATCGATCGCCTTATGGGCCATGGCCTCGTCGATCTTATTGGCATCACTGATTTGCTGCGTGTAAATGCGAGCAAGCACGCGCCGCGCGTTCAGATCGTCGGGATTTGCCTTCAAGGCATTTTGCGCTTCATCGACGGCTTCCGACAGCCGGCCCGACAGGCGATAGAGCTCCGCGATGTCTTCGACCAGGAAAGTGGCGCTGGGATCTTCTTTCATCGCAAGGCGATAGTTGTCAATCGCCTTGTTCACATAGTCGCCGCGGTTCCCATATGCTGCGGCTAGTTCCTCGTAGAGGTGCCCCAACGAAAAGTGGTAATACGCCGCCGCTTTGACAGACGGGGTCTGCTTCATTACCGGCGGTAGAGCGGATTGCGAGGGGCTACCAGCCCCGCTTGCAGGAACTTGCTTCGCCGGGAGGGCCGGAACAAAGGCCAGCACGGCTGTGGAAAGACAAAAGATGCGGAGAGGTTTATGGTAAAGGTGGGCCATGGGACCGCGTACTATCGAGAAATGGCATTACAGCAACGTAAACTGTGCCGCTGGTGCCAGTATAACTCTGGTAGAACGATGCGGTTGCCCGCCCCGGCGTTTCTAGAGCTTTCTCTCCTCTGAAGCGGATGCACCCTTTAATCGCCGTAGTAGGGCCAACCGGGTCCGGCAAAAGCCCTCTTGGGGTCACTTTGGCCACCGAGTTCGCTGGAGAGATCGTCAACTACGACTCCGTCCAGGTGCACTGTGGGCTCGATATCGGGTCGGCCAAGACGCCACTCGATCAGCGCCGGGCGATCCCGCACCACATGCTCGACGTTATTCCGCCACAGGCCGAATTGACCGCGGGCGCTTATGCTCGCGCCGCCCACGTGGTACTCCAACGTTTGCGCGAACGGAACACCCTGCCGATACTGGTTGGCGGGACCGGCTTTTATCTGCGCGCCCTCCTCGATGGCTTATCCCCAGCGCCGGAACGCGATCCGGATTTACGATTGCGGCTGTCCCGCCTGGAGACGCGGCGTCCCGGAGCCCTCTACCGCTTTTTAGCTAGATACGACCCAACGGCCGCCAGGCATATTCATCCCAACGATGTTCAAAAGCTGATGAGGGCGGTAGAGATGACAATCAACGCCGGACAAGCGGCTAGTGAAATTCAGAGGGGCCGGCGGACGGCATTGACCGGATTTCGGGTACTGAAACTTGGACTCGCTCCACGCCGGGAGGACCTTCGGCGTCATATTGATGCGCGCACCGTCCAGATGTTCGCGAGTGGGCTCGTTGAAGAAGCGCGCGCGCTGATCGAGGCGGGTTGCCCGCCGTCTTCGAAGGCGCTGCAATCTTTGGGATATCGTCAGGCGGTCCAAACTTTATCGGGCGAGATCACGTTTGCCAAGGCCGTCGAAGACTGCCAATTGAAAACAGGCCAATACGCGAAGCGCCAGATGACTTGGTTCCGCCGCGATACCGGCATCCATTGGCTGTCCGGTTTTGGAACGGATCCGTCCGTGCAACGGAGCGCAATCGATCTTGCACGAGATTGGCTCCGGACGCCGATTGCTGTCCGCTAATGGGCACACGCTGTCCGTTTCCGAACACCATCTATCAATACAAAATTACACCCACAAATTTATTCCTTCTTTCGGAACGTTTTCCTCCGAGCCCCGTATATACCTTACGACGAGTCTGCACGACTTACACCTTTGAAGTTTGCATGCCTTTATTCGAACGAAAATGCGGCAGGTGAATTGCAGTGAATTATTACGGACACGCTTCATTGAGAGGATTGATCATTGACTTCTTAACGATCGCCACGGCGGCCCTCAGCGCGTCGCCGTCCGGCATTTACTCACGATATTGCGCGGCCACAGTAAGAAGCCGTTGAGGTAATTGGTGCGCCCCCGAATTTCGCCCGTTAGTCATCGCGGCCGCGAAGGAAGTTAGCTAGCTCCCCCCTTGCTAGTATGGGAGACGTGCGGTTCCGGCGTCTCCCGCTTTTTTTTATCGGTCTTTTAGCGCTCAATGCGCAGCTTGCCGCGGCCACGGTACTAGTCCTTGATTTTCACAATTCCTCTCAATATTCTGACCTGAATTGGGTAGGCGAAAGCATCTCGCAGACCTTGATTGAAGAGTTCGCGAGCAAGGGCGAGATCGCCCTCGACCGGGCCACTCGTCTCGAAGGTATGCGGCGTCTCTCGCTCCGCCCGGGAGCGGAATTTACCAAGGCGACTTTGATTCGCCTCGGCCAAACGCTCGATGCGGATGAAATCTGCTATGGCTCGTACGACGTTACCCTGCCCCGCCCCGATGCGGCATTGAAGGAAGGGTCTATCCAAATGTCGGCGAATATACTCGACTTACGGAAGTTACACGATGGTCCGCAAACATTGGAAGCCGGGCAATTGACCGAGTTATCGCGCCTGGAGGCGCACTTAGCGTGGTCTCTATTGAAGTACTTACAGCCGTCCGCCAAGTATCCGGAAGACCAGTTTCTAAATGAACGTAAGTTGACTCGCCTCGATGCTGAAGAAAGTTATATTCGGGGATTGCTATCGAGTAATCAGGATCAACGCCAAAAATGGTTCCTGCAAGCGGCTCATTTAGACTCGCAGTTTACCAGCCCCGATTTTGAGCTTGGCAAAATGGCACTCACCCGGAAGGAGTATAGGCAGGCGATCGATTGGCTGCAGCGGGTGCCGGCTAGTTATCCGCGCTACGCCGAAGCGCGCTTCAAGATGGGGCTCGCCGCCTACGGGGCGGGAGATTACGCGGCGGCGGGGAACTATTTCCGTGGACTGATCAAGAATTTCCCTCTGAACGAGGTCTATAACGATTTGGGAGCCGCGGAAAATCAGTTGGGCCTGCCCGTCGCGATCGACGAATTCCGGCACGCGCTCGATGGCGATCCGAACGATATGGTGTACCAGTTCAACTTGGCGACTGCCCTGTTGCGGAACAACTATTTCGATGAAGCGGCGAAACGACTGGATGCCGTGGTGCAGCACTCCCCGAGCGACCATGAAGCGGCCATGCTTCTCGCCAAGGCCCAACAGCGGGAAACATCGCCTTCCGACGCAAAGCCGTTAGCTCCGGAGCGCCTTAAGGATAATTTCGACTCGATCGCCTTCCGTCAGCTTAAATCGCTTCTGAAACCCAGTGCTCACCAGTAAGTCAAAGAATGATTCCCGCCGACAACTGTATAATCGGAGAGCCTTATGCTAGAGGCCTACGGCTTATCCGATCCTGGCTGTGTCCGGTCAAATAATGAAGACTACTTTATTAGCGACAGCCGCTCCGGTATTTTCATTCTTGCCGATGGCATGGGCGGCGCCAACGCGGGTGAGTACGCCTCGCGGCTCAGCGCCGAAATGCTTTACGAATTTCTCCTGAACGTTCCCCAGGACGGCAATCTGGACAGCCTGGAAAACGGGTTTCTCGAAGCCAATTGGGCGGTGCGACGGGCCGCTACCACAAATCCCGAACTCGATGGGATGGGCACTACACTGCTTGCCGCGATCGCTCTGGACGAAACCCGCCTCCAGGTGGGCAGCGTCGGAGACAGCCGGGCTTATATGCTGAGCGGACAGGACCTTACCTTAATTACTCAGGATCAGACGTGGGTCGCCGAGGTGGGATCGCGGCTGGGCCTCAGCGACGAGGCGTTAAAGAAACATCCCATGCGGCATGTCCTCACTATGGCCGTTGGCACCGCAGAAGAACTCCGAATGCGCTCCCAGGTAGTCGATGTTCGAGAGGGTGATCAGATTCTCCTCTGCTCTGACGGATTACACGGCGTCTTGGACGAAAATATCTTGCGCGAAACCCTGGATTGTTCGAAATCTTTGCCGGAAAAATGCCACTACCTTGTCGAAGCCGCGAGGGAAAATGGCGGGCCGGATAACATCACGGTGGTGTTAATCCAGTCTGTTTAGTTTCGTGATGCGGCTTACTTAGCCGCAATGAAGCCAATTTTTCAATTCACCGCCTTATTGCTCGTTCCGCTGATGTTGCGTGTGCCCGTGACCGCGCAGTCGAACGCGCAAAATGCGGCCAGTCTGCGGATACGAGCACTCTCCCAGTCAGCCGATCAAAATACTTTGGCCGTTGAAGTGACGGATGCTCAAGGGGTTCCGGTACCCGGCGCCGCAGTCACGTTCAGAATGCCAGAAGACGGGCCCGGAGGTGTATTTGCCGATGGTTCCCGGATCGCCGTCGTGACTACAGATACCTCTGGCCGGGCACAGGTTACCCGAGTACGCTGGACGGCGGCGGGAGCAGCCTCGGTGCGAGTAACGGCCACTAAAGGCACCGAGCACGCGGGCATTCTGATGGAGCGCCCGACGGAAATCAGGCAGGAGTTGGCGGCGACTCCAAAGCCAGCCGCGATTAAGAGCGCGGCTCCAGTGCCCCCGATCACCACCGCAGTGTCGAAGCCACCGGCTGCCGTGCAACCGCTCCTTCCGCAGCCCAGACCGGCGAGACAAGAGGTAGTCGCCGTTCCGCCATCCCCCGCGATGACCGCGCCCGCAATCGAACCTCCGCACGTTTCCATCACGTCCGTAAGCCGGAAGCAGCCCGTCCCGGGGCAACTTTCCAGTTCTTCGCCGGTCAGCAGTGTGGAACCAAGCGTAGCCATTACAGGAACCGGCCAACGGCGTCACGGAGGAAGCAAGAAGTGGATCATTCTGGCGGTCATCGCGGCGGGCGCGGGCGTGGGTGCAGCCGTCATGCTGAGCCGCGGGAAGTCGACGCCGGCCAGCACTGCAAGTAGCGCGGGCGTATCGATTGGCGCACCCACAATCAGCATTGGGGCGCCGTAAGGATCGAAAAATGAAGAGAGTTTATTGCATTGCTGGATTATTAGCCTGCGCGGGCGTTTTGAGCGCAGTCTCGACGCCCAAAGTGGGGATGGTGCGTTGTCGCGACGGGGCGGTGTATGCATTGTACGGTTTACACGCCAATTTCGTCACTGGTGAACGCGCCTTCTCCCTCGCACAGGCAGCCAGTTTCTCCGATCAGGGCGGCTTGGTGGCTAGCGACGGGCGCCTCATGCTGATTGGCCCGGACGGATCGGTTCAGAGCACTTATTTCGAAGGCGAAGGCAGCCCAGTGCTGAACATGGACGGCGGCGCGTCTTCAGCCATTGCCTGGCTCCCCCGGCAGAGTGAATTGCTGACCTGGAACGGAGCGCAATTTACCGCTATACCGGTGGGGTTGGCGGGGCTGGTGGATGCAGTACGTATCGCCGGAGTTGACTCGGCGGAACTTTTCGTTACCGAGAGCGACAACAGCGTAGTTGAGGTGACCGTCTCCCTGCCAGATGGAGTGGTAACGAACATTAGCGGCGTCCCAGGCGCGAGTGGAGTGGCCTTTGAGCAGCAATCGTTTCTGCTGTTTCACGATGCAAACGGCCTGGAAGTGCAGGCGCCCAATGGCAGCATGCGAACGCTGCCCATTACACAGAGCGATTTACGCTTCGAACGAATCGGGACCGATTGGGTGCATATCAGTTCGGCAAGCGCGCAGCGCGATTGGGTACTCCATCTGAATGCGACCGTGTTGGAGGTTTCGGAACTCCCCGAACCGCCGGACAATTCGCCGCTGTCCAAGCCGAGACCGATTTCAATGCCGCGGACGCCGGGGGCTGCACAATGAAGCTAGCCCTGTTGTCTCTGCTCTTCGCGGCCACGCTAGGCGCGCAGGATTTGTCGTTCGTCATTCACGATCCAACCGGGCAAACGGCGGATCAGCCGCTCGGCTCCACGTGTAGCTTTCCGAGCGTTAGCGTTGGTGACGCGAGCCAACTCGTGCTGCGTGTTACCAACACGACCAACGCACCGATCCAAATCAACACCATCTACTTCGCCTCGAATACCACTGTGTTTGCGGTGACCGGCACTTTTCAGAATTTCGCGCTCTCGCCCTCCGGAGCTAACTTTGAGGAATTCAGCGTTTACTTCAGTCCGGCCGCGGTAGGTCCGATCTCGGCAAATCTCCAGATCGAGTACACCACACAGGCCGGCACTACACAAACGGAAACGGTTCCAGTTAGCACGTTTTCGGGGACCGGCACGCCGGCCCAGCTCACAGCGACCTACGCGCTCGGCGGCAACAGTTCGCCCCTGGCAGTTGTAACCGGCGTCAACTTCCTGAATGTCTCGACCAGCAGCACTGCGGTTGCCACCATTTCGTTGGTCAACGATACCGGCGCGAGCTTAACAGTTCCGGTGAGTATCGCATCGACAAACATACTCAACCCCGCGATAGCTTTCGTTACGAACGCACCGGCTGGGGGCGTTGTGGTTCCGCCCAACAATGCTGACAGCCCCGCTCAATTCACCGTTACCTTTGCACCAGGCCAGACCGGTTTGACTACCGCAACTCTGCAGATCGGCACAAATTCGTATCCGCTCGTCGGAACGGGAGTTGTGGTGGCAGATATCGATGCGCTGCAAATCTCGTACGTAGACTCAACTGGAGTCCGCACGTCTCCCCAGGCAGCTTCATCGATCAGTTTTGGTCAGCCCGTCGAAGGAACCAGCGCCGCGCTCACGTTCACGGTAACTAACCCAATCACGTCGTTCAACGCGGTCACCCTATCGACGATTTCGGTTACCGGGACTGGGTTTACCGCGATGGGGCTGCCCAATATGCCCGCTTCCATTGCACCGGGAACGTCAATTTCATTTATCGTGACATTCGCGCCTTCGCAATCGGGAACGTTCACGGGAAGTCTCTCTATCGGGACGCGAGTCTTCGGACTAACGGGCATTGGTGCCGATCTTCCTATTCCCACTGCGTCGCTGGTCTTCGATACCACCAATTTCACCAGCCAACAGCAACCTCACATTTCCGTGCAGTTCGCCAGTCCATCGACCATAACAGCCATCGGCACGCTGACTATGCAATTTACGTCATCAGTAGTTAACGTTCAGGACGATCCAGCCGTGAAGTTTCTGGCCACTAGCGGGCGCAGCTTGCAAGTTACCGTCGCGTCGGGGGCTACTTCGGCAACTTACAACGGGCAGTCTCAACTGACGTTCCAGACCGGCACCACGGCTGGGACCATTCTCTTCACTCTGACCTTTCCCGACAAACAGCCAATCACGCAGCAGATCACGATTGTGCCCGCACCGGTGCAGATCACGCAAATGACGGCTGTCGCGCAAGATCCGTTTCTGGTTGTGACGATGACCGGTTACGACAACACGTATAGCACTGGACCCATGACCTTCAACTTCTATGACACGACCGGAAAGGTCATAGCTTCCAACATGGCGGTGAACGCAACATCCAATTTCCAGCAGTACTTCAGCACCACCTCGTCCGGCGGCGCATTTTCAATTCAGTTGAGCTTTCCCACTTCCGGCGGCGCTACATCCAGCGTGGGCTCGGTCTCGGCGACAATGTCCAATTCGGTTGGGACATCCACTCTCACGCAGGCAAATTTCTGATGGCTTAGTTTGGAAGAGTGCCTCCTGTCGCCCTAACCATCGCCGGCTCAGACCCGAGTGGCGGCGCAGGAATTCAGGCGGATCTCAAGACATTTCATCAATTCGGCGTGTATGGCGAGGCCGTGTTAACGCTTGTCACTGTCCAAAACACATCCTTCGTCTCGCGGATTGAGACCTTGGCTGCCGATCTGGTCCGGCAACAGGTGGAAGCGGTTCTGTCCGACATTCCGCCCGCCGCCGCGAAGACGGGCGCTCTGGGCAATCTCGGGGTAGTTGAGGCGATCGCCGATCTGGCGAAATCATTTCTCTTTCCGCTGGTTGTGGACCCGGTGCTGGTGAGCAAACATGGCTCGCGGTTGCTGTCGCCCGAAGCCGAAGATGCGCTGAAGCGAAAGTTATTGCCGCATGCTTTTCTGGCGACACCCAATATTCCAGAGGCGGAAGCCTTAACGGGCCTGGCTATCACCGGCGAAACCGGTATGCGCGAATCGGCAAAGCGCCTGCTGGATCTGGGCTGCCGGGCGGTTCTGGTCAAGGGCGGCCACCGCTCCGGTTCCGCCCTTGACGTGCTGGTCGAGCATAGCGGCGTTACACTTTTTGACGGCAAACGAGTCAATACACGGCACACACATGGGACCGGCTGCACGTATTCGGCTGCCATTACTGCGGGTCTCGCGCTGGGCCACGATTTGCGACAGGCGGTCCGTCGCGCCAAATCATTCGTACAGTCGGCTATCGAAACCGCGCCGGGTCTGGGGCGCGGTCAGGGTCCCGTGAACCATTTCGCGCCCGATTGATCGATTAGAAAGAATTGCCGCGCCGCGGTCTTGCAACGGGCGAAAGCAAAACCGCGATAATTCCGGTCAAGAAGACACCGTCAAATGTGCCAGCGCCTCCAATCGACGCAACCGGCGCCCCGAGCCCCTGGATCTTACCCAGGTTCAGAAGATCCGCGCCAATCAACGTTCCCAGGCTGCCCGCAATATATGCCAAGGGCGGAGCCTTCCGCCAGTCCAGGATCATTGCGGCTATCGCGGCGATGATGGGCGGAACAAATATAGGAACGCTGATTCCCACTCCCCGTACGGGAGTGGCCATGAAATGAACAACAATTGCGACGAGTGCAACAGCGATAACAGCCCGTATACCCAGCCTGTTCTTGACCAGCAGATACAGCGAGAGAATTACGGGAATCAAGGCTCCGCCAACATTCACCGCGATGATTGTCCCTGGCCACTGCCGAACGATTGGGACGACGTAGTTCATGCCGTAGAAGTCAACCAATCCCCCGGAAACCATTCGCTCGGGCGGTAACTGAGCAACGGGAATATTGATAGCGCTTCCGAAAAGGGACAGCAGCAGGACCGCCATCACATACCGGGGAGGCACGCCCATCCGCTCGTAAGCGTGTTTCAGGAGACCCAATTCGATCAGCCCTACAATTACGCTGAAGAGAACGAGAAGGGCCAAAATAAACGGCCATGCCAGCGGAAAATATTGCATACTTGAAGGCTCCATGAGTCTGCTCCTTGGTTTTGATGCGGTCCGTTACTTATGCTTCCTTCGCCGCATGATACTCGCGGCGAATGCGTTCGATATCGACCTTCGGTGGAGGATAGCTCATATTTAAGCTCTCCATATGTTCGACTACAATTCGAGCGACCGCCAAATTCCGAAACCACTTATGATCGGCAGGGATAACGAACCAGGGCGCATACTCGGTACTGCAGCGGGACAATGCCTCATCGTAAGCCGCCGTGTAATCATCCCAAAAAGCCCGCTCCTTGTAGTCTGCCTCGCTGATCTTCCATTGCTTCGCCGGATCGTCCAGCCGATCCTTAAAGCGCTTTAGTTGCTCGTCCTTCGAGATGTGTAGATAGAACTTCAGAATGTGAATATCATGATCGGCGAGACCTTTCTCAAAGGCGTTGATCAGGTCATAACGGCGGGACCAGGTGGCTTTCGGCGACAGATTGTGAACACGGACGATCAAAACGTCCTCATAATGGGAGCGATTAAAAATAACTACCTCTCCGCGTGCAGGCGCTGCCTGGTGGACGCGCCAAAGGAAATCGTGCGCCAATTCCTGCGGGGACGGTTGTTTGAAGCCTGCGACTCGACACCCTTGCGGATTCATGGCGCCTAACACGTGATTGATTGTTCCGTCCTTGCCTCCGGTGTCCATTGCTTGCAGACAAATCAGAAACGAGTGCCGTTGTTCTGCCCACAGCAAGTCCTGAAGTTTGCGCAGTCTGATTTGGTAGTGATCAATCTCCTCTGCGGCCGCCTCGCGATTCTTGTGGTGGTCCTTAAATACTGAATCGATGTCTTTCAGCTTGACGGCGGCGCCGGGTTGCACTCTGAATCGGTCCAGATATTTCACGCAATCTCCTACCCGCGGTCCTTTAAGTCTTGAGGACCCTATTATCAATGTTGGCAGAGGGCCGCAACGGCAAAAAAGCCAGCTCCCATCGATTGCGCTGCCACTCAATCAACTGCCCAAAAAATTGTGGGCTCTTCAGTGACCACCTGACATATTGGGTGTCTAAGAACTGCTGGATGGAATGGACCGACGCAGAAGCCGCCGCCGAGGCGCGTTTGGGGAACAAACACGCTTTTCGCGTGTTGGTTGAGCGGCATACCAAGGCCCTGTTCCGTCTCGCCTTTCTTATGACCGGAAATGAACAAGACGCAGAAGATCTGGTACAAGAGACCTTCCTTCGCTCCTATAAGCAGATCCACAATTTCGACGGCCGGGCGTCCTTCGGAACGTGGCTGCACCGCATATGCGTCAATTGCTCTCTCAATCTGATTCGAGCCCGCAAGAACCGGAAGGAAGAGTCCCCTGCGATCGCCGCCGACCCAACTTTTCATTGGCTCGATCACGTAGCCGCCCCGACTCCATCTCCGGAACGGCTGACGGAGAGCAGCCAAATCGCCTCGATGCTTGGCCCGGCGCTGCGGATGTTGAGCGATGCCGAACGCACCGCCTTTATACTTCGCCACTATGAGGAATGTTCGATCGACGAGATCGCTCGAACTCTGGGTTTACAGACAGGCGCCGCGAAACAAACGGTCTTCCGCGCGGTGCAAAAACTGCGCACTGCTTTAGAACCGGCATGGGGGACGAAGCGATGAATCGTCTCTCGGCGGCCCATCTCAACGACGAACAACTGATGGACGCTTACTACGGCGAATTCGACGCGTCGGGACATTTGACCGTGTGCGACGAGTGTCGCGGCCGGTTTGATCGCCTACGCGATGTTCTCGATTCCTTCCGCGAATATCCGATACCGGAGCGCGACCCTGGCTATGCTACCGCAGTCTGGTCCAAGCTGCTTCCGAAGCTTCCGAAAGACCGGCCGCAGCGGTGGTGGCTTCAATGGTGGACTTGGACGCCGGCGCTTGCGGCCCTGCTCATCATTACCTTCGTGGCCGGCCGGCTGACCGAGCGTAACAGCCAGGCACATGGAATTTCGGAAAAGGCGCGTGAGCGTGTTTTACTCATTTCCCTAAGTGACTATCTCGAGCAATCGCAGATTGTGCTGGCAAATGTAGAGAACGCGGCTCCCGGAACGGCGGATTTAGCCGGCGAGCGCGACCGTGCGCATGAGTTGTTGGGCGCGAACCGGCTCCTCCGGCAAGCCGCGGAGCACTTAGGCGATTACGCCGATGCGGCTTTGCTCGATGAACTGGAGCGCGTGTTACTTGACGTTGCTAATAGCCCAGCCCATGATTCAGCCGCCAACTTAGACCAGTTACAGCAACGGATTGAACGGGAGGGACTGCTATTCAGAGTGCGGATTACTTCCACGGCCAGCCGCGAAAGAGGACAAAAATTATGATTTGGTGCAACATTTTAATGGCGGCGCTCCTGATAGCTCCAGCAGTGCCGTTGACCGCTCAGAGCCTTGGCATTCCCGAAGCGCAGAGCTTCCAGGCGCGTGAGGCCGGTAAGGGCGATTCGGATTATCAGCAAGGCCTAAGCGCGCTCGACGCGCGCAACTGGGAGCAGGCCATCGGCTTTTTCAACGAATCGGCATCGCACAAGGGCGGCAATGCCGATGCGGCTCTCTATTGGTTGGCCTACGCGCAGAACCGCGCCGGGGAGCGCGGAGAAGCGCTGGCCACTATTAAGCAATTGCGTCAAGCCTATGCGTCCAGCCGTTGGATGAACGACGCGCGGGCCCTCGAAGTAGAGATTCGCGCGCAGAATGGGACCCCGGTCAGTCCGTCCGCCGAGCCGGACGAGGATCTGAAATTGCTCGCCTTAAATAGCCTGATGGCGTCCGATCCGGATAAGGCGCTGCCGATCCTCCGCAAGCTGCTTACCAGCAATAACTCCGGCAAGATCAAAGATCGAGCGCTGTTTGTGTTGGTTCAAAATCCTTCGCCCGAAGCCCGCAAGATCGTCAGCGACATGGCTCGTAATACAAGCAATCCCGACTTGCAGCTCAAGGCTATTCGATACATGGGAATGATGGGTGGTGAGGACTCGCGCAAAGATCTCGCCTCGATTTACACTGCTTCCTCCGACGAGCGCGTCAAAACTGCGATTTTGAAGAGCTTTATGATCTCCGGCTCGCGGGGACTGCTGCTCAGTGTGGCAAAGAGCGAAAAAAATCCCGAGCTGCGCCGCGAAGCGATCCGGCAGCTTGCCCTTTGCGGCGGTAAAGATGAACTCTGGCAGTTATTTCAACAAGAGACTTCTATCGATAACAAAAAAGAGATTTTGAAATCGATGTTCCTCAGCGGCGATTCCGCCAAGCTCGCCGACCTAGCGCGCTCTCTTAAGGAACCAGAGCTGAAAATAGCGGCAATCAAGTCACTAGGATTAATGGGCGGAAACGGCCACGGCGATGTGCTCGTCTCGATCTATCAATCCGACCCGGACACGCAGGTACGGCTTGCAGTGTTGAACGCGCTCTTTCTTCAGCAGAATGGCAAAGCGCTGGTAGATCTGGCGCGGGCCGAGAAAGACCCGCAAATGAAAGAAGAAATCGTCAAGAAGATGTCGCTGGTTCATTCGAAAGAAGTGACCGATTACATGATGGAGATCCTGAAATGAGGACACTACTGTTTTTCGCCGCCGCCTCGATGCTGTTTGCTCAAAACGCTCCGCCGCTGGCGAATGCTCATCTTGAAACTCGGGCCTTTGCGGGTGATCTCAATTCGCAGCTTCGCAGCGCCTCGCCGACCTGGTTCGGTTATCAGATCAAAACCGTGCAACGGAACGAGAGCTGTTGCTGGAACGATTCGAATCACGGTTGCTGGCTTGAAGGCAATGGCGGCTACAGGACGGAAAGCTTTCGTTCGAATGGCCCGGTTCACCTCGAAGGCTCGGATTCGGCGGCTGTTCTTTTTCGGGTCGCGAACAACCAAATCGAAAAAGTGCAGCTTTACTCGATGTCGTGCCCGCTCGATGCGGGGGGATTACCGTTCGTGTGGTTGACCGGCGTTCCCGCGCGGGCGAGCGTCGCGGAACTACATCAGCTTGCTGTCTCGAATACAACAGACCGCCTTACCGATGGCGCGGTCTTCGCGATCGCGCAGCATGACGATCCGCAGGCGGATACGATCCTGAATCAACTAACGGCTGTCAGCGAGCCCGAAAGAGTTCGGGAAAAGGTTGCGTTCTGGCTGGGAGAAAGTCGAGGCGTTAGCGGGGTTCGAAGGCTTCAAGAAATGGTCAAGAACGACCCCAGCGACCGCGTGCGCGACAAAGTTGTATTCGCGCTCTCCATAAGCAAGCAGCCGGAAGGAATAGAAACCTTGATCCGGGTAGCTAAGACAGACTCGTCCCCGCATGTTCGCAGCCAAGCCATCTTCTGGCTCGCGCAAAAAGCCGGCAAGCAAGCAGCGGCTACCATCGTCGATGCAATTGAGAACGACCCAAACACCGAAGTCAAGAAGAAGGCGGTGTTTGCTCTATCGCAGCTTCCTAAGGACGATGGCGTTCCCAAGCTTATCGAAGTGGCGCGCACGCAAAAGAATCCTGAGGTTCGCAAGCAAGCGTTCTTTTGGTTGGGGCAAAGCGGCGATCCCCGCGCGCTGGCGTTTATTGAACAAGTGCTCACGAAATAGAAGCGTACTGCCGCTTGCTTGACGCGCGCGGCTCTGTAACAGGCGGCTACTCTGTTCTAAGGGCCTGCATGGGGTCGATGGAGGCTGCACGCCGCGCCGGCAGGTAAGAGGCGAGTAAGGCGGTCGCAAACAGAAGGATGCCAACTGAAGCAATAACCAAGAAGTCCGCCGACTGAACGCCATAGAGGGTACTTTGCATGGCTCGGCCCACAAACACGGCCCCTGCAATCCCCAATCCGAGACCGATCAGGGCGAGAAGAGAACCCTCGTTGATAATCAATGCCGTTACATTGGCTCGTCCTGCTCCGAGCGCCATACGCAACCCGATCTCGTGCGTACGCTGGGAGACGCCAAAGGCAATCACTCCGTAAATTCCGACGGCCGCGAGCACCAGGGCTAGCAGTGCAAAGCTGCCGTAGAGCAGCATGGTGAATCTGTCGCCGATAAACAACTTGTCCTTTACCATCTCCAGCGTGGTTACTTGCGCGAGGGCGACGTCGGGATCGATCGAATGCACGGTCGCCGCGATGGCCTTGGTCAAGGCTGCCGGATTCTCCGGCGTCCGGATGCCTATGGTGACACTAGGCAGAAGAGATTGCGCGAAAGGTACATCGATTTCGGGATACTCGTTGCGAATACCGAAGGACCTGACATTGTGGAACACGCCGACGATCTGCCACTCGACGGCCGGTCCCAGTTTGGGCAATCCAGGAATAATCTGCTCGATCGACAAGCGCTGCGTTAGCGGGTTCAAACCTTTCAAATATTGTTTGACAAATTGCTGGTTGACCATTGCTACGCGGGTGCTGGAAGCGGTGTCCTGGCTGGTGAACTGGCGACCCTGCAAAACTCGGATGCCGAACGTCTGGAAGTATTCGGGTGTTACGGACTGAAAGGGAGATCCGGGGCGTTGCGCGAAATCAACGACCGGCGCACCTACTACGGAAAAAGGCATGCCATCGCTGGTTCCGCGCAGCGGGGTTCCAGTGACCACGGCAGCCGAAGAGACACCAGGTACGGTGTGGATGCGGTCGAGCATCTGGCGGTAATAGGCATCCATCTGCTCGGGGTCCTTGAAGCGGCGATCAGGTTGATTCAGGTTGAACATGAGCACGTGGCCGGCCCGCACGCCGAGATCGACACGGGTCAAGTTCCAGAAGCTGTGAAAGGCCAACCCGGCGCCAGATAGCAAAGTCAAAGCGAGGGCAAACTCGCCCACAACCAGCGCGCGACGCAGCTTATTGCGGGCCGCTCCCGTGCCTGCGCGTCCTCCATCCTTTAACGACTCGCCGGGATCGACCCGGGAAGCGTACCAGGCTGGAGCACAGCCGAACAACAGTCCGGAAAGCACGGTCGCGGCAAATGTCACGGCGAGAATGTGGAAGTCTAACTGCAGCGAAACTTCGGCGGGTAGGGTATCTTGCGGCATCACTGCCACCAACGCGCGCAATAGAACCATGCCCAGACCGATGCCGATCGCTCCGCCACCCAGCGCGAGAACGATGCTTTCGGTAAGGAACTGCGCGAAGACCTGCCGGCGGGAGGCCCCGAGAGAACTACGAATTGCGATTTCCCTTTGCCGGGATGTGCCTTTGGCAAGCAACAGGTTGGCGACATTGACGCATGCGATGAGCAGAACGAAACCAACCGCCCCCAGCAGCAGCCAGAGCGTCTGAATCCGTTCTTTGGGCATGAAGTCGTTCTGAAGCGGCTCAACCAGCGCGCCCCATCCACTGTTAGTCTTAGGATTCTCGGCGGCGATACGCGCGGTGACGGCGGTCATATCGGCTTGAGCTTGCGCGATGCTGACTCCGGGTTTGAGCCGTCCGGTCGCCAGAAGCCAGTGATAATCGTGGTTGATCTGTTCCGGGCGAAAGGCCAGAGGAGCTGTGATTTCCGCGTCGTAACGATCGGCCACACCCTTAGCCAGTACACCAACCACGGTATATGTCCCGCCGTTGACGCGTATTTGCTGGCCGACAATATCCGGGTCGCCGCCTAGCCTGCTCCAAAGTTTGTGGGTGAGGATCAACACCCGATCCTTGCCTGGAACTGCCTCCTCGGGAAGGAAGTCGCGGCCCATCTGGAACGGGAGTCCCATCATGCGGAAGAAACCAGGAGAGGTAAGCCTGCCATTCACCTGTTCGGGCTCGTCCTTGGTACCCAAATTGAAGTTGCCGCCGGTAAAGGCGCAGAGGCTTTGGAAGGATCGGCTTCGGCGCTGCCAGTCGAGGAAGTCTCCCGCAGAAATTCCGTTGCGGCCCCCTTGAATCTTTGACCACACCATCACCAATTGCTCGGGATGCGGCAACGGCAGAGGCGCCAACAGCGTGGAATAAACCACGGTGTAAATTGCCGTCGTAGCGCCAATGCCCAGAGCGAGAGTCGCGACAATGGCGAGGGTCAAGCCGAGGTTTTTGCGCAACATGCGCGTGCTGTAGCGTAGATTCTGTAACAGAGTTCTCAATGAAGCGCCTTTCTTTAGACCGTCCGGCTGTCGATTGTTAGTGAGTGACGAGGCACTTTCCAAGCCAAACCAAACGGTTTATTTTAGGGGACATGCGGCGGCGGCAAGCGCATCCAATTTCCCAATAATGGACAGCGGGGTCCCAGATTTGGCACGCGGGTTTGCCGCGCTCCGAATTGAATCGCGCGCAACGGGCGCCAACCGCCCTGTGCGGTGGTTCCTGAATTGCTGGGCCACTCTGAAGGGGAAACGTTCCATGAAGCAATCCATCCGCGATGTAGTGACCGGCGACCTGAGTCTGGAATATTTTGCCAAGAGATTCGCCGAGGGCTGGAAGGTGTTCAGTATCGAATGGTTCCGGGAGTCCGGCGAAGCGGCCGTTCCAACGGAATCGGCGAGCCTCCTGGATGAGCGTGAAACGATTCCGTACGGACTCCGGATCACGGAAGGCGGCGTGGTCCAGGAGAATCCTCTGGAAGCGACGGTTCTACTGCTGATTCTCGACCAAATCGTCCGGGAGAAACGCATCCAGGAGATCGCGAACGAGTTAAACCTGCAAGGTTATTCCACGCGCGACGGCATGCCGTGGGGACCAACCGACGTCTTTAACCTGATGCCGAGGTTGATAGAAGCCGGACCATCGCTACTCAAGAGCGTCGCCTGGCAGCAGCGTCGACCGTCCGTGCAGAGAATTGCCGAAAAGGCAAACTGATCTCTTAGGAGCGCGGAGGCCAGGGTTTAGGCCGCCTTTTGTCTCTTTTGGGAGTAATAGGAGCCTTGGGCGACGTGCTGGCGATTGTTGGCAGCCTCATGATGGAAAGCTGTAACCCCTTTTCTTCGCCTTCGCGCTTGGCGGCGCGAGCCGCGGTTCAAATAAACCTTGGGATTGTTGTCGATTTCTGGCGACTCGAACGTCGTTCCCACAGGAGACCCCAATATGCAATATCTACTGCTGATCTACGAAGACGAATCGCGCTTTGCCCAAGGTTTTCCAGAAGCCGAATTCACGGAATATGGCGATTTCGGCAAGAAGTACGCTTCCGAAATCAAGGGCGGCCAAGCGCTGCAACCCACCCTGACGGCCAAGACCGTCCGTGTGCGAGACGGCCAAACTATGCAAACGGACGGGCCGTTCGCCGAAACCAAGGAGCAACTGGGCGGCTATTAGCGGCTATTACCTGATCGAAGCGGACAGTATAGACGCGGCAGCTTCCATTGCGGCTGGAATACCGGCCGCGCGCTATGGCTCGATCGAAGTCCGCCCCATAATGGTCTTCTCGTAACGATTGCCCAAGAAGCCCCGCGAAGGAGGAAAATATGACTACGGAGTCAACAGTTACTTCCCAACAGCTATCGCCCGAACACGCGGCTGAAGCATCGCGCTATCTGGCGGATACTCGTGACACCCTGCTGGAATTGACGGCAGGCTTGTCGAACGAACAATGCGGCTTCAAACCATCGCCGGATCGCTGGTCAATCGCCGAAATTATCGAGCATATCGTGATCGTCGAACAGCGCGTTTATAGCATTATCGGAAAACTGAGTGATGCCCCCGAGCCGCCTGCGGGCTGGGAACAAGCGGAAGTGGATGCACTGGTCCTCGAGAGGTCCCGAACCGCTCGCAGATGGTCCCGTCACCGGGGATTCTTTGGCCGACGCAGCATTGGAGCGGCGCGGAAGCGCTCGAACAGTTTTGCGATAATCGCGCGGCGACTCTTCAGCTTCTCTCCAGCGCCTCTCCACTTAGGGGGCACGTCTTTCCGCATCCCATTCTCGGTCCTTGGGATGGATATCAGTGGCTCCTGGCTACGGGAGCTCATTGCGCGCGGCACACGGAACAGATTCGGGAAGTGAAATCGTCTGCCGGCTTTCCAATCGAGGGTTAGAGAAAGGCACGCGGTGCGCGCCGATCTGCTCCGTCGCGCGGGGCGCGCCACCGAAGCGATCGAGACCTATGAACGCGCGCTGTAGAGTGCCGCTATATTCGCCGCCGTATCGGCGAAGCAAGGGAACGCGGCTGAAGCGGTGTTCTTTTCCGGGTCAAGTATAAGATAACGCCGGCCAGATTGCTGATTATGACCGTTCCGCCGATCTTGGCGGCATAGGAGACGCGGCTGGACACATTGATGATCGGGTAAGTGCCAATCATGACGGCCACCAGGCTGGACAGCAGGCCAGCCGCGGCTGCGCATTTCACCCATAAAGGCAGCCGCCGTCTGAGTCCTGCCGCTCCGAGTAGCGGTATGGCGAAGAGCGCGACGTAGGCGATTCCATAGTGCACGGAGGATGCGTTTGAGAGCAGTTGCATGGCTTCTTGTTCATGGACGCCAACCATGCTGAGTACCACGAAGAGCAGCGACAGCCCGGCCACAAAGAGGATGGAATTCACTGGCGTGCGCCAGCGCGGATGGAGCGCCGTGAACCATTGCGGTAATAGATGATCCCAGCCCGCGGCCATGGGCAGGCGGGTCAGACCCGTGAAGATAAGGCTGCCCGCGGCAACTGCCCGGCCCAACAACAGAAAGATCGCGCACGGTGCGAGCACCGCGCCCCAGGCTGCGGTGCCGAACGCCAGCCGGAACGTTTGCGGAATGGGTCCAATCAAGTCAATGGGCCGGGTGCCCACAAAGGCGAGCACCGAACTGGTACCGAGGATGAACATCATCGCTATTAGTGGTGCTGAGATCGCTACCGACCGCGCGATGGAGCGCACCGGGTTGCGGCATTCGCCAGCCATGATGGCCACATATTCGAAGCCGCTAAGGCCGCCGACCGTGATCTGGCCGAACACCGCCAGGCTAAACCAACTCACACTCGGCATGCGTACCGGCAGCGGAGTATAGGCAATTGCATGCCCATGCAGCAACGGCCACAGCGGCAGCATCAACAAAATCGCGTAAGCCGTAACAATCATCGCGCTCCCGGCGTTGTGCAGTTGCTTACTGGCGCCCAAGCCCCGTGCCGCGACCGTTGCGATCCCCACGATCACGAGTCCCACCAGCAGCGATGTGGCCACTTTGTTACCGGGCAGCCACGTCCCGGCAGGCCCAATCAGGTACGCCAATTCCGTCGGGATCATGAAGAGAATGGACGGGATGACGACCAATGCATACACCCATAAGTTCCAACCCGTCAGGAACCCGAGCATCTCGCCGAAGCCTTGCCTGGACCACTCATAGAGACCGCCTTCGAGCGGCATCTCGCGGTTCAAATAGATGACGACGATGGCCAGAGGCAAATAGAACAGCACCATGCTGCCGATCCAGAACACCGCGTGCGCTTGGCCCAGCTTAGCCGCGACGCCCACCCAGCCCGAACCGACTACACAGAGCACCTGGGCGAGGACGAGATCCCGCAGACCGAGTTCGCGCCGCAGCTCGTGGGAGGGTTCGCCGAGGGCTGGATCGGGGGCACTCTCCGCGCTCGCCATGGTGAGGAAGATGATCGCATAGTGGGAGCGGGGCAGCGCGGAAACCCGCGGCTCTGCGCGCAGAGGATCTCGTGAACGCGTGGGCATATGCGCGCTCACTCCGCAGAGATTGAAGCGCATATTCGCGAGAATGAAGCCGCTTAGTGGCCCGTTGCGCGTCAGCGGGCAATGTTGTCTTCGCAGACGCTGCCGCACAACCACCCGCGCCTTCTCCGAACGGTGAGCGTCGCTTGCCGCTATTTCGCCGCTCCCTTCGCTGGGTCACCTTAGCCAGTACTAATCGATGTAATGTATTGGCGCGCCTCTGCCGATAAGTCATCAGCATGACCACGTCCCTGACGCGAGCGGCCATTTATGCCCTTGTGGTCTCCTGGATCTCAGGAGCCTGCCTAGGACAACAATACGCATTCAAGGACTATGTGGATGGGCTGGGAAACCTGAGCGTCAACTGTCTGCTTCAGGATCGGGCGGGGTTTCTTTGGATTGGCACGGAGAGCGGCCTCTACCGGTACGACGGTTCGCGCTTCTGGCGGTTTGAGCGGAAGGACGGCTTGCCGAACACATTCGTTCGGGCATTGACTTTCGACCGGGATGGGCGATTGTGGGTTGGAACACGGGACGGGCTGGCGTTTCGTACCAGCCTGGGAAGCTTTTCGGCAGTTAGGTATCGGGGTCAAAGTCTGCGAATACCCTACGACTCAAGCCTGGCGTCCTCACCGGATGGAAAGATCTATGCGGTGACTCAATTGGGACTCTTGGTGGTCAAGTCCGAAGACGGGGGACATTCGTGGCAGGCGGGCCGGCTGAAATTAGCCGGGAATGGCGAGCAGACCGGTCCGAAAATCGTCGTCAGCGTGCTGGCCAAACCGGACGGAAGCGTCGTCATTGGTTGCGGGAAAGGATTATGCGAGATTTCCAGCGGAAGACTGGTGAAGTACGGACGGTCGGCCGGATTACCCGAAGATGACTGGAAATCCCTGTTACGCCGGGCAAATGGTGAGCTATGGGCCCACGGGCCGAAATATATCGCGATGTTGGCGCCCGGCGGCAAACACTTCGAAATTCGCAACCCTGCGGGGCACATCGCGAGCGATATTACGTATCTGAGTCTCGCTGAAGACCGTTCGGGAGCGGTTCTCGCGAGTTTTGGCTCGGATGTAGGCCGCTATGCGGGCGGCCGCTGGCAGATCGTCTCGGAAGCACAGGGATTCGGGAAGGGAACGGTTTCCTCCATTATCCAAGACCGCGAGGGTCTCGTTTGGTTTGGCTTGCTGGGCCATGGCATTCGGAAATGGCTGGGTTACGGCGATTGGGAGCATTGGACCACGAGGCAGGGCTTGCACAGCGACGAGATCTGGTCGCTCCAGCGGGATTCCCGCAGGCAACTCTGGGTGGCGGATGAGCGGGGACTGAGCATTCTCGGGCCGGGTTGCTCCCGTTTCAAATCTTGGTCGGATAAGGGGGTCGATCCGCCGTCCAGGTGCTTGTCGCTCGCGAAATCCGAAGACGGTTTTATCTGGGCGGCCACCAATGAACGCAAACTTGTCCAGATAGACGAAGGGACGCTCCATGGCTGGCAACTTAGTTTGCCGCCAGTGTCGCACGTATTTGTCGATTCGCGCGATCGCGTGTGGGCTGCTACTCCCGACGGATTCTTTGTCAGGGACGGTCTTGGTCGAGCCGCGTTTCACCGGGCGGGCGGCACTGTGCCCGGTAACCAAAGAATTGTCGATATGCAAGAGGATTCCAGCGGGCGGATGTGGGCGCTCTCCGAGGAAAATCTGTTCCGCTTCGACGCCCCAAATTGGACCCGATTGGATATTTCGGCGGCAAAACTCGGCCGTAATCTTGAGGATTTGGCGATCGACAAATCCGGAAGCGTGTGGATAAACGGAATCGGCGGAGGCGTCGCACGCTTCGAATTGCGGAACGGCAACATCGCCGGTTTCACCAAACCGCATTTATCCTCTAACGAGGTGGTGTTCCTGCGGGTGGACAGCCGCGGTTGGATGTGGTTCGGCGAGGACCACGGGGTTGAAGTTTTCGACGGACGTTCCTGGCGGCGGTACACAGCGGGCGACGGGCTCATCTGGGATGACTGCGATAGCCGCGGGTTTCTGGAGGATACGGATGGCTCCGTGTGGATCGGAACCAGCGGCGGATTGTCTCATTTCCTGCTAGCGAGTGCTCCGCTCCCGAATCCGCCGCCGCCCCCGATCCTGGTACAAGCCGCATACGGAAAAAAGGATTTGCTGAGCAACAGGCAGGTCCCCTGGACCCATGCTCCATTGACGATATCGTTGGCATCTTTGACTCTTCGCAATGAAAACGCGCTGAAGTTTCGTTATCGCTTGGCTGGCTTGGAAGATGAATGGGTTAGAACGGCCGACCGCACCGTTCGCTATCCGGAGCTAGCGCCTGGCCGGTATCGATTCGAGGCGCAAGCTGTCGATTTGAGCATCGGCAAGGACTCCCCGGTCAGCCTGTTCGCGTTTACAATTACTCCCCCCTGGTGGCGCACAAAACCATTCATCGTCGCAGTGACCCTCGCGGCCGTTCTCTTGGCTTGTCTCGTTTGGCGTTGGCGAGTCCGTTTTCTGGTGCGCCGGCACAGGGAATTGGAGCGTCTCGTGGCGGATCGAACCGCCGAACTCGACCGCCGGCTGGCTCAGGAAGAGCTATTGAAAGCCGAGGCGGAGCGGGCCAATCAGGCCAAGAGCGAATTTCTGGCGATCATGAGTCATGAGATCCGAACGCCCATGAACGGAGTGGTCGGGATGGGGGCTCTGCTGGCAGATACTCCATTATCGGAGGGTCAAAGTGAATACGTGGAAGCGATTCAATCCTCCGCGACGTCGCTGCTGGCAATCATCAATGACATCCTCGATTTCTCGAAAATCGAGGCCGGTAAACTCACTCTTGAAAAAACTAATTTCAAACCGCGGCATGTCGTTCGGAATTCGGTGAATCTCGTGAAGGGCACGGCTCGCCTCAAGGATTTGGAAATAATTGCTTCGGTGGATGCGGGCGTTCCCGACCTGCTCGTTGGCGATCCGCTGCGCTTTCAACAAATTCTATTGAACCTGCTCTCCAATTCAGTCAAGTTCACGGATCGTGGAACGGTTCGGGTGTCGCTTTCGGCTGATCTCAACTCTGAACCCGAATGTGCTCTTCTGCGCGCGTCGATCTCAGATACCGGAATCGGAATATCCGACGAAGCACAGAAACGGCTTTTTCAGAGCTTCAGCCAAGGTGAGACGTCTACCACGCGACGTTACGGCGGAACCGGTCTTGGTCTTGCGATCTCAAAGCGTTTGGTCGAGCTTATGGGAGGCGAGGTCGGATTTAAGAGCGTTCCGGGCAAGGGGAGCACGTTCTGGTTTACCGCGAAACTGGGTTTGGGAACTGAAGGGACGATGCCGAACTCCGTGCCAGGCGAGGGGGACCAATCGCACGAGCACCGTGGCGGCAGGATTCTAATTGTCGAAGACAATCGGATCAATCAAACGGTGCTAAGTCACCAACTGACGAAACTTGGATACGCAGTCGAGATTGCGGAAAACGGGGCCGAGGCGGTCGCGAAAGTCAAAACCGGCCACTACGATCTCATCTTCATGGACGTGCAGATGCCGGTGATGGACGGCTTTGAAGCGACGCGGGAGCTGCGGAGCCTCTTCAGGAAAAACTCATCGTCGATACCCATCGTCGCGATTACCGCCAACGCGTTTCAAAGCGAAAAGGAGAGATGTTTTTCTTCCGGAATGGACGACTATCTAACCAAACCAATTGACAAAGACCAGCTGAATGAAACGCTCAAGCGTTGGTTGATGGGCGCGCAAAGCCGGCCGGCTGTGACGATTACTCTTTCAGATTAGTTAGGTTCAGGCCTCGCAGGGCTAGCCTAGGCGGTCGTTCAAATTCTGCAAATCGACAACCGCCGGGTCGAAAATCACACCTGATTCCTCAAGCGCCGTTACGCAGTCTCCATCCAGGGCATGCGGGGCATCTTTGCGGAGGATGCTCAGCACCGCGTCCATCGGCAAAGCCTCACGGTAAGGGCGCTTTGCCGTCAACGCGTTGAAGATATCCGCTACGGCCAGGATTCGGGTATCCAGAGACATCTGGCTGGCGGTCAAACCTCGAAAATAACCCTGGCCGTTCAGCTTTTCGTGATGGGACGCGGAGACCTCACTCATCTCTTCGAAGCCAGGAATCGAGCGGAGAATGGTCCACGTGTAGTACGGATAGCGGCGCATGGCCTCCCACTCAGTCTCGTTGAGCTTGCCGGGTTTTTCGAGAATGGCGTTGGACAAACCCAGTTTCCCCAAACCGTGGAGCAGCGCCGCGTGGCGCAGAAATAGGATTCTCCCCCGGGACAGCCCCAAGCGCCGTGCAATTGCGACTGTGGCGTTCGCCACTCCGCTCGAGTGATTGGACGTGAAAGGCGACTTGGCATCTACAACTCGGGCAAAGGCCAAAGCGATGGAATCGAGGGATGTTTCCCGCTCGCCCATAATGTCCCAGCGAGGTTCCAGTTTGAGCACTTCTCTCAACGGATTGCCGCTCTCCGATTCGGTCCAGAGCTTCCCGCGCACGGCGAGCGAGACCGCAGCCTTCACCAAATCCGGCTCAAACCACGTACCGCTCCTTTGCCGAACAACATCGAGAGCCGTCTCGAAGCCTCTCTCGGCTCCATAGACCTCGAGAGTCTGTGCGAGCAGCATTACGCGCGAATGAATCGAAATTTCGCGGTGCCACAACTGGTCCGGCTCCCCATGGCCATCCCAATGCTCGTTGAGGCTCCTGATGGCTTTGGCCGTCCCCTCCGGTAAACCCATTAGCCTCGCGAGCGCCGCTCCGCGTTCGCATTGGATCTTGATCGCATCGCGGGTGTGCCGCTTCTGCTTAAGAGCCAACTGGAGCAGCAGGCGGCTGCGCTCCAGAAAAGGCTTGCCCTTGCCGACATGCGCCAGGGCGTAATGCAGGGTCTCGGCATTGGTTTTCGTCCAGTCGAACATGCTGGCGCCTCGCTTGGCTGCGAGATCGTCCGAGCCGATCACATGAAACAGTTTTGACGCATTGCTGCTGCAACCGCAATCTTTCAGTAGCAGTGCGTAGTAGAGTTCCTGGCGCACATCCTGGGGCATACCGATTTCCTGGGCCAAACGCATTCCCAGAATGCAGGTTCGAATTGAATGGCCTACCGCCTGGCCCGTCGACAAATCGAGCGCTTGCGAAAGGGCTGAAAGGACTGCGCTAACGCGCAATCGGGCATTTGCCGGCGTAGATATATGCGGGTGCACTAAATACGGGGCAATGGCGGTGGAACTCACGTCGTTCATATCGGCGGCAAGGTTCGCTTTTTTGAGAGTTGTGACTTGGCGCAGTCAGGAAAGTTGTTCTTTATCGCCTACTTCGGAACGACATTCGGAGCTAAGCGCCGGGCGAGCGCCATGGCGCGGTCCGCACCGCTCGTATCGCCGGCGCGCGATAAGGATAGCGTCAAGCCGTAGTAAAGTTCGCCCGATAATGGATCGATCTGCAATCCTTGCTGAAACCTTCGCCCTGCTTCTTGATATTGCCGATCGGAGAATAGGTTCGTCCCCAGATTCACGTAAGCAGCGACAAAATCCGGATCGAGTTCGATGGTACGCGCATAGGCCCTCTCTGCGCCGGCGCGGTCGCCAAGCGCCGCCAAGCTCTCCGCAAGCGCAAATTCTATGCCGGCGTCCTGGGGATAAAGGCGCTCGGCGACGGTGAGAATTTCCGATGACTTTTTAGGATTGCCGCCCTGCAGGTACACCGCACTGATCGACGCGAGCGCCCGCAGAAAATGCGGATAGAGGGTCAAAGCCTCGCGTGACTTCTCAATTGCGCCGGCGGCATCGCCCTGCCTCATCCGATCTTCCGCTTCGCGCTGGAGTTGTTCGGCCTGCCACCGAAAGTCGCGCGGCGTGCGTTGCAGAATCACCCATCGTCCGTTCTCCTGCACAACGCTGCTGGCTTGGCCGTAACGCAAGGCGGCCGCGGCATCGGCAAGCGCTGGATTGCCCAGTTCCGCAATGTTCTTCCGGCCCAGATATCCGCCGATCGGCGCTGTATAGTCCACCGACATTGCTCGTGCAACGTTGTAGAACGATTCACCCTGCGAGACGCGCTCCCGCGCTTTCGCTGCGGCCGCTTCGCTATTGGTCACTATGATGCGCAAGTATTCGCTTATGGGTCGCACCTGCGATGCTAGGCCAGCACCGGAAGCGTGCGCTGAAACTTGTTGCTCCGGATGCACCCGAATGACATGATCGACCAGATGCAATGGGCCCATTTCCACCGATGGCATGTGACACCCGATGCATTCGCCGGTCGAATTGACCGGGCAAATCGCGGCATGCGGCCGGGCACGCGTCGAATGGCAACCGAGGCACGTGTTCACCGCACGTTTGTCCTCTCCCGAGGTATCTTTATGCGGATCGTGGCAGGCGGTACACGAAAAGGATTTACCGCTCTGCAGAAAACACTCGGAACTTTCAAGTGCCCGAACCTGATTGGCCACCAGCAAATCATCGGGTGTGGGATCGGAGAACCGGGCTAGTCCCACGTGGCACTGGGCGCAAATCGCGATGCTCTGCTCCGGGCTCAAACGAGCCGGATTCACGATGCCTGCTTGCGGACTACCCTGGCCGGCCGCCAACAGATGGCTCGATCCGGGACCGTGGCAGGTCTCGCAATGCACACCGCCCGTTTTACCGGCCGGACCCTTTGCGTTTGGTTCGCCGTGGCACGCCAGGCATTTCGATTCAAACGTGGGGCTTAGCGTCAAGCCAACGGCCGATTCATAGTTGTCGGGCTTGGCCGCTGAACAGCCGGGCGCGAGCAGTAATTTCTTTTGAGTCAAGCTCCAGGCGTAACGAGCTTGCACCAGCGCGGGGCGCGCCAGCGGGATTCCATCGATTTCTTTGATCCGGATAAGGAATCCCAAGCCATGCCGGCTGCCTCCCATGATGGTTTCCACCGGCAAAGTGGTCTGCGATCCGTCAGGCAATGCGATGGAACTCTGGAAGCCATTTTCGGAGCGGCGAATCTCATAGGCCGGTGGCTCCG
Source organism: Bryobacteraceae bacterium (assembly GCA_036272835.1). GTDB lineage: Bacteria > Acidobacteriota > Terriglobia > Bryobacterales > Bryobacteraceae > Bog-105. The sequence goes on from DATAXY010000018.1 coordinate 60,461, forward strand.
TCGCTTTCGCATCGAAAGACGCAGGCAAACGGGACGTCATTCTACCTTGCCACGTGCCTGCCATCGCCGTGTGTTGCTGGCCGGCGGCAATTTGCTTGTGGCAGAGTGCGCAGGTCTCTTGCCCAACATAATGGGCGGGGCCGAGATCTGCAGCCGTGCACCAAGTCGAGAGGAACAGGAAGAGCCAGATAATTCTTTTCATTGCTCTGGCCGGCAAACCTACCGTCCTAAGGGAGAGAACTCGCCATCGAGAGCCGGTACTTTTCGGCATCCCAGTTCATCAGCGCCGCTACTTCGCGATCATCGAGGTAATTGACTTCCGTTTGCTCCGGAATCCGTTCAACAATACGCTTCAGGCAAACCAGAAGTTGCTGCCCGGCCCGGCTCAGTTTGTTGGTAAGTACGCCCTTGGCGTCGATGAGCGCATATCCTGGTTGGTAGGAGTAGCGCGTTTGGTATTGCTCAATCGCGCTTTGAATTGTCTCGTTGGCATGCACCACCGGCGCGGCCGGTCCTAAGTAGACACAATGGTCGGGATACATCGTTCCCCTTGCAGCGATCCCGCAGAAGCGTGAATCTGTCCCCAACGCATGTACTTCGTCGTTTTCGGCCGGTGCCCATGGCCCGTTCCCGCACAACTCCCTTAGATATGACAGATCGGGCGCGGGAGCCGCTAGCGATTCCTCCGAAAGACTTACCTCCACATCTCCCAGCAATGCTTCGGCAGCGGCACAATCCTCTGCCGCCACTACCAGACCGTGATTCTGTATGATCAGCACGTCCGGCTTGGGGTTTAGTTCGCGACGTATGTATTCGGCTAACGGGACGCCCGGATGGATGTACGGTATCCAGGCCCAATGCAGGCCATCCAGGCGTTCCCGAATCTGTGCGGCGCCATCCCGCCGTACCGCCCACGAGATCGCTCTAACCGAATGAACATGGACGACGACACGCTGGGGGAAAACCGCGTGAACGGTGGTCTCAACGGAAGGGCGAAGGAGCGCACCCGAACTGGTTGGGTACTCCGCGAATCGCTCGTCGTGCGCGGCAAGCTTCGCCAAAACATCGGCCATAGGCACGGGCACAAACATTTCATCGATCAACGCGTCGGCCAGCCATTTGCCGGAAGCCTTTACCCAGAGAGTGCCGTTTTGCTTGAGAGACGTGTTGCCGCCGCCGGCCTGCACCAGATCGAGGTTCTGCCCGATCCGCGCTGAAAGCTCGATGAGCGGCTGCAATTCCGCGTTAGGCATGGCCGATGCCCAAATGATATCGTTCTCCGGGCTCAGTGTCGAAACGCAACGTGCCTTCAATGGATTGCGCCGGTATCGCCTTTCGATCGCGCACCCGCAACACGCTGACGGGTTTGGCGCCCCACGGATGCACGAATTTCACAGGCGTCCCGCGTTCACTGAGGATCTCCACATTTGAAACTGTCCGGCCGTCCCACGCGGCGCTCACCAAAAATGCCCCGGCCGCGCGCAGATTGCGGAAACTCGCCGGCCCTAGATTTTGTGTGTTCGGAAACACGCGCAGTGTGCCCGAATAGCTCTGTAACAGGCATTCGTTCAGCACCGCCGGCAGCGAGAGGTTTTCGGTCCATACGCCCATGCGCATCATGAAATCGAAATCCGTAGAGTCTTTGTATCGGCCGCCCACCTGTCGCACGCGATCGTTCACGATGCCGCTCGGCAACTCGCAATAAGCCACTTCCTTCTTGAACCAGTCGAGATCCAACATTCCCAAACGCGCCCGTATCAGTGGTTGGTAGACGACATCGTTGCCGCCTTCCAAGCGGATAGTTTCCGCCGTGCGCCGCGCAATGTCCAATTCCTCGCGCTTCAAATCCAGCCCCACGCGTTCGCCGGGAAATACTGGCGCTAGCGTGACCGGAATGTTGTAAACCCATCCCGGCGGCGCATTCAGCACGTCCACCCAGATCTCGCCCTCACTGCTGGCGGTCTTCGGATAGTTCGCAAGATTGGATCGAACCGCCGCCCATTTCTCTCGTTCGCCGGCATCCTCGCCGAGTTGCTTGGAACCTTGAATCGCCGCATCCATAAGAAAGTCGATCAGGGCCAGGTCCATAATGCAGTCTTTGTTCAGCCGGAAACCGACGGTGCATCCCCAATTTTCAGGAGACACCGTGGGAATCACGTGATACCGTCCATCCGCTCCGCGCTTCACATAGGCTGCAATAAACCGCGCAGCCTCGCGAATAGGCGGAAACACCCGGCGTAGCACTTGCTCGTCTTGTGTGTAGAGATAGTGCCACCACAAACTCTGCACCACCCACGGCGTTTCGCAAATCTCATAGCCCCAGGGCGGTGCCGGATAAGGGACCACCTGACTTGGAACCGGGTAGGCGGAATGCGGGAAGTATGCACCGGGCAAACCGAATTTATCCCGCGCATAATTCGTTGACATGTCCATCAGGCTTTCAACCAGCTCGACGTAGGGCAGATGCTGTTCCGCGTGATTGCTGGAAAACACGCCCCAGAAGACCTGCTGCGTGTTGTAGTTCATGTGGTAATCGCCATGCCATGCGGTGCCGATGGAGCCGCTCGTCCAATTCCCAAACAGGCCCGGCGCGATCTTACCCTCGCGCAGACAGCAGGCGAGCCAGTACTGGTTGTGATACCAAATGCGCTCCAGATCCTGATCTTCGAACTGCACTGCGGACCGCGACCAATAATCGTCCCAATACGCATCCGACTTACGGCGGATGTCTTCCGGTTTCATCCGCGAATGCCGGTCCGCCAAGTCCCTGGCGTACGAGACATTATCCGCATGATCGCGAGGCGTCGCGAGAGCCACGTCGATCCGCAGCGGCATCTCGCCCTCGGGTTTCAGAAACACGCCGGGAGCCTGCGCATAGGAGGTGAAACTGTTGGCGTGGGCGGCCGAGTTTTGCCGCAGTTGCGCTTGTACTTCCGCCAGATCCTCTATCTGCCACTGCCCCTTCACGTAAGCATGTAACGCGAAATTCCGGTCCTTATCCGAAGGCGGCGGATTGGGGACCGCTTGCGTCGGAGCGGTCGATGGAAACAGTTGATAGGCGGAAAATCCTGCACGGCCGGCTTGGGAGTGCCCATCCAATTCGGGTGGAGGAAGTTGCGCCTTCGCGTCGAGATTTGGGTAATACGCGACGGAGAGCACAGCCAGCGGTTCATCGCTCCAAACACAAAAATTGCATTCGGCGGTGTTGACGAACACTCGAACGTTCACGGTCCGGTCGCCTTCGCCTAACTCGAGCAGATAATGGCCGTTTGAAGGGTCCAGCGTCTGACGCTTGACTGCATAACGCGTAGCATCCCAATGGACCCACAAAATGCCGCATGGCCATGGACGCGGCCAACTCTTGGCATACGACGAAGCGACCTTCTTCGTGTAGTCGCGGAAGAACGGGATTTCGCGCTCCAGGTAGATCATGTCCGGATGGCCTTCGCGTTTCGCTTCCTCGCCAGCCCGTTCCCAAAGTTTGAGAAGATCGGCGAATGAAAGCACGGAGGCGTAATGATCTTCGCTCACTCGTATGTCCCACGAATCAGACTTGCCGATGTGAATGCCCAACGCGTCGGGCCGTACGGTGACGCACAAGCCGATGTCGCCGTTACCCAGCAGCATTCCTTCAAAGAAGTTTGGCGTCGGTATATTGCGCACAATGCGATGCCTGCGCGCTATTATCGACCCGTCCAACTCACTGCCTTCGGAGGCCGGCACAGCACTGACCGCCGCCATCCCCGCCGCAACTTTCAGAAATGTTCTACGAGACGCAGCCATAGCAAAACAGCCTCACCAGATATGAGATATTCTTGGACACGATTCCAAGATACCGCTAAAGTAATCCTGGTCTGGCGAACTCCTTCGTGGCGTCGGTTGCGCTCGGCGGCGTCTCGTTATTCTTGTAATCTCTGGAGACGCGACCGCAATGTCATTCTTTCAAATCCTACGCCCAGCCAAGACCTATGACGTCTGTATTGTTGGTTCCGGAGCCGCGGGTGGAACGGCGGCTAAAGTACTCACAGAAGCCGGCTTCGACGTGGTCATGCTGGAAGCCGGCCCGATGCTTGATCCCGGCAAGCATTACACCGATCACAAATGGGTTTACAACCTGCAACATCATGGCTTTGGTGTCGGAGGCAGCGGCTACAACGAACAAGGCAATCGCGAACTGGACGTAGCTCACATCGGGAATCGCATTGAAGGCGAACCCTACACCTCCGATCCCGATTCTCCATTCTCCTGGACGCGCGCCCGCATCTTAGGCGGACGCACCAATCATTGGAACCGCGTTGCCCTGCGTTTCGCGGACGCCGATTTTCAGCAGGGCACGCTGACGGGCGCCGGCGAAGATTGGCCCATCCGCTACAGCGACATCGCGCCGTATTACGACAAGGCCGACTCATTCATCGGCGTCTACGGCACGCGCGAAAATATTCCTCATTCGCCGGACGGTATTTTCCAGCCTCCGCCGAAACCGCGCTGTTCCGATCTGATGGTGAAGAGAGGATGTGAAAAGCTCTCCATTCCCTGTATTCCAGGCCGCGCGGCGATCATCACGCAGACCCACAACGGCCGGCCGCCTTGCCATTACTGTGGCCAATGCACTCGGGGCTGTAGCACTGCTTCCACGTTCAGCTCCAGCCAGGTAATGATTCCGCAAGCGCTGGCGACCGGCCATTTGACTGTCGCGCCCTTTGCCATGGCCCGGGAAATCACTGTCGACAAACAGGGCAAGGCCAACGGTGTTTCGTACATAGAGAAGAACACGCGCACGGATCAACACGTGCGCGCCAAGGCTGTAGTCGTCGGCGCCAGCGCATGTGAATCGGCAAGACTGCTGCTGAATTCAAAATCCCGCTTGTTCCCCACCGGCCTCGCCAATTCGTCGGGGGCGGCCGGACGCTACATGATGGACAGCAGCGCCACGGGCGTTTCCGGCTTCTTTCCTCAATTGACCAGCTTGCCGCCACATAATGATGAAGGGACGGGCTCCGTTCATGTTTACATCCCTTGGTGGAAGTATGATCGCAAGAACGATTTTATTGGCGGTTATCACATAGAGATTTTGAGCGGCCGCCAGATGCCCGGGCCACACGCCTTTGGCTGGATCGGCGAGAGATATCAGGGTTATGGCATGGGGCTGAAGAGCAAATGCCGCGAAGTCTATGGCAACGTGGTCGATTTCGCCGCGCGCGGCTCCATGCTGCCCAACCGGGACAGTTACTGCGCGATCGATCCCGAGGTTGTCGATCAATGGGGCATCCCTGTGCTGCGATTTCACTTCCGGTGGAGCGACAACGAAGTGAAGTTGGCGCGAGATATGAACGAATCGGCCAGCGCGATCATCGAAGCGGCCGGCGGGCAAGTAGTTGGCGAAAGCGGTGGACCGGACGCCCTGTATAAGTATCTTGTTCCCTCCGGCGTCGCGCACGAAGTGGGCACGGTACGCATGGGCAACGACGTTAAGACATCGGTTTTGAACGGATTTTGCCAGGCGCACGATGTGAAGAATCTGTTTGTTACCGATGGCGCCTGCTTCACGACCAACCCGGACAAGAATCCGACGCTCAGCATTGTCGCGCTCAGTTGGCGCGCAACGGAGTATCTTGTAGACGAAGCTAAACGCGGTAACCTGTAAGGTCACAGCCAGCCATGAAGCGACGTCGTTTGTTGCAAGCCCTCGCGGTCACCTCCGCTGCGCCTTTTCTGCCGCAGGCTGCGTTGCAGGCCGACCCCACAAGCACCATCGCGCCGCGCCGCACTTTTTCACCCCATCAATTTGCGACACTTTCCCACTTGTGCGAGCGTTTGATTCCCGCCGACGAGACGGCCGGCGGCGCTATCGAAGCGAAAGTCCCGGAGTTGATCGCTCTGCTCGCGAGCGAGAACGAGCATTACCGGACCAGGCTAGTGGGCGGTCTTGCTTGGCTCGATTCACAATGCCACGATCGCTTCGGCGCAGATTACCTGAGCTGCGAGGCCGGCCAGCAAAAGGCGATCCTCGACCTGATCGCGTATCGGGAGAACGCGGAAACGGACCCGGTATTAAGTCAGGGCGTCGCTTTTTTTTCGTTTTTGCGCGAACTTACCCTAGGCGGATACTTTACGAGCGAGATCGGCATAAAATACCTTCCGTATCTCGGCAACAAGGTTCTAAGTACCTTCCCTCGTTGCCCGCCAATCCCAAATGAGTAAGGCTGTACTTGCCACATTCGGCTTGTTTGCATTGGCCGCTTTGGCAACGCCGCCGGCAGTTATTCCCATGCGCTTCGAGGATATTACTGAGAACTCGGGCGTCGATTTCGTAAATCATGCCTGCCATACATCCCGAAAATACTTGCCGGAGTCCATGGGTGGTGGCGTTGCGCTCTTCGATTACAACAACGACGGATTACTCGACATTTTTCTTGTCAATGGCGCAGCTTTACAGGACCCCATGCCTCCCGGCGCGATGCCCTTGAAATCGGATCCCAAGTATTGGAATCGCCTCTATCGCAACAACGGAGATGGTACCTTCACCGACGTCACCGTGAAGGCAGGCCTCCAAGGCACAGGTTACGGCATGGGCGTGGCAGTTGCCGACTACGATAATGACGGCTTCCCCGATGTCTACGTGACCAATGTCGGCCAGAACATTTTGTATCACAACAATGGAAACGGCACTTTCACCGACGTCACAACAAGTGCAGGAGTAGCGGCAGGGGGCTGGTCGGCTGGTGCCGTTTTCGTAGATTACGATCGCGACGGCAAGCTGGACTTGTTCGTCTCGCGCTATCTCACCTGGGATTTCTCACACGATATTTTCTGTGGTTTGGCGAAGCCCGGCGGCCGTGCGTACTGTCATCCGGACCAGTTTCCCCCGATTACTCACTTACTATTCCACAACGAGGGCAATGGCCGCTTCCGCGACGTTTCCCAAGAGAGCGGAATCGCCCATTTCCCCGGCAAGGGGCTCGGTGTCGCAATTAACGATTACGACCGCGATGGCTGGCCCGATATCGCCGTCGCCAACGACTCCTTTCCGGAGCAGCTCTTTCACAATCTCCACAATGGCAAGTTTGCAGATGTGGCGCTCTCAACCGGCTTTGCTTACGATGAGGACGGCAATACCTTTGCCGGTATGGGCATCGATTTCGCCGATTACGATAACGACGGCTGGCCCGATATCTTTGTCAACGCGCTCGCCAAGCAGAAGTACGCACTTTTCCACAATCGATCGGGTAAGTTCGACTACGTCTCCGATCCGGCCGGTATGGCCGCGTCCACATTGAACCATTCCGGCTGGGGCGCGAAGTTCGTCGACGCCGATAACGACGGCAGTAAGGATTTGTTCATCGGGCAAGGGCACGTGATGGATAACATCCAGATGACGCAACCGGATGTACGTTATCTGGAACCGCCGATGCTCCTTCGAAACATAGCTGGTAAGTTCGTCGATGTCTCCGGGCAAAGCGGTGCAATCTTCAGCAAGCCGCTGGCCGCGCGAGGCGTGGCTTTCGGCGATTTCAATAACGATGGCTTCGTCGATGTGGTTATTAATTGCAACGATGAGCCGGCTGTCGTTCTCAAGAATTCAGGCAACTCCAATCATTGGTTGATCGTGAATACGATAGGCGTTAAGAGTAATCGCGACGGCATCGGGGCGCAGCTTCATCTCACGGCAGAAGATGCGAAGCAGCAGTATGCGATCGTATCGACCGCTTCCAGTTATCTTTCGGCGAGCGACAAGCGCGTCTATTTCGGCTTGGGCAATTATAAGTTGGTGAAAGACCTCGAAATCCATTGGCCGAGCGGTATCATCGACCATTTTCACGACATCAAAGCCGGCCAGATCTTCACGGCTCGCGAGGGAACGTCAGGAGGAGGCCGATGAAGCGCGTTGCTCTCGTCGTGCTGCTCTGCCTGCCCACGGTTGCCCGCCCGCAGGATTCCGACACAGTCATCTTCAAGAAGAGCCCAAACAACTATACGATTCTTTCCGAAGTTACCGATCCCCAAGAGCGTGACACCTTCACCCAACTCTATAGCGCCACCGACCCAAAACAGCGGCACGAATTGGCCGAACATTTCCTTGCCGCTTACCCGCAATCGTGGCTATTGGCCCAGGTTTACGACGCGTCGGCCCGAGCCTCGCTCGATTTGGGTAACGTCTCGCAATCGATCGACGAGGGGCGAGTCTCTCTGCGTCTACTGCCTGAGAATCCGACGCTGCTGGTGCTGATGGCAAATGCCGAAGCTCAAGCGAATCGATTAGACGATGCAGTAACCGACGCTCGCGACGCGCTCGAATATCTCGATGTCTTCATGCCTCCTGGCGCATATTCGGAACAGCAGTGGTCCACACTGAAGCCGCAGCTCAAGGCTTCGGCATATTTTGCCCTCGGGCGCGCGCTGTTCGTCAAGTCTCTTTCAAATGCGGGCGGGGCGTCTCTCCCTGTGGCCCGTGATGCTCTCGATCATGCTGTCGCGTGGAATTCGCAAGATCCTGAAATTTTCTATCTGCGCGCGCTGGTGGAGATCAAGGCAGACGATAAAGATCGCGCAATTCGCGATTTGGCTTTTGTCGCGCGAAGTTCTAATTCTCTGCGTATACAAGCCGCCGCAAACCTCCACCGGCTTACGAACGAGGCCCCCCCGCCTGATGAACGCCCCATTATTGACGAGCAACTGCGGGAGGAAAAGACAAGTTCGTCACACTCAGCCGCCATTCGCGAGGGCTACGCGGGTTCCGCTGTTTGTCGATCCTGTCATCCTCGCGAATATTCGACCTGGAGCCATACCGGTATGGCCAAAATGCTACGCCCCTTCAAGCCTGAAAACATAATCGGAGATTTTTCGTCTGGATCTATCTTCCGCGACGACTCGGGCAAACCGATAGTCCGCATGGGCGTCGCGTCCAGACCGTATTTTGAATTTCGCGCAGCGAACGGAGCATGGCAGCGCTTTGCCGTCGACTACACGATCGGTTCGAAATGGCAGCAGGCCTATGCGACCAGAGCGCCCGATGGAACGCTGCACGTCATTCCCATCGAATACAGCGCCTTGCGCAAGGAATGGGTGAATTACTGGAAGATTATCGACCCTCCCGGCACGAAGCGCGATGTTGTCTCCGATTTTCCATCCCTGGAACCCGCCACCAATTATGAGGAGAATTGCGCGGTGTGCCACACCAGCCAGCTACGCGCGGCCTTGAATGCGGCAAGCCCGGCGCAACATGCTGAATTCCGCGAACCCGGCATCGATTGCGAGATGTGCCACGGACCCTCGGCTTGGCATGTCAAACAGATGCGCTCTGGCAAGCTCGAGAAGAGCGGCCTGATGGAGCCGCCGGTCGATTTTCGCAAGATTGACAATCGGAGCGGCGTGCGCGTTTGCGCCCAATGTCACCGCCAGTCCGCGGTGCGCGAAATGGGCGAAGCGGGCGAGATGAACTACTCCACTGCGAACGCAACTTATCTCGCGCAAACCTCAATGCGCCCTTATGATGCTTTCGAACGCCGTGCATTTTATAAGGATGGCCGGTTCCGCGAGACCACCTTCATCGTGGAAGCCTTCACGCGTTCGGCCTGCTACCGTAAGGGAACCGCGCAGTGCGCATCCTGTCACTCGCCGCACACGCCTGGTTTCGAAACAAACCAGACCTCGTTGAAATTCGGCAAAGATTCCGACGAGATGTGCCTTACCTGCCATAACCAGATGCGCAATCGCATCGCGGAACACACGCATCATGCAACTACTTCGGAGGGTAGCCGTTGCGTCTCCTGTCACATGCCGCGTATCGTGAATGCTCTGTTATTCAAGGCGCGCTCGCATCAGATTGAGATCCCTCGTGCGGACCTGACGCAGCGGTTCGGCCAAGCGGATAGTCCGAACGCTTGCCTGATCTGCCACTCGGAAAAGGATGCGAATTGGGCCGCGGCTAAATTGGAACAATGGCGCGACTAGCTCTCTACTTACTCGCGTTCTTCTTCGCAACAATCGCCGTTTTCGGCGCAGATGCGGCGGGATACGTCGGTTCCAAGACGTGCTACGGCTGCCATACGGAGATCTATCGTTCTTTTATCAAGACCGATATGGGCCGCTCGCTGCACCTCGCTTCGGATTTGGACCAATCCGCCCTTCCAGCGGAAGCGTCCGTCTCTCTTCCATCGTCTGGCAGGACGCTACGGGTATTTCACGATGCCGATGGCTGGCATCAAAGTGAGAGCGAGCCCAATGTCTTCGTCGATGAGCACAAACTCAGTTACGCGGTCGGTGCGGGCTCAAACGGTTTTACATTTCTGATCAATCGCGGCAACCGGCTCTTTCAAGCGCCACTCTCCTTCTATTCAAAAACGGCAGCGTGGGAACTATCCCCAGGTTACGAATTTGCCGATTATGCATTCACGCGCCCGATCCCGGACGGATGCGTGTTCTGCCATAGCGGCCGCGCCCAGCCGGTTGCCAATCGGCCGGCCGAATATCTAAATCCGCCGTTCGAAGAACTCTCCATCGGCTGTGAAAATTGTCATGGCCCCGGTGAAGCACACGTCCACGATCCGAAGCGGGAGGGCACGATCGTCAATCCGGCGAAACTCTCCTCGCGGCTCGCGGAGAACATTTGTATGGGCTGTCATCAAGAGGGCGATGACCGTGTCTTGCTGCCCGGCAAGAGTTACGCCGACATCCGGCCCGGGCACTGGCTTTTAGAGACTCTAGCCATTTTCAAGATTCCCGCCCAAACGGAACAGCAGCGCGAGCAGGATCTGTTGGAGCACAACGAAGCCATGCAAGCCAGCCGATGCTTCCGCGAGAGCGGAGGTAAGTTAAGCTGCTTGACCTGCCACGATCCTCACGTGCAGCGCCGCGGCGAGGTATCCGCATACTTTCGCCCGAAGTGCCTCACTTGCCACAACGAACAAAGTTGTAAGGTACCGCTTGCGGCACGGCAGCAACATGCGCCGCCGGACGATTGCATCGGATGCCATATGCCGAAACGCGCTATCGCCACAATTTCTCACTCAGCGCTGACCAATCACCGCATTCCGGCACGCCCGGATGAGCCGCTACCAGCATCCTTACCTGCGTGGGGGCTATCGGGGGATACCGGCCTGCGAGTTGTCGATCGCAAAGGTAACGGCACCGCCGTAGTTCCGGATGTCACGTTACTCGCCGCCTACAACGCTCTTGCGGCCAAATCACCGGAATACCGGCAGCGCTTCCTCGATCTACTGGATAAGCTCGACCACGCGCACGACAAATCTCCCTATGTCCAGGCCGCTTTGGCCCATAAGGCGCTCGCGGAAGGCAAGAACGAACAAGCGCTGGATTATTTGGAAATCGGCATTCAATTTAGCGATGCGACGGTATATCTGGATAAAGCCAAAGCGCTGGTGAACGTTGGCCGTGTGGACGATGCGGCGACCACTCTCGCGGCCGGAGTGGAGTTGTTTCCCTATCAGCAGGAGTTACGCAAAACTCTCATTCTTGAGTACATCAATTTAAAGCGTTACACTGATGCTCAAAAAGCGATGGAAGAGTATGTCGGCCTTTTTCCCGAAGATAGTTTTATGCGCAAACTGCTGGAACGCGTTACTCATTAGCATGCGGTACATCGGCACATTTCTGTCGATCGCGTTTTGGACCGCGGCTCCGGTGCAGGCCGCCGACTGTGTTCCTCCACCGGATTTGGGCAGGCAGATTAAGATCGCGCCATCGGCCGGCGTCTACAACGCCCTCGGGGCCTGGTTCGGCCAGCATGGCAAGGCGGGATGTGCCGTCGCAGCGTTCAGCGAGGCAGTGCGTTTGGATCCCGAATCATTTCCCAGCCGCTTCAATATGGGCCTCGCGTTGATGCAGGACAATAAACCTCAGCAAGCGGCGTCAGAGTTTCGCGCGGCCGTCAAACTGAAGCCGGCGGATGCACAGGCGCATGGCGCGCTCGGCGCGGCGTTGCAGGTTTCCGGCCAATTGGACCAGGCCCAGCAGCAGTTTGAGTCGGCCCTCGCTATCGATCCCAAATCCGTGTATGTACTGGATCATCTGGCGCAGGTCTATTCTGCCCAGCGCCGTTTTGTTCCCGCCATTGAAAAGTGGACGGAAGCGAGCCGCCTGTCCCCCAAAGACCCCGACCTTCGCCTGCAACTCGGGGTTGCTTATGCGCATAACGGGGATTCGAAGCGCGCCATTGACATTCTCACCGCTCTCGTTCAGGCCGATCCGACTCTCGCGCTCGCCCACTTCAATCTCGCCACCATTTATGCGGACGACAAACGATTTCGCGAAGCTGCGGACGAGTACGGCGCGGCGCTGAAACTGGAGCCAGATAACGACGTCACCCGTCTGGCTTTGGTCAAGGCTTACGCCACGATTGCCAATTATCAGGATGCGCTGCCGTTTGCGGAACAATACGTGAAACGCAATCCCTCCGATTGGGAGGGCCACTATCTTTTAGGCAGCACTTGTCGAGGGTTAGGGCGCTATGCGGATGCCGAGCGCGAGCTGACCGAGGCCGCCCAGAAGCATCCGAACGAATACGGCTTGCAGTACCAGCTTGGCTTCGTACTAGCCCATGAGCAGAAGCCCGCGGAGGCCCTGCCGCATCTTCAAAAAGCGCTGGCATTGCAGGCCGATTCCTCCGAGACGCGCTTTCAGCTTGCCGCCGTTCTGAAGGCTCTAAACCGGCCTGAAGAGTCTGAGCAGCAGCTCAATGCGTTCCGAAAGGAGAAGCAGCAGAGCGTTGAAGCAAACATAGCTTCCGCTACCGGCAGCGGAGCGAACCAACTGCTATTGCGAGGAGATCCCGCGGAGGCCGCCACACGGTACCGAGAAGCGCTTAAACACGATCCCGGCAATGCGCGCACCTGGTTCAATCTCTCCATCGCTCTCGATGGGACGGGCAACAAAGCTAAGGAGCGGCAAGCCCTCGATAAGGCGCTCTCGCTTGATCCCTCCCTCGCGCTCGCACAAAATCAACTCGGCCTTCTCGACGCAACCGAAGGCAGAACTGCCGAGGCCGAAGAGCACTTCAAGAAGGCAATCGAGAACGATCCTCAATTCGCCGACGCACAGACCAACCTCGGCGCCCTGTATGGGCGCATGGGACGAATTCCGGAGGCAGAATCACTGTTTCGGAACGCCGTCGAGAACAACCCGCGGTTGGCGGAAGCGTACCTGAACCTTGGTTTAATCGAAGCGAGTGAGAAACGTTATGCCGTTGCCGCGGACGACATCGAGAAAGCGCTCGGCGTCGATCCGAACAACGTCCGGGCTCTCACCGCGCTTGGCATGGTGCAGAACAAGCTTGGCAAATCACAGGAAAGCATTGCCGCCATGCGCAAGGCCGCGAGTCTGCAGCCGAATTCCGCCGAGACTCATTTGAATCTTGGAATCGCGCTTTCGGACTATCGCGCCGACGCCGCATTCGAAGAATTCCTCAAAGCCGTTCAACTCGCACCCAACAGCGCCCCGCCCCACTACAATCTCGGCCGGGCATACTTTGATCTGCGTCAGTATGAGAGCGCGTTGGCCGAATTGCAAACGGCCTGCAGATTGGCGCCATCATTCCCCGCCTCGCTCTATTTCCTCGCTTTGACGCAGACTAAATTGAACCACTCTGAGGAAGCAGCGCAAGTGTTACGAAAACTGCTCATCTTACAACCCCGTAACAGCGATGCGCTCTTCCTGCTAGGTCAGTGCTATCAGAAACTGGGCGATACGCCAAACGCAGTAGAGGCTTGGCAAAAAGCGGTTGAAATCGATCCGAATGAGTCCGAAGCTCTCTATAACTTGTTCCGTGCTCTCCAACACACCCATCCCGATAAGGCCAAAATCTACCGCGACCGGTTCACCACGATGCAGCGGAGTAAACAACTAACTTCACAGGCACAGACGCTAGGGAACTTTGCTCTGGCATCCGCTAATCGCGGCGATTACGCCCAAGCGGTCTCGCAGTTTCACGAAGCGCTGCAGGAATGTGGCGATTGCCAATGGAAAGCGGGTTTATACAAGGATCTGGGTCTGATCGAGTGCAAATCAGGCGATGTGGATAGCGGCGAAAAGGATCTCCTGCAAGCCCAGTCACTGAGCCCGCAGGATCCGGATATTCAAAGAGCGCTTGAGATCGTAGCATACACTCGCACCGAGCGGCAGGCGAAATAGCGCTCCTGTCGCTGGCGTTCAGAACATAAGCTTCATCGAGAACTGAATCTCCCGTTGAGTGTTGGCGGTACTCGTTATGACTCCAAAGTTTGTATTCCCCAGGGTGCCTTGGGGTGTTCCGAATACAACGGAGTTACTAATATTGAAGAAATCGCAACGGAATTGAAGGTTAGTTCGCTCTGTTATGGGGAAGATACGTGTCAGAGACATATCTAGGTTATGCCACGGATCTGTTCTTAGACTATTGCGCCCTAGGTTTCCGTATGCGCCCGCCTGGGTCGCAGTTGCCGCGACTGGGCTACCGAATGCCGCCGGATTCAAGTAAATAAGCGGACCCTGGCCGGATGTGTAAGGGTTAGACATCAACAAGTTTGCGCGGTCAACCGTGTTGCCGGTTCCCGCAGTGTCTCCGTTGGACATGGTTACATCGAACGGCGTGCCCGAATGAAGTGTGAGAATACCGCCCAGTTGCCAATTGCCTACGACGTAATCGACAACGTTGTTGTGAGTGCTAAAGGACTTGCCTTTGCCCACGGGTATGTTGTAGACGAAACTACCGGAAAAGATATTCGGTAAATCAAATCCGGAGACACTGCGGTCGTTATTGGTATTGTAGGGCGTTTCCGTCTCGCAACCTTCCGCGCCGAAGTCACCTGAGCAGCCATTATCCATGGACTTCGAATATGTGTAGGAAACGATGTAAGTCAGGCCGGCCGTAGCGCGTTGCTGCAAGCGAAACTGGATCGCGTTGTACTTACTCTGCCCTACGCTCTTGTCATAGTACGTGACAGGAATATACGGATAGGGGCGCCGGGCTTGCTCTGTAGAAGTGGGTCCGGGAGTTGGATCAGTATTGGCGTTAGTGCCCTCGTTGAGCTGAGTATCGTGCGCGCCGACATAAGCAAGAAAGAGCACGGTGTTCTTGCCCAGCGCCTGTTCGACGCCGATGTTCCATTGATCGGACAGCGGCATTTTGTATTTGCCAGGATCGACATACCAATTCTCAAAACCACTATTGAGGAACGGCGAGGCAGCCGGATAGACGACTCCGCCGCTAGCCAGGTTAAAAGGATTGGCGATGGTTGCCGCCGTTCCACCCGGATGATTCAGGTTGTTGGCAATGAGTTGGCCTATGTCCGGCCAAGTCCCTTCATAATTTTGGGCCAACTGGATAATACCGTTATAGTTGTCGTAGAAGCGGCCATAACCAGCCCGGAGAGCGGTGTTGTTGGTTAGGCGATAAGCTAAACCAACACGCGGCTGCCAATCGCTGTAATCGTTCGAGTAGATGGAGCCATTGCTATGACTGGTGACCACGACGTTAGCCGGTAACGTTCCTCCCTGAATGCACGGGAAGCCTTGCGTAGCGGTACAAGATCCAGGCTGGCGGGCAAGGATATAGGTGCCGTCATTAAAATTGACATCGCCGACGTAAGCGTCGGGGGCGGGTGGCTGGCCATAGATCGGCCACAGAGTCACATCCCAGCGAATTCCAAGGTTCACAGTGAGCTTGGAATTCACCTTGAATTCATCCTGGAAGTACCAGCCATTGACCCAGCCGCCGTGCTCGGTTTCCAGTACGTTCCTTCGGCTTGCGCCATCGGGTAGGCCGAGCAAAAAAGAAGCGAACGAATCGCCTGTGTCAGTCGGGCTGTTGGGATTTTGCGTTGGTACGGTGGCGAACGACTCCGATGTATTGTAAATTGGCGTGAGCGTGTTGTTGGAGGCAAAATTCGCGCCCATTTTGAGTGTGTGGCGGCCTGTGATCTTGGTGAAGCTACCTCCAAAAATCCAATTATCGGCGTAGCGGGTATCCTGGGCGCTCTGTCCTGACCCTCCTACATATCCGGAGGGGCCCATTCCGGGAACGAAATTCCCCGTTACGCCTTGAAAGTTGCCGATGAAGTTTGTAGATACACCCGCCGTAATCAGACTGTTGGCAAGACCCGACTTCACCCCCAAAGGGTTGTTTCCGGTATCGGCGTCGCCCAAATTGCGACCGAAAAATGTATCCAGTACTGCCGTTGGACCGAAGGTATGGATCTCATGGATGGCCCCGTTCGAACCATAATCGTTGGCGTAACTTGTAGCGCCGACATATCCGTCTGACGACGTCTGCGGCTCCCAGTATTGAGAGACGCGAGCAAAAAGTGTGTCATGGTCGCCAAAAGTCTGGTCCACACGTATTGAATAGTTATCCTGCCGAAGATGCGTGGGGGAGCTGTCGATATAATTATTTCCTGTCCCCACGTAGGGACCGGTAGGAAAGTTCGTTTTGGCGTAGAGAGCCGCTACGGGATTGATCTGGCTCGCTGGGATGATGTTGTTCGGGAACGCGGCGCCGGTGACCGGGTTGTAGATTGTATTAAACCTGGCCGCCGAGAAATTGCCGTTTAATTCGTCCGCTGTGGGAGCAAGACCCGTACTTTGGGAAGCTACGCTCTGACGAAAACCCTCATAGGCACCGAAGAAGAAGGTTCGGTTCTTTCCGTTGTAGAGTTTCGGAATAGACAACGGGCCACCGACCGCAGCGCCAAATTGATTTTGCCTTAGAGCATTGCGCGGATTGCCAAAGGAATTGGCAAAGAAACCGTTCGCGTCGAGTACATCATTCCTGAGAAATTCCCATACGCTGCCATGATAGGTGTTCGTTCCGGACCTAGTGGCAATGTTCACGATTCCGCCCGAAGCCTCGCCAAACTCCGCATTATTCTGCGACTGGACCTTGAATTCCTGCACAGCGTCGATGATGGGCTCAACGTTGTAGTTGCCGATAAAAGATCCCAAATCAACTACGCCATCTACCAGAAACATGTTGCTGCGGTTGCGCTGGCCATTCAGCGCCGGGAACGAGAATTCACCGATGGCATTACCTGCGAAGCCGCCGCCCCCACCCGAATTCTGTCCAACGCTGATGGGGCTCGCGCCGGGAGTCAGGGTGAGTAATTGCGTAAAATTACGGCCATTCAGCGGCAGATCTTGAACGGCCTGTTGATTGATGACCGTTCCAAGTTCCGCGGTAGACGCTTGGATCGCAACCGCGGATGATTCGACTGTGACCGACTGCTCAGTGGAGCCGACCTGCAGCGCGAAATCGTAGGTGGCCGTCTGGTTCACGCTCATTGTAATGTGCTCTTGTGTGATGGATTTAAAGCCAGGATCGGTGACCTTTAACGTATAGGTTCCAGGAGAAACGTCGACAAAGACATAGGTACCCGCGGAACTGCTGACCGTGCTGCGTGCAACGGACGTCTCGGTATTGGTTAGAGCAACTGTAGCGCCTGCGACAAGTAAACCAGTGGGATCTTTGATAGTGCCGTTGATCGTCGCCGCTGCCTGCTGAGCCGGTAATCTACCGGGTACCACCAAGAAGGCGAATAACGTAACCATCGAACATATGGTTATGTTCAAAAAAGTCCGAACGAAGTGACGTTCCCTGGGCATGACTTGATCCTCTCTGAAGACAAACGTTGGCTTTCCATACGGAACCGCTCAAGCAACTCTCACGGCGAGCAAGCTTTTAGCCTTAAAGTTAAAGCTAACTTAGCATAGGAATACTAGTCTGTAAATGCTTTTGTGGGAGACTCCTCAATTCTTTTCGTACACTTGTGCCACTGGACAATTTTGTCTGGCAAGCGCACGTTCCAAGAAACGAGACCTTACGGTTAGATTGAATTTATTGTGGTTTTAAAGGAACTTACGGCTCGCTGCTGGCCGGAACCGGGACATCCCCTGGGACTTACAGCGCCGATTGCTAAAATTCGGGCTATGCCAGGACGCACCACTTTTACGGTCCTCGAAGAGACGGCTCACCGTCTGGGTGATGCGATCGCTTTGCACCAACCAACCGGGTCCAAACCCGGCGGCTCGAAACAGGGGCCGCGCTATCGCACCTATACATGGAATGAGTGGTTGCAGATTGCGCGTGAGACCGCCCTTGGGTTGCGGTCGTTAGGACTGAAGAAGGGCGGGCTCGTCTGCATCCTGTCGGAGACGCGTGCCGAGTTTTACCTCGCCGATTTGGGGATTATGGCCGCCGGCGGGGTCTCTGCGGCACTCTACACGGCGTACCCCATGCCAGAGATGGCCCGCAATATCCAGGCCGCATCGCCGGAGTTTCTCATCGTCGAGAATCCGAAGACGCTGGCGGCATTGGCCGCGGCCATTAACGAGCAGGGACGCACCCTCCCACCCCACATTATTCTACTGACGGGCGAGGCCGAAGGCGCTATCGCGTTCGAAGATCTGCGGAAGGCGGGCCACGAGGTAGAGCAGCGCTATCCCGCCGCGTTTGAAAGCATTCGCGCCGAGCTGCACGCCGAAGATCCCGCGATCCTCTACCTGACTTCCGGGGCAACCGGTGAACCCAAAATGGGAATCACAAGTCATGCCGCTGTCGTGGCGAACATCGATATGGGCCCTGTGGCGTTACCGATTGGTCCGGACGATTCCACTGTCGTTTTTCTGCCGTCGGCCCATATTGCACAGAGGATCGTTCTGGAGCTGGTTCCCATGCGTATGGGAACGCCCGTCTGGTTCTCGGAAAGCTTGGCGCGTCTGCCCGGCGAGCTGAAATCCATTAAGCCAACGGTTTTTCTCGCTCCCCCGCGGGTCTGGGAGCGCATGTATGCCACCATTTGCACCGAAATTCGCAAGCGGCCCGCGATCGCGCGTCGGATCTTCTATACAGCGCTTGGATTGGGCATGGAGGCCGCGCGGCTGAAGCAAATCGGTAAGCCAGTGCCTGGTTGGATGGCTAGAGCGCTCAAAATTGCCGACCGATTAGTCTTTGCCAAGGTTCGGGAGCGCCTGGGCGGGCGCATGCGCATCGCGGCCTGCGGGGCGGCGCCGCTCGGGAAAGATCTGGGTGAATTTTTCGCAGCGATTAATCTGCCGCTCGTGGAGGGTTTCGGCCTCACGGAGGCCGGTGTGATCACCTTTAACCCCTTGGACCGCCCGAAACCAGGCAGCGTCGGCAAACTGCTGCCGGGCGTAGAGGCGCGCCTTACGGCTGATGGCGAACTCCAGGTCCGCTCGCCGTGCATGTTCCTGGGCTACTACCACGACGAAGCGGCAACCAAATCGGTATTGAGCGCAGATGGCTGGTTTTCGACCGGCGATATAGCCGAAGTGGATCCCGAGGGCTACTGGTACATCACCGGCCGCAAGAAGGAGCTAATCGTTTCTTCCAACGGGAAGAAGATTTATCCAGCGCGGATCGAGAACCTGTTCAAAATGGAACCCATCGTGAATCAGGTGCTGTTGATTGGCGATAAACAGCCTTATGTCACGGCGATTTTGACCGTCAACGTGGTCCAAGCCGAAGCATTGAAGGGGATGGAGGACTATCGCGGCCGCGCGATGGCCGAAATTGTCCAGGCTCCGCCGGTGACATCGGCTCTCGAAGACGCAGTGGCGCGAATCAACAAGCAACTGGCCGACTTTGAGCGGATTCGCCGGTTTCGAGTCTTGGAACGCGAATTTTCGATTGAGGATGGCGAATTGACGCCAACGATGAAGGTCCGGCGCGGGCGAGTTCTCGAAAATCATCGGGAACTGGTGTCCGCTCTTTATTTAGGGAAGGAAGAAAGTAGCTGAAAGCTCAATGCGTTGAGCCGAGTTAGGCCGCAGTCCGGAATCCGGGGTCGTCTTTCCTCGACGCCATCTGATCCACTTCGTCTGTTAGCCGTTTCACTCCGGCGTGCGCCTCACTCAGTCCTACGAACGCAAAGATGAATGTTGCCAAAATCACTAAAAGGATAACTGCTGCAAACATTTGTTCCCTCTCCGCAAATGACGTACATTGTCTTTTCGGAAGGATTTAATCCGCCATTAGCCCAATTTCGCCAATTTCAGGTAATCAGATGATAACCTGCGCAAAATTTCGGTGGTACCTCTGCGCAAGAAAAAGTGTTACCCCTTTGGTCCCATTGGTACCACGCCTCCAAGCGGCCTTACTTTCGTCGTGCACATAAATGGCCAAAACTCTCATGACCAAAACGTCTCAACCGTTCCGGCTTCTCCCGATTCTGCGCCCGCGCATCTGGGGCCGTCATTCATTAGCTCCCTACCATTTGGACGTGCCCGCAGGCCAGCCGGTGGGAGAAATGTGGTTCACCTTTGAGGAGAATGCGACCTCTCTGGACCGGCCGCTGGGCGATTTACTGCGGCATCACCCTGAAATCCTGGGCCAGGCGACGCTTCCGCAGTATCCCGGAGTCTGCCCGCTGTTGATCAAGCTGTTATTCACTAGCAGCCGCCTCTCGGTCCAAGTCCACCCGGAGGATACGTACGCCGCGGAGCACCATGAGAGCCTGGGCAAGACCGAGGCTTGGTACGTACTGCAATCGGAGCCGCCCGGCGAGGTTGCGGTCGGCTTCCGGGAGCCGATGACCCTGGAGAGGCTGCGCGATTCGGCGCATTCTGGCGAGATCGAACGGCTACTCGACTGGCGCAAAGTGAACACCGGAGACGTCGTCTTTGTCCCAGCGGGCACGGTGCACGCCATCGGCGCCGGCTTGACGATTTGTGAGATCCAGCAGAATTCGGATATCACGTATCGTCTTTACGATTACGGCCGGCCACGCGAACTGCACCTGGACCATGGGTGCCGCGTCTCGCATCTCGGTCCCCACTTATACAAGCCACAGATCAATACCCTGGCGCCCTGGCGGGATCATCTGGTTTCCTGCCCCTATTTCCACATCGAACGGCTGCGCCTGGACCGGCCGGTCCGTGTCGCCGCAAATCTTCCCCACTACCTCTTGCTCGTCTGCGTTGGCGGCTCAGGCCTTCTGGCAGGCAAGCCGTTCACTCTGGGTCAGACATGGATGCTTCCGGCGGGCGGCGAGTCTGTGATTCTCGATGGGTCCGGTTCCGAGTGGATTCTGGCGTATACAGCAGAGGAACCCACCGGCGCCCTCTCCGAAGTCTCGCCCGTCGGCCCGTAGCGCGCGGGCGTATCCAGAGCGTAGCGCCGCCCAGTTGGCAGGATTTAGCCTTTTGAAGGCATTGGATATTACCGTTAGATGGTAGTCTTAGCGCCGATCCCTCTTAACGACTTTAGTAAATAGGGTGGTTCAGCCAAACACCAGAAGTGTTTGGTAGTACTGCTCTCAACTCTGTGAGAAGGATCCGCATGTCCGGCCGTACGCGGCAAGTGAGCTTGGCAAAGTTCGACATCCCAGTAAAGCTCAAAGCCTTTCGGCGATCGATATGCAAACGTCTCGTAATCGTCGGGCGGTCGCAGTTGGCACAGATGCACCACCGCTTCATCGTATGGATTACACGCAATCCGTACAATGAGATCGACTATCGAGTCTTCGAGCCAATGAAGTTGTTCGTGCAGAGCCTTATCAAAACGGTGAGACGGGACAACTTTGGCGCAATTATCGATGCCGGGCATGCCGAATCAATATTACCTGGAGCCGCCCCGACGAGATATTTTATTGACCGGCGCTTTTGGTCGCACCCTTTTCGGTCGAGCCCTTTGCGATCTTGCGCTCGCGCATCCGCTTTGCCAGCCGGTCGGCATTGCCCGTTTTGTTGGCTTTGATTTCCTTCCTACTTTCGGCAATGGCAGCCGCGACTTCGTCCGTTACGAGGTGAGCCGGAACCGATTTGCACGGGACGGTCTTTTCTATCTCCTTACCACTCACCGTGAACTGTAGTTCATCTCCTTCATCAAGTTCTAAGGCGTTCATCATTCTCTGGGGTACTGTCATCTGCCGTTTCGCAGCTATACGTAATCGGAAAAGTTCCTTCATGTTGATATGCTCCTATCCCCATCCGTAGTTCCGGGATTCCGACATTCGGAAATCCGGAACCACTCTCGATAATCATAACGGCAATCCCGCCTCCACAATTGAAGTACGAACCAAGAAAATCCACTAGGAATTGTCTTATGGGAACATGTTCTTTATTATCAGGATGTTAACGTGCACTTTATTTTTGAAAAATGTCAATCGCCCTGGTGACCAATTGCAGGAGGTAACCGAGGATCAATGCGATTGCCCCAATAATGGCCCAAAAGGTAAGTCTCCTGATGGATATCAGGTGCACATCGTCTTCGTTCTCAATCGGACGCCGGTCTTCTGTTTCAAGGCGCACCTTGCCGACGAAAGATTTGAACGTTTTCAGCCGATGCCCTTCCTCTTTGAAGTGCCGCACGGCCATGATGGCGTCTGCAGCCAAAACCATCCCTCCAATGAAAGTCAGGAAATCGGCTGCTAAACCAGTCCAGTCGGTTGTCTTCAGATTCAGCAGCGTTCAAATTCCCCACGCGCTTAATTTTGCCGAAGCCTTAACTTTATCGTCATCGTCGCGCCGGCTATAGACATGGGTTCTCCTTGATACAGGCGCCGCCGGACCGCATGCAGCGTGCCGGAAGTCGCGCGCGTGAGCGCCGGCCGTTGTGCGCAGTAAATCCAACCCGTCAGCTCTGCGTCACAGCCGAGCGCTCTTCATTGTGATGGCGTACATCGATGCCCTTCACCAAAAACAGAACATCCTCGGCGATATTCGTCGAATGGTCTGCGATCCGCTCTAAATTCCGCACCACCGTCAAGAGGTTCAATGCCTGCGGAATATGCGCCGGGTTCTTCTCCATGAAGCTGATCAGCTCGTGATAGCTCGCCGTGCGCATGTTATCTACCGCATCGTCGGAGGCGAGCACGCTGCGCGCCAGTTCAGCATCCCGGTTAACGAACGCGTCCAGAGCTTTCCGCACCATCGATTGGGCCAGCCCCGCGATGTGTGGAATGTCGATCAAGGGCCGGATGACCGGCTCGCGGATCAGGGCAATCGCGCTCTGGGCAATGCTTACCGAAAGATCGCCCATGCGCTCCAGATCGTTGTTGATCTTGATCGCCGCCGTCACCAGGCGAAGGTCCTGCGCCAGCGGATGCTGCAGGGCAAGCAGGCTGATCGCCATATCGTCCACTTCAATCTCCAGTTGATTGATGCGGGCTTCGTTTTTCAGCACCTGCTGGGCCAGTTCCTCGTTCTTCTCCACTACACCCTGAACGCTGCGGTAGACCGCGCTCTCTACCAAGGCGCTCATCTCCAGCAGCTTCGCTTTCAGCTTGTCCAGGTCCTGTTCAAAATGACGCAGCACGATTCTCCTCGTTGCTTAAATGGCCCCGCCGGCTCTCGGCGGAATCAACCGAAACGCCCGGTAACATAATCTTCGGTCTCCTTTTTGCTGGGGTTCTGGAAGATCTTTCGAGTCTCGTCGAACTCTATCAATTTACCCATGAAGAAGAAGCCGGTATAGTCCGCGACGCGCGCGGCCTGTTGCATGTTGTGAGTAACGATAACGATCGTTGTAATGTCTTTGATCTGGAACAAAAGTTCCTCAATCTTCAGCGTGGCGATGGGATCGAGCGCCGAACAGGGCTCATCGAGCAGCAGAACCTCGGGCTCCACCGCTAAAGCCCGAGCGATACAAAGGCGCTGTTGCTGTCCTCCAGAAAGGGCGCTGGCGGGCTTGGCCAGTTTGTCTTTCACCTCGGTCCACAAAGCCGCGCGCTGCAGGCTGCGCTCCACCGCTTCGTCTACCACAGATTTCTTATTCACCCCATTGACCCGCAGGCCATACGCAATGTTGTCGTAAATTGATTTCGGAAACGGGTTCGACTTTTGAAACACCATTCCCACGCGCCGCCGCACGCCGGTAACGTCCATTTCAAGTAGGTTCGCGCCGTCCAGCAGCAGGTCGCCTTCTACGTGCGTATTCCGGATGGTTTCATTCATCCGGTTCATGGTCCGCAGGTAAGTGCTTTTGCCGCATCCCGATGGCCCGATGAACGCAGTCACCTTATGAGTCGAGATGTTCATCCCGATGTCGTAAAGCGCTTGGAAGCTTCCGTAAAAAAAATTGAGGTTCCTGGTGACCAGCTTGTACGAAGGCGCGGTCTGCATGCTTTCCTGCTCCCCCGTCTTGGGTAGAGCGGTCTCCTTGAGGACACGTGAAGGGTGAGGACTGGCCACGACTTTTTATCTCCGTGCGGACGCTGGTCCGCGTGCAATTATCATTCTAGCCGTCACATTGATACCTAAGACCAACGCAAGCAGGACGAATCCCGCCGCCCATGCCTGGGCGTGCAGACTATCTTCCGGCGCGGTCGCGTAGTTGTAGATCATCACCGGAAGGGACGCGCTTGGATGCAGCCATCCGGGGCTCCAGAACATGTTCCCCAAAGCCGTGAACAACAGGGGTGCAGTCTCTCCGGCGACGCGCGCGAGATTCAGCATCATGCCGGAGGTCAAGCCGGAAATCGCTGCCGGTACCACTACCGTGAAGATCGCTTTGGACTTGGTAGCGCCCAGAGCCATGGCACCCTCGCGCAGCGAGTTGGGAATGGCGCGTAAGAACTCCTCCGTGGTGCGGACAGCAATGGGAATCATCATGATCCCCAGTGCAACGCCGCCCGCCAGGGTTGAATATCCGTTCATCGGCTTCACCACCAGCGCATACGCCACGATTCCGATGACGATCGACGGCACACCATTCAACAGATCCACCGTATAGCGAAGAAGAAACGCAAACGTCCTTCCGCTGTATTCGGCCAGAAATACTCCCGCCAAAAATCCCAAGGGTACGCCGATCAACGTGGCCAGCAAAAGGATCTTGCCGCTACCCACAATGGCATTCGCCATACCTCCGCCGGTTTCACCGATCGGTTTCGGAAGCTTCGTAAAGAAATCCCAGTTGAGCGACGTGGCTCCGTTCCACAGCAGGTAACCCAGGATGAAGAACAGAACCATGACCACCAACAGCGCGCACAAACCCGACAGAGTGAGCATGACGTTGTTTGTGATTTTCCGAGAACGCGAGATTTGCATCACCATAAGATCACATCCCCCGTTGTGCCGTCATGATGATTAGAATCCGCGCTACTGCATTAATCACAATCGTTAATCCGAACAGCACCAGGCCGAGAAAGATCAATGAAGCAATGAAGAGTTGTCCGCTCGCCTCCGCAAATTGGTTGGCGATTGCCGCGGCGATTGAGTATCCGGGCGAAAACAGTGAAGTTGAAATAGTCGGCGTATTGCCGACGACCATGGTCACAGCCATGGTTTCGCCCAGCGCCCGTGCCAAAGCCAAAAATATGGAGCCCAGAATACCGGTACTGGCGTTGGGAAGCACCACCTGCCAAGTCGTTTCCCACTTCGTTGCTCCCACCGCTAGCGAGGCCTCCCGCTGCTCCACCGGAACAGCCAGTAGTACTTCTCGAGAGACCGAAACAATGAATGGGACCACCATGATGGTCAGCACCAAGCCGGCAGCAAGAAGGCTGAA
The DNA here is from genome assembly GCA_036272835.1 of Bryobacteraceae bacterium. Classification (GTDB taxonomy): domain Bacteria; phylum Acidobacteriota; class Terriglobia; order Bryobacterales; family Bryobacteraceae; genus Bog-105. Next base: position 85,911 of record DATAXY010000018.1, read on the forward strand.
CCCATAGAATGTGCCCGAAAAGATTGGCAAGTGGGTCATCGCTAAAGGGGGCGCAACGTATTTTCGAAGAATCGGAACTAGGACAAAGATGCCCAGCAATCCGTAAATGACGCTCGGAACCGCCGCTAGCAATTCGATCAAGAAGGTTAGCGCGTTTGATAGCTTTGGGGCCGCCATCTCCGCAAGGAAGATCGCAGCGCCGACACCCAGCGGAACCGAAAGCACCAGAGCAAAGATCGAGGTAACGACGGTCCCATAGAGGAACGGAAGCGCACCAAATACGTCGCCGTTCGGGTCCCAGGTCGTGCCGGTCAGGAAGCTGAAGCCAAACTTCTTAATTGCCGGTTGGGAGTTGTACCAGAGCTCTCCAACCAGAAGAACCACGATCAGGATGATCACTATGGAGCAGGCGAGAGTGATGAGATACGAGATCTCGTCACCCCCCTTGAGTTGCTCCATGAAGCTCCTTCCGAGGGTTTCCGATCTCGGGCGGATTGTATTCATAGGTGTTGCCATTCAGCCGGGAAAACCGAATCTAATATTTGATTTTACCGATTGCGACTTCTTCTTTTGCGACGACCGACGACGGGAGCTTGGCGTAGTCCAGCGACTCAACTTCGCCTTGCCCCTTGGTGATCGCCCAATGCAGGAAGGCTACGATGGCTTTCCCCTTGGCGGCGTCGGAAAAGTGCGAGGGGATCAAGAGCCATGTGAAGGTCGAGATAGGATAAGCCGCTTTGTTCGACGAATTTGTAATAGACACACGGAAGTCGGGCGGCATTACCACTCCGGCAGCGGCCGCGGTGGTGGAAGCAAGATCCGGCTTGATGAATGCGCCGGACGAATTCTTGACAAGCGCGTATGGCAACTTATTCTCCACGGCATAAATTAATTCGACGTATCCGATTCCGCCCGTTTGCTGCTTAACAATACCTGTGACGCCTGGATTTCCTTGGCCGCCCAAACCAACCGGCCAATTGACGGACGTATTTTTACCAACTTTCGATTTCCACGCCGGGCTGACCTTAGATAGATAATCGGTGAAGCAATACGTCGTGCCGCTTGAGTCGGCGCGGTGCGCCACCACGATAGGCATATCCGGAAACTTGACGCCCGGATTGTTCTTTTCCAATTCAGGATCGTTCCACTTGGTGATCTTACCGAGGAAAATGCCGGCGATTGCATCGGGAGTTAGCTTGATACCTGTAGTTATACCCGGAACGTTGTACGTCAAAACATCCGATCCCAAAACAGTTGGAAACTCATAAATGGGGTAGTGCCATTTGTCTTCGTAGCCCTTTAACTGTTTATCGTTCATCGGCCCGTCGCTCGCTCCGAAATCCACTGAGCCGTCCGTAATATTTCGAATCCCACCTCCCGATCCAATGGCCTGGTAATTGATCTGAACGCCAGACGCGACCTGCTGGTAATCGTTGAACCATTTCTGATAAATAGGAGCGGGAAATGTTGCTCCGGCTCCCGTGATCGATTGCGCGGCAAGCGGAAGCGCCCCCAACAGCGCCGCGATTGCCAAACCACCCGTAAACGTTTTCATTTTTCCCTCTGACATTGCAGTCTCATCCTTTGCCGTCCTTAGGCCTTCGCCTGGGGATTTTCACGCAATGGACCCTCGCGGAGCGCCCTTGATGCGCTTCGCGGATCAGTGTGCCTTCCCAGTATCGGCACTGCGTCATAAACTGCGTGTGACATCAACGTTACAACTGGATGAATCGACCATCAGGAGTACTGCCCTCGGTACGGGAGACCAATTGAGAATGCAATGCCTGAAACTGATCGAGCCTAAGCTGTTCAGCGCGTAGGCCGGATTCGCGCAAACCGTCCACCGCACTCCCGTAGAACGGCCGAAGATTGTTTCGCAAGGTTTTTCGCTTCATACGGAAACAGCGGCTGACAAATGTCAGGAGCGCCGGCAAATCGGCGGGCGGGATCGGTCGGCGGACCAACCGGACTGCTCCCGAATCGACCTTCGGCGGCGGCAAGAATGCGCCAGGGGCTACCTTCGAGATCAGGTTTACCTCGCAAATGAGCTGGGTAGAAACAGTGAGATACCCATAGTCCCGGGTTCCCGGCTGGGCGAGCAGGCGTTGTGCAACCTCCCATTGCATTAGGAAGACTCCGACTGGAAATCGCTCGTCTAAAGCCAGAAATCGTTCTAGGATCGGAGAAGTGATGTAATACGGTAGGTTGCCTGTGATGACGGCCCCACCCCATTGGGCAAGATCGGTGGTGAGTACATCGCCTTGGTGGATATGCAGCTTTGGATCGTCCCCAAGCTTGCGACGGAGGTAATCTGCTAAATTCCTATCGAGTTCTAGGACATGAAGCTCATCCGCCAGTTGAAGCAGATGCCGTGTAAGCGCGCCTTTGCCGGGACCGATTTCAATCACTCGGCCCGTGTGCTCGCCACAGGCGGCTTTCGCGAATTGGTTCAGGATCGAATCCCGTACAAGGAAGTGCTGCCCAAGTCTCCGAGGCAATCTTCAGTTTAAACCAGTTCGTTTGGTAAAAAGGCTGTAAGTGATTGAAAAAACATGCGACGTAGCCCCGCTGAGATCGCTTTTCGACTGCGCCAAGAGGCGCGTAATATTGCCTTGGCGCTCCGGCCTCCTCGATGTCGGAGACCAATCCAGTCGCCGCTGACCGGCCTGCCGGACCCGGAATCTATTGCAGCCAAGCTCAGAGGAACAGAGTTCGCCGCCACCGTCGAACGACTGGCGGATGAAATCGTGGCCCGTCGTTTCCCGATCCTCGGTCGCGTCGTGGAAACCGGCCCCGAGATCGATTGGCGCCGCGACTACCCGAACGAGGTGGGAAGCACCCTCAAATATTTCCGTCGAGTCCCTTACCTCGATGCGACCCGCGTCGGCGATCATAAGAACGTCTGGGAGTTGAATCGCCACCAGCATTTGGTTCTGTTGGCGCAAGCGTTCCTCCTGACCGGTCGGGAACAGTACCTTCGCGAAATTGACACGCAACTGGAAAGCTGGTGGCCGCAAAACCCGTTCCAGCAGGGGATCAATTGGACCAGCGCTCTCGAAGTTGCCTTCCGCGCCCATTCCTGGGTCTGGGTGCTTCATTTGGCCGGAGCTTCTCTGAAGACCGGGCCGAGGCTTCTCGAAAGCCTCTATCAGCACGGCCTACATCTTGAAAACAACCTGTCCGTCTATTTTTCGCCGAATACTCACCTGCTTGGCGAAGCAGTGGTGCTGCATGCGCTAGGCATTCTGCTTCCAATGTTTCCGCGAAGCAAACAATGGATTGCACTGGGCGGCAAGACAGTCGCGGAGCAGATGGAGCGCCAAGTACGCGGCGACGGCAGTCACTTTGAGCAATCGACCTATTACCAGGTTTATGCGTTGGACATGTTCCTGTTCCACACCGTTCTCGAGCCCAAGCCGCAGGCCTACCTCGAAAAATTGACCACTATGGCCGATTTTCTTGCGATCCTGCTCGGTCCGGATCGAAGTTTACCGTTTCTGGGCGACGACGACGGAGGCCGCTGGTTCCATCCATACGGGGTGCGTGACAGGTTCGGCCGCGCCACACTCGCGACCTGCGCCACTTTCCTGGGTCGCGCCGATTGGACCTTCGAATCGCAAGATCTTCATGAACAGGCGGCATGGTGGCTGGGCCGGACCGAGGGACAAGGGCAAAGCAAAGCGGAATCGAGATACTTTCCGGATTGTGGGCTCGCCGTTTGGCAATCCGGCAGCTACCAGGTCATCGTCGATGCGGGTGGATTCGGTCCCGGACGAGCCGGACACAGTCATTCCGACGCGCTCAGCTTGGCCGTAAGGTCGAACGGTCGGGCTATTCTGGCCGATTCCGGAACGTTCACTTATGTGGGCGATCCGGATTGGCGAGACTGGTTCCGCGGGTCGGCCGCGCACAGTACGATCCGCATCGACGGCCACAATCAGGCGACTGCGAAGGGCCCGTTCTGGTGGGGAGATCCGGCAAGGGTCGAGGTTCGCGCCGTTTCAGAGAATCACATCGATGCTCAATGCACCTGCGCCGGTTTTGTGCATCGCCGGATCGTGCGCTTCGCCGCGCCGGGTATTGTTTCGATCGTCGATGAGATCGCAGGACCGCCGGGCGAGCACACGGTCGAGCAGTTCTGGCAACTTGCTTCACAGGAAGCCCGCCCACATCTGCATCTCCCCCCCGATGCGGTTGCGTGTGAAGGTTGGCAATCCCCGGTGTTCGGAGAAAAGCACGCGATTCCTTCGTTGGTGGTCCGCCGGCAAGGCGCACTGCCCATAACAATCGCCGCCGCCATTGACCTCACCGGCAATTCCGGCGAGGCGGCGGAGATGGTGTTGCGATAATTAACACAAACTGTGCACCACTTTACTGAGATCCTATGTGCGGAATAGCCGGTTTCGTGTTGCGTGAAGGCCGAGCCGAGGCCGGGTTGGTTCGGGCCATGTGCGACCTGATTCGCCATCGCGGCCCGGACGACGAAGGGATCTATGCCGCGGGCAATTGCGGGATTGGCATGCGCCGGCTGAGCATTATCGATCTCGCCGGCGGTCACCAGCCGATTTCGAATGAAGACGGAACCATCTGGATCGTCTTTAACGGCGAAATCTACAATTACCAGTCGCTCCGCGAAGGCTTAACGGGGCAAGGGCATCGATTCGCGACCAACAGCGATACCGAAACCATCGTTCATTTACACGAACAATACGGCCTGGATGCGATGTCCAAACTGCGCGGCATGTTCGCTTATGCGCTTTGGGATGTGCGCGCGAAGCGACTGACGCTGGTCCGCGACCGTTTTGGAAAGAAGCCGCTCTACTATGCGATCTTGCCGCAAGGCCTCTTCTTCGGAAGCGAATTGAAATGCCTTCGCGCGGCGGGAGTTCCTCTGGAATTGGACCGCGAGGCGTTGCGGCTGTATTTCCAGTTTTCCTACATTCCCGATCCGCGCAGCCCTTACTTAGCCGTCTGCAAACTGCCCCCCGGCGGATGGCTGACGTATGACGTAAGCGGCGATATCCAACAGGGGCGCTATTGGAAATTGCCCGAACCAGCGGCGGCGCCTGAAGCGGGTATGACGAAGGCCACGGCAACTGCCCGCGTTCGCGAACTATTTGACGAATCCGTTCGGCTCCGCATGATTGCAGACGTTCCGTTGGGGGCGTTCCTGAGCGGAGGAATCGATTCCAGCTCCGTCGTTGCTTCTATGGCGCGCCAGAGTCCGGATCGGGTGAAGACCTTCTCCATAGGATTCGAGGAAAGCGCCTTCAATGAACTTCCGGCGGCGGCGCTGGTCGCCCGCAAATTCAACACAGAGCACCATGAGATCCTGGTTCGCCCCGATTCGGTAGGCCTGGTTTCAAAACTGGCCCAGTATTTCGATGAACCGTTTGGCGATAGCGCCGCGATCCCCACCTTCATCGTTTCCGAATTTGCTGTCCAGCACGTCAAGGTGGTCCTCACTGGCGATGGTGGAGACGAACTGTTCGCCGGCTACGAAAGCTTTTTCGCCATAGACCGTCTTCGATGGCTCGACCGGATTCCGGGATTCGCACGCGAAATGCTGTCCGGCATCGCCTCGGCCTGGCCTTATTCCGCATACGGAAAAAATTATCTCCGGATGATCAGCCGCCCGAATCCGCTAGCGCGCTACTTTGAGTTGAATTACGCGCATTATTTTTTGCGGAAGCTGATGCTGGAACCCGATTGGATGTTGCCAGCGGATTCGGCCTATCTTCTGGAGACGTTTGCCGATTGTTTGCCGCAAGGCAACGCCGATATCGTCGACCAGGCGCTCTATTTCGAAGCCACCGCGAAGCTGACTGGCGACATGTTGGTCAAAGTAGACCGCATGTCCATGGCGAATTCGCTGGAGGTGCGGTGCCCACTGCTCGATCACGAACTGGCGGAGTTCGCATTCTCGATTCCCAGAGAGTGGAAAATGCGAAACGGCAAGGGCAAACAGATTCTCCTCGACGCCGTGGGCGAGAGATTACCACCCGAACTGTTGCGATTGCCCAAAAAAGGGTTTGGCTTGCCCTTGGCAAACTGGTTCCGAGGTTCGCTGCACAGCTTTCTTTGGGATCACTTGGCCGGCAAGACATTCCTCGACCGCGGCATTGTCTCGCCGCGCTTTGTAAAGCACTTGTTACAGGAGCACGATAGCGGCCGCCGCGATAATTCCAACTGGCTTTGGATGCTGTTGATGCTGGAACTCTGGCTGCGCGACTTTGAACAGGCTGGCCCGTCCTCAGGCTTGTTTACTGCCGAGCAAATCCCGGTAAAGATCTAGCACCGCGGCCAGATTTCGATCGTCTCTTTGCGAATTTGTCTTCGGCGGCTTCGGATCGCGCAATTCGGCAAGAATCGCATCGGCAAGCGCGCTGGTATCGCCCGTTTGTATCAGGCGCACTCCGTCCGGCCGCATGCCGTTGTCGGTGGCGATCACTGGAGTGCCCAAAAATAACGCCTCCCGCACGGAAATGGCGTCGCCATCATAAAGGGTGGTTCTGAGCAGCATTCGGCAGTCCGCGATGGCTCGCATGGTGACGGCATGAGGCACGTCGCCGCAAAGCAGGATGTGCTCCGTGTACGAAGTGGATTGAATGGTCGAACGAATCTGCGATTCCAGACTTCCCGAACCAACGATGGCAAGCCCGGCGTTGGGGTAGCCAGCCCGAATCTGGCCAAGCGCCTGGATTTGGCGGTCCAAATCATACTCCGGTTCCAGCCCGCAAACCCCGAGTAGCACCGGGCCGTGCTTGCCGAAAAACGAGTTGAGCGGCTCCGTCAATGAATCGGCAATCGCAAAAGTCGCTACCGCATTGGGTGCGATCAGCCGTACACGCGACGGCGAAACACCTAACCGCAAGAAAAAATTGACAAGCTCGTCGTTTACCGTGATAACGCGATCAAAACGCCGGAACATAAGAGCGCGCAGCGAGCCCCGACGTGTCGCTTTACCTTCGTCCGAACCGGGATAGCCGCCGGAGTGAAACGTCAGCACCGACTTAGCCCAAGGCACCGAGCTTGCAACCAATCCGAGCAGGACCACCCGCAAAGGCGCCATCCCTCCGATGTGGATGTGGACCAGATCATAGCGTTTCCGCACCAGGTCCCAGATGAGTTCCAGCGCGCCTTTAGGGTAGTAGACATCGTCTACTTCCGCCTTGCGATGCCGCGTGATGTTAATGACCGCGCAGTGGATTCCCTGTGAGCGCAGATACTGCCGAATGGCGACAAGATTCGTCTGAACCCCGCCGTGTGGCGGCGGAAACGGACCAAGCTGGACGACTCTCATAGCCAATTGGCGAGAACTTGTGTCCGATTCTTCCACTTTGTCAACGGTGGTATATTCGCGCTCGCGAGGCAAAGCTGGTCCCATGGCAGTCGGTGGAAGCGAAATCTCCCCAACAAGTCTATCGTCCGCTACGTGGGAAACTAGAACTGACTGTTATGGAACTTGAGCAACAGATCGAGGTGGCACCGGCGCGAGTGGAACCCGCTAAGCGTCGGCGAATCAAAGTCATACGGGCCGCCTCAATTTCCCCCGCGGTATTGCTGGACAGCCTGGCGGAACTCTATCGCTCGCGGGATCTGCTGCTCACGCTGACCATTCATCGAATCCGGGTGCGCTACAAACAGTCCGCATTAGGATTAAGCTGGGCGTTGCTGCAGCCGATATCGCTGATGCTGGTGTACACCGTTATCTTTAGCGTGGTCGCTCATATGAAGAGCGATGGATTACCTTATTCGCTTTTCGTTTTCGGCGGCCTTCTTCCCTGGATCATGTTTCAGACCGCTGTGTCGTCCTCCTCGTCCGGCCTGGTTACACACAGCACTCTGATCACCAAAGTCTATTTTCCACGCGAGATTCTGCCGATCACTTATGTGTTGGCGGCGCTCTTTGATTTCATCATCTCCTGCCTCGTACTGGCGGCAATGATGATCTTTTATCACGTGGCGCCGAGACAGGAGATCCTCTTTGCAATCCCGATTCTGCTGGTCGAACTCATATTCGCCACGGGACTGGCTTTGTTTCTTTCAGCCGCGCAGGTGCGCTTCCGGGACATTGGAATTGCCATGCCGCTCATCATGCAACTCATGATGTTCGGAACCCCCGTGGTCTATCCTCTGGCGCAGGTGCCCGAGCGTTTCCGGTGGTTCTATCTTTGGAATCCGATGGCCGGCATAGTGGAGAACTTTCGGCGGGTGGTGGTATTGGGCCTCCACCCGGATTTACACCTCTTGGTGCTTTCGGCGTCTCTCTCAGTCGCCACTTTACTGTTCGGGTATATTTTCTTCAAGCACCGGGAAGCCACCATGGCGGACATCATCTAGTTATGGCCGATCTGCTGGTCGAATCGCTCTCGAAACGCTATCTCATTCAGACGAAGGTGGATTCTCAGGAATCGAGCCGTGCGAAGCGATCCGGGCGAGTCAAGACCGAAAAGAAGGATTTTTGGGCTCTCCGGGACGTGAATTTCGAAGTGGCCAGAGGAGAGTCGCTCGGCATCATCGGACACAATGGCGCGGGCAAGAGCACCATCCTCAAGATCCTCTCCAATATCACAACACCCACGACAGGGAAGATCACGATTTCAGGCAGAATCGCGGCGCTGCTCGAAGTGGGCTCCGGTTTCCATCCGGAACTGACCGGGCGTGAAAATGTATTCCTCAGCGGCTCAATTCTGGGGATGCGCCGCGCGGAAATCGCGAGCCGCTTCGACAGCATCGTGGCGTTCGCTGAATTAGAGCGTTTCATCGAAATTCCAGTCAAGCGATACTCCTCCGGCATGTACGTCCGATTAGGCTTCTCGGTTGCGGCGCATCTCAATCCGGACATTTTGTTGCTGGATGAAGTGCTTGCGGTCGGGGACCGCGCTTTTCAGCAAAAGTGCAAAGAGCGCGTTGCGGAATTGCACCGGCAGGGGATGACGATGATCTTCATCTCGCACGACCTGACGGCGGTTCGCGATATTTGCTCACGCGCGCTGTTGCTCCATCGCGGACAGATCCAGGCGGACGGCCCGACCGAAGATGTGATTCGCAGGTACGCGGATGTAGCCACCTCGCAGGTAAATTTCGAGGAGACGGCACAAATCCGCGGAGAGCAAAGGCGGGCGGAGTTGACCGGCATCGAATTTCTCGATTCCGCCGGACGCCCCTGCGATAGCATCGCAACCGGGCAGCCCTTCACGTGCCGTATCGATTTCCTGATTCGCCAACCTATCCCGAGAGCGGCGATTACGGTCTGCTTTATGAATCCCGCGGGAGAAATCGCAACGCAATTAACGACCGCGGTCGATGGCGAACCGTTCGATTTGCCTTTGGGATCAAGCGCGGTCGAGTTCTCCTGCGAACACATGGGCCTTCAGCCGGAGGCCTACCGGGTGGACATCACCGTCGAACAACCCGCGACCAAAGAAGCTTTCGAATGGCAGCGCGGATGCACCAGTATTTTGGTAGAGAGCGAAAAGGAGCTGCGCGGGGTGTTTCACATGCCGCACACCTGGCGGCGCGTGAAGTGAGCCTTCTTAATTCTTCCTTGCGAAGACAAATTCATTGCAGCCCAGGCTGTTCGTGGTCGTCAGGCTGGTCAGTTCGAAGCCGCGATCGCGATAAAACTCGAAAATCTGCTCGGGTTTTGCGACTTCAAACGGATACCCGCCAACCCAGTCCACTAAATCGGGCCAGAGGGACATCCCGCGTGTCTTGTTGTCTTTACCATAGCCGGTAAACGAGCGGAGTGGCCGCAAACGCAGGAAGTCCTTTACGACGGTACGGCCATACAGATAGACAAAGGAACCGATCAGCAGCGGGCCCCGCAGTAGCTTCGATTCGTTATATTTCCGCTTCACCCAAGTCCAACGGCGGCTGACATTCTCCTGGTCGTTATAGATCGCGATAAACAGGCGGCCGCCGGGTGCAACCAGATCGCCCGCGTTTCCCAGCGCCTGCCACATCTGCCCCGTATGATGCAGCACGCCCCAGGAGTAAACGACATCAAAGCGGCCCAATTTACCAAGGTATTCAGGATCGAGAATGGACCCGCGCTCGACCTCCCAGTTCGGATCGGCCGGGAAATAGCGACGCTTCAGTTCGGCGGTGCATGCGACCGAATTCGGATCGTAATCGAACGAAAAGACGTTCGCTCCTAACTTCCGGGCTGCCAAGCTAAACAGTCCGCTGCCGGAGCCGATATCTAGAAATCGAAGGCCTTCCAACGAAGGGTAGCCCAGCATGCGGGCAAGCGATTTTTCCGCGTCGGCAATTCTTTCCTCGTTCAGGAGGGTGAGGAAGCGCGCCCAGTTCTTTCCGAACTCGAAGCGCTGGCCAGAGGCCACCTCGGCCGCGTGATCGACGGGCATGAATCAGCCTCAGTATACCTGAGCGGATCGGAGGAGATAGAAGATGTTTGGTAGACTTCATGCTGGTTTAAGTGTGATGTGGATGAAAAGCCTTTTAGCAATTTTGACCCTCGCTCAGGGTCCAGTTCATGATGTTTAGCATCTCCATAGGGTCAATAGCGCGCGCAAGCTGCGCGTTCCGCCTAAAGGCTCGGGACCGGGCAGGGCTGCACCCGCCGCAGTGCATGGAATTGCGGTCACCAGGCTCAAACGGCTCTTGAATAACCGAGCCAGTTGTGACGCCCGAGTGAGACCGCCGGCGATAAGACCTGAAAATCCATGGTGCAGAGGATCTGGCGATACGGTCGAAACGCCTCAAGCTCCCTGGGGTGCGGGCTCCCAAACCGCTCACGCCCTGCGGGAGATCACACACTGATCGCAGGGTGTAGGGTGATTGATGAGCTCATGAAGCGTCGGTGGTTCCTTCAGATGTTGGCTGCTTTGCCGGCTGCGCCGAGCCCAGGTGCTTTGCTGCAGGTGCCGCGGCCAGCCGGGGTTCGGGAACGCGCTTATGCACCGGGCCGCATTGCTAATGAGTACTCGCTGCTTCTCCCGGGAGAGCGTAAAGTTCTCGACGCTGTGCCGATGATCGAGGCAATAGAGCGCGATGCAGTTAAAGTTCAAAATCATCAGGATCTCGTAAAGCCGGGCCAGGATGTTGACGGCTGGCTTCTGCTTGCTGTCGCGGAGATGAACGGGTCGAATACCGCTGTCTTTGAAAAGATGGTAAGTCATCAAGGCGTGATCGTCTACATGACGGAAGCCGGCGGTGTTATCCTGCGAATCCCAAAGGGCGTGGGAGGCCTTTCCAACATCAGACCCCGGCCGATCAATGCCGGGCATATTCGGTTCGCGCGCGAATCGCCATATAGGCCCGGGCCTGATGGACTGGCAGAATATATTCTAGGCTCAAACGAAGATCCATGCTTTGAGAACGTGGCTGCTTTGGGTTCTGAGTATATTGGATGGACGCTCGTAGCGAATGAGCAGGCCGGCCCCTTCAGGTCGTTGTTTCTCGACACCGCTGGGAGATCGCGCGAATTAGTTCTTGACGCGCATGGAGAGGCCGAATGGGCTCCTGACACGGCCGGAGCGGTCTTCGAACCTTCCGAGTTACTGCCAGGCAAGTATCCTGGCCTCTATCGCTATTTTCCAGGCTTCAGCAAGCGAACGCTGTTGGGAGGATATCTGCCCGTCGCGAACACCGGCGTTTGGAATCCGGAAGCAAAATCCGGTTATGAAGTATTGGTTCTGTTGCCGCCAGGCGAAGACGCGAAGCCGATGGGTCGCGTGCGTGCCGCTGTTCCTGAATGGGCGGCGCAAGAATTCGAATCGAGGGGAGAGCTTCATCGAACCGGCACTACGCAATTTGTGGATCGATACTGGAATTCGTCCGCGGGGCAATTTTACTCTGAGCTTGCGGGTGTAGCGAATCACTGGCAGCATTTTTTTGAAGACCGCATGAAAGTGGACATACCAGACATGTGGCTCTTAGACGCTGCGCGCGCCGGGATTATGCTTGCGCGGTGTAGTTATCGCGGGCTGAAACCGACCTATCAAGTCGGCGAGGGCGCGTACACGAAAGTTCCGGAAAGAAGTCATGCCTTGTTCCCGGTTGCACATTATGAATTCGTATGGGCGCACCAGTTATGGAATCTCACCGCCGAGGTGGAGCCTTATTTCCAGTTCTACCTCGATAATTACATCCTGCCGAATGGCAATTTCCTGTACAACACGCAGGATCAGGTAGAGGCGCCACTGAATGCGGGTGTCTTCCTCTGGAATTCGGCCCGGGCTTACGATTACACAGGTGATCTGGCAGCATTGCAGAATCGGTTGCCCGTGCTGCGACGCATGATCGATTTCGTTCTCGGACGGTATCAGTTTAGCGAGCGGACGTTTTCGTCTTCGGACAGGAGATATGGATTGATTTGGGGATCGCCGGAGGCGGATTTGGGCGATCCTGAAAACGACTATCCCAATTCGCATCCATATTATTTTCAGAATGCAACTTGGACCTGGCGCGGACTCAACGAACAGGCACGCTGCCTGACGCACGCGGGACGAAAACACAATTTGCCCGAGTTGGAAAATGAGGGCAAGCGCTATGCCGATATCGCAGCTCAGATGCGTCCTCTCATAGAACGCTCGCTGACGGAGACCATTAAGGCGGGAAATGAGCGTATGCGCCATGCTGGAATTACCCCTTTTACTCCCGACGATACACAGCGCAATCCGATGCATTTGACAAGTTACGAGAACCATCGGTTCATGATGGATTGGTTCACAGCCGACTGGGGCGACCCGGCCCTGGATCTAGGACATTTGAAACACCGCGAGCTTGCCGGGCAGCAGATTATGGGTCTGCACACTGACGGAAACTGGTGCCGCACTTCCAACTTTATGGCGCACGGGACTCTGGCTGTGCGCATTCGGCAGGACGATTACCGGCCGTTTCTGCTGACGCTGTATGCGCTGTGCTGTTACGCGGCCGATTCCGGCAATCGCTATTCACCCGAAGACGCTTTACTCCCCGGAAGTTATCCCGGCGAAGGAGATAAGTATGGCTGGTCGGCAACGATAAATAGCGTGTTGCAGCCCTCACTCGGTCTTCGCTGGCTGCTCTGTTACGAGGAGTCGGATAACGGTGTATGCCACGTCCAGAAGGCGGCTCCGAAACACTGGTTCGCGACAGGGCAGAGGATTCATGTAGAACAGTGTCCTACCCGATTCGGAGTATTGAACTGGACCACGGAAGCGTCCAGCAACTCGGAATGGAAAATCACGATAACTGCACCGGCGGGCTTTTCCGGCCAGTTGATTCTCCACATTCATCCGCCAGATGGAAGACCGTTAGCATTCGCGACCAGAGGGGCTGTTCAGCGGAACAGGGTTGTGATTGACTCCGGGGCATTTACGCCATCAAAGACGATTACTCTGACTGTCCGTACATGAGACATAAGCTAAGCGCCGGGCGATCATGCCCGATGGCTACTCGGTGAGCCTCGACAAGTTTCAGGGTCTCGATGTGGTCGGCAAACGGATCTGCGCGACTTGGTGAATCAATTCGCGTATTACTGGGAGTCGCTTATTTAGCGGTCAGTCCGCGGCCTCTCTACGCGCTCTTGGGCATGGGCGATATCCGTCTTCGATCCGACCAGCTATGCGACTCTTGGCCACATCTGGGCCGAGGACATAAGGTTTTGGTCGGGGCGGGGCGATTCGAACGCCCGACCCCCTGCGCCCAAGAGAGAAGGTTAGCTCCCAAAGGCTCCATCGTTTACCCCTGATTTCTAATATTTACAACAACTTGGGGAATCTGCTTTTCGCTAAAAGACAACTCAAGTGTTTATAACAGATCGAGTTTTGGCACAGTTCTGACACAGCAAACATAGAGTCAGCCGTGCCGGCAAAGCTCGCAACTGTATCTGGGGGATTTGAGGAGTGCATTCGGAGATTGTAAGACTATTCGATTGTTCGCTGTTCGGGAACTCGATGCATAACGGGTTTCCGCGATCCCGTGTGACGTCAAGCCGGCCGAATCTACAAACTGGCCGGAGATCAGGACGAGCCCGCCCTTCGGAGATCGTCTATTCATCCACTGCAGCTTCTGATTCGACCTCTTCCGGCTGGCACATCAGCTACTCTCGAGTGTCGGTTCGCGCTATTCCGGCTCACACCGAGCCTCGCAGCTGTCCGAACCAGTTCGCTACTCGCAGCGAAACCCGCCATTTCGCCGATCCATCGGAGCGTAAGAAAGAAGCCTATACACTGTCCCCAACCGTCCTCCGGGTTTGTTGTAAGTGGGGTTATGGGCACATAACCCCCTGTACCCTTGGAAGCAGTTCTCTGCGGAGGTATTCCGTGGAGGATGGCCATGTCAGTGAGAGTGCCGACATAACCCGGCGACAGAGCGCCAACCTCGGACCTGCGCCTCACCGACGCGGACGTGAAGCAC
>DATAXY010000019.1:0-78600 GCA_036272835.1 Bryobacteraceae bacterium
TCATCTGCCCGATGAGGCCGCCCTGCCGGTAACGGACAGAGGCGAGAGGCTCTGCGAGCTTCTCTATATTCCAATGGAAATCGGGCCAGTCCTTGCGCTCGTGGATATACATTCTCCGCACCTCATGCGGAGATTGTACCTTGTAATCTCCGCGCCTGTCCAGATATTCTCCGCTTGGCGCAACGTACAGAAACTGGGCGCGCCAGCTTGCCTTTGAGTATCCGTATGTTGCAAGTGTCGTCGAAGGCATCGCGGAGAGGTATGACCGCGAGGCGGAAATGTGGGATTCAGGGGACGCGGTCCGCAGACGACTTGGGCACTAATTGACCCCGAGCCGTTCGTTCTACTCATCGCGGATTTGTATTGGAGAGATTTCTTATGGATTCACTCATTGGATGATCCGCTTCTTGCGGCAGGCGCATTGACGGAAGACGAATTCCTCGGGAGTTGGAGATAGCACCAAGAACAAGTCCTTTGTACAAAATCCCCAGATAAAAGTTTTGGCTGCTCCTTAACGTTCCGGGATCCTATTTGGATAATCGTGGCAATATGGAATTAGTCCAGATCGTGAATGGCGAGATGACGATGCTGTAGAGTTGCGTTGGATGAATTGCTGGTGTCCACGCAACGCAGCGATGGCTAATTGCTGCAAGTTCAAAGAGCGCTGTCACTCGATGACATTTTGAAGTCTCTGGTCTGGGGTATCCTGCGGTGAAGCGAATTCGGCGGCTCCCCCAGCATGAATTTACAGGTCTCGAATCCATGCCCGTCGCTTCCGCCCTGAAATTTCAATGAGTTCCGTCGGCGCCAAGCGCCAGCTATGTACACAATCCGTACAAAAAAGCGCTACGATGTTTCTAACTTACTGAATCTAAACGTTGGCTCCCCGTAGTGGATACGTTTCGAACTCTCGTCCTTTGCAATCAACAGTTTGGGGTGGAGCTTAACCCATTGACTGTCTCAAACGCACTGCTGTAGGGAATCCCTGACGTTCAAGGATCGGCAGTGTTGAACGGCGGAAGTGACCTTTTATACCAGGCGGTCGATTCCACCGCTGCCACCATCGACTTTCTCCTGAGCGCCACGCGTGATGCGGCTGCGGCCAAATGGTTTTCTCCAGAAAGGATTGAGTTCGCCGACCACCCGCCGGTGGGTACGGGCTCTGGCTCGCAGTTGCGGGTCGCTTTTCACCCACGCTTCAACGCTACCGCGCGTGAGCTACAGAGTGGGACCCAGATATCATGAATCAAAATGTCAGATCAGCAACCAGGGGTCTCGATTGGGGCGGCGTTGCAGGACCGCATGTCGAAGCGGGGCCTAAACTTCAAGAACACGAAGGGTAAACTGGCCATCAGCCGTACTCTCAATATCTCGATTCCCCACTTCGATGCACTCCTGAAGGACAAGGCAGACGTGGATGACGCAATGGCGGCAAAGTTGGGCGAACTCCTAGGAACCGGGTCCGACTTCTGGACGGAACTGCAAAAGCAACGAGGCCCAGTGTGGCCCTATTCCGCTCAGGTCGAGGACGTGACTCCCACCGCCGGCCCGGAACCCGTCGGGCAAACGACCGCCCCGGTTATCCCCGCTCCCGCATCGATGCAGGAAGTGAAGCCGCTCTCGCTCGCAGAACGGCATGGCCAAAGACAGGATAGATCGAGACGAACTGGCGAGCAAGCTGGTGGCAACCGCGGAGCAAGCGGAGGACCCGCTACGTGCGATGGCGGAAATGATCACGGATTTCGTGATGGAAGCGGAGGTGACCGAGCGGGTCGGAGCGGCGCCGCATGAGCGGTCCGACGAACGGGTGACCCATCGCAACGGATATCGCGAACGGCGCTGGGACACGCGCTTGGGGACGCTGCGATTGCAAGTGCCGAAGCTGCGGGAAGGCGGCTACGTGCCGAGCTTCATTGAGCATCGCAAACGCAGTGAACAGGCTTTGATCAGCGTGATTCAAGAAGCCGTAGTGAAAGGTGTTTCGACGCGTAAGATCGAAGCGGTGCTGGAGCAGTTTGGGATCGCTGGCGTGTCGGCCGGGCAAGTGAGCCAGTTGTGCGCGGCACTGGACGACAAGGTGCGCCAGTTCCGCGAACGCCCGTTAGGAGAGTCGCGCTACGTCTGGGTGGATGCACTGTATGAGAAAGTGCGGGTGGACGATCGCGTCGAGTCGATGGCCGTGGTGATCGCCACGGGCGTAAACGGGGAAGGCCGGCGCGAAGTGCTGGGCTTTGACGTGATCGCGGCGGAAAGCGAAGAGGGCTGGACAGGGTTCTTCAAGAGCTTAAAGGAACGCGGTCTCAGCGGCGTGCGGTTGGTTATTTCCGATGCGCATAAAGGACTCACGATGGCAGTGCGTAAGGTGATCAAAGCCGAGTGGCAGCGCTGCAAAGTGCACTTCTACCGCAACGTTTTGGCGCACGTCCCCAAACGCAGCCAGGCAGAGGTGAGCGAGGCCATGAAGGCAGTATTTGTGCAGCGTGACGAGAAGAGCGCCAAAGCTAAAGCCGCCGACCTGGTCCGCAGCTTGCAGCCACGATTCGCCAAAGCCATGGAGATCTTCGAAGCCGGTATCGATGATGTCCTCAGTTACCTGCATTATCCGCAGCCGCACCGGGTACGCATCAGTTCGACCAATCCGCTGGAACGGCTGAATCTGGAGATCCGGCGGCGCACCCGCGTCATCGGCATCTTTCCGCATGCAGGTGCCTGCGTTCGGCTCATCGGCATATTGCTGGTCGAGAAACATGAAGACTGGCTTACCGACGACAAAGCGTATCTCACATTCGACGATGTTTCCAGCGAAGAAGCGGCCGTGAAGGTGGTAGCGATTATGGCGGCCAACCAATAAAGAAGGAGATCATTCTAGATGCGAGGGCGCTGCCCTCGCGCTCCCGGGATTTATCGCTTTCGCGCCAACAGCTAAAGAGGAGCGGACCCGGCCGCTCCTTCTGTCGGCCCCTGAGTCGGCGCTCCAGTCGCTTCCCAGCCTTGCCGTATCCTCCGCTCAGGTAATGCAATCCTAAACCCGACTTCCGGAGTCGGCTGCGAATTTACACTCAGCTATTGACAGCGGCCATGGCTTCAACGGCGACGGCTTCAAGCTGATCAATGGTTCGGAGTCTGTCAGCTACTATTTCCCGTTCGAAGGCAGGCTCCACGTGGACAGTGGCAGCATCACCGGCTCACATAGGGCGGCTCCCAGAAGGTACTCCTGTTGGTGGCCAAGGAACCTGTTGCATCTAGAGATCGCAACGGTGGAGCAAACGCTCTCGCGTTTGGCCGCCGTGGAGCCTCCTGCGTATCGGGCGCGGCACGTACGTTCGTACTGTTGAGGTCGGTCTGTGTGCGTCCACATGTAGGAATGGCAGAGATGTTACTCAAAGCTCGACAGCTTCGTCCTGTTCCCACTCTTTGCTAGCGGGTATGCCGGTCGCATCGAGGCTATCCGCATAGCGGCGTCCCCATTCCAGGAAACGTGACATCGCCTTGTCAGCCGCAAGGCCGCCCTCACGCGCCGCGGCCTTCTCTTCGACCGCGGCGAGATACACACGGATGCGCTGAGCTTCTTCCCATGCGGTAGCGTTTCGCTTCAGCCTTTCGATACGCTGCTGCTCTTGATAGCGCAGCCGTTGTAGCCGCTCAGACTCACGCCTCTCAGCTTCCCGTTCAGCTCGCCGTCGCTTCTCGAATGCTGCGGTAGCAAGTATGCTGCGTGCGATATGCTCGATGGCCTCCTCGATCTTCCGCTGCTTTGTGTCCGCCCATCTCCACTGCGAATCGGTGTAATTGTCGATTTCAAACACGAATCGATTAGTGGCATCGTACGCCCAGGCGAAATCCTTCTGGCTGGAGGATGGCCACTTTTCCTGGCTTGGACTCGGCCGAACTGGTCTGGGTGGCCGTCTGCAAAGGCCCGCTCAGTTTGCTTGATAACGGAGTGGAGCGCCTTGGGCGCTTCCATGACTTTTCGGAGGGGATCAGTTCTTCTGATAATCGCCTTGGCTTCTTCTCTTGAAAATCCGGCAGGTGGCTGGCCACGGTGACGATCTCCTTTGCCGGCGGCAGAGGCACCCTCTCAACTTTGAACCGGCACTCCTTTCGTCGCCAGTACCCAACTCCAGGTCGGGGAATGTGGAGCTTCTTGCAGACCTTCGCCAAAGCCACATCAGACAGGCCATGCTCATGGGCGACTGTCCGCAAAGGCCTAGTCCAAATCTGATCGTAGAGCTTCTCCCGATCCCACTCGATTACTCTCAGCCATCACAGCCTCAGATTGAGCATACCTGTCCGTCCTGCACCTGCAAAAATCCCGAGTCAGAAGTCTGAGCGGTTCCTTCCTCACCGCTCTCATGCCCAGTTCGCCGCGCTAACCAATCCCGTCTGCTTGCCAGAATTTCACAAACAAGCGGATCTTTATATAGGACGGAGAACGTCTTTGTTCTCCCGAGACTCGCCAATTGTGCGGGACGGACCTCTCAGTTTCGGATGCGCCGTTGGCAAAACAAGCCGATTCACCGACCTGCCGAACCGGATCTTGGCACAGTAGACTGTTGGTATGCCGTTGTCTGAGCACATCGTTGTTGACCCTGAGATCCTGGCAGGCAAGCCTGTGATCCGCGGCACGCGTCTCGCCGTCGAGTTCATTCTGGAACTCCTGGCATCTGGCCAGTCTGAGGACAACATTCTCTCTAACTACCCTGGTCTGACACGAGAGGACATCCTCGCTTGTCTGTCGTATGCCAGTTATCTAGCCCACGAATATAAGGCGTTCCCAATTCCGGCGTAGATGCACCTCCTTGCCGACGAGAATTTTCCGAAGCCGGTTGTTGAGATGCTTCGAGCCGAGGGCTATGACGTCCTATGGGCTCGCACGGATCACGCGGCAGCAAGGGACGTCGTCCTGTTGGATTTGGCGGAAGCCGAAGCCCGCATCGTGTTGACGCTTGACAAGGACTTTTGGCAGATCGCCGTTCAGCGGCGAAGTCCATTGGAACAATCCGGGGTCGTTCTGTTCCGAGTTCATCCGGCGACGCCCGAGAGGCTGGCACTGCTTGTACGTGCGTTCATCGCGGCGGATACTACGTGGGCAGGACATATCAGCATCATCACGGCCGACGGAATTCAAATGGTCGCGGCCCGCAGGCAGTGAATCGCCCTTGCGCTGTTGTATTCTCCAGTTAGCCAGACCAGAGAGATCTCTGCGCCGGCGAAGTTTTGCCCACGTCTCCATGTTGCCTCACGAATGGCAAGAGTGGTTCTGGAGGTGTAGTACTATGTCGATGCTGAGTTGTTGAATGCTGGGGCACATGTTCGATCGTCCTTACGAGCGGTACGATATGGGATATACAAGGTCGATCCGACGACATCCTGTAGCTGATCATTCGCTCTCCTGCACGGGCGAGACCAATCCCGCAGCTAAAGCCGAATTCGGCGATACCCCGCATGGATTCGAACCGAAAAATCAATAAGATACGGGTTAAACCAATAAGTCTTTTGTTTTCAATATTAAATTTCGTTGGCTCCCCGACATGGATTCGAACCACGATTCACGGCTCCAAAGGCCGCTGTCCTACCATTAGACGATCGGGGAACAGGGATAGCGGGCGCTCGCTTCGCGACGAAACGCTCTCTCTGCCAGTTTACCAAGGCCGATGTAAACGCCGTTGAGGTTCGGCGTCGTCACCAGTCCGAATAAAGGGTTCCGTCGAGAGATGTCTTATCGGACCCGCTATGCACGTCGAAAATTCCGGGACTGCTGGAACCGCCTCCGATCGGCGTATCCTCCATCGTGATCCGCCAGGTCTCGGAACTGTTGGTGATCGGGTCCTGAGGTACCTGGCGCAGGTAGCCTTCCGATACGAGATCCTGGAGCGTCTCCGGTGCCTGCTGCTTGTCGATCGTGTATTCGTCGATCATCTCGCGGAGCGTGAATAAATTGTGCCGCAGCACGCTCTCTTTGGCCCGGAGAATCGATTTCTGATAAATGGGCAGGGCGATCGCTAATAGGATCGACATGATCGCCATCACGATCATCAGTTCAATCAGAGTGAATCCGCGAGAGAATCGTTGCTTCCAGCTCATATCGGTCACCATTCGGAATACGGCGTCCCGTCGCTCGCCTTGTCCAGCGTCTTCGAATAGATGTCAAATACATCTTGACCGCCCCAGGACGTGGAGTCCGGTGAGTCCTGGACGCTCCGCATACCCCACTCTTTGTCGCCCGTCATCGGATCCTTGGGAATCCGTCGCAACATCCGAACTTTGCCATCGTTCGAATCGTTCAACCCGCCGCCGAGCGTATTCGCCATCTTGACGCCATCCACCAAGAGCTGAAGCGTCGGCGGATAACAATAGGTATCGTTCTGAGCCTGAATGCGGCCCTTGTCGCAAAGATCCTTATACCGGTCGATCGCTTTGCGCATGTCCTCCAGGTCGTAGCGCAACTGCTTCTCTCGCGCCCGCCGGATTTGGTAACGGGTCATCGGGACGGCCATCGTGGTCAGAATCAGCAGTATCGTGAACGCGACCACGAGCTCCACCAGGGTCATACCGGCCTGGCAGCATCGGCGCTGGAAGCGAACTACGTTTTGTGTACCGCTCATAACCTATCTTTTCGATCAAGGACGCGGAGAATTCGGTCGCGCCGGCGGAGCCGGACGAGGTGGAATTATTGGCGTCGTCCCCGGCGATGGTGCTGGGGACACACTAGCCGGCGGATTCGGCGATCCGTCGTCTGCACGCCTCACGTGCGGATTTTTTTCGGTCCCGGCGAAGATCGCTTCTTCCCCCGCGGCGCTCAGATCGGGCGGCCGGACAATATGCGGAATTAAAGCAATCATCAGATCCTGTTTTATTAGATTTCTTGTCTTAGTACTGAACAGGTAGCCAAGCAAGGGAATATTGGTAACACCAGGTAATCCAGTGGCGGAGAACGCGTTGGACGTATCGGACAAGCCGCCCAGCAGGCTTACTTCGCCATCCTTCATGCGGATGTCGGCTTCATCGACTTCCTGGCCGATTTCAGGCTGCTGAACCCCCGCGATATTGATCTCAGCGGCAACATTCGAGATTTCCACCTTGACGTGCATGCTGATGTCGTGCGGGCCGTTGACGTGCGGCTGCAACTCGACATCGACGCCTACGTCAATTTGTTGGAACTGAGTAGTGGCATAAGGAATCGATCCGGGCGTAGCGACGGCGGAGTTCAGCGAACCCGACACATAAGGAATCTTTTGTCCCACTTTGAGCACGGCCTTCCCGTTATCGGTGGCGCGCACCTCGGGGCGGTCCAGAATCTTGGTCGATGTGTCGTTCAGCATCGCCTGTAGCAGCGCTCCCGGCAAAGTAGTGGCAAAGTCTCCGGTGGATACTTTTCCGATTTGGGAGAGCGGGATATATCCATTAGTAGTGCTACCTGTGGTGGTACCGGTCGTAGTTCCCGTCGTAGTTCCCGTCGTGGTGCCCGTGGTCGTCCCGGTTGTTGTGGTTCCTGTTGTAGTTCCGGTAGTTGTCCCAGTTGTCCCTCCGGTCACGTATATGTCAGGGTTTCGGGGAGCATAAGTGATGGGCAGGCTTAATCCGCCCTGCCCGCCTAGCGCCGCCCCGATGGTGGTTGCCTTATTTTTGTCCACTTCCATGACAATCACATCGACTACAACTTCCGCTTTGGGCCGGTCTAGATCATGAATAATTTTCTCAACTAGGGCAATCGTATCCGGCGCCGCGCGGACAACGATGGCGTTTTGACTAGGCACGGCAAACAACCCTCTGCCGGCATTCAGATTGGCCGCCGTGCGTACGCCATTGTAGATCTCGGTGTAATCCTGGGGCGCCGACACATTCTGAAGATAGAAGACCTTCACCACTTCGTCCTGGTACTCGCCACGCTTCAGGTCGTTGTCTTGTGTCACGAAAATTGCGTTTCGGCTAACTGCCTTCCAGAACGTATGCGTTTCCAGCGCGACCAGGTTCAGGGCTTCGTCCAACGTGACGTTGTTCAAGTCCAGGTTGAAGTTCTTGCCCGGCGTGGTTTCAAAACCTTGCGGATCGAACAGAACGTTGATCCCGGCTAGTTTGGCAACCGTCTCGTAGAGCACCCGGGCCGGCTGGTTGTTAATTCTGAGATTATTGACCTGATTGTTGAGGGGTTCGAGCTGGGGCGGCCCTTCGAGCGACGCAATGCGCTTCTCCACCTCCGATCGCTCTTGTTCGGCGGGAGTGAGGATGATCGTCCCCGCAGGCCGCCGGGTACGCTCCTTGATCATGGCCGCCGTATCGCGGATCTCCTGGAGCGCTACACCGGAGGACGGATCGGCCATTAATGCCTTCTGAAACTCGGCCATAGCTTCGTCGAGTTTTTGCGCGGCCTGTAGCTTCTTACCTAAATCCAGGTGCACTTGGAGGACGCGCGGCCGGACGCGATTCAGCGCCAGAAGATAGTTCGGCTCCTGGTTATCCAGATCGACGGCCTGTTCATACAGGGTTAAAGCCTTGTCATAGTCTTTATCTGCCTCTGCCTTTTGTCCTTCTTTGAACAATTTATCGGCTTTCTTATTCGTCGCGTCGAGCGGAGGGGCACAGAGCAGTACCGCGCAGACGAGCGCGACAAAACTGCGTAAGCTATTCGAATTTATCAATTTAGAGGCATCCAAAGCATATGTTAAACTACGGTCGCAAGGTTCAGACCGGCCGTTCAGTCCTCATAGAGCTAGTTCCCGGCGCGCAGCCTTCCTCTCCCGCTTGAGAAGACGTAGCGGACGGGCCAGCCGTGCAGAACGTCCAAGCCAGAAATGCAGCCCTTGGCTTAATCCCGTGCCCCAAACCAGCGAAATCAAAATTTTGAGCGATAACCGATCCGCCGGACACAATTTCCACCTGATGGACCGCTATGAAGCCGGCATGGTGCTGACAGGCACGGAGGTAAAGGCGGCTAAGAGCGGCAAAATTCAGTTGAAAGAGAGCTATGCGGAGGTCTCGGGGGGCGAAGCCTGGCTGATGAATGCCCATATCAGCGAGTATTCGCACGGCAACATCATGAATCACGCGCCGGTGCGCAAGCGGAAGTTGCTTTTGCATCGTTCGGAAATCGACAAACTTCAGGTGGAGACGCGCGAAAAAGGGCTGACTTTGGTTCCGACGCGTTTGTACCTGAAGGGCGGCCGGATTAAGGTCGAAATTGCGGTGGCTAAGGGTAAGAAATTTCACGATAAACGCGAGGCGGCGAAGGCCAAAGAAATGCAATCGGAGGCGCGGGCCGAAATGGCCCGGAGAGCGCGCCAATAGCGGTAATTGAGATGACGCGCAAGGCACGGGATCGGTTCCGGCGGCGCACAAACTGAACCAAGGAGAAGCATGCAAATACAAGCAGAGACGAAACCAATCGAACAGGTGAGCGCCGATGCGCTGGCGGTGATTTGTTTCGAAAGCGCCGAAGAAAAGAAGCCCGAAGCGAGCCCGGTGAGAGCGCCCGAGGATCCGGCGATTGTGGTGCAATCGGGTTGGATGGCGGAGCTGCGTAAATCGGGCGAGTTCACCGGGAAGCTGTATGAGATCGCGATTCTGCACCGGCCCGAAGGGCTGGCTGCGAAGCGGCTTGTTGTCTTCGGGGGAGGGAAGCGCGAGAAGTTCTCGACCGCGGAAGCGCGGCGCGCAGCGGGAGTTCTGGCGCGGTCTCTGAAGGGTAAAGGGGTTCGGACGATCGCGCTAGCGCTGGAATCCGAGGACCTCGCTTCCGCGGCGGTAGAAGGCGCTCTAGTCGGGGCATGGGAACCGGACAAATACAAGACGGATCCTAAGAAGAGCGATAAGCAGATCGATTCATTCACGGTTGCGGTTCCCAATGGCAATGCCGACGTGCTGGCGCAGGCCGTTCGCCTGGGTCGAATTGTGGGCGAAGCGCAGAATCTGGCGCGCGATCTGGCCAACGAGCCGGCGAATCAACTCACTCCGGCCGCGCTTGCCGAGGCCGCGAAGGAAATGGCCACCCAACAGGGGCTTGCAGTCGAAGTGCTGGACCGCGACGCCATGGCGGAACTGGGCATGGGCGCATTGCTGGGGGTCGCGCAGGGAAGTTCGAATCCCCCCTACCTGGTCTCTATTCAATACCGCCCCTCCATCGTTCATGGTTCGGATCACCTGGCGCTGATCGGCAAAGGAGTGACGTTCGATACCGGCGGCATCTCCATCAAGCCCGCCGATGGCATGGAGAAGATGAAGTACGACATGTCGGGCGCGGCGGCTGTGATCGGGGCTATGGCCGCCATCGCGCAATTGAAACCCTCCATTCCGGTGACGGGATACATCCCGACAGTTGAGAACATGTTGAACGGCAACGCCCAGCGGCCCGGAGACATCGTGAAAACGATGTCGGGTAAGACCGTGGACGTGTTGAACACCGACGCCGAGGGGCGCCTGATTCTGGCCGATGCCATCACTTATGCCAAGAAGAACGGCGCAACCCACCTGGTGGACGCGGCGACCCTTACCGGCGCCATCGGCATTGCTCTGGGACATTACAACATGGGGGCATTTACCAACGACGACGCCCTACTCAGTCGTCTTCTCGATGCTACGAAATTAGCTGGTGAAAAGACCTGGCAGCTTCCCATGGATGAAGAATACAAAGAGTATCTGAAGAGCCCTTACGCCGATCTTCCGAACATCGGCGGCCGATACGGCGGTTCCATAACCGCTGCGTGGTTCCTGCGCGAGTTTGCCGACCCCACTCCCTGGGTACATCTGGACATCGCCTCCACCGCCTGGAGCGACGATGGAAAGGCGTGGCTCTCTAAAGGACCCACTGGCGTTACTGTGCGATCGTTTATTGCATTAGCCACTCATTGGGTACAGCCCGGGACGAATCCGGCAAAGTAGCCGATCGCGTCTCCCTCCGCGGCTCGTTGCCTTCTCGAAGCCAGTAGTATGCTGTAACGGCGGAGAAAAACATACATGCAGCTTCGAGTTCTAGCGTTTGTACTTGCCGGCGGTAAGGGCACGCGTCTGTACCCGTTGACTAAAGAACGCGCGAAGCCGGCAGTGCCCTTCGGAGGCCGTTACCGGATTGTAGATTTTGTGCTGAGTAACCTGATCAATTCGGGCGTTTTCTCGATTTATGTGCTGATTCAGTTTAAGAGTCAATCTCTGTTGCAGCACCTGCGTGAGGGATGGGAAGTGAGCGGGTTGTTGCGGAACAACTTCATCATTCCCGTGCCGGCGCAAATGCGGTCTCCCCATGAGGATTGGTACCGCGGCACCGCCGATGCCATCCACCAGAACATCAATCTGATCGAACAGGCAGACCCGCACGTCGTAGTGATTTTTGGGGCCGATCATATTTATCGTATGAACATTCGGCAGATGATCGAATACCACGTGGAAAAGCGAGCTGGCGCGACCGTTGCCGCCATCCCGGTTGAAAAGGAGTTCGCTTCCGAATTCGGCGTTATCGAGACTTCCCCGGACGGCCGCATCATCGCTTTCCACGAGAAGAAGGCCGACGCGCCGACGATGCCTGGCGACCCCACGCGCGTTTTTGCATCCATGGGTAACTATGTGTTCTCGACTGACCTCCTTTTGCGCGAGCTTTATTCCGATGCGCAAGACCCGAATAGCTCTCACGATTTCGGCAAGAACATACTGCCTTCATTGATCGGGCGCGCTGACATGTATTCCTATGACTTCCAGAGCAACGTGATTCCGGGAGATCCGGTCGGCGCTCCGCAGTACTGGCGAGACGTTGGTACGCTCGATGCCTACTATGAGGCAAGCATGGATCTGCGAGCCGTATCCCCGGAGTTGAATCTCTATAACCGGCAGTGGCCGCTGCGCACGGCCGGCTATTCCGACGCTCCGGCTAAATTCGTGTTCGACGAGGAGAACCGGCGCGGCACGGCTATCGATTCGATCGTTGCAGGAAGTTCCATTATTTCGGGCGGCTATGTGCGGGGCTCGGTACTCGGCCGCGGCGTCCGGGTCCATACGGGCGCAGTCGTTGAAGACTCCGTCCTCTTCGATAACTGCGATATCGGCCGCCGCGCGAGGGTACGGCGGGCTATTCTCGACAAGAACGTCAAAATTCCGGAGGACACGATGATTGGGTACGATCCGGAAGTCGACCGGAAGAAATATTTCGTGACCGAGAGCGGCATTGTGGTTATCGAAGGACACCACTCGACCGTGGACATATCGACGCTGCAAGTTTAGACGCGGCGCTGAACGCTTATTTACCTCCTTCGAGATCGGCAGTTGAAAATTCGAAGCCATAGTCGGCCGGATCGAAGGACTTGCGGTCGTGTTTGGCCGCAACGTAGAGTTTGGCGGCGCGGCGGGCTTTGCGGTTCAGGGGCGTGAGTGTCACGGTATACAACCGTTTTCGCGCGAGGGGGCACGCGGCGGAGGGGAAATCGGCTGTAAGTGACTGAAAGCGTTGTTGCGAAAAAATTCTATGACTGCCGTTACGGAGTACTTGCGACTTTATTCCTCCCGTAGAGCGGCCATCGGTTCTGTGCGCGACGCGCGGTGCGCTGGCAGAACGCTCGCGAACATCGCAACAAAGGCCAGCAGCCCGACAGCCATCACCATGGTCGAAGGGTCCGTTGGCTTGAGGCCGTAGAGCAGAGTTGTCGCGGCCCTGCTCGCAGCGATCGCGAGTACCGTTCCCAGCACCAATCCGCCGATCAATAATGCCGCCGCTTCTTTCAGGATGAGCCGCATGACACCTCCACGAGTAGCGCCCAGGGCCATGCGGATTCCAATCTCGCCACGCCTCCGCGCGACCATGTAGGAGATGACGCCGTACAGTCCGACCGTCGCCAAGCTCGCTGCGAGGAAGCCGAAGAACGCCGAAAGCGTCGCCATTAACCGGTCGCGGAGCAGCGAATCTCGAACTTGAGCGCCAAAGGATTGGAACGCAATGGAGAGTCCTGGATCTGCCTTTGCCGCTGCCCGCGTCAAGGCCGCCGTCAGTGGTCCCGCACCCACCGCTGAACGCATTAAGACGTTAATTCCCTGATAAGGGTCCTTGTCCTGGCTCTGCGCGACATAAACTAGCGGCTTGAAATCTTCGTGCAAATCCTGATATTTCGAATCCTTGACAAGGCCCACGATCTGATATTGATGCTGCGGTTCTCCCGGACCTACCACTAGTAGAATTTGCCTGCCGATCGGATTCGCCCCATCGAGAAATTTGCGGCTGAATTCCTGGTTAACAATGGCAACTTCCGGCGAGGACACAGTATCGTGCCGGTCAAAGTCTCTGCCGGCCAGCAGCGACGTACCAACAGTTCGGAAATATTCCGTACTGACTCGATTGAACCAGGGGATCATGTCGCGTTGGCTCTTGACGCCAGGTATTTGGATCATCTCGTTCCAACCACTGCCGCTGATCGGAACGATGTTCGCAGTTGCGGCAAGATCCACTCCTGGGGTAGCGCGCACCTGATCGAGTAGATCGCGATAGACCACAGCCCGGCGTTCGGGAGGGTAGTGGAGTTCCGACAGGTCGACGCCCATGATCAGCAAGCCGTTCTGTTGAAGGCCCGCATGCAGCGTCAGCAGATTATGCAAGCTGCGGACAAACAGGAGAGCGCCGGCCAGAAGAACCAGCGACATTGCAACCTGAGCCACCACCAACGCACGCCGCAGACTAAACCTCTCGCGGTCGGCAGTTAGTCCCCGACCCGCGGCTTTCATGGCGCCCGCAGGCGCGGTCCGGGTGGCACGAATGGCCGGGGTCAATCCAAAAAGAACGCATGTCAGAACAGCCACGGCTGCGGTAAAGCCCAGGAGTCGCCAATCCGGCGACAGTGCGAGATAAATTGGATTGCGCTGCGTCGTCAGGAACTTGACCATGTAACGGCAGATCGCATTGGCGATCAGAATACCTAACGCGGTTCCGCAAACTGTCAGCAGAAGGCTCTCAGAGAGCAGTTGGCGCATCAAACGATTGCGACCCGCGCCAATCGCGAGACGCACGGCCATCTCACGCTCGCGAACACTCGCTCGGGCGAGCGTCAGATTCGCCAGATTCGCGCAGGCAATCAGGAGCACCAATCCGGCAATGCCCAACAACAACAGCAACGGCTGCTCGTAGTTGTTTCGAAGCGATGAAACACCCGATCCGGCGGACAACGCGGTCAGCCGATACTTTGCGTAATATTTGGCCTGCTCCGGCCGGTAGGCCTCGGGCACTGTGTTTTCAAAGACTCCTGGAGAGATCGTCTGCACCTGGGCAATCGCGCGGGAAAGCGTCCAGCCAGGCTTCAGCCGACCGATGATCGCGAGCCACCAGTAATGCCGATGCAAACTGTTACTGGCTTCTTTTCCCGCCACGAGGGGCTCTGCGCAAGCCGGAAGTACTACATCGAAACTCCTTCCCACCTCCACGCCGAAGAAGTTCGGCGGAGTTACGCCCGTGATGTTGAAAGGGTGTCCATCCAACAGGATCGTTTTTCCGAGCACTCCGGAATCGCCGCCGTAGTGCTGCTGCCAAAACGAATAGCCGATTACCGCGCCGGACGAGCCGCAGCCGGGCACGTCGTCACTGCTGTCGATGAGCCTTCCGATCAACGGCTTCACACCTAAGGTCTTGAAATAGTCGCCGGTCACCCAAAGCCCTTCGGCGAAGCGCGCCGGTCCGCTTTGGGTCAACTTGAACTGCTCATCGCCCCACGCGAATATGCTCGAAAAGGCCTGCTGCCGGGAGCGAATTTGCTCCCATTGCGCAGAAGTGAAGTTGGGCCGGCGATCGACAAAATTCCCGTTGCAGCAATGATCGTTTGGGGCGATCTTCAGTTCCACGAGTTGCTGAGGATTCTCGACCGGCAGCATGCGCAGGCGCACCGCGTCAAGAAGCTGGAAGATGGCCGTGTTGGCGCCGATACCCAATGCGAGCGAAATGGTCGCAACGGCGAAAAACCCCGGATTCGTTCGTAGCAGCCGAGCCGCATACCGCAGATCCTGCCAGATGCTCTCAAGCAGTTGAAGACTGTTCATCTCCCAGACCTTCTCTTTCACCATCGTTCGGTTGCCCAGTTTTCGGTGCGCTGCCCACGCTGCTTCATCATCGTGGAGACCTCTGGATACGAGGAGATCTGCCTCGTGCGCGAGATACGATTCGATCTCGCGAGCCAAATCGTCATCCCGCCGCTTTCGTTGCCAGAAGCGCCGCCAGCTCATGAGTCTCTATTCCATTGCCGGACCCAATACCCGGGCGACCGCTAAAACCAACTCATCCCACCGGCTCCGCTCGTTCGCCAGATGCTTTTTGCCTGCGGTGGTGATCCGGTAATACTTTGCTTTTCGGTTGTTCTCCGAAGTTCCCCAGAACGACGCAATCAAACCCCGGTCCTCCAGCCGGTGGAGCGCCGGATAGAGCGATCCATGCTCCACCTGCAACACGTCCTCCGAGGTCTGTTCAATCGCATGAGCGATGGTGTGTCCGTGGGCGGGCGCTAGCAGGACCGTTCGCAAGATCAACATGTCCAGCGTGCCTTGCAGCATCTCGCCGCCATCGCTTGAGGTCTTTCTTCGTCCCATGGAGGATAACTATACCAGAAGAAGTTCTTCTGGAGTTAGGGACTGCGTTGCTAAGGCGGCCCATTGCCAGCATTTTGGCTACATAGATCGGCGAGTGATCTGCACGGCGGCTTGCTGACGCGCGCGGTTCTGCAACAAGACGCAAGTACCCCGAATAGCCCTATGTAGAAATCTACTTTCCCGGTAAGTACAGGAAATCGGTCGCGGCGGGAAGCTCGCAGGTTCGGGCGCCCAACGGCAAGTCGTAGAGATTGTCGCCGGAATTTGCGGAAACCCACCGCGTGAATTGCATTCCATTGGTCCGTTTGCAACGCAGAGGAACGTCCACTATGAAATCTTGGTCGACGCCGGAGAGCGTGAGATCGAGGCTCGACCCGCTTCGTCCAAGCTTCATTTTTGGAATGCCGGTCCCCATCACCCAGGTGTCGAAAAATGACGTCAGCGATCTGTCCGGTTGGCCCGGCCGTGTAAACTCGGCAGCGAGATGGCGAAAGTCGTCGTTGGCGATAGGCTTCGATCGATAGTCCTGTAACATGCGCTGCTGAAGCTTGAGAAAACCATCGTTGCCAAGGCGCTC
The DNA here is from genome assembly GCA_036272835.1 of Bryobacteraceae bacterium. Lineage (GTDB taxonomy): Bacteria > Acidobacteriota > Terriglobia > Bryobacterales > Bryobacteraceae > Bog-105. The sequence goes on from DATAXY010000019.1 coordinate 16,115, forward strand.
GCGCAGCATCTGCAGAATCCAAGCGCCCTTTTCGTAGACGATGATGCTCCAAGGGGCAATGCCACAATTGCTAAGCAGACGCTCCCCGAAATCGACGGGACCGGCGGACTCGATGGGTTGGCCTTTCCATTTTGCCGTAAGATCGTTGCGAAATCCGGCCAGAATTGCATCCCGGGTGTGAGGACCCTTGGTACTGTCGAGGAACTCCAGGGCCGATTCCTCCGCCATCGCTTCAATCAACCAACCGGTTCGATAGTCGGCCTGGCTGACGATATTCCCCCACCATTGGTGCGCGATTTCATGAGGTAGAAGCATGCCGGAAAAGAAAGTGTTGGAACGTAAGTTGCGCAAGGCTTGGGGGCGGTCTTCCTCGGGTAGATAGGCGACACTCGAAAGATAAATCAGGCCGGGGAAGCCTTGGCCAAAATTTCCGTCAATGGGCGAAACGGCGAGGGTATGAATCGGCAGCGTGGTCCAGCGACTGGAATAGTAATGCAGAATTTCGGCGGTTTCGCCGGAAAGGTCCGCGGCCGGGCCGGCTTCAAGATTCCTGCCGGAAAATATCTCCACGTGATAACCATCCCGATCCTTACTGGCCACATTGTATTCGCCTAGATTGAATCCGGCGAGCGATTCCTTGACGGGCGTTCTTCGATGTATGGTGCGCATGCCGCCGGCGAATTGGTCATCCACCGGCTCGCCGGTTGACACCAAGCTCAGATTCTCCGGAAATCGAAACGTCAGATCGAACGTTGTCAGCATCGGATCGATAAACGGGTACCAGGTGTTTCGTTCGTCCACGAAGTATCCACCGTTACCGGTCCTATGAACGACGGAACCTTCGTAGCGGATCTCTACCTGGTGCTTCCGGTTAGGGACAAGTGGCGAATCGGCTACTGCAAGAAATTCCGACGCGCCTTTGAGATCGGTATTGCGAGGCGACTGGTGCTGGAACACCTCGGCAGGCTTTCCATCGATATTGGCCGAGGTTACTCGAAGCCGCGCTGCCAGCCGGAGCGCAACCACTCTGCCATCATCCTCTCCAGCCGTATATTGAAAGCGCGCGCTGCAGGACATGCTCAAGTCTGGATGAATCTCAGTGCGCACCTGGACGTCCTGAATGGGACTAAGCCGCTCGCTGAAGGGCGGGGCCCGTCGCGGGCGGAAACTGGTCCAGATTTGAAATGCCTCCGCACCATCCGCCGCGGAACCGACGCGGCCAACGGTAATCGGCTCGAATGCGTCCGGTTCGTAGACCATGTCGAAGGCTCCCAGATCGTGGCTGTCGATCATGGCGTAGAAGAACCCGTGAGACGGGCGATGATTGTCCAGAAGCGCGCCGGCGAGCCGGACGTCTATGTTTGAGTCATCGGCGCGCAGGATGGGATTGGCCACATCCGCTAGTCTGGATGCTTCATCGGCCGAACTGTGCCGCGGATTCTCTTGTAATTGGGCCAGCACTTCTTCGGCGGTGTCATCGGAAAAGAAGAAAACGGCGGAGGTGAAGTGTTCGTCGAGGTTCGGCGTTTTAGCGAAGGCGGCCAACGAGGCTCGCTCGCTTCGCCGCGGTGGCAGGATCAAAACCTCGGCATCGCCCGCCTCGGCATAGGCGGTTGTAAAGACGGCGGCAACGCGCTTACCCATACAGGGGACAGTAAAGGCAAGCGTTCCTTCCGTGAGATAGAGCTTAATATCTCCGCGGGTGAGCTCCAAGTCTCGAACGCGATACGTTTGCGTTTGATCAATCGAAAGGTCTTTGAGAGCGGCTGAAATGCCGGCGGCGCTTGTGGAAGGTTGCTGAGCGCAAGCGGGTGCGACCATCACAATTGCAATGGCCGCAATCGAATATGCGCGATGGATCTGCGCTAACACTATATTTCAGCGAAACTTAGTGGCGAGCCAATGTTCTCCGGAATGGCATTTTGGGCGACGTTCCGTAGACGGCTAATCGCTACCCAAGCCACGCCGCTCATTTCTAAAGCCACCAATGCGCTGTTCCACTCCGCCCCGCTGTGTAGATTCGCCTCGAACACCACCAAATGGGCCTGGCGAGCCGCTTGTTTTTCATCATAGACAAAGCACAGCGAGCGAGAAATAGCCACTTGATCGAATTCGCCTATGACCACCGCTGCGCTCCTCGCAGAACCCGTCGTCACAATCCGTCAAGTCGACTGCTCGCCGGAAGCGCGGTAGGCTCTAGCGGTAGAAACCGCGGGGTTCTATGCGGATGCGAGTATGCTTCGCAGCCGGGCGACGGCGCGCGGCATTTCCGCTGCCGGCGTGCTGGCGAACCCCAGAATGAAGCCTTGCTGCGACTCCTTCCCCATATAACAAGGCGAGAGGGGCCAGAGCCAAAGTTGCTGATCGGCGGCGCGGCGAGATATCTCCACATCTCGCAGCCAGTCCGGAAGCTTCAGCACCAGGTGCATGCCAGCTTCGCCCCCCACCAGCTCCGATATTGAGCCGAACTCTCTCCCAATCGCCTCCACCAGCGCTCTTCTCCGCTCGCTGTAGAGCAATCGCGTTCTGCGAATGTGGCGCGAGAAGTGTCCTTCGTTGATGAAGTCCGTAAGGGCGGCCTGATAAAGATGGGGCGGAAAGATGTCCATGACGCGGCGTACAGCGGCAAAACGTTCGACCAGGTCGGAAGGAATTACTAAATATCCCAGCCGGAGAGCGGGAAACAAGGTCTTACTGAACGTTCCGATGTAGATCACGCGAGCGCAATGGTCGAGCCCTTGCAGCGAGGCTATCGGCATGCTTTCATAACGATATTCGCTGTCGTAATCGTCTTCGACAATCCATGACTGAGCGCTTTGCGCCCATTTGAGCAGTTGAAGACGACGGGATGCGCTCATCGTTACGCCGAGCGGGAATTGATGGGATGGAGTGACATAGGCGGCTCGCGCTTTGGGGCTCCGCCGCATGCCTTCCGCCACGTTCAAACCTTCGGCGTCGACTGAAACGGGTACGAGTTGGCAACCGGCCACTCTAAGGGCGTCTCGCATCAATGGGTAGGCGGGCTCTTCTATCCATACGCGATTCCCCGGATCAAGTAATGCGCGGGCCGAAATTTCCAGCGCTTGCTGGGAGCCACTGACAACCATGATTTGGCTGGCTTCGCAGCGCACCGCCCGGGCAGTCCTCAAATAAGCGGCAATGGCCTCTCGAAATTCCTCGAAGCCCATCGGGTCGCCGTAGTTGAGCGAACTGGCGCGTACGCTTCGACAATGGCGCGCAACCAGACTGGACCAGACGTGAAAGGGGAAGTGATCGAAGGCTAGTTGACCGACGCTGAAAGGTCCCCGGCCGCGGAACCACTGTGGATTCTCAACACGCGGAATCAGAGCGGAGCGGCGAGAGATCCGCCGGTTTCCCAAGGGCGATTCACCTGCGTGGGAACTGCGGGAATCGACCGGCACGAGTTCGTCCGGCAACGTGCTGGATACGAATGTTCCGGTACCTTTGCGCGTTTCGAAATAGCCTTCGGCCAGCAACTGCGCATAAGAATTGAGGACGGGAATACGCGAGACACCGAGTTCGGCGGCGAGAGCGCGACTCGATGGAATTTGTTGGCCGGCATTCAAACTGCGCGCCACAATACTGGCCCGGAAGGCGTCATAGATCTGCCGGTGAAGGGGTTTGGCGGCCTTACGATCGACCGCGATGACTACCGGAAACCCGCCACGCACCTTCTTCATAGGCCAAGTATAGGTGGTCATAACGCCGTGGCCAGATTTGGCTCTTCTTAGGACCACCTAGCCGCTCCTTGCCGGTCAGGTTCTGCTGCGGCCACGTGCAAGTCCGGCATTACTGCTGTAAATAAAGTCCGATTTCGCTGGGCCGGAAGCAATGCGCGAGGGCCGTTTCGCGTGTGATGCGCCCGGTGCGAACCATTTCCGCGAGCGATTGTTCCATGGTGATCATGCCATCGGCGCGGCCGGTTGAGATGGCGGTGTAGAGTTGATGGTCCTGGCCTCTGCGAATCAGGTTGCGCACGGCATGCGTACCCATCATGATCTCGACCGCCGGGTAGCGGCCCGTGCCATCGGCAGCAGGGACTAACTGCTGAGCCACGATACCAAGCATCGCCAGAGACAACTGCTGGCGCACTTGGGCCTGATTCGCCGACGAAAACGAATCGAGAATGCGGGAGATGGCTTGCGGCGTGTCGTTTGTGTGCAACGTGGAGAGTACCAGATGACCCGTTTCGGCGGCCGTCAAAACAGTTGCGATGGTCTCCGGGTCCCGCATCTCGCCAACCAGAATGACGTCTGGAGTCTGCCGCAGAATGCTGCGGACGGCCCCTGCGAAATCGGGCGCATCCTGCCCCACCTCGATCTGCTCGATGATCGAGTTGCGATTGGAGTGAACGTACTCGACAGGATCTTCAATCGTGAGGATATGATCTCGGCGGGCGGAATTGATAGCGTCGATTAAAGCAGCGAGCGTAGAACTCTTGCCGCAGCCGGTCGCACCGGTAACCAGAAGGAGGCCTTGACGCGCTTCGGCGAACCGCTGCAACGTGTGCGGCAAGCGTAGAGTTTCGAGTGTTGGGATGCGCGCGGGAAGCAGGCGAATGCTCCCGGCCAAAGAGCCACGCTGATGGTGAAGGTTGGCGCGGAATCTCCCGATCGACTCGCGGAAAAAACAGAAATCGATCGATTTGTCGCGCTGCAAATCCTGACTTTGGCGCGCATTTAGCAGTGGCAGCAGAAGCTTGCGTGTCTCTTCCGGGGCGAGGATGGGTCCCGCGGCCGGAGTCAGTTTGCCATCAATGCGCAAGGCAACTGGCGCGCCCGCGATCAGCAGCAGATCGGACGCGCTCTGGGCAACGGCAAAGCGCAGAAATTGATCGAGGCTGCCGCTGTTTTGCGGGGGCGATGGCGCCTCAGCCACGCCGGGTCTCGGACCGGTCGCCGTGCGATTCAGTTCGTTGACGATGGCGGCAAGTTCGTTATCGTAGCCCGGCATAGGCGTCTGACGCTAGAGGCAAGCAAAGAGTTTCGCTAGTGTCCTTGAAGAGAAGACGTTGCGTAAATGAGTCAAGTTTTCAAGTTGCCAACCTGAGGGGGAGTAGCACGCGGGACGGCGAAGTCAGATTGAGCGAATTGGACCGGGTGGGGGTAAGTTATTGAGGTAACTGGGGGGATAAAAATACTTTGAAGATCGGTGACTAAGCGGGCGAGGTGCGCCTGATTTTCAGGAGAAGGGGACGTATCTTCGAAACGTCCGCCTTCTCTCTGCCGCTCAGGGCGTGTTCGACAGCCCGAAGCAGTAGAGCGTGCTGTCGTAGGTGGCTATATAGACCCGGCCGTTTGCCACTGAAAGTCCGGAGAAATGATTAAACGAGGTAATTTGATCTCCGCTTGAGTACAACTCCTTTCCGGTCTCGGCGTCCAATGCATACAGCACGGCGTGGCCCGAGTGTTTGATGCGCAGAGTGCTGTTATCGTTCAGTCCTTGGCCGGGGTAAGCCTGGTCGGTATTCTCACCGCTTCCGTATGCGAATACGACGCCGTTGGCGACAACAGGAGGCTCCGCGCGATCCATATCTCGCGACATCCAAGCCGGGTCAAGCGAAATCTTGCCGTTATTCTCCTCTACTTTGAACGCAGCGATGGCGCCATATTTCACCGGCCCATAAGACACTGGCACCTTAAAGTCGGGATGTGGCGGACCCCAGAATGGACTTAACACCCATCGCGTCCCATTGGAATCCAGCCAAGTGGCCATGGAACCCCAGAGGCCCGCGCCCGCGAAATTTACTTCTTCATTGCAGACTAATGGCGAGCGATAGAGCGGGGTCTGGTGGTCGTGACCTCCGGTATCCTTGGTGTTCAGCAGGTACACGCGACACTCTTTGCTTCCCGTGGCCATCAACTCACGGTCTTTGAACGGAAAGATGGTTGGAGTAACCTGGAAATCCAAATCGCGCTTCTGCAGCCACGACCAATTTTTGGGAATATAGTAATCCCATAGATGCAATTTGCCGTCGATGACCTTTGCCCCAATTAGGCCATTACCGTAAACCCCTTCTTCCTTGTCGTAACGGCCGTCGCCGGTAGGCGCCCACGCCACTCCGTTGGAATCGATGGCCGCTCCCTGACGCCCCCAAAGACCGCCGCTTCCGGGATTGTAGGTCATCATTTTGTGAGTGGGGTCGTGAATCCGGACGGCCCACATCTGGTTCGGATTTCCATTGCAGCCCTGCGATGTGGTGGTGAAGAGGACGTCATCCCACATGTTGAGCGCATAAGACTTGCCGTTGGGGAATCCCAACTGAAACGGTGGCATCACATCTTCGCCATTTGCGACGTTCAGCGCATGGACTTCACCATTGCCCGCCATGGCATACACCGTTCGCGCGCCCGAGGCATCGGGCGGCCCGATGATCGGAGTAGCCGTTTGGCCGCCCGGACAGAGCGGGTCTCCCGGCCGTAATCCGCGGCCCTGCGTGATCGGAGGATATTCGAAGTGCTTCTTCCAAATCACAGTGCCGGTTTCTACGTCGATGGCGTAAAGGTTATCCGATATGCCCGCCTCGATCGCTATCTGCTTAGGACCGTCGCCGGTATTGAGCTTGTCCACAATCAGGGGAGGGAAAAGGGAGTGCATTTCCCTAGGGATGTTATCCAGCTTCAGTTTCCAAAGAATCTTGAGATTTTTCACGTCATCCGTGTTGAGGATGGACTCGTTCTTTTGCCAATTCGTACGCTGCGGGCTGCCGCCGTCGGTAAGCCAGTCCGCGCCCCAGACGAGTCCACAGCAGAGCGCGGCCAGTGAGATAATCCGTAATCGTTGCATCAGTAACTCCCTTACTCTCCAGTCAATTGCGGCTGCTCCGCGAGAAACCCAAAACTATATGCGACATTGTCGTGCGTGGTGAAGTAGATCCGCTTATTTGCCACCGCCAAGCCCGTGCCATGAGTGAAGGTCGTGGCCGTATCGCCGCTGGAATATAGCTGCTTTCCGGTTGCGCCGTCGAGCGCGTAGAGGATAGCGTGCGTGGCCATCCTCTCCCGTTCGGCCACGCTATAAGGGGAACCGTTTTCCTTGGCTTCGCGCGGCGATTCGCCGGTCGACAGCGCGAATACCAGACCGTTGGCCGTAAGCGCCGGCGCCGGCGTCACGATATCGGGCGAACTCCAGGCCGGCGCGAGCGTGGGCTTTCCGTCTTGCTCTACCAATTTGAAAGCCACAATGCTGCCATGCGAGGCGTCACCATTCGTGATCGGGAATTTAGCCGACGGGTCCGGTGGCCCCCACAACGAGGCATACACCCATCGCGTGCCCGAGTCGCTATCTTCCCAACTGGCGAGAGTGCCCCAGAACCCGTTGCCAGCGTACTTCGTATCGGGGCTTGCGATGGGCTCGGTCTGGTAGAGCGGTTCGTGATGACTGGCGCCGCCGAGTGACGCGGAGTCCAGCAGATAGAGCCGCCCGTTCCTTCCTCCCGCCACGATCATGTCCTTACCGTTCCAAGAGAAAACGACAGGCGTTACGCTGGGGCGGGCGATATTTTTCTTGTTGCGCGGGGCCTCTCCTTCCGGAGTGAAGTAATCCTTCACCGCGAGAGTCTTCGGATCAAGTGCCAGGACCGTGTCATTCAGAGCGCCCGCAACGTCGTCATGCCCGTCCGGGGCCTGCGCATACACGATTCCGTCGGCGCCAATCGCGGTTGCGGCCGAGCCTGCGAGCCCGCTTCCCCCGGTAGGATGCGAGACCACTTTATGTTGTTCGGCCGAGAGATCGACGGCATATATCGCATTCGGATTGCCGCCGCAGTCGTCGAGCGTCGCGGCGTAAACGATGTCGTTGTCGATGTTGATACTGCTCACGTTGGTATTCGCGGGGACAAATTCGATCGCGGGTATTCGATCCTCACCGGTTGACGTATTGAGGACGTGCAGATAGCCGTCGCTACCGATGGCAAGGAATGCGCCTAATCGGCCAAAGCCGGTGGCCAGCAGTCCCGAACGCCGTTGAGGCGCAGGCACCGGTGCAGCCGTTTGAGCTTTGGGTGTAGCGGCGGGTTTGGGACGTGGGCGAAATGAGAAGCGGCCGCCCATAGACGTGCTGCTACCGGGCATCGCCAACGAGGCAGTCAGACCTCCCGGACACGTGCTGGTGGACTTGGTCTGTTGCTTATCGCCCCGGAAATCGAAATGCCTTTTCCAAACGATCCGGTTCAAGTCGGCGTCGATGGAAAAGACGTTGTCGGAACTTCCACCGAAAACAAGCATTTCCTTGAAGCCAAGATACGTGATCAAAAATCCATCGATGATCGGAGAAGTAAGGGCATCCAAACCCTTCGGCCGATTATCGGCCGTGTATTTGTAGAGCAGTTGTAGACCGCCCACGTTCTCCTTCGTGAATGCGGTCTCGGTCTTCGCCCAGCCGTCCCGCTGAGGATTTCCGCTTTGGCTCGGCCAATCCGCGCTCCAGAGGAGGACTGCGGCGACGCTAGCCGACAAGACTAAGCACAAGAACTGTCTCATTGGGGCGAACCTTTCTTTTTATTGCTCGGGAAATCAATTGGACCCAAAAGTAACGTGCGCTTTCCGGGCTTCGACCTGTTTGAAATCCAATCCCTGGATGTTTCGCAAATCATCGATCGTTTTGAAAGGACCATGCTCAGTCCTGTATTGCACGACGACTCTGGATTCGGGGCGCGTCAAATCCAGTGCCCACTCGAGCTCGACGGCTGTCGCGTCGTTGATATTGACGGGAGGCCGTCCACCGCCTCCAAAGTTCTTCGCCAGGTACTGAATGATGGTTTCAAACTGATCGTCAGTGCCTTGAGCGCCCAAGCCGATCATCTTCGAGACGGTAAGTTGCCATTGACGCGCGTCTTGGTGCAAAGCGGTGGCTCGTTCGGGGGAGTGGCACTTACCGCAGATCTGAATCGTGAGATCGCGGCCGGGTCCCGGCGGCAATTGCGCGTACGCAAGACTCGGGCCGAGGAAGGCGACGGAGAGCAAGACGGCCAACATCGACCCGCCGCTCCGCGAGTGATGCGAAGTGCGAGAAAGTGTGATTAAAAATTTCATGAGTGCGCTCCCTGCTTATATTCAAGACCTCTATCGTTTGGCAATCGCCTTCCCGGCAACGGGCGTGGCATGGGCGCGACGCCTGGGCAGAGAGTCCGCACCATAGCCGCGAACGCACATGCGGCGAATAACACTGCCGCAAACAGCCTCATAGGCCCACTATAGATTACGGGCGCCGGCGCGTGAAACGTTGGCATCGGCCGTTACAGTTTCTTGATCCAGATATCGCGGATGAAGATCTTCCCATAGCCTTCGATTTCGAAGCCGATGAGACCGTCCTTCCGGAATTTCGTGGGATCGTCGTCGACCAGCATTGCCATGGCGTGGCCGTTGACGATATGTGTCATCTGGTGGCCGCGCGCGATCAGGTGAAGCTGATTCCACCCGTCGATTTTCACGTACCCGCCCAGTGCGTCGCGATCGCCGAGGTTCGCGATCAGTCGAGGCTTTTGACCTTCATTCGTCTCGACAATTTGCCCGCGCCAGGCGATGATGCCGCGGCCGGTTGCTTGCTCATAGAACTGGCCGGTGTACGCGTTGCGTCCATCAAAATCGAATTGTGGCCCGAACATCTCCCACTTCGCCTGAGATTCGTGGGAGGGTGGAGTTCCGCGGGGCTGTCCACTGGGGCAAGTCCCGCCTTGCGGTGGGCGGCCGGGACCACGGGTCGAGTTCGCAGGCAGGATCCCGCTGCGGTACTGGATTCCGCTGTTCACCATGGCGCCTTCGCCCTTCATCTCCAGCTTCAATTCGAAGTCCGCGGATTCGCCGCCCTGCCAGATCAAATAAATGGTGCCGGTGGGCTTCTCACAAGTGGATTCCACCGCGATGGCGCCATCTTCGATATGCCAATAGTTCTTGTCGCCGTCCCACCCGTTCAGTGTGGACCCGTCAAACATCGAGGTCCAACCGGTATGGTCATTGAAATCGATGGGCTCAGGTTGCGAAAAGCCGTGAAAGCGAGGGGTTGGCGGCTTGGGCGGTTGAGCTTGAGCGGTATGAAAAACCGCGAGAGTTGCAAGAGCGAAGCCGGCTATTAGGACCACCGGCTTCCAAGCACTAAATAATTGAGCCATGAATTAAACCTTAAAACGAGAATCGGGCCGACAACACACAGTGTCGCGCCGGGAGTGCGGCGCTCGTGATGGTGCCGAAGGCGGAGTTCGTGTTGACACCAGTAGCATAGTTCAGTGTCAGCGACGTATTCGGATTGCTCGGGTTGAAATGGTTCCAAGCGTTGAAGGCCTGGAATCTGATCTCAAGAATCCTATTCTCGCTGAACACGTGGAACTGTTTGTAAACGCTCAAGTCCGTGTTTGTCACGCCGGGGCCATAGGTCAAAGTGGGTGGTGTGTTGCCGATGCCCAGCGAGTCTGTCGGCGGCAGACTGAAGCTGGTCTTATTGAAGGGCCACCAGAGTGCCGCGGGGGACGTTGAGCCTACAGAACCCGGAGTCGCACCCAAGGGGAGCCAGAGGTTTCCCGTGTCCTGGCAACGGAAGGGAAGACCAGCGGTGCTGGGCGTGCCAGTCCAATAGCCGATGGGCGCGCCCGCAGCAGTGCAACTGATGGTCATCGGCGATCCGGAATACATAGTCACAATCCCTTCCACATGCCAATTGTCGGCGATAAATTGTGTAACCCGGTTCTTCCAAAGATTCGAGCCATTGGGAACCTGGTACGCGAAATTGACATTGACCGCCTGCGGGCGGGTACCGGTGGCGATGTTTTTGAGCAGCTTGTCGGGGACAAACTGATCGCGAGTGTAGACGATGGTCTTGGAGTAAGTATAGTTACTACCGAATTGGAAATTCTTGCCCACGCGTCTGTTGAACTGCACCTGCAAGGAGTCATAGTAAGATTCTCCGTTGCTCGAGTACATTTGGATTCCACCCCATCCTGGATAAGCGCCGGCGAGCGCGCGAATCAGGTTAGCCGAATATAGACCGCCCGTCCCGCCGTTGGAACTCGTCGGATCGAGGTATTTGGCCACCGGCCCAGGCTGCCCGTTATTGGCGGTAGGGGTCCAATCGGTCAATGGAGCAACGGCGTTGAGATCGATCTGGCCTTGATTGAATTGATGGTGAGCCACGTTTGCGACATAAGCGACATCCATCACAAAGCCTTTGCCCAGGTCGCGCTGGACTCCGAAGCTCCAGTCGTAAGTCGAGGGGGCCGGATACTTCAAAGGTCCGCCCACCGTGGTCTCGGGCGTGTAGACAAGTTGGGCATTCGACAATCCGGAGATTGTTGTGTCGAGGACGATTGGGGCTAAAAAGTGAGGGGGTGTGGCGAGCGGACCGATACCGACGCCCGTCGCGCCCAGCGTGTCGACGCCGAAGGCACGTCCGTAGAAAATGCCGAAGCCGCCGCGGATAGCCGTTTTTCCATTGCCAAAGGGATCGTAGGCAAAGCCTACGCGCGGGCCGATGGCCAGCGGCGGCGTTTTGAAGAACGCTGCTGATCCCGAAGGCTGCGACACGATACCTGAGAAGGGCGTTCCGCTGTAACTGCCTGGGGCGAACGTTCCTTGCTGGGCGTAGGCATAGGTGGCCCCGTTCACAGGGTTGATGGATGCCTTGTCCGCTGTCGGGCAACTGGCGCCGCCTGAGAGCGCAACCGTGCAATACGGGAAGAGAAGCTGGCCTTGTTGGCTCGGGCTGTACGCCGACCCGTTGAAGATGCCGAGTGTGTGGCTGGGCGCTTCATACAACGCGCCGAGGCGTGAAAATCGCGCCCCGATATCCAGAGTAAGACGTCTTGTTACCTTCCAGGTGTCCTGTATGAAGAATTCATTTTGTTTGTAGCGCGCCTGGTTGACCTGGTTCAGGTTGTCCTGGCCATAGCCATACAGGCTGCCGATGAGCGCATTCGAGAATGGGTCGCCGGTGTCGAGGGGGTTGCCGAGATCGGAGCCGAAGTAGTAGGTTCCGGCCGTGTTGTAAACCGAATAGACACTGACGTTGCGGGCGTCGTGCTCAAAGTAGTAACCGAGTTTGATGATGTGGCTGCCCTTGACCCACGTGATGTTGTCGGTGAAGGTGGCCAGATTGTCGGTGCCATTGAACGGCCAGCGGCTGTCGAATCCGAACGCGTTGCCGACCGATGTCCCCGACGTGCCGACGATATTCGGGATCGCCGTCGGCGCAGACTGCGCGGAGAAGCCGGAAGGCAGACTGAAATTTATGTTCGGCAACAGGTTTAGGTAATTCACGCCGTTGCCGAAGATGCTGGACAAATTCGTGGCCTGACCGTTGATTTTCAGGGGCAGAAGGCTGTCGTTATAGAGCGACTCATTGGTGGGCACGTTCTGCTGGTGCGCGCGGTTCTGTCCGACTGTTGCCTCATTGATCAAATCGGGCCGGAACGTATGGACATAGGTGACCGCGGCGCCTACGGAAGGGATGAAGTAGCTGTGCGGAAATTGTCCCCAGCCATCGCCGGCAGCGCCGAGGATGGCACCGAATCCGGACTGGGCCTGGTAATCCTGCAAGAGGCGCACGAACATGGTGTCTTTAGACGAAAGATTGTAGTCGACGCGGAGAATCTTGTCGGTGCGGGGATCGGTGTTACTCAGTTGGTCTTTGAAATTGTACTGGCGATTCCCGGTCGGGTCGGTGGTGTTCGGGAGCGGAAACAGGTTGAGCATCGCCTGCCCGATAGGACTGAACCGGCTGGCGGGAATGATGTTGCCGGGATAACAACCGGCCGCACTCGTCGCCGAGCACGCTTGGCCGGTGCTTGGATCGCGGATCAGTATGGGCGAGCCATTGGAGTTTACGCTTTGCGAGAAATTGCCGTTTCTCTCGAGCGCGGTTGGCATCGTGTATTCATTGATCGCGGTGCTCTGAGTATTGAAGAGCTGATCGTAGGACCAAAAGAAGAAAAGGCGATTCCGGTTTCTGTTGAAGCGGACCTTCGGAATGATGATCGGACCGCCTAATGTGCCGCCGGGATTCTCGTAACGATACTTCGGCTTGGCAACGTCGAGCATATTGTTGAAGTATTCGTTGGCGTTAAATTCTTCATTTCGGTAGTAATAATAGGCGCTCCCGTGGAACTGGCCGGTTCCGTTTTTGATGGTGATGTTCATCTGTCCGCCGTTTCGGGCGCCATATTCGGCGGAGTAATTGCCCGTTAGGAGCTTCACTTCTGAGATTGCGTCGATACTCGGGGCCTGGTACGTGCTCAAGCTGGGAGCGCCGCTATCCTGGGCGGCCATACCATCGAGCGTCACCAGCACTTGTCCTTGCTGGCCTCCATTCACCACGGCGGAATTGGTGCCCCAGCCGCGCTGGTCGTAGGTGCCCATGTCGATAACGCCTGGCAGGTCTTTGATGATCGCCTCGAAATTGCGGCCGCGAATCGGCGTTTCCTGTATCTGGGACAGATTCACGTCCGAGGCATGGTCGGAGGTATCGGTAGCCACGCGCGCGGCCTCCGCCGTAACCTGGATGGACGTATTCACATCGCCGACGTCCAGTCTGATGGTGTGGACATCAACTTTCTCCAGCGTTCCGACGATGATGCTGTTCTGTACGTAGGATTTAAAGCCCGGGTGAGTGATGCGGAGATCGTAAGTGGCGGGGACCAAATCCGGGAAAATGAAGACGCCGTTATCGGACGTTTGATACTGGCGAACTTGTTTGGATATTTCGTTAGTTAATTCAACTTGCGCGCCGCCCACCAAGGCGCCTGCTGAATCGACGACGGTTCCGGTAATGGAACCGGTTACGGTTTGAGCTTCTGCCGGTTGCGCCATGGCAACGAGCATTGGAAACGTCAGAGCTAAAACAGCGGAAGCGGTCCTCATAGACGCACCTTTCCTAAACGGGGTTGAAGCAATATGAACGTGACAAGCGAACGCAAAAAGTAAAGAGCTAACGAGAGACCCACACCACACGCCGTCGAAGCCTCTGCCTGACGAGCAATGAGACAAGCCTCCCGCTGGCGTCGAACAAAACTAGTTTGGTCCGGCGAACGATACCGGTAAATTACAGGAGAACTCCCCCTTTTTTGAAACGATTCAACAATAGCGTGTCTCATTTTTTATCACAACCACAGATGGCCGTCAATGATTATTGTGGGGAATATTTGACAGCTAATAATCCGCCTTCTCCCGGGTGCGTTGCGCTCCGGCGGAAGGGGCTTAGCTACAGTAGTCCAAGAATGTCAAGCTTCACCGAACAGCGACGCACTTTCATGAAATGGATTGCGGCGGCTCCCGTGTTCGGCGGTATCGCCTTGCAAGAGCTGTCGGAGAAGGTGGCGGCGGCGGCTGCCCGCTCCACGAATGTTTACGAACGAATTGGAGTTCGGCCACTGATCAACGCCCGGGGAACTTGGACGTACCTCAGCGGGTCGCTGATGTTTCCCGAAGTCCGCGCGGCGATGGAAGCGGCCTCCCGGCAGTTTGTCGACATGTTTGAGCTTCAGGCCGCAGTGGGCAAGAGACTGGCAGCTCTTTCGGGCGCAGAATCCGCAATGGTCACCTCCGGAGCCGCAGGCGCTATGGCTGCCGCAACTGCCGCCTGCATCGCCGGCTCTGATCCTGAGAAGATTTGGCATCTGCCCGAGACAACCGGCCTCAAACACGAAGTAGTGATGCTTGGCGGACGCAATGCGTTCGATAGCGCCATACGCCTGGCGGGCGCGAAGCTCGTGATGGCCGCTACCGTAAGCGATCTCCCTTCGGCGCTGAACGATCAAACGGCCATGGTGTATACCACCTGGCGCGACGACAACTTGGAAAAGGCTCTCGAAATCACGCGGCGCGCGAAGGTTCCGCTGCTGTTGGATGATGCCGCTGGAATTCCTCCATTTGAAAATCTTTCCCGCTACGCAAAAATGGGCGTCGATCTTTACTGCTTCAGCGGCGGGAAGGGCATGCGCGGGCCACAGTGCGCCGGTCTGTTGCTTGGCCGCAAAGATCTCATAGATGCGGCGCTGCACAACTATTGCCCTTATGAAGGATCGATCTGCCGTCCAATGAAAGCCGGCAAAGAAGAGATCATCGGAATGTTGACCGCGGTGGAGGTTTGGAAAAATACCGATCTGAATGCGCTGAATCGCGAATGGAACGCCCGTGTCAAGAGGATTTCGAAGCTGGTCGAAACAGTGCCCGGAGTTACCACAAGGATCTATATTCCGGAAGATGGGAACAGCTATCCGACTCTTCGCGTGGAGTGGGATGAACAGAAAGTTGGGCTGAGCGTTTCGCAATGCGACCAGCAGCTTCGCGATGGCACGCCTCGAATCGAAGTTCTGACGAACAGCAATCCAAGTATGGTATCTGCGGTTGAAGAAGAGCACGATCCGAAACATATGCCGCCGCAAAACCGGATCGAAATTATTTCCATGACACTTCAGGACGGCGAGGATTTGATCGTGGGCCGCCGATTGCGTGAGATCTTGAGCGGCGCTCGAAAACGCGCGTAAGCTCCGTCAGACTTACTTACTGAAAAAGAGAGTCCCGAAGCGCTCCGGAACGTGATTCGAACCGCAGGTCCGGCTCCAGCACAGAAAGTGCCGCTGCGTGTCCGGACCCAATCCGTCAATACGATAAAAATTGATGCGCCATTTCATGCCGTCGCGAACCGGATTGGCGCTCACGTCCGACAGCGGAATTTTAGCGGCCGCATACCAAATTTTGCTTCCTTCATCAACACGCGCCATCTTCTGCCAGCCCGATTTCCAGTTGTAGTCGTAGCTCTTACGATCCAAATCGATTGCCAAATTGATCCAGTCGCCGGTCGGCGCGACTTCGAACTCGCGATAGTGCCGTATATTCGTCCAGTCGTCACCGATAAACATCTCAACCGCGTCGCGGTTCCATAAGCCCACATGCCTTTGGGTGTTATCCGCGGGAAAAACATTCAGAACAGAATAAGGACAACGGAAAAGTATGTACAAGTCAGCGTCTGTCCAGAAGGCCCGGATTGTCGTGTCGATGTTTGGATAATCAATCTGGCGGCGGCAGTCCTTCGACATGGATTGTGATGCCGCAGCTTTCCATTCGGCTGAATCCGGGTCCAAATTCAGATCGGGATCGCCGCTCACATGACGAATCGTGAAGCTTGGTATTGGCTGGTCTGCGTTACACGCTGGCTGCGCCCTCAGATTCAATCCGAAAAGAATCGGCACCAAGCAGCAAACGCGCGTAAGGAGGAATTTATTCATTGCTCAGATTCTAAGGCAAGGCAAAAGCGAATAAGTCGCTACCGCATGCGATCGCAACGTACTGCTTGCCATTTATCGCGAAACTCATCGGGGACGCGTGCATGGATTGGCCGGTATTGAAGTGCCATAGCGATTCACCCGAGCTGGCATTGACGGCTTCAAAACTATCGGCATCGTTTCCGAAGAACACCAGGCCGCCCGCGGTGGTCATGGTACCGCCCCACGAATCGCCCTCTCCGGTTTGAGGATATCGCCAAACGAGTTTCATGGTCTCCGGGTTGTAAGCCACCAAGGCTTTCTGTCTTTGAATCCCCGGCGCGCGCTTTACGCCGGTCGCGTAGAATTCCCGGCCTTCCTCGAATTGTTGTGGTTTCAAAAAAAATAGCTGGCAACTTTCAAGCGCCATGAAATACATCAGATGCGTTGACGGATTGTAAGACGGAGAGAACCAATTGGTGGCGCCCGTCATGTCGGGACAGATGAGCGCGCCTTTGTCTGTTGGTTTCAATCCCGTGCGGATGGGGCGGCCATTCGGATCGAGGCCGGATGCCCAATTCAGTTTCTTGACGAACGGCACTGCCGATAGAAACTTTCCGTTTGTGCGGTCAAGCAAATAAAAAAAGCCATTTCGATTTGCCTCGACTAACAACTTTCGTGGCGTGCCATTGTATGGAGCATCTACCAGCACAGCGGTTTCCGTCGCGTCGTAATCGTAAAGATCATGCGGTGTGAACTGGAAATGCCATTTCAACTTGCCTGTGTCGGGATCGATCGCCAGGACGCAGGAGGTGTATAAATCGTCCCCGGGCCGCTCATCTCCATCAAAATCGGGGGCGGCGTTGCTCGTGCCCCAGTAGAGGGTGTTCAACTCGGGATCGAAGGTGCCTGGCATCCAGGTTGTCGCGCCGCCGCGCAGATACATATCGCCAGGCCAGCTCGACGATCCAGGTTCACCGGGGCCGGGAATCGTCCACAAGCGCCAGACTTCCTTGCCCGAAGCGGGATCAAACGCCGCAATGAAGCCGCGCACCCCGTCATCACCGCCCGAAGTTCCCACCAGAACCTTGTCCTTCACAACTAAGGGCACGCTCGTTGCGCCGTAATTCTTGTTACCTGAAGCATAAACGACATCCCAAAGTAGATGACCGGAACGCGCATCGAGACACAGTAAGTGCGCGTTGTCGGTTTCCATGTACAGCCTTGATCCCAAAACTGCGAGGCCGCGATTGTGATGTGACGAAGCGTCATCCACCAACCCCTCCGTAACGGGCCGCGAATAACGCCAGATGATGCGGCCGGTTCGAGCATCAATCGCGAACGCATCATTAGCCGAACCGGCAAACATCAGGCCATCAACGACTACCGGCGTGCCTTCCAAGAGGTTCGAATTCGGTGAATGGAATACCCACTGAGCTTGCAACTGATGAACGTTTTGCGGCGTAATTTGACTTAAGCTGGAATATCGACGCCCGGTGTAATCCCCGTTATAAGACGGCCAGTTTGCGCCAATCGGAGATGTTAGAAGATCTGACGGACGAACATCGACGCGGACCGTATCTGCGTTCCCGATAGCGGCCGGCCAAACGATCCATACGGCGATTGCCGCCAAAATACGAGCGATCAGCATTTTCGTTATACTAATCTACCGAGCCTGATGCGTAGCAGCGGACCGAAGGTATATCGATTAGCTTTTATCGCTGTGACTTTGAGTTTCGCGCTTTGTTCGGCACAGCAAGTTGGGCAGCAGCAATTCGCCCGCTGCGCCACCTGTCATGGCTTGGACGGCCGCGGCGGCGAGCACGCTCCCAACATCGCGACCGATCCCAAAGCTCAGGCGCTCTCAGACCGCGATCTCATGCGCATTGTCCGATCGGGTATCCCATCGGCTGGCATGCCAGAATTCGGTTCGTCGCTCGATAGCTCACAGATACGCGCTGTTGTCGATTATCTACGCATCCTTCAGGGACAGAGGAAAGCGGCGGTTGTGGTATCGGGTGATCCAGCGGATGGGCGGCTCTTGTTTTTTGGGAGCGCTGGCTGTTCCGGCTGCCACGCCGTGAATGGCGAGGGCGGGTTTCTGGGCGCCGATCTATCCGCTTACGGCGGGACTCATACGCCAACGGAGATTCGCGAAGCCATTGTCGATCCAAATAAGAATCTGGATCGCCGTCACGGCACCGTCATAGCAGTTACGAAGACCGGCCAAACATTTACTGGCGTCCTCCGAAATGAGGACAATTTTTCGCTTCAAATGCAAACCGCCGATGGCAGCTTTCATTTCTTTGACAAGGCCGAACTTGCTCGCCTCGAACATCCGGCGCGATCCATGATGCCGTCTCAATACGAATCGAAATTGGGAAGCAAGAATTTGGACGATATTGTCAGTTACCTGGTTAAATCCGCCGCAAAGGATCTGGACCGGTGAAGATTGTGCCAATTGCGCTTATGCTGTTGCTAGCCGGGCTTAGCGTGGACGCGGCGAACCCAAAAGTAATTTTTCCGCCTGGGGCAAAGCCCGTCGGACCGATGCGCAATCTGCTGGATGGTTTGGAGGAGGCCGGCATGGGCTTCGAGAATGTCGTCGCCACGAATGTCTATCTCGACGATGTACGCGATTTCCAGCACATGAATCGCATTTATAAGTTGTTCTTCGACGAGAAAGCTCCTGTGCGAACCACAGTTCAACAGCACGCGGCGGGTGTGCGCGAGGCAAACGCGAAAGAACAATGGCCAACGCTGGAGCAGATCTCGTTGATTGCCGTGGAAGGGCCGGCGAAGTTTGAGTTGAAGGCAAACTCGCCCAAATTCTGGGACCTGTTCGACCCGGAAGCAAAGTTGGAAACTATCGGTACGGGCTTCGGTTTCACGGAAGGGCCGGTGTGGGATAAGCGAGGCTTTCTTTATTTGAGCGATGAGGTTACGAACAAGATTTTCAAGCTGTTCCCCGATCATCGGCATGAAGACGTGGTCAGTCTGGGCGATCCCGACGGCAACACTTACGACAGTAAGCATCGATTGATCGATTGTGCCAGTGTGCTGCGAGCCATCATCGCAGTGGAACCAGACGGGAAATACAATGTGCTGGCGGACCGTTATCAAGGGAAGAAGTTCAACAGTCCGAACGATGTCGTGCTAGGGCCCAATGACGCGATATATTTCACCGATCCTACCTTGGATCTTCCGAAAGGCGAGAAGCAGGAACTTCCGTTTCAGGGCGTGTTCCGGTTGGGAAGCAACGGCAAGGTCACTCTGCTGATCAAAGATCTGGCGCAACCGAACGGACTGGCCTTCTCGCCGGATGGACGGAGGCTATACGTCGATGACAGCGAGCGCAAGGATATACACGTCTACGACGTTGAGCGCGGCGGCGGCGTTTCGAACGGCCGGCTATTCGCAAAGATGGACGGTCCAGGAGTTCCCGATGGCATGCGGATGGATATGGGTGGGAACGTCTACGTCACCGGTCCGCACGGAGTTTGGGTATGGGATGCCGAAGGCAATCACCTGGGGACAATTGTGCTTCCGGAATCGACGGCGAATCTAACCTGGGGCGATCCTGGGTACCACACGCTCTATTTCACATCCAGCACGTCTGTTTTTAAGCTGGCCACGCGAGCGACCGGCTTTGTCCCTTACGAGTAGACTCAATCATGCGGATTGCCCTTGGTTTCATTCTGTGTTCTTTGGTGGCGTTGCCGGCGCGCTCTCAGGATGTCTGCACGGTAACCAGGCCCACTGCCAGTTTCACCATTCATCATCTATCTATTCATCACGGATCCGGTTCACCGGCGCCGAACACGGATCCGCACTCACGGATGTGGAAGACGGCGGCGCACACCGCAATCGTTAAGGACTGCACGCACGTGGTGGATTACCCCGATCTGACATCGGAAGTGCGGGGCTTTTGGACCGACACAGATCTTTACCTGCTGTTCCGGTGTCCGTACAAAGTGTTGAACCTATGGTTACCCGCGATGGGTGGCGGCCCGCGTGTCAAGTTGTGGGATCGGGATGTGGTGGAGATGTTTCTCGGCTCCGATTGGACGAACATCCGGCATTATCGCGAATTCGAAATCGCCCCGACCGGGGACTGGATCGACCTAGCGATCGATCTGGACAAGAAGAGCTACGATCACACATGGCGATCGGGCTGGAAGACGGCTGCGCGGATCGATAAGAAAGCGATGATCTGGTATGCAGCCGCGAAGATTCCGCTCTCGGCAATTACCGATCAACCGGTGACGGCGGGGACGAAGTGGCGCGCGAATCTGTATCGGATCGATGGCCTGGGCGAAGATCCACAGAGGCATTTTATGTGCTGGCAACCAACATGTGTGGTGAATCGCGATCCGAATCATGTTCCTGAGAATTTTGGAACGATCGTATTCGAGAAGTGAGGCCGGGCATGGGGCGGGTTGTGGCCGTCGTGGGTGTTTCGAGATAATATTGCTTTCGGAGGCTCAGAATTATGACGAGGCCCGGCACACGCCGCAATTTCTTCACTTTGACTAAGCATGCACTGACAGCGGCAGGATTGCTGAGCGCGGCGCCAGGCATGAGCGAAGCCGCTAGCAGGACTTCTCTGCCAGTTGGCGAAGACTACTATGACAAGCTCGGCGTGACGAAGATTATCAACGCGGCCGGCACTTACACGATGTTGACCGCGTCGACGATGCCGCCTTCGGTACAGGCCGCGGTGGCGCGTGCGGCGCAACATCCGGTGCGGTTGGGAGAATTGCAGCAGAAGGCCGGCGAGTATATCGCGCAGCGGCTGAAGTGCGAGGCGGCGTTGGTGAGCGCGGGCGCGGCTTCAGCTCTTACACTGGGCACCGCGGCTTGCATGACGGTGGGAAACCGAAAATCGGCGGAGTCGCTGCCACTGGATTTGTCGAACATCAAAAATGAGGTCATCGTTCAGAAGAAGCATCGCTACGGTTACGACCATGCACTGAAGAACTGCGGAATTCGCTTCATCGAGGTGGAGACGATGGAGCAGTACCAACAGGCCTTCACCGATCGGACCGTAATGTGTCACTTCTTCAACGCAGCGGAGGGCGGACAGATCAGCCGCGAGGATTGGATAAAGGTGGCGCATCAACATGGCGTGCCTTGTTTCAACGATGCCGCGGCCGATGTCCCACCGATTTCCAATCTCTGGAACTACACTCAGATGGGCTTCGACCTGGTGACGTTTTCCGGCGGGAAGGGAATTCGCGGACCGCAGAATGCGGGCTTGCTGTTGGGGCGGAAAGACCTGATTCAGGCGGCCGGATGGAATAACAATCCTTTCGATGAGACAGTTGGCCGCGGCATGAAGGTGGCCAAGGAGCAGATCATTGGGATGGTGGCGGCGGTGGATTGGTTCTTGAGCCAGACCGATGAAGGCATGCAGGCGGAATTTCACCGTCGCGCGGAGCGCATAATCTCCGAACTCAAAGGGATTCCGACCATGACACATGAAATTTTCGTCCCCCCGGTAGCGAATCATGTGCCGCATTTGGTGCTCCGCTACGACGTGGACAAAGTGCGGAAGGGCCCGCTGGAGGTTGCTGATATGTTGCGCAAGGGAACTCCATCGATTGAGCTGAATCCGGCGACGGGGCACAAGTCGGGCTCGGCGGGACTCGACAACAATGAGAACGCGATCGTCATCGGTGTATGGATGTTGGAGCCAGGCGAAGATCTGATCGTCGGGCGGCGACTGAAGGAAGTGCTGGCGGCCCCGGCCGCGTAGACCTCACGTTCCGCGGGATAATATGCGCGGGTGATGGCTATGTAGTATGCTATAGCGGTGCTCGAACTTCGCAACGTTTCCAAACGATTCTCCGGCATCGTGGCCGTCGATCACGTCAGTTTTTCGGCCCGCCGCGGTGAGATCACGGGTTATCTGGGGCCGAACGGCTCGGGTAAGTCCACCACCATGAAGATGATCACCGGACTGATCGAAATGACGTCGGGCGAAATTCTGTTCGATGGCGTGCCCATTCAGCGCGATCCCATCCAATATAAGCAGCACCTTGGTTATGTGCCGGAAGACCCGCACCTCTATTCGCATCTCAGCGGTTTGGAATACCTGACCATGGTGGGCCAGTTGCGAGACCTGCCCACACGCTCGACAACGGAGCGCATCGATGGTTTGCTTCGTTCTTTCTCATTGCATGCGGATCGGCACGTGCCCATTTCGTCGTACTCGAAAGGCATGCGTCAGAAAGTGCTGCTATCGGCCGCGCTGCTGCACAATCCCGATCTCATTCTGCTGGACGAACCGTTCAACGGACTCGATGTGGGGTCGGCTTTGGTCTTGCGAAGCCTGATTCAAGAGCTAGCGTCGCGCGGCAAGGTGATCCTGTTCAGTTCGCATGAACTTGAGACCGTGGAGCGCGTCTGTTCGCACATCGTGATCTTGCATCGCGGCAAAGTCGTGGCGGACGATTCCATCGTGCGTCTTCGGGCGCTGATGGAGCTGCCTACGCTCGAAGAGATCTTTGCCGAGCTCGCCGTGGAGCAGGACACAGCGGCCATTTCGCGCGAGATTGCAGACTTGATTCAAGCTTAGGAGGCCGGCGTGACCAAGCGTCAGTTTCAGGTCCTTTATCGCGACTTTCTCTTCCGCCTGGTGGATCGCGACTTGCTGTCGGCTCACGCCGAAGGCGACGCCAGCAAGTTGTTGGGTCAATTCATCACGGTGCTAATCCTGCTGGGTGTGGGTTTGACTCTATTAGTTCTCGGGATCCCAAACGGCCGCGTGCCGCGCGCGATCGTGTTCGTAGCCGCCTGGAACGCGGAACACACTTTGATTGCGACAACGATGCTGGTGATCGGTCTGTTCGCGGTCCTCAGTTGGGATTCCACGTTCCCGGATCGTCGCGACGTCTTGGTATTGGCTCCGCTACCCGTGCGCGCAAGCACGATCTTTTTCGCGAAAGTGGCATCGCTTGCCGCCGCACTGAGTCTGACGGTCATCGCTGTGAACGCGCTGCCCAGCTTTGTTTTAATTTATGCGGTTGCTCCTCCGGATTACAACATTTTTCAAGTGCTTCTGTCGCCTGCTTCGTATCGGATCCTGTTTGCTCACTGGGTGACGATGCTTGCGGCGGCCGCATTCCTCTTCTGCTGCATCCTGTTTGCGCAAGGGCTCGCCGCGCAGTTGTCACGCCGCCTATTCCTGCGAATATCTTCCTTTTTGCAGATGACGGCGCTCTGCCTATTCATAGGCGTATATTTTCTTCAACCTTCGCTGACTACGCCACAAGCGCTCGCTGACCCGGGGAATCAATCGCTACTCACTTGGTTGCCGTCGTACTGGTTTCTTGGCATCTTTCAAGAACTGAACGGCTCGCCCGGGCCGGCGCGTTCTGCGCTGGCCGCACTTGCGACACGTGCCTGGATTGGGTTTGCTTGCGCGCTGGCCGGAGCGGGAGTGGCCTACGTGCTCTCTTATTTTCGGACTCTTCGCAAGATTGTCGAACAGCCTGACATCCTGCCGGGGCCTCGCCGGTTGACATGGCTGCCGAGATTCGGCAACTCGCTCGAAACTGCGGTCGTGCAATTCAGCATTCGCACGCTGTTCCGCAGCCGCCAACACCGCTTGATTCTTTCGTTTTATTCGGGAGTCGGATTCGCCATTCTGATCCTCTTTCTAAAGACGCCCATCGTCCACGTGCTTGCATCGAAATCCGCCGCTCACGGATGGCAGCAGGTTAGCCTGCCGCTGCTGGCATCGAGCTTCGTGATGATGTGCTTTTGGGCGCTGGGAATTCGCGCCGTATTCGCGTTACCCCTGGAACTGCAGGCCAATTGGATCTTCCGCCTCACCGCCGTTCACGGCACTATGGACTATCTGGCGGCGAGCCGGCGGTCGATGTTCGCGCTCATCGCACTACCGGTTTGGCTTGCTTCCGTCGCGATCTTTCTCGCGCTTTGGCCATGGCGCCCTGCAATCGAGCATCTCGCCGTACTCGGGCTTCTGGGTATAGCGCTCACAGAGTTATGTCTGTACGGCTTTCACAAGATTCCCTTCACTTGTTCGTATCTTCCGGGCAAGTCGAATTTTCATATCAAGTTTTGGCTTTTTCTGATGTTGGGGTTGAATATCATATTCCAGGCTGCCGATTTCGAACGCAGCGCGCTGCCGGACCCATCCAAATATGCGCTGATCATAGTCGTTCTGTGCATCGCGGCGTTCGGCGCCCGTTGGCGAACGCAGGCACACGCGAACTCGGATGAGAGCAGGCTGCAGTTCGAGGACGAGTGGTCTCCAGTGATTCTTGGACTCGGGTTGCGGCGGGATGGAACGCTGCCCCTGGAGCCGTTACCCTGATCCTGCCGGTCGGCTTCAGCCTACATTGGGGATATGGGCAAAATTCCTGCACCCGCGCCGGATCGCAGCGTGGCATTCCGGCGTGTTATTCTCGGAATCCCCAAGGGTAAGGTTGCCACCTACGGTCAGGTTGCGGCCATCGCGGGTTATCCAAGAAATCATCGCGCCGTCGCGCAGTTCCTCCGATCGGAGCCGACGAACCGGCTGCCATGGCACCGCGTGTTGGGCGCGGGAGGTGAAATCAAGTTGCAAGGAGAAGCGGCAGCCGAACAGCGGTTGCGGCTGAGGATGGAAGGTGTTCAGTTCGCCGGGAAGCGAGTGAATATGAAGGTGCACGGGTATCGAGGCAAGCGCGAACCAGGGTGAATTCGACGATCAACCTTGCGGCGCCAGACCCACTCGATTCGAGGCCCTATAAAATAAGAGACCGGAAAGAGGAACGCTACGCCTAGTAGTAGCCAAATTGGACACGCCATTTCGCGAAGCCGGCGCGATTTTCTGCGTGAAGCGACCGGCGCAACTGCGGGAGCAATGCTGTTTGCCGCCTCGCGCGCCCGGGCGATTGCCCAGGTCCGGCCCACCCAAAAAGTAGTCGTGGTGACCTTCGGCGGCGGCGCCCGCGACGAGGAGACCTTCATCCCCGACGGTCAGGAGAACATACCGCATCTCCTCCACGAATTGATCCCGCAATCCACCATGTTCACGCAGGTGGTCAACCGCGGGATTCTCGGCCATTACGTGGCAACAGCCAGTTTGGCGACTGGCGTTTACGAGACCTTCAATAACTTTGCCGCAGTCCCTCCGCAGCATCCCACCGTTTTCGAATATTTCCGGCGGGAGTTAAAGAGGCCCGCAACCGATGCCTGGGTGATTGCGCCCAGCAACGGATTTAATCGAATTGGGGAGAGTGGGAGCCGCCTGTATGGTCCCGGGACGGGCGCCGGGGTCATCTTACCCAAGCGCATGCTGGCGGCGGCGCTCTCCTCCGCGGGCGAGGGCCAGTATGAGCATCTTCTGCGCGACAACTACGAAACTCCTTTTTATGCGCCGAAATTGGCCGGAAGCGAAGTGGAGTTGCAACAGTTGGCGGAGATCCTTAAGCTCTCGGCCGACGATTTCGCCACGCATGCGCGAAATCTCGCGAGTCCGGATGAACTCTCGGTTTATATCGCCAAGCACCTGATGAAGCGCGTGGCGCCCAGTCTGCTTTGGATCACGCTCCATGACATCGATATAGCGCATTCAGGCGCCTATTCCCTCTACATCGAAGGCATTCGCCGATCCGACCGCCTCTGCGCGGAGATCTGGAATACGATTCAGAGCGAGCCCGAGTACGCGGGTAAAACGGCCTTATTGATCCTGCCCGATTTCGGTCGCGACTCCGATACCGATCCGGGTGGTAATGGCTTCCAACACCACCGCACGGGCGACGCGCTGTCGCGCACTACTTGGCTGATGGCGATGGGTCCCGGCATTCGCAACAATGTGATCGTGGAGCGGCCGGTGGAATCGACCGATCTCGTTCCGACCGTGGGCGGCATGCTTGGATTTACCCCCGGCATGGCGCAGGGCAAACCCCTCAGCGAGGTGCTGTGATGCGCCCGGACGATCTGACACCAGCGCAATTCGTACAGTATCCGCCGGAGGCGCAGCAACTGGCCATCGCGCATCTGGCGATGTTGAAACACTTACCGCTGGCGCTTCTCCCGCTGCTACTGCGGGAGACCATCGCCTATGACTGGAAGTTCCCGATCGAGCGCAAGGACCTTGAGCATCAGTACGATTATTTGACGGCCATGACGGCGGACGATTTGCGCGGGACGATGGCTCCTTTTGCGCAACTGAAGCTAACGGCGGAACTGGAACTGGTCGACTGGGTCAACAAGCCGGGCGAGTTTTCGGAACGCCTGACGGCGCATCTCTGGGCCAGTCATCAAATCGACGCGTTCCGCACAGCATCCGTCAATTATGTTCACAAATTGAATGCGTCCGCGCCCGTCGAAAAATTGCCCGCGCCTAGGTTGGCGATGGTCGCTGCCGGTCAAGGTGTGGCGGAGACGCAGACGGCGGTCTTCCGAAAGCTGCGCCCATACGGCGTGCACTTCACCAATGTGAAGCCGGAAGATGGATTGGCTGCCCTACGCGAAAAGGTAGCGGCACGCGCACGGCAGTACCCGCAACCATTTGCGCATTGGCACATCGATGGCGCGAACATCAGTCCGGAGCCCGGAATAGCCAGCGTCTGTTTCGATGGCCTTGCCGGCGTAAGATCCAAGCTCGTCGATAAAATGCGCCGGGTGATGCAACCGGGCGGCGGCGGACCGGAGACGCTACGGACCATGTTGGCGGAAATGCGGCCGGAAGATGTCGGGTTGAGCGGCGCCGCGTCCGATGCGGTGCTTAATCGCTTCGCCATCAGCGTGCTGACGGAAGGGTCGGGGACACAGATATTCGCCACAACGTTTGTGCAGTGGTCCGCGCGTGAAGTGTTGCGGCGGGCTCAGCCGCTAACGCTGCTGGCGCGCTTCACACCACGGTTCCGTGAGCAATCGATGAAGGATCTGCTGGCCGGTACGCCACATCAGCCGATGCCCGATCCGGACGGCTCACTGGTCGATGCCGGCATGGGTGCGTTCTACACATGGATCAATCTGCAACGGCTGGCGGGCGCGGAACAATCGAGGTTCCTGGTTTGGTTCGAAGATCACCGTGAAGCGGTGGCCGTTGGACCCGGCATGAAGCCGAACACCACGTCTTCGGAAGAGACCAGATTGGAGGAGATCATCGGCCGCATGGAGAGCTGATTCGTGGTTTACCCGCGAACATCGCCCTATCGGTCAGCTATTGGAGATCTCTATTCCCGCGTTGGACAAGGTGCCACTAATGATCGACAGCGGATTGAGCATCTCGTTCTGGTTGGCACTTGTCTGGTAAGCTGCCAGGATCTGGGTGAGCGAAGTGGTGGCGCCAGTGGAAGTGGCCGGGCTGCTGGAGCTGCTATCGGTGCTGGAGCTCGAGTCGCTGGTGGTGCTGGAGGACGAAGCGTGTCCGCCGCCGTGGTGATGATGACCCCCCATCGCCTTCGCCAGATCCTGGGCGTTCGGAAGTTGACCGCTCTGCGATGCGCTCGCAAAATCCGTTGCCAACTGGTTGAGTTCACTAGCCGCCGGCGTATTGCCTCCCGAAGTCGCGCTTTGGGCCGCGCTTTGCAAGTTACTGGCGATTTGTTGTGTGAGTTGCCGATACTCGGTCGGGTTGGATTTTTGTAACTGCTGCAGCGTGCTCATCAGTTGTGCCAACGGCGAAAGCTGGCTGTTATCAGGCTGAGACTGGAGCGATGTGGCGCTGAGGCTGCTAGAGCTTGAAGTATTCGTTGAGCCGGATCCCTGGAGAGCGGTACTGAGAATCGACTGCAGTTCGCTGCTAGCGAGATTGTTAACAGAGCTTGTACTCATGCCTTGCTATAGGCACTTATGTGGCCACCGGGCATTTACTCGCATGCTTATGAAAAAACAAACGCGAAGCTTCGGCGCCGTCGTCATGGTATTGGCACAGAGACGGATTGTTGTCGATTTAATGCGTCGCCTGGGCATCCCACTTACGCCCTTGAATTACGAGGCGCCATACTCAATGGTTTGGTGGTGGCGGCGGCGCCGACCCGGGTGGAAGCGGCACGTCCGGACCTTCCGTAGTTGGCGGAGGCGAAGTCAACGGCTTCTCACGATTATCGGGCAATGCCTCGGGAGTCTGGTAGGTGATGCTCGATTCGGTCCCGAACTTGCGATACAGCCGGAATTCAATATCGTTCTTCGTGCGCTGCCGGCCAGACCTCAAGAATAACTGGGCGCGCAGCGGACATATGTACTTATTGCTGTTGATATCGACCTGGTCGTAATCGAGAATTTCATTTGCGTCTTGCACGGGAAAACTCGAAGGAATATCTACGGCTTGAAACTTGATGCGATACACCACTCCGGTGTCCGGATCGGCATAGACGAGACCGCGGTAGGCGGTTATGATTTTCTGCTCGCCGTTATAGTCGATGGAGTAGCTGGAATGGCCGCTGTCGATGAAGTAGTTATAGACGGCCATCAGGCGGTCGTCCAAATTGCCCCAGTGATCCCAATTAAATTGAGCTTGGCTCTTTGCATCGAAGATCTCGGCCATCATGCTGCCGAATTCACCGGTGGACACGGTGCCGCCGCCCACTTTTTGGGGATCGAAATTTCCGACAATGGGTTGATTATTCACCAATACGGTCTGCGTGTTCTCATGCCCATCCGAATAACTCACCTTGGCCGTAAGGGTATTGATGATATGCCAGTGGGCGCCGGTGCTCGGCGTATAGTTTGGATCGACGTAGCGCCGGTCCACGCGGGTGCAGAGAAAATTGGGCAGGTTCTGCGTATAGTTTTCGGCATATTGCCGGATCTGATCCAGGATCGCGCTCTGCTTGACGGAATCGGGTGGCGGAAAGGTCTTCTTGGGGCCAATAGAAGCTGTTCCTGTTCCTATTGCGGGTTGCGGTGCCGTCGCAGGTGAATAAGTAGGATCGCTACCCGGCGCCGGCAGATTCGCAGACTCCTTGCTTAGGGCGCGCAACGCGGCTGCCGTGCGCGGTCCGGCGCCCTGCGCGATAAGATCCTCGACATTCTTCCCGGTAAGTCTCTGGGTAAGCTTAACCTTCTTCAAATACTCGGCTACTTTCTTATCGTCCTGTTGGAGAGCGATAGAAGAGCGCACCATTTCCACCACTTTCTCAACATCCAGTTGCTGGGCCTGGAGCGTGATGGTCAGACAGCAGGCCACGAGCAGGGCAGCAAAATACCTCATTGTTCTATGATGACGCACAAAATTTTCTATTGGTTATTCGGCGGTGGCGGAGGCGCTGACCCAGGCGGCAGCGGCACATCCGGGTCAGAGGTAGTGTCCACCTGGTAGCTTAGCTCGGATTGTGTGTCGAACTTGCGATAGGCGCGAAATTCAATATCGTTGCGAGTATTCTGTATCGATTTTAGAAAGACCTTGGCCTGCAACGGGCAGATGTATTTCTGGTCGCCGATGGTTTGTTCGCCATAGTCCAGCACCTCCGACGCGGAACGGATAGGGAAGCTGGTGGGAATACCGAAGGCCTCAAAGGTGAGGTGATAGATGACGCCCGAATCGGGATTGGCATAGATGCGGCCCCGGTAAGCGGTGACGATGTGCTGGTCGCCCTCGTAATCGAGCACGTAGGTGGAGTGCTCACGCGAGATGGTGTAGTTGTACACGGCCGCGGTGCTACCGTTCCACGTAGCCCAATGGTCCCAGTGAAAATCGGCTTGGCTGTTTTCGCTGAAGATGCTGTCCAGAAGACTGCCGAATTCGCCGCTCGAATGCGTCCCGCCGCGGTCGATGGTCTGTTTGTCGCCGGCTGTTATTGGGCGATCGTTGACGAGTACAGTCTCATAGTGTTCCTCGCCCTGGTTATAGGTAAGTTTCGCCGCAATTTTGTCAATGCGATGGAAGTCACTGCCGCCTGCCGGATCGACCCAGCGGCGCGTCACCTGAGTGCAGATAAAGTTGGGGAGCTGCTGCGTGTAGGTCTTGGCGTACTGCGTGACTTGGGAAAGGATCTGTTCCTGCTTTTCGCGTGGGGGCGGCGGTGGGCCCGTTTGCTGTGTGCTTGTGTCCGGGGCTAGCGGCGGCGGTGGTGCGGGCGGTTTCAGGTTAGCGGATTTATTGCGCAGTTCCTTCAAAGCGTTAACTGTGCGCAGTCCAGCGCCCTCTTCGAGAAGTTTCTGAATATCCCGATCGGTGAGCTTCTGGGTCAGCTTGACTTTCTTGAGATATTTGGCGATCTCGCCATCAGGGATCTTCTGGTCAATCGACGATTTCACCATGGTGACGACCTGGTCGACGTCCATGGTCTGGGCCAACATGGGAAGCGCGCCACAGAAGGCCAGTAGCAGCGCAAAGCCTACCGCATGGGGCCAATATGCGAGGAATTCGGACGGTGATACACCTCGCCCATTGCACATCATGAACTTATTTTGACGCAGTGGTAAGCGGATGCGTTGCATTGCGAGGGAAGAGCACGTTTCCTCTTGAATATAATTGCCTTCGATGAAACTTCCTTCTTCCCCCCAAGAGCGCACGAGTAGGCGCGAGCTGATCAAAGGACTTGCCGCGGGTCTGGCCGGGCTAAGCGCATTCCGTGCCGAAGGGCAATCCGTCGCGCCCCGCGATTGGTCCGGCAAACAGCCCATACGGTATCCCGATCCCGATGTCGTTTCTCTCGAGAAGCAATTCGGCAAGTATAAGATTGGCACCGCGGCGATCGAGCGCGTTTGCACCGGGTTTCGATGGGCGGAAGGACCGGCCTGGAATGGAGCCGGTAATTACCTGGTGTGGAGCGATCTCCCGAATAACCGGCAGATGCGATGGCTGGAAGAAGACGGCCATGTCGACGTATTTCGCAAACCGTCGAATTTCAGCAACGGCAATACATTTGATTGGCAAGGGCGCCAAGTCACGTGCGAGCATCAGACGCGCCGAGTGGTTCGCTATGAACAAACCGGCGCCGTCACCATTCTCGCCGAAAAGTTCAACGGTAAATTGCTCAACGGACCCAACGACTTAGTCGTCCAGCCGAACGGCGATATCTGGTTTACAGATCCTGGTTACGAGGGACCCAGCATCTATGAGGGAGGACCGTTTGCGCTCGAGATAAAGGAAGCCGTTTATCGCATAGACGGAAAGACCGGTAGCCTCGAGATGGTCACCGACGAATTATATAAGCCGAATGGACTATGCTTTTCGCCGGATTTCAAAAAACTTTACATATGTGATACGGGCGCGACAAATTATCCGCGGGCTCCCCGAGAAATTCGCGTTTACGATCTCGAAGGGACGAAACTGCGGAATTCCAGGCAGTTCGTATCGACGGCGTGGGATAACTACACCGGTATCGCCGATGGAATTCGAGCCGATACTGACGGAAATATCTGGGCGGGCATCGGCCAAGGCGCAAACGGAACGGGCTTCGCAAAGGCGGATGGCGACGGTGTTTATGCGATCTCACCAGAAGGCGTAAAGATCGGCAAGATTTTGCTGCCGGAGATCTGCGCGAATCTCTGCTTCGGCGGCACGCGGCGGGATCGTTTGTTTATGGCCGCAAGTCAGTCCATTTACTCGCTCTATGTCAACGTCAGGGGAGCCAACATCGCTTAAGCCCGGCTGAAGATTTGCGCTTGCCCAGTGCTACTCCCGTTCTTCCTTAGCCAGCTCAAGCGTGATGTTTCCGACCGGGAATCCCAGTTGAACGCGCAACTGGACCGGCAGGCGCTCCGGGCCGTCGGTCATCCAGATAAAAAGCCGGGCCTTGCGTTTGTAGAGCACGTTGTCGAAAATAAACGCCTCATACCGGATGGTCTGGTAGCTCTTGCCTTCGACCGATATCGTTTCCCTGGCTTCCGCATCGATCCGGGCCTTGGCAGCCTTTTTCCCGTCTGTGACGGCGATTGTCGCCGATTTGCCGGGCGGCAAGTCCATCAAGCGCAGCGTTGTGAGCGCTCCCGCCACTTCACGGGTGCACGGGTACGCGTCCACGGTTTTCGTGGTGGTCTTATTGGCGATCATGTCCCGCTCCTGGTAATTTACTTTGTTCTTGGCATTATCGAAGTTGAGACGGGTAACCCGGTGGCGCTTACCTTCCTGGGCATCGAGCACGGAATCGGTGGCGCAGAACTGACCGTCACTGAAAGCGGTATATGTATCGAGCACCCGGTAGAGTTTGGTAACGATGCCGGCGCTCTCAAGATCCACGCTGATTTTCCAATCGTTCGCTTTTACCCTGGAAAGATCGAAGGTGGCGCGGCCGGCAGTGACCAGATGCCATTCAATCCGGTAGACCAGCTTTTCGGGAAAAGGGTACTTTCCCGAATCATCCCCGGCCGAACCAACCAGGGCAAGGCAAATGATTAGGGCAACAGCCCGCGAAAGCGTGCGAAGAGTTGGCATTACTGTTCGGGTAGGCAGCGCGGTGATGGGAAATAGGCGGCACGCAATATCTGCAAGTGTCTCAGACGGTTTCTAGGAAGGCAAGGTTGCGCACGCATCGTGACGCGGAAAATTGGCCGCACGCGACGGCAGCGGACGGGCATTTCTAGAAATCAATCGAGGCCAGAATTTCGGAAGGCCTGCGGTCGAATGCCTTGCAAATGGCCAGGAGACTTTCGATGCTGGGCAGATTGGCGCCTCTCTCGATCGAACTGATTTGAGAAACACTGAGACGCGTCGCCGCCGCGAGGTCCTTGAGTGACCAATCGCGCTCCACACGCAGCAGTTTAATACGATGCCCAAGACGCTCGCGCAGGCGGTCCTGCGCGGTTCGGCCCAGACTGAATTTTTCAACCGCATTTTGAAGGGCCTGACGCAATTGCGCTATCGAGAATGGCTTGGCAATGTAATCGAAGACGCGCAGCTTGAAGGTGGCGCGCATGTCTTCGAGCGAAGGGTACCCGGTGACCACGATGATGCAAAGTTCCGGCCAGCGGCTGAGTAGTTGCTCAATGACCTTTTCGCCGTTGGCCTGGCCCATTTTCATATCGACCAGGACGATGTCTGGAACATGGAACTCGGCCGCGGTAAAAAGCTCGTCGGGATGCGCGAAGGTCCGGACCGAGTATTTCCCTTCGTCGCGCAGGAAGTCCTCGACGTAATTGCGGAAATCCAGGTCATCGTCTAGAACGGCGATTTCTATAGAGGCGCCGGTGAGTGAGGCAAGTTCGCTCATGAGGTTATGCGGCGGCTGGTAGCACGACTTCGAGAGACGCTCCGCCTTCGGGACGATTCGAAGCCGTTATGGTGCCGCCGTGCTGGGTCACAATGCCTTCCGCCACCGTGAGTCCCAGGCCCGTGCCGCGGGCATCGAGACGGGTGCTGACAAATGCTTCAAACACGTTCGGCAATACATTAGCGGGAATACCCGGACCATTATCCTGCACGATGCAGGAAATCCAATTCTGTCCGGCGCGCTGCAGCAACTTGGATTCTACGCGAACAGCGCCGCCGCTCGGGATGGCCAGAAGTGCGTTGCGCAAGAGATTGACGAAGACCTGGATCAGCCGGTCCGGATTGCCGACAACCGTATCCCCTTCGGAGACATTGTTTTCGAACTGAACTTCGGAAGCCTTTTCGTCGATAGCCACTAGACCCCAACTTTCTTCGATCAGGGGCCGCAGCAGGACGGGCTCCATCTGCTGTTTTCGCACGCGGGCGAAGTCGACCAGGCTCTCGCTGATTTTTCGCAGACGCTGAGTAACGCGCAACATGCGGGCGAGGCGCTCGTGCGTAGAAAAGTCCTGAGTAGTCTCCAGGAGCTTCTCTATCGACCCCTGTAGAACCGCTAACGGAGTATTCAGTTCATGGGCTACGCTGGTGCTCAATAGCCCGAGGCTGACCAGCCGGTCCTGTTCCTCCAGCTTCTGCAATGCCATCGCCAAATGATCTTCCTGCTGACGCAATTGGGTCACGGTGACATTTCGCGATCGCATGATTTGGCCGATTTCGTCGCCGGCGATGTATCGCTCATCGATCAATTCGTGGTGCCGGTCGTCGCGCTGAGTAGCTTCATCGGCATTGAGCATCAGACGCAATGGACGGTAGACGTAATGCGGCATGATGGCGAATTCAAGGATCACAATCGAAAGCAGGTAGACGCCACCAAGAACGACAAATAGGCTAATGCGCGCCTGACGAAGCGATCTTTCATAATAGCTTGGCGAAAGGCTCACTTGCCGGTATTCGCCCGGGGAGCGGCCTCGGCGGAACAGCGCTTCGCCGGCCTGCTCCCAAGTGGCATTCGGATGTTCCGTCAGAAAACGTTGCCCATCCTGGGACAGGCCGAGTTCCCTAGGCTGGCCTTCCCGGTAATTGTACGTACCGAAATCAAGAGGTTCCAACGGCAGGTCCGCGCTAAAGATCTGGGAGAGCATGTGGAGCTCCCGGCTCCGGGCGTTGGCGATGTTCTCCGAAAAGACCGGGATGACCGACAAATAGACGGAAACGGTCAGTAGTAGAAAAAACAGATTGTGCAGAACTACCAGTTTCGGCCGTACTTTAAGCGCGCTGAACGCCTGTGAGGCGGAGTGTGCCGGGTTGTACAGCAGGTGACCAAGGGACGCGCGTGCGTTCATTTGAGATCTTCTACCATGGTAAGTCGTTGGCGGTGTTGGAGATCGGGAAAGTTTCACAGGGCGGATTTTATCTTCCGGTTCGCTCCGGTTGCAGGCGGCATTGTGCGTCGCTAACGCTTCATCAATCTCGTGGAATGTGCCCGCCAACAAAATAGCCGGTGTACCTCCTTATACTGGTAGAAAAGGCATTTTAATTTGATGAGTGTAGTCTGGCTGCGCACCGCAGCGGCCTTGTATTCTTGCGGACTGCTCTACGCGCTGATTTATCTGTTCACGAAGAGCACGCGGTTATTTCGCCCCGCGCTGGGCGCGTTTGCTTTGGGCGCCGTTTTGCACCTGGTTTCCATAGTGGAACTATGGGTCGAATCCGGCCACCTTCCGCTGAATAACTTTTACGAGACCAGCTCGTTATGTGCCCTTTTGATCGCGGTTCTTTTTCTGCTGGCCAACGCATTCTACGGCATCTCGATATTTAGCGTCTGCCTATTTCCGATCGTGTTTTTCATGACGCTGATAGGCGCGACGGAATTTCCCGTAGGTTCCTGGAGCAATCCGCAGATCCGGAACGTATGGCTCCTGGTGCACATTTCTACGGTTTTAATCGGCTACGCGGCGCTGATTCTTGCGGCCGTCGCTTCCGTCTACTATCTGCTGCAGGAGCGCCGGCTGAAGCGTAAGGAGGTGGGCGCAACATCGAATAAATTGCCGCCGCTGGCCACGCTGGACCGGCTGATTACGATGGCCATGAACACCGGATTTTTGTTCTTCACCATCGCCACCGTAACTGGCCTGGTATGGGCGTTTATTGAAAGCGGCACTCGCTGGGTGCTTGACCCGAAGATTGGCTTTTTCCTGTTTACCTGGGCGTTCTATCTCGCCATGGTCTTCCTCCGGGTTTCAGCAGGCTGGCGAGGGAGGCGCATGGCGTGGTTGGCGGTTAGCGTTTTGGGATGTTGCATAATTACCTGGGCAACTCATATGGGATTCGGGAGATTCCCCTTGCAATGAGACTTGCGCTAGCAGGGATTAATCATCGCACGGCGCCTGTGCACATTCGCGAGCGTTTGGCTTTTCGCTCCGAAGACGTCCCTGCCGCGCTGCGGCAATTACATGAACACGGAGTGCATGAGGCGCTGATCCTATCGACGTGCAATCGCGTCGAGGTGACGGGCGCGGTTGAAAACACTAAAGCGGCCTCCACGCTGATTGAGGGACTCCTGCATGGGCGGGATGGCGTAACACCCGAATCCATCCGGCCGCACTTGTACCTGTTCGAAGATGCCGAGGCTATCCGGCATCTGTTCCGGGTAGCGGCAAGCCTCGATTCCATGATCGTGGGCGAACCGCAGATTCTGGGTCAATTGAAACACGCTTACGCACAGGCGCGCGAAAGCGGTTCCATTGGCACCCTGCTGGAGCCTGTCCTTACCCGCGCGTTTTCCGTTGCCAAGCGCATCCGCACGGAGACCGAAATCGGGCAGAGCGCGGTGTCGGTGA
Source organism: Bryobacteraceae bacterium (assembly GCA_036272835.1). GTDB lineage: Bacteria > Acidobacteriota > Terriglobia > Bryobacterales > Bryobacteraceae > Bog-105. Next base: position 52,341 of record DATAXY010000019.1, read on the forward strand.
GCTATGCGGCCGTTGAACTCGCGCGAGAGATCTTTGGTTCGCTCAATCGGAAGCGCGTGCTGATTATTGGGGCAGGGAAGATGTCGGAGTCGGCCGGCCGTCATATGCTGCGCAACGGTTCGGCGGAGTTGTTCATTACCAATCGTACGCAGGAGCGGGCGGATGAGATGGCCCTCCTGTTCTCCGGGTCCGCGATTCCGTACGATACGTTTCCCTCGCGGCTGCATGAGATTGACATTGTGATCGCGTCGTCGGCTGCTCCCGGGTATGTTTTGACGCGCGAGATGGTGCGGCGGGCCATCGAAACCCGGCGCAACCACCCCATGTTTTTGATCGATATTGCCGTGCCGCGGAATATTGAGCCCGACGTGAACAAGATCGAACATGCGTTTTTATACGACATGGACGATCTGCAACGGCTTGCGGCCCGTAACATGCACGCACGGTTGGGAGTGGCGGACCAAGCGGAAGCAATTGTGACGGAAGAAGTGCTGCGGCTGGAGGCGCGTTTGCGGTCGCGGCAGGTGGCGCCCGAGATTGTCGGCTTACAAGAACAATTAGAGGCCCTGCGCCGCGAGACGCTGGAGAGGTTCCGGCCGAAACTTGGCGTCCTGACAGCGGAACAAGAACAGGCAGTGGAAGCATTGACGCGCGGAATCATCAACAAGATCGCCCATGGTCCCATCTCGGAGATGAGACGCCAAGCGGCAGAACAAGCGGCTGAGGATGGCAAGGGGAGCGATCTGGTTATGAGCGCCGTGCGCCGGATGTTCCGGCTGGGCGAACAGTAACGGCATGGTCATCGGATCGCGCGGTTCGGCGCTGGCGCTTTGGCAGGCGCGGTATGTGGCTGGGCAACTGGAGAAACACGGAATCACGGCGCGTATCGAGATCATCCGAACCACCGGCGACCGGCTGCAAACCAGCTCCGTGGCCCAACCAGGTAAGGGTCTGTTTACGAAGGAAATCGAAGAGGCTTTGCTCAGCGGCGCCATCGACGTGGCGGTTCATAGCTTGAAGGATTTGCCGACCGGGATTCCGGACGGGTTGGCGCTCGCCGCGGTTCCCGAGCGCGAGGACCCACGGGACGCAATGGTGGGGGCAAGGCTGGATGAATTGAGCGCCGGGGCTCGCGTAGGGACCAGTTCCGATCGCCGCGCTGCTCAGTTGCGGATCTTGCGGCCCGATCTAACAATCGAACCGATTCGCGGCAATGTGGACACGCGCTTGCGCAAGCGCAGAGAAGGCGAGTTCGATGCAATTGTGCTCGCGCTGGCCGGATTGCGCCGGCTGGGCTGGGAGCACGAAGCCGCGGAGATTCTGAATCCCGAAAAGATGTGTCCCGCGCCGGGACAAGGCGCATTGGGCATTGAGACCCGAGCCGATGACACAGCTCATCGTGTCTGTGCCGCCCTCAATCACGCCGGAAGTGCGGTCGCGGTTGCCTGCGAGCGAGCCGTGCTTAGCGGCTTGGGTGGGGGGTGTCAATTGCCGCTGGGAGCCTATGCGGAGCAACACGGCCTCGCTTTGCGCGTCACGGCGGTGGTGGTGGCGCGTGATGGTTCGCGATCTATCCGCGCGCATGCTGAGGGCCCCATGGCCGATCCCGTTGGTTTGGGCGAATCCGTAGCGGCGGATCTGAAGTCCAAGGGCGCGGCCGGCCTGCTCGCATGAGCCGGGTAGTCGTAACCCGGGCGATTCATCAAGCAGAAGAATTGGCTGCGCCGTTACGGGCGAATGGCTTCAAGGTCTTGCTGGCGCCGATGATCGGGATCGCGCCGCCCGCCGATCCAGAAGCGCTTTTACGCGCCGTGCAAATCTGCAACGGATATGACTGGATTGTGTTTACCAGCGCGAATGCGGTGGATGCATTTGCAACCGCGGGCGCAAAGGTAGCTGTGCCCGTAGCAACCGTCGGTGCTGCCACCAAAAAAGCCGCGCAAGAACAAGGCTGGCGTGTCGAACTGACCCCGGAGAGCTATGTTGCGGAGTCGTTGATCGAAGCTTTCGCCAAACACGATCTGGCGAATCGGCGCGTATTGATCCCTGCCGCGGCGGTAACGCGAGACGTGGTATCCGCCGCCTTGCGCAATCGCGGCGCGCAGGTGGATGTTGTGGAAGCCTATCGAAACGTCGCCCCCGAAGAGGCTGGTGCGTGCGCGAAGGAAATTTTCCGCGACCCGTATCCGGACTGGGCGACCTTTGCGAGTGCGTCGGCGGTTGAGAACTTAGTCGCGATTCTGGGACCGGAGCCGCTCTCGAAAGTCCGGATTGCGAGCATTGGTCCCATCACATCGCAGGCCATACGGAAGCACGGATTAGCGGTCGCCATAGAGCCGGATGAGCACACAATTCCAGGCTTAGTGAAGGCCTTGCTCCAAGCAAATACCACCTAATCCGTTGTGCGGCGCATCGCGTCAGCGGCTATAAGGGATTGAAGGAGACCGAAGCCAAGCGTGGCCAGTGGATCGCCATGGGGCGCTCGTTTGTGGAGTGCCTCCGTGCCGCTCCCCCAAAAACCGCCCGGTGCGTTAGATGATAGTTCTCAATTGAGGACCCGACGTGCAATGCTATGGGCATCGTTACATCGTTCTACACTCGCAAGGCGATCAAGCCGGGGCGGCATAAGCACCATTTGGCGACTATCCTGGCAATCGCCATTCTAGTCGCCTTTGCCTGGTTCGCCTGGAATCACTATTCCACCTTTGAGTGGCCACGCTTTTTCGAGTCATTCGGACTGATCAATCGTTATTGGTTTATCGGCGGCGTTTTGTTTGCCTTCGCGGCGTTCACTGTGCGGGCCGTCCGTTGGCAAACGTTGATGCTGCCGGTACAGTCGTCCTTCGGCGCTGTCTGGCAGGCCACTTTTATTGGTTGCGCCGCCTGCGTAATCCTGGGCCGCGCAGGCGAGTTAGTTCGCCCCTACTTAATCTCCCGTAAGCAACGCACGGCGTTTTCCCTGCAGGCGGGCATCTGGGTGCTCGAACGTCTCTATGATTTTTTGGCGATATTGGCCCTCTTCGGCATAGGTCTCAGCCGAGCCCGGAAGCTTGGCGTCGGCCCGGATTCCCCGTTGGCGACGGTGCTGCGGGTGGGCGGGTGGATCGTCATTATTGGCGCCGTTTTCACCGCTGCCTTCCTCGCTCTGGTCGGGCCGCATGCCGATGCGCTCTGCAGCCGGCTCTCGCGCCGGTTGTCTTTCTTGCCACAAGCCCGCACGGAGGCAATTCTCAATGCGGTGAGGTCCTTCCTCTCGGGATTGAAGATCGAAGGCAAAACATCTATCGTCGTTCTTACCATTTTCTGGAGCGTCATCGAGTGGTTGTTAATTTTAGGAGCATATTGGTGTTATTTTCGTGGTTTCCCGCCAACTTCCCGGTTCTCGCTTCTGGATATTGCTGGATTCGTGGGGTTTATCGGTCTGGGGGGAATCGTTCAACTACCGGGAATCGGGGGAGGAATGCAAATAGCCTCCGTTGTAGTGCTAACCGAACTATTCCGGGTTCCCGTCGAAGTGGCCACCGGCTTTACGCTCTTGCTTTGGGTGGGCACCACTCTGGTCCCCCTGCCATTTGGTCTGGTGCTGGGACCGGTTCAGGGACTTAATTTGAAGAAAATAAGAGACTTAGGGGAGGAATCGGCCCTATGACCTGCCCATTCTGCGGCCATCGCGAGGACAAAGTAATCGATTCCCGTGAGAGCAAGGAGGGCGAGTCCATCCGCCGCCGCCGGGAGTGCCTGGCCTGTGAGCGAAGATTTACCACCTACGAACGTTGCGACGAAGTGCCCTTCATGGTCATCAAAAAAGATGGTCGCCGGGAGAAGTTCGATCGTCAAAAAGTACTCAGCGGCCTCCTCCGCGCCTGTGAAAAACGTCCGGTCCCCATGGGTAAACTGGCGGAATTGGTCGATGAGGTAGAATACCTCCTCTCGGAAAGCCCGGAACGTGAAATTTCAACTGCCCTAATCGGCGAACGCCTCATGGAACGTCTAAAACAGTTAGACAAGATCGCTTACGTTCGCTTCGCGTCGGTTTACCGGGACTTTCAGGACGTGGAGGAATTTCTGAGCGAGCTGAAAAATGTGATGCTCAGGAAGGGCTGAATACCCATTTTCGGGTTTCAGAAGGAAATTTTTACAAACAAGTAGCCTCTTGGGCTGCTGGACAGTCTAAGTAAGTAGGTATCTCACTATCGTATCAAAAACACATTTTCCACTGGGCACCAAGCACGGAGAAGGTAGCGAAGGAGAGCGCACTATGTTTTGTGTAACCAATCACTTTTGCGGACATCTTCCTATTGGGCCTTTAACTTTGACCGGGAAACCGGGTATAATTAGTCCGCACAACAACGGACAGGTACATTTCCATCCCGTCTTCAGGGGCGGGACCGAATGCTTTTTTGCGGACTCCCAACAGATCTTTCGCAGTCAGGCTCGGATTTGGATTCGGGCGGCGGTGAACTTTACCCGAAGAGAAGCAGTAGAAGGCGCGCAGGTAGAGGTGAATAGGTAAGGTGGATCAATTCGAGGATCAGTATTTAGCTGATGGCCATGAGCCGCTAGGGCTACCGTTCGACGAGGATGCGAACTTTTTTCATCCCGAGGAAGTTCAGGACGGCGAAGATTTCCATGGCGCACAGCCGGTTGAGGAGTCGATTTATACCGACGACCCGGTACGCGTGTACCTGCGCGAAATGGGTTCGGTTCCTCTGTTGACTCGCGAGGGCGAAGTCAACTTGGCTCGCAAGATGGAGCGCGGCAAACTGCGGATGCAGAAGGCTATTAGCCGCTCCGCGCTAATTCAGTCGCTGGTACTGGAATTCGCCGACCTCATTCGCAAGGGCAGTGAAGACCTGGACAGTTACGTTGACCTGGGTCCCACCGACATCGAAGAAGGGAGCGCCGCGGACGTCAAACGGCGCGCTGAAATCAACGACCTTTTCGTGGTCTACACGGTCGCGCACAAGAAATTGCTGCAGACCGTTGACAAGTACAACACTGTTCCGGCCACAAATAAGAAGTTGCGCAAGAAATGGGCCGGCAAGGTAGCGCGCGGTAAGGTAGAACTCTCCCGGGCGTTGCGTGCTATTCCGTTCCACTTGGTTCGCTGGAAGGAGTTCGTCAAGGCCATCGAGCACTTAGCCGATGAAATGGACCTGTGGGACTCCGAAATTCACAAACTCGAAGGCCGCAATACCCCGCAGGCACAGCTCCGGCTGAAAGAACTGAAGCGCGACCTGAAGAAGCGGGAAGGGGAAGCGGGCGCTACCCTACCCGAGTTGCGGCACAGCCTGTCTGTGATTCGCCAGGGCGAGATCGAAGCCGAGCGGGCCAAGAAAGACTTGGTCGAGGCCAATCTTCGGTTGGTAGTCTCCGTCGCCAAGAAGTACGTAAATCGCGGACTCCACCTGCTGGACCTTATCCAGGAGGGCAATATAGGATTGATGCGCGCCGCTGACAAGTTTGAATACCGGCGCGGTTACAAATTTTCGACTTACGCCACTTGGTGGATCCGGCAGGCCATCACGCGCGCCATTGCCGACCAGTCCCGCACCATTCGTATTCCCGTTCATATGAACGAGAGTATGAATAAATTCCTGCGAGCCACGCGCGAGTTGGAAAAGGAACTGGGCCGCGTTCCGACGAACGAAGAGATCAGCCGGAGGATGGATATCCCGGTAGAAAAGGTCCAGAAGCTGAAGACCATTTCTCGCGACCCGGTTTCGCTTGAAACGCCGGTCGGGCGAGATGGCGAATCGGCGCTCGGCGATCTGATTGAAGACCGCTGGGTGGGATCGCCGGTCGATGCTGTTATCGATTCGAATGTTCGCGACGAGACTGCCAACATCCTGAAAACCCTATCTCCCAAGGAGGAGAAGGTGATCCGGTTGCGGTTCGGCATCGGCTGCGAGCGTGAACACACGCTGGAAGAGATCGGACAGGAGTTCGACGTTACCCGCGAGCGTATCCGCCAGATCGAAGCCAAGGCGCTACGCCAACTGCGATCCCCGGAGCGGGCAAGACATCTGCGGGCGTTGTTGGCCGCCCGTTAACGGTCGCACGTCCTTACAGAGCCGCGACCGCGAGGGAGCGGAGTCACCTTACTGCTGGCGAAGTGTTTCGATGGGATCAAGCTGTGCCGCGCGATAGGCGGGAATGCTGCTGGCGAGCAGACCGGCAACGAGCAACACACCAGCCATCCCTGCGAAACTTATCAGATCGTATGGGCGAACACCATATAGCATGCCCGAGAGAAATCCCGTCGTGATTGCCGAGATCACCAGTCCCGCGCCCAACCCGGCACACGTGAGCCTCGAGCCACGATAAAGGATCATGCGCAACACGTCTGTTCTTTGTGCGCCTAGCGCGATTCGCACCCCGATCTCTCGCGAGCGTTGGACCACCATATAGGACAGCAGGCTGTAAAGCCCGATCCCTGCAAGCAGAAGGGCCACAGCGGCGAAGCCGCTCAACAATACGGTTTGAAAACGAATCATCGCCACCGACTTTGAGACGTAAGCATCGAGCGTCGAAACCTGATAGACAGGCACAGTCGGATCCATCTCGTGCACGGCTGCGCGAAGGGCGCCGTGCAGAATTGCCGGGTTGCCGCTTGTGCGAATGGTTATGAACGGATTCGTAATTACTGCCTGCGCGTAGGGCAGATAGTATTGAGGCGCCGCTCCGGCCAGCAAGCTTTTCGCTTTGACGTCACCCACGACGCCAATGACTTCTCGGACCGGGCGATTGATTACTCCATCGCCCAACTCGACCTGGATCTGCTTGCCGAGCGGATTCTCGTCGCCGAAGTACTTGCGCGCGAACGCCTGGTTGATCATCATCACCGGCATTGCTTTCGCTCCGTCCTGCGGCCCGAACCGTCGTCCGGAAATGAGCGGGATGCGCATTGTCTCGAAGTAGCCGGCCATCACCACGGCGACCGATTCACTTGGTTCGTCTCCTTTGGCGATCGCACGTCCCCTAATGTTGAAAGAGACCGTGGCAATGCTATCGCTTAGCGGCAGCGGCCAGCCGGCCGAGGCCGACTGTACTCCAGGCATTCGAGAGACCCGTTCCAGGAGACGATTGTAAAACTGGACGTGTTGATCGTGATTTAGCTTGTCAAACAACAGTTCGACCCTCGCGGTCCAGACGTGCTCTGGATCGAAGCCGGGATCGACGCTCTGGATACGAACAAAACTTCGAATCAATAATCCCGAGCTCACCAGCAAAACGAGGCTGATCGCCGTCTGCGCGACCACCAGTCCATTGTGAGCGCGATGTTGTTCACGCCCTCCCGCCACACTTCGAAATCCTTCGCGCATCGCTTGCGATGGCCTCAACTGCGACATGCGCCACGCAGGAAGCACTCCGAACAGCAGACCCGTCACGACAGATACTGCGGTAACAAAGAGGAGCGCCGGTCCATCGATCGTCACATTTTCCACTCGCGGAATACTGAGCGGCATGAGATGTAATGCGCCGTTCAACAATCCAAGACTCAGCACCACGCCCGCGATTCCGCCGCATACCGATAAGACCACCGACTCCACCAGCAATTGCCGAACGATGGCAGCGCGGCTCGCGCCAATGGACGCCCGCACTGCGAGTTCCGCGCTTCGGCCGGAACTGCGAGCCATCAATAGGCTCCCAACATTGGCGCAGGCAATTAGCAACATCAACATAACGGCCGCAAAGAGCAACCGGAATGCAGGCTTGACATCGCCGGTCAAACGCTGCAGTTCGGGTTCAAGCATAGCCGAGGTAAACCATTTGTTGCTATCGGGATAACGCCGCGCCAGATTGCCGGCAATCAGGCTAAGATCCGCTTTCGCCTGTTCGAGTATCACTCCGGGCTTCAACCGCCCAATCACATCGAGGCAATCAAATCCCCGCTCCGCAGTCCTTGGGTCTTTGCCGTCTGCGTCCTCTGAAAGCGAGATCCACAAGGCGGGCGCGGGGCTCCCAATCGGAAATTGAAAATCCTTGGGCATCACGCCGACGATGACATAATCATGATCTCCGAGCCGGATCGTCCTGGAGGTAATATCCCGCGCCGAACCAAACGCAGATTGCCAAAGCGAATAGCTCAGCATGACCGCCCGATTCCCAGGTTTCTCTTCGTCGGGCCTGAAATCTCTCCCGAGCATTGGAGCTGTGCCGAGCACGTCGAAAAAATTAGTAGAGACTACTGTCGCATCCAGATGCCTCGCTTCGGCGCCTGACTCCAGAGCCACGGTTCGGCCGGTGTATGAGGCGATGCCCGCGAAGCTATGGTTTAAGGCGCGCCAGTCGAAGTAATCCGGATAGCTGAGAGAGGCGGGAATAACTCCCGGCAGCGAATGGTCTTGCTGTTTTATCCAGGTCAATCGATTGGGCTTCGGAAACGGTAAAGGCCGCAGCAAAACGGTGTTCACCAGGCTGAAGATTGCCGTGGTTGCGCCAATGCCGATCGCGAGCGTCAGAATCGCCGTCGTCGCGAACCCATAGTTCTTGCGTAGTTGACGCAGTGCGTATCTTATATCCCCGCAGAGGCTATCGACTATCGGCCATACCCAGGCTTCGCGGCTGCGTTCCTCAATGCCGGTGACATTGCCAAAGTCTCGCCGCGCGCAATACTCGGCATCGGCACGGCTCATCCCCTGATCGACGAGGCTCTCCGTCTTCTCCAGGATGTGCTGCTGAATCTCTTCGGAGAGATCCCGGTACATCCTCTTCCGTCTGAAGACATTTTTGAGCCATTTCATAGGTCTGTCCTAAGACTCGGAAGGCGAGAGAACCAGCGTGATTCCTTCGACCATTCGTTTAAAGCTGGATACTTCGCGCTCCACATACTTCTTGCCAGCCGAAGTGATCTGATAGGTCCGCACGCGGCGATTGGAAGGAGAGATTTTCCATTCCGCCTTGACCAGGCGCTCTCGCAAGAGCCTCTGCAATGCAGGGTAGAGCGAGCCTTCTTCGATTTGCAGAAGATCGTTAGACCGTTGTTTAATGTATTGCACCAGGGCATAGCCGTGCATCGGCTCGCGCATCAGCGATCGAAGAATCATCATCTCCAGAGCTCCTCGAAAAAGATCGCGTTGGTCGGTTTGAAGAGGCATGACAGGCTTGTTCTCCCTATGCCTAGAGTAAACCAGTATAGCCAGAACGTCAACTACCCGAAGAGACGGCGCGCCTCAGTTCGAGAATCGGCTCACGAGGCGCCTTCTAACTCCTTGCCAATCTCCCAATGATGCCCGTATGGATCGACAATTCGCCCCAACCGCCAGCCATAATCGTTGCTCACCGGCCTAACCACCTTAGCTCCGGCAGCGACGGCCCGATCAAAAGCGGCGTCCGGATCTTCCACTACCATCACCATCCGCACGGATCCGCCACCGAGCGTTTCGGGGCTGAAATTGAGATGCTTGGGAGACTCGTCCGCCACCCAGAATTCCGCTCCTTCGACAGAAAGCCTCGCGACCACCGCGCTGTCCTCGGCATCGACACGGAACAACTCGCTGGCGCCGAACGCGGCTTTATAGAATTCGATCGCTCTCGCGCCATGTCGAACCGACAGCATGGGGGCTATAGAGGTCTTCACCATAAGATCCTCGCTAAAGGGGCGGCAGCGTCTTCCCGTCTCCGAGCACCGTGGTCCATTGCCGCACGCGCCACGAAGTTACTAATCCATTGAGCACGTACGGATCGCTTTTTGCAAAATCCTCCGCGATCTCGCGCCGGTCTCCGCGAAACACCAGCACCGCGCCTGCCGGCGAATCCGCATACGCTCCCGCCAATGCCAGTTCTCCGCGATCGAACGAAGCCTGCGCATAGGCAAAATGAGCCGGGCGCAAGGGCTTCCGTTTCTCAAAATAGTCTTCCACGTACTCATAGAACAGAAGAAGATGCATACGACCAGTATCATGTCATGTTTTGTGAAACACGACTCTGCCAAACTGTGGGGAATGAGAGTTGGAATTCTAGGAACCGGCGCGATTGCCAACAAGCACGCGCAAGCCTACCGCAACATTGGCTTTGAAATCGCCGCTTGTTGGAACAAGACCGAATCGCGCGGCCGTGATTTCGCCGAGCGCTGGGGGGCCGCGTTTGTCCCCGATTACGAGAAGCTCTGTCGCTTTCCCGGCCTCGATTTTGTCGATGTTTGCACGTTTCCGGACTTTCGTCTGGAGCCGGTCCAGATATGCGCCGAGATACGGAGGCCCATTCAGGTTCAGAAGCCAATCGCGACGAATCTGGATACCGCTCGCGCAATGATCAATACCGCGCGGTTCGCTGGTATTCCGTTGAGCGTCGCCAGCCAGCATCGCTTCGACGATTCCACGATGTTTCTGAAACGGGCATTGCCTGCGGGCCGGCTCGGCAAGCTTCTGGAAGCCGATGCTTACGTGAAGTGGTATCGCAGCGATGAGTACTATTCACGGCCGATCAAAGGAAGCTGGCAGGTGGAAGGTGGGGGCGCACTGATCAATCAGGCCATTCATCAGATCGACGTGCTGCTATACCTTATGGGGCCGATTGAGGCCGTGAGCGGCATGTGGCAACTCGGGGCTCGGCACACGATCGAATCGGAAGATGTTGTGAATGCCGTGATGGCCTATTGGTCGGGCGCCACCGGTGTGGTGCAAGCCTCGACGGCGATCTGGCCGGGCTATACCGAGCGAATTGAAATGCACGGAACCAAGGGCACGGCCGTGCTCTCCGGAGACCGGTTGACATCCTGGGATGTGCAGGATGACGAATCGGCCAACGCACTCGATCCGGCTCCGCTCCAGCACGACGTGGCCTCCGGATCGTCCGATCCCATGGCGATCAGCCTGACCTCGTTCGAGCGCCAGTTCCTGGATTTTGCCGACGCGATCCGCGCCAAACGGCCCCCAGTGAGCGACGGCGAAGAAGGCTACCGCGCTCTCGAGGTTGTTCTTGGCATCTATCGATCCTGCCGCGCTGGCGAGCGGGTAAAATTAAGATCTTGACCTCCTTAATCAGTGGCCCCCAGAGCCCCCTATTATGAGCCACCGGCTGCGTGTTCCGGCGTCGAGCGCCAATCTCGGGCCGGGCTTTGATGCGCTTGGGCTCGCGCTGAACTTACATCTGACCTGCACCATCGATTACGCCAACGACTTGACGGTCCACGCCGGCGGCCTGGACGTCGCTTACATACCGCAGGATGAATCGAATCTCATCTGGCAGACGGCGCTGGAAGTCGCCGGTGGCCAGGGCACTCACCTTCCGTGTATTCGGCTGGATATTCATAACGAGATTCCCATCGGCAAGGGCCTCGGTTCCAGCGCTGCGGCCCTCACCGCCGGCGTCGTGCTCGCCGACCATCTCCTCGGCCTCGCCTGGTCCCGCCATCGCATCCTTCAGGAAGCCGCCCGCATTGAAGGGCACCCGGATAACGTCTCGGCTTGTGTTCTGGGCTCCATCGTTGCCAGTTCAATGGAGGCCACTGGCGATGTGCACGCGGTTCGCGTCGACCTGCCTTCGAATTACGGCGTTGCCGTCGTGGTCCCGGGCTTCATCCTGCCTACGGCAAAAGCCCGTGCGGTTTTACCCCAAACATATAGCCGCGAAGATGTTGTTTTCAATGTGCAGCGTTCCGCGCTCCTGATTGCGGCGCTCTGCACCGGAAGCACCGACTCATTTTCGGCCGCCCTGCAGGACCGCCTCCACCAACCCTATCGCGCGCCCTTGGTTCCCGGCTTTAGCCAAATGTTGTCCATACATAAGAAAGGGCTGCTCGGCTGTGCCTTAAGCGGCGCCGGGCCCTCCGTTCTCGTATTCTATGAGCGAGGTCATGAATCGGTGACACGCGCGTTCGAAGATGTTTTTCGATCCCATGGCAACTCCGCCCGTACGTACTTCACCGAAATTCAGCGCAGCGGTTATGGGCTGGAAGAAATCGAGTGCCCTGAACCTTCCGGAATGACACGATGAGAGGCTCCGTCATTCAAATCAACATCTCGTCCGGCGGGCTGCCGAAGACCCCCATCGAACGCGCGATCGTCGACGAACTGGGCATCCTGGGCGATGGTCACCGCAATATGAAGCACCATGGAGGCCCCAGGAGAGCGCTGCTGTTAGTTGCCGCGGAAGCGATCGACACATTGAAAGCCGAAGGCTGGCCGCTGTTTTATGGCGCTTTAGGCGAGAACCTTACAACACGCGGCCTCGATTACTCTTCCTGGCGGTCCGGGCAGCGATACCAGGCTGGCGGCGTCGTACTAGAACTCACATCGCCGCGAGGGCCTTGCGGCAATCTGAATTCCTATGGCGCAGGAATACACAAGCGGATCTATGACGAAAGAGTCAAGGTCCTGGACCCCGGCTCCCCGTACTGGGGACTAAGTGGATTTTACGCATCGATTTTAAAGACCGGCGAACTTCGAACCGAAGATATAATTGAGTTGATAGACCCGGTTGTCTAGATGGCTCGCTGATAGAGCCGTCGAATCAGTGCCCGTACATGCCGCTCCCCGTAGATCAAGCGAACCTCGCTCCGCATCCCTTTCCCCTTCGCTCCGTCTCTCCCGATCTCGCCCATCGGCTGGAAACCCTGGTGAATGCCTCGGCGGATCCTTCCCGGGCTTGGAATTACCTGAGCGATCTCCACGCTGCATTTCCGGATTATCTGGGCCGCTTACACGATCCGCAATTGCACTGGCTGATTACAGTCTTTACCTATAGCCGCTTTCTTTCCGAAGAATTGCTGCGGCGCCCGGATGGGCTCGAATCTGTGGACGATCTCGATCGACTGTTCTCCGCCGAGCAATACGGGGACCGGCTTCGGGACCTGCTCGGTACCCGTGGCGGCGCGCCGCCGCAGGCGCTCGATCTCGCTTTCTTTCGCCGTAGAGAATTGCTGCGCCTGGTGCTCCGCGATGCCCTCGCGTTCGCGCCCCTGCCCGAAATTACCGAGGAGCTGTCCAATCTCGCGGATGCCATTCTGGACTGCGCCCTACACGGCATCTTGAACGAACTGACTCCGCGATACGGCACGCCGCGCGACTGCGGCGGAGATGTCGACGCGCACTTCGCTATCGTTGCGCTGGGAAAACTCGGTGGCGGCGAATTGAACTACAGCTCGGATATCGATCTGATGTTCCTATACGGTGGCCCGGGGGAGACTACCGGCCCGGAGAAGATCACTAATCAGGAATTCTTCAAAAAAGTCGCGAATCGCCTGACCAACCTGCTCTCCACCTACACCACGGCAGGCCTTTGCTATCGCGTGGATCTCCGGTTGCGTCCCGAAGGCGCGTTGGGCGACGTCTGCATCTCGCTGGCGCGTGCCGAAGAGTACTACGCGAAACGCGCACGCGATTGGGAGCTTCAGATGTTGATCAAAGCTCGCATCGCGGCCGGCGACCGGGCTCTCGGCGAGCAATTCTTGAGCACCGTCGAGCCGCTGATCTACTCGACCACCCTCGACTTCTCGACCATCGAGACCATGTCCGCAACCCGGGAGCGCATCGGCGAAAAACTGGCCGCAAAGCGGCTCGGCCCCAATGAACACGATGTGAAGCTAACCCGCGGCGGAATCCGCGACATCGAATTTCTGGTCCAGTGCCTGCAGCGTCTCCATGGCGGCCGCGATCCGTGGCTTCGGCATGGCGGAACCATGTTGGCCTTGAGGCGTCTGCTGGACAAGGATCTGCTATCCCAAACGGAATATGCGCGGCTCCTGGGTGCATATACGTTTCTCCGCCACGTGGAGCACCGGCTGCAATTTGAAGACGATCGGCAGACGCATGTCCTGCCCGTGGATCCGTTCGGCCTCGATCGCTTGGCCCGCCGCCTTCCGCTAACTCTACAGCCTGGCATGACTCCTTCGGCGCAGTTGATGCAGGACCTAAATCAGCATCTTGAAAACGTTCAGGTAATTTACGAACGGATCGTCCATGCCCAGCGGCCCCTCTACTACGCTTTGATCCCATCGGCCACTCCACCCGCGGCCGATGTGGTCCGGATTCTATCGGAACCCAATACGGAGCAGGCTGCTCCATCGGGCTTCACCCCTAGACTCCTGCAGCAGCTCGAACGCATGTCACCCAGCCTGGCGCGCCGGCTGCGCGAGTCTCCGCCCCGCCGAAATTCAAAGATCTTTGAATGCTTTCTCGAAAAGCTCCTGGAAAATGCTCCGTTCCTCCAACTACTTGAGAGCCACGACATTCTTACTGGCAATGTGATCCAGCTTTTCGAACTGAGCCCGTACCTGTCCGCCCAGCTTATTCGCAGTCCTGAATTGCTCGAAGAGGTTCGCTTGGTGGCCGACTACCCTAACCGTCGCTGGGCGTTTGAAGGTCTAGCCGCACCCCTCAACGACACCGGAGCTTTGCGGCGTTTCTTCCGCCGCGAGATGTTGCGTATTCAAGCCCGCAGCATTTGTGCGCAGGAGCCCGTTTTCCAAACACTGGACCGTACCTCCGCGCTGGCCGAGTTTGTCATAGCTCGGTCCTATCGCATCGCGTTGGAACAGTCGTTAGATCGCGCGGCGCATGATGCCACAGCCTCCAAGCCCTTCGACGCTCCACAGAGCGAAATGATCGTGGTCGCATTAGGGCGCCTGGGAATGCGGGAGTTCGATCTTGGATCGGATGCCGACCTGACCTTTATCGTCCCCGATTCCGAAGCCACTCGCTTGAAATTCTGGACGCGTGTCGCCGAGCATCTGATCGACATTTTGACCGCATACACCGGCGATGGCACGCTTCTGTCGCTCGACACGCGGCTTCGGCCGAACGGGCGCGAAGGTATGCTGGTGCAAACCGAGTCGGCCTACAAAGAATACTTCGCCAACAAAGCGGAAGCCTGGGAAGGCATAGCGTATATGAAGGCGCGCGGCGTGGCCGGCGACCTGGAACGGGCCACCGCCTTTCTAACCGCGCTGCAGCAGGTGGACTGGCGGCGCTATGGGCAGAGCGGGCGTTCGAAACGCGACCTTCGCCAGATGCGCTCCCGTCTCGAACGGGAGCAGGGGTCGATCAACCCTTTGAAGGCCGGCTCTGGCGGCTACTACGACGCCGACTTCATCCTAATGTACTTGCGCTTGAAAGGCGCGGGTCTGTTCTTCAAAAGCCTGAACACGCCGGAACGCATCGATATTGTTGAGAAAATGGGCCATCTGGACCGGCAGGACGCCGAGTTCCTGCTGAAGGCGGCCACGTTTTATCGCGCACTCGACCATGCGCTCCGGCTGGTCTTCGGCCATCCCAAGGAGAGCGTGCCTTCCTCGCCGGCAGAGAGGGACATGCTCTCCGAACTTACCCAACGATGGACAGAACGAGGTCCGGAGCCGCCGTCATTAGAGACCGAACTGCACAGCTTGCAGTTGCAAATGCGACGGCTCTTTGACCGGATCTTCTACTGAATGCGAAGCAGCGGGTGTGGGCCTGTTCGTAGCAACGGGGACGTAGCAGGCTGCGTCAGCCAGGGCATAAAATTGACTCCTGAGCTGGCCTTCGTACAGCCGTTCAGCGCCTCCGGACCCGCCGAGCAGCCCCACCAGTTCTCGGTCGCATCTACCAATGCTCCGCCCGTATTGCTAATGCCCTGCGTGTACGGCCGGAAGCCGAAAGGCGCGAAGTCGTTCAAATGCGCCTGAATCTGCGGCCCGGCGCCGCCTGACGCCACATTCACCGCCAGATCGATCGATTCATGATCGATCACGTTCTGCGCGACCACGGTCCCGGTCATGGGAGTCAGGCTATAGATATTGATTCCAGTGGGACCGGCCGTGGCCGCATCTTCGCTATCTGCCGCGTTGAGCCGGATAGTGTTGCCGATGATCGAATTGTCATTAAAGTTAATCGCGGGCGCTCCCGGAGGCGCGGCATGATTGTGCATCGCAACGCCCGGCAGTCCGTTGCCGGTAATCGTGTTCCCGATAACCACGTTCCCATACGTTTGCGCTCCGGGACCTTGCGCGTAGAGTCCAATTCCTGCGCCACCCCCGTTTGAGAGCCCATTAGAAGAGGACTCGTTTTCCGATATGGTGTTGTGGTAAATGCCAAAGCTAAGTGGCGAAGTCGGATTTGCGAGGCTGGCGGCCGGGTGCGAAGCGAGAGTGATCCCGCAAGCGTACCCGTTAGAATTCACCGTGTTCCGCGTAACCAGATTATCGTGGTTCGGGCCGGTCTCGTCGCTAATCAGTATGCCTCCCGAGTTATTGTGAACCAGGTTGTCGTCGACAATCGAGTGGTCGGCGCCCATCAAATGGACGCCTTCGCCGCAGTCTTGGGCCTCATTGGTTTCAAACGCGGGCAATCCGGGACATCCCTGGCTCAGAGCCAAGTTGTTGTTCATGACCTCGTTTTCCGAAATCGTGACGTCTGTCGCGCTCGCCACCAGAATACCTTCAAAATTGGCATTCTCGATAGTAAATCCCGACACCACCACGCCGCTGACCCCCGTTCCAGGCGAGCCCATGGTTCCGTCGATGAAGACCCCGTTCGGCTGGCCCGTCGCGTCGATCGTCGTGGCTCCGATTCCCGCCCCGATTAGCGAAAGCGATTTTTGGATAATCACGCTTTCGGCGAACGTCCCGGCGGCAACTTGAATGATGTCGCCTGCCGAAGCAGCCGCGACTGCGACGCCAATAGTTGCTTTACAGCCTCCGGTCCCGCCGGTGTTCACACACCATGTGGCGGCAAACGACGGCTGGCACGCAATGAAGCAGATTCCTCCGAGCAAAGCACTCAATAAAGACGGTCGATACATGCGACGTTGTCCTCCTGGACGGGATGAGATAGGCTCAACCCCATTGGTAATGTATCAGTAGTAGTCGCGTACCTGTCAAGTTTGCCTAATAGAAATACGGTACTAAGGGTTAGGAATCGGAAGGGAGCGTACTCCCGCATTTCGCGAACAGGACCCCTGAGCGTCCGCTGTGGAATAATTTTGTTTCTATGCCCAGATTCCCGTTTCCGGAGATGATCTGTCAGGACGCTCTTTACGCGCTGAGAACCATGCGCAAGGAACCGGTCTTCGCCGCTACGGCAATTCTCACGCTGGCGCTCGCGATCGGCGGCAATACGGCGATGTTCACCGTCATCCACGCCGTCTTGCTGAAGCCACTCCCGTACCCCGACTCCGGCCGGCTGGTCGGCATCGGAGGCGCAACGCCGTCCCGCTTTTCGGAAATGAAGGCCGCCGCGCGTTCCTTCACGGGCATCGGAGCGTTCACCGGCGAAGAGAACTCCACGCTTTCCGGCGGATCGGAACCGGAGGTGCTCAAAACCGTCCACGTATCGGCAAACTTCCTTCAGATTCTCGGCGTGAATCCGCTGCTGGGGCGCTCCTTTCACGCCAACGAGGATTCACCGGGCGGCCCGCCGGTTGCGATGATCAGCGACGCGCTTTGGCAACGGCGGTTCGCCGGAGATCCCGAAATCGGCGGCAAAACAGCGACCATTGCGGAGGCGGCTTACACCATCGTCGGCGTTCTTCCGCCTGGCTTCTCATTTCCTTCTCCGGATGTGGACGTGTGGATGACAGCGCCTTCGGAATGGCCGCTGATGCCCGCGAAATCGAGAGCCTTGAGCCCCTTCTTGAATCTGTTCGGCCGCCTGAAACCGGGCGTAAGCCTCGAACAGGCGACAGCGGAGGCGAAGGTGATTCACCATCAATACGCCTTGGCGCATCCCGCGATGCTCGATGCCAAGCCGAAGCGGCCGGTAAAGGTGACTCCCATGAAGGATAGCCTGGTGGCCGATGTTCGCACCATGCTGTGGATGTTGCTCGGCGCCGTCGGCTTTGTCCTATTGATTGCTTGCGCCAATGTGGCCGGCTTGCTGCTGGCGCGAGCGGCCTCGCGCTCCCGTGAAATCGCCGTTCGCTCGGCCGTCGGGGCCGCTCGCATCCGTCTCATCGCACAATTCATCAGTGAAAGCGTCGTGCTCTCGCTTTGCGGCGGATTGTTCGGTGTGCTGTTCGCCTCTTGGAGTCTTCGCGCGATTCCCAGTATTACCGCTTTCAACTTACCGCGGGCCCAGGAGATCCATATGGACTGGACCGTATTCGTATTCGCCGCGTCCCTCTCCATCGCAACCGGCGTGCTGTTCGGGCTCGCACCCGCGCTCGGCGCATCCCGGCCCGATCTCATCCGCGTCTTGAGGACCAGCGGCGAGGCCGCTCATCAAGGCGCTCCCCAAGGAATTCTGGCTGGTCTCAACGCGCGCGAATTGTTGCTGGTGGTGCAAGTCGCGCTCTCCATTGTCTTGTTAATTGGCACTGCGCTGCTGATCGAAAGCGTGAGCCGGTTGCGTGGCGTCGCTATCGGGTTCGATCCGGCAAATGTATTGACCGCGAGCGTCTCCCTGGCGCCGTCGCGCTACGACACGAACCAGAAAAAGGCGCAATTCTTTCAGGAATTAGTCCGTCGCCTAAACGCGTCTCCGGGCATCCGGAGCGCCTCGGCCTCAATGTTCCTTCCTATGATGGGCTACGCCGGAACTCCCGTGCAGGACGCCGCAAAGCCGCTCCTCAGGCTGAACGAACGCCCGCTTGCAACCTTCTCGGTCGTCACGCCGGGCTATTTCCGAAGTCTTGAAATTCCCTTGCGGCGCGGCCGCGACTTTACCGAACGAGACAAGGAAGGCGCGCAGCGTGTGGCGATTATCGATGAGGCCTTGGCGCGCCGATTCTGGCCGGCATATCCCCGCGGTCTCGATCCTGTCGGCCAGCACATTTGGGTCGGCGGAATAAACCCGAATCCCGCCGAAATTGTCGGAATCGTTGCCCACGTGCATCAGAGTCTGGAAAACACTGTCTGGCCCGAAACGGTCTACGTCTCCTTTGCCCAGAACCCGCAAGCGTCCGCGATGCTCGCTGTCCGAACGGAAGCGAATCCCCTCGGTTTCACTGGTACGGTGCGCGAACAGGTGCAGGCATTGGACAAGGATCAATCGATTTCCGCCGTTCGCACCATGGACGATTTAGTGGACCGGCAGGTAGGTGAGCGCCGTTTGCTGGTGATTCTGTTGGGTTCTTTCGCCGCTATGGCGCTGCTGCTGGTGTTGATGGGCATCTACGGCATCATCGCGTATTCAGTGGCGCAGCGCACGCAGGAGATGGGCATCCGGCGCGCGTTGGGCGCGCAGCCCGGCGATATCCTGCGCCTTGTCGTCGGACAAAGCCTCCGCCTCGCCGTGGCGGGAGTCGCGCTCGGCATCGCGGGATCGTTCGGCCTGACGCGACTGATGCGGAGCCTGCTATTTCATGTCAGCCCGGCCGATCCCGCGACCTTCGCCTGTGTCGCATTGCTGTTCCTGCTGGTGGCCCTGGCGGCGAGCTACATTCCAGCGCGCCGCGCGATCCGAATCGATCCCATCGCGGCGCTGCGGGTTCTTTGAGGCTGTCGAACAGAACCGTGTCATTCCGCGAAGATGTCGTTGAGATCCCGATAACGCACGGTCTCCTCTGCGAATCCAAACGTGCCCTGCTCCCGCATCTCGCGCGCGGCTCGAAGAAAGGCGCCCAGCGCTGCCCGGGAGAGCGCGCTGCCGACGCTGACTCGTCTCACGCCCATCTCAGAGAGTTCTTCCAGGCTCAATTGAACACCTTGCAGCCCCATCACCACATTCACTGGCCGATCTACTGAGCTCACCACCGCCGCGATGTCCGCCTTGCTGGTGAGACCGGGCGCATAAAGAACATCGGCGCCCGCCTCTTGATAGGCTTGCAGCCGCGCGATCGTGTCTGCGAGATCGGGCTGGCCAGCTAAGTAGTTTTCGGCGCGCGCCGTCAAAATGAACGCAAATGGAAAAGCCTGTATCGCCTCCGCCGCCGCAAACACTCGCTCGACCGCATGCGCCTTGGGATAGATGGGATGGCCTGGCTGTCGTGACATGTCTTCTATAGAGCCGCCCACCGCTCCCGCGGCAGCCGCCAGCCTGATGGTTTCCGCGACGATCTCAGGGGAGTCGCCATACCCATTCTCAAGATCGGCGCTAACGGGCAAGTTGGTTGCCGATACAATCGCCGCCACGTGCGCCATCATCTCCTGCCGCTCGATCGTGTTATCCGGATGCCCTGTGGAGAACGCATATCCTGCGCTCGTGGTGGCCAACGACTGGAAGCCAAGGTGCTCCAGGAGCTTTGCGGTACCGGAATCCCATGGATTGGGAATGATGAAGGCCCGGTCCCGTTCGTGAAGGTCGAGAAAAGCGCGTCCCTTTTCCGTCTGTGTCAACATGACTCAATCATGCCCTGCCGCTACCGTTGCTATTCGGCAGTATGCCAGCCGCCCGGAAGGATCGCTTCGCTTACCATCAAAATATGATTGTTGCCGCGGATACCGCAGTCGCCAGAATCGCCGCCGCCATAGGCGAGCCGGCGCGAGCCCACATGCTTTATTCCCTTGTCGATGGACACGCGCGCACCAGCACGGAGCTCGCCTTGGTTGCCGATGTGAGTCCCTCAACCGCAAGCGTGCATCTGAATCGATTGAAAGCGGAGCGTCTTGTCAAGGTCGCCGTCCAAGGAAAGCATCGCTACTACAGCTTGGAGGGGCCGAACGTCGCCGGGGCGCTCGAAGGTCTGAGCGTCCTTGCGGGAACTGTTCCAACCAAGTTTGTGCCGAACACGCCCAGCCGCCTTCGCGCCGCCAGGACCTGTTACGATCACATAGCCGGAACGTTGGGCGTATCGCTGCATGATCGCTTCCGGGCACTGCGATGGCTATCGGCTGATTTCGCAGGCATCGATAACGCGTATGGCCTGACACCACAGGGAGCGATCGCGTTTCAGGCCCTTGGGATCGATTTGGAAGCGATGCGAACGCTGCGCCGCCGATTCGCGTATGCATGCCTGGATTGGAGTGAACGCCGTCCCCACATTGGCGGCGCGTTGGGGGCTGCCGTCCTTAAGGTCGCACTTAAACGAAGATGGATCGTTCAAGATCTCGATAGTCGAGCTTTAAGTGTCACCAGCCTGGGCCGGCGCGAAATGCTCAGCAAATTCGGACTTGCCATATAGGACCCTGAACATGATCTCTCCGATCGCATGGAAACTCAGAACGTTTTCGTTTGACTTGCCCGTTGGCGCGTTTCCCGAAATTCTCGAACGGCTGGGCGGCACGCCGTGCCGGGCGACGGAACTCGTGACGAGTATTCCTGAAGATGTGCTTGCTACGCGGGTGAACGGAAAATGGTCGGCCAAGGAGCATCTAGGTCATTTAGCGGATCTGGGAGACCTGGATGACCTGCGGCTTGGTGAATTTCTGGCTCACTCTCCCACACTGTCCGCCGCGGATATGGAGAACACGGCCACCGAAAATGCCGCTCACAATCGCCGGCCGATTAGCGTCGTGCTGAACCGCTTGCGCGCCCATCGCGCCGAGTTGGTGCGCAAACTTGAACTTCTGACCGAAGACCAGATCGCCTTCCCATCGCTTCATCCGCGCCTGCAAAAAGAAATGCGTTTGGTGGACTGGGCGTACTTTGTGGCCGAACACGACGATCACCATCTCGCTCTCGCCCGCCAATGCATCTTAGAGCTGAGGCGAACCAAGATTGCCACAAGTTCCGCACGGGAGTTATTTGAAATTCCCGACGGAGTCACATATCTCAATTGCGCAAACATGGCGCCGCAGATGCGAGTCATTACAGATTCCGGCATTCGCGCAGTTCAATCGAAAGCAACTCCGTGGAGACTGTCCGATTGGTTCGCGCCTTCAGAAGAACTAAGAACGCTCGCGGCGCGAGTGATGGGCACATCGAGCGATGCGATCGCCCTGATTCCGGCGGCCAGCTACGGTATCGCGATTGCCGCAAAAAATCTGCCGTTCTCAGCAGGCCAGCAAATCGTGGGGCTTGATCAAGAGTTCCCCTCCAACGTATATGCCTGGCGCGAGCTCGCGAAGGCTAACAGCGGCCAACTGGTTCAGGCGAAGCGCGAGCCCGGAGAAAGCTGGACCGGCGCTGTCATGCGCTCCATCAACGACAAAACCGCGATCGTCGCAGTGCCGCAATGCCACTGGACGGATGGAAGCAAGATCGATCTCGAGCAGATCGGCGATCGGGCGCGCGCGCTTGGTGCAGCTTTGGTGGTCGATGCGAGTCAGTCGCTCGGCGCAAGCGTATTGAACCTCGACCGAATCAAACCGGACTTTCTGACCGCCGTGGGTTACAAATGGTTGCTCGGCCCCTACGGTCTGGGTTACCTCTATGTCGCCCCGAGATGGAGAGACACGGGTATTCCGCTCGAACAATCGTGGCTCACACGTGCCGGAAGCGAGGACTTCACCCGGCTGGTCGAATATACGGACCACTACCGGCCCGGCGCGCGGCGGTTCGATATGGGCGAGTTCCCGCAGTTCGTCGCGACTCCGATGGCCATCGCTGCGCTCCAACAGGTTCTTTCTTGGGGTGTCGCTTCGATTCAGCAGGCGCTTTCTGTGTTGACCGGCAAAGTCGCACAATTGAGCGCGGAGATCGGCTATGCCGCCCTGCCTGCGCCGGAACGGTGTGGACACATGATCGGGATTCGACGCGCGGGCGGCATTCCCGCCAGTCTGTCACAAGCGCTCCGAGATGCGAATGTCTTTGTGAGCGTTCGCGGAGATTCGATTCGCATCGCTCCGCACCTATATAACGACGTGGATGATGTCGAACGGCTCTTTGAAGTACTCCGAACCCTACCCCCGCCGCCGTTTACAGAAACCTGAGTATTGCCGCTTGCTGTACTAACTGTTATAGTACAGGTGTGTTTCCATTCCGGCTGTCTTTTGAGCCAGGCGCCTCGCTTTATGAGCAGGTGGTCTATGCGGCGAAGAAGGCGATTGTCTCAGGCCAACTACGCCCGGGCGATTCGTTTCCCTCGGTACGCGCACTCAGCACCGCCCTAAAAATCAACCCCAACACCGCTCACAAGGTCATCGGCCACCTCGTCGCGCAGGGCGTCCTTGAAGTCCGCTCGGGCATCGGCACGGTCGTCGCCGAGCGCCTCGGTTCCTCGGCGGCCGAACGGAGCAATTTACTTAAAAAGGAACTTGAGCAGTTAGTTGTCGAAGCTAAGAAACTCGGTCTCGATCTGGAGCAAGTAACCACAGCTCTTACGCAACACTGGCAGCGCCTGAACGGATACCCAAAATGAACGAGATACTCCGAACCATCCAGCTTTCAAAACGATTTGGCAAAACTCTGGTGCTCGATCGAATGGACATGAGTGTGCCGGAGGGTAGCATCTATGGACTCCTAGGGCCAAACGGCGCGGGAAAGAGCACCACCCTTCAGCTTCTGATGAACATTCATCAGGCAAGTTCGGGCTGCGCCGAGATATTTGGACACGATTCAAGACGGATCTCGCCGCGGGATTTCACACAAATCGGCTATGTGGCCGAAAGCCAGGAAATGCCGGATTGGATGAGCGTAGCCGGCTATATGGCATATCTTCAGCCGTTTTACCCTGACTGGGATTCGACCCGGGCTGAACAATTGCTACGGCAGTTTGATCTACCCCCGGAGCGCAAGCTGCGGAACTTATCGCGGGGCATGCGCATGAAAGCGGCGCTCGCTTCGTCGTTGGCGTACCATCCTCGCTTGATCGTCATGGATGAACCATTTGGCGGACTCGACTCGTTGGTGCGCGACGAAGTCATTGAGGGATTACTGGCCAATGCTGAAGGCGCATCCATTCTGATTTCCTCCCATGATTTAGCAGAAATTGAAAGCTTCGCGAGCCACATCGGCTACCTCGACCGCGGCCGCCTGCAATTTTCCGAAGAGATGGCATCTCTCACGGAGCGTTTTCGCGAGGTTGAGGTTACGGTCGATCGCGACCCGCGCGTGCCAACCTCCGCTTGGCCGGCTTCATGGCTCAACACCGAACAATCCGGTTCACTGATTCGCTTCATCGAGACCCAGTTCCAACGGGAGCGAACCATGGCCGAAGTCCGGCGGCTATTTCAAGACGCAAAACAGGTAGCGGTAAAGGCGATGCCGCTGCGATCCATTTTCGTAACCCTGGCGAAAGCAAGTCGAAAGGCAGCATAAAAAATGAAACAGTCGCTCCACATTCTCAAGAAGGACATAAGCTATCTTCGCTACGATATCGCGATAACACTACTGGCGGTTTTGGCCTTCACGTTCGCGGCAACGCGCGGCATAGGAGCTTTGGATGCGTTCCTTCCGGTCACCTGGTGGTTTCTCATCGCCAGGGTCATTCATGCGGAAGCGCTACCGGGCCACCGCCAATTTTGGGTCACACGGCCCTATGATTGGCGTAGTCTGCTCGGCGCCAAGCTCCTGTTTATTCTTATCTTTGTCAATCTGCCTCTCTTGATAGCGGACATGGTGATTGTTCATGCCGCCGGGTTCTCCGCCAGCCACGAAATTCCTGGCCTTCTTTGGGCGCAAGTCTTATTAATGCTGGCATTCGTGCTTCCGGCCGCCGCATTTTCAGCCATCACCAGCGGGATGGGACAACTGTTATTTATGACGTTACTTCTAGTAATTGGAATGCTCGCGTTGCTTATCTTTGGATCGTCGATCCATTGGGGCTCTCCCTGGTTCCAATTAGAGTGGGTAAGGACCGACTGCTTGCTGACGCAACTAGCCGCGGTGGCGGCGATCGTTTTGCTATGGCAATATGCGCGCCGTAACACATTCGGCACACGGGTGCTGGCCGGCGCCTCGGCCTTGGTGCTGGTGGCCACCGGTTCGCTGTTGCCCTGGAACGCGGCATTCGCTTTGCAAACGCGAATTTCGCCGACGAACATCTCTCCCACCTCCATTCGGATTGCGCTCGATTTGGACCGGAAGTGGCTCGGGCAAGTTTACGCTACCGGCCACGATCGAATTGTTGCCGACCTACCGCTGCAAATCACCGGCATTCCCGCTGGCACGATATTGCGGCCAAACGGTCTTGCACTTAGGCTAATCGCTCCAGACGGCGAAACTTGGGTTGCCAATCAACCGCCTCCCGATTCTTTTGATTCAGAAGCTGGTATTACTTCGTTGAGGCTGGCGATGGGCAGGGCCTTCTATACGAAAGTGAGGGACGAGCCATTAGAGCTTCGAGGCAGGCTCTTTTTCACGTTGTACGGAAACGAGCAAAGCGTCTCCATTCCCTTAGATGGCCGCCCGGTCCGCGTGAATCACGTCCTGTGTTCAGCGGGCGCGCACTTTCTGCATTGTGATTCGGTATTTCGAACTCCTATCGAATTGATCGCCGCGCGAATCGTTCAGAATTCCCCCGGAGGACCTAAAACGACAACGAAAAACCCCTTCCCGAACACGTCGTATTCCCCTTTCCCAGCCGATCTCAGGGTCAATCCGCTGTATCAATCGTTCTTTTCACCTTATGCAGAGACGATCTCCGACCTGTACATCGATGCGTTCGAGCCGCTTGCGTATCAGGAGCAGGATTTCAAGATCGATCATGTACGGCTTCACGATTTCCCGGAAGCTCTACATTAGGGGTTGCATCCGCTCCCGTGAAAACTGCCGCTTGCTTGCGCGCGCGGCTCTGTAGCTGCAGTAGCTTAGCTTAGCTATCGGCGGGTTCGCGCTCCTTCCAATCTCGTAATGTCAGTTCCCCGGTGCTCTCGGCAAGGCCCGATTTGCGTTCTTTTTCTCGTAGACCCAACCACGTTTCGAGCGTCATGCGCTGAATCGCCAGGCCACCGTTGGCCGCTTGCCCTTTTCGCGGTCGAGTCCATTGATATTGAGCCGGAACGCCGTCGGGGAAGAATAATCGGCGATAGACCAGCGTCGGTTTCGGATCAGATTCTTCAATCATCTGTTCCATCTCGTCGTTCGGCGGATAGAATTCTGTAACCACCTTGTTATCGATTCGCCTGACTTCCACCCACTGTTCTAAGATCACCGGCTCTTCAATAACTTCCTTCTTCGGAGCCTTGGGCGCCTTCGCTTCGTGGCTGGTTTGCAGCTCCTTTTGCTGAGCTCTTTCGCGCACTCGCTGATAACTCTGCAATTGGGCCAATGCCCGGTTGTAGGTGCGTTCGGCAGCGGTCTGATAGCGCGTGAATAGAGCGATTTGATGATGATCTTCGTCGCTCCACATTCGGGGATCGGGGTTCAAATCGACCTGGACGACGTAGAGGTGGTGCTGATTGCGCTGGAGCAGCCACTTTGCCTTGACGGCGTCTTCGACCAACTTCTCCATGAACGCGGTTTTCGGCTGGAATTCTTCCATGTACATCTCGCGGAGTTTGATCCACTCGTTGGGATCTTCGTGGCGGAGCAGAAGTTGTTTTGACCGGCAGCCATGCTGGATGGAGTTGAGGCTGGTGAGC
>DATAXY010000020.1:0-5386 GCA_036272835.1 Bryobacteraceae bacterium
CCACGGCCATTTCCGCCCTTGCCGGTCGGCCGGGATGCGCTATTTTGCCGGCGCGCCGCGCGCGGTGCGGGTGTAGCTCAATGGTAGAGCAGAAGCCTTCCAAGCTTATGACGAGGGTTCGATTCCCTTCACCCGCTCCAATTCCTTCAATTACTTGCCGTCGCCCGGCTTCGAAGTTGATACCTCGCTGGGCTGCAGAATTGATAAAAAATCCCCGTTTTGTTCCCCGCACGGATTCGTCGCCGGCTTTCTAAGCGCGCGTCATCGGTCGCGCGGACGGCCTCTATTTTCAGCTCACGCTCTCGCACCTCTTGGCTCGCGGGTTAGGTCCCTGTATTCTAGGCTTGGTTGTAGGGGAACAGGATGGGTTTGCGGTTCAGACGTACCTGGAGCGTTATCCCTGGGGTGCGCCTTAATTTGGGTCTAAGAGGGGGGAGCGTCTCTTTTGGGCCGCGCGGATTGCGCTATACCGTCGGCTCAAGCGGTAGTCGGATCACCGCTGGTTTGCCTGGAACAGGACTGTTCTGGACACAAAAGCTTAAGTCGCCCTTTGGCACCGCGTCTCCTGGGCAAGCGAATCAAACTCAATCGCATCTGCCACCCGTACCGGGTGGAGCGCCGGCACTCGGCGGACGCTTGGCGCAAGGATTTTTGCCTTCCGCAGGGATCGCGCCAACATTCGGTCAGGTGCCGAAGGCTTCGCTGCCCCCGCCATCGACTATTACCGCTGGCCTATCGTCGGCACCGACGCACCGCCATGTGCTTGTGCCGATGTGGTTAGTTTGGGCTGTGCTGGCAATGACAGCGATTGGCGCGTTGTGCCTAGCAGCGGCAGTAGTTGGAGCGTTTTTCCGCTGAGCTTAAGTCGCGTTGGTTGCCGATGAAGAGCCTCAAGCTACGAAAAAAGAAAGGTAGGTAAGCCATGGCAGATGGTCTCGAACAGGTTCCGTTTACGGACACTGAATTTGTTAACAATCCAGAGCCTCGGTGCGCTTGTCTACTGTTGTTGGACAACTCCGGCTCGATGCGAGGGAGCCCGATCTCTCAGCTCAACGAGGGGCTGAAGGTCTTTCGTGATGAGCTAGCAGCCGATGACCTCGCCTCCAAAAGAGTCGAAGTGGGAATCGTCACCTTTGGTCCAGTGAAGGTTGAGCTTGATTTCACTTGCGCCCAGAACTTCACGCCGCTCGAGCTGACTGTCGCTGGTGATACACCGATGGGAGAAGCGATTGAAACTGGTCTAAATATGCTTCGGGCACGAAAGGACGCGTACAAGGCGAATGGCATCTCATATTATCGACCTTGGGTATTTTTGATAACCGATGGCGGACCTACGGATTCCTGGCAACACGCGGCCGAACTCGTTCGAGAGGGCGAGCAATCAAAAGCGTTCAGCTTCTATGCAGTCGGAGTTGAAGGCGCTCACTTCGACATATTGCGTCAGATTGTTGTCAAAGAGCCACTGAAACTCAAAGGACTTCAGTTCCGCGAGCTGTTTTCGTGGCTGTCATCCTCGCTTGGCTCCGTATCGAAATCAACAATGGGCGAGCAAGTGCCGCTTGAAAATCCGGCCGCGCCCAATGGCTGGGCTGTTGCTGGATGACAGAGCGTCACTGGGGCTGGATCGGAGCGTGCTCTACCGGCTCGTCCCACACACGTGCGGGTACTGTTTGTCAGGATAACGCGACCTGTATGGAACTAGTCTTAGGAGACGACAGCGTACTCCTCGCGATCGTTTCCGATGGAGCTGGTTCTGCTAAGCACTCCGAAATCGGCTCGCGCCTCGTAGTGGCGTGTTTCGCGCGCTGTGCAATTGCTTACTTACGGCAGCGGGGCTCGCTGGAGAACATAACCCAGGAAGTTGTGCGCGAGTGGATGGACGATGTTCGCAACCGCATTTTTCGCTCGGCAGAACAACGAGCTACTGAGCCGAGACAGCTGGCCGCCACGCTAGTCGGCGCGATCATCTGTGCCAACCGGGCAATTGTTTGCCACATTGGCGACGGAGCGTGCGTGCTGCGCAGGAAGGGGGCCAACCTGTGGGAAGTGCCAAGTTGGCCAGCACACGGCGAATACGCATCATCTACCTACTTCGTTACGGACGATCCTGAGCCACGTCTCCAATTCATTTCCATCGAAGGGAAATTTTCGGAAATTGCGATGTTCTCAGATGGCATCGAACGATTGGCGCTCGATTTTCTAAACAAGACGGCGTCCGAACGCTTTTTTGACCCCATGTTCGCGCCGCTCGCAAAGGTAGGCCCCGGGCGAGATCGCGCACTGTCGGCAAGTTTACGGAAGTATCTGGACAGTCCGCGCGTGCTAGAGCGCACAGATGACGATAAGTCGCTCGTGTTAGCTCGTCGAGTGATCCTCCAATGAACGCTTTTCCACCCTTTGTTCAATCATCGCGTGGACAGACCTTTCACCTTTCTAAGCAGATCGGCAAAGGGGGTGAGGGGGCCGTATACGAAACCCGAGAACAAAGTGATATTGCCCTAAAACTTTATTGGCCGACTAAGGCTCAGAGCCGCCGCGCCAAGATTGCGGCAATGGCGTCCGCACAGTGGGCGCAAACTAATTCGTTCGTCGCATTTCCGATGGATGCGCTGTTCGCTCCGAACGGAACGTTCGTCGGTTTTGTGATGAAAAAAATAGGAGGATGCAAGCCAGTTCATATGCTGTATTCGCCGGCAAGCCGAAAGGTTGAGTTCAGCCAAGCGAACTACAGATTTCTAGTTAGGGCCGCAGGAAACTTAGCGCGTGCGGTCGCGAGCGTCCACGCCTGCGGTTGCGTGATAGGGGATATCAACCATTCGGGCTTTCTGGTTTCTAACAAGGCGACGAGCATCGTGATTGACAGCGACTCCTTTCAAGTCGTTGCGGCCAACAACAAGTTCCTTTGCCAGGTTGGAACGCCAGAATATACGCCGCCAGAACTGCAAGGCGCCCGTTTTGATCGCGTAGTGAGAACGCCCAATCATGACAATTTCGGGCTGGCAGTGTTGCTGTTTCAAATCCTTTTTATGGGCAGGCATCCCTTTTCAGGCCGATATCAAGGCGCCGGTGACATGCCCCTGGAGCGCGCAATTTTTGAACATCGGTTTGCATATTCGTCTCAAATCTCGATGACAAGAATGGAGCCGCCGCCGGGTGCTCCACTTCTCACCGATTTTCCAGTGGATATCGGGCAAACATTCGAGAACGGGTTTGGTCGCTCAGGACAGAATAAAAGAAGCAGCGCGATTGAGTGGATCTCTCTGTTAGATAATCTGGAAAAAACGCTTGTCACATGTTCGGTCGACTCCAGTCACCAACACGTGCAGGGGAAGCCATGTCCGTGGTGTCGGATGGAGCAGAGCAGCCCCGGGTTTATCGCCTTTAATTCTAATAATATTGCCGCTGCCCTTCCAATTCACATTGATGTTTCGCAGTGCGCCGCGATCATAAGGTCCATTCGTGATCCTGGTCCGATACCAGATATTCAAACTGCAATCATTGTCCAAACAAGCGCAAGCCCCGCCGCACCAACGGCGGCCTTGCTGGTTACTCTGCGGACGAGGGCCCTCATAGGCATCGGCGCCTCCGCTGGTGGGGCTATGCTCATATTCTTCGGAGGCTTGGCAATATTGCCGGGCCTCGCCGCATTGGGTGTCGGCTTAGTCGCGAACGTAGTCATTCCCAAAGAGCTTAAGGGCTTGAGGCAAGCCCGATCACAGGCCAATACTACATATCGAAGCATTCAGGACGCTTGGACAAAACAGCCCGGAAACAAACAGTTTCTTCAAACTAAAACCGAACTCGACGAACTAATCCGGTCGCTGACTGATCTCCCGAATGAAGAACGACGCGAAATCCGGTTGCTTGAACAAAAAAAACGGGAAGCACAGCTTCGCCGGTACTTGGACCGTTTTTTGATCGCCAATGCGAAAATCAAGAAAATTGGGTCGGGGCGAAAGGCCGTACTTGCCTCGTTTGGCGTTCAAACAGCGGCGGATGTGGATCGGCAAAGAATCGCGGGGATTCAGGGGTTCGGTCCGGCGCTGATCGCGGAATTGATGACTTGGCGGCAGAACGTCGCGAATAAATTCGTTTTCAACGCGAGTGAGCCTGTTAGTCAGAACGATCTGTCTGCCCTGAAGGCCAGAATTGCTAATCGAAAAGCCGAGTTGGACAAAAGGATTCGCGCTTCAACGGCGATTCTTCAGCAGGCTTCCACCAGCTCGCTAAGTCACCGAGCGAAGCTAACCAATCTGGCAAATCATGCGTTCGCAGCGCGCAGACAGGCCGAAATCAATGAGAAGGCCGCGACGGGACCTCTCCATAAAGCGTCAAAATTCATTTCCATTTGCTGTGCGGGTCTTGCTGCGATCGGCTTGATGATAGGCGAAAGCTTCGTGAGACCATCTCCTCCGCAGGATAGACTTGCCGTCGCTACAAGCGTTCCTGAGGTTCCCATCGCGCGTCCGCAAGGGCCGCCCGCTGTGAATAAATATGTTCCGCCTAAGATACAAAGTGAATCGCGCACGGACGCCACGCCGCCTCTCGATTTAAGTCGGCCGAATCCGACACCCCCAAACGACTTTACGCCGCCGCAGGCGCCCATCGTTCCCGCGCTTCCGCCCGCGCAAGAAATTCCTCAAGTGCCAGTAGTAACGCTAGAAGCGTCCACCAACGGCGTCGTGCAAAGGCAGCTGTCAGATAAAGCCGCCGTGACCCAAGTCCAGCAACGGCTCATTGCATTAAGTTACTTGTCAGCTGCCGCGAATGGAATTTGGGGCCCGCAATCTAAGCGGGCACTAGTTGAATTCAAGCAACAGGTTGGGCTTGAGAAAAGCGATTCCTGGAACGTTGAGACAGAGCACGCGCTATTTAGCGATGACGCTCCGTACGCGACACGCACTTTGCTATTCATAGGCGGATGGACTCCTGACCAAGGTCAATGCGGTGAGGTCGGAGAGCTGCCCCCGCTTCGCATCACGGCAGACCGTGCCGAAACAGATGGTGGTGTTTGTGAGTTCAAGTCGGTTCGGCCTGACGGCGACCAGTCGTGGCGTATTGAAGCTAATTGCTCTGCTGCTGGGAGTTCACACGTTGCACACGTTCGTTTGGCTGTGAAAGGACAGATACTGCAGTGGACCAGCGAGCAGCCACAGACTCTCTACTATCGCTGCGAAAGTCCTCGTTAGGGGACGAGTTTACACACGAAGGTGCCGTGACGCAGCGGGTGCCAACTTCTGGCCCATAAGGGAGGTGTTGGACACCTAAAACGGCTATTCAAATGCCTTCCAAGCTTATGAGCCGGGTTCGATTTTCTCACCTTCCGCTGCCGGTGGGTACAGCCTCGTCCACCGCAGCTCGGACGCCTCTATTGGCCGTGTAACGA
>DATAXY010000021.1:0-91305 GCA_036272835.1 Bryobacteraceae bacterium
GGACTTTCCACATTCCCACAGCTCCGGCCAATCTATCTCTTTAAATAAGGGTCCGGGCCAAAAAACCCGACTCAAACCGTCAGCCGAGGGGGTGGGCCAAATTAAACTGCCGAAGTGGACCAAATTCAGTTGTCAAACTGAGCTAATGCGGGCCATTGTCATTTCTAACGACTCCAAAAGGAGAAAATTATGTCCAACTCTGCTCAAATCTCGGCCAATCAGGCGAATGCGCAACACTCCACCGGCCCCGTCACAGATACCGGCAAGGCAGCCAGCTCCCAAAATCGCAGAATCCACCCAGGATGTCGCCGAGTATCACTATCGGCTATATCGCCGCTTGGCGAGGGCTTCACCGGCCGCTTCGGCCTGATGAAAGACGAAAATGGCGAAGAATACACCGCGCTCATCAAGGCCCTGTACGACGAGCATCAGCCCGCCACGGTCACCGAAAGCATTCTCGTCGAGAAAATGGCCCAGCACTTCTGGACCGCTCAACGGGCCATCCGCCTTCAGAGCATCTCGTTCGGAGACGAAGACCATCCCAAGCAGCTCGCGCTCTACCTGCGCTACCAAACCACCCACGATCGCGCCTTCCACAAATGTCTATCCGATCTGCTCAAGCTTCGCGCCGAGCGCCGCAAAGCCTTGGAATCGGAAAAGAAAGCGGAAATTGGGTTCGAATCGCAAAAACGCAAAGAAGAGCTGCACGAAGCTCGTGTTCGCCTTCTAAATGCCCAAGCGGAGAACAAAGAAATGGATACCGACATCCGTGGCGGCATCGAAGCCCCGCTCCCCGGCCACGTACGCATCCCTTATGACGCCCTAAAACGGACCGTCAAAGAAGCCTTCCGCGAAGCCGCGTAGCAATTCTCCTTCAAATCTGGAGCCACGCCATGGAAATCGATCAGTGGTGCAAGAATACATCTGCAGTCGGCAACTATGGTCTGGGGCGATCCAGTAACACCACGTCCGAGCGCTCCTGCACTCTTTCAAGGACAACTTCACGGCCGTCTGGGGAGATGTCGAAATCGCTAATGTCGAAGCCGGGAGCGAGGTTAGTCAACCGTTGCTCGGCGCCGGTTTCCAGGTCGACGAGCCAGAGATTCTTATGTTGAATCTGTCCCCGCATGAGCACAACCGCCCGCCCTCCAGGCAAGAATGCCAGGTGCCGAGCTCCCCTACTTAGGGTGGGTACGCGTATCGGATGCGCCCCACCGTCGGCCGCGACGGCTTTTGCCGAAAACGTGGTTCCAATGTCGGGTCCCGAGTATACAACGAACTGGCCGTCGGGTGCCCACGCGGGATCGACCGAGTACTCATGAACAAAAGGAGCGGGGGAGCGACCGTTAAGTGGCACGCGGTAGAGGTGTGGTATGCCGTGATCGTCCGCCGCCGTCGTGATCGATTGGCCGTCGGGCGCCCATGCTGGAGCGCCCTGCAGATCGAGCGAATCTGCTACAACCCGCGCGTTCGCGCCGTCGCCCTGCATCGCATACAAGAGCATCTGCCCGTCTTGCCGGACCGAGAATGCGATATGCCTCCCGTCGGAGGAGATTGCCGGGCCGCCAACGACGCGCGCTCCCCGGCCATTCCATAACTCCGTCCCCGTTCCGTTGGCAAGCTTCCAAATGCTTTCGCTCGTGCCGGTCGTAGAAACATACAGAAGATAGTTGGGACCTAGTCTTGGGGAGGATCCCGCGCTGGTCGTCAGGGAGATCCGAGATGGCGCCGATACTTCATCAGAGGATGAATCGGCGATCTGCAAGCGCCAGAGTGTTCTCTTCGGGCTGGCGAGCGTGAGAACCAAACGCCGGCCGCTAGCGCTCGCCGCTAGCGAAGTATACCGGTCAAGACCAGAGGTCAGCCGGTGCGGAATGCGGCGCTCGACGTCCATGCCATAAAGCCACGGTCCCGAGCCATCGGGATCGCTAGCGAGGTACATCAGCGTCCGCCGATCCAACAGAACCGGATGACTCACACGTCCATTGTGCGATGTGATCCGTTCAGGATTTCCGCTGGCTGAAGGGATACGCCAGATGTCCAATTTATCTGGGAGGAAGGAACCCTGGACGAAGTAGATGAATGCCATGTCAGGCGCCCACAACGGAAAGTGACAGTGAAGTCCGGCACCCGCAGTGTAAATGTGCCGGCCCACTGATCGCGGGTTGCCGTCTGACACGAACAGAGGGTCTCCCGGTCCCGGAAAGTGGCACACGAGTCGCGAGCCATCGGGCGACCAGTCGAACTCGGCCACGCCTTCCAGGTATAGCCTCGGCTCTCCGCCCAGCGTGGGCGCTGCCCAGACGCTGATGTTGCCGACTCCCGCGCCTTCTCGTTGGCGAACCCAAAAGGTGACCCAAGAGCCATCGGGCGAAAATCCCAGTGTGCGAATCGATGAATTGACGAGCTCCGGCGCGCTCCCGCGGGTCAAATTGTGGAATTGTCCCGACCCGACTTGCGTAACCCAGACGTCCACCTGTCCGTGTCGGTCCGATAGAAACACCACGAACTGACCGTCACGCGACACTGCGGCGGCCTCTTCTACTCCGTCGAAGTCCGTGACTGTCTGAAATCGCGCGTCGGCGATAGGGTTTCGCCAGAAATGCTCTGTCCTCTTAAGCCAGAAGCCAGCGCCGATCGCCAGCGCGGCGCCCGGCGCTGCCAGCAGCGAGACAAACTTCCGTCTGGTTCGAGAACTCGGAACCGCCGGCTGTGGCAACGGAACGGGAGGGATAGGCAAGGTGGCGGCACCGTTCCCGTTCTCCTGCGCTGCTCGAAGTTTCCGGCCGTGCGTCCACGCGTCCAACTCCGCCCGCGAAGCGTAAACCGAGCCTATCCTGTCGTGCAGATGCCGATGTACCGGCATCCCCTCCCGCTTCTCCCAGCGTTGGACCGTTGTCACGTCGCGGTTGAGGTATGCCGCGATTTCTTTCCACGAATCCAATTGGTCTTCGGACGTTCTCGTGGATGGCGGAGTGCCAGAGAATAGTTCACCCAACGCGCTTCTCCGGATCAGTCCCGGGTTGTCACGAACACGGGAACCCGAATTGTAGCGTAATTGTCTGCCGAAGGCACGGCAAATCACCGCAAAGCACGGCAAATCACTGCATTCAATGGTCAAGTGAGGCAATAACTGCGATTCCGCGCATTGCCTTTTGACGCCACCCACCAACGCGTCCGATCCTGTCCTCGGACGCCTCAACTGGCGTGAATCTCAAATTTGGAGGTATTTCATGAAAAGCAAAGTTTTCCCAGGGGCGATGCGCATTGTCGCCATCCTGGCGCTGGCGGTCGGTTCGTGCGCTCTGGCCCAAACTCCAGACCGTATGAAGAGGCCTGTCAAATGAGGGGAACGATGAAAAGCCTAACCTTGCCTGGATTTACTGCAGAGGCATCTCTTCGCGCCTCTTTTGAGCGATACCGCACCCAAATGACAGGAAGCTCGAGTGACTTTGGTTCCGTTCAGCCTCAAGCTGTCCAAGTAATGCGAAAAGGCAAATGCTGGTGCGACGAGCCCGACACCAGATTCGTTTGCCAAGGCGGAAATTGTCGCGAAATACCGGTTTGCCTTCAATGGTCTTGCCCAACTTCTGGGATAGATGACATTCCAGGCGGCACAACCGTTTATACGCCGGCGGGGCCCTCAAACTAGTGGATCTCGCGTCCAGCCACGACCAGTTAGAAGCGCAAAGGGCGCAGCGTGCCGCCAACACAGTGTCAGGAATTCGGGCGGCCGCGTTGGGCCCGTCTTGCGCGAGTTCCTTGAAAGCGCAAAGGGCGCAGCGTGCCGCTAGACAACAAAAGAACTCGCTAGGCATTTGGTGGCGCGCCAGTTTTGCGCGAGTTCCTCAATGGAGATCGAATCTATGAACCTACCAAACTTCAACGCGGATGCTTCGCTTTACAGATCAACAACTCCGTACATTCACACTTATGGCGGGAGTTTCACAGGCAATACGACCGCAAGTGTCACCCCACAAAGCTGCGGGCTTCTAGCGGGAACACTCTGCGTTGCGGCCGTCGGAACGGTTGGTGTCGTTTGTGCAGCGTCGTGCCTTGCAGGGGCCGCAGCGGGTCCGGGAGGAGGTATCCCCTGTTACCTCTGTGTGGCGGGACTGCTTGGGGCTACCTATGGCTTCTGTAAGGACTGTCTTCCCGCTTGGATACGAGCGGTGATTGGAAACAGCGGCGGCAGCACCGGCGGGGGTGGTGGACTTCCCCAATGCTGTCCCCAGGGAAGAACATGCAAGTGCGGGGGCAAGTGTCAGACGGTGAATGGACAACTACAGTGCGTGGGTGGTACATGCTTGGGGCCGACGCAATCGTGTCCGTAGCAGGCTTGCAACTGACTGGACCTGCGAGGCTTTGGTGCTAAATCTCGTCAACTTGCCACGTCTGATGTCTCTTACGCTAGGGCGCCCGGACATTGCCATCGGTTTGATTGATGGTCCGGTAAATACAAGCTTGGCGACTTTCGAGCTCAGCACCATTACGGACATTTCGTCCGATGGCAGCGGGAGATGCGATCGAAACGATAGGGCTGCCTGTCTTCATGGAACGTTGGTGGCGGGCGTCTTGATTGGCAAGCGGGGCTTGGGCGCTCCGGCAATCTGCCCGGCGTGCACGCTGATGTTACGACCGATTTTTGGCGACACAGGAAACCAAGCCACCAATGCGCCGAGTGCGAGTGCCGAGGTTTTAGCTTCGGCGCTGTTTGCGGCGATCAACGCGGGAGCGAGAATCGTCAACTTAAGTTGCGGTATTGCGCGCTGTTCTGGGCGGGGAGAAAGCAGCCTGCGGTCCGCGCTTGGCTTTGCTGCAAGTAAGGGAGTCATTGTTGTGGCGGCTGCGGGAAACCAAGGAAGAGTGGGTGGTTCGTGCATTACGAAAGATCCGTGGGTTATCCCAGTTGTCTCGATTGATCGTGCTGGACGACCCACAAACGAATGTAATTTGAGCGCGTCCATCGGCCTACGTGGACTGGCAGCGCCTGGCCAGGATGTGCCGAGCGTAAGTTCCGGCGGCGAGCCAGCGCGTTTCTCCGGAACGAGTGCGGCTTGCCCTTTGGTGACCGGGGCGGCCGCGCTGTTGTGGTCTGAGTATCCAAGCATGACGGCGGCGCAAATCAAGGAAGCTCTTACGGGAGGAAGAAGGCAGCGAAGCATAGTGCCTCCGGCGATGGACGCTTGGGGAGCGTTTGAAACGCTGGGAGCCTCTTGAAAAGCGTTAGAAAACGGCATGGACAATTCTGAGCAAAAGCGTGAGTCATCCAAGAGTGGCAGTTCCGTACGCCACAATATCCGGCTGCCGGGCTTTATCACGGAAGAGGAGATTGGACTCGGAGATCTGGTCAAGAAGGCGACCTATGCAGTGGGCATAAAACCTTGTGGGGGGTGTGAACAACGCGCCACCGCATTGAACCGATGGATGAAGTTTGGTCCAAAACGATGATGAGTTAGTAAAAATCCACGATTTGTTTAAGGAGGAGATTTATGGAGCAACAAGTTGAAGAGACGATGAACGCGCGACCGCAGGCTGTTCGGGCGGAGGCGAGGCAGGTAGATTCTGCGAGCCGAGTAACACCACAGCAATCATGCCCGAGCTGTGCCGCGGCTGCGAGTGCTGGGGCTGCTACGACGCCATCTTGGATCTACGCCATCGGCAAGATCGAAACGCGATTTCCGAGCCTCGCGATTGAGAAGGAATACGCGCAGGTTCTGGGGCGGGGCGACACCAGTGGGCTCACTGATAAACAGGCCTTGCACGCGGTGCTGGCAAAGCCAGAGAATCGATACTTAGCGCGACGGGTTTGCTGGGTTATGACGATCGAAGGGCTTGAGACCTATCTACTTTACCCTCGGGATTCGGCAGACCTCTCGCTCCTCGTGGAATCGGTTCGTGAGACGCCGTCGCCGACGGATCTCGATATCGTCATCGGCAGCCAGGGGCCCATTGCTACGCCCGATGTATGCAACGGGTTGCAGATACCGATACTTATATTCGATCAAGTGTACTCGCTTGATCGGGAAACTCTGGTAAGCGCCATTCCGAAACCGGAAAAGCTGTCCGCTGAAGAATTTGCGCCGGCAGCTTCCGAACTGTTCGACCGCATCATGCAAATGGCCGACAACGCGGGAGCGACGGACGAGCACCGCGCGCTTAACTATTTGG
Organism: Bryobacteraceae bacterium; assembly: GCA_036272835.1. Lineage (GTDB taxonomy): Bacteria > Acidobacteriota > Terriglobia > Bryobacterales > Bryobacteraceae > Bog-105. The sequence continues at coordinate 6,172 of DATAXY010000021.1, forward strand.
CGGTGCGCTACCCAGCCGTCTATTCGACGGCGTCGGCAGCCTTTGCACGGAATGCGTCGCTCGAAGCCATTGACGTGCAAACGTCCCCGCTCAGCGGCGCGCGAAATATTGTGGAGGTTGTATTTTCTTTCCGCGATCGCACCACCGATGTCGTGGATAAGTTCTTTACGCGTGTGGATATAACAGACGAATTTCCATTCTTAGTCAGTAAGATGGCACCGTATTTCGATCGGTAACTCGGCGTTTCCAGGGAGAAGTCACAAAACTAGAAAGGGCTACCATGAATAACACTAAAATGCCTGGGTTTACCGCACCCAGTTCGATATATACAAGCAGCGGTCGGTATCAAAGCTTTGCCGGCGGAAGGAGCGCATTTGAGTCCACGGTCGTGCCGCAGTTGAGCATCGGGGGAGGCGGCACCACCATCGGCGGTGGTGGCACTACCATCGGCGCCCCGGCGCACGGTTTTTGGACATGTGTAGCATGTATCGGGGCCTGCACGGTGGTAAACGGTGGAGATGTTATACCCTGTCCCGGTATATGCCGTGCCGCAGGGGCTTGCAATGATGATTGACATTTGAAAAATAGGATCGCGAACATACAGCAAAAAGGCCCTGCTGTTTGGGGCTTCGGCGATTAGGGACGTTTCTCCGAGTGAGAGGCGGAACCTGTGATCCCCAATCCTCATTTTGCAGGTAGCTATCGCACTCCATCTTTGGAACAGCCAATGTCGGCGCGAACAGCCCATTGAATACGCATGCAGAGACCTTGTTCACTGCCGTCGTAGAAGGCTCGATGTCGTTCCACGTAGCGAATCGCCAGCTAGCCGGCATCGGTTAACTAGCTTTGCCACGTCGTGGATAAGTTCTATACGCGTGTGGATATAACAGACGAATTTCCGTTCTTAGTCAGTAAGATGGCGCCGTATTTTGATCGGTGACTTCGGAGTTGCCAGAGAAAAGTCACAAAACTAGAAAGGACTACCATGAATAACATTAAAATGCCTGGGTTTACCGCGCCCAGTTCTATATATACAAGCAGCGGCCGGTATCAAAGCTCTGCCGGCGGAAGGAGCGCATGCCGGAGAAGTATTCGGTTTACGCCAGCGTCTTCCCGAGGGAGAATATGACTTGAGGAAGGCTTTCCAAAGTAGCTGGCATAGCTGCTGCCTGTTTTCGCTGTTCGTACGGGATCTCGTCAAGCCACGTATATTCCGCCTGTTGCAGATTTCGTGACATGAATTGAGGAGCTTATCGTTTATGACATCGACAGAGCCGATTTTATCCGAGCACGTTCTTACAGCAGAAGAGCTGCGCTCAATGGACGCGTATTGGCGCGCCTGTAACTATCTTTGCGCCGGTATGCTTTATCTTCGCGAGAACGCGCTGCTTAAGGAACCGCTGCGTCCGGAACATTGCAAGAATCGACTGCTGGGACACTGGGGCTCGGACCCCGGCCAAACCTTCATTTGGGTTCATTTGAATCGCGCCATTCGGAAGCACGATTTAAACATGATCTATGTCTCGGGTCCAGGGCACGGCGCGCCGGCGGTGATCTCGAACTGCTACCTGGAAGGAACCTACTCAGAAATCTATCCGGAGAAGAGCCAGGACGAAGTGGGCATGCTCAAGCTCTTTCGCGCTTTTTCTTTTCCTGGCCAGTTGGGAAGCCACTGCACTCCCGAGGTCCCCGGATCGATCCACGAAGGCGGGGAGTTGGGTTATAGCATTTCGCACGCATTTGGCGCTGCATTCGACAATCCGGATTTAATCGTAAACGTGGTGGTCGGAGACGGCGAGGCGGAAACCGGACCGCTGGCAACCTCGTGGCATTCCAACAAGTTTCTGAACCCTATCCGGGACGGCGCTGTCTTGCCCATCCTCCATTTGAACGGATATAAAATCGCTAACCCTACGGTGCTGGCGCGCATCAGCCCGGAAGAGCTTGAGAATCTTTTCGCTGGATATGGGTGGACGCCGTATGTCGTGGAGGGAAGCATACCCGAACAAATGCACCAGAAGATGGCCGCAACTGTGGAAGCTTGTGTACAGCAGATTCGTGCGATTCAACACGAGGCTCGCAGCTCCGGCAAGCCGAACCGGCCGAGATGGCCGATGATCATCCTTCGATCGCCCAAGGGATGGACGGGGCCCAAAGAACTAGACGGCCATAAAGTCGAAGACTTTTGGCGAGCCCACCAAATTCCTGTGCTCGATGTGAAGGAGAAACCCGAGCACTTGCGAATCGTCGAGCAGTGGATGAAGAGCTATAAGCCCGAAGAATTGTTCGACGAGTATGGTGCTCCGGTGCCGCAACTACGTGCATTGGTCCCGGCGGGAGACCGGCGCATGAGCGCGAATCCGCATGCGAACGGAGGAAAGCTTCGCAAACCGCTGGACATTCCGGACTTCCGCGACTATGCAGTACCAGTCGATAGCCCTGGCAAGACCGAAGTCTCGCCGACGGAAACGCTCGGTAAATTTCTGCGCGACATAATGCGGCGCAACATGAGCAGCTTTCGCGTCTTCAGCCCGGACGAGAATGCATCCAACCGGCTGCAGGATCTCTATCAAGCAACTCTGAAGACGTGGCTGGCCGAGATAAAGCCTGAAGATAAAGACGGCACCGATATCGCTCCCGACGGCCGTGTTATGGAGATGCTGAGCGAACACACCCTCGAAGGCTGGCTTGAGGGTTACCTTCTCACCGGACGCCACGGCCTGTTTAATACCTACGAGGCTTTCGTTCACATTATCGACTCCATGTATAACCAGCACGCCAAGTGGCTGGAGAAGTCGAAGCTGGAAGTCGGCTGGCGTGCGCCCATCTCGTCGCTAAATCTCCTGATCACGTCCATCGTCTGGCGTCAGGACCACAATGGATTTACCCACGAAGATCCCGGTTTTCTCGATGTCGTCAGCAATAAAAGCGCGGAGATTACGAGAATATATCTCCCGCCCGATGCGAACTGCTTGCTGAGTGTGGCCGACCACTGCTTGCGAAGCCAGGACTACGTTAATGTAATCGTCTCCGATAAGCAGAAGCACCTCGTCTACCTGGATATGCGTGACGCCATCGTGCATTGCACCAAAGGCATCGGTATCTGGGAATGGGCGAGCAACGACAAAGGGACGGAGCCCGACGCCGTTATGGCGTGCGCCGGAGATGTTCCGACGCAGGAGGCGCTGGCCGCCGTCGCCATTCTTCGAGAGCATTGCCCGGATCTGAAGATTCGTTTCGTAAATGTCGTAGATCTATACCGCCTTCAACCGAGCACAGAACACCCGCACGGCCTATCCGATCGCGACTTCGATTCGCTGTTCACCCGCGATAAGCCCGTCATTTTCAATTTCCATGGTTACCCGTGGCTGATCCACAAGCTCACATACCGCCGCACGAATCACGTCAATATTCATGTGCGCGGGTATAAAGAGAAGGGGAACATCAATACTCCTCTGGAGCTTGCCATCCGGAACCAGATCGATCGGTTCAATCTTGCAATCGACGTAATCGACCGCGTTCCGAAGCTGCAGGATTCAAGCTCCCATCTGAAGGAGTGGCTCAAAGGGCAGATTATCGACAGCATCGACTACGCCTATGCCGAAGGGGTCGATAAGCCTGAAATCCAGAATTGGAAGTGGCCGAACTGATCCGAGCGCAACATCCAGGAAGGCAGGAGCGCAATGACGAGGCGCGCTCCTGAATCCTTAAAGCGCTGGGTTTGAGGCTTGCGTCACCACACGAAGTCCACGCCGCACGTAGGATTTCATCCCGCCCGTCAGCGTCGATAGATTGCGATATCCCAAACGCCAAAGAAGACTACCCGCGAGCGAGGAGTGTTGACCCGTCTCACACACGACCGTAAGATTCGTCTCCAGAGGCAGGCCGATAATCGAGGAAAGCAACTCCTCTAGCGGAATTTGAATTGATTCGGGAATCCGCGCCATCTGGTCTTGCTCGCCTCCCCGAACGTCCAGCACCAAGGTCTTCCATGCAGCTATCCGCACAGCCAGATTGTCAGCCGAAATCTCCTCAATTTTGGCGAGAGGACCCACTTTTTGCCGCCATAAGGATAGAATCGCCGGGCTAAACCATCCCACGCCAGCCGGATGACCCGATCGCTGGAACCACGCGCGCGTTTCCACGACAGTCCCTTCCTCCTCGGCAATAAACAGCACCTCGCGGTCTTCGAAAAACGCGCTGCCGGCCAGAGGCGATAAGCAACTCGGAGCTGGCACATTCAGACTGCCCGGGAGAAACCCGGCGGCAAACGATTCGGGCGGCCGAACATCCACCACCATAACCAAATCCTTCTGAAGATCGGCCAACCAACGTTCTTGATTTGCTGCGAAAAAGTCGCGTGGCCTATTGCCACCGTCGTCTAAAGAACGCACTCCCCCTCCGTTCAGACAGTATTATTTCCCAAAGATCGTATTATTAGTACTGCTTTGTCCAGCATTTTTGGAACATATTTACAAAATAGTGGAAAGGCTTTCAGATTATTCGCAGTCTATTTTTAACTCCAGGTAATTATACCTGTTAAAGTCGACCTGGCGCGGACGCGGAGCGTCGACTCGCAGGGAGGGCTTTGTCAGCCACTCTTCGTATCGATACGCGAATCAGTTTCACTGGTGTGATCGGCTTATCGTTCACGCCGGTCGACACTAGCGAGATTGCGTCCACTACGTCCTGCCCAGAAACAACCTCGCCAAAAATGGAGTAATTGCCGTCCAATCTCTGCTGTGGAGTGACTGTAATGAAGAACTGCGACCCATTCGTATTTGGTCCCGAATTCGCCATTGCCAGAATTCCCGGTTTGTCGAAGCTGTGATTAGAACTGATTTCATCGTCGAACTGGTACCCGGGTTGACCCATTCCCGTTCCAATGGGATCGCCGCCCTGAATCATGAAATTCGGAATGACCCGGTGGAAGGTAGTGTTCGAATACAGGGGCCTATGCATGGTCTTTCCTGTGATCGGATCCTTCCAGGGCTTGGCCCCGGAGGCGAGTCCAATGAAATTCGCTACCGTTTTCGGAGCGTCCTTCACGAACAGCCGGCAAACAATATTGCCCATTGATGTATAAAACACAGCGTAGGTACCTGGTTCGGCCGGCAGCGGAACCGGTGGTGTTGCGGGCGCAGCATGGTGAGCCGGTGGTGCGGCGGCATGCGCCCACAGCAGAACCGCCGGCAGTAGACCGAGCGCGACGGCCCGGAGACAAATCTTTTTTCCCATTCTTCCGGCGATTATAGCCACAACACAATCGGCCGGATGAAAATCCGTAACTGGATTGTAAGGTCGTGTTTACTGAAATTTCGTTCAGCCGTAGTATTTTGTGATAGCGCGCCTATGAGCCCGGAACTCCGGACCAACACATCGTCGCAGACAACGGATTCCCTGCGAACCAGTCGTGGGCTGTTCGATCCCAAACAGCGTTCCGTCGGCATTCGCCTGCTTCAGCGATGGCTGGGCATCCCTGCCCTTGAAAAAATCTACGAGCGCGCGTCGAACCAACTCGGACAAGGTTCCATCTTCCAGTCGGTGTTGGACGTGTTGGACGTCAAATGGACCATTTCCGCGCCCTACGCCGAACGCATCCCAAAGACTGGCGCGGTCGTGGTGGTCGCAAATCATCCTTTCGGAATCATCGATGGGGTGATGTTGGGAGCCATGCTCGAACAGGCGCGCCCGGATGTTCGCATCATGGCGAACGCCCTGCTGGGGCAGTTTCCCTTAATCGCGGAACGTCTCATTCTGGTGGACCCCTTCGGCGGCGGCTCGGCCACGCGTTCCAACCGCCATGGGCTGCGCGAGGCTCTCCAATGGCTCAAGAACGATGGCATGCTGGTCGTCTTTCCGGCCGGCGAGGTGGCCAGCTTTGATATCCGCCGCCGGAGCGTGGCCGATCCCGCCTGGAACCGCACTGTAGCGCGCCTGATCGCTATGGCCAAAGCTCCCGTCGTCCCCATATTCCTCGAAGGCCGAAACGGTCTCGCCTTTCAGATGGCTGGGTTGCTTCACCCGCGGCTTCGAACGGCTCTGTTGCCCCGCGAACTCCTCAACAAGACCGGTAGAACGTTCGTCATCCGCGCCGGAAATTCCGTCTCATTCAAAAAAATCGAGTCCTTTGAAACCGATGCTGAGCGTATCGAGTTCCTGCGGCGCAAAACGTATGTATTGGCTGAACATCACGAGCCCAAACCCGCTCTGCCATTCTTGCTGATTCCCGGAAGGCCGCCGGCGCCCGTGCAAAAGACAATTCCCCAAGCGCTGGTCGAGCCGACCGATCCCGGGTTGATGGAGTCGGAAATCGCCGCCCTGCCGCTGGAATCATTGCTCGACGAACAGAGCGATACTGCCGTTTACCTCGCGGAGGCGAACCGCGTCCCCAACATCGTGCGCGAAATAGGCCGCCTGCGCGAGTTGACGTTCCGCGAAACGGGCGAGGGCACCGGCAAATCGATCGATCTCGACGAATTCGATACTTACTATCTCCACCTGTTCCTCTGGAATCGAACGGCGCGCGAGGTGGTGGGAGCCTACCGTCTCGGCCAATCCGACCTCATCCTTCGTAATTTCGGCGAGAAGGGCTTTTACACCGGCACGCTGTTCGCCTATCACCGCGGATTCCTCGAACGCATTAATCCCGCTCTCGAAATGGGCCGCTCCTTCGTCCGCCGCGAATACCAGCGCAGCTATGCCCCCCTGTTGTTGCTGTGGCGCGGAATCGGGGCGTATGTGCGGTCGAATCCGCGCTACAAAATCCTATTCGGGCCGGTGAGCATCAGCAACGAATATCATCCCAACTCTCGCCAGTTGATTGTTCATTTTCTTAAGGAGTATTGCCGGGCCGAGGATCTCGCTCGTTTTGTCCGCGCCCGATCTCCTCTCCGCACTCGCCCGATCCAGGGCTGGGATAGCGACGGGGAAAATAGCGTTGCCTGGGACATCGAGGATCTCTCCGCCTTTATTGCCGATATTGAAACCGATCAGAAGGGTGTTCCCATTTTGCTCAAGCAGTATTTGCGTCTGGGTGGGAAATTGCTCGGGTTTAATGTGGATTCAAACTTCTCCAATGCGCTTGATGGCTTAATCGTGGTCGATCTGGTCAAAACGGACCCGAGGCTACTGGAGCGCTACATGGGCAAAGAGGGCGCCGTCGCTTTTCTCGCCTACCATTCGGCCCGCCTTGCGCAAATCCGATAGGCCTTCGCCTTTCGCGCGCTGCGTTTTGGAGAGGCGAGTGTATTACCGTTATAGAAGTTGCCCCTTAGCGCCACCGGTTGCCGGAACACGGCCCGTGCCTTACCGGCGACACCATCCCCGCGCATGGAGAATACATGACCCCCAAGGAACTCCTGGATTTTGTCAAAGAGAACGAGGTGAGGCAGTTTGACCTTCGCTTCACCGATTTGCCCGGCCTCACCCAGCACGTCACTTACCCGATTAGCCAGCTCAGCGAAGATTCCCTAGAGGACGGCTTCGGCATGGATGGTTCCAGCATCCGCGGCTGGGCAGCCATCAATGAGAGCGATATGCTCATCATTCCCGACACCACGACTGCATTTCAGGATCCCTTCGCGGAAACGCGAACGCTGGTGATGCTGGGCGATATTATCGATCCCATTACGCGTCAGCACTATGACCGTGATCCCCGCTGGATCGCCCGCAAGGCAGAGCTTCATCTGAAGAACAGTGGTGTCGCCGATACCGCTTATTTCGGGGCCGAAGCCGAGTTTTTCGTTTTCGACAACATTCGCTTCGACCAGAATCAGCACAGCGGCTTCTACTTCATCGACGCAGAGGAGGGCCGCTGGAACTCCGGTCGAGAATCCAATAATCTCGGCTATCGGCCCCGTTATAAAGAGGGCTACTTCCCGGTTCCTCCAACCGATCATTACCAGGACCTTCGTAGTGAAATGGTCAGCACGATGATCGAGTGCGGCCTCGAGATCGAGTGCCATCATCACGAAGTGGCGACCGGTGGCCAGTGTGAAATCGATCAGAAGTTCGACACGCTCATCAAATCGGCCGATAACATGATGCTGTACAAGTACATCGTGCGGAACGTGGCCTATCAGTATGGCAAAACGGTAACATTCATGCCCAAACCGCTCTTCGGGGATAACGGCAGCGGCATGCATACTCACCAAAGCCTGTGGGCCGATGGCAAGCCGCTGTTTGCCGGCGACGGGTATGCGGGCCTGAGCCAAACCGCGCTGTGGTACATCGGCGGTCTCTTGAAGCATGCCCGCGCGCTCTCCGCGATCATTGCTCCCACCACCAACAGCTATAAGCGGCTGGTCCCGGGTTACGAGGCGCCCGTAAACCTCGCCTACTCTCGCCGTAATCGTTCCGCGGCCGTCCGCATCCCTATGTACTCCAATAGCCCGAAAGCGAAGCGTGTCGAGTTCCGCCCGCCCGATCCGTCCTGCAACCCCTACCTGGCGTTTTCGGCCATGATGATGGCGGGTCTCGATGGCGTGCTTAATAAGACCGATCCGGGCGACCCGCTTGATAAAGACATTTACGATCTCTCACCCGAAGAGATGAAAAAGGTGCCTTCCATGCCCGGTACTCTGGATGAGGCGTTGACCTGCCTTGAGGAAGACCACTCCTTCATGACACGCGGAGATGTCTTCTCCGAGGAGCTGATCGAGACGTTTGTCAGCTACAAGCGCAAGGCGGAAGCCGAAGCCGTGCGTCTACGCCCGCATCCCTACGAGTTCGCTCTCTACTACGACATCTAGGCAATCAAATAGCGATACACGGGCAGCCCGCATATCCCTCCGCGGCTGCCCGAACAAGCGTCGGCAAACGGCCTCGCGCTGGAAGCCGAGCTGACTCCCGGCTCCCGAGATTCTGCCTATGGTAGCGTTTGATAACTCCCCAGCACCTTTGTTAAACTAGTAATTTCACCCAGCTGGCGTAATGCATTGCGGACTGCTTCTTCGTCCTGATGCCCCTCTAAGTCAATGTAAAACAAGTATTCCCAGGGTTTTCCTCTCAGCGGGCGAGACTCAATCTTGGTAAGATTAAGGTCTCGTAGCGCAAAACTGGCCATCACTTTAAATAGTGAACCGGATCTATTAGGCGTTGACAACACCAGCGAGGTTTTCCACGCTCTGGGGCCGAGCTGACTCTTCTCTTTCTGTTTCGTCAACAGAAAAAATCGTGTAAAGTTTCGCCGGTCATCCTCAATATTCCTCCGGAGTATCACCCCCCCGTAAATCTCAGCCGCCGTGGCGGAGGCAATCGCCGCGGCTCCCGCCGGACGCTCTTCCCGCAGCATCTTGACACTGCCCGCGGTGTCGTAAAACGGCGCTTGTTCGATGGATTTATGCGCCGAAAAAAAACGTAAACACTGATTGATTGCCACCGGATGTGAGAATGCCCGCCGCACATCGCGGAATCGAGTGCCAGGCATTGCAATCAGTTGGTGAGAAATGCGGATGCTCGTTTCGCCCACGATCGGAATGTCATATTCCAAAAGGTGATCGTAATTCTCGTGAACGCTCCCATGAAGAGTATTTTCAATTGGAATAACCGCGTGAGTCGCTTCATCCTCACGCAAAGTCTGAAATACGTCGTCAAAACGCGTGCACGGGATCATTCGGATGTGTTCGCCGAGGAATTTCCTCGCCGCCGCGTGGCTAAATGCTCCTAATTCTCCCTGGAATGCGACTGTCGTTCGAGCCTTAGTTGCCATAAGAATGAGTCCGGGCTATTGCAGTAAAAGTACTAACCGTACCAGAGTACGAGAGCCTAGGAATAATCTCTAATCAGAGCTTCTCGCCTCTGTTTTCAATAGCTTACCAGAAGGTACCATGATCGCCTATGGCGAGTTCGTGAGAGGCGTTTCAACGTTCCAGCAATTCCCACAGGCGGCGATGAGCCATAATTGTTCCGAAAACAGAACAAAATTGAGAATAGCTCCCGATAAGCCCTTGAGAGCGGCTTGCCATTTTGGATAAAGTTTAATCTTCTCAAGCACTTGCAAAGAAAGGTAGGGTATCTCTTTTGGCATTGGAACCGAACAACATGCCCGGCCAGAAACTCAGGCGTGCCCGCGAGCGCCTGGGCTTACGATATCGCGATGTTGAGGAAGCCAGTCAAAAGATATCCCGGCGGCACGCCAGCGACGAATTCTCGATCGGATTGAGCCGTCTGGCCGATATCGAAAACAAGGGTACCCTGCCGTCCCTCTATCGTCTCTATTCAGTGTGCGCTATCTACCGGCTCGATTTTAAGACCGTCCTGAGTTGGTACGGTGTCGATTTGGGTCAACTTCCTTCCGATGCCGCCACAGTTCCAGTAAACCAGACGCACTCCATCGGGTTCGAAGCCCACGAGGTGCCGCAAGAAAGCTTTCCCCTCGATCTCGATCCCTCGCTGGATCTCACACGGACGTCTTTCCTCAGCCGCCACCTGCAACGTTGGGGCCCGCTGGTGCCTGAGCTGCTCGCCGGCTTCGATCTACGCCAGCAGCGCTATGGCTTTATCGGGACCGCCGACTGGTCGATGTATCCCATTCTGCCCCCCGGTTCATTCGTTCAAATCGATGAAAGCAAAAGGAAAATAGCAGCGAATGGCTGGATCGATGAATTCGAGCGTCCCATCTATTTCATCGAACATCGCGCCGGGTTCCGCTGTTGCTGGGTTTCCGAGATCGAGGATATCCTGATCGCTCACTCCCACACTGCCTCTCAGACACCACCGGAGATCTACCGGGTCAGCGAAGTAGATGTCATCGGGCAGGTAATCGGAGTGGCTATGAGGTTAGATCAGGGGAAGCGACGCCATACAAGTTCTTGAGCAAGCCCAGTATCGCCTCGAAATCCGAAACGTGCTTCTGCCGCTCAGGCCCCTGAATGGACGCAGGAACTAGATTTTTGTAGGGAGTCAGGCGTAACCAAGCGTCAATCAGCTCCGCCACATTCACTTGGTCGATCGCGGCTATGTAGGCCTCGATATCGGCTTTCTTTTGCTCGAGCGAAATCCGCACCCACTCGCGGAAAATCGTCTCGTGAATACGCCGAAAAGCGCGATGCGCCGAGCCTGTTGTCGAATTCAGAGTCAGGCCATAGTGCTCATACCGGCCGGTGTCGGGATTACGTAACCCTGCTAGGTATACAAGGCGACCATAGAACGTTTTAATGTGTGAGAGATTGCTGAGCCAGAGCGCATCGAGCGCTTCCTGCTCCTCGCGGCTATATTTGGTGCCCAGCATCTCTTGTAGTTTGATGATTGCACGGACGCGAGTTCCGCACAACGCTCTTCGGTACCGGCAGGACTAGAGCGTTCCGTTAACGGAAAACGTTCCGCGTAAACCACAGTAGAATAAGGGCCTAAGCTACCTTAGCCATTGTAAGCACGCAGTTATAAGAAAACATTTTTTAGGCAAATTGGGGTTCAGAATGAAAAAGTTTTTTGCTGGATCGGTTTTAATCGCGGCTCTCTGTGCCGCTCCATTAATGAGTGCAGCCGTGGTGCCATCCACCAGCACACAATTATACAGTTCGGTGATTCCGCCGCCGTTGCCAGACGGAAGCGCGCCATATTTAACAAATGTGATTCCGCCGCCATTGCCGAACGGACAGGCGCCTTATTTGACAAATGTCATCCCTCCGCCGCTGCCGAACGGACAAGCGCCCTATCTTACAAATGTGATTCCGCCGCCATTACCGAACGGACAAGCACCTTATTTGACAAGCGTCATCCCACCGCCGCTGCCGAACGGACAGGCCCCCTATCTTACGAATGTGATTCCGCCGCCATTGCCAAACGGACAAGCGCCTTATTTGACAAGCGTCATCCCACCGCCGCTGCCGAACGGACAGGCCCCCTACTAAGCTTCCCCCCTGAGAGCGTAACGTAGCCCGGCTTCCCAGCGAGCCCCGCTCGCGCTGAGGCCGGTCCACTGCGGTTAACACCGACCCGACACGAGGCTTTACTCACACTGCCTGCGTGATTTACCATTCGAATGAGCAATGACCACCTCGTACGAGTTCGCCTATCTGCTAAACGTACTGAGTTGCGCGGTCTTGATTGCGCGGTTGGCTTACCTCCGGCTGCGTCACGTGTACCGGATGTTTTCCGCATACCTCATGGTAGCGTTGGCCGCTTGGGCCATCTTTTACGTGAGGCTTATTTTCACTTCGCCTCTGCTGTCCAATTATGTGGTTATTTGGTTTGGGCTGCAATTTTTGACGTGGGTGGTTTACGTTTGGATGGCCTATGAACTGCTCGAAGCCGTACTGTTGCGTTTGCCCGGCATTCTGAAATTTTCGCGGCGGCTTATGTTCTGGATGTTTGGGTTGGCCACCATCATTAGTCTTCTCTCAGCCCAGAACGAATATGCCGTGGGCGGTGTCAGGGGCTTAGAAGGAGTCGGCTTAGTTCTCGATAGGGCAATCTCTTCCACTGTCCTCATCGTATTGCTTGCGGTCCTCGGCTTTCTGTTCCGCTTTCCCGTAGAGATTCCTCGCAATTTGGCGGCGTTCAGCCTCAGCTTCGTCTTCTTCTTCGGTTTCAATACGGTCGTCGATCTGGCTCGTGCCTATCTTTCACACAGTCAGGGATCGGGCGTAAATGTAGACCGGTTCCAATTGCTGAGCCTGATTGGCGTTTGGCTCCAAACCATGTGCTTTCTTTTTCTGAGCTGCTTTCTTTCGAAGGCCGGCGAGAAGGTCCCCGTGAGCCTCCGTGCTCAGCCCGCGTTCAAGGATCGCGAACGCCTCATGGGCCAATTGGAAGCTCTCAACACGCAGCTCCTCCGCGCAGCCCGGCGCTGAAGTCGTTTTTTTCCTCTAACAAATTGAATCAATTGCCCGATGAGTCTCCTTTAGAAGCGATTCAGATCCGAAAGTGATCTTGATCGCCGATGCGCTGGTAAAAATATTAATTATTTGATTGGAAAAGTTACCGAACCGCTTGAAAACGATCCAGGCGTTCCGGTATCGTTAATGCTACGGAGACGATTTTGGCACCTGCCCTCGTACTTATACCCGTGATTTCGCTAGTGGCTATCATGGCTTACTCGTTGCCAGTCCTACGTGGTCTATTTCGGCGCTGTACCCCGGAAGACATTACCCCGGAATGGCTTGAAAATTTCTCGGTTTCGACCTATTCTGCTATGGAAGGTCTACTCGACGACCGCGATTTTGACTTTCTTTCCCGTCAGTCCGGTTTTGATCTCTCTCTTTACCGCAAACTGCGTCGCGAGCGTCTGAGCATTTTCCACCAATATCTGAAGCGCTTGGTCCTGGACTTCAATCGCCTTCACTTTTCGGCGCGAGTTCTTCTGGCGCACATGCCGCAGGACCAATCTGAGGCCTTTTCCGGCCTTATGATGCTGAAATTGCGTTTCTCCGCTCTTGTCGTGCGGACCCAGGCGAGCTACCTCCTTTGCCTAATTGGTCTCCGTACACTCGAAGTGCGCGGCCTGCTCCAGCAGCTCGAAGAGATGAACAGTCAGTTGCTCGTCCTATCCGCAGAGCAGTCTGTAGCCTGATTTCGGCGATTTTTTAATCCGTTAGCCTCGTCTCATCGACAAATCGATTCAACGCTTTTTTGGCCTCTTCATAGCCGTCAAACACTCGCTCCGCCTCCTTGAAGTCTTTGGTGTGCACGCACCGGCGGTATCCCCGGTGTTCCGTCGGGAATTTTAAATGCAACATCTCGTGAAACATCACGTACTTCACAACAATTTCCGGTGCCTTGACGGAATCGAGTAGTCGGCTGAGAACGATCGCGTTGTGCGACGGGTCAAAATGCCCCAGCGTAGTCCGTGACGGCCGCAAGCTCCAGCCAAGCCGCGGCTGACCAAGCAACCCGTGGAAATATTTCCAATTCAGCTCTTCAAATAGTTCGGTTAAATCGTAAACCTTGCCCTTCGGCTCCCGAAATAGTTTTCGGCCTCGCTCCTGCTTTACCAGATGCAGCACGCGGCGCATGTCGGAGCGGTTTAAATAACGCCGATAGCGAGCCAAAGTTGCCGGCTCAGGCCGCTTCCGAAATAATTTGCTAATTAGAATACTCGCCAGGGCTTCCTGGATCGGCGCCGGAGCTCCTTCAAGCAAATCGCTGATATACACAGAAAGCTCTCCCGCGTTCAAGCGAATTCGCGCATTCGCGTTGGCGTATCGGCGAAAACGAACTGTAATCCGTGGAACTGGCGTGCGGGGCTTTAGAGCGCGGAAAACTCGGGCATACAGCTCTTCTGGAGTCTCAAAAAACAAGGCGCTCTCGACTTGCATTTCCCCCAACTGTACCATGGTAAATTCGCGGTGCGGCGCTACTTACGCTCACCGCTCCCATTCTCTGGAGGAGAGTCTCTTGCCAACTGCCAAAATCGGCGCCGTGGGCTGTTTTGTCCCGCCGAATGTGTTGACCAACGAAGATCTGACCAAGATCGTCGACACTAATGATCGCTGGATTGTGGAGCGTACCGGAATCCGGGAGCGCCATATCGCCGACCCGGAAATGGCTACCTCGGACATGGCAGTCGCCGCCGCGAGATGCGCGCTCGCCGCGCGTGGTATCCCCGCAGCAGATCTCGATGCCATCATCGTCTGCACCGTCACCCCGGACATGCTGTTTCCTGCCACCGCTTGCCTCGTTCAGGAACGCATTGGTGCAACTCACGCATGGGGATTCGATCTGGTAGCCGCCTGCTCCGGGTTTGTGTATGGCCTCACCACCGCCGCCCACTTCGTCATGGCCGGGACGCACCAAAAGGTTCTCGTAATCGGCGCAGACACAATGTCCCGCATTCTCGACTACACCGATCGTGGCACGTGCATACTATTCGGAGATGCCGCGGGCGCATTTCTGGTTGAGGCGTCCGACGATCCGAACGAAGGATTCGTCGGGCACCTGAATCAGATTGACGGTGCCGGCGGGGACTTCCTGAAAATGCCCGCCGGCGGCAGCCGCTTGCCGGCCTCCGAGGAAACCGTGGCCCAACGGCTGCACTATGTCAAGCAGGATGGTCAGAATGTATTTAAATACGCCGTTCGCAAAATGCAAGAGGTGTGCGAGGATCTGCTGCAAAAACATGGCCTTTCGCCCAGCGATGTTCGATTGCTCATCCCGCACCAGGCCAATAAGCGAATCATTACGGCCACCGCCGAACGTCTCGGCCTCCCAGAGGATCGCTACGTCGTCAATATCGACAAATATGGGAACACGACGGGCGCCACTATTCCGCTGGCCACCCGTGATGCCTTGGCCGAAGGCCGCTTGAAGAAAGGCGATCTGGTCCTGTTCGCAGCCGTCGGCGCGGGCTATACATCCGCCGCGAACTTATGGCGCTGGGCTTACTGACACCCGATATTACTTGTGCAAGCGCCGCTGCTGCTCCAGCCGCGAATATTCCCGCAAAACACGTTCGATATATTGCTGGGTCTCCTGATACGGAGGGACGCCGCCATATTTCTGAACCGCCGCGGGACCAGCATTGTAGGCCGCCAGCGCCAGCACCGCATTGTCGCGATAACGGTCCAGTAATTCGCGTAAATAGGTTGCTCCGCCCAGGGCGTTTTGCTCTGCCTTCCGGCCATCTACGCCCAGCATGGCAGCGGTTTGCGGCATCAGTTGCATTAGGCCTTCGGCGCCCCTTGGGGATACTGCGGCCTGCTTCAGTCCTGATTCCACCTTGGCCACGCTCAGCACCAACTCGGTAAATTCGATGGCCGTTCCCTGAGATTCGCTGGCTCTCCGGATAACCTCTTCCGGCGTCGGCCGCTGAATAACGGGCGAGGCTGATTGAACTGGAGCCGGAATATCCGGCACGGTTTCAATGCCCGCTACCTCGCTCGATTGAAACTGCAACGTACCCGCAGCCAACTGCAGTGTAATAACGCCGTCAATCTCTTGATATGAATCGGCTTCGATCTGAAATCCGCTCTTGAGTGAAATCAATTCTTTCGCGCAACAGCACTGCCCGGCGCTAAAAAATGCGCCCAGCGTCAAAATGATGAAAAAGAAGCCGTTAATAGGCCGCACTCGCCAGGTCTGCGAGCTTCGAATCGGGCAGCGGTATATCGCCTTCGAGAACCACCAACTCATGTTCGAGCAACGTCGAGCATACCAAACTCTTCTCAGCAATCTCAGCGATGCTGCTGTTTTTCCCATACCGGGCAACGAAGAGATCGGAAACATCCTGCAACTGTCTCCGGATCGCTGCGACGCATCTGACCATCGCGGCATGCTCGTCGCGGCTCAATGGGTACTGTACGAATTCCTCAGAATGCACTATGCCAACCTGCTCCAATCTTACATAAGTTAATCCCTTCGAAGCTACGAAAGTTTCATGAAACTGGCCAAAATCGGTACTTTTTTCCAGGTGAACCGGTTAAACGGTACCATGTACTCAACAAGTATGGGAAATCCTACAGAGTTGGTGTGTAGTCGTTGCCGTAAACATTTTGAATCCGGCAAGCCCTGGAATCTCTGCGATTGCGGCGGCCCGCTTTTGGTCGAATATGACCTTGAATCGGTCGCCCGTTCGTGGACCAAGCATGATCTCGCCTCCGCGGCCTGCTCTATGTGGCGATACGCTCCCGTGTTGCCGGCGGAAGCAGACGAGGCCGTCACACTCACCGAAGGCTGGACGCCGCTGGTCCGAACCCGAGTCCTGGGCGGCGAAATGGGGGCGAAGAACCTATGGGTCAAGGACGAAGGCCGCAATCCTACCGATTCCTTTAAAGCCCGCGGATTATCCTGCGCGGTGACTATGGCCAGGAAGTTCGGCCTTCGGAAGCTCGCGATCCCCTCCGCGGGGAATGCCGCCAGCGCCTTAGCTGCTTATGCGGCGGCGGCCGGGCTCGAAGCGCATATTTTCATGCCCAGCGACGTTCCCCAATCCAACTTCATTGAGTGCAAGGCGTTTGGAGCCCATGTCACGCTGGTAGAGGGCCTCATCAGTGATTGCGCCCGCATCGTGGCCGAGCGCAAGCAACAGGAGGGCTGGTTTGAAGTCAGCACGCTCAAGGAGCCCTATCGCGTAGAAGGCAAAAAGACGATGGGCTACGAGATAGCCGAGCAGATGAATTGGGAACTCCCCGATACCATCCTGTATCCCTGCGGCGGTGGTGTTGGCCTCATCGGTATGTGGAAAGCTTTTCACGAATTAGAGCGGCTGGGTTGGATCGGTTCGCATCGCCCCAAAATGATCGCGGTGCAATCGGAGGGGTGTCAGCCGATCACACGCGCTTTCGAGCAGGGCGCCGCTGTCAGTGAATTCTGGAAAGATGCCCACACCGTGGCCAGTGGCCTGCGCGTACCCAAACCTCTCGGCGACGCTCTTGTGCTGCAGGCACTCCGCGAAAGCGGCGGTACCGCTATCTCCATACCCGACAGTGAAATGATCGATGCCGCGCTGCTGCTTGCCAAATGTGAAGGCATTTTCGCAGCTCCCGAAGGTGGTGCCTGTATTGCAGCCGTACGCCATCTGCTGCGCTCGGGATTTCTCGACGCTAACGAGAAAATTGCCGTTTACAACACCGGTTCCGGCCTCAAATATCTCGAAGCCTATTCGGTTCGCACCCCGCGATTAGCCTCTAGCGAACAGGACAAATTGGGTGGCATTATTACACCCCGGTAACAATACAACCGATGGCTCGAATGCCTAACGCGCGGTTTGACAATCCGTCTAGCAATTTTCGCGGTCCCACTTTCCTATTCAACAAACTGCGCTTTTGTGGGACCATAATTCATGTAGGTTTGGAGTTCTCGGTATTCCAGGATTGACCTCCCGTCTAGTGACAACCCCCAGGCGCGCCTTGCATGTCCGAACAACAGTTAGGAGAGTATAAGTGATTAAGCTTTTCGTGGGGAATTTGCCCTACAAGGCTACCGAAGCCGATTTGCAATCGTTCTTTGAAGAGGCGGGTATTCATGTCGATAGCGTGAATATTCTCCGCGACAGGTTCAGCGGTGAAGCGCGTGGATTTGGTTTTGTCGAAATCGGCGACGACGCGCTCGCGACCCAGGCCGTCCAAACGTGTAACGGTCGCGCATTAATGGGCCGCGCGTTGGTGGTGAATGAAGCTCGTCCTCCGGAGCGCCGCGAGCGTGCCTCAGGTGGCAATGCCGGCGCCGGACGCGGACAACGCGATTTCGGCGGCAGCCGGAATCGCTGGTAATTTCTCACAACGACTGCAGTAGGTTTATAATCGCGTTTGCTTCGCTCTCGACAACTTGAGGCCGATTTCCGTAACTGGAAGCAATGGCGTCCCCTGCCGGCGACTTCAGCTCCCCCATGTGATACCGGTAGATGTAATCCGGATCTTTCAGCACGTTGCCCGTTAGGATGGCGATCACGCTCTCGTCTCGCTGAATGATTCCCGCCGCGGTCATCTTCCGAATTCCCGCCAAGGTCGCCGCCGAAGCCGGTTCACATCCAATTCCACTCCGTCCGATGACTGCCTTCGCGTCCGCAATCTCCTGCTCGCTCACCGTCTCTACCGCGCCTGCCGTTTTCCGCACCACGGCTTCTGCCTTGGGCCAGGAAACCGGATCGCCGATGCGGATTGCCGTTGCCAAGGTCTCCGGTTTACGCACGGCTTCGAAACGGTCGTAGCCTCCGCGCACATAATCGAAGAATGGAGCGGCGCCCTGCGCTTGTATCACGGCAATACGCGGTAAGCGGTCAATCAATCCCGCCTCATAGAGCTCCAGAAATCCCTTTCCAAACGCGGCTGTATTGCCCAGATTGCCGCCTGGCATCACTACCCAGTCCGGCACGCGCCAGTCCAATTGATCCGCCATCTCGATAGCCATAGTCTTTTGGCCTTCGATGCGGAACGGATTAATGGAATTCAACAGGTAAACGCCCGAGCAGTCCGCCACCTGGCGCACTAGCGCGAGAATTTCGTCGAAGTTTGCTTCGACTTGCAAGGTCAGCGCTCCATACTCCAACGCCTGCGCCAGTTTTCCGAAGGAGATGTTTCCCTGCGGTAGAAAGATGACCGCTTTCAATCCGGCCGCGCTCGCATACGCTGCCATCGATGCCGACGTGTTGCCCGTGGATACGCAAGCGACCACGCGCTTTCCCAGCAATCGCGCCTGCGTAACCCCGCAGGTCATCCCGTTATCCTTGAACGATCCGGTCGGATTGAATCCCTGATGCTTGAACACCAATCGATCCAGTCCCGCATAGGCCGATGTAACCTGCGATTCGAGCAGCGGCGTGTTGCCTTCCCGCAAAGTGACTGCGCTCACCTCGGCGTCAAAGGGCAGCATCTCGCGATACCGCCAAACGCCGCTCTGATTGATGGGCGAATTGTCCATTCGCCGCTCGCGCCAAGTCTTCTTCCAGCTGGGGACCGCTGCGGCGTCATACTCATATCGCAGCTCCAGCAACCCGCCACATCGTGGGCACTGATACAGGACTTCGTTGGTGGCATATTTTTGACCGCACTCCGGCGAAAAACATACGAGATTTACGGGCATGAGCCTTCATTATAGGAATAGAAAGCGATCATGTCGTGCGTGCGAATACGGGACTGTATTTCCGAAACGATGTACTTACCGAGCAGCAACAGTAACGCTCGTGTCCCCGCGCATTGTCATTTGCTCGCGATAACGTGCTTTCGGTATCGGAAATGTAAAGCTTTCGCCGGATGGTCCGAATGAGAACTCGCGTACGAAGTAGTTACCGTCAACCTTCCGCAGTTTCAGATAGCTTGAGGCCGAGACATTGTGGGTAACCGCTACAAGCGGCCTTTCAAAAGCGGCCTTGTCTGCGCCTTTAACGAGGATCTCTAGGTCTCCGGTGGAAAGTTCAGGCAAATACATTTTGTAATCTCCAGGCTGCAGCAATACCTGACCCCAATGCGCCGCTACCGGCAGATGGAACGCAGCTTGCTCCGCGGCTTCCACAAGCCCCGTAGTGGTAAACGCCGCGACCGCAGCCAAACTAATTACGCGACCTATCGAAATAGTCATTCATTCATCTCCTTCTTGCGGATCTTTCTTGAGAACCAGTCTGGTTCGGGACCCGTATACTCAGAAAAGACGAAATTCTTCGGCTCGTGAGCGTCAAGAAAAGATCAAGAATCGACGAACTCAAATCGTAGAACCGGGACCAGATTGTCCGTTGGGGCGATGCACTTTACCTAGCCACCGGCGACGGCATCGAAGTGCTGCAGGGCGATGAAATCAGACGCTATATCGTAGACGCGACCGCGACGAACAAACTGCAAGTGGTCGCGTGCGACGGCGGTTATCGCTAAGCTGTGCCAGCAAATCTATTCGTCCGTTACGCAGCCGTTGCTGGCGCTTTTCACTAGCCGTATATATTTTGCCAATGTGCCGCGCGTCGACTTATAGGACGGCATGGTCCATGCTTTCAGCCGCACTTCCCATTCCTGCTCGCTGACTTCCGCCGACAGGAAATTCTTCTCCGCGTCGATCGTGATACGGTCGCCGTTCTGTAGCAACGCAATCGGGCCGCCTTCCTGCGCCTCCGGCGTCACATGCCCGACGATGAAGCCATGCGATCCTCCGGAAAAGCGCCCATCCGTGATCATCGCCACGTCTTTACCTAACCCCGCGCCGACGATCGCCGAAGTGGGCGTCAGCATCTCCGGCATGCCCGGTCCGCCCTTGGGCCCTTCATAGCGAATTACAATCACATCGCCCTTTTGGATCTCGTGCCGTTCTACCGCGTGCAGCATGTCTTCCTCGGAATCGTAGATCCTGGCCGGGCCTGAGAAGATCAGCCCTTCTTTTCCGGTAATCTTGGCCACAGCGCCTTCGGGAGCAACATTTCCTTTCAGGATCTGCAGGTGCCCGGACGGTTTGATGGGATCGGATAAGGGACGCACAATCTGCTGTCCCGCTGCCAACCCAGGCAGATCCTTTAGGTTCTCTGCCACCGTTTGTCCCGTCACGGTCAAGCAGTCGCCATTCATAAGCCCCGCTTCCAGCAGCAGCTTCATCACCGCCGGAATGCCGCCCACGCCTTGCAGATCCTCCATCACATATTTCCCGCTCGGCTTGAAATCGGCCAGGAGCGGCACGCGATTGCTTACGTTCTGAAAATCGTCAATGGTCAGCGGCACGTTCACTGCCCGCGCCATCGCAATCAGGTGCAGCACGGCATTCGTCGATCCGCCCAGCGCCGTTACCATCACCATTGCGTTCTCAAACGCCGCCCGCGTCATGATGTCGCGTGGCTTCAGGTCGATCTCCAACAGACGTCGAATGGCGCGACCCGCTCGTACGCACTCGTCCAGCTTCAACGGATCTTCTGCGGGCGTTGAGGAACTGTAAGGCAGCGACATTCCCAGCGCCTCAATAGCCGATGCCATCGTGTTTGCGGTGTACATGCCGCCGCAAGCGCCGGCGCCCGGGCAGGAGTGACGTACAATTCGCCGGCGTTCGGAATCGTCGATTTTGCCCGCGACATATTCGCCGTAGCTTTGAAACGCTGAGACGATATCCAGGACCTTGCCATTCTCATGTCCGGCGCGAATCGTGCCGCCATAGACCATCAAGGAAGGCCGATTCAGCCTGCCCATCGCCATCAAGCAGCCTGGCATGTTCTTATCGCATCCGGGTAGCGAGATGTTGCCGTCATACCACTGCGCGCTCATCACGGTCTCAATGGAATCGGCGATGAGGTCGCGTGATTGCAATGAAAAACTCATCCCTTCGGTACCCATCGAGATCCCATCGCTGACGCCGATAGTGTTGAACCGCATGCCGACCATTCCGGCGGACTCGACGCCTTCTTTAACCTTCTCTGCCAACGCCAATAAATGCTGGTTGCAAGGATTGCCCTCATACCAAACACTGGCAATGCCCACCTGCGGCTTCGACATATCTTCTTCGCTCAAGCCGGTCGCATAGAGCATGGCTTGTGACGCCCCTTGCGCCGGGGGCTGAGTTATACGGGAGCTAAATCGATTTGGGATCTGGGACATGAATAAATGACTCTTGTCCTTTTGAGTATATGCAGACAGAAATGCACAGCCCTCGGCGGGGAAGAGAAACCCGAAACAAGCAACCTTTTTTAGTCGATGCCGGGTTCCTGGTGCCGGCTCTATCCACGAAGGCGACGTGGTGAAGAAAATCCCCTCACATAGAATCAAGTCGTTATGATTTCTCGCCGGTCGATGCTCAGCGGAGCGCTTTCTCTTGCCTCGATTGCCCAAGCCGACGCCGAAACGAATGCACCCAGCGCCGCTTCCTCATCCGGGTTCCTCGATTTGCTCCGTAATCCCGATTATGCTGCTGCTTATTCGTCCGCTCAAACGCTTCCACTCTCGCGTTCTGGGACTCATTGGAGCGCCCAAGGCATCTCCGTCCACGCGGAGCCAGACCCTTCGGGACTTCCCATCCGAATCGCCGCGCCGGGCTTTGAACCTACGCGCATTCATCTCCGATGGAACATCACGATAGCTGGCGATCCTCTCTTACTGGGCGATGCTTGGGAACGAAGCTATGGCGAGCTTGCCTGGCGCTCAATTGTCCCGGAACGCGTGATGCCATGGTATTTCTTCGCCTATGCTGGCGGCGCACTCCACGGTTACGGAGTCCGGACCCAAGCAGCCGCGCTCTGCTTCTGGCAACTCGACGCCGACGGTGTTTCGCTCTGGCTTGACGTTTCGAACGGCGGCTCCGGCGTGCAATTGGGCGACCGCGAACTTCTTGCCGCCACCGTAATTACCCGCCAAGGCTCGCCCGTCGAGAAGCCTATGGAAGCGGCAACCGCCTTCTGCCGCGCTCTTTGCTCACATCCCAGGCTCCCCGCCGCTCCTCTCTACGGCAGTAACGATTGGTACTACGCTTATGGCAAGAACAGTGCAACCCAAACCTTGCGCGACGCAGCCTTGATGGCGGAATTGTCTCAAGACAATCGTGTTCGCCCGTTTACCGTGATCGACATGGGCTGGAAGAACGGCTCCCCAACATTCCCGGATATGCCGGAATTGGCCCGCCAGATCAAAGCGAACCGAGTTCGCCCGGGCCTCTGGATTCGGCCACTCGAAGCGCCTGGGGACGCCGCTCCCAATCTCGTGCTGCCCGCCGCCCGCTTCGGCAAACTCTCGGAACGCGCGCGAGAATTAGCGTTCGATCCCACCATCCCCGAAGCGCTTAACCTAATTACCGAAAAAGTAAGAACTCCTGCCGGCTGGGGCTATGAACTGATCAAACATGATTTTTCCACTTACGATCTGTTGGGAAAGTGGGGCAAGGACATGGGATCCGATCCGGTATTCTCCGGATGGCATCTCAATGACCGTTCCCGCACCAATGCCGAGGTTATTCTCGCGTTCTATCGCGCTCTCCGCCAAGCCGCGGGTGAGAGCGTTCTTCTCATTGGCTGCAATACCATCGGACACTTAGGCGCTGGAATATTCGAGGCCCAGCGCACCGGCGACGACACCAGCGGCCGTGAATGGGAACGAACCCGGCGCATGGGCGTGAACACCATCGCCTACCGGCTTCCGCAAAACAAAACGTTCTTCGCAATGGACCCCGATTGCGTTGGCGTCACGCCCGAAATTCCCTGGGAGCTGAATCGACAGTGGCTCCATCTCGTCTCGACCAGCGGCGCGGCGCTCTTCGTCTCACCCGACCCTGCCGCCACCGGCAGTCCCCAGCGCGAAGCTATCAAGCAGGCTTTTCATGTGGCTGCGTCGAGAGATCTCACCTCGGTTCCCGAAAACTGGTTCCGCGATTCAACGCCCGAGTCCTGGGTCATTTCACGAAAGGGCTCGCCCGCTATCCCTTGGCATTATCGTTGGAGCGGCGTGTCCGGCTGTTGGCCGTTTTCTGTGTAAGTTGCGTAGCCTTCCGCCGAATGCGGAAAAAATCTATCAAATCATTAGACACCTGTCACAAAACCTAACTTATTTCCGCGTAATTGATTGTGAGTAGCCTGCTACGGCCAGCCGCAGTTGCGCGCGTGTCGAGTCCTTGCCCGGCGCGCTCATACACAAAGTGGACCGAAGTGAAGAATCAGCTAGGTATCGCAAGCCTGCCGGACCAACTCTGCCCGTTGCCTCAAACGTGCGTTCCCGTAGTGCGGGGCAACGATCAGCGGCTGTATATCAATTACCTCAGCGGCTCTGGCGGTTCGTTCCCCTATTTCGTAGCCAGCGGAAAGTCGGGCCCGTCGACTGGCGGTACGCTGTTACTGACCGGAATGACTACGATTACGAATCCAAACACCGATCCGGACTTTCCGCGGGTTGGATGCCTTCTCGGAATGTGCTCGATTGCCTTGATCGTACAACCGTGTTCACATTTGCCATCGTGACCCTGGGCATTCGGATGAAACATGGCGCTGAATGGATCACACCACGCTCTTCAATTCGGTGAGCAAAGGCGGCACAACGCTTCTCGCGTCGCCCGCTTCTTCGTACTCAAGCGATAGAAAACCCTTGTATCCGCCGCTCCGGAACATGCCGGCCAGTCGCGGCCAGTCAGCTCTTTCCTTGTTTCCGTTTTCGTCGGAGATATCGACCTTGAAGTGCACATTGGTTGCATACGGAATGCACAGCGCCACCTGCGCATAGCCGTTCTTGGGAAAATTGCCGGTGTCCAGATTGATGCCCGCAAACGGCGTGTCCGCTTGTTTGACGATGGCAACCGTGGGTTCCGCCGTGGTGGTCAGGCCGCCATCGTCTTCCACTCCGAGAATGATGCCTTTGCTCCCGGCGTATTCCGCGGATCGCTTCAAAACCTCCACGGCCCAGGCGATGGCTTGTTGTTCGGATGCGCCTTTGGGAATGGCCCCGCCGAAAACACGAACATGCCCTGCGCCGATGCGCTCGGCCACGTCGACCCAATTTTTGCAGTTCTCCACTTCGGCTGCCTGCAATTCGGGCGTAGGTTGGCAGAGCCGCACACGAACCGCGAGGCTGTAGAGTTGAATCCCGTTTCGATAGGCCGTGGTCCGCAACCCGCCGACAAATGCCGGTGAAGTATTCGGGAACCAGTAAGCGGTCGTATCGATGCCGTCCAATCCGGAATCGGATACCAAGTGAATCAAGTCGTCATAGGTCATCGTCTTGTCCGCCAGGAGCTTGCGGAACGAATACGCCACGACGCCCGCGTGAAGGCGTGAATGGACTGTTTTGGCGTCAACTGAAAGGCCTTGAGCAACTGCCAGCGCCGGAAGTGTCTTCAGTAATTTTCTGCGGTTCATATGCAAATAGCTTTCTGTATCACAGATCTTATATGATGGCTTGGCCACCAAGGCCGCAATCAATCGCGATTTCAGCTTCGCCGAGTCGAAATCGCCCGGCGTGGGCTGCCGATTTGCGGGTTACGGGATCGCCAATTAGTTTAGATGTCGGCGGCTTCGCCGTCGCGCCAGTCGCGCAAGGTGACTTGGCCGGTGCTCTCGGCTAGGCCGGATTCCCGTTCCTTGGCGCGCAGGCTCCGCCAGGTTTCGACGGTCATGCGCTGCATCGCCAAGCCGCCATTGGTTGCTTGGCCTTTGCGCGGCCGCGTCCATTGATATTGCGCCGGAACACCATCGGGGAAGAATAATCGCCGGTAGACCAGTGTCGGCCTCGGTTCCGCCTCGTTGATCATTTGTTCCAGTTCGTCGTTGGGCGGAAAGAATTGCGTCACGACTTTGTTGTCGATGCGCCGGATTTCCACCCACTGCTCCATGACGACGGGCTCTTCGTGAGCCTGTTTTGGAGCTCTTGCAGCCTTCATATCTTCTTTTTTCCCTTCTTCTTTGACGATCTGGTCTTTCCGAACCTGATCTTTGTGATAACTGCGAAGCCTCGCTAAGGCGCGGTGATAGGTGCGCTCGGCGGCGGTTTGATAGCGCGTAAACAAGGCGATTTGGTGATGATCTTCCGGCCTCCAGAGACGGGGATCTTCGGGCAGATCGAACTGGACCAGGTATAGGCGGTGTTGAGTGCGTTTGTATATCCAGTGCGCCTTGACGGCTTCTTCGAGCAATTCTTCGAGGAACGCCGTTTGAGGTTGGAACTCCTCCATGTACATTTCGCGCATTTTGATCCACTCGTTGGGATCTTCGTGCGGAAGGAGAAGCTGTTTTGAGCGGCAGCCATGCTTGATGGTGTTGAGGCTGGTGAGCGTGGCTCGCGGGATGTCGTTGAGGAGCTTTTCGGCCATGGGTGCCTCTTGAGGGCAAGTGTCGCGCGGCGGCGTGGCGCCGGCGGCCGCGAAATGGGGCTAAGCAATTGAAATGGAGGGAGAAATGTTTTTTGGGAGTTTTGTCATCGGCGGCGCGGGGGCCGCGAGCGATCAGCATTCAGCGTTCAGCTAAGAGGAACTACCTTTGTTTTCAAAGTATTGCGGTGAAATTACCAAACGGAATAGAGGAGCAACCTGCCGAGTGTATTCTGAATTACTATGCTGTTGGGCCGATGTCATTAATGCTTTCCACGATATCCCGTGGAATCAGGTGAATGTGGTGTAGCCGGTGTGGGGCGACGGTCCTGCTTCGGCTGGCTCGTTTCAAATCATCGCCGCACGCCTTTGCGCGTACAATCGCCAGATCGCGGCGGCCGTTAATGCGAAGAGTACGAGTAGCGCAGACGAAGGCTCTGGCACGGGGAAGGAGCCAGGATCGAATTCGGCATCAAAAAACTCCACGTTCGGGCCGGCTTGCGGTGGTTCGGGGCTGAAGTTCACGGTCAGAGTTCCAGGAATAAGAAAATAGGCACCTTCGACAATAACGGGGACCTCTGGCGGTGGTGGGGAGCAGCTAAAGAACCCGGCAATGTCAAGACAACCTGATCCTCCTCCTCCTTCGAACACTGCCGCGAGTTGGACGGAAGCATAACCGGTGGGTACTATGACAGACCCATAGATGGTAAGATTCGCGGTGTCTCCGCGGTAGACCACACCGTAGGTCTGACCGTCGACAGTAACGTCGCCGGAAAGAACCGAAAAAGGTGCAGCATCGAGCGTAGGAATTTCGAATGCGGAGGGATCCGGCTGAAATGGAGCTCCGGCGAGCGCAGTGAAGAACTCAATAGGATCGCGACCGCTGCCGAGGTCGAGGGTGGCGTCCGGACCGTCGAGGTATCCGAAGGTACCATCATCGGCGTAGTCCACATATCCGGATGCGCTTGTGACGATGATATCGGCTTGCGCCAGAGATGGCAGAAAGCTCCACACACAGGCGAGAAATATAAGAGCGGGGAACCTTACAGGGCGTATGGACATGAACGCCTCTCCAGGATGTAGATACCACGGCGCCTCGTTCTCTTCAAGTTGAGAGCATTACCAGTGACTGTGAGACTTTCATTTTGAAGCTCGCATTGTACGAACTGCTTCTAAACCATCCCCGCCGAGGCAGATAGCGGCCTTCCGCGAACGGGCGATTCCAGGGCCACCAAAGTGCGGGCACCCAGTTGGCCCGGTAATTCGTAGCGATGGAGCACTTCGCCGGTAATGCGCAATCGCTTGAGTTCCGGAGCGGCTTCGGCCAGTTCGCTTTCCACATCCGGTCCTTTATACAGCAGCATGCGCGCTCCGCGCTTGAAGGCCCTGCCAAAGAGGGGAACCAAACGCGTGATGGGCGCCACGGCGCGCGCGGTGAAAAGGGCCACGTGGCTGTTTGGAGAGACGGTTTCGGCGCGTTCGGGTATGACGCGAACATTGTGAAGATCGAGTTCGTCGGCCGCGGCATCGACGAAACGGGCCTTCTTCTGGACGGATTCGATGAGCAGGAATTGGACGCCCGGCAGGACGATCGAGAGCGGGATTCCGGGAAAACCGGCGCCGGTGCCCACATCGATAACGCGGGCGGCGTCGCTGAAGAAGCGCCATGGCGCGACCGAATCATAAACGTGCTTGATGGCCGCCTCATGCGGACTCATGATCCGCGTGAGGTTCATGGTTTCGTTCGCTGCCGCGATCAACTGCAAATGGCGGGCGGCCTTCCGGATCAAGCACTCGCGGTTGGGGATGTCCGGAGGCAGGACGCGATCCAGTTCGGCGTCGAATTCCACACTTTTATGATCACATCCAAGCGTACGCGAAGATAGGAAGGAATGTTAAGAGCTGGAATTGTGGGGCTTCCCAATGTCGGGAAGAGCACGCTATTCAATGCCGTGACGCAAACGCGCAAGGCGATGGCGGCGAACTATCGTTTCTGTACGATCGACCCAAATACGGGCGTGGTGACGGTTCCGGACGAACGACTGGAAGTTTTGTCCAAGCTGAGCAATTCGCAGAAAATTATACCGGCGGTGTTTGAATTTGTCGATATCGCGGGATTGGTTAAGGGAGCGAGCACGGGGGAAGGACTCGGCAACCAGTTTTTGGGCCACATCCGCGAAGTGGACGCCATTATCCAGGTTGTGCGCTGCTTTGAGAATGCAAACATCGAGCACGTGATGGATACGGTAGATCCCGTGCGCGACATTGACGTGGTGAATACGGAATTGGTGCTGGCCGATTTGGAATCGGTCGAGAAGCGGAAAACCAAGCAGCAGAAGGCAGCCAAAAGCGGCGATAAGAAAGTGATCGCGGAGCTGGAGCTGCTGGAGAAATTGGATGCGCACCTGAACCAGGGCAAGACGATCGCTACCTTGGATCTGTCGGCGGAAGAGGCAGCGGCTGTGAAGGGATTTTTTCTGCTGACCGCCAAGCCCACGCTGTTCGCCTGCAATGTGGCCGAAGAAGATCTGGCGCATGCCGATGACAACTCCTTTGTGCGGCAAGTTCGGGCATACGTCAAGGAACATCACGACACCAGTGCGGTGGTGGTCTCGGCCGAAATCGAATCGGAACTGGTGATGCTGTCCCAAGAGGAGCGCGAAGAATATCTTTCGGCGTTGGGTGTCAAGGAGACCGGGTCCGGAACGCTGATCCGCGAGGCCTATCATCTCTTGGGCCTGCGCACTTACCTAACCACGGGAGAGAAGGAGACGCGCGCGTGGACGATTCATGCCGGCGATAAAGCTCCGCGGGCAGCGGGCGTGATTCACTCCGATTTTGAGAAGAGCTTCATATCGGCGGAATGCGTTGCTTACGACGATTTAGTAGCCGCCGGATCGTTTGCGAGGGCGAGAGAATTGGGCAAGCTACGGACGGAGGGAAAAGAGTACGTGGTTCAGGACGGCGACGTGATCGAGTTCAAGACGTTTCTCTGATTGAATCGCGCACAACGGGCACAAATCGCCCTGTGCGCTCGCTTTTAATCGCGCACAACGGGCACAAATCGCCCTGTGCGCTCGCTGCTGTGACGGGCGCCCTTCGAAATCGGCTTGCGAAGGATAGCGATCTCGGCGGGCGTCAAGTCGCGCCATTGGCCGATGGTGAGTCCCGATAGGGTTAGCGGGCCGAGTCGCGTACGGACCAGTTTCAGGACTTTGCTGTCGACGGCTTCCAGCATGCGGCGCACCTGGCGGTTGCGTCCTTCGGTGATTGTGATTTCCAGAAACGTGTATTTGGCCGAGTCGCGCTGGCGCTGAACGAGGGCTGGACGAGTGGGGCCATCGCTGAGTTCCACGCCTTCGGCAAGCTGTTGGATTTGCACGCCGGTAAGCAGCGTAGCGGCTTTGACCAGGTAGGTCTTGGGCAGTTTGTGGGCCGGGTTGGTCATCAGTTCGGCCAGCGCCGTATCGTTGGTGAGCAGGAGGAGGCCGGAGGTGTCGAGATCCAGCCGTCCCACCGTAGCCACGAATTGATCGAGGCCAGGAATCAGGTCATAAACGGTGGGCCGCCCTTCGGGGTCGCGATAGGTGGTCAGATAGCCTTTCGGTTTATAGAGGAGAAGGTAGCGCGGCGCCGCTCGCTCCACGGGCTTGCCGTCGAGTGTGACTTTGTCCCGAGCCGGGTCGACCCAGTGATCGGGAGTTTGCACCAGTTTGCCGTTGACGCGGACGCGGCCGGCACCGATCCAGCTTCGAGCCTCAGTGCGGGAGCCCAAACCCGCCTTGGAGAGGACGCGGTCGAGCGTTTTCAAGATTGGTGGGGCTTTAGTGCTCACATTATGAGCTTCGCGCATGTGGACCGCGAGCAGTAGCTTGTCCGCTCCGGACTCTACGGGTTGTACTTCTTCAACCAATCCGAAATTTCCCTGAACACGTCGATGCGCTGCTCCCAGAGGGTTGGAAAGTGCGGCGAACCCGGGTATTCCACCATGCGCGCCGTCTTGCCCCGCGCGGCCAGAATCGCATAGAACTCCAGCCCCTGAAAGGTTGGTACTCGATGGTCGTTCGCGCCATGCAGAATTAGCAGCGGCGTGGTCACCTTGTCCGCAAAATCCACGGCGGAAAATTTGCGGAAGGGCTCTGGATCTGCATCTGTCCATCGGTCATCGTAATCGAACTGCTGAATGTCGCTGGTCCAGATGAAGCTTGCCCAATCGGTAATGCCGGCGCCTTCCACCGCGGCGCGATATCGGTTCGTTTGGGTGACCGTCCACGACGTCATAAAGCCTCCGGCGCTCCAACCGAAAATGGCCAGCCGTTTCGGATTGGCCCATCCTTGGGCAATTGCGTAATCGGTGGCGCTGTCCACGTCGCGGAAGGCGCGATCTCCAAAATGCTGGTAAATCGCTTCCAGAAACGTGGCGCCATATCCCGTGGAACCGCGATATTCCGGCTGCAGGACGACGTAGCCCATCCCGGCGACGATCTGAGAGAACGGGTCGAGGCCCAGCAGATCGCTCGCTTCCGGACCACCGTGCGGCAGCACCAGAAATGGATATTGCTTGCCCTTCGTGTAACCGGGCGGGAACGTTACGATGCCTTCCAGCGCAATCCCCTCTTTACTGGTCCAATGCACCGTCTGCACTGTTCCAAGGTCCAGCTTCGCGATCTCCTCATCGCCCTCGTGTGTGATGCGCTGCAAACCACTCGGCCCTGGAACGGCCAGATTCGCGCTATGTGCCGGATCCTCAACGGCAAATACTGTCTGCTCCGTGGAACCCTGATACTCGGACAAAACCGGCAGCGTGTTCACGAATCCGTCCGCCCACTCGCATTTCCGAGTGAGCATGTTGTCGCCGAACACATCGATTTCCGTACGAACGCCTCGATTCACTTGCACCCACACGCGGCGATGAGGATCTTCCTTGAGCGCGATTGCGGTGGCATCGAGATCCGGCGTGCGGTCGACCGCAACTCCTCCGGCCGCGGGAACGGTCCACACATGCTCGGGCGTCAGCACGTGGTTCGTCGTGCCGATGAAGGCGATCTCGCGTCCGCCGTCTATCCAACCGATGGTTTGCGCGCTATCCGGAACTTCCGTCACACGGCGCGCGCCTGACGCCGAGCACACATCAATGAACGAGTGAATTGCGTGATAGCCAAGATTCGGAGTACTCGACAGCACCGCCAGCGAATTGCTATTGCCCGCCCATGCCAAGGACGCTGGACTTCCGCTGATCATCTTAAGGTCGGGGCACCACCATTGGCCCTGCGTTCCATCTGCGTTCACGACGTAAAGGCTGGTCTCATTCGGTTCGACGACCGTATGCACGCCCTCTTCGGGATCGTGCGCCCGCGGGTTGGCCAAAATCGCATACCGCGCACCGTTCGGCGAAGCCTTGGCCGCCTCCATGCCGTTCGGCAGGAAGACGGCGGTTTGCGGAGTCGCCGTCGCGCTCAATCCGTTCAGCGCGAACACGGCAAACTGCATTTGGTTGTTTATCTTGAAGGCGCCATAAAGCGCCAATGCATCGCGCGTGAAGCCCTCCGGATGAAAATCGGCCGGCAAGTCCAGTTTTTGTGCGTGCGTGCCGTCCGGACGGATGGTCCACCATTCGTGCTGTGCCGGCCCCTTCGCCGCGCCATGGTTCACGACGTATAGAATCGTTTGCCCGTCTGCCGAAATGGCCTGCGGTTCGGCGGAATGCAGAGTCGACCAATCCGCCGCCGTGAACGGGTGCTTCGAAGCTGTCTGGGCGAACGAAGTGGCAAGCGATGAAACGAAGAGAATGGTGAATAGGACGAGGCGCATCGGTATCGATTATGATCTCCCAACCCCAATTCAGCGGGTTCGGCCGATCCGTTCGATTACCGCTTCATACGCATCCAGGTTGTCGCGAAAGAAATGATCCGTCGCCTCCACCCAATCGAGATGCTTGGGCTCGGACAGCGACAAATAGAATTCGCTGAACTCTTCGCGCGGTCCATATTGATCGTGGGTGCTTTGGACAAAATATTTCGGAATGTGGACATCATGAACGAAGGCCCGCTCTTTGACAGTGGTCGGGAAACCCACAGCGATGACTCGTTGGATCAGGTTCTCCTGGCTTGCCAGCCGCAATGCGATGCGCGACCCGAACGAAAATCCCGCGCAGAGAACGGGCAACTCGGGATAGCGCCCATGCAGATCTCTCAAAGCCGCGCGGGCGTCTTCGGCTTCGCCGATTCCGTGGTCGTAGACACCTTCACTGAGGTTGACGCCGCGATAGTTGAACCGCAGCACCACGCAGCCCGCTTTGCGAAGGCCGCGCGCCAGACGATGGACGACCTTGTTATGCATGGTGCCGCCGCCTTGGGGATGAGGATGGCAGACTAGGGCCGCTTCAACCGGCGTGAACTCTTCCGGTTCCTCCAGAATCGCTTCCAGTCTTCCCGCAGGGCCATTTAGAAAGAGGCTCTCAATCCGTCGGGGCATCAGTTGGAACGATAATTGGTGAACTGCATGTCGATGCCGAAATCCTTGCCCTTTAGTAGTGCGATTGCCTGCTGGAGCGTGTCGCGATCCTTGCCGCTGATGCGCACCACGTCTCCCTGGATCGTTGCCTGCACCTTTAATTTGCTGTCTTTGATCGTCTTCACGATGTCCTTCGCCTTTTCGGTTGCTATTCCTTGCTGCAGCGAAATCTCCTGCCGGACGCTGCCGTGTGTCGCAGGTGTAATCGTGCCGTAAGTCAAACCTTTCAGCGGAACATTTCGCTTCACCAACTTCTGGTTCAGGATCTCCGTGACGGCCTTCAACTTAAATTCATCGGAGCTGGCAAGAAGTATTTTGTAGTCCTTCTCATTCACCTCAACCGACGATTTGCTGTCCTTTAGGTCGTAGCGGGTATGAATCTCCTTCATGGCTTGTTGCACGGCGTTCGAAACTTCTGTGAGGTCGATTTTCGAGACGATGTCAAAAGTGTTTTCGGGCATGGAACGTACTTCTTCCATAGTAGGATGGAGCGCCATTAACCCTGGACCGTGCCGTATGACTGCAACCGGCGCAACGCGGCCAGAGCTTCGTCGATGTGGCGATGCGGTTTCATCTGCGATGAGAATACGTGCCGTATGATCCCATTCCTGTCGATGACAAACGTCGCCCGGCCCGGCAGCAGACCCAAGGTTTTCTTGACGCTATAGGTATCCCGCACAGAACCGCCGGGGTCGGTCAGTAACAGATAGGGCAGCTTGTATTCGGTGGCAAACTTTTCATGCGAGGACTCGTCGTTGGAACTGATCCCGATCAGTTGGGCGCCCATTTTCGAGAATTCTTCGTAGTTGTCGCGGAAGCGGCAGACTTCCTTCGTACAACTTGGCGAGAAGTTCCTGGGATAAAAGAAGATGACGACATTCTGCTGGCCTTTGAAGCTCGAAAGGCGGACGCTTTGCCCCGATTGTGACGTAAGCGTGAAGTCTGGCGCCTGGTCACCGTTGCTTAACATGTGTGGTTTCTTTAGCCTGCCATAATCGGAAGCAATGGCTGCTCTTCCGGCGAACGTACAACCGCTCGCCGCTATTCCTAATTTAAGCCTGATTCCGCAAGCGCCGCTCGGACGCTATACCAGGTTCGGTATCGGCGGCCCGGCGCGTTTTTTCTGCGATACACCCGATGCGGACGCGTTCGCGCAGGCGCTCAGGCTGGTGCGATCCGCTGATCTGCCCCACGTCGTTATTGGCGGAGGAACCAATCTGATTGTTTCGGACGAAGGCTTTGATGGAGTGGTGCTCCGCTTCACCGGGTCGCGAATCGAACGGGAAGGCGATCTGCTAATCGCTGAGGCGGGCGCTGTGCTGCAAGACGTGGTGGACGGTAGCATCATCTTCGGACTGAAGGGCATGGAGAGCATGACCGGTATTCCGGGTTACCTGGGCGCGGCAATTTACGGCAACGCCGGCGCCTATGGACAATCCATTCAGGAGCGAGTGGAGCGCGTCTACTTCACCGACGGCGATCGCACGACTTCCTTCAGCAACGTGGAGTGCAAATTTCACTATCGCGAGAGCGTCTTCAAGACGCATAAAGATTGGATTATTGTTCGCGCGGACCTTCAGTTTGTTCCTGGCGATTCAGTCGAGTTGGCTCAGCGGGCGCGGGCGATTCGCGAGACCCGAGACGCCAAATATCCGCCCTCGATGAAATGCGCCGGCAGTATCTTTAAGAATCTATTTTTCGCCAATCTTCCGGGCGCGGCGAAAGCCGACTTACCGCCCAGCATGGTTCGGGACGGAAAAGTTCCGTCTGCTTGGTTTCTGGAGAAGGTAGGCGCAAAGGGTTTGCGCCGCGGGGGCATCGTAGTTGCGGATTATCATGCGAACTTGATCTATAACGAGGGGCAGGGAACCGCGGCGGAGCTAGTTTCCGTCATCGCCGAACTCAAACAGCGCGTGCAAGACCGGTTCGGATTTCAATTAGAAGAAGAAGTGCAGTATGTAGGATTTGAATACGCCGCCGCGCCGGTGTAAGGCGCAATCACCGCGCGAGAAATTGTCCGATGCGCTCCATGACCGCGTCGGGTCCCCACGACGGGTCGTGCAGCACACCACGCCAACGAAGAAAGCCGTGGACGGCGCCCGGAACGTCCATCTGTTCCACTTGAACTCCGGCCTGCTTCAAGCGTTCCGCAAAGGCTTCATCTTCGTCGCGGAGCAGATCGAAGCCGGCCGTGATCATCATTGTTCGCGGAAACCGGGCAAGCCGGCCGGCGTACATCGGAGAAATGGAGGGCTCACCGGCGTCGAATTTCTCACCGGCATATTGGCTCCAATACCAGCGTGCTTGAACTGCGGTGAATTGATACCCGTCGCCGAACTTTCGATAACTTTGGTAGTTCATGGTGGCATCGAGCATTGGATAGATCAGCACCGCCGCGTTGGGTAGTGTGTCTCCGGATTTCGCCATTTCGCTGAGAGCAGCCGCAGCCAGACATCCACCGGCGCTGTCGCCTGAAACAGCCCAATCGGAGACCGGGACGTCTGCGGTGTCTGCCAGCGATCGAGCTTGCCGCAGAAAACCGATTACCTCGTCGAGGGCTTGCGGATGCTTGGCCTCAGGCGACAGCGAGTAGCCGATATTGGCGACCAGAGCTCGCGTCCGCCGCGCCAAAGACCGGCAGAATGGGTCATACGTGTCAAGGGTACCGGCCACGAACCCGCCTCCGTGAATATGGACCAACAGTTTGTCCGGTCGTGTCTCAAACGGCACATACCAGCGCACCGGCACTGCACCTCGACCCGTGTCGAATGTTTGCTGCCACGTTCTGGCCACTTCTTCCGGTTCGCCGGCGATCATTGCGGTGGTCGCCACACTGCTTTCGCGTACGTGTTCGGGAGTCAGCGGCTCATTCGATTGAAGAGTCTGCAGCCGCCGCAGGGCGACTTCCACTTCCGGTTGCAACTTGACATCGCTCATACCTCCAGTGTCGCCGTTCTAACCTGGGTGCTCTGTTATCCTCACGATTGCATGAGCGCAGTAATCCTCGACGGCCGAAAAATCAGTCAAGACATTCTTCGGGAATTAGCTCCTCAGGTGGAGGCAATGCGCACGAAGGCTCGGGCGCCGGGCCTCGCAGTTGTCCTAGTTGGAGATAATCCCGCATCGCAGATTTATGTTCGCGGAAAGGTTAAAGCGTCCGAGGATCTCGGCATCCGGAGCTTTCAATCGACGCCTGCGCCGGATATCGCTACGGAGGAGCTGCTGGCAATTGTCGAGGGCTTCAACCAGGATCCTAACGTCGACGGCATTCTGGTGCAGACGCCGCTGCCGAAACACGTAGATACCGCGAAAATCTTTCTGACTATATCGCCCGATAAAGATGCGGATGGCTTCCATCCGTATAATGTCGGGAACCTGGTGGCCAATCGTCCCGCCCCGCGCTCCTGTACACCGGCAGGCGTCATGCAACTGCTGCACCGGTATGAGGTTCCGATCTCCGGGAGGCGAGCCGTAGTTGTGGGCCGCAGCGAAACCGTGGGTAAGCCAATGGCATTGATGCTGCTGAACGAGAGCGCCACGGTGACCGTTTGCCACTCCCGAACGGAGAATTTGGCGGAGGAGTGCCGGCGGGCCGATATTCTGGTCGCGGCGATGGGACGGCCAGCGATGATTACGTCGAAATACATCAAGCCGGGCGCGGTTGTGGTGGATGTGGGCATCAACCGGATCACGGATGCGGCGGAAGTCCAGCGGCTCTATGGACACGAGGCCGGGCGTCTCGCTGCATTCGCGAAAAGCGGTTCATCGCTGGTCGGCGATATCGAACCGATCGCCATGCAGGCTTTGGCAAGCGCGTATACGCCAGTGCCAGGCGGTGTCGGACCGCTCACCATCGCCATGCTGATGTTCAATACGGTCCAACTTGCGCGGCGTCATCTTCAATGCTGAAGGTTGGCTTGACGGGCGGATATGCAACGGGCAAGACCTTTGTGGCCTCCGAATTCGAGCGCCTCGGCTGTCACGTTCTGTATGCCGACCGGCTGGGTCATTTAGTCCTCGAACCGGACGGCGAGGCGTATGCGCCGGTGGTGGAAGCGTTTGGCGCGTCGATTCTCAATGACGACGCAACCATTAATCGAAAACGCCTGGGCGAATTGGTGTTCGGCTCGCCGGATCGCCTGGAAACGTTGACGGGCTTTGTTCATCCCGCGGTGTTCCGGCTGGAAGAGCGGTTCGAAAGTGAGTTTGTAGCGGCAGACCCCCAGGGTATTTCCGTATACGAAGCCGCTATCCTCATAGAGACGGGACGTTATGCCCGGTTTGACCGTCTAATTCTCACCGATTGCGCTTTGGAGGTTCAAATTGCGCGAGGCATGAAGCGAGATGGGCTTAACCGCGATGAGGTGCTGCAGCGTTTGAGCCGCCAACTGCCGTTTGAGGAGAAAAAGAAGCATGCCCACTTCATCATCGATACCAGCGGCGAGAAGGCCGATACGTTGCGTCAGATTGGCGCGATCTTTTGCGAATTGAAGAAGATCGCAAGCGCAAGATCCTAATGAAACTCCGGATTTTACTGTTTTCGTTTGTGTTCATCCTGGCCTTGTTGTGGGTCACGTCGCGGGCTAATTGGAGCGTTCGAGCACTGGCCAGACCTCTGTTTCATGCAGGCCTGTTATGGTCTGAGCCAGCGGCGGTTCATAGCGCGGGCCTCAGCGTGGATGAGTTGAATAACATCGACATCTATAAGACCGCGCGCCTTGCCACGGTCTACATCACCAGCACCACGGTTCGTCGCGATTTTTTCTATCAGGCGTACCAATCGAGCAGTCTCGGCTCCGGCTTTCTGATCAACGACGACGGCTACATCATGACGAATTTCCACGTGATTTCGGGGAGCAGCCGTATACAGGTGACTTTGGCAGACCAAAGTCAGTACATTGCCAAACCGCTTGATACCGATCGATCCGACGATCTCGCCTTGATTAAGATCACACCGAAGAGGAAGCAGCCATTTCTGCATCTGGGCGATTCCGATCGTCTGCAGGTGGGGCAGAAGGTGCTCGCGATCGGCGATCCTTTTGGTCTGGAAGGCACCTTGACGGTCGGGGTGGTCAGCTCGATCGGCCGCAAGATTCAAAGCGAGGACAATCAGCAACTGGAGGGCATGATCCAGACCGACGCGGCCATCAACGGGGGCAACAGCGGCGGACCGCTGCTGAATTCGGCGGGCGACGTGATCGGCATCAACACTGCGATTCTCGGGCGCACTAATCTGGGCATCGGCTTCGCGTTGCCGATTAATCGCGCAAAGGCATTGCTAAGCGACTATTCGGCGGGCCGCATTACCGAGCGTCCAAAACTCGGCGTCAACACGACATTTATCGCGGGCGATCTGGCTGACGCGCTGAGCCTTCCCGACCGCGGCGGACTGCTTGTGCAGACGGTGGAACAGGGCTCCTCCGCGGAGGCGGCTGGGATCCGGGGTGCGCGCCAAGCTGTGGTTATCGGAAATATGGAAGTTGGCGTTGGCGGCGATTTTATTCTTGGGATAGACGGTCAGGCGATCGACCGGGAAGACTCCCTGATCCGCATCATGGCCCACAAGCGCGTGGGCGACACCGTCACGCTGAATATTTTCCGTAATAACCGAACCATTCGGGTGCCGGTGAAGCTGTTGCGGCCCGTTCAAGAGGTTCCGCAATAGCTTATTGCCGCTTACGGCAGCTCGATGTAAAAGGTCGCGCCCGCGCCTTCTTCCGATTGCACCCAAATCTTCCCGCCGGCGCGCTCCACGATTTTCTTGCAGGTAGCCAAGCCGATTCCGCTGCCCGCGATCTCATGCCCGTGGAGTCTCTGCATCGGCTGAAAAATGCGCTGGTGGAATTCGCGCGCAATTCCAATCCCGTTGTCGCGAAAGACGAGCCGCCAACAGCTTTGCTCCGCCTCTGCCTTTATGTGCAGCCGTGGCGGCAACTCCGGGCGCCGGTATTTGATGGCATTGGAAATGAGATTTTGAAACAACTGCGCCAAGGGTTCGCGCCGCACCAGCACCTCTGGCAGGGGCTCGCACGTAATCTCCGCTCCAGCGCGCTGAATCTCCAATTCAAGATTCGCCAGAGCCGTCTTCAGTGCGCTCTCGCATGGCACTGGCCGTTCCGACCGGATCGCATCCCGGCCAACCCGCGCGTGCGTGAGAATCGCTTCCACCAGTTCCGACATGCGCTCCAGATTTGCCGATGCTTGCTGTAACGATTCATACCCACCTTGGTCTAAGCCAGCTTTACATCTGCTGAGCGTCAGGTCGATCAGCCAGCCCGTGCTGATGATTGGCGAACAAAGATCGTGCGAAGCGATTCGAGCGAACTCTTCCAAATCACGGTTCGATCGTTCCAGCTCCTCCGCCAGATGTTCGAGCCGCTGTCTCGAACGGTCGACCTCCCGTTGCATCTCGATCAGGTCGGTAATGTCCGTATGGGTCTCAATCACCGCTGGTGGCTGAGTGGATTGCCCGGATAGCAAAACCCAATTCATCATCACCTGTAACTTGGCGCCGTTTCGCGCGATTTGCTCCACTTCGCCCTTCCAGTGACCGTTGGCGAGAAGCTGCTGCTGGATCGAATCGCGAGGTTCCTCGAACTGGGTCTGGAGCAGGGTGTGCGCGGGTTTGCCGAGCGCTTCCTCCTGGGTCCATCCGTAGAGCCGCTCGCAGCCTTCGGTCCAGTGATCGATTGTGCCGTTCCATTGGCGCACCACAACAGTCGATTGGCCTAACGTCCGCGTCAATGTGAGCAGACCTTCTTCCGCAACCCGCCGCTTGGTTACATCGTGAATCGCTTTGCCGAAGCCCAGAAGATGCCCCTGTTCGTCGCGGAGCGCAACCGTCAGACCGTCGACGTAGACTCGCTCATCGTTCTTCTTCCTGACGAGCCACCGTGTATCGGAAGTGCGGCCATCATTCGTGGCCGTCTGCAACTCACGGTCCACAACACCGCGTATCCGCTCAGCCGTGGGATACAAAATGTCTAAATGCCGTCCGAGAAATTCATCTTCCGAATAGCCGAAAATGCTTGCCACGCCGGGATGCCAAGTTAGAAAACAACCGTCGGTATCCAGCAAGACGATAACAAACTCGGTGAGTTGTCCGATCAAGCTGTCCAGCAGGTCGCAGCGCCGCGCAGCCTCGATCTGCTTCACCCGCAATTCGCGCTCCATGCGCCTCCGCCGGTAAGACCCCTTAACGCTAAGCACTGTTACGCTGATTTTTACTAATGCGTTTTGATTAGAGGAGCTCTTTTAAGTTAGCTTAGCGGGTTTTATTCGCCGGAGGAATCCCGGGCGAGCAGGCGCCTTCATATCGGTTGAACTTTTGTGCGCCGTCATTCCAGACCAGCCGCAAACCACCGCAAGGGTCCGGTTTACTGAAGCGCTTGAGCTGGACGACACCTGGAGGCCTGGCATTTGGAACCCGACCAACGCACTCGTCGAAACCGTTTGCAAGAAAGTAGACTCCCTTGAAAGTCGAGGGAAGGTCTGTCACAAACACCGGAGACCCAGCTTCGGTCAGAATGGCGACATCGCGGCAGACCTGCTGCGACAAAACGGAAACCTCCTGCCACACCGCAACATTATGCCGGAGGAACGTTAGTTGGGCTGCCAGCAGTATGGAACCCAAGCCGATTTGCGAAGTCCTGTGGGCGGGGGAGCTCAGAATCGTTGCCCAGAACAATGCAAACCCGAGGCTTGGAAGATACAAGACCCGGGCTCCCGTCAATGACGGACCGATCAGCAGTAAATGTTGGACCGGGAGGAGAGCGAATAGCAGTATTACTAGCGAGCATAACGGCGGCCGTCTTGCTGAACGTGTGGTCAACGCGCCTACGACTAAGCAGATCACCATGCCGGCGAGCGCAATTTTCATTGCTGGTCCGAGCGCGGAGGACCAGTTAATTGGGAAGAACAGAATCGCCGGAGCGCGAAAGAACAAGGCCTTCAGGCTTAAAAGCGGGTGGAATATGGTTACGCTTGAGGTTCCGTTGCCGTTTCTGTAGCCGCCGACGCCGCGCAGGAACCAGGTGCGGTAGAGAAGCACCGCCGCGCATGCGGCCGACACGCAAAGCAGAACCCGCCGGGCAGCCCTGCTCCAACCGGAATTTCGGAATAGGAATAGGGCAGCCAATATCAGCGGCAGACAAAACGCCGATTCTTTGCTTGACACGGCTAAGACGGCGGCGACTGGCGAAACGACGAGCCACCTGGCCGCCCCCGATTCTGCGTAACGCAATGCGGCGATCAAGGCGACCGCTGAGAAGAAAAACGCCAGCAGATCGTAACGCGCGGCTGCCCAGCACACGACTTCGGGCCGGGCGCCGTGAACGGCGAAAAGCAATGCGGCAATGCAACATACTACGCCGCGAAATCGGAGTTGTCTGCAAAGAGCGTAAACCAGCAGGCTGTTCGCGGTGTGAACCAGAAGATTCCAGAGATGCCACAAGAACGGGTTGTAGCCGGCCAAGCGAAAGTCCAACCAGCTCAGAAGATAGACCAGCGGCCGAAAAAAGAAATCTCCCGAAGTAGGGTGCGTCAGAAGGCTGCGCGATACCACTTGTTTAAGAGATTCAGTGCTGGCCTGGCCCACGAGGCCCCAATCGTCGGCAAGGAAAGGATCTTGCAGACTCGAGCCGAACGCGAGCGCCGTTACAAGAACGATTATTCCGATGAAGAGAAAGTTATGAGAAGCTTTCTCCACAGGTGGCGGATCAAGGTGTTGATTACCCGTGGCCAGGAGAAGACAAACCGCGATGAAGGCGACGCCAATCAGCCCTTCCGGATTCAATGCGGCGTGGACGGGTTGGATAAACGAGAACGCTCCGCCAAAGGCAAACCTAAGAAGAACGCTACATCCGATCAGTAAGGCGCC
Source organism: Bryobacteraceae bacterium (assembly GCA_036272835.1). Taxonomy (GTDB): domain Bacteria; phylum Acidobacteriota; class Terriglobia; order Bryobacterales; family Bryobacteraceae; genus Bog-105. The sequence continues at coordinate 47,681 of DATAXY010000021.1, forward strand.
GAAAGCGATGGTCAACGGCCAAGATCGAGGGAGGAATCGGAACAACAAAATTGTAGAGTAGCAGCGCAGTGGTCGTCCCGCTTGCGACTAGTTACCGGGTATTAAGGGCAATCGAATAGCCTGCCGATGGCTCCCCATTTCGGAATCGCGGGCCCGGATTGCTAATAATTGCGGGTCTGAGCATCGGGGTGGGTCTTATTATGATCGCTACTCAAAAGCGGCGGCTCTAATAATGAGACTTCTGGCGGCACGCGGCGACGGATTTCAATACTTCTATCGTTTTTTGCGCGGCGTTCTCCCAAGTGAACCTTCGTGCGTGAGTGTTGCCTCGTGCGCCTATCGCCTCAGCGGTTGCTGGCTCATCGAGCAAACGTTCTATCGCGGCCTGCATCTGGGATTCGCTGATGGGATCGAAAAAGAGCGCGGCATCGCCCGCGATCTCCTGCAGCGGCGGTATGGCGGAACATGCGACGGGCACTTGCGCCGCCATCGCTTCCAGAACGGGCATGCCAAAGCCTTCGAAAGTAGAGGGGTAGATAAAGATTGTCGCGCCGGCATACAGACGATAGAGGTCTTCGCGCGCGATCCAGCCTGGGATCGCGACCGCATCCGTCAACTGCAAAGATTGGACCAGCTTCTCGATGGGAGCCGTGTGAAACCCACGCATCCCCGCGAGGACCAGGCGAAGCCGCGGCGAGTGCTTACGAATCCGATGGAACACGCGCAACAGACGTTCGATGTTCTTGTGCGGGTGCAGCGTGGAAACGCAGAGCAGATATGGGCTAACCTCGTCCACGTGCCGCTCTAGATGGAAGAACTCGTCCTCGACCCCATGATGAATAGCGACGACATGTTCCGGCGGCACATCGGCGTAGTGCTCGAGAATATCGTTGCGTGTCGCCTCGGAAACTGCAATTAAGCGCTGCGATCGTATTGCCGATTGGCGGAGAAGCAAATGCCAAAACGGGAGATCGGTCCGCTTGAAATACTCGGGATGGCGCACATGCTGCAGATCGTGGAATACGGTCACCATTGGAACGCGCGTCAAGCAAGGCGCCGTGAAGCCGGGGTTGAATAGGACATCCACGCGTTCGCGGCTCAATATTTTGGGCAGGCGAAACTGCTCATACAGAATGCGCGCCGGCCGGTTCGCAGCCGTTACATTTTGCGGGCAATGACGTAAGCGCGGCGATTCCGGGACCAAATCCGAACCGGTCTCGCGATTGGTGAAGATCAGATACTCGTTCTCGCGATCCTCGCGCGCCATGGCTCGGAGAAGTTGGCGCAGGTAAATTTCGGTGCCACCGACTGCTCCGGGTAGCAGATAGAGGGCGTTTACGCCGATCTTCATTGCGGCGATGCGCCGAGACGTCTTCTGGCCGCGATAATGCCATCGATGGCCATCCGATTTTGGCCGTCGATCTGCAACGCGCGCTGGAACGCAGCCACTGCTTTGACGTACGCGCCCTGCGCAAAATAGATGTTGCCCCGATACGCGTATATGGGGGCGAGACCGGGCGCCCGCTGTTGGGCCTTGTCCAACTCGGCCAGCGCTGCGTCATAACGTTTCTGTTTCGCCAGAACCATGCCGATTTGCGATTCCACTAATCCGATGTTGGTGTGCAGGCGTTCGGCCTGTCGAAACAGCGCGAGCGCTTGCCGTTCATCGCCGGCGCAATCGGCGGCCTCGCCCCAGTCTTGCAGCAACTCAAGAGAAGGCGGTTTCAGTTGAGCAGCCTTTTGATATTCATCCACTGCATTCGCGCAGCGGCCGGCCCTGTAATACGAGAAGGCCAGTTGGAAACGGGGCCGCACCTTCTGAGGGCTACCATCTAGAGCATTCTGCCAGAGTGCAATTTCATCTCCCCACAGCGCGCTTCTCGCATAAGTCAGATACGCGCACAACAGCAGCACGACCGACGCAGCGCTCAGGAGTCGCGAGCGCTCCACCTTCCACCGGCGCAAAAAATCCAGCGTAATCAGGACGACTCCAAACATCGGCAGATACATTCGGTGTTCGGCGAACGGATCGGACAAAGGCAAAAAGGATGAAGTCGGGGCCAGGCAGAGGAGCGTCGCGAAAAATCCGAACGCCGCCAGGGTGTATCGCTTCCGAAATATAAATGCGGCTACCGTGAGCGCCACCAGGCCTAGAAGCGCGGCCGCAGCCAGCGGAGTTAACCCACGGCTGAAAGGGAAATCGGCGTCGACATTCTGTCCAAACGGCAGTAAGACCAGGCGAAGATAGACCCAAATTGCCCGGCACTCGGTCAACAAGTATTGCCACGGGCCGGCAGCCTTTAAATGAAAGCCGGCGCTGTTGGTACTCTTCAGCACGCGAACAATGAGAAACGCGCCGATGGCCGCTCCGGCCACCAGTAGGCCGTATAGACGCCAGTTTCGTTTCACAGCCGCTATTGCGGTTAGAGCCTGTTCTTCCGGGAACAGCCAGTCCGTGAGCAGCAATAGCAGTGGGAAAACGATAGCGTATTCCTTGGTGAGTTGCGCGGCGGCGAACAAGGCCAAAACGCCCAGGGCCGAGAGCCAGCGTATGCCGCCCTTGCGGCGATATAGGAACAATGCAAAGGCCGCATAAAAGAAAAACACGGCCAGCGTTTCCGACCGGCCGGTGATGTAAGCCACCGCCTCGGATTGCAGCGGGTGCGCGAGGAATAGCGCGCCTGCGATCGCGGAGAGAAGGTTCAGGCGATCCGCCGGAGTATTTACACGACGCAGGAACCAACGCGCAATCACGAAAACAAGAACGCTATTGGCCGCGTGAAGAACGACGTTCAGCGCATGGTAAGACCAGGTGTCGCTGCCGGAGATCGCGGCATTGAACCAGAAGCTGAGGTTCACGAAAGGGCGCAGACCGATGAGCCAGGCGGAGAACGGCCGGCCAATCAGATGCCGGTCGAGAAAAGGCAGATAGCGGTCGTCAAATAAGAACGGGCCATTCAAGGCCGGCCCATAGATGAGGAAGGCCACGATCAGCGCCGCTGTGGCCAGCGCTGGGATCTCCCACGGTATAGATCGCGCCGCTGGTGCTTTGGGAATCGGCGCGTGCGCCTTTGCCGATTTACCCGCGGTTCTGATTTGCTTGCTTCTCTTCATTCAATTCGCGTAGTTGATACTCCAGAATGGCGACTCGCTGAACGGTGGCGACATTGGAGTCTTTCAATTGGGAGAGCACCACGGATAGCCGGAAGAACACGACCAGGAACGTGATCGAGACTAGCCCTAGTAACGCCTGAACGGGGTTTTGCAGGCGCAGCAACCCCGTCACCCAACCCAGTGCGACGCTGGATCGGGACAGCAGAAACAGCAAGAAACCGGCGGCGAGCCAACTCACTGAATATTCCACCCGAATACGCTCACGGCGGAGTGTCATCAGGACAAATAGAATCAAGATCAAACTAAATAGGGTGATCAGGTCGAGAAGATGTTCCATTGCGATTAACCGGGCAGGCGCCTGCCATCGAATTTCAAGACGTTTACGAAAACCCCCAGGACAACATGCACTATGTAATACAAGGATTTCGCCGGCGTGATGCTGGACCGCCCCGCCTGGCGTTTACGCATCGTGCATGGTACCTCCAGGAATCGAAAGCGCCGTCGCTGGAGCACCACGAGCGTCTCTATTTCCGGATATTCCAACGGGAAGCTTCTGGCAAAGACACCGAGGGCTCTGCGATTCACGCCCACAAATCCGGAAGTGGGATCATGCACCGGTTTGGCGAGGACAGTGCGCAACATTGCGCGGAAAAGATGGATGCCGGCCGCTCTCAGAATACTGGTATGTTCGCCGTTCCCGCCTTTGAAGCGGGAACCGATGACCATCTCGACGCCCGACTCGACCAACGCCTCGTACAGGCGAGGAATATCGGCCGGATTGTGCTGCCCGTCTCCATCGACGCGAATGACGTAAGTGAACCCCGATTCGAACGCGAGCTTGTAACCGGCTTGCACGCATCCGCCCAGGCCCAGGTGCGCTGGCACCGAAACGACTGCCGCGCCAGCGCGAATGGCAGCCACACGGGTGTCATCGGCGGAAGCATCGTCCACCACCAAAACTGGAACGCCGGGCATGGCGGAATGGATTTCGCGAATCACGTTGGCAATCGCGCCCTCCTCATTGAATGCTGGAATCAACACCAGCAACTGCGACTTGCGGGAATCGAGCTTCATAGCGATGCCACCGAGTACAGCGAGATCCTGTGGCGTTTGAGTAGTACGGACATTTGCCGCGGCTCCAGACGGCGCTTGATTGCTTTACGTTTTTTCCAAATAAGGGGCCAATTGCGGAGCACATGCCAATGGGCCTTGCAAAGGATCACGGGCAAATTCCATGGTCCCTTCGACTCGCGGCTGAATTCTGCCGTGATGCCTCTGCCGCGGGCCAGCGCCAGGAGATGAAAGAGATAGCGGACAGGCGCGGCGATGGGAACTATAGCCAAGTCTCGGGCCGGAAAGTTCTTGAGGGCCGTTACGATGCGATTGCGCTCCACCAGGAATGCCTTCATTTCGGAGCTTCTGCCGGCGGAATGCGAATAGCGGTGCGTGACAACCGCTTTTGCAGAATAATAGGCCTGCCATCCAGCCCAGCGCGCGCGCAGCCCGAGATCTGTATCCTCGCAATAGAGGAAGAAGCTTTCGTCGAATCCGCCGACGTCTTCTAACATGTCGCGGCGGTACAAGGCGGAGCAGCCGCTGGGGAACAGAACCTCGTTATCCTTCTGGAACCGGTCCGGAGATTGGCGAAATCCGCGCTGCTTGCTGGCGCCGTCCCTTGCAATCAACATTCCGGCGGAATCGATCAGTCCGTTTTCGGCCAGTCGAACCTGCGCTGCGCAGAGCCCGATCTCATACTCCCGGTCGGCAACGCGCACCAGTTCCTGAAGCCAGTCGGGCGATGCGGTGCAATCGTCATTCAGAGTCGCGACATACTCGCCGGAAGATGCGGCCGCGGCTTGGTTGATGGCCGCTCCGAATCCAACATTGCGATCGTTCTGCAGGACATGAAGCGGATAGCTGGCGCTGGTCAGACCACTCGCGAACCCCTTGCCGCTATTGTCGATGACGATCACCGCGAAGTCGCGGAACGACTGTGTTTCAAGCGAGGCCAGGCATTCCGGCAGAACGTCGCCGGCAGCCAATGTGGGGATGGCTACTACTACACGCGCGTTAATTAAAGGCATGGACGATGCGGAGGCTTATGACTTATAAGCCACGCATACCACGCGCTTGCCGCGCGAAAGTTGTTCATAGGCCTGTGCAGGCGGAGCGATGAACTCGACACGTGCGAAGCCTGCGTGCTTCAACATGCTAACGAGTCCCTTACGCGATGGACAGGTAGCGAGCGGCGTCGCTCCTGTCTCCCGATTATCCTGATTGAACTCCGGCGTTTCGTCGATGAGAGCGAGAACGCCCTGGTATTTCCGTTTCCAGCAGCTCGCTCCCCATTCGGTTTCGCCTTCGATTTCGTCGATCACCTGGGTCTCCACGATGCACATCTCCGTGGTCACGGCGCTAGCATTCCGCAGGCAGAGCATGGGGTTCTCCAGATGGTACAGCAACCCCAGGAGTAGAGTGAGTTCGAATTGTCCCACCGTCTCCGGACTAATCTGTTCGGCATTGATTAATTGAAATGCCAAGCCGTGCATCTCCAGCGCGCTAGCGACGAATCGCGCTTTGCGTAGACTTTCTTCGCGCACGTCCACACCCAAAACGTGAGGAATGCCGCGTTTCGCCATCTCAACCGTGTAGAAGCCTTCGTGGCAGGCAATGTCCAGGCATGAAATTTGAGCGAGCCGCTCCTGGGTGAAGTGTTGGTCTATAGCAGCGTTCACCATAGCCAACCGAGTCGCATGTATCGGTTTAACTTCGGGCGGAAGCATTGACGGGGTCCGGCCGAGCGGTCCCAGGTCAAACTCGTAAAACCAGGGCGCGAGAGACTGGATCGTTTCCGCCACGCTTACAATTGTACCCGTGGAGTAAGTAAAAATACTATTCGAGAATATACGGTCATTTGAGGCGCGCTCCGTTGGGGATGTCTTCGAGGAATCCGGCTAAGACTGGGGAACCGCCTTCGATACTGGCCGCCACGATCATGCCGTGTGAAACGATACCGCGGAGTTTGCGGGGCTGCAAGTTCGCGACAATGACCACTTTTCGACCGATGAGCTGTTCCGGCTTGTAGGCGAGCGCGATTCCGGCCACGATGGTGCGCGGTTCCGCCTCTCCAATATCGATTTGCAGGTGGAGCAGTTTGTCGGCCCCCTTGACCGCTTCGGCCGATTTCACCTCGCCCACCCGAAGATCCACTTTTGCGAAATCGTCGATAGTGATCTGTTCGACAATCGGCGTTTTGGGCTGCGGCTCCGGTTCCGGCGGCCTTCCGAAGAGCGCAGCTTGCCGATTTTTTTCGGCCGTTTCGAGCTCGATCATTTTTTCGATCGTGGGTTTGGGATCGAGCCTTGGGAAAACCGCCGCGATGGTTCCGATTTCCTGGCCCCCCATGAGGCCTCCCCAATCGAGCGATTCAACTTGCTCCATTGCAATAGGTTCGAAGAAACCGAGCTGGCGCCAAATCGATTCGGCCGCGTGCGGCATTACTGGACTGACTAGGCCGCAGACGATCCGTAGGGCTTCGGCCACCGTATAGAGCGTGTCATCGAGGGCATTCTGGGCCTCATCGGACTCGTCCTTGGCTAATTTCCACGGGGCGCGTTCGACGATGAACTTGTCCACCACCGAAATGATGGCCCAGATGTATTCGAGCGCCTTGGAGAAGTCGAATGCGTCGTAAGCTTTCAGCGCTTGGACCGTGCCGCGGGTGACGGCGACGGCAACATCCGTATCGCCCTCGGACGATGGGACGAAGCCATCGCGGTACTGCTGGATCATATTCAACGTGCGGCTGGTGAGGTTCCCCAGACCGTTTGCCAGATCGGAATTGTAACGGCCCACCAAGGCATCGAAACTAAAGCTGCCGTCCTGGCCAAAAACGATCTCTCGCAAAAGGAAATAGCGCAGCGCGTCCACGCCCATCACCTGTGCAATAGGCGAAGGCCGAACGATGTTACCGCGCGACTTGCTCATCTTGTCGTTTTCGAACAGGAGCCAGCCGTGAGCGAACACCTTCTTGGGTAGGTCCCAACCGGCGGCCATCAGGAAAGCCGGCCAGTAGACGGTGTGGAACTTCAGGATCTCTTTGCCGATCAGGTGCAGGTCGGCTGGCCATAGGCCCTCGCCTTCGACGGCGCTGACATAGGTGGCTAGCGCGTCAAACCAGACGTAAAATACATGCGCCGGGTCGGCATCGACCGGGATTCCCCATTTGATGCTGGTGCGGGTGATCGAAAGATCCGTTAGTCCCTGCCGGACGAAGGCCAGCGCCTCATTGCGCCGGATCTCGGGTTGAATAAATTCGGGATTCTCGTCATAAAACTCCAGCAATCTGTCAGTAAAGGCGGACAACTTGAAGTAATAGTTCTCCTCAGTGACCTCTTCGTAAGGTTTGCCGGTTTCGGGGTCGATGTCGCCCGGTTTGGCATCGTTTACGAAAGATTCGCTGACCACGGCGTATAAACCCGTGTAGTTGCCTTTATATATGTAGCCGTTCTTACGGCAGTCCTCGAACAGTTGGTTGACCAGCTTGGCGTGGTTGGCGGCGGTGGTGCGCTGGAATCGGTCGATTTCCAGATTGAGGGCTCGCCATTGCGTGCGGAATTCGTCGGATATGACGTTGACAAATGCCTCCGGGCTCTTTCCCTGGGCCTTGGCGGCCCGCTCCACCTTGGTTCCATGTTCGTCGGTCCCGGTGGTGAGAACAACGTCGTAGCCCTGCATGCGTTTCACGCGCGCAATAGTTTCCGCGGCGATGGTGGTGTACGCGTGGCCGATGTGCGGCGCGGCGTTGACGTAGTAAATCGGAGTGGTTAGGTAGTACTTGCCTTTACTCATCTAAGTTAGTGAGATTTCTGCGTGAGGAATGCCAAGTTGGCTTCTGCGATTACGGTTCGAACAGGGACGCCGCGTTCCAGCGCTACTCTTCGGCAGTCCTCGTATTCCGGGGTGAAGTTTGTTTCATTTGTGTACTTTACGCGGATTTTACCAAACGGAATTTCGACTTCCGCGAGGTGGCGGGCGAGGACGCGGCGCTCTGCCTGATGAATGCGGAGTCCTAAAGTAGTGGTTTCAGTGAAGACGATGGCAGCTAATTCCTCTGTTTTATCGTGGCTACAGATAATTGTTAAAGTATTGGCTGATCTGCTCTTTTTCATGAAAATCGGCGAGAGCGTTACATCCAAAGCGCCTGCCGCAAAGAGCCGTTCCATAGCAAATCCAAGTACTTGCGGGGTGGAATCGTCTATATTGGCTTCAATTACAGAGACAGTGGTGGCTTCCGAAGCGCCGCTCGGCTCGCCAATAAGAACGCGGAGGATATTCGCCTGAGCCGGAAAATCCTTGTCGCCAGCACCAAAACCTTGCGAGATGACGCGCATGGGCGGAACGCCTCCGAAGCCGGTAGCGAGTGTCGAAACGAGAGCCGCGCCCGTTGGGGTGGTGAGCTCAAATTCGGGGCCGGCAGAGTAGACCGGGCAATCCTTCAGTAGTTCGGCGGTCGCGGGAGCGGGAACCGGGAGGACGCCGTGCTCGGTCTGGACTGTTCCGCTGCCCACATTAATTCGGGAGCTATGCACTTCCGTGATTCCCAGCAGATCCATGGCGACACAAGCGCCGACAATGTCGCAAATGGAATCGACAGCGCCCACTTCGTGAAAGTGCGCCTTTTCGATGGGAACATTGTGGGTCTTCGATTCCGCTTCGCCAAGCCGGCGGAATACGGCCACCGCCTTTTCCTGTGCACTGGGAGCGAAGTCTCCGGCGCGAATGATCTTCTCGATCTGAGGCAAGTGGCGATGGGCCTTCTGCTCACCACCTTCGACGATGAATTTAGAGGCGGCCATTCCTCGTCGCTTGGTTTTCTCCACACGGAAGCTGGCTCCGATATTGAGGCTGGAGAGAGCGGATTCCACACCGGTCCAATCGGCGCCGGCGTCGAGCAGTGCGCCGACGGTCATATCGCCACTGATACCGGAAAATGGGTCGAAGTAACAGACTTTCATGAGGATGCGCGTGGTAATCACCAGTGTACAGGTGAGTCTCGCGGTGTTACGATGATCGAGTGTGATTCCGAAGCCGGTGGGCAAGTTACCAGGCTGTTGAACGAGTGGCAACAAGGCAACCAGGAATGTTTTGGCGAACTTTCGAGGTTGATTTATGCGGAGTTGCACCGCATCGCGGCCAGTTATCTTCGGAACTCGCCGCACGCCACGCTGCAGCCGACGGCGCTGATTAACGAAGCCTATCTACGGCTCGCCGCGCAGAACGATACCTACAGCGGCCGCAAACATTTTTTTGCTTTAGCGGCTCGCGTCATGCGCCAAATCCTGGCGGATATGGCGCGCTCCCGGAAAGCGGCCAAGCGCGGGAGCGGCGAGAAGGCTGTCTCAATTGACGCGGGTTATCCGTCCGAGTTTAACGATCCCGACCGTTTCCTGATGCTCGATGAAGCGATGACAAATCTGCATCGCGCATCTCCCCGGCTGGCTGAGATCGTCGAGCTGCATTACTTCGGCGGACTGACCGGCGCCGAGATTGCAGGCCTACTCAACACGTCGGCCGCTACCGTCAGCCGCCAGCAAAGGTTGGCCGAAGCACTGCTAAGGCAGGCGTTATGCGCTACGCCGTAGCGGCGATGCCGGGTGTCACCTCGAAGTCGCCGAGAAACTCCTCGGGGAAAAGGCGCCACAATTTCGGGAAGCCGCCCCAGACGTTGAACGCTGCGCGGCCCATACCATTGATCTGGTTCACCGTGAGCGGCCTGCCCGCGCCGGACCCGGGAAATAGCACATAAATGACATGGTTTGGCAGTGTCTCGCTGCGAGGATTGCCGGCGCCTCCCAGCAACCGCGCCAACGCAATCGAACCTTCTCCCAATTCACTTCCTCCGATATCAGCCAATATCGCGAATGCGGACCGGCGCCCAAGGGAAACAAACGCCAAATCGCCCTTTTGCATACCGCGTATAGTGTTCGCCCATTTCCAAGCAGCGCCAGTGATACTGACGTAGGGGATGATGCTTGCGTTCACGTAGCGGCGGACGTCCCTCTCGCCAAAGTTCGCATCCCCCAAGGCCGTCGTCGAGATATACATCTTGGGAAAGGGATTCCCCGCACCCTGTAAAACCGGCGTTCCAGAAGAACTTCCGTTGTTGGTGACGATGCTTGTCCAATGGCCCGGGTGCCCTGCGCTGGACGTCCAATCGAGTCCAGAATTGAGGGGGCCAATCGCATTGGGCGCGCCATCGGCATCCACTTTCATCACCGATTTATAAAAAAATATTTGATCGTCATCCGCAGTCCCGAAGACTTTCACGGCGCCGAACGTATGAAGAACGTTTTTTTCTGAGCTCATAAATACCTCACATCACCGGAACGATCTTGAAATTGAGTCGCTTATTTCTGGACATGTCTTCGCGATTCAAGGTGAATACGCCATGACTCACCGCGACGAAGATATACCAGCTCTCCCACAACCCCGGACTATGCGCCGCGGTCGATTCCACCACGCGGACGGCCGCCGGCACCGCTTTGCCAGCCACCGTCATCGCGGGTCGAAGCCGCCCCGGTTCTGTAATCACGATGTGTCCGGGAGGTGGCGCCGCATCGCCTTCTTTTGCGGCCGGCCCTCCCCGTATGACCTGACCACTGGCATCTACCATTCCGAACAGATACATTTGGGACGGGTGAATGTCGTCCCACTTGGTCAGGCCCTTGCCTTTACAAAGCTCATCGATAAAGGCGTCCGGCCCCAAATCGCGATTTCCGACGCCTAAATTGTTCCAGGGATTCCCGTGCTTTTCATGCCACAAGTAATTCCCGACGAAGCCGTTGCAATCCAATCCCAGCGCCTGGTCGGCGTACTTCTGCAAACCGTCCGGGGCCAAGCCCCATTGCCCCGCCAATTGCAAAACGATCTGGCAGGCTTCCGGAGAGCCCTTTCCCGAAAATACATAACGCGCCATGGTTCTAAAATCGACATATCTTTTTGTATCGATAAAAGTGGGACTGGGCGCGGGATCTCCGGCAATAACATAGCGAGCAACATTCGCGAAATTAATTGCGCCTTTTTGATCGACGAATTCCAGGTTCTCCTGGACTGAAACGGCCGTAACCTCGACTTTCGGCGCCCCTTTATGCAGCTTCTTTTCATAGGCATCATTGGCAGTAGTCAGAGCCGGATCAGGGTCCAGTTTCACGATGCCTGACATCGTTTGCACCGTCAGTTCCCGATCGATGCCAGTCTTTGCGAGCATCGCCATGAAGGCATCCCGCGCCTTGACATTGACATTTGCGGGATTCAATCGATATTGATTGACCTGCACTTTGACCGTTGAACCGTTCCCAAGGTAAACTGGTAGACTTTCATATCGCGCTTTATACTGTGCCGGGCTCATGGCTTCCTCCGCCTCCTACTTACACAAACGCAAATTTGCGGTAGATCTTTCAGAACTGCCTTGGCCAGATTGCAACAAGGCGTTGCGGTATGTTCGAGGAAGTGTACGGCCCGTGAGGAGCAGTGGCGTTCAAGGTTCAATGAAGGGATGGTATCGGTTCCCAGATCGTCGTTTGGACCAACTTTCAGGCGCCAAACGGCACGCTCTTTGGTTTAGGTAAACGCCGGGCCGTCAGTGGATCTTTACCGAGCCTCATACCGTAAAGTTTTGCGCGTGTTCACCGCCCCGGCCCATTGTCCGCGCTGAAGTTTTTGAGACAGAGATCTGCGGATTTCGACAGGATCGCGAACGCGCGGTCTGCTCAGGCAGGCCGAGAAAACCCCGCGGCCCAACTTGACGACGTGCATTCGATTTTGAGACTGAATTATGAGACGCTAAAAGGGCTGATTTCATTGGCCGCTCCGGGCGTTGCAAAACCTACCCTTTCTGAAACGTGCCGGTTGTCGAGCATCACGGAAACTGCTACATGCTGACGGATGACAGAACCGACAACAGACAAAGAATGGGCCGATTATCTAAGCGACGTGCTGCGTCGGTTGGATACGCTCGCGGAGCGAAAGCCGAACGATGCGCCTAGCCTTCAAAAGCACGTGGACGAAGTGCGCAACTCGTTAAGCCAGTTGATCGGCTATCTCATCGGCTGAACGGGGCGCAAAGGACCCATTCTGAAACGCTGGCGGTCTCGCGCACACGGTCCAATGTTGCGTACGCTGTGAATATGGCTGAGCAAGAATTCTTGCCCCAATCCGACACCGAAATAACGGCCCCACTCCCCAATTGGGCTGGGATCAAAGGCGAACTCATCAAGTGGCGAGATTCACTTCAGCACCGGGCTGAGGTGAATTCGACAGTGGCACGTCGCACGCGACGTGTTTCTCAAACCCTTTCAGCTATCGACGTTATCGTCGGCGTTGTCACCGGGACTTCTGTCTTTATAGCGCTTCGACAAAAGGACAGCACGACCACCACGCAACTTGTGATAACCGGCCTCGCTATATTGCCCGCTATTTCGTCTGGTTTGCAAAGGGCATTGCATTTGGCTGGCAGGGAAGAGTATCACATCGGCGTATCTAACGAGAGCTTGGCTCTGTCGAAGAGGATTGACTTTCTGCTGATAGCACCTTCGTCCGGAAATTTGCGCCCCGTCATTGAGTCTCTGCATTCACAGTACGTCGAGGTCATGCAAAGACCGCCGTTCAGATAAGAACTCTATCAAACAGAGACTTGATGCACAAAGGACGCTTTATGAACTGCGTTCTGCGACTGTTTTCTGAATAGCTTCGGCGGTCAATCGCATGGCAACGGCTTCGATAGCAGTCTGCGGCTTGACGTGCAAAAAGCTGTCGGGGATGCGGCCTAACCGTTCGACGTGGGCGCGAAAGTTTTCCGAGTAACCGGCCATGAGGCGGGCAACTTCTACCGCTATCGGATTGCCGGGGTCCGGGTCATTCACCGCCGCCGCAATCTCGGCTTCGGTCAAGCTGGTGAATTGTGGGGCAGGGGAGACGATGCGGGTCATGCAAGTTCAAGACGCTTGAGTTTGATGCGATCGCGGTGGACCTGTGCAAGATCGTACTGCGCTTGCTGAATAAGCCAGCTTTCGGCGCTGCCGCCGAAAACCTTGGACAGGCGCACGGCCATTTCCGGCGATATGCCGCGCTTCTCGTTCACCAGTTCGGATAGCGTGGTGCGCGTGACACCAAGAGCGGCGGCGGCATCCGTGATACTCAAGCCTAGAGGTTCAATACACTGGCGCAGTACAAAGCCTCCAGGGTGGGGCGGGTTCTTCATCGGCATGGTTCAATCTCCTTTTTAGTGGTAGTCCACGTAATCAACATCGAAGGCGTCATGGTCGGCAAAGCGGAAAATGACCCGCCAGTTTGCGCGAACCGTTACCGCCAAAAACCTTTCTGTCGACCTTTGAGCGGGTGCAACCTTAAACCCGGCACGTCCATATCGGCCACGGTTAGAACAGCATCGAGCCTTGCGAGAATATCGCGGAGCTTGCCAGCATGTTCGGCGATGACGCCGCGCGGGGTCGTCGTCTTCGTGAAGGCGTTTCAGCCCCTTATGGAGTATCGTTCGTATCATCCCGAACCGTAACCTGTTACGTAACGCATGTCGACAATAATGGTAGCAAGATTGTTGCTTTTTGTGGGTGAGTAGGGGGCAGGTTTTCCTTTTGTCTGCTGGCTCTTTGCTGCGCCTTCGCAGGGTGGCCGCGCACTCGCTTTTCAGCGAGTTGCAAAACGGACACGCGCACAGATTGCCGTTCGGCAATTCCGCTTGTCTCAAGTTCTACCCATTTAGAGACACGGACACTATCCCCTCAGCAAGGCGTCAACCTGCTGCTTCAGCCTGGGCAAATCATCCTTGACGGTGGTCCAGACGATTTCCAAATCGACAAAAAAATACTCATGGATAGCAACGTTGCGCATTCCGCGCATTTGCGGCCCATGGAAGTTCGGGATGCTGTTTTATGAAGTCCGGCGCGGTGCTATTGATCTTGTTCACAGCCTCGCCGATGATCTCGATATTGCGGACAACCGCGTCCTGAGCCTGCGGGTTCTCTTTAAAGGCTTTCGAGGTCCGGAATGAGCTGAAGATAGCCTGTCGCCCGCTCAATCGCTTCGGCAATGCGTTCCAGATAATCTTCGACACGCTCAGGATGCTTCATAGGGGCTGCGCCTGTTGCAGCACCTCGTTGCGGAACTTTGGCGGTAATCCGTTCGGAGTTAGAACGGATACCGGCACTCCAAGCAGTTTCTCGGCGTCAATCTTCAAACCGGCAATGGTAAGCAGACTGGTGGATCGTCCGGGGTCAACCAACAAGTCAAGATCACTCTCTTCTGTATCGGCTCCACTGAGAACCGACCCGAATACGCGGGGGCTCGACAGACCGTAACGGCTGACAAGCTGCCGCAATTCGTCGCGGTGCGTTGTGAGGGCTTCCGATGGTTTCATGACAGGTTCTCGCTTTTCATCGTAGCTTTTTAGCACGAACCGGCGGCGGCGTCACGTTGCGGCGAATCCCGTCACTTACCTTTTGCGAGACCACGGGCAGGGGAGACGGACAAGGGGCATTTGTGATCGTGTTAAATCAGGCTCGATCTCCCAGCCCTTTGAGCGCATAGGCAGTCTCGATAATTTCTTCAACCGCTTCCAGCGGCTCATGCGCCGGCCGACCTTGCCAATAGCGGTACTCGTCCGCCTTCATCCCGGCGAAGCCGGTGTATTTGCGTATGATCGGCGCGTCATCGATTCCGTTCTGTTTATAGTATGGGGCCGGGGCCCCGCAGACGGAGCGTCGCAATGGGAGCCTTGGCACGCATACATGGACGGCGCATCGGTCGCTTGAAGGTGGCCGCCCTGGGAACCTGCGCGTGAATAGCCCTCGAAAGTTTTGCATTGCGCTTTTGAGATCGCGGCAGTACAACTTACCTATGCAACTCAGCTCGGAAGTGGAATCGCTGTTTTTGGAACTAGCCGATTTACTTCCCGCCGATCGCGAGCGGTACTTCGACGAGCACGCGGTCAGCGCGGAAGTGAGGCGGGAAGTGGAGGAGTTACTCGCCCTAAGCGCCCAGCCGGATGGCGATCTCCACCGGCTGGTTGAAAGCGCGCTGGAGCACGCCGCTGCAATTTCCGCACCACTGGCGCCTGAATCGGAGTGCGGTCCCTATCGGCTGCTCCGCATCCTTGGCCGGGGCGGTATGGGCGTCGTTTATTTGGCCGAACGCGCCGATGGCGAAGTGCAGCAACAAGTTGCAATTAAGCTTCTGAACGCCGGACGGCAAACGCCTCAAGCGCTGGAACGCTTCCATCAGGAACGCCAAATTCTGGCTGATCTTTCGCATGAGAATATCGCGCGGCTGCTCGGCGCGGGGCATTTGAGCGATGGCCAACCGTTTCTGGTGATGGAGTATGTCGAGGGGCAACCCATCGACGCTTACTGCGCCGCGCTGCCGATGCGAGAAAAAGTCGTTCTCTTGCTTCAACTCTGCTCTGCTGTTTCGCATGCGCACCGAATGTTGGTCATTCACCGGGATCTAAAGCCCAGCAATGTCCTTGTCACTAACGAAGGCGTCCCTAAATTGCTCGACTTCGGTATCGCGAAACTCATCGATACCGCAGGCGATCTGACGATTACCCGGGATGGCGCGCTAACGCCGATGTATGCCAGTCCCGAACAGATTCTGGGAAAGCAAGTGGGGACCAGCACCGATATCTATTCGCTTGGGGCGCTGCTCTACAGAATCGTTACCGGGCGCGGGCCCTTCCCGGCCGGCCCCACTGTGAATCTGGCCCAGTTGCAGACCGCGGTTTGCGAAACCGAGCCGCCGCGCCCGAGAACCGTCAACAGTAAGATCGACCGCGACCTGGAGTCGATTATTCAGATGGCGATACGGAAAGAGCCGGAAGCGCGCTACGCGACCGTCGACCGGTTTGCTGAAGACCTTCGGGCCTGGCTCGAAGGTCAGCCGGTTAAAGCCCGGCAAGGTGGCTGGTGGTATCTCGCCAGGCGTTACGCCCGCCGCTATTGGATGCCGCTGAGCATCGCCGCGGCCGTGGTGGTATCACTGACTGCCGCGATGCTCATCACGGTTCGGGAGCGGGATACGGCGCAGCGCCGGTTCAACCAGGTGCGCCAGCTCGCCAGTCAAATGCTTGCAGTCGAACGCGACCTGGAGCGCGTGCCCGGAGCGACACAAGCCCGCGAGCGTATCGTCAAGACATCGCTCGACTATCTTGAGAGTCTCTCGATGGACGCCGGCAACGATACCGATTTGAAGGCGGAACTTGCGTCCGCCTACCGCAACATCGCGGATATTCAAGGCGGATTCCGCGGTATCAATCTCGGCCGCCCCGCAGCCGCTCAAACCAGCCTCAATAAGGCTGTCGTCCTTTCTCAAGAAGTATGGAAGGATCGCCCCAACGATCCTCATGCTATGCGTGACGTGATCGACACCTTGGAGATTCAAACCCGTATCGACTACAGCCAGAAACACGAAGCCGCTCTAGCCGGCCACGCTCGCCAATTGCAAAGCCTGGTTACCCGCTATGAACCGATAGCTCCATCAACAGCGGACGAATGGGATTTTCTTGGAGCGATGTACGGCTCCCTGAATTCCGCCTACCGGGATCTAAACCAATATCCGCTCGCCATGGAAGCGGCGCGGCGATCGATTGATTATCAAAGAAAAGCTCTGGCGGCGCACGATACACCCAAAGCGCGCGGCAACTTGGCCGCGGCGCTCGCGGCATATGGCAGGATGCTCCGCACGCAAGGAGACTTGGATGGAGCGCTGGATGTTGCGCGGCAAGACACAGCGCTGCTCGAAAGCGTCGCCAGCGCCACGCCCAACGATTTCCAACTGAAGACGAACCTGCTCGTCGATTATGAAAACATTGCTTTGATCTACGGCGAAGCGGACCGCATCATCAGTCTCGGCCTGTACCGGCAGGCGATCCCGTATTATCGGCGTGCGATCGATATCGGTAATGAGGCGCTTGCAGCCGATCCGAAAGAGAGCCAGAACCGATATAACCTCGGCATTTGTTACTGGAAGCTTGGCAATACGCTGATGGCCCTCGACCCGCGACAAGCTCTGGACGCCTATGATCGGGCGCTCTCTACCTTGCGCGCGATGCCGGCGAAAATGGCCAACCGGGATCTGCCGATTGCCATCATCCTGGCCGAATCCACGTTCCCGCTACGCAAACTTCATCGCGAGCCGGAGGCGCGTGCACGGCTGACGGAAGCAGAACGTATCCAGGAGCTATACAAAAACACCGCGCCCCGGTCACCGGGTATGCCGCCGGAAGCCATTTCGCGCGCCGAAGCCGATTGGGCACTCGCCTCGGGGCACTCCGATCAAGCGATCGCGATACACCGCGCTTGGCTGGAGCGCATCGGGTATGCGCGAGACCGGATAAATATCGACCTGCGAGACGCTTTGCTGGTTGCGCGGAGATACGAACTGCTGTACGATGCGTATCACGCCGCGCAGCGAAACAAAGAAGCCGCGGATGCGCGGGAACAGGCGCATGGCGTGCTTGCATTTTGGAGGCGAAATGCGACTAGCCGTAAGTTTGTTCAGTCTTTCGAAAACGCCATGTACTGAGGACAAGCCTTACCCGTGGGCAGCAGTAATCCCGCTTACCACCGTAAGCCTAACCCGCGTTAGTTTCAACAATTACTTGACAAATTAGTAAGTCGCTAATTGCGATTTAAAAACCCAGGCATTAGACTTAAGGCAAGTGAATTAGGGACGCAGGCTAAGTGACGACTTGCCTGATTCGCTCTTGGGAAAAAAGGAAGTCTACATTCATGACTCGAGCTTGGTTTTCTACCATTATCTTCCTGGGCGTACTGTGTTCTTTCGCGGCTTACCCACAGCCGGCTAATTTCGCCCCGCCAAAACGGGAGTTGATCACACGGGCGCCGAACAACCAGGAGCGCGTGACGCTTCGCGGGAACGTCCGGCCTTCTGCGAATGCCGCTAACGACCGTGGTCGTGTGACAGACGCACTGCCGATGGAGCACATGCTGCTCCAACTGCAGCGGCCACCAGAATTGCAGCAGGCTTTGGACCAGTATACGGAAGATCTACACGACCCCGCATCACCGAATTATCATCAATGGCTGACTGCCGCTCAATTTGGCCAGATGTTTGGGGTAGCCCAGTCCGACATCAGCGCCATCACGTACTGGCTGGAGTCGGAAGGGTTTACCGTCAACCAGGTCTATCCCAACCAGATGACGATTGATTTTTCGGGAACCGCGGGTCAGGTGCGCCGGGCATTTCTAACCGAGATCCACAATTTGGACGTAAATGGGGAACCGCACATCGCGAACATGACCGATCCGGAGATGCCGGCAGCGCTTGCCCCTGCGATCACAGGTATTGCTTCCTTGAACAACTTCATGCCACATCCCATGCAGGTTGCCCGGCCGAGCTATACCTTCAGTTCCGGCGGCGATACTTACCAGGCGGTCGTACCGGCAGACCTAGCTACGATTTACGATCTGAATCCGTTGTTTTCGGCGGGAATCAGCGGCGGCGGGCAAACTATCGTCGTCATCGAAGATACCAATGTTTACAGCACGTCCGATTGGACGACGTTTCGAAGCAAGCTTGGGTTGTCCAGTTACAAATCGGGCTCTTTTACTCAGATTCATCCAGGAAACTGTACGAATCCGGGAGTAGTGGCGGGAAATGATGGCGAGGCCATTCTGGACGCGGAGTGGGCGAGTGCCGCCGCACCCAATGCAGCCATTCAATTGGCATCGTGCCGCGATACCGCCACAACCTTTGGGGGTCTGATTGCACTGGAGAATCTCCTGAATGCAAGTACCACCCCTCCCGCATTAGTCAGCATCAGCTACGGAGAGTGCGAAGCCGGGAACGGAGCAGCCGCCAATGCGATGTACAGCAAAACCTACCAGCAAGCCGTTACAGAAGGCGTTTCGGTGTTCGTTTCCTCCGGCGATGAGGGCGCTGCGAGCTGCGATGCGAACGCCGCCTATGCTACCTATGGAATCGGAGTAAGTGGATTCGCCTCGACTCCGTATAACGTTGCGGTTGGCGGGACCGATTTCGGGGATACGGCCACCGGCACTAATAGCACCTATTGGAGCGTCACCAATACGGCTACATTCGGATCGGCAAAATCGTATATTCCGGAGATACCCTGGAATGATTCGTGTGCTAGTAGCCTGATAGCGAGTCAGTTTGGCTACTCAATTTCCTACGGTTCGGGGGGATTTTGTAACAGCGCCACTGGCCGGGCCAACTTCGTAACCACAGCGTCCGGAAGCGGGGGGCCGAGCGGGTGCGCGACGGGTTCGCCGAGCATTGCGGGCGTGGTGAGCGGAAGCTGCCAGGGATATTTGAAACCGGCTTGGCAATCCGTTTTAGGAAATCCGAATGACGGTGTTCGCGATATTCCAGACGTTTCGCTGTTTGCCGCCAACGGAGTCTGGGCCCATTATTACGTGTATTGCTGGACTGATACGCGCAATGGCGGAGCCTCCTGTTCCGGTGCGCCCAGCACATGGGCGGGCGCGGGTGGAACATCCTTCTCGTCGCCGATTATGGCCGGAATCCAGGCATTGATAAACCAGAAGACCGCGAGCCGATGGGGCAATCCTAATCCCGTCTACTATCAACTGGCCGCCGCGGAATATGGCAATACCGGAAGCACCGCTTGCGCTTCCAATAAAGGCAATGCCGCGAGTAGCACGTGCACGTTTTATGACGTGGCGTCCGGAGATATGGACGTCGTCTGCGAGGGAACACACAATTGCTACGGTTACAGCAGCAGCGGATCCGGCCGGCGAGTAACGGTGCTTTACGGCGTCTTGTCTACTTCATCCAGTTCTTTGTCGCAAGCATACGGGACAGCCGGTGGCTGGGATTATTCAACAGGCCTAGGTTCGGTGAATGCTTATAACCTGGTGATGAATTGGAACAGTGTAACGGCGGGCAAAATCGGGTTGAAGACCTTTATTAGACTGTTCGGAGTGAGATAGGCGATCGCGGCGAAGCGCGGTCCGATAAGGCGCAGGGCATTGGCCCACATGAGGAGATGCCTGTGCCGAGGGCGGTTTGCTGCGGCTTGTCTCTGCGGTTGAGACGACCGCTAGGCTCCGGCATGGAGAAAAGATCGAACATAAACCTACATCGTGTGACGGCAGAAGCAAAGGCGCCTTAGAGTCTGAACCTGGCCGCGGCGAGCGCTTTCAAGACGTCGCGGCGGGGAGTCAATTTGTCCGGGCTACAAGCGCAAGGGCGGGTTGTGCCCGTTTTGCGCGGTCAAGAATGCCGCCGCACTATACTGGCTCAGGAGATTTGGCTCGCTATGGCAAAATGGCTTGTTATCGTAGGGCTCGCGTTTCGGGCCGTATCGGCCGCGCAAACTATGCATGCTGAAGGAGCGGCGCATGGAGGCAAGGAACACGCCGCCTGGGTAGAGATTCTGAAGGAGCGGCTGCCCGTATATGGGCACCGCAACTGGATCGTCGTCGCCGATTCCGCGTATCCCGACCAAAGCCGCGACGGCATCGAGACTGTGGTCGCACATGAAAACCAACTGAGCGTTCTGAAAACCGTCCTGGCGCTGATCGACGAATCGAAGCATGTCCGCCCGATCATTTATACCGACCAAGAGTTACCGCTCGTCGATGAGTCCGACGCGCCAGGCATCACCGATTATCGCGATCAGTTAGCCAGCATACTAAATGGGCAGCCGAAAAATGTTCTCCCCCATGAACAGATCATTGCGAAGTTAGACGACGTGAGTAAGACATTCCGGGTCCTGATCATCAAAACGACCCTGACCATTCCCTATACGTCCGTATTTTTGCAATTGGATTGCGCATATTGGCCCGCGGATGCCGAGAGTCGTCTGAGAGCTAAAATGGCCGCACAATCGAAGTAATCCAACGAACACAGGCAGTACTACAACTACGCCAGCTTGCTAGCGCTTTGAAACGATTGGGCCTAGTATCAATCGCGGTAGACAATGTAAATGGGTCTTTTTAGTTGACTGTGCAGAGTAGGCATACTATTGTCGAGAACAGAGTAAGGCGTTGTCTGATGCCTCAGTTACTGGAAGCAATCGATATGACCCGCTTCAAATCTGTCAAGTTAGCACTTATCTGTAACCTAGCTTTCACTTGTATTGCCTCTGGCAACGCAATTCTTGTATACAACACGGGCGAGAGTAGTGGACTTACAGCGTTATCTATCGGACAGAGTAATCCAAATTACAATATCGTGTCGGCCCCTAGCGGCGTCCCACTGGGGGCGGCCATTACAACTGCAGCGAACCCCAATTGGCTTCAAAACACATCGACAACCGATTGGATCAGTCCGGGCAGCAGCGGTCTTACGAATTGGGCGGGCGGAAACTACGATTATCAAACCACCTTTAGCTTGGCGGGTTTAAACCCGAGCACCGCGGAGTTGACGGGTTCATGGGCATCGGACAACGGCGGCTGCATTTACCTCAATGGAACGAATACAGGAAATTGCACGGCCGCAGTGGGCGGTTTTAAATCACTGGTAGCGTTTACAATCACTACCGGTTTTCAGGCTGGGGTGAATGTACTTGATTTTATTGTGAACAACGGCGCGAACTCCCCCACGGGCGTCTTCATCGATATCAGTGGTACGGCATCGAGTGGCGTAATCCTTTCCCCCCAGGTTGATCCCGTGCCTGAGCCGTCGGCGTTTCCCACGCTGTTGGGAATTGGGCTGGTTGGCTTCGCCGCAGTGTTTCGCCACGGACGCAAATCTCATGCGTAGGCGAGTTTAATGCTTTCCGGAATGCTGTCACCGGGAAGCTGGCTTCAATGGACCTTGGGATTGCGAAGCTGATGGACCGCGGTTCGCGCTAAAGGACGGCTACTGGCGCAACCCTAATCGCTGCTTTCGCCCACCTTCAAAACTGCCAAAAAGGCTTCCTGCGGAATCTCCACGCGGCCGACGCGTTTCATGCGCCGCTTGCCTTCCTTCTGCTTTTCGAGTAACTTGCGTTTGCGTGTAATATCGCCACCGTAGCATTTGGCGAGAACATTCTTACGCAGGGCGGAGATTGTTTCACGCGCGATTACTTTATTTCCGATTGCCGCCTGCAGCGCCACTTCAAACATCTGCCGCGGTATCAGCTTACGAAGCCGCTCAATCAGCGCTTTGCCGCGGTCATACGCGAAGTCGCGATGTACGATCATCGAGAGCGCATCGACCGGCTCTCCAGCGACCAGCACATCCAGCTTTACCATGGGCGAGACACGATGCCCAGACAAATGATAGTCGAGCGATGCGTAGCCGCGCGAGGCGGATTTCAGGCGGTCGTAGAAATCCAGAACGATCTCATTTAACGGCATTTCGTACAAGAGCAACACGCGGCCGCTACCGATATATTCGAACTTCTTCTGCACGCCGCGCTTCTCTTCGAGCAGCTTCAAGATCTCACCGATATACTCTTCGCGCGTGATTACCGTCGCGTCGATTATCGGTTCTTCGATTTGCTGGATCGAGGAAGGCTCTGGAAATTTTTGTGGATTGTCCACCGCTATCACCTCGCCGCCGGTGGTGGTGACGAGATAGCGGACGCCGGGCGCGGTCGTGATCAGATCGATCTGAAATTCGCGCTCCAGCCGTTCCTGGACGATCTCGAGATGCAACAAACCCAGAAATCCGCAGCGGAAACCGAATCCTAAAGCCATCGAGTTTTCCGGCTCGAAGCTGAACGAACTATCGTTCAACTGCAATTTTTCCAGCGCATCGCGGAGCAACCCGTGTTCATGCGACTCCACCGGGTAAAGCCCAGCGAACACCATGGGCTTGATCTCCTGGAACCCGGGCAACGGTTGGCTGGCCAAACGCCCCTCTTCCATGATCGTGTCGCCCACTTTAGCATCGGAGACGGTCTTGATGTTGGCGAATACGAAGCCTGCTTCACCGGCTGTCAATTCGTCGCAGGGAGTCGGTTTGGGCGCTTGGAAGCCCACGCCCTCGACTTCGAAGCTCTTGCCGTTCGAATACAGCCGGATCTTCTGGCCCTTGCGTAGAGTGCCGTCGATGATACGCGTCAAAATGATGACTCCGCGATACGGATCGAACCACGAATCGAAAATCAGCGCCCGCAACGGACCATCCGGATTGCCCCGAGGCGGAGGCACGCGCTGCACCACCGCCTCCAGGGTCTCCTTAATTCCAATGCCATTCTTGGCGCTGGCCAGGATCGCATCGGCCGCATCCAGGCCGATCAAAGTCTCAATCTGTTCACGAATCCGCTCCGGCTCAGCCGACGGCAGATCGATCTTATTAATGACCGGGATGATTTCCAGATCATGGCTCAGCGCCAGGTAGGTATTCGCGAGGGTCTGCGCCTCCACACCCTGGGAGGCATCCACCACCAGCAGCGCTCCCTCGCACGCCTGCAGGCTGCGCGAGACTTCATAGGTGAAGTCCACGTGCCCCGGCGTATCGATGAGGTTCAACTCATACATGTTGCCATCGCCGGCTTTGTAATTTAGCCGAACCGCGTGCGCCTTGATGGTGATGCCGCGTTCGCGCTCCAGGTCCATGGAGTCGAGCACCTGCTCCATCATTTCCCGTTGCGACAGCGCGCCCGTATATTCAAGCAGCCGATCGGCCAGCGTCGATTTGCCGTGGTCGATGTGCGCAATGATAGAAAAATTGCGGATGAAACGGGAATCCATGCGGTAAACTGAGGGTGAAAAAACGAATTATCCTATAGCCATGCTTGCACACTGGCCACGAAAGCGCTCTAGAGGCCCTGTGCGGCGCGACCCTCTTCATGCCTTATCGGACCTTTCAGGGAACTCTCGACGCTACCGGCCTGCGCATCGGCGTTGTCGTCAGCCGTTTCAATGAATTCATCACAGAAGCGTTGGCTAAAGGAGCCCTGGAAACTTTGGAACGGCACGGCTGCCGCGAGGAGGACATTTTGTTCGTGAAGGTGCCCGGCGCTTGGGAACTGCCTGCGGCCGCGCAGGCTATCGCCTCGCGATGCGACGCCATCGTAGCGTTGGGAGCCGTCGTTCGGGGCGATACGCCCCACTTCGACTATGTCGCCGGCGGGGCTGCTACCGGCTTGAACCAGGTCGGCGTTCAAACGCGCGTGCCGATTGCCTTCGGCGTTCTCACCACTGACAATATGCAGCAGGCTATGGATCGCGCGGGCGGAAAGAGCGGCAACAAAGGCTCAGAAGCCGCCGAAGTTGCGATAGAACTGGCCAATCTCATCCGCCAGTTAAGGGACCAATCCTAAGTTATGGCGGCCCGCCATCGATCCCGCAAACGCGCTCTGCAGGTCCTCTTCGAGTGGGACATGCGTAAGGATTCCATCGATGGCGCGATCGCGCACTATTACGACACGCTTTATTCGGAAGAGGGAGAAAACCGGCCGAAACAGGATAAGTTCATGGAGGAGTTGGCTCGCGGTACGGTGGCCAACGCCGGCGCTATCGATAAGCAGATCGAAGCGAAATCCGAACATTGGCGCCTGGAACGCATGGCCGTGGTCGATCGCAACATTCTACGGCTGGCGATTTATGAATTCTCGCAGCGTACTGTGCCAGCACCGGTGATCATTGACGAAGCAATTGAGCTGGCCCGCCAATTTTCGAACGACGAATCGATATCCTTCATCAATGGCGTGCTGGACGCCGTCCGCAAACAAGCCGCTGCCACGCAGGCCTAGCTCAAGAAGATGAGAGCTGCGCTTGCAGCCGGCAAATCGATGGCGTATTGGCCCTGCGTTTCGGTCAACGGTTGTTCCTGGTGAGGCGACCACAGACCCTCCGGCGAAGCTTCCCCTCCGGCGAAACGCACGCCGGTTTCGCTGTCCACGGACGGCGCGGCCAGCCGCCATACGGTTGCGTTTCGCGTCTTCATTCGAGGGTGCAGAGTGGCTTGGATCGGCTGGCGCTCGTCTTTATTGAAAATGGCGACGCGCAGCCCGGAATCCGTCTTAGCCGCATATGCCGTGGCGTTCACTCCGGTTGCGTCGGCTTGGGTTTCGACCATTTTCGATCCGGCAAATTGCTCGCCGAGCAGTAAGCCGTAGTAAATCGGACGGGAGGAAAAGCCGGCCTCAATGCTGCCTGCAATGGGCGTGTAAACTCCGTTGCCGCCGCCGTGAAAATTCACGCCGGCATAGCCGCTTTGCGCCAGGAACAACATGTAATCGGCTGCCCAAAGAGCGGAGGCAAAGGTGTTACTAACGCCCGGTTTGCCACCTTTATAGCAGGAATTGCCCTCCGTCATCCGGAAAGGACGATGGCTCTTCCGGCTGGCTTCCATAATTCGCGGTACGTTCGCCAGAAGGCGCGGATCGCGCTGGAGCAACCGCGAGATGGTCATTCTTGGGTCCGTGGGCGGCCCCTCGGCGTAGTAGTGACCGGATAGGAGAACGATATCGTCCGCGCCTTTCTTGGCAAATTCAACAATCCAGTCCGTGTTGCTGGCGACGTCGGGCGCGCCGAAGGATGCGTTGGGTACGGCTTTGCGAACCGCTTCAAAAAACTCGTGCCATTGGGAAAAATAGTCGTCAAAAGTCCAATCGGGAGGCCGCAAGCCATTGCGGTGATATAGATCGGGCTCATTGCCGATCTGAAAAGCGATCAACCGAGAACCAACGCTGTCCGCGACTGCTCTAGCTTCCTCGGCAGCCCTCCCCGGGTTGCCGTGGCCCATGTTGAGCCCGTAGATCAGTTGCCAGCCGGTCGCGTTCAGGAAACCGCTCAGATTGCGAATGGCCTCGGGAGTGATCGTGGTCTGCTGCCTGGTGCCGCCGGCATCGGGTCCGACCGCAGACTCTGCTGCGCCGCCAGTGGGAGCGCCGCCCGGAGACCAAATCGCAAACTCGCTGGTATTTCCGCCGATACGCAACACGCCTTCCTTCGTTAACTGCCGGAAGAAAGCGATGAGGGGTTTGTTCGTTGGCGCAAAGAATTCAGGATGCGCCAACTGGGCCGATTCGTAACTCAGGCCATTGTAGTTAACGGGAACGGTGGCGACGACCTTGTCAGGATGCAGGCTGATAGAAACGCTGGCTCCCGCGGCGGGTGCCTGCGCCTGGGCTGGAGGTTCTAAAGCTGTTGCGGCGCTGCCAAAGGCTATGCTGCCCAGGAAGCTTCGCCGAGAAACGGATTGTGACACTTTGGTTTCCCAAATGATTAGAACCAAAGTGAACTCGATATGTTTCTAACCCGCCGCGGGCGCCGTCAATACCGCTTTTTCGGCAAGCAGTTCGGCGAAAAATGGATTCAGCATCCGGCCGTTCGGGTCCATTGTGCTCACCCACTCCGAAAAATCGAGCCACCGCTGTCCATAACTGGCTTCGACATGCTTGCGTTCCACAAATGGACTTTGATTCAGTAACGGGATGCCGTTGCGCTGCGCCGCGAATTCGTTAAATGCCCGAAGAAAGTTGTCCCAGGCGTTCTGGTCGGTAACCGCATGAATGGGATCGATAGAGAAGACTTCCCGATCATAGGTGTACGACAAAATCGAGTTGGTGTCCTGGCGGATGTGATAAGCGCCCAGTGGCATATTGCAACGGAAACCTGTTGCTTTGAAATGCTGGTCTGCGAAATCGAGATACGCGCGCATCGTGCCCAGCCATTCCGTGCGTGGGAAGGCCCAAAACGTGAAGGCATATTTGGCGGACGCCGGCGTGTGGCTGTAGTCGATCGTTTTGTCCGGCGCGAGCAAACTAATGCCGCCGAACAAATGCAGAGTCTCATACAGAAACTTTGCGGCATCGAACGAGCCTTGCTCAATGGAATTGCGTAGCTTTGGGTCCGCGACGAATTGATCGATCAGATGGCCGAGATAGGCTACTCCGAAATTCCATAGCCGGTGGCGGACCGCAGCCTCGAGGGAGCCCAGGATGCCGGGGTCGGTAATGCGCTGCCTGCGTTGAAATACGCACGTTCTGCCGACGGTCCAGCAGATCATCCCCTCCGAGTTATCGAGAAGGTCGTCCACTTCATGCTCGGTGAGCTCGTCTACCGGACGTGGCAAATACGTGAAGTGCAACGCCTCAATTGGCTTCACACGGTAGGTAACTTCGTAAATGATGCCACATAGACCATAGCTCGATCGAACCATCCGCAGCAGCCCGGGGTTACTCGTTTCGGAGGCTTCGGCAAGATCGCCACTGGGCGTGACCCATTTGATCCCGATTACATAAGAGCTAACCTGGCCGAATTCGATGCCGTCGAGCGCATCTTTGCTATGGCAGCAAGCGCCAGCGCCGAGAGTCATGTTCCCGATCTCGATATTCAAGATGAATTGCAAATTATGCGAGCGTAGCGCTTTCGATGCATCGATGATCTGCAATCCCGCTTGGGCCGTCATAGTCTTGTGCGCCGGGTCGATATCGATGATCTTGCTCATGCGCGACATATTGAGGATCGTTCCGTTCGAAGATGCGCAGGGAGTCAGAGAGTGGTAGCTGCCCATGGCTCGAACGGGGCTGGGATAACTGACGGGATCGCGCAGCACGGCCTGGATTTCCTCGATAGTTTCGGGATGGACGAGCTGCTTGGGGGAAGTGACGATACTGCCGTCGTAGTTTGTGATCGTGTTCGGCATGTGGAAGTTCCTCGACGTTTGGATTGGCTGTATTCTACACCAGTTCTAGTAATTACATAGTACTTGGCCCGTGCCGCGCGAAGAATTACGGCACGGATGAAGTACGGTGTTCCGGAACACGGGCCCGCTTTCACGCCGCGGAGTACCATATCGATCCGCATGCGGGCTGGCCTCAGTTGGTCGAGACGTGGCTGGGGACGATTGGCATGCTTTCCTAAACTTAGACTCGATTAGTAAGCGTAAGCAGCTTTACTTGACCTGGAAACTAGTCCGCCCGGATAAGGCATCCAATTGAATGTGACTGGTCGAGTATTGCTTCTGGGGCTGACCCTGTCCGCATTGACCAACGCCCAGGCTCCCCAGCCGGGTCAAGTGGCATCGAGGCCCGGACCCTCGGAATGGAAAGCCATGACAGTGAAGGAAAAGCTACGCTACGATGGGGCACATCTTCTCGATCCGGAGAACCTGATGTACGGCGGTCTAGGCGCGGCTATCGATCAATGGCGCGATAGGCCTGGGCAATGGGGCGAGGGGTGGGAGGCTTATGGGGACCGATATGCGTCTCACTTCGGCCAATACCTGATCCAACGAAGCATCATGTTTCCAGTACAGGCGATCGATCACGAGGAGCCGCGATATTTACGGTCGAAGCACAGAAATTATGGGGCGCGCATCGGAGATGCGTTTTTGCATACGGTTTGGCGGCGCGACGACTTTGGACGAATGAGGCCGGTCTACAGTGAGATCGTCGGCGACTACGGAGCGGCCGCGGTCTCGCGCTTCTGGTGGCCTGACCAGTACCATACGGCCTCCGCGGTGTTGATTGCAGGATCGGACACAATCCTGATTGACGGGGCTATTAACGCCCTCCATGAGTTCACCCCTGATCTCAAGCGCTGGTTTCACGTCGGACACCGATAGTAAGCTGCGGAAACGATGTAGCGCTCAAGGCGTCGCCGGCTCCGGGCCCAGATGAAACGGCTGGCTTGTATATCGACGCGTGCGGTCGCATGATTGGACGACGAATCGGAACTCTCCAGGTCCGTTGTAGTGGTTGGAACGGCATGGGCGCGTGCATTGACCGGAACACGTGTATCCGCTCCAGGCCACTGGACGAATGCGTGCACCTGGAGCTAAGGTGACGCACTCGGGCGCGTCATTGCCGTCACAAGACTCGATGGCTTGAAAGACGACTGGCGTTTCGATCCAGCTGCCGTCGCGCTTGCGCTCCACAATTAACCTGCCACGTAGCGACATCGTGGAAGCGCTTACGTTCACGATATCGATCGCACCCGGTTTGTTCAAGCTTCGAATGATAACTTCCGGAGCTGAGGTCTGCCCAGTGGATATTGATCCATTGAGGGCGATCAGCAGCAGGGCAAAGAGCGCGGTGCGCCTGCCCGACACGAAGAGGGCCTCGCACGCGCGACTCGAAATGGTGGTACGGAACACGAAATGCCTACTTTCTTAGTGTCTGACGTCTACAGGCGTCCAGACCGCGAATTCTCTTCGGGAGGCGTTCCCGCGCGTGCGTACGGCGGTTTCCGATATGCCGGCCAGATCGACACAACTCGATCGCTGCGGTGTCGTGAGAACACCGGTGAAGCGACGGTCGTTCGGCGCGCCTGCAAACGCGTGGCTCACTCCCGAGGTATTGCCGCCAGGGGCCGCGTGAATCGTCCATTGAGCATCCGTGGGGGCAGGGAATGCGGTTGGGCGGAAGCGGAACTGCCAATGCGCGTTCCAGTAGAAGTGGGCCTGGTGATGAAATGCGCCAGTCGGGTCCTGAACCGTAAGGATAGTACAAAAGTGAAACTCCAACTGAACCTCTTGGATAAAGTTGGGCTTTCCAGTCCGAACGTTGTGCTCGATGGCACGGTAACGCTCGCCTGGGGGATCGTTAGTCTGCACCTTCACGGTCTGCGGAAATCGTCCGGCGACTAAGTTCTGGAATTCGCGGGGATCTAACGGATCGGTGAAAATGGTGGCCACGGCGCCAGAGGTGTCGCGGCACGCCTGGGCGGCGCGAGCCGGGGCGCGTCCACGCTGGAGAAACATGCTGCCATCGACGTTGAAGTGCCCTTCATAATTGGCCCAATTGGTTTCTACCCACTCGGCTTGGATCCAACCGACGTGCCAGCCTGCGATAGGATCGCCCGGGAGTCCTTTGAATTGGACCTCTCCCTCGGCATGCATGCTTGGATGCACGCTGAAATTTGCGACACCTCGGGAAATGGTGGGGGCGACCGATTTACCGCCCTGGATCTTGGTTATTTTTCCTGAACCTGGAACAACGGAAATTGCCATGCTGCCTCCTGCCGCCCCGTCACGAAATATCGGCGGCGCGCGACTTGTCTAGTAGGGAGCAATTAGGAGGCCGAAGTCTTCGAGTCGCGCTCCAGGAGCCGCCAATCGGGCCATTTTTTTCCGAGGCAAGATATCGCCAATTCCTGAATCGCCGATAAGTACGTCTATAGAATCTGGCCGGCGGCACCGAGCAAGGCGGGATTGACAAAAAATGGAACTGCTGTTCGCCCGACAGCCAATCTTCGATCGCAATCGAAAAGTGGTCGCCTATGAACTCCTCTATCGATCGGATCGATTAAACGAATTCGATGGAACGGACGAGCGTGTGGCGACGGCTAAGGTGATCAACGCCGTATTCTATTCTCCCGATGGGCGTAATCTTCTCGGCGGCAAGACTGCGTTCATCAATTTCCCAGCATCGCTTTTAGTGGATGATTCTGCCGAACTTCTGCCTCGGAATCGAGTAGTCGTCGAGATTCTTGAAACTGTCGAGCCCACCCCGGAGGTCATCGAAGCGTGCAAGCGGCTTCGATCTAAGGGCTATGCTCTCGCTCTGGACGATTTTGTCGATCTTGAAGGAGGGCACCCTCTTGTTCAATTTGCCGACTACGTCAAAATAGATCTGACAATTACGGATCGAAAAGAGGGCGAGCGCATTTTTGCACGGTACCGCCGTTCAGGCTGCCGCTTGCTTGCCGAAAAAGTGGAAACGGAAGAGGATTTCCGGTGGGCTGCGGCCCTGGGATTCTCGCTGTTCCAGGGCTATTTTTTTTCCCGGCCCATTATGAGTTCCGTTCGAGAGGCGGCGGGATTCAAGCTGAACTTCCTCGAACTGCTCAAGAATTTAAGCGCCCCGCAACTCGACTTTACCGGCATCGCATCGATCGTCAATCGTGAACCTACGCTGTCATACAAGTTGCTGCGCTTCGCCAACTCCGCGCTCTTGGGACGAAAGCAGCCGGCACGCACTGTAAAGCAGGCTCTGAGCTTCGTGGGGGAGATAGCGCTTCGAAAATGGCTTTCGATCGTGATCATTATGGATCTCGCTTCCGATACTGCTGACGAGGTGATGACCAATGTTCTAATGCGCGCACGACTCTGCGAGATTCTGGCGGAGCCGTCCGGGCTGAAGGCCCGCAAAGCGGAGTTATTTACGCTTGGATTATTTTCGCGGTTGGATAAGTTGTTTTCTCAACCGTTGTCTGAACTGATCGCCGATATCAACCTTGCGGACGACATTCGCAATACTCTCCTCGAAACGGTAACCACTCCCCATGCGGTCTCGCGGCTTTGGACACTGATCCTCGCCTATGAAGTTGGCGACTGGAACCGCGCTTGCGAACTGTTGCCGCAACTCAACCTTGAGCCGGCCACCCTGACAGCGGCTTATTTCGACGCCGTCTCGTGGGCCGAATCCATGTGCAAACGCGCGGGTCCCAGCGCGATGAGATCGTGATTCGGACTGCCTTCGTTCAGTCCTGCCAAAGCGTGCCTCTGTAAAAAGAAGAACCTTCTTCCGGCCGCATGACATAGAATATCTATGTCAGAAACCAAAAAAGAAGAGTTCAATGAAACTGGCCGAGTGGTGGCGCCGCTTGCTTTTTCTCCTTCGAGGAAGGCGCATGGAGGAAGAACTCGAGGAAGAGATGCGCCTGCATACCGATCTTCGCGGCCGGCAGTTGCGCAAACAGGGAATGGATTCGGCTGACGCCGATGCCGTGGCGCGCCTAAGGTTCGGAAACCGAACGCTGATCAAGGAAGCGAGCCGCGAAATATGGACCTTGATTTCAATCGAAACACTATGGCGTGAGCTGAAACTCGCGGCGCGAACCCTCCGTCTCTACCCGGCGTGGTGCTAACTTCTATCGGCGCGGCGGCGGGAGTAATTGCCTCTGTGGGAGCGGCGGGCGTTTTGCGGCACATGATCTGGGGCATCGGCACGACCGATCCCGCTACCTTCGCCGGCGCCTCGGCCGGTTTGCTTGCGCCGCCGCCGCGGCGTGCGTAATTCCTGCGCGGCGAATCACCCGACTCAATCCCGCCGAAACCTTGCGCGCGTGCCGGCCTCCGAAAGGCTTCAATTGCACGCTCTCACGCCCGCTGAAACGACTGCACCAAGCCGCTCCACTTCCGCGCCACCAGCTCCGCAATGGAAAACGCAATGGCGAATCCCAGCACGACCGGCCACAGATCCCACGTGATCGGCACTGATCGGCCATTCGCATCGAACACCGACGCAGGCGGGGGATTGAAGCGGCCTCCGGTCAAAGCCGAAATCTGCTCCAGTAACGGCCGATTCGAACCGTAGTCCTGCAACTCTTCCTGTTGGCGATATAGCCCAATTTCCGGGAACGCACGCGATTCGCTGACCGGCCGAATTCGGAATAGACCGCTCAAATCGCCGACGTGAAGCCTGCCGTGATAAACGCCTGGAGACGTTCGTTGCACATCGATCGGCTTCTGAAAGCCCGCTGGCCCAATCGCAAAGATGGGCGGCGCTTCCGCTAGTTCCGCCACGCCGGGCCCTAGCCGGTACGTCACCAGAATATCGCCGTTTGCGGTGTCAAACTGGGCCGTCGCCTCGCTCTGATCCGCATGCGCCAACAAATCGCGCGTGACGTTGATCCAAAACTTGTCATAGCCCGGCCATCCCATCCAAGCATCGGCCCAACGGCTCTTAGCATCGGATGTGAACACGCCCGCGCGCCCCAACCCGTACTGCCAACGCACATAAAGCGGATCCCTCTTTACATCGTCGATACCAAGAATTGTCTCGGCCGCCGGTTTCGCCGCAAAACGAACGTAACCCTTCAACGTTGGCGCGGTTTCAAAATCGATGCCATCCAGAATCTCGGCCTTGCGCTCGACGATGGGCTTCAACGGCTTCTCAACCGTCGTTGAACCGGTATAGTCCAGCACGTCCTTAAGTAGAATCTGCTCCAGTCCTTGTGGTTCATTCAAAAAGTAGCTGCGGCCTCCAGAAGTAGCGGCCACCTTCTCAAGATAGCTGCGATTCACGTCCTGCCCCAAGCCGACTGTTGAGATGGTCACGTCATGTTGCTGGGCCTCTCGCGCGAGTTCTATGCTATCTCCCTCTTCCGAGATGCCATCCGTCAACAGAACAATATGTTTGTAATTAGACTTAGCCGTTAGAACCTTATGGTAGGCTTCGGCCAGCGCGGGCGCTATCTGGGTGCCACCGTCCGGAGTAATTCCGCTGATCAATCTCCGGATCAGCGATTTGTCTTCGGCCTTCCGCATCGGCACGGCCCATTGGAACGAGTTGTCGAAGATCAGCACGCCGATAGAATCGGTCGGACGCAAGTGATCCACAACGCCGATAGCCGACAGTCGCGCCAACTCGATCTTGCGGCCCTCCATTGACGATGATTTGTCGATAATCAAAACGACCGACGTGCCCTCAGGCGATTTCGGCGGTGCGAGTTTGGCTGGAAGCGCGCGGTCGAGCGCATCCATGCGCTGGTCGTCTTTATAGACCTGATGTTCGCCCCCAATCAGAAGCAATCCGCCGCCATTTTTCACGTATTGTTCCAGGCGCGTTTTGCGGTCCGGGTTCAATGAATTCAAGTCGACATTGTTCAAGATGACGAGCTCGACCTCGCTCAGATCTTTGTCGAGCAAGGAGGTATCGCGGGTAACCTCAAACTCGGCTTGGGTGAGCGCCTGAATCAGATTGGCGTCATATTGTGCCGGGTCTTGCGAGATGTAGAGTACTTTAGCCCGGCGCAGTCGAAGGGCGTTTTCGAAAGGCAACTCTCCTAACCCGGACGCGGTAATCTTACCGGAAATAGCCGTGACGCCCACTGCCTTAACGCGTGTGTGGACGCGAACCAGGTCGAGCCCGGCCCGCAGTTGAACCGGCTGCGAGCCCAAGTCCTTTTGATCGGCTCTGATGTCGATCTCGGCGGGCGTATCGCGTGGAGAGTCAACCGTAAGGTCCAACGGAATCTGCTCGCCCGCGTACGCCTCCCGCGGCATCGACAGTGAGACCAGCCGCAGTCCAGCCTTGTCTTGCCCATCCAGCGGGATGGTATCCACGGGGACATCCAGACGCTGCAATTCAGCGATGGCGCGAGCGGAACTGCCTTCGTTTTCATTGCCGTCGCTGATCAGGACGAGCCGCGGGATGTGACCCGCTGGCATGGCGGACATGCTGGCTGTCAGCGCCTCTTCGATATTGGTGCCCTTTCCCCCTTCGTTAGCAGTCTGTAGCAGGCGTAGCCCATTCGATGTTTCCTGAGGTTCCAGCTCTCGCGTTTGGCGGGCGAAGGGTACCACGCGCATCCAGTTGCGTCCTTTATGCCGCGCGATATCGCCCACGATGGCGGAAGCGCGTGCAAGGTCGTCCTGCGAAATACTAGCTGACGTGTCGACCAGTACGACTGCGCCGGTCCTGGTATCAGGGAGGGTCAGGACAGGTTGCGCCAGGGCAAACGGAATCAGGGCGAAACTGATACCCTTCAGCGCCAGAGTCAACGGGCGCACCGTGCCACGCCAGGACCAGGCCGCCCAGATAAGCGGGATACATACCAACGCCAAAGCCCAAGGATGGAGAAATGTCATTTCGAGACCAACTCCCGCTCATGCGCTCGCGCAGGCGGAGCGCTCGCCGCGCTCTTGCGCCGAACTACGATCCGCCGCCGTCCATAAATCATCCATTCAATAAACAGCACAAGGCCGCCGGCCACGGCCAACCACTGCCACAAGTCGATAGCAGGCGCAGCGAAGCCCATCAGGGCAGGGAAGCCCTCGCGCGCCGCCGGCGGAGCTTTCCACTCAAATTCGGCCACATCGGGCAGCGTCAATGAGAGATAGCGTTCGCGATCGTCGGACGTAATCCGAATCAAACTCGGGCGGCTTGTGAAGAGTTGAACAGTCTGATCCCGGATTGTAAACGGAATGGAGAATCGACGCTCGTCGGTCACGCGCACGTGTTCGGGGCGTTCGCTTGGGTCAAGCGCTGCGGTAGCGGTGCCGACCGGCGCGGCAGATATTTCTAAAGTCCGAAAGGATTCCGGAGCAAGCCAGCGGAGCAGGTTGGCAAACAGCAGCGGGGTGGTGACCTCAAATCGCATCTGCCCGTGCAGAGGATCGAATCCAATGACAGCAGCCTTCGGCCGGCCCTGGGCGCTGGGCCGCACCTCGACTACCGGCCCTTCTGCTACCGTCGCAACCGCAACATCACCGTCGAAAATTTGAAACACCTCGGCTTCCGGTATCGGCGTTTCTGTGGCATGGAGCCCCGCACCAAGCGCCGATTCCGAGTGCCACGCCTTAATAGAGGTATCTTTGACCACCTCTCGCACAGGCAACGGAGATCTTTCACGCGGAGGATCGATCCAGAAATTGGCGATCTGTGGAGGCGCGGGCGGCGCCATCTGATCCAGTAGCATGATATCGGCCGCCGGCTTGGGTATGTACTGCCCGGGATCATAGAAATTAACGTTTAACCTATGGTTCGAATCGAGTAAAGGCTTCAGCACGTCTGGCCGCGCGGTGTATACCGCAACCGTCAGCCGCCCGCTACGCGGCAGTCGCAGAACGGCACGATCGTCGCTCGCCAGGCTGTCCTGCCCTTCGATCTGAGCAATCAGTTGCCCCGCCACATTCGTAACGAAGGCGTATTCGACGGTCTTTTCCTCACCGGGCGCCAGACTCACCACGCGAGGCGCGAAAACGGTTCCGGCAAATTGGGTATTCAAATGAATCACCTGCGGCGTGGTCGAGTAGTTCTTAACCAGTACCGTGGCCTGCCAGGTATTTGGATCGTCTTCGTTCCTCTTGACGCTAATGCGCCGGATGCCGCGATCGCCCCGAGGCGCGGCGACGGGGAGTAGTCGTAGATTCGGTATCTTTGGCAACGTGGGGTCAGGCTCCGGAATGCGCCGCGGTCCCACGTAAACGATATCCCCGGGCCTCCCGCCAGACCAGCTTTGCGCCTGCTGCGCGAAGGATAGCGCTTGCTCCAAATTCAACGCCGAGTATTGGGAGGTTGACCCCGCAATCGCCTTGGTTAACTGATCGCTGGAGGATGTAAAGGGTGTGGCGGGCGCCGCCAGTCCGTCCGCGCGCACCACCAGCACCCGATCGCTTCCGCCAATCGTTCCCACATACCGCTGAGCCGCACGCTTCTCTAGATTCAGAATCGTGCCTGCCGCCGACCGCGCCGCGCTCCATGCCGACGTGTCGAGCAATAGAACGTGGTCCCGTCCCCTAAGACCGCGCGCACCCCATTGCAACTGGGCAATCGCAAGCAAAAGCAGCGCCATTCCTAGTAACTGAAGCAACAGCGACCAGGGTTCCCGCATCCGTTTCCGGCTCTGCCTCTCGTCTGCGGTTACCGCCGGCCGCCAGAATCGCAGAGTCGACACCACTTTCTTGCGCTTGGCCCGGTCCAGCAGATATAGCGCCGTTACCAGACCGGAGATGACGCCCAACAGGCCGAGAAATTCGCCGAGACTGAGGTTCAAAAAGAACATCTACTGAACGCTTCCTCCCGTGACGAGCGGTCCGAAAATAGCCTCTTCGATCGGCATACTAACCGGCAGGCCCACATAACGCCCTCCGTTGCGGAGCGCCAATTTCCGGATCTGGGCCGCATAACCGTCAAACCCGTCCGTGTAAGCGGCGCGCGCTTCGTCATCCAATGCAATCTTGACGTGGACTCCCGTCTCAGCGTCGATCAGTTCCATCTCTCCCTTCCCGGAAGGCTCGCGGTCTTCGCCGCCCCAAACCTGCACAAGCAAGAGTTCGTGACCGAAATCGGAGATGTATTGCAAAGGCCGGATACAATCGCTATCGTCTAGAAAATCGGAAACGACGATCGTCAGACCTTTTTGCGGATAATTTTCGAGGTACTGCCGGGCGGTCTCGAGATAATTTGTCTTTCCGTCCGCCTTCAACTCGCGGAGAAAGGTCTCTGCCGGTTGGAATCGATGCCGTCCGCCGCTGCACAGATACGGGTCGTGCAGCCGCTGTGAGAACGGCTGCAGCAAAATGTTGTCCAGGCGCACCAGTCCCACATAGGCCAGCGCGGCGGTTAGTTTTCGGGCGTAATCGAACTTCGTTGGTTCGCCGGGTCTCGCGCCCGCGATCATCGAAGCGCTGGTATCGAGTAGCAGCCGGACGGGCACGCGTGGTTCCACTTGGAACATTTTCAGGAACAGCTTCTCCAGGCGCATGTACGCTCGCCAGTTGACGGCGCGCAGGTCGTCGCCTTCGTGAAAATTGCGGTGGTCCAGAAATTCTTGGCCCGGTCCGGCGAAGTGCGAAAGATTGTGCCCGCCAACCAGTCCGTTGAACGAGTTCTTCCAATGGAGCGTCAGTCGTTCCAAACGCTCCAGGAACGCACGATCGATAAGCCGTTCCGCCATAGCCCTCTTTTCGTTAGACTCGGGCGGCGGCAATGCTCGCCAGAATCTTGGTCAGGATGGTATCCGTCGTCTCGCCGTCCGCATGCGCGTCGAAATTCAGAATGATCCGGTGGCGCAAGACTGCGGGCGCCACAGTAACCACGTCTTCCACGCTCAGGTGCAGGCGGCCTCGCATGAGCGCCAGCACGCGCCCGCACTCGATCAGTGCCTGGGCGCCCCGAGGCGAACTGCCATACCTTATATAACGATTCGTGATCTCCGCTGCCTGCGCGGCGCCGGGCTGGGTCGCCATCACCAAATCGATCGCGTGCTCCTGCACGTGAGGAGCGACTATCACCTGCCGCGCAATCGCCTTCAATTCGGCAATCTGCGCCCGGTCCATGACCTGTAGCAGTTCCGCTTCTTCGCGCTTGACGGTTACTTCGACGATCCGGTTCAGGTCCTGCCGCGACGGATAGGTGACCAGAATTTTCATAAGAAATCGGTCCAATTGCGCCTCCGGCAGCGGATACGTGCCCTCCATTTCGATGGGGTTCTGGGTGGCCATGACCAGAAATGGCGCCTCCAATGTATAAGTAGTGTTGCCACTGGTAACCGTCCTCTCCTGCATCGCCTCAAGCAGTGCCGATTGAGTCTTCGGCGTCGCCCGATTGATTTCATCGGCGAGCACCAGATTGGCAAATATAGGTCCCGATTGGAAGCGCAGGTTCTTATGGCCACGTTCGTCCGTTTCCATGATCGTGCTGCCCACGATGTCGCCGGGCATTAGGTCCGGTGTGAATTGAATCCGCGAGTACCGGAGGTCCAACACACGCGAAAGCGTTCGCAGCAGCGTTGTCTTCCCCAAACCGGGGACGCCTTCGAGCAGCACATGCCCCCCGGCCACCAGGCAGATCAAGACGCCATCGATCACCTCCCGCTGTCCCACGATAATTTTGCCGATCTCCTCGCGAACCCGGGAAAGCTCCGCGGTGGCGCGCCCGACGGCCTCGGCGTCGGCCAGTATTTTGTCTGCCATGATCAAATCATTCTAAAGGAAAACCTTGCCCATCACTGGGACGCAAATACCATATTCGTCGGTTGCAGACCTCGCTGGGCACAATAGGCGAGATAAAGGCGTCCATAACTCTCCAGAACGTAGTCTTCCTTACTAAATCCAAGAAATTGAGCGGTTCGGTCGATCCAGGGTCCGGGACCCTCGAGTTCCAGAAATGTTCCGATGGGCGTTTCATCTAAGGTGACCACGCCATCATCCTCTCCTTTTTGCCGGAACTCGGTGCGAAACTTTTCATAGCGGAATGTCGGGGCGTAGCCTAGCCGCTCCAGGATGGCGTGCATCTCAGGAAAGGAGTCTATGCCAGTTTCCCGTTCCTCGCGGTCCTTGTGCGGGCCGGGTTCGCCGGGGCCTTTCCAGGTGAGCAGCACGTGCTGGCCGACTTGCCGCAATCTCAGGATCTGATCGTTGCGGCGCAGGTCTTGCTCTGCGGTGTCATATAAGGTGTTGGCTTCAAAGATGCGTTCCGCCGACACCAAAAAACCTGCCGTCTTGAGTTTGTCAGGAATGCCGTTCACTCCCGGCACGGGAATTTTGACCTCGATTTCACGGCCACCGGTCGCCATGTTCGATTGTCTCATCCGTATAATTAAGAAGATGCGTGCGCGCCCGTAGCTCAGTTGGATAGAGCGAATGACTTCGAATCATTAGGCCGGGGGTTCGAGTCCCTCCGGGCGCACCATAAATCAATAACTTAGGCCGACTTACGGCTCTTCGTTTTCGGGCCTGTAGTGGTTTCTGCAGTGGTTTTCTCCTGCTGTTTACGCCGATGGAGTTCTCTCACGATGTCCATGTCCGTTCGGTCGACAATACCGTAGCGCTTGTCCATCGAGTCAGTTTCATGGCCCATAATGGAGAGTCGAATGGGCCGAGGAACGCCGATGTCTCGCAGGTAGCGGTTGCCCGAGCGGCGGAGGTCGTGGATCAGAATCGAGTTAGCCACACCGTCTTCGGCGGCGGTCCTCCAGGAACGTTTTGGATCGCCTAGGCGTTTGCCGTTGTAAGCGAAAGCAGCCTGGCAGCCCGGATACATGCGATCTCGTTCCCGTTTCGCTTCGCGGAGTGACTCAAGCATCATCCCGTCGAGAATCGGGATCTCCCGCGAGTTCCCGTTCTTTGTGTCGTAGATCGTGATTACACCGGCGCGGAAATCGACCTGGTCCCAATTGATGAGGCGGAGCTCTCCGCGGCGCACTCCCGTGTAGAACGAGGCTGCGGTCAGCGCCTTCACCCCCCAATAGGGCAGCTTGTCGTATCGCAAGCGAAACTGCTGCTCGGACAGGAAGCCCTTGCGGACGTTTCGCCTCTCATCCGTCATTGGGAATAACGGCAACGGGAAATATACCTGCTGGTTGGTTTTCAGGATGTACTTGAGAGACGCGCGGAGGACTGCGAGCTCTCGGTTGATTGTGGACTGACCCACCCGCCGCTCTGGGTTCGGATCTTTGCCGATTGATCCGTTCTTATCCCGCTTAACGATTAAAGTAAAATCCTTCGCGCGCTTCTCTCTATACTTCTGCAGCTGAGGCGTGGTGAGCTTTTCAGGCTTCATCTTTCCAAAGTACGGCTTGAGCTGGTTCTCAATGTGATTCCGGTACTCCTTTGCCGTGTTCTCGGTTCGGACGCCCTCGACCTGCTTCGGATAATCATCCAGGATAGACGCTATATTTACGCGTTTGGGCGAGAATCCAATCTCTCCGCGGGCGCGTTTGCCGAGCAGTTTGTCAAGCTCGCGCTGGGCAACCTTCTAATCGGTGGATCTCGATGAGAATGGGCCGATCTGGCGCCCGTCTACCGTCGGCCCGGCGACCTGCCCGTGCGATTTCTTGTACAAATCGCGGAGCGTCATTGTGTCGGCAAGAAGTTGGTTTAGCAGCGCGGTCATCTCCAGCCGAACCGTCTCTTCGAGTTCAAGAGGCAGTAATGGTTTACTGTTCCGTATGCCTGAATCTCAGCGGCACGTTGATGGAACCGGGGTTGTGCGGTGGTTCCGTCTGATGCCGGACTTTCACGTTTGTTCTTCACGACGAATCCTTTCCTGATCTTTCAAGCCGCGGCCTGTCGCAAAAGATTTTCGACCTTAGCGTCCAGGTCGCGAGCTACGTTCAACGCCTCGCTGTTTCCATAAGGCGCTAAGAGGCTGGCCATCCGGTCATATGAAAGATGCACGCCATCGGCACGCTCATCGACAAGGACGGTTACCGGAGCATAGGAGCCGGCGTCCGGAACAAGCCTGGCCATGGATTGCATGATGAGCGGGTTGCCCATGATTACGCGTACGCTCTTTGGATCGCTGTCTACCCCGGCTTTGGCAAGTATCGCGCCGTGATCGAGCCGCATGAACTCCATGAGACCGATCTCGCTTACGCTCTCATTAATCACGCTCTGCAATTGCTCGAACGTCGTTGCGGCGGCGACCTTTGCCGTGAATTCGACCATGTTCGGCCTGCCGATCGCGTCTTCTACCGCCGCTAGAACGGTGTCAAATGGCTTCCGGGAGGTTATGCTCCACCGTTGTACGTTTACCTGATGAGTTTGCATTTTCGGTTTCACCCCCTCTTTTGTTGGGTCGCCAGCGGACCCGTAGTTCAGATTTGCGCGAGGCCTCCGTCGACGAACAGCTCAGTGCCCGTGATGTAACTGCTGTCATCAGATGCCAGAAACACAACGGCGTTGGCGACCTCGTCTGGCTGGCCGAACCGGCCGAGGGGTATGGCGCTCGCGACCATCTTCCGCCGCTGCTCACCCGCTTCACCGGATGCAAGCAACTCATTCAGTCCCGGCGTGTCGATGGTGCCAGGGCTGATCGTGTTGACGCGAATTCGCCGGCCTTTAAGGTCCGTCGTCCACGTTCGCGCGAAGGAGCGGATGGCCGCCTTCGTAGCGCTGTAAACGCTGTTGGAGGCCAGGCCTTTGCTGGCCACAACGGACGCATTGAGAATGATCGAGGCGCCTTCAGGCATCAGCGGGAGCGCTTTCTGTACCGTGAACAGCACCCCTTTGACGTTGAAAATGGAATCAAATAGTTCCTCACTGATGTTTCCAAGTGCAGCATACTTGGAAATGCCCGCGTTCGCGAAGAGAATATCGAGACGGCCCTTCTCGTCTCTGATCCGCGCGAAAAGACGGTCGAGATCGTCGGCATTCGACACATCCCCCCGAATGCCGGCCGCATTCCCGGAAATTTCTTGGACGGCGGTTGCGAGTTCTCGTTCGCGACGACCGGTGATGTAAACATATGCGCCCTCTTTTGCCAAGGCGGTCGCCGCGGCCAGGCCGATTCCGCTAGTGCCGCCCGTTACCAGTGCTACCTTTCCGTCCAGTTCCGGCATTCCGTCACCTCAAGCGTGGTTGGCTCAAGCCGCCGCCTCTACCAAGAGGGCTTCGACTTTCTTGTCGAGATTCCGGGCGACCGAAAGCGCGTCGGAATTCCCGTACGGAGCCAAGAAACTAGCCATCCTGTCATAGGACAGATGCACGCCGTCAGAACGTTCGTCGACGAGCAGGTATTGCCGGCCGACAGCACAGCGATCGCTAGCGGTGAAAAACTCTTGCGCGGCAGTTGCGAGATCTGTCGGGTTCGTCTTCATCTTATTGCTCCTATGGGGGTCATCTTGTGCTGGTAGCGTCAAAGCCGCCCTTGCCGTAGTAAGTGGCGGGGAGCGACTATTCGGAAAATGGTGCGTTTGCGAAAAGGTCGGCGAAACTCGGAGCCGTGAACCCCTCGATGTACCGGCTGCCGAAATCCCGAAGGACGTTGTCAAAGCTGGTCGCCGGCTTTCGACGAACGACGCTGCACAGGCGCTCTTTGAACTGGATCTTAAATACCAAACGAGGGAACTCAGTCAGAACCGCGCGGAGTTTGTCCTGCGGGATTCGATCAAGCCCGATGCCGATGACATCCACCGTAATTCCTGAATGGGTCATTACAACTTCAGGCTCTTTGTGAAGAGCGATGGAAGGTGTGGTGTGAAGTGCGATGGCATCCCACACAACTTGCGTCCGCTGCGTCGAGATACCACGATCCTTCAGAAACGCGCGCGCCGCATTGGCGCCGTCTACCTCGAAGCGATTCTCCGCCGTGTAGCGGTCGGTCAAACCCAGATCGTGCAGAACGGCGGATACCGCCAAAAGCTCAGGATCCGGTGCAGGTTTGGCGCCTTCTGAAAGCAAAATGCCAAATAGCCAGGAGCGCATCACATGGTTGAAGAGAAATGGCTCTGACGCGCTCCGTGACAAATCAATCGCACCGCGAACCAGAACTGTGTCGGGTACTTTGATTCCTGCTAAAACCATTCCCTACCTCTCTCGCTTTCATATAGTTCGTGGTCGGCGATTGGCTTAATCCGCCGTTCAGTTCCGCAGCTGCCGGGAATTAATTGGTTGAAAGTATTGAGTTCACTCATTTGTTGGCTTTCCTCTTGATATGTGCTGCACAAACAGCGTTGCCGATAGTAAGCGCCTCCGCGGCTAGGTCGCTCCATCACACGCCGCTCGCCTTAATATTGTTGAGGACGGTGTTGTCCCAGTAAGCATCGAGCCGAGTGATCTTGGAATTCGAGTCGAAACGCAGAATGTAGCAGTGAGGGATGTGTACGTCCTGGCCCTTCTTTGCGACCCCCGGAACTTCTGCAGGTATGGGCCCGCTCATTTCAGCTTGGATCACGATTGTGTTCCCGTCGGTAGGGATCAGCTCGATCACTTTGACTCGAAAGTTCGGAACGGCATTCGGAAACGCGCGCCAAATAACATCGATGCCACCACGGATCGGCACGACGCTTTCGCGGCCGTATGGGGCATATCGTCCCAGTGCGCCATCTGCGCAAAGACCGAGCATGCCATCGACGTCGTGGGCATCGTAGGCAGTGAAGAGCTGTTGGGCGGTCGATACGTAGTCTTTCGCGTTCCCTTTCATCTCTATGCTCCTTTGGGGTCGCTTTTGTCGGGGATCTTGTGCCCTAGTATTCAAACCACTGGCTGAGCGCTTTGACCTTCTCCTCCGTATACGGCGGGAACAAGTGCTCAATGGCTACGTCGGGCGGCGAAATCAGAACTGATTTCGCGTGCGTGAGAGCGTCAAACCCGGCCTTGCCGTAGTAGTGACCGATACCGGAATATCCGACCCCGCCAAAGGGCATGGTTTCGAT
>DATAXY010000022.1:0-12704 GCA_036272835.1 Bryobacteraceae bacterium
GAAACGCGGCAAGTGGCCAACGACTACACGTTTCGTTTCGACAACAAGCTCTATCAGATCGCGCGCGCCGATGTTGGAGCCCGGGTTGCGCGGCGGCACGGTGCGAGTGGAACGGCGTCTCGACGGCACAGTCTGGGTGCGATTTCGGGAGCGCTATCTGGCTATCACCGAATGTGCGCCTCGGCCGAAGGCGCCCCCGGCCAAACCGGCCCCGCCACGGCCACGCAAAACGCCCCAGCGCAAAAGCGATTGGATGAAGAACGTCCGCCTAAGCAAGAACGACCCAACGCACAAAACCTCAACACGGTAGGCTGGGCAAACCCCGCCCAGCCGGCGTCGCGTTTACTCTATGCAAGGCCTCCGCTCCGAAGTTTCACCAGAATAAATCCGCCTTCGAAAGCAAAACCCTCGGCGGATGCCTCACACCGCATCTTGAACCGAGGGCTTGCCGCCGTTTACTCCAGAGCCAACTCCATCGCATCGGCCTTGCCTCTTCTCAACGGGCGCGACCCCATCGAGAATCATTCTCAATCTAAACCTGAACTCCCCAGCGCCCCCTCAAAACAGGACATTTCTACTTGGCAGAGAATAGGACATTTCTATTTTGCGTTGACAGACATGTTTTTCTTGGAAATGTGAAAGATTTTCTTCAAAGGATCAGGACGCCGTACGGCTGGTCCACTTTGTCGGCGCGTGAGTACCGTGAGCGACATGGATCACTCGGTTCGGCTTGATCGAAAATTTGAGGGTGATGCTTATTTCAAAGCAGCAACTGTGCATCCCGTAAATGTCATCTTACACAGAATCAAGGACTTAGCGAGAGATCGGTAACATGTTAGCTCGATGTTATGAAACGTCGCGCGAGAGTCCGAGAACGCACAATTGCGTTTACGAACCAAGGCCTTCTTTTTCAGGACTTTCCAATTTTTTGACCTTACGAGCTTCGAGACCGGCGCCAGCGGGAGCGCATTCCCTTCGGACTCTGAAGAAAAGTCTGAACGGCGGCGGTTCCGTATCTATCCGACTCACGTGTTATCGATTAGGTCGCTCTCTCGACATTCGCTACAACTGAATATCCTGCACCAATGTGGCATTAGTGATTTGTTGCGAAAT
This sequence comes from Bryobacteraceae bacterium, assembly GCA_036272835.1. Taxonomy (GTDB): domain Bacteria; phylum Acidobacteriota; class Terriglobia; order Bryobacterales; family Bryobacteraceae; genus Bog-105. The sequence continues at coordinate 1,114 of DATAXY010000022.1, forward strand.
CACGTCTTGGAGGTGATTCTGCGGTGAAAACCTCCTCGCGACTGTGAAACCGGGTTATCGCTGAACGGGAGCAGCAGCGATGCGCGAGGGAAAGACCGGCTTCTTCATTCGACGGTAACGCCACGCCAACGCACTGGTGGTCGTGGAGTGTGGCCATCGGAGATGTCGCTGCAGCCAGTTTATTTGGGAGAAAAGACTACGGCTTCGGCATAAGGGGATTTTGTGGCCCGCCAAGAATTTATTGACCGACGCGTAAAAGACACCACATTCTCCGATGATCTGCAGGGCAAGTTTGCGCAGCGTACCCCGTGGTAAAAAAGGTGAGGCGGTGCGTTTGGCAACTGAATTTGGTCCACTTCGGCAGTTTAATTTGGCCCACCCCCTCGGCTGACGGTTTGAGTCCGTTTTTTTGGGCCGGACCCTTATTAAAGAGAGAGATTGGCCGGAGCTGTAGGAATGTGGAAAGCCCGGCGTTGTTTGCCGGGGTTTCCAAGGACGGTGGAAAGGGTGGGAAGCCTGGTTTTGGCTTTCCATGCTTTCCACGGGCCGGCATTTCCATAGCTCATTTGGCGTCGGGCGGTTTTTCCCCTTTCTTGCGTTTATCAATGGTCCGGCGGAAGCGATACGATTCCGTGCCGGTTTCTAAAATATGCGCGCGATCCGTGATGCGATCCAGCAACGCTTTGCAGAGCCGCGCGTTCGGAATTACCTGCGTCCATTCCGAAAACGGCAAGTTTGTGGTGACAATAACGGCCGTCCGCTCAGCACGTTCGGCAATCACCTGAAACAGGAACTCCGCGCCCACTTCCGCCAGTGGCACGTAGCCAACCTCGTCAATCGCGATGAGATCATAGCGGCTCCAGCGCGCCATCACACGCCGCAATTGGAGTTGATGTTTCGCTTCCACCAATACTACTGCGTGTCCGGGAAGGTCAACAGCGCCGACAAACTCTATCTCGTGATCGAGTCCGTCAGGCCGGATGTCAAACACCTGCGGCGCTCTACTGCTCCTCTTCCTGCTGACCGCGCGGGAGGGTCGGCTATCCGCTAAGGTCATCCCGCAGGAAACAAATCCGGACTGCGGCTGCTTGATTCTCTTCCGGCGGCGAATCTGGAGGTGTGCCTCGGCAACTCCGGTCGTCCAACTGGTACCCGCTTAATGCGCCGAAGGCGGTTCCCTTTTATCCCGCCGGTAACACCTGAAGTTGGAGAATATGTTTAGTACCTCTGTGCGGGCGCCGAAACATTTTCGCTCGACGCCACTGACGCGTTGGCAATTCCCGGCGGTTTGTCGCACCAAATCCACAATCCTGGTGTTGAAGATGCCGAGTTGATCATCTCTTACTCGACCGGTGACAGAGAATACGCGCCAGAATCAACTGTTCAGAAGGTTTAGTGCTCCTTTTTTCATTGATCCGGATCGATCCCACATTCGCGCGGAAACCTACGGCCAACCCGCGTCAAAAATCCCTCCTTGCCGACCGCGTACCCTGGCCACGACCGGGTCGGAGCACCGCGTTAATTGATTCGGGCAAACAGGAAGTTGTGTCCGTGTCGGCGACAGTTCGGGCACGATCGGTAAACCGCCAGTCCGTTTCTCCGGACTTGTCTGAGTCTCGCGCGGCGTCTGTATCAGAGCTGAACTCAGCTACTTGCTTTTAGTTCGGTCTTCGGCTCGCTTCGGCAATGTGATCCGGCCGGAGGCAATGAGCGCCGCATCGGACTGATATATCGCCTCAAGGCTGGAGAATCGAGGGCTGTATCCAAGGTGGTGCCGGATCTTCTCGATGGAAACGCAGGAACTGCGCATGACGTGTCCCCAGGAGACGTCGGCGTCCCTTTTCCCTAGACCGAGCTTCCATTGATCGAAAGGCGCGGACGAGAGTCGGGGTTCCCGCTCGAACATGGCAGCTTTCGCTGCAAATGTCATCTGACGCCACCTCTGCTAAACGTTCTTGGGCTTCTTTGAGAGATCCTGCGAAAATCGTGACGGTGCATTCATTGCATACGATCGCGGCGCAGCGGTCTTGTTCTTCAATTAGTAGCAAACCATAGCATTCAGAGTCACCGTGATCAGAATGGGGCACGAGCGGGTAAGGAGGAGGCGGACGGTAACTAGCGTCCTGGTCGGACACAACTCAAGTATCTCGCCCTGAGAATTTGTGCAACTCTTCTTCTGCCGAAGCCGCTGGCGTACCATTGCAATCGTGCGACTCGGGGCACGCAATCCGTGCCCTTTGCGCTCTTGGAGCTGAAAAGATGAAATTCAACAGACGCCAGTTCGTATCGACAGTTGGAACGAGTTCGGCTGGAATCGCGCTGGGCGCGACGGCCGTAACCGCGAGCCCGCATATGGCCGCGGAAAAACAGGATGGGCAGAGTTTGCTCATAGGCGAGAACATTGCGCTAACTCAGACTGAATACGGCAAGGTCCGAGGTTACGTTCTGCGGGGAATCCGTTATTTCCTGGGGATGCCGTACGGCGCCGACACTTCAGGCGCAAACCGGTTCGTGCCGCCACAGAAACCGAAGCCCTGGAAGGATGTATATCCGGCGGTTTGGTGGGGCAATTCGGCGCCACAAAACATGGAGAACCGGTACCAGAGGAACTTCTCCTCGTTCCGCGATCATTGGAACTACGGCGACGTAAACGAGGATTGCCTGCGCATCAACGTGCAGACGCCAGGAATTAACGATGGAAAAAAGCGGCCTGTGGTGTTTTGGATCCACGGCGGCGGGTTCTCCAGCGGGAACGCGATTGAACAGGACGGATATAACGGCGAAAACTTTGCGCGTTTTGGCGACGCGGTGTTTTGTTCGATCAATCACCGGCTTGGGCCGCTGGGGTTCTGCAATCTGGCGGGCGTAGGTGGAGAGAAGTTTGCGGATTCGGGGAACGTTGGCATGTTGGACATTGTGGCCGCGCTCGAATGGGTTCGCGACAACATCGCGAATTTTGGCGGCGATCCTGGCAACATCACGATCATCGGGCAGTCGGGTGGCGGCGCGAAGGTTTGTATTTTGACGGCTATGCCTTGCGCCAAAGGACTGTTCCACAAAGCTGTTGTGCTCAGCGGCGCCGCGCGGAAGGCCGGGGACCAAACCTATTCGGAGAACCTTGGGGCCGCAGTGGTCAAGGAAGCAGGATTGACAGCGGATGAGTTGGCGAAATTGCAGGCGACGCCGTGGAAGGAGTTCTATGCCATTGCCACTCGAGCGCAGCAGGCGATGGCCAAGAACGCGGGTCCAGGCGGGGGATTGACACGCGGATTTGTGCCGGTTGTGGACGGCAAAACTTTGCCGCAGCATCCGTACGACCCGGTTGCGGCACCGACTGCAGCCGGAGTGCCGATGATTATCAGTTCGGTTGAGAACGAACAAGCGCCGAGTATGGGCGATCCCTCGATGCAATCGATGACGCTAGAACAGGCTATCGAAAGAGTTAGGGAAAGAGCAGGTTTCGGCCCGGGACTTGGAGACAACGCAAAGGATGTGGTGGGGGCCTACGCAAAGGCGTTCCCGGGACGCAAGCCGGTCGAAATCTGGTCCCTGGTGAGTAGCAACCGGCAAAGCGTTGTGGCGTTGGCGGATGCGAAATCTAAACAGCCCTCGCCGGTGTTTGTCGATTGGTTCAGCTGGCAGCCTCCTTTATTCGATGGCCACATGGGTGCGTTCCACACCCTCGACATTTGTTTCTGGTTCTACAACACAGATTTGATGCTGAGTCACACTGGTGGCGGCGCGCGACCGAGAGCGCTGTCGGCCAAGATGGCGGGCGCGCTGTTGCAGTTTATGAAGACGGGCAATCCAAATGGAGGCGGTCTTCCTCATTGGCCGAAGTACTCGTCCGAGCGAGGGGAAACGATGGTCTTGGATGATACCTCCGAAGCGAAGAATGACCCGGACCGTGAGGCGAGGAGTGCGCTGCCTGCATTGACCTAACCCGGTGAGCAGGAAACAGAAACTCCGAAACGCGAAGCGATAAGCGTCAATATCGCTAGCTGTTTCAACCAGAGCGCACCGACCGAACTGCCACCGAATCGAGAAGGTGCGACTCATTTGCGCGCGCTAAGGACAAGTGGCTGCGATTCCTCTACCCTTGGCGACAAGGCAGGATCTATCGCCCAAAAGGTCCGGGTTCGAGACGGCCGGCGGGGCCAGGTCGGAGTCGGCGCTTTCGCTCAACTGGATTACTTCCTGTTTGCCGACCACTCGGACGGAGCGATCTGACGCCTTACGCCGGCGTTGAGATCGGACGAAGCCTCTTTGTTGGCAGCGGCAACTCGCGCCGTAGCGATTCGCATCCGGCGCGCGTGACCACCCCGAATCATCTCGCGGGCGAGGGCTAGCCAATCTGAACTTGACTCGCGTAATCTCGCCGGCGTAAGCTAAGAATTCTTGGTATGGGGCGCAAGGCGCAAAAGAACGATTCGTTGCCCGGTTCACTGGACATGTTGATTCTGCGGACGCTGTCGCTGCGCGACCTCCATGGATACGGCATAGTCCAGTTCATTCAACAATCGTCCGACAACGAGCTCCTCGTCGAGGAGGGCTCGCTGTACCCCGCTCTCCAGCGGCTGGAGCTAAACGGCTGGATCGAGGGTGTCTGGGGCGTGACGTCGAACAATCGGCGGGCGCGGATCTACAAGATCACTGCGGCTGGCCGCAAACAACTGGCGGTTGAAACTCGCAAGTACGCGAAACTCACGCTGGCGATCGCCCGTGTGATGGGAGCGGAGTGACGGACGTGTTACGACGGCTGAGGTATTGGATAGAAAGCGCCAGGCGCAGCGAGGCGCTGCGTGAGGAAATGGAACTCCACCTTGCGGAGAAGGCTGCGGAACTGCAAGCAGACGGTATGACGGCGGAGCGCGCCCGGGGTGAAGCGCGCCGGCGATTTGGCAACGTCGGACTGAAGCACGAAGAGTCACGGGAGGTTTGGATGACACGGTTTTTGTCGGAACTCGGCCAGGATGTCCGCTATGGATGTCGCAACATGGCCGCCAACAAGGCACTCAGCGCCCTGGCGGTCTTGTTGCTGGCGCTTGGCATCGGGGCCAATACTGCGGTCTACAGCTTAATGGAGTCGATTCTGCTGCGCTCGCTGCCGGTGGCCGAGCCCGAGTCGCTGGTGGTCCTGAATTGGCATAGCCGGCCACCCTACAACGCCAACAAGCAATGGGTCCACGTCATGCACGGGGTACAAGGTCTTGCCTGGCCGGGCGGCAAAGGCGTCATGGTCAGCGGGATGTTCCCGTACGGCGCGTTCGAAACGCTTCGCGAGGAGAATCCCGTCTTTTCCACGCTCTTCGGATACTTCAACGGACTAACCCGTAACCTGTCTATCCACGGGCAGGCCACGAGCGCCGGCGCGGAGTACGTCACCGGCGAATATTTTCGTGGTTTGGCAGTGTTGCCGGCTGCGGGACGTCTGATCGACTCCGAAGACGACCGTCCCGGCGCAGCGCCGGTCGCCGTAATCAGTTTTGCGACAAGCCAGAATCGCTTTGGGGGACCGCCCAATGCGATTGGACAGTCGATTCTCGTCGATAACAGTCCCTTCACTGTGATCGGCGTCGCGCCGCCGGAATTCTTCGGAGTAGACCCTGCGGTGGCGCCGGACCTTTACCTTCCGTTGCACACGAATCTGCTCGTGGACGGAGCCGGAGCGGAGCGCCTGTATCACGACGAAAACTTCTATTGGATCGAAATGATGGGCCGCCTGCGTCCCGGTGTAAGCATGACCCAGGCGCAGGCAGCGCTAGCTCCTCGTTTCCATCAATGGGTTGCCACCACCGCGACGACCGATGGTGAGCGCGCCAAACTGCCCGCGCTGACTCTGAATCCCGGCGCCGAGGGCCTGGGTAGCCTGCGCCGCCAGTATTCGAAACCTCTGTACGTACTCCTGACGATGGTGGGATTGATCCTGGCGGTCACGTGCGCGAACATCGCCAGTCTGCTGTTGGCAAGGGCCGCCGCGCGACGCCGCGAAATGGCTGTCCGGCTCAGCCTGGGTGCGGGACGGTTCCGCGTCGTGCGGCAGTTGCTTACCGAGAGTGTGATGCTGGCGTTACTCGGAGGAGCATTCGGGGTCTTGTTTGCGATCTGGGGCGTGCGATCGCTAACGCTTCTGCTCTCCAACGGGCAGCAGAATTTTACGTTGCACGCGGAATTGAACTGGAACGTGCTGGCCGTGACAGCGGCGCTCTCAGTGGTTTGCGGCCTGTTATTTGGCCTCGCGCCGGCGATTCAGTCGACGCGTCCGGACGTCATGCCCGCGCTAAAGAATGGCCTCGGGGGCGGACCGCGCCGCCGCGCGCAGCACGTTCTGGTGGTCGCCCAAATCGCGTTCTCTTTTCTCATCCTGTTCGCCGCGGGTCTGTTTCTCCGGACACTCAACAAACTGCACTCCGTCCAACTGGGATACACCCGCGAGCACATCCTTCTGTTCTCGTTGAATGCGCGCCAAGCCGGGCATCGCGACCTGGAGATCACCACTTTTTACGCGAACCTGCGCAAGCGCTTCGAATCGATCCCCGGCGTGAGCAGCGCGACTCTTTCGCAATCCTCGATCATCAACGCCGCCCGCGCCGGGCAGGCAATCAGGGGGACAATGAAGATCGGCGCTGTTACCTTGGATGGTGCACGCGTTATGTCCGCCGGACCGCGTTTCCTCACGACCATGCAGATTCCGATCCTGGCCGGGCGTGAGATTGACGATCGCGACCAACCGGGCTCCAGGCCGGTTGCAGTGATCAGCGAGCGGCTGGCGCGGACTTACTTCGGGAACGAGAATCCGGTGGGCCGGCGCATCACGCTCCCGGACGAGAAGCGCGATCTCGAAATCGTCGGCGTGTCGGCTAACCTGCGGTACGGTGGTCTGAAAAATGAAGAGGAGAGTGCAATGACCGTGTTCGTAGCGGCCAGCCAGTTTTCTCCGGACCGAGTGACCTACGCGCTGCGCACTGCGGGTGATCCGCTGAGGTATGTCAAGAGTGTGCATGAGATCGTGCGGGAGGCAGATTCACGCATACCCGTCACAAACGTGGTCACACAGGCTGCGGAAATCGATCGGACGATCAGCCGGGAACTCACGTTCGCGAAACTATGCACGGGCTTCGCGGTTCTCGCTCTCCTGATCGCGTGCGTGGGACTCTACGGGACCATGTCCTACAGCGTCGCGCGGCAGGTCGGCGAGATTGGAACCCGTATGGCTCTGGGAGCGCAACGCGGCGCCGTAGTATGGATGGTTCTGCGCCGCGTTCTGCTACTGGCGGCGGTGGGACTCGCGATCAGCGTGCCTGCCGCGCTAATCGCGTCCCGCCTTGTCAAATCGTTTCTATTCGAGACCCAGCCCAATGATCCGGGAACCCTGGCGCTGGCCGGTGTCATCCTCCTAAGCGCCGCGATTCTCGCTGGCTATGCGCCGGCAAGGCGAGCGTCCCGAATTAATCCGCTGGCGGCTCTGCGGCACGAGTAAGACATGGCCTTTCGTACCGCAACGAAGGATGAAAATGTTCCGCGCCCGCGCTCATTGATCATGGTAGCTGCTCGCGATAGAGGTCGCGCTGAAGTGAACAATCCGGAATCATCTTAAGAAAGATACGACGCAGCTCGGTTTCGTCGGGATGATCGAGGACGTGTACGCAGCGAAGCTCCTCGATAACGCGCAACAGGAAATTGGCCTTTTCCGGTCAAGTGAACGGGACGCCCCGATGTTGAGATGTGGATAGATCCTCACTGACGGCGAAGGGTAGAGTATTCCGCCCTAGATGTGTGGTCGCTATGCTTCACTGTGACTGAACCGCCCGATAACACCTAATATCGGTAGCTTTCCGTCCCCCTTCAGGCTCCCAGCCGCGTCATACCGTATTTGCGAAAGTCGGATTGTCTTCGAGTAGCCCGTGACTCAGGAAAGATTCATGTGAGCGGCCTCGCGGAGCCTAACGGTTCCAGTTCACCTGCCAGCATTCCGGCATTGGAGCATCATGCCGCTGATGTTAGCCCTTATGGCAAACTCAGCCTGCCAATTCTTACTGGCCGCAAAGACTGATTGGGTGCGTAGCAATCTGCTACCTCCTGTTCCCTAGGTCAACGTTCCTTTTCCGCTTTCGCGTAGCGTTTCGCGAGCTGCATGATGCGCTCGGCGTGGAGCTTTTCTACCTCTGACAACTTGTCCTCGAGGCCACTCAAAAGGTTCGGCTTATCGCTTTCAATCGTGACTACGCTTGTCTGGTCCGCCAAATCCGGGAACAATGCATACCGGTCGCCAAATGCGAGTACCGGCTTTTTGATTTGACTAAGAATGGACTGGAGCTCAGCAGGAACACTAGAACCAGACAGGTCCACGACGATGAATTTGGACAACCCGGCCATCGTCACTACCGTCTCAGTCAAACTGAGATTGTCCGGCCGCGCGAAGTCGAAAATCATTGCCATGTAGCCTTTGCCTTGGAACCACTCGCGCATCGAATAGAGCCGCTCCAGTCCGCCATCTTTGAATTGACCCAGCAGAAGGACACCCCTCTCGTTCAGAATATTGAGCGCATCCCTCATCTTCTTGTGGTTACTCAGGTAGTAAACAAATTGGGCGAGTTCAATATCATCCACCGTCATCGGGACCGTGCCCCGCTGAATGAGATCCGAATAGAGCTCGTATGTTTTCTCAATCACCAACTTGGACTGCTTCATGTCATCGGATGTGTCGAGATCCCAAGCTGCTATGCCATAGACGACCGTTTCCGTAATCTCCTTCACGTGGAAGAACGCGCCAACGAGATTAACTCGGTTCAGGTTGCAATTGATGAAGCTTGCCCCGTCAAAGTAGGCACCCGTGAGTATTGTCTTACTGAATTTTGTGTTGCGAAATGTTGCCCCACTGAAGTCCGCACGGGAAAAGTCGCCTTCTTCAAAAAAGGCGTCTTCAAATATTGAATCGCGAAGCTTAAGCCCCTCCGCAAAGGCTTTGTAGATCGAGACACTCGACAGATTCATGCCGCTGAAGTTGATGCGGTTTCCGCCTTTGAGTTGCTTGCCTCCTCGCCCCGGACTGTCATACCAGTGCGGTGATGAGAAAGTGATTGGCCCGGGATTTTGCCCTCGCCAGGCATTCCAAATCTTTGCTCCTTGCATCAGGATTCGGGAAGGATCCTCTTGAGCCACGATTGCTCCTCTCTTTTTGCGCCCTACTCTTGTCAATGCGCTGGCCATTGAAGATATCAGAAGTCCGAATACCAACCATTCAGCGACCCTCCAACATGAACGAAACGGAATCTCGGCTGTCGCAGCTTTCACAGCGGCGAAACTGTAGGATTGTCGGCATAACTGGCAAATCATTTGCCCACTTACTATCTAACTGTCAGAAATTGTTCAACTTAAGAAGCGCGTGCACAGATTGGAACCGGTTATGCCGAAAATAACCAGCCAAACTGCTTGATTACAGAGCGCTTACACTGAAAACTAGTCCAAGCAGATTTGGACCGGTTATTTTTAGCAATCCGGAAGTTGAGCTTCTTTTGGGCTTTGGTCTCGGATAGTGGCGATAATACCCAATATCGCTAGCTATTCCTGGACGGCACTCCCGCTGACGCGCGATTTGTCGGCGAACCGATCAAAAATTGGCAAAATTAGCGGCACTAAACGTCTCTCAAACCTTAGTGCGAAACCCTCCGTTGCAGAACCAATCGCTAGCGGACCAAGCCTCATATGCCGCCGTCCGCCAGCCATTGAGCCGTGCCTGTGCCGCGCTAGTAGCTCGACTTCCCAGCTCTGTCCGAACCGTCATTGCGCCATCAGTGGCCAGTACCTCGACGAGTTGATGCTGTATGTTTAAGAGCTCCTCAGCCGATTCAGACGCATAGAGTTCGCCTAGGCCAAGCCGTTGAAAATGTCTCGCGACCCGGAGTTGCAGAAGTGCACTCCATCGGGTAGGCGGCTCCACGCAAAAGCGAAGTGCAGCAGGACATGTCTCGATCACCTCGGCTCTGAGCCATCGTATATTGTCGATTACATCGAAGTAAGGATGAAGCGACACATCGGCCGCCTCCCGTGGAATAGCGTCAAGCTTGGCTTTGTTGCAGTCATTGCACGCTGGTACCAAGTTAAGTGGCGCGACGCCGAGGGCGGGGAAGTGCGCCTTTGGCAGATGATGGTCGAGCGTCGTGACCGCTCTGTGACCGCAAAGCGGACACCGACCTTGAGCCGGCGCGGCGAAGATCTCATCGTAGATGTACCGGCCGGGCGCACCTTTCTTGGCCATTCGGTCGGTATAGACGCGCTTCATTTCGTCTCTCGTTATGTCACCGCCAACGAGATCCGCGGCAGCGATTGTATGAAGCGACGAGGCGAGCGCCGCGGCCTCGTATTGTTTGGAGGCCTGTTCTACAAAATCCGCCACCGCTTCCAGCCGAGTCTTAAGCACCGGATCGCGAACGCGATTGACACATGTAGTGAAAGTACGGTGAGCCGAGTAGGTGGGTCGATTCAATGTCCACATGCGAGATCAGCTGTGGCGTCGAGCGCCTAGTAGGGCTCGCACCATTGCTCTTGCCTCACCGCCGAGTTCGCCCCCGAAGCGCTGCAGTATCTGATCGAAGTCTGGGAATTCGTCTACAGCCTCGCGTAGCATCTTGTGGAATCCGGAGGCAGTAACCTCCAGCCCGAATACCTCACGCGTCAAGATGCCAACGTTCTCACCAAAGGTCTCGATATCTGGCCTTTCTGCCACAACCTTTGTTCCACTTCGCCTGATCTTCCAAACGCAGCCCCGAGGCACTTCCTGCAATACAACGGGAGAGTGGGTCGCTATGATAGCCACGCCGTTTCGATTAATCAGGAGATCAGACAGTGCCCTGATCAGAGCGGCCAGCAACGGAGGATGAAGATGAGCCTCCGGCTCGTCTAGGAGTACGAGGGTCTTTTCTTCTACGGTCTCCACCAGCTTGGTTATTGTCATCAGCACTATCTTGTGGCCGGAGCTCAGCTCTTCGAAAAGCTCGTGCGATAGGCGTTGCAACTTCCCATCGTCCGCGCTTTCATTAGCAAGTGCCGTGATTTCGGCGTCCCGAAAAAGTGGATCCGCTTCCAGTGTCTCCAGCGTTCCTCTCCATCTGCTTAGCCTGGTGCCCTGGCGGCAAACAGAAAGGCTCCTGCTGAATTCCGACGACAATTGGTCGGGCGACTTCGGGGACAGCGGCTCGCCGTCCTTGGTGAGGCCTGTGCGCTTGAGCCCGATATATGCGTATTGAACGCCTTTCGATTTGTCGCCGGGGCTCGGCAGAGGCTCGAAACGATCAAAGGCGCTGAAGGTGACGGAAACCAGGTTCGCGAACATAGTGTTTGCAATAGGCGAATCAGCGCCCCTCTCAAAACGCCCGACTTCGAGAGGATTTGCGTCTTCTTCGACGAGAGATCTGGCCATGTGATGAAGCAGATGAGTTTTACCCACACCACACGAGCCAGAAACATAATGCCCATGGACCCGAAATTATCAAGGTTCACTATCAGTTCCATCCACTTTTTGGACAGAGTCTCCGCGTGCAGCGACGGGTGAAGTTTCCTCATGGAGATTACATCTTCTTCGAGTTGCCAGA
>DATAXY010000023.1:0-139023 GCA_036272835.1 Bryobacteraceae bacterium
TACAGCATGAAAAATCGGAAGAACATTTCCGGGATGGAGGCGCTGCCCCCAAACCCCCGAGATTTATCGCTTTCGCGCCAGGATTCCTGGACCGAGAGGCGAGCTGCGCTCGCCATCTCGGGAATCCCGGCCCCTGAGTCGGCGCTCGGGTTGCGTCTCCGCAGAGCCCTACCCTTCGCTCAGGTCCGTTCAGTCTACCAGGGATGCAAGCTTAGAAAAAGTGCAGCCGTTTACACAAAAAACTTGACGCGTCCCTCCTCGGATTTCCCGGGCCAGAGCTTCACAATCGCGTGAGGCATTCACTCCTTACAATTTCAGGCTTACTGATCTAGCGAGGCATGACCTTGAGGGTCGCGGAACGGGCACGGGTTCCGATCATCGGACTGAGATACGGACTGCGGTCGTATTTCGCCCGGTACGCATCGTCGATGCGGTCATTGATGGGCCCGTCGATCTGCTCGAACGTGACTTCCTTTGTCATGCCGGCCGCAGTGATCCGCCCAGCCTTCTGGCGCAGCGCGGCTTGGTACCAGCGAGAGTTCTGCCCGTTGTATGCGCGCACGTAGAGGGCATCGTCGACTGCTACTGACCAGATCCACGTCGGCGTGCCGGACGTCACGTTGTCCTCGCGGAACGGTGAGATATGCAAATCATCTACTTCGGCGATCTTTGTCAGTTCGTCTTCCGGCCAGGCGGCCATTGCGGACTCCTATTCATGAGGGGCATTTGCAGTTTGGTCAGTAATGCTTCCATGTGGCCGACCAGTCTTCATTCTGCCGAGCCGACTTGACGATCAAGTGGCGATCCGCGCGAAATGGTACACGCGCGGCAAGTCCTTGCCGACAAAACGGTCGCAGGGCATTTGCCGATTTGGGGTACATCAGCTGTACCGACATGTAGCCATCGCACGTGTAGATCAGCATGCCGACCGGCTGATTAATTGGTCACTGGCCTTCCATTCAGCGCCGCTATGGAAGCCAAATGCCACGCACCGATCAACCTGTCCTTGTCAGAGCTTGGGGTTGGGCCGTTCTGGGCTCCAGACCGAGTCTGCGAGACTGCACTGAGCACCAGAACAACGGCAAGAATTCCAAAGGAATGCCTGCATTTTTATCTTCTCCCCTCCCGCTTAACGGCCCACCAGCTTCTCGTGAAATGCCGGATAACGCGCTCCTTGGAGCTTGATCTGTGAAGAGGCATTTTCGATGAGGCTGAGATCTTCAGGCGTCAGTTCGACCTTCAACGCGCCGAGATTCTCTTCAAGACGATCAAGCTTCGTCGTGCCGGGGATCGGAACGATCCAAGGCTTCTGGGCAAGCAGCCAGGCGAGCGCTATCTGCGCAGGTGTCGCCTTCTTCTGTGCCGCGAACGTAGTGAGTAGGTCCACCAGGGCCTGATTTGCCTTGCGATTCTCCTTGTTGAAACGAGGGACGCTGTTGCGAAAATCCGTGCTGTCGAACTTCGTCTCTGCGGTGATCTTGCCGGTTAGAAAGCCTTTGCCGAGGGGACTGAATGGAACGAATCCGATGCCGAGTTCTTCGAGTGTTGGCAGGATTTCCTGTTCCGGCTGTCTCCAAAATAGCGAGTACTCGCTCTGCAGTGCAGTCACACGCTGAACTGCATGGGCACGACGGATGGTCTGCGCTCCTGCTTCCGATAGACCGAAATGCTTCACCTTGCCTTTCTGGATCAATTCCTTCACTGCTCCCGCCACGTCCTCTATGGGGACGTTCAAGTCCACACGATGTTGGTAGAACAGATCGAGCGCGTCGGTCTTCAGTCGCCGGAGCGACTCCTCAGCAACCTGCTTAATGTGTTCCGGTCGCGAGTTCAAGGCATTCCATTTGCCGCCGTCATTCGGATTGGCTTCCCAACCGAACTTCGTTGCGATTACGACTTGCCCGCGGAATGGGGCTAGCGCTTCACCCACCAGTTCTTCATTCAAGAGCGGACCGTACACCTCCGCTGTATCAAAGAATGTGATGCCTCGTTCCACTGCGGCACGGAGAAGAGTGATCATCTCCTGTTTATCTTTCGGCGGCCCGTAGGACCAACTCATTCCCATGCAGCCAAGGCCGACCGCCGAGACCTCAAGGCCGCTCTTTCCGAGTTTGCGTTTCTGCATCGTGTTCCCTCAATTTCAGGCTACGGACGAACACCTGTACGGCGGTAGCCCGATCCAACCGATTTCTTGCCCATTTCTCTCGCGACGGAGAACAAGTGCCGCATTCGGCAGTATTCTTGTGGTTGGAGCCCAAAGCCGGTACCATGCAAATTGCTAGTAAAGACGCTGCCGAGGAGCGGAACCGGAGGGATGAGCTACGGGCCGAGTTGGCGCATAGCATTGCTCAATTGATCGGTTCGGCGGAAATGCTGCAGACGGCCGTCCCGGGCCTGACACTGTATCGCCGAACGTCCCCGACGGCTCCGCTCTCCGTGACTTATGAGCCAAGCGTGGCGATAGTCGTACAAGGGCGAAAGCGAGTAGAACTCGGCCGAAAGACTTTCATTTATGATGCCTCGCGATTTCTGCTGACGTCAGTCGATTTGCCAGTGCTCAGCCACGTGGTCGAGGCAAGCCAAACATCGCCTTATCTTTGCTTGAGGCTCAAGTTGGAAATCTCCATTGTCGGGGAGCTTCTCAGTCGAGGCGAGATTCCAGCAGCCGAAGTGCCCTTTAACGGTCCTGCCATCGCGACCAGTGAAACCACCGTTGATCTCTTCCGTGCCTGCAGCCGGCTCATGGACCTCCTGAATGTGCCGAAGGACATACCCTTTCTCGGCGACTCGATCCAACGTGAGATCATCTATCGCATCCTTCAAAGCCCGGAAGGACAACGTCTGCGAGCGATCTCAACGCTGGGAGATCAGAGCCATCGGACGGCAAAAGCGGTTGCGTGGATTCGGGAGAACTACGCAAAGTCACTAAGCGTGGAAGATCTCGCACACTTCGCCGGCATGGGTGTGTCCACGCTGCACACTCATTTTCGGGAGCTGACCTCGATGAGTCCTCTTCAATATCAAAAACAGCTTCGGCTGCAGACGGCGCGATTGCGCATGCTGACGGATGGCCTGGACGCCGCTACGGCAGCCTTTGAGGTTGGATACGGAAGTGCAACACAATTCAATCGCGAATACAGCCGTTTCTTTGGTCAGCCACCGAAGCGGGATGTTCGAATGCTCCGTTCGCCAGCCGGTTTACCTTCGGAGCTGGTAACTGACAGAAATGGTTCTCTGACCGCCAGCAGAAGGTGACTGAACGCCAAGGAAACGGTGCAAGAGAGGATAGAAACTGGGGGTAAGCCCGCGGCTGGCAAGCAAATGTTGACTTTAAAGTACAGATTTGTGAGCCTATAAGAGAGAGGACCTTATGGCCACACCCCTTAACCCGATCGAAACCTTTGCGAATCAGGAATATAAATGGGGATTCGTTACCGAGATCGAGTCCGATACCGTTCCTCCGGGCCTCAACGAAGACATCATCCGCCTTATCTCAACGCGGAAAAAGGAGCCGGACTTCCTGCTCGAATGGCGGCTCAGAGCCTACCGGCAATGGCTCACGATGAAGGAGCCTCAGTGGGCCAATATCCATTACCCGCCGATCGATTATCAGGCAATCATCTACTACGCCGCTCCGAAAAGCAAAAAGGACCGTCCCAACAGCCTGGACGAGATCGACCCGGAGCTGCTGAGAACCTACGAAAAGCTTGGTATTCCGCTACATGAGCGCGAATTGCTCGCCGGTGTGGCGGTCGATGCGGTGTTCGACAGTGTCTCCGTAGCCACCACATTCAAAGAGAAACTCTCCGAGTTGGGCATCATCTTCTGTTCCTTTTCGGAGGCTGTCCAGGAGCACCCCAATCTTGTTCAGAAATACCTCGGAACCGTGGTGCCGTATTCCGATAATTTCTTCGCGTCCCTGAATTCGGCCGTATTCACCGACGGTTCCTTCTGCTACATCCCGAAAGGCGTTCGCTGCCCGATGGAGCTGTCCACGTATTTCCGTATCAATGCGAAAAATACCGGGCAGTTTGAACGCACGTTGATCATCGCGGACGAAGGAGCTCATGTCAGCTACCTGGAAGGCTGCACGGCGCCCATGCGCGATTCGAATCAGTTGCACGCTGCGGTGGTTGAGTTAATCGCTCTCGACAACGCGACGATCAAATACTCCACCGTCCAAAACTGGTATCCGGGGGACAAAGAAGGGAAGGGCGGCATCTACAATTTCGTGACCAAGCGCGGGAAGTGTCTGGGCACGAACTCCAAAATTTCCTGGACCCAGGTAGAAACCGGCTCCGCGATCACCTGGAAATATCCGAGTTGTCTGCTAGTTGGCGACAACTCGATCGGCGAATTCTACTCCGTCGCCCTCACCAACAATTACCAGCAGGCCGACACCGGAACGAAGATGATCCACCTGGGCAAGAACACCCGCAGCACGATCGTTTCGAAGGGCATTTCGGCGGGTCATGGCCAAAACACCTATCGTGGCGGCGTGAAGATCCTCAAGGGCGCGACTGGTGCACGCAACTATTCGCAATGCGATTCCATGCTACTGGGCGATCAGTGCGGCGCCCATACCTTTCCTTATCTAGAGGTGAAAAATACGTCTTCCAGCGTTGAGCACGAGGCGTCCACTTCGAAAATCGGGGAGGACCAGATTTTCTATTGCCGCCAGCGTGGAATTTCCACTGAAGACGCAGTGAGCATGATCGTGAACGGCTTCTGCAAAGAGGTCTTCCGCGAACTGCCGATGGAGTTCGCAGTCGAAGCGCAGAAATTGCTCGGCGTCAGTCTGGAAGGAAGTGTTGGTTAGTCAGGTGGAGGGAACATTGTCAAGAAGTCCGGTACTCGAAATAAAGAATTTGCATGCCAAAACAGGCGACAAGGAAATCCTGCGCGGCGTCAGCTTAACCGTCTATCCGGGCGAAGTTCACGCCATCATGGGGCCGAACGGCTCCGGCAAGAGTACGCTCGCGCAGGTGATCGCCGGGCGCGATCTGTATCAGGTTACGGACGGCGAAGTGATCTACGACGGCAAAGATCTGCTCGAACTTGCACCCGAGGAGCGCGCCCAGCGGGGCATCTTCCTGGCGTTCCAGTACCCTGTCGAAATTCCCGGAGTCAGCAACCTGTACTTCCTCAAAGCGGCGCTGAACGCAATTCGCAAAAACAAAGGCGAGGCGGAACTCGATGCGATGGATTTTCTCGCGCTTGTGCGACAGAAGATGGCCCTGATGGGCATGGATGAAAGTCTGTTAAACCGCGCCATTAACACCGGCTTCTCCGGCGGCGAAAAGAAACGTAACGAGATTTTCCAGATGGCAGTCCTCGAGCCACGCCTCGCGCTTCTCGACGAAACCGACTCCGGCCTCGATATCGACGCTCTGAAGATTGTCGCGAACGGCGTGAATACCCTCCGGAGCCCGGATCGCTCCATCGTCGCGATCACGCATTATCAGCGTCTGCTCAACTACATCATTCCCGATTACGTTCATGTTCTCGCTGACGGCCGTATCGTTAAATCCGGCGACAAATCGCTAGCCCTGGAGCTCGAAGAGACAGGCTATGCCGGTATCGATGCGTTGGTGGAGGTCGCGCGATGACCGCAGCCGCGACCATCCCCGCCCTCGCGGAGATCCGCAGACGCGCGGCCGAACTGTTCGAAGCGCGTGGTTTCCCCACCACCCGTGAAGAGGAATGGCGCTTCACGAATGTATCGTCAATCGGGAGAGCTCGATTGCCTATCGCGCCGCCCAGTGCCCAGGTGCATAGCCTGCGAGCCGCCCTGGAGCAAGAGCCAGAGATTATCGAAGAGCATCTGGCGCGATACGCGTCCTGTGAAAGCAATCCTTTTGTCGCCCTGAACACTTCCAATTTTGAGGATGGCGCATTCGTGCACATCCCCGCAAACACCATCGTCGAGGAGCCCGTCTGGCTTGATTTCAAAGCGGTTCCAGGCCGCACGACGCATCCGCGCAATCTGATCGTCATTGGCGCGGGCAGCCAGATTCGCCTTGTCGAGAGATACACCGGAGCGGGGAAGTACTTCACCAATGCGGTTACGGAAATCGTGGTGGGCCAGAACGCGGTTGTCGAGCACATCAAGCTCGAAGAGGAAAGCCTTGAGTCGTTCCACGTTGCGACCATTCAGGTCCGGCAGGCGAGAAACTCGAATTTTAAGTCGCACAACATTTCGTTTGGCGGCGGACTGGTGCGCAACGATGTCAACGCGGTACTCTCTACCGGCTGCGAAGGCACGCTGAACGGCCTCTATCTAACAAACTTCAAACAACATGTGGATAATCACACCGCTCTTGATCATGCGGCGCATCATGCGGTTAGTCACGAGCTTTATAAAGGCATTCTTGACGGAGCCTCGAGTGCTGTTTTCAACGGAAAAATCTTCGTTCGCAAAGACGCCCAGAAGACCGACGCGAAACAGACAAACAAAAACCTGGTGCTTTCCGAAAACGCCGTCATCAACACCAAGCCAGAGCTCCAGATTCTGGCCGATGATGTCCGCTGTACCCACGGCGCAACCGTTGGCCAGCTCGATCAGGAAGCGCTATTTTACCTGCGTGCCCGCGGCATCGACAAAAGGGATGCCCGCGACCTGTTGATCTACGCTTTCGCCCGCGATGTCATCCACCGCATCGGCGTCGCGGGCATCCAGACGTATCTTGAGAAGGCTCTCTTTTCCCGCCTCATCGATTCCCGCCGTTTGCCGGAGGTAACGTCGTGACCGCTCGCACACAACCCGTTGAAACCACGCTGCCCTTCGATGTGAATCGGATAAGGGAGGATTTTCCGATCCTCGGCGAAAAGATCTACGGAAAACCGCTAGTCTACCTCGACAATGCCGCAACGACGCAAAAACCGAAGGCGGTCCTCGATGCCCTTGTAGATTACTATTCGCACTACAACGCGAACGTTCACCGTGCCGTGCACCTGTTGAGTACGCGCGCGACTGAAGCTTGCGACCGCGTCCGCGACAAGGTCCGCCGTTTCCTCAATGCCGCTTCGACGAACGAGATCATTTTCACTCGTGGCGCAACGGACGCGTTGAACCTGGTCGCCTACAGCTTTGGCCGCCACAATATAAAAGCCGGTGATGAGATTCTGATCTCAGGCCTCGAACACCACTCGAATATCGTGCCCTGGCAGATGTTATGCCTCGAAAAGGGAGCGCATCTTCGGGTAGTGCAGATTGACGATCACGGAGTCATTCCGCTCGGCGAATTCGAGAGCGCATTGAACGAGCGAACGCGCGTTGTTGCTCTCGCCCACGTTTCGAACGCTCTGGGCACGGTGAATCCACTGGCGGAGATGATCGAGATGGCGCATCACCATGACGCCGTCGTGGTGGTGGATGGTGCGCAAGCCGTTCCTCACATGCCCGTCGATGTTCGCGCCCTTGATGCGGATTTCTATGCTTTCTCCGCTCACAAGCTCTTCGGTCCGACTGGCATCGGCGTTCTGTATGGCAAAGAGGCGCTGCTCGAAGCCATGCCGCCCTTTGAAGGCGGCGGCGACATGATCCGCTCCGTCACCTTCGAGAAAACCGAATACAATGTTCTTCCGTACAAATTCGAAGCGGGCACGCCCAATATCGCCGGCATCATCGGTCTCGGCGCCGCAATCGATTACGTTAACGCCATTGGCCTCCCGAATATCGCCGAGTACGAGAATGATTTACTCGAATACGCGACGGATGCAATCTCTGGGCTAAATGGCGTGGAGATTATCGGAACCGCTCCGCATAAGGCGAGCGTAATTTCGTTCGTGATTGACGGCGTGCATCCGCACGACGTCGGCACCATTCTCGACCGTGAAGGCATTGCAGTCCGCACGGGTCATCATTGCGCACAGCCGGTTATGGACCGCTTTCAAATCGCCGCCACGACGCGAGCATCCTTGGCGCTCTATAACACCAGATCAGAAGTGGATTCGCTAGTTGCGGGAATCCACAAGGTACAGGAGTTCTTTTCGTAATGGCGGATCTGAACGATCTCTATCAGGAAGTTATCCTCGACCACAGTAAGCGGCCGCGCAACCGGGTTGCGCTCGAGCAGCCGACGCACAGTGCCGAAGGCTATAATCCGCTGTGCGGCGATCGAGTTACGGTGCAGCTCAAGATGGAGAATGGACGCGTAGCCGCTATTGGTTTTCAAGGCGCCGGCTGCGCCATTTCGACGGCCTCCGCCTCGCTTATGACCGATGCCATTAAAGGGAAAACCGCCGAAGAAGCGGAGAGCATCTTTGAAAAATTCCATACGCTCCTTACGGAAGAGCAGCCCGGCGCAGCCGACCTTGGCAAGCTGGATGTTTTTTCCGGCGTTCGCGAATACCCGATGCGGGTTAAATGTGCTACGCTCGCTTGGCATACCCTGCATGCCGCGCTGCGACGCGAACATCGGCCGGTCTCGACGGAGTAAGGAAGAAATGAGCGACGATCTACGTTCCCGCGTCATCAGCGTGCTCAAGACCGTTTACGATCCGGAGATTCCCGTTAATATCTATGAACTCGGTCTTGTGTACGATCTCGAAATAACTCCCGAAGGCGCCGTCTCGGTCAGGATGACGTTGACCGCGCCGAACTGCCCGGTGGCGGGTATTTTGCCCAATCAGGTGAGGCAAAAAATTCTCGATCTGGAAGGCGTCAGTTCGGCTGAAATCCAGTTGGTATTTGATCCGCCTTGGGATCGCAGCAGAATGTCCGAAGCGGCCAAACTGGCGCTTGGTTTCGATTTGGATATGGGGCGCGATACCGTGGCGCTTTCGAAATTACTGTCATGAGGCTGAGCTCACACGAGGAGTACGGATTGCGCTGCCTCTTGCAGGTTGCGACACAGGGCGCGGCCGGCAGCGCCACTATTCCGGAGATCAGCCGAAAGGAAGGTCTCTCCGGAGCCTACGTTGCCAAGTTGCTGCGGATTCTGCGCCAAGCTGGACTCGTGACAGCCGCCCGGGGCAAGGCGGGAGGCTACACGCTTGCGCTTCCGCCTGAGCAGATTTTGATTGGTGACGCTTTGGCCATCCTGGGAGGCCGGCTCTACGACGATGATTTTTGCGGCCGGCACTCTGGCATTCAGCCTCGTTGCCTGCACTCGACGGACTGTTCTTTGCGGTCACTTTGGCGAGCCGTACAGGGTGCCGTCGATAGCGTTCTGCACACTATAACGCTTCGCGATCTGCTGCGTTCCGACGGCGAACCCGCTTCCACATCGCTGCACAACAGGCTCAAGCGCATCCAGCCGATACAAACCAACTGAAACGGACACCTTCCCAACGAATACTTCAGGCCCGAGAGTTACTGAACCGTCATCAACGGCCGCAGGCGCTGAATGTTCTCGCTGTTTCGTAGTTTAGAAAACCCCTTCGATTCGATCTGGCGGATCCGTTCCCGTGTTAGACGGAAACTTTGCGCGATCTCCTCCAACGTGTGCTCGCGCTCGCAGCCGATTCCGAACCGCATGCGGATCACTTGCTCTTCGTCTGGGGAAAGCGTCTTTAGGGCCCCGGCAGCTTCCTCTCGCAGATCATCGTCCATCAGGCGATTTATAAGCGAGCCGTCGGATTGAGTCTCAAGCAGATCGCCCAGAACGGATTCGCCATCTTTGCCGACGGGAAGGTCGAGTGAGACTGGATCGCGTGAAATCGTTTTCAACTCCTGTATTCTCTTGGCAGTAGTTCCCAACCGGACGGCGATTTCCTCGTTTTTCGGAGCACGACCCAGTTCCTTCTCCAGTTCGTGCGAGGTTCGCACATACTTGGTCAAAGTCTCATTCATATGCACAGGGATTCGGATGGTTCGGGACTGATCCGCGATAGCGCGCGTCACCGCTTGCCGAATCCACCATGTGGCGTAGGTTGAAAATTTGTAGCCGAGCCGATAATCGAACTTCTCGGCTGCGCGCATTAGGCCAATGTTGCCTTCCTGAATCAAATCGAGGATGTGGAGTCCTCGGTTCACGTACTTCTTGGCGACCGAGACAACTAATCGTAAGTTGGCCTGTACGAGCGCAGATTTGGCTGCCTCGGTTTCCGCCTCGCCTTTCCGCGCTGTGTTCAGCCAATGTCGCATTTGACGGGCGCTTGCTCCGGCGGCTGTGTCCTGCTCGTGAATCTTACGCTTGATGTCGCGCACCGCAGCGGGCTTGCCCTGCGGTTTGTTCAGCTCTCGCTCGAGGCGGATGATTTCTTCGAGAGCACGTTCGCTGATTGCCTGGAAGTGCTTCCACTGAGCCGGATGGAATGGGATACGGCGAACCTCTTGGGAACACTCAACTTTCAAACGGCCGATAGTGCCGCTTAGCTTCGCCCGTACGTTCACATGCCGCTTGGGTGCGGCGGCAAATTTCCGCTCCAGCTTCAGAAGGTCGCTATACAGCCGAGCGAATTGAGCAAACTGCCTAATGAGTTCGAGATGCCGTTCGGCCCGGTTCTCCGTTCCGATTTCGACAAAATCCTCCAGGCGCACCTTGCCTTGTTGGACATCTTCACACATTGCGAGCACCCTCTGCAGAACGAGCGGCGAGCGCGAGAGTGCCTTATGCATTCGCACTTTCCCCCGCTCCATCCGCTTGGCCAGATCCACCTCGCCTTGGCGGTTCAGCAAGCGTACGGACCCCATCTCCCTCAAATACACGCGTACGGGATCATCTGTCGAGACGGACTCGGCGGCGTGGTCCTCCGGGGTCGAAGCAAGTCCCTCGCCGTCTCCGAAATCAGATTCCAGGAACTCAGTCCAGTCATTCGGTCCGATCCCGAACGATCTGCCAGACTGCATTACGCGCTCTTCGAATTGTTCTGTTCGTTCCATTGGGCTCACGTCCCTCGATGCAGCGAAAGGTCCCGATGTGCTTCGAGTCCCTGCTCATTGCTTGGTATTGACCTTTATGGGGATGGCCCTTCGAGGCCATTGAGAAGGACTTCTCTAACGCTTTGATGCCGAAAGTCGCTAGTAAGTTGCTCCATTGTAAAGAGATGCCCCGGTTTGCCACAGAAGGCTACGTGTCGGTGACCGATCGCCATGAAGTCTCCGGGTTGATGAGAAAATGACCGGCAGCAACCCTTTTGCCTATGTTCAGACCCGGACGTATGTGGCTTCGCCGGAGTTGCCGAAAAGTTGCTCGTGTGCGCGTTTCAACTGCCAATCCGGAGTAGCACCACGCCGTGGCCCGGCACCGTAGTCGTAAACTCCGGGCCGTCGAGCGAGACGTTCTTGTGCTCCCAAACATCGCGCGCCTGTTTGGGCTGCGGCAGGCCGAGTTTGGCCCAATCGAGTTTCATAGACGCACTATCGGCGCCCCGGTTGAACAACGCTACCGCATGCGCACCACCGGCGAGCGGCCGCATCCAGATCTCCTGCTCTCCATCCGCCGAAACACGCTGGCCTTGATGTCCCTCCGGGTCCTGATCGATTGCGATGACTTCACGATTCAATAAAATACCGCGGATGGCCGGAGACATGTCGCGCACATCATTACCCGCCATCAGCGGCGCCGCGAGCAAAGACCACAGAGCCATGTGTGTCCGGTATTCCGTGTCGGTCATGCCGCCATTTCCGATCTCTAACATGTCGGGATCGTTCCAGTGGCCGGGCGCGGCATAGGGCGCAAGATCGCTCTGATTGAACCCGATCTTTTCCATGGAGGCCCAATGGTCGCTGATGTCGCCGGTTGTACGCCAGAGGTTGCCATCCACATCCGGTCCCCACTTCCAGACATCGTCGCGCCCGTATTGGCACAGGCTATACACGATGCGACGGCCGGACGCTTGGAGCGCATCACCCATTTTTTGATAGACCGCCCGCATGTCGTCGTCCGGATAAATGGTTCGAGCGCCGCACCAATCGTACTTCAAATAATCGATCCCCCACGCGGCGTAGCTCCGGGCATCCTGTTGTTCATGCCCATAGCTGCCGTCATAGCCGGCGCATGTATTCGGGCCGGGGGAGGAGTAGATCCCGAGCTTCAATCCTTTGCTGTGAACATAATCGGCTAGGGCCTTCATGTTCGGAAACTTCTTGTTGGCCTGAATGTTGCCGCTCGC
Organism: Bryobacteraceae bacterium; assembly: GCA_036272835.1. Lineage (GTDB taxonomy): Bacteria > Acidobacteriota > Terriglobia > Bryobacterales > Bryobacteraceae > Bog-105. Next base: position 12,061 of record DATAXY010000023.1, read on the forward strand.
GTCGCGATCACCCTGCCAGGTGTCGTCGATGTTCACGTAGATGTATCCGGCATCGCGCATGCCATTGGAAGCCATGGCATCGGCCACGCCGCGCACAACTTCATCGCTCACACGGCCTCGAAATTTATTCCAACTGTTCCAGCCCATGGGCGGCGTCTTCGCGAGGCCGTTATACGGTACTTTATGCAACGCCGGCAGAGGGAGACGAGCCGGCAAAGCGCCCGCCCCATTCTCGGTCCGATGTGCCACTAGTTCAATGGGCGGTGAATTCGGGCGGAAGCGCGTCGTTAAATGAAGTTCGTCCCCAACCAGTTTGCCCTGATACGTCATGTGTCGTTGGGATTTGCCGTCGGGCTGGGAGGCAGTCAGGGTGAAGTCCTCCGGTCCCCCGGTACTGTCAGTGATTTCGAGATAAAACTGCGTGGTCCGTATGGACCCCGTAATCTTTGAACCCTCCTGCTTCAGATTGAAATAGGATCTTGCGACCGTGCCATCTTCGCGCGGCACCTCCGCTAACCAATTGCCAGTCAAGTTGGCTTGCGCATGAAGACGCAGCGAGACCAGAGCTAATGCTCCACCGATGAGAACGGCTCCCCACAATTTTGTGGTTTTGTGCATTCCTAGATTCACTCCCGTATGATGATATTCCAAAACAAAGTTGAGCGCCGCCTGACGCGGTAGGAAGATAGGTTCATGACAGGAACAACGGTAGAGAAGCTGGCGTTTTTGAAAGATCTCTGGAGCGATTCGGCGGCGAAGGATCTGGAAAGCGATCCTTTAAGCCTGCTGCGGTACCGGTCGAACTTGTTGGGCGCCGACTTGCGGATCACGAACTTCGCTGGTGGAAATACGAGTTCCAAGATTGAGATGTCCGATCCGTTCACGGGCAAGCCCGTCCGTGTTTTAGCGGTAAAGGGCAGTGGCGGCGACCTAGGCTCCATCACCAACGAGGGCTTTGCACTGCTCTACCTCGACAAGCTGGAGCAACTGATGCCGGTTTATCGCGGGGAGGCATACGAAGACGACATGGTGAGCTTCTATCCCCCAGCGGCATTTGGCCATAGCCGTGTTGCGGCTTCCATCGATACGCCGTTGCATGGGCTGCTGCCGTTTCCACACGTCGACCACTTGCATCCGGATTGGGCCATCGCGCTGGCGGCGAGCGCGAACGGCAAGCAAAAGCTGGCAGAGTTTAACAAACGATTTCATCGCAAAATGGTTTGGCTGCCGTGGCAGCGTCCGGGATTCGAACTTGGATTGATGCTGCGGAAGGCTGTAGCCGATAATCCGGGTTGCGATGGCATCATCCTGGGCAGCCACGGATTATTTACGTGGGGGCAGACGCAACGGGAGTGCTATTGGAACAGCATTAAAACGATTGATGAAATGGGCGAATTCGTGGCCGATCATCAGAAGGGAAAGAAGTTGTTTGGCGGAACGAAATCAGAAGCGCTTCCGAATCGGAGGGAGATTGCGGCCGCCGTACTTCCAGCACTGCGGGGCGCGCTGGCCACGACGCGGCGGGCGATTGGGCATTACGCCGATCACGAGGACGCACTGGCGTTTGCCAACTCCGAGTGGGGCGAAGAAATGAGCGCGATGGGCACCAGTTGCCCCGACCATTTTCTTCGCACGCGTATCCGGCCGATGTTTGTCGATTGGGACCCGAAAACCGGCGATGTTTTGGCGCTGAAGGCCATGATGGAGCAGGGCGCGGAGACGTATCGGCGCGGTTATGCCGAATATTACGAAGCGTTCGCGGAGCCGGATTCCCCGAAGCTGCGCGATGCCAATCCCTCCGTGGTGATCGTGCCCGGGTTGGGTCTGTTTTCGTTCGGCAAGAACAAAAAAGAGGCGCGCATTACCAGCGAGTTCTTTATCAACGCGATTCATGTGATGAGCGGCGCTGCGGCTCTGGATGAGGGGACTCCGCCCAATCCGCTGCCACAAGCGAAAGCCGCCGAGACTTCGAAAGACTTTAGGAGCCTGCATAATTATGTGGCCCTGCCGCTGCGGGAAGCGTTTCGCATCGAGTATTGGGCGTTGGAAGAAGCAAAGCTGCAGCGCATGCCGCCGGAACAGGAATTCAGCCGTAAGATCCTGGTGATACTCGGCGGCGGAAGCGGGATTGGGCGCGAGGCGGCATTGAAGCTGGCCAAGCGCGGCTCGCATTTGTGTGTTGCGGATCGCGATCAGGCGAGTGCGCAGAGCGTGGCGGACGAAGCGGCGGCGATCTCTTCGAAGGAGTTTGTTTTTGCGGCCTCGGTGGATATCGCGAATGCCAACAGTCTGGCGGCCGCTTACAAGGAGACTGCGCTGCGGTTTGGCGGGATCGATGGAATTGTCAACACGGCGGCGATCTTCCCGGTACCGGGCGCCGATGGGAAGCTCTCGCGCGATATGTGGATGCGCACGTTCGACATCAATATCACCGGAAATTATTTGTTGGCCGATGGTGCGCGCTCTATTTTCAACGATCAAAGATTGCCGGCGTCGATTGTGCTGACCAGTTCGGCAAATGCAGTGGTGCCGAAGCATGGCAGCGAAGCCTACGACGTCAGCAAAAGCGCTGTAAACCAACTCGTCCGGGAGTTGGCGATTGGGATGGCGCCGCTGGTGCGGGTGAACGGGATTGCGCCCGCCACGGTGGTTGCGGGATCGACGATGTTCCCGCGCGACCGCGTAATCAGTTCGTTGAGTAAATACCAGATTCCCTTTTCCGAAGACGAGACGACGGAGGAACTGCGCACGAAACTAGCCCAGTTTTATGCGAAGCGCACTTTGACTAGGGAACCGATTCTACCGGGCGATTGCGCGGAGGCCATTGTGTTTTTGGCAGGCGATCTCAGCGCCAAAACCACGGGGCATGTGATTCCGGTGGATGGCGGACTTCCGGAAGCCTTCTTGCGGTGAGCATTCTTCTTGAAGCTAAGGGAATTCAAAAATCGTACGGCGGCGTAAGGGCGCTTAAGGGCGTTTCGCTTGAGTTGCGAGCGGGCGAAGTGCACGCGCTGGTGGGCGAAAATGGCGCGGGCAAATCGACACTCATCAAGATTCTCAGCGGCGCGGTTGAAGCCGATGCGGGCGAGACCCGTTTGCGCGGCGAGCTCATTCGAGAGAATTCCCCCGCTAAATCGCGGACGCTGGGTATCTCAGTCATTTATCAACAGCCGGCGCTGTTTCCCGATTTGAGCGTCGCAGAAAATATTGCTTTGGCGCGGGACAGTGCGCACTTATGCCGCAAAGTCGATTGGAAATCGCGACGCGCCCGTGCTGCCGAATTGTTGGATAGGGTCGGAGCCCGCATCGCGCCGGAAGCGTTGGCGGGAACGCTCAGCATGCCCGAACAGCAATTGGTCGAGATTGCGAAGGCTCTGGACGCGAATGCGTGCGTGGTGATTATGGACGAGCCGACCGCATCGCTCGGCGATCGCGATGCCGAGAACCTCTTTCGCATTGTGGCCGATTTGAAAGCGCTCGGAACTGCTGTTTTATATATCTCTCATCGATTTGAGGAGCTGTTTCGGCTGGCCGATCGCGTGACTGTACTACGCGACGGCAATAGTATTGCGACTCGCGAGATGCAAGACGTCACCACGACGGAACTGATCCGCATGATGGTGGGCCGCGAACTAGATAGTGTGTTTCCGAAGCATGACGTCAAACTTGGTGAGACCGCGCTCGACGTCCGCAATCTGAGGTGCCGGCATCTGGGCGTGAAACGGGTGAGTCTTTCGGTCCGCAAGGGTGAGATTGTGGGACTCGCGGGGCTCGTAGGCTCGGGGCGCACTCAATTCGCTGAAGCGCTGTTCGGGTTAGCTCCGATTGACGGAGGCGAGGTGCTGGTGAACGGCGTGCCGGTTCGCATCGACTCCCCTGCGGATGCGGTACGCCTTGGTCTGGCTTATGTGCCGGAGGATCGGCGGCGCCACGGCGTGATTCTCGAAATGCCGGTCGCGCTGAACACCACACTGGCAAGCCTCGATAAAGTTTCAACGAATGGATTATTGCGATTGCGCGCAGAGAGGGGCGTTGCGAAAGAATTTAAAGAACGCCTTGGCATCAAGGCCCCTTCTGCCCAGACGTTGGCCAGGAATCTATCGGGAGGCAATCAGCAGAAGGTTGCCTTGGCCCGATGGCTGATGACCGAGCCGAAGATTCTCATTCTTGATGAACCTACCCAAGGTATCGACATTGGCGCCAAATCGGAGATCTATCGTTTGATCGGTGAACTCGCGCAAGGCGGATTGGCCATCCTGATGATCTCGTCTGAGATGCCGGAAATTTTGGGCATGTGCGATCGCGTCGCGGTGATGGTGAAAGGCGAGATCGCCGCGATCTTGGACCGCAAAGATGCCACGGCTCACGCGGTATTGGAACTGGCGATCGGACACGTGCCGCAAGAAGGATTACGGCAGTGAAATTTCGCCTGGGGCGCGAATGGCCCAGCATCGTCACACTCGCTGCACTGCTGCTTTTCTTGGCTGTCGCCGCTCCTCGCTTCTACAATGCAGGAAACCTACGCGACTTGGCGCTGGCCAATATTTCGGTGCTCCTGGTGGCGGTCGGGATGACGCTGGTTATTGTTGTTGCACAGATCGATATCTCCGTCGGGTCGTTATTTGCGGTTTGCAGCGTATTCTGTGGCGTGCTTGCACGGGCTGGAACACCAGCGCTAGTGCTGGCTTTTGCAGCTATTGCTTCCGGCGCGTTGCTTGGATCGATGAACGGCGCTCTGGTTTCGTTTGTGAGAGCGCCTTCCATCGTGGTCACGCTAGCCACGATGATCGCATGGCGGGAAGCACTGAATTGGATCACAGGAGGCGCCTGGGTAGAGGGTCTGCCACCAAATTTCCAATGGTTCGGCTTGGGGCAAACGGCGGGAGAGCTTGTCATTGTCTTCTCGACCTTAGGGATTTTCGCCGCAATCGGATGGGCTTCGCAACATGTTGCGGCCCTGCGAGTGATTTATGCCACCGGATCGGATGTCGAAGCGGCGCGCCTTGCCGGTATACCCGTGAAGCGGGTGGTGTTCTGGGTTTTTGTGCTTATGGGAGCGCTGACGGGAATAGCATCGCTCCTGAATGCTGTGCGTTTCTCCGATGTTCCAGCCAATAGCGGCATCAATCTTGAGCTCAAGGCAATTGCCGCAGTCGTGGTCGGGGGAACGCCGATCACAGGCGGCCGCGGCAGCTTGCTGGGCACCTTCACGGGAGTGCTTCTGTTGGGTAGTGTGGCGCCCGCGCTCACATTTCTGGGCGTCAATCCATATTGGGAGAAAGCCATCCAGGGTGCCATCATCCTGGCGACCGTTCTCTTTGACGCGCTCAGCATGCGCCATGGGAAACGGCTCGCGATAGCGTAAGGACCTGTGGGGACCACCAGCAAGCAGGAGCGCATCCTCGCGGGATTGATCGTTTTCGAGATCGTTCTCTTCGGATTCACAGGCCAGAACTTTCTTTCACTCAGCAATTTTTTCGAATGCGTACGTCTGGCCGTGGAGATTGGGCTGTTGGCATTGGCCATGACGCCCGTCATCGTCACCGGCGGCATCGATCTCAGCGTGGGATCGATGATGGGTTTGTGCGCGGTCGTGTTCGGGTCGCTCTGTCAGGATGCGCATTGGCCATTGGGTGCGGCGGTCGCGGCGGCGCTGGGCGTTGGAATTATGGGAGGCGCATTGAATGCCGCGCTGATTTCCGTTTTGAATGTTTCACCTTTGATCGTCACGTTAGGAACTTATTCGCTGTTCCGCGGGCTGGCCGAAGGCATGACGGCGGGGGCGCGAAGCTGGTCCAATTTGCCAGCCGAGTTTCTGTTTCTGGGGCAGGGTTATCTGGGCGGCCTTGTCCCGGCGCAGACCATCGTTTTTGTCGCGGCGATTTTCGGCTTCTGGCTGCTGCTGCACCGCAGCGTAATCGGCCGAGGGTTGTACGCGATCGGGCATTCAGCCGCGGGTGCGCGATACGCCGCGATTCCCGTCACACGCCGTCTGGCGTTGGTCTATGTACTTTCGGGATTCGCCGCCAGTGTGGCGGGCATTATTTATGTGGCCCACTTGGGACAGGCGAAGTCGGACGCCGGAACAGGATATGAACTAATCGCCATCACGGCGGTGGTACTGGGCGGAACGTCGATTTTTGGGGGCTCGGGCACCATATGGGGAACGCTGCTGGGATTGGCTGCCATCGTGCTGTTGCAGAATGGTCTGCGGCTCTCGGCCTGGCCTACGGAACTCGCCGGTATTTCGACGGGCGTTCTGCTGATTGTTACGATTGCTCTCGAACGCGTGAGCGGCCGTGACAAACCGCCTCCGGCCGAAGCACAGGAAGACGATTTCATGAAGAACTGGCAATTAGCAACGCTTTGCGGAACCGTGCTCGCCGGAGCGGTCATTATTTCGCTGAGCAACTGGTACTTGGTGACCAGCCTCCGCAGCGCTGTTCCGGCGAGCGGTGGCACTGTAGCAACAACGAGCGCATTGAAGCGGGTCACCGTCGGGATGATGCCGAAGGCGATAGGCGATCCATACTTCATCAGTTGCCGCGCCGGCGCGCAAGAGGCGGCCAAACAATTCAATGTGGATATGATCTGGGATGGTCCTACCGGCGTCGATGCAGCCAAACAGAGCGAAGTGATCCAAGGATGGATTACGCGACGCGTCGATGCGATTGCGGTCGCCGTGGCCAATGGGCCGGCCATTTCGAGCGTGCTGCGTAAGGCTCGGGCCCAAGGCATCAAAGTGGTGACGTGGGATGCCGACGCGGAGCCCGATGCGCGCGACTATTTCGTCGATCAAGCCACGCCGCAGGGTATCGGCGACACACTGATTGATCAGGCGGCCAAGGTTTTGCATGACGATGGCGAATTTGCAATCATCACGGGCGCGTTGACCGCGGCTAACCAGAACCTTTGGATTAAATATATGCGCGAACGGGTGGCGGCCAAGTATCCGAAATTGAAACTTGCGGCCATACGGCCCAGTGACGACGACCGCGACAAGGCATTTTCGGAGACACAGACGCTGCTCAACGTCTACCCGAAAATTCGTTGCATCGTGGCCATTTCGGCTCCGGCGTCACCGGGCGCGGCGGAGGCGGTAAAGCAGGCAGGCCGAAATGACGTCAAAGTTATCGGGCTCTCGCTGCCGAATCTGTGCAAGCCCTACGTACACGATGGCGTGATGGCGGCCGTCGTGCTTTGGAATACAAAAGATCTCGGGTATTTAGCCGTTGACGCTGCCGCTGCCTTAGCTCGAGGCACGTTCCCGGTTGGCGCCCCCAGTTTCGACGCCGGACGAGTGGGCAAAGTCGAAGTGAAGGGGACGGATATCGTACTGGGCAAGCCGTTCGTGTTCATCAAGGCGAATATAGACCAGTTCAATTTTTAAGTCGGGTAGTTTTGGAAGATCGTCTACCCACGCTTGTATCGTATAGGGTAGAATGTCTTCTAACGATATGGCAAAAGAACCTTCCGAGCGAATCGAGCTGTTGCAGGGCACTCTGGACATGCTGATTCTCCGGACCCTGCTGTTCGGACCCGCTCACGGACATCAGATCGCGAAACATATTCAACGCACCACGGACGATCTGCTCCAGATCGAACATGGCTCGCTTTATCCGGCGCTGCATCGACTGGAACGTAAGGGTTGGCTGGCCGCGAAATGGGAACCCGCAGCCAAGGACCAAAAACGCGAGTACAAATACTACAGGCTTACGGCTGCTGGAAAGAAGCAGCTTGCCGCCGAAGAATCGAAATGGAAGCAGATGGCTAGTGCCATCGCTCGGGTAATGTGGCCGGCCGAGGAGAGCTGATATGTTCTGGCGGCGGCGTAAACAACGCGAGCAAGACCTGGAGCGTGAGCTGCGTTCGGATCTGGAGTTGGAGACCGCTGAGCGGCAGGAGAGCGGTCTATCCGCGGATGAAGCCCGTTACGCAGCGCAACGCGCGTTTGGAAACACGACGCGAATAAAAGAGGAAGTACGCAGAGCTTGGGGCTGGACCGTAATTGAACAGCTTTGGCAAGATCTGCGATACGCGGCGCGGACGCTGCGGCGAAGTCCGGGGTTCGCATTCACGGCTATGCTGGCGCTTGCCCTCGGCATCGGGGCGAATACGGCGACCTTCAGCGCTGTGAACAGCATCATATTGCGTCCCTTGCCGTTTCGGGATTCCGGCCGCCTCATGATGCTGGATGAGAAATGGTTGCCCCGGTTTCCACATTTCGAGGCGACGCCAAGAGATTTCCTGAGTTGGCGAGAGCAGAGCCACGCCTTCGAGGGGATTGCGGCCTTTGTGAGCGTTGCATTCAACCTGACTGGCGGAGATCGGCCGGAACGCATTTCGGGCGCCCGAGTCAGCGCAAATCTGCCGGCCGTTCTGGGAGTGAAGCCGGTGCTCGGCCGAAGTTTCACACGCGAGGAGGATACGGCGGGAAACGATCGCGTGGTGCTGTTGGGCTACAGTCTCTGGCAACAGCATTTCGCAGCCGATCCGGGCGTGATCGGCAGGGCGATCAGGCTGAACGATATCGACTACACGATTATCGGAGTCATGCCGCCCACTTTCCGATTCCCTCACGACGCCGAAATTTGGAAGCCGATGGGATTCACACCCTCGGATTTCGATGGGGACCATTTCATCTGGGCCATCGGCCGTTTGAAGCAAGGCATTACGCGCAATCAGGCTCAAGCCGAGATGGATCTAATCATGCCGCGTTTGCAGCGCCCGCAGGTTTGGAGCGCCAATGTTTTTCCCGTGCTGGATTATTACGTAGGCCAAGTCAAAACCGCTCTGTACATCTTGCTAGGTGCAGCCGGTTTTCTATTACTGATCGCCTGCGCGAATGTCGCCAATCTGCTGTTGGCGCGAGGCTCCGCACGGGAGAAGGAAATTTCGCTCCGGACGTCCTTGGGGGCAGGTCGCGGGCGCATTATTCAACAACTTCTCACGGAAAGTTTGCTTCTGTCCCTGATAGGTGGCGCACTGGGTCTTCTTCTCGCATTTGGGACAACCGTCGCCTTGAAGAGGTTTTCTTTGGCAAGCATTCCACGCCTGGATGAAGTGACCGTGGATCATTGGGTCCTTATGTTCACGCTGTCGCTGTCTTCTTTAACTGGCTTTCTTTTCGGATTGTCACCGGCACTCCGTCTGACGCGCGTGGATCTCCACGATTCTCTAAAGGCCGGTAGCAGAATCGCAGGCGCGGTGATGCGCACGGATCTGGGGACCACTTTGGTGATCTCGGAAGTTGCTTTCGCACTGGTGCTCCTGACCGGCGCTGGTCTTCTGCTGAAGAGTTTCTGGCAATTACTCGAAGTGCGGCCTGGCTTTAATCCCGAGAATGTTCTAACAACAACGATCAACCTGCCGGCCGCGCGATACCGGGAGCCATATCGGCAGGTGCAATTCGTTCGGCAACTCATCGGGAGCCTCGAGAGCCTGCCCGAAGTCCGCCAGGCCGCGGTTTCCGATGGCCTTCCGTTTTCAGATGCCGCGGACGTTGGTATCCGATTCGATGGCCGTCCGATTGGAGCGCCGGATTCCGGAACCACTGCGAACTACTATCGAGTCACGCCGCGGTACTTTCGCGCGATGGCAATCCCGCTCATCCGCGGGCGCCTATTTACGGCGCGCGATGCTGCGGCCGCCCAGCCGGTAACCATCATTAACGAGACGATGGCAAAAAGGTTCTTCCCGAGCGAAGACCCTATCGGGAAGCGCTTGGATATTTCCGGACCGACTTACCTACGTCAGATCGTCGGCGTCGTGGGCGATGTGAAGCAGGCTGGCCTAAAAGCTTCAATCCCCCCACAGGTTTACGAACCATTTCTCCAGAAGCCATCGAATTCATTCACTGTCGTGGTACGCACTCTTGGCGACCCAATGCGCCTGGCAGATGAGGTGCGCCGGCAGGTGCAGACGATCGATAGAGAGCAACCAATCTCGAACATCAGGACGATGGAAGACGTTGTAGGCGCGACAATGACGCAGGATCGTCTGTCCACTCTGCTTTTGGGACTCTTTGCCTCTCTCGCACTGGTGTTGGCCGCAGTCGGAGTCTATGGCGTCATAGCGTATTCGGTCGCGCAGAGGACACACGAGATTGGAATCCGAATCGCGCTCGGCGCTCACCAATCCGGGATCTTGAAGCTCGTGCTGGTTCAGAGTTTCCGGGTCGTCCTGATTGGCGTTGGGCTCGGGCTCGTAGCATCGCTTCTGCTGACTCGTCTCATGACAGCGTTGTTGTACGGCGTAAAGGCGACCGATCCGGTCATCTTCGTTGGTGTCTCCGCCGTGTTGCTGAGCGTGGCTCTGATTGCCGCGTTTGTTCCTGCCTGGCGTGCCTCACGCTTTGACGCGACGGCGGCCTTGCGATGCGAATAGGTAATTTTTATGTCTTGGTTCTGGCGTAAACAACGAGAGCAAGATCTGGAGCGCGAACTGCGTTCGGATCTGGAGTTGGAGACCGCCGAGCGGCAGGAGAGCGGTCTATCCGCGGATGAAGCCCGTTACGCAGCGCAACGCGCGTTTGGAAACACGACGCGAATAAAAGAGGAGGTGCGCAGAGCTTGGGGCTGGACCGTAATTGAACAGCTTTGGCAAGATCTGCGATACGCGGCGCGGACGCTGCGGAAATCTCCGGGCTTCACGGCGGCAACGGTGCTGACTTTAGCGATCGGGATCAGCGCAAATTCAACGATTTTCAGCATAGTGAATGGCCTGCTCTTGAAGCCGCTGCCGTTCGACCATTCCGATCGACTCGTTGAAGTCTTCGGGAGCGACGCGCAGGGCCATCGGGATTTCGTCTCGCAGCCCGACTTGGACGACTGGCGCAAGATGACGCGGTCGTTCAGCGGCTTGGCGTCGTGGGTTGGGCAAAGCGTAAACCTCACTGGGCTCGCACAGCCGGAACGCCTCGTCGGCATGTTCGTATCGTCTAATTTTTTTCCTGTGCTCCAGGTCGCGCCCGCACTCGGACGCGGCTTTTCCGCCGGAGAAGACCGGGTCGGCGGTCAACGCGTCACGATCCTCTCGGATGAGTTCTGGCGCTCGCGATTTGGAGCCGATCCGCATGTCCTTGGAAGAACGGTGGATCTCAATGGCGAGCCCTATACGATCATCGGAGTCCTGCGTGCTTCCTTTGTATTTCCGTTAGACGACGCCGATGTCTATTTGCCCGCGTTCAAATATCCGAATTACTCCCTGATTCGCGGTCAAACAAGTTGCGCGGTGATCGGACGCCTTGAAGACGGCGTCTCCATTACGGCCGCTGAGGCAGAAATGGAAACCGTCACGGCACGCCTCGCTGCCTCTTATCCGAATTCGAACCAAGGCCACAGCGCAACGGTCGTCTCATTCAAAGACGATATCGTCGCCGATACAGGACTTCCCTTGATTGCGCTTGCCGGTGCGGTTGGCTTCGTCTTGCTCATCGCCTGCGCGAATGTGGCAAGCTTGCTCATCGCCCGCATGATTGCACGAGGGCGCGAGCGCGCGGTGCGGATCGCACTGGGCGCCAGCCGATTCCGGCTGATTTCGCACGTAATGGCCGAGGCTTTGCTACTAGCCGGCGCCGGCGCCGGACTAGGACTGCTCTTCTGTGTGTGGAGTGTGCCGCGTATCGCTTCATCGATCGCGGTGCATTTGCCCTACGGCACGAAAATCGGATTGGACAACACCGTATTCCTATTCACGGCCGGAATTTCTTTGGCAGCGGCCCTCCTGATCGCTTCGATTCCGGCTTGGCAAAGTTTGAAAGCGAGAACGTTGCGCACGCGCAGTGAGGGTGCTGGAGCGGGAAAGAATGGAGTTCGTGGGGTTCTAGTAGCCTGTGAAATCGCGCTCGCACTGGTGCTGCTGATTGGCGCGGGCTTAATGATCAAGAGCTTTTCAGAACTGGGCCGCGCAAAACCCGGTTTCGATACTCACAATCTGTTGACACTCGCATATCGGATCCCGCGCAACAAATATCCGAGCGGCGCAGCGCAAGCACAATTTCACCACGAGGTAGTTGCGAGAATCAAAGCTCTTCCAGGAGTGGTGGGAGCAACATCGGTACGCGCCGTTCCGCTGGGTGGCAATGGAAACAACACGGAATTCTTCCTGGCTGACCGGCCGGAGCCAGCCGTATCGGATCGTCCACAGGCTTTGCTGAATTATGCCGACCCGAATTTTTTCTCGACACTGCACATCCCGCTGTTAAGGGGTCGAACTTTCAGTGAACACGACCAGCCCGAAAGTCCCTACGTCCTCGTGATCAACCGGACCTTGGCGCGCGAGTACTTTAGCGATCGCGACCCGATCGGACAGCGCCTCTCCATTCCGGAAACGCAGCGCACCGGCGAAATCGTCGGCGTCGTAGGAGATGTTAAACAGTACACCCTGGCGGATCCGCCGGCGCCCCAGATTTACGGCGCGCTGGCGCAAAATCCGTTTATTTTTACGAGTCTTGCTGTCCGCACCGCGGGCGATCCATTGAAGACGGCCAATGCAATCCGCCATGCGATTTGGCAAGTGGATAAAAACCAACCTGTCTGGGCCGTCGATACGTTTGACGCGATCCTTGCAAGGCAGCCGCATCTGAGGCGGCTTATTACGGCGATGTTGGAAGCATACGCCGGACTGGCTCTGGCCCTTGCTTCCATTGGCATTTTCGGTGTTGTCTCCTATTCGGTCAGCCAACGCACGGCGGAAATCGGCGTTCGGATGGCGCTCGGCGCGGAGCGGAGCGATGTGACACGGCTCGTCTTGCGCCAGGTGTTCCTCGCTGCATCTATAGGCATCACTGCCGGTACGGCCGCTGCTATTTGGCTCAGCCGATATCTCAGAACACAGTTATATGACGTCAGTCCGCTCGATCCTACCGTGTACTTGAGTGCAGCGCTATTGCTTGCTGCGGTTGCGATCTTGGCTTGTGTTCTCCCAACCCGCCGAGCTACGAAAATCGATCCAATGGTGGCCCTCCGATACGAGTAGACACCTATGTTCTGGCGCAAACGGAAATCAAGAGAGCAAGATCTGGAACGCGAGTTGCGTTCGGATCTGGAACTCGAAACCGCTGAACAGCAAGAGAACGGTTTATCTGCCGATGAAGCGCGTTACGCAGCGCAGCGCGCGTTTGGTAACACCACGCTGGTGAAGGAGGCGGTGCTTGAAATGTGGGGTTGGACATATGTTGAGCGATTCGCACAAGACATCCGTTACACGGGTCGGCTGCTTCGCAAGAATCCAGGCTTCGCAGCAGTTGCTATAGTCACTCTGGCAATCGGCATTGGGGCCAATACGGCAATTTTTAGCGTCATGGATGCGGTTTTACTGCGTCCGCTCCCTTACCCCGATTCGAACCGCCTCATTCGCATATGGCAGGGCTTGCCAAAAATGGGCGAAGGTCACCTTGGTGCGGCGCCGCCGGAGTTCATCGCCTACCGTGATCGTACCCGTGCGTTTTCGAGCGTGGCTGGCTACCAACCGGACAGCTTCGACCTCACGAACGAAGGCGAACCTGAGCAGATTTCAGGCTACGACGCGACGGCGAATCTTTTTCCGGCACTCCAAGTTCAACCCCTGATTGGCCGCACATTCACCGCGCAAGAGGAACTGCATGGCGCGGAAAAGGTCGTGGTCCTGAGCTATCAGTTCTGGCGGCGTCACTACGCTGAGGATGCGCATGTAATCGGAAAGATCATCCGGTTGAACGAGCAGCCCTATCAGATTGTGGGCGTTATGCCCAAAGGCTTTATCTTTCCATCAACGGCGGCGAGTCCCGGCGAGCCGCCAGCTCTTTGGGTTCCTCTCAGATTCACAGGCGATCAATTGAACGACTGGGCTAGCAGCTTTGACACAAACATCATTGGCCGCCTGAAAGATGGCATATCTAACAGGCAAGCACGGGACGACGTGAAGCGGGTCGCAGCTCAGTTCCAGCAGGAGCACCCGAACATTTATTCTGGCAACGTTCGGCTGGCTGCGACAGCCGAACTATGGTCGCCCGAATTCGGTGGGCATATTCGCGTGGTCCTGCCGATGCTCGGCGCGGCGGTCGGATTTCTTCTGCTGATCGCCTGCGCAAACGTCGCCAATCTGTTGATGGCACGAGCGGGAGCCCGGCAGCGTGAGATGTCCATCCGGAAAGCCTTGGGAGCGAGTACAGGCAGAGTCACGCGGCAAGTTTTGACGGAAACGTTGATTCTTACGTTAGCCGGTGGTGCGGCAGGTTGTGCCCTGGCGTTTGTCTTGCTTCACCTGATGAATACCTTCTCAATAAACGAGATCAACATCGGGGCGGCGAATATTGACATACGGGTCCTCCTATTTACATTCCTCGTGTGCGGTGGTGCATGCCTGCTTTGCGGCGTCGCGCCTGCATGGATGTTCCGAAGTGCGGGCATGCATGATACGCTCGAGAAATCAGGCAGGCAATCTGGACAGAGTCGCAGCAACCGGCATTTCGCCCATTCGTTGATCGTAGCTGAAATCGCCTGTTGTGTCGTCGTGCTCATCGGGTCCGGGCTACTCTTCAGGAGCTTCATTCGAATACTCGAAGTGCCACTCGGCTTCGATCCCAACCAAACGTTGATTGTCCGCACAACGCTCAATCGACAACGCTTTTCTTCCGATCGGCGTCACACGGTAGAACGCACGATTCAAGCGCGGTTAGCATCTTTGCCGGGCGTGTCGGCCATTGCCGTGACAACGGATGTACCGCTCGCCGATCAACGCCAGATTGGCTTTGGCATCGATGGGCAACCCCCCGAGGAATCTCACTGGGCCGACAACGCGCTTGTCAGCTGCGACTATTTCCGAGTGATGAAGATTCCGCTGCTAAGAGGACGGACGTTTTCTGAAGCAGATACGGCCGCGTTACCGCTGGTGGCGGTCGTAAACCAGACTATGGCAAGCCAGTACTGGCCTAAGGAAGATCCCATTGGAAAAGGGTTCTCATGGGGCGGCAGGCATCTTACCGTAATCGGTGTCGTGGGGGATGTCCACGTACAAGCTCTCGATAAGCCATTGACCCCGACCATCTACAATTCCGTTTACCAGATCGAGAGCGGCGCATCCACGAGCGGAGTGTTCCTAATACGAGCGCATGCCGGATTAGATCCGATGCGGCTTGCTGCTTCTGCTCAGAACGTGATTTGGTCGGTAGATCGGGGCCTGCCGATTCTGGGCTTCAGCACGCTTGAGCAGGTCGTGTCCGCATCCCTGGCAATTCGCCGGGCATCACTAATACTCGTGGGCAGCTTTGCTCTCATCGCACTGCTGCTGTCCCTTATCGGTGTCTACGGTGTACTGTCGTATACCGTCGCGCGACGCACGCAAGAGATGGGTCTTCGTTTCGCGTTTGGGGCAAAGCCAATTGAGATAAAAAGCCTCGTAGTACGAGATGGAGCACGGTTGGCGACCTGGGGTATTCTGTTTGGCGTCGCAGGCGGGGTGTTCGCGGCGCGTTACATTTCGAGGCTCGTGTTTGGCATACCCGCTCTCGATCCCTTCTCGTTTCTGGCTGGGGTATTGTTGCTTTTCGCGGCTGCTCTTTTGGCGAGCTATATCCCTGCCCGGCGCGCTTCGAGAATCGACCCGATGGTGGCATTGCGGTATGAATAGCCGATTCATCTTTTGGAGGCGCCAACAACGCGAGCAAGATCTGGAACGCGAGTTGCGTTCGGATCTGGAACTCGAAGCGGCTGAACAGCAGCAGGAGAACGGTTTATCTGCCGATGAAGCGCGTTACGCAGCACAGAGAGCATTTGGGAACGCAACGCTGGTGAAGGAGGAGGTTCATGCTATGTGGGGCGGAATGTGGTTTGCAGATTTTTTGAAGGATCTCCAGGTGATGCTCCGCCAGATGCGGAAGGCGCCCATGTTCACGGCTGTCGCTGTGATCAGTCTGGCTCTGGGTATTGGGGGCAATGCCGCCATCTTCACGCTGATCGATGCCGTGCTCCTAAAGTCCTTGCCAGTGCGCGATCCGGCGAAGCTGATCGTGCTTGGCCCGGAACACGGTTCCGGCAGTGGGAGCGGAATCCCCAGGAATGGATCGTTTTCGCTCTATTCTTACGATCTCTACAAACATCTTCAAGGCACACACGTCTTCGATGGCCTGTGCGCGGTGCAAAGTACAACGGAGACTGGAGTCAGCGTACGGCGCCCGAGTTGGAGCGAGTCACAACTGGCGCAGGCCAGGCTCGTATCCGGAAATTACTTTGGTGTTTTAGGTGTTAACGCTGCGATAGGCCGCACGATCGTGCCCACGGACGATGCGCCCTCGGCGGCGCCCGTCGCTGTCGTCAGTTTTCGTTATTGGAAGGATCGTCTTGGTGGCGACCGATCCGTGATTGGCTCAAATATCGAGGTTGGAGGCGTGTCCTTCACGATCGTCGGCGTGACGCCGCCGCAGTTTTACGGCGAAACCCTCCGGCCCGATCCACCCGGCTTGTGGCTCCCTCTGTCTGCAGACCGCCCACTGAACCACGCGAGAGCGCTTATAGACGATCCCGATGAGCATTGGCTATATCTCATCGGGCGGCTGGCGCCGAATGTTTCAGGAGCGCAGGCTCAGATCCGATTGGGAGCAACGCTTCGCAATTGGCTGCTCACCCGCGAAGGATCGGAGATATCTGCCGGCACGCGCGCAAGAATTTCAAGAAGCCATGTCGAACTCACTCCCGGCGGCAGCGGCATTGTCCACATGCAGCGGGCTTATTCGCTTACGCTGCGTCTGCTGCTAGGCATTTCGATAGCGGTACTGCTGATCACGTGCGCCAATGTTGCGAACCTTCTGCTTGCGAGAGGAACTGCGCGAACGGCGGAGACTTCAGTACGGCTGGCACTTGGGGCCAGCCGATGGCGGCTCATACGGCAATCGCTTACCGAAAGCCTGACGCTGGCTCTCGCCGGGGGCGCGCTGGGATTGTTAGCCGCCTCGGCGGCGACTAAAGTGCTGATCGCGCTTTTCTTTCACGGGGCGGATTACGTGCCCATTCAAACCTCGCCCGATCTCCGCGTTTTCTTGTTTACGCTCGCCGTCTCGTGCGGAGCAGCGATTATCTTCGGCCTGCTGCCCGCGATTCGAACGAGTTCGGAGGCTGGTCCGGTAATTAAGGGTGCGAGCCCGGGCATCAAAGGCTCGCGGCTGTCCCATCGGCCATTCGGATTGGGCACGGTGCTGATCGTCGGCGAAGTGGCGGTCTCTCTGGTCGTGCTAGCCGGAGCCGGGACGTTCGCCCGCAGCCTTGCGAACCTCAGCGGACAACAATTCGGTTTCGATCGCGATCGGGTTCTGATTGTAAACATCGATACGAGTCATGCTGGCTACGATTTTAAGCGGCTCGTGCCGCTCTATCGGCAGATGTACTCCCGGCTGAATTCCCTGCCCGGCGTGAAGAGCGCAAGCTTCTCTTATTACAGCCCGTTCAATGACTGCTGCTGGGCGTTCAGCGTCTCGGTGCAGGGCTACATGCCCAAGCAGGGGGAAGAAGCGCATGCGCTCCTGAATCGTATTTCGCCCGGCTATTTTCAGACTCTCGGCACAAAGGTTCTGCGTGGCCGTACTTTCGATGAACGCGATACACCAGGCTCCACGCGCATCGCGGTGGTGAATGAAGAATTCGTTCACCGCTTCCTGCCGAATCGCGATCCTATTGGCAGGCGCTTCGGTATCGGTGGCGAACGCGACGCGGGCGATCTCGAGATCGTGGGCGTGGTTGCGAATGCGAAATACGACACGCCTCGTGACGAGCCAACGCCAATGGCATTTCTACCGATGCTCCAGGTGCAAGCCGGCGAATCCGTCTCTTCTGGGGACGAAACAAATTTTGCCAATGTGATCGAGATTCGATCCACCGGCCGCCCGGACGCGATTGCGGCAGAAGTCCGCCATGCTTTGGCGGAAATTGATCCTCGCCTTCCCGTGTTGCGTGTCGGCACGCTCGCAGACGACATTAGCCTAATGCTGAATCAGGACAACGTGATCGCGGATCTCGCACTGTTCTTTGCGTTCCTGGCGCTGGTGCTGAGTTGTCTCGGGCTATATGGATTAATGGCATACACCGTTCAGCGGCGAACCAGTGAAATTGGTATTCGCATCGCTCTGGGAGCGCACCGCAACGCTGTGATCGGGATGGTGATCCGGGACGCACTGCTTAAAGGCTTTATCGGCATTCTGATCGGTGTCCCGGCCGCATTTGCCGCGCTTCAACTCGTAACCGATCAGCTCTACGGCGTCAGCCCGAACGATCCGAAGTACTCCGCGGCGGCAGCGCTCGTGCTTCTCTTCTGCATTACATTCGCGGGTTACCTGCCGGCACGGCGTGCTTCGCGCGTCGATCCTCTCACAGCCTTGCGATACGAGTAACCATCTATGTTTTGGCGCAGACGAAGACAACGGGAACAGGACTTGGAGCGGGAGCTGCGTTCCGATCTGGAGTTGGAGACCGCTGAGCAGCAGGAGAATGGCCTTTCCGAAGAAGATGCGCGCTATGCCGCAAAGCGGGTGTTCGGAAACGCGGCGTTGATCAAGGAGGAGACACGAGAGATGTGGGGATGGGGATTCTTAGATCGGTTAGTGCAAGATGCCCGCTTATCATTGCGACTCCTTCGTAGGAGCCCGGGCTTTGTTTTGTTCGCGGTGCTCGCGCTGGCGCTTGGCCTAGGCGCCAACGAGGCGATCTTCAGCGTGGTCGACTCGGTCCTGCTGCGGCCACTGCCATTTCGGCACGCGGGCCGGCTCGTTGAAGTGTGGGAGGACGGCTCGCACATCGGCTTTCCCATGGATACGCCGGCCCCGGCGAACTACGCCGATTGGAAACGCCGCAACCATGTGTTTTCGGACATGGCCGCGCTGAAGGGAGACCTCTATGCGCTAACGGGCCAAGGAACGCCCGAGCAAATCGAAGGCAGTCCCGTGACTGCGAATCTCTTTCCGCTGCTCGGCGTCTCGCCTATCCTTGGCCGAAATTTCTCGGCCCAAGAGGACCAGCCGGGAGGTGCGAAGGTGGTGTTGATCGGCTATGGCTTGTGGCAGCGCCGCTTCGGAGGCGACCACGCGGTGGTGGGACGGCAGATCTGGTTGAACGGCGAAAAATATCAGATCGTAGGCGTCATGCCGCGCGGCATCACATTTCCGGAGCAGTCGCAGCTTTGGGAGCCCTTGGCGCTCAGCCCGCAAGAGTTGGCGGTCCGCGACTCGCACTACCTGCGCGTCTTTGCCCGCCTCAAACCGGGTGTAAGCCTGGCGCACGCTCAACGCGAAATGGCGGACCTGGCCGCGCAACTGGCTCGCGAGTATCCCGAAACCAACACCAATGTTGGAGCTGTCGTGGTCGGGTTGCGGGACCAACTTGTCGGCGATCTCAAGCTGGCGCTATGGGCTGTCGCGGCCGCTGTCGGGTGCGTGCTGTTGATTGCCTGTGCGAATTTGGCTGGTCTGCTGCTTGCTCGCGGCGCGCAACGCGAGCGTGAGTGGGCCGTCCGGACGGCGCTGGGCGCAGGACGTGCCCGGCTGATTCGGCAGATACTCATCGAAAGCCTGATACTGGGCGCGGCGGGTGGAATCGCAGGCGGCGCGCTCGCCGTTTGGGCCACGCCCTTTTTGCGCCATCTGGTACCCGGCACATTAACGACATGGTCGGAACCGCGGATCACTACGCCGGTATTGGGCTTTCTGATTCTGGCTTCCATATCAGCGTCTATCCTTTTTGGAGCGCTGCCCGCATTGGTCCTGTCTCGCGCTAATTTAGCGGCTTCCTTACAACAAGGCGGCCGTGCGGGGATCGGCAGCAGCACCCGGCTCCGCAGATTGCTCATCATCGGCGAGGTAGCGCTGTCGGTGGTTCTCCTCGTTGGCGCCGGGCTATTGACCAAGACCCTGTGGAATTTATCGCACGTGCCGCTCGGATTTCGGCCCGAAGGCGTACTGACTTTACGAACGTCGCTGCCGATCTCGCCCGGTTCTCCTTACACCAGTTTCCCCGCCCGTTCCGATTTCTATGGACGTGTACTGGACCGGATTGCGGCCATGCCGGGCGTGATCTCTGCCGGATACACCACTTTTCTTCCGCTGACGAATGCCGGAGGCACGAGCGCGTTCACGATTGAAGGCGCGCCACCGCTCGCGCCGGGTCAGGTGAATGATGCGAACCACCGCGTGATTAGCGCGAATTACCTGCAGACCCTCAGCGTAAGGTTGCGTGCGGGCAGGTTCTTCCGCTACTCCGACGGACCCGGCCAGCCGCCGGTGGCTATCGTTAACAAAGCGATGGCGCGGCAGTATTGGCCGGGACAGGATCCGCTTGGGCGCCGTTTCCAGCTCGATCAGCCGAAGGCGCCCTGGATCACGATTGTCGGGATCGTCGATGATGTCCGGCAGATGGGTCTGGATATCAACGGCCGCGCGGAGATGTACTTTCCGTACACGCAGGCGGCGGGTTCGTACGGCTACTTCACGCCTCGCGATTTGGCAATCCGGGTGAAAGGCGACCCGATGTCCGATGCGATGGTGGTGGAACGTGCGATTTGGGGAATCGACCGCAATCAACCGATCGCGGACGTGATGCCGATGGAGCAATTAATCTCCGACAAGCTGCTGTCACGTGAGGTCGCGGTGAAGCTGATCGGGACGTTCGCCGCACTCGCCTTACTGCTGGCAGCGCTTGGGCTAAACGGGCTGCTCGCCTACACAGTTGTGCAGCGAAGGCGCGAGATTGGCGTACGCATGGCGCTCGGCGCGCAACGCAGCCAAGTCGTAAGTGGCGTTCTCGGCGAAGGCTTGCGGCTCGTGTTCTCTGGCCTGGCTCTCGGCGCAGCAGGATCATGGGCTGTGACCCGCGGATTGAAAACTCTGCTGTACGGTGTGACGCCAACAGATGTTTGGATCTTTTGTGGATCGGCGTTGGTTCTGTTGCTGGTGGGCGGGATTGCGTCGTATGTGCCTGCACGACAAGCCTCCACCATCGATCCAATGACGGCCTTGCGATACGAGTGACGCGCACGTTTTGGCGCAGACGAAAACAACGCGAGCGAGATCTGGAGCGCGAGTTGCGTGCGCATCTGAATTTGGAGGCCGAAGAGCAACGAGCACACGGTCTCTCCGTCGAGGAAGCTCGTTACACCGCACAGCGGGCGTCCGGAAACACGACCTTGATCAAAGAGGAGACACGCGAAATGTGGGGATGGACATCGATGGAACGTATTGGTCAAGATTTGTCGCAAGGCGCCCGGATTTACAGCCATCGTGATCTTCTACGTTAACGCTCGGGATTGCTGTGACTACCGCAATGTTCAGCCTCCTGAACGCTGTTCTGCTGCAGCCTCTGCCCTACCTGAATTCGGATCGATTGGTTGCCATTTGGGCATCATGCCGTCACGCTTTGCTTTTCTGCCTCCCGAAGTAGTCGTCTCTATGTGGAGACTGTTGCCGCCACCCGCGCAACCAGGCGAGCTCCCTGTCGCCGTCTTTGGCGGCCTCCGGCCGAATGTCTCGGTCTCGCGTGCGCAAGCGGAGTTGTCTTTACTCCATCACCAGGTCCATGCCCACGCTCGATGAGGTGCGCAAATGGAACCGACGATCTATGGGCTACATGATGAATTCACCTGGCTCACAGGTCGAAATCTAAGACTGAGTCTGATCGCCATGTTTGCGGCCGCCGCTTTTGTGACCCGGCTCTGTGGCGGCTGCGGGCATCACGGCTTCGTGCCATACACCAGTTCATCAATCGATTGGCTGGAGTTCGGATCCCCAGTAGTCACAAATCCGGCATACTTCATCCAGGGTCCTTGTCCCTCAAGGGGCAGGGCTTCGCGCACGGCGCGGCGAATGAATTCCGCAACGGAAATGCCTAGCGCCGCGGCTTGGGCCTTTGCCAGACCGTACTCATCTTTATCCAAGCTGATCTGGGTCCGAATCACGTTATCACTATCCGTCTTGATGATAACAACAGCGCTACTGCTTACGATACGGATCGCGATGAACTGCGGCGTTTGGTCGCTTGCTCAAAGGCGTAGGCCAGGTCGATCAACTTAGGCCTTTCGGTCTGTGCCATTCCCGTGGTCTGAAATATTCAAGGCGGTTGGCATCGGTACCCTGATCACCGGCACCCTGAGGTGGGTCGGGGACTGGATACAGAAAGAACGCGATAACCTGCTCGCTCTGGAGCGCGAGAAGCAGAGGGTTGAGATATAGCGCGAAGAGCGAGTGAAACAGCAGAACGAGTTGGAGCAGGCAAAGGTTGGGACACAAGAAAGGAGGAAATCCGACGATCGCAAGGCTGCCTATCTACTGTACCGATCTGCGTTTACCTCATTGATCCACATGAAAGGCTGCTGCTTACGGCGCCGATGGCGGCGGAACGCGGCGTTTGGTTGCTTGCTCAAAGGCGTAGGCCAGTCCGATCAACTTAGGTTCGCTGCAAGCCATTCCGGTGAAGGCAACTCCGAAAGGCTCAGGTTTGGCGTCAAAGCCGGGAGGGAACGGCGGAGTCGGCGCATTCGGCACCATGCCAAACGGCACAATCACCGTGGGATAGCCCGGCCTAGCCGCAATACTGGCTCCGCTGGCGCCCGGAAAGAGCAGCGCATCCAGTTTGTCGGCCTTCATCACTTCGTCAATACCATGCGTGCCCGCAAGATCGATATCCTTGGCCCGATCGGCTTCGTAACGGGCTCGATCGGCGTCGAGATCCATCTCGTCGGAGACGTCCAGGTTCGACTGCCCAAAACGAATGGCGTTGGCGCTGATATGTGTGATGTTCCAGATACGGAGCTCGGTCAGGCTCTTCACCGGAGCGGCCGGGCCGAGCGTGGCGAGCCACTTATTGAAATCGCGTTTCATTCCATACTTCAAAACAACCGAGCAGTTTGCATCCTTGCCCTTAGCCCCGTTCCATCCTCCGCAGCTACCCCAGGCAAGGAAATTATGGTCGATGTCTTTGGTCACAATGCTAGGGATATCAGCCGGATCGACAATAATTGCGCCTTGCTGCTGCAGGACAGCGATGGCGTCCGTCATGACGCGCATTTGTTCGGGGTTAAGACCGCCGCCGCCATCCCGGCCCGGCCCGCGCGAAGTTACAGTAGCGCCGGGTCGAAGCGGAGGCGTGATGTGGTCGTAATAGTAGGCGCGCGGAATGCCGATTCGCGCGCCGCGCAGGCCATCGAGTTTCAAGAACTGCGTGTAATCCCCGCCCGGCGGAGGCGTGCAAGTCTTAGTCGCGGGATCGTTCGGATCGGGTGCGGGACTTTCGAGCGCTCCCAACATAATCGCCGCATCAGTCACGGTCTTGGCCATCGGTCCGGCCGTATCCTGATCGGCAGTGATGGGAATGACGCCATAGCGGCTGATGCGGCCAACCGTGGGCTTGATTGCGGCCAGCATGTTCTGGTTTGAGGGACTCAGGATGGAACCCGAAGTTTCGCTGCCAACATTGGCAGCCCAAAAATTCGAAGTTGTGCCAGCGCCGGAACTGGAGCCGCCTGTCTGCAGAGCGGGCCGCCCATCGTCTGTAGCATCGCGCGGGTCGCGGCGAGGATCGTAGGGATTGTAGGCAAACTCGCGAACAGCGTTGTAATTGGCAGGCATCGGCATGGGAAATCCGGCAACCCAATTGGCCAACTCGGACATGGTGGTCTTAGCGATGATCACTGCCCCCGCGGCGCGCAGGTTCTTCACCAGCGTGGCGTCATAAGGCGGCAGAAATCCCTCAAACGCGAGGGCGCCGCCAGTAGTGACGATGTCGTGGGTCAGGATATTGTCCTTTAGTGCGATCGGAATCCCATGCAGCGGCCCGCGCACATGGCCTTGCGCGCGCTCCTGATCGCGTTCATCGGCCTCGGCGAGAACGTTCGGGTTTACGGTGATGATGGCGTGCAGCTTGTCTTCGTAAAGCGCGATACGGGTGAGGTATTGGATTACCAAGCCACGGGAGGTTATCCTTCCGCTCTCCATAGCCGCGCGCATTTCGGGGATCGTGGCCTCAACTACGCTGAATGGGACCGGCGGTTCGGCTGTAGTGACGGCATGCTTCTGGGCTTTGTGTTTGGTCTGGCCGCTGAGTGGCAACGCAGACACTAGCGTGAAAGCAAAGATCGCTGCGAGGACGCAGCAGTTTGGTTTGAGCATGGAAGTCGTTCTAACAGCTTAGAACGGCTTCCATCCAAATTAAACAATCAGAAGCTGAAGCGAGCCTGTAGCTCGACCGCCCGGCCCGACAGTTCTTGAATAGGTTGGCCGAACAGAGGGTTGTCGACGAAGGTACTAGCGTCGGAGAAATTGAACGGTTGGAAGTTTTGCTGGTTGAAAACGTTGAATACGTTTAGACGCAGATCGAGGGCCGTGGCCTCGCCGAGAACCTTGTTCGGGAAATTGATGATTTTGTCCAGACTGATGTCGTCATCCTTGTACCAGGGCCCGCGGAACACGTTTCGACCGATGCCCGGCGGAAGCGTGGTGAGCCCCGACGGATACGTATACAAGAAATAGGCGGAACCTCCGCCAGGGAAATTGCCGTTCGGGCGGAGAAACGCTGAGTTCGATTCGCCGGTAAGCGCTCCGCCCAAGTATGCATACGGCCGAGTGGGCGACAGGCCAGCGCCGCTTGGGGTTTCAAGAGCCTGGCCGCTTTTTGGCGTCCAGGGAAAACCGGTGTGGAAGGTGAAGATATCATTCAGGCGCCAACCACCGAGCACTTTGCCTAGAAAGCCTTTTTGCGAGCGGTAGAAAGGTAACTCGTAAAGAGCCGAAAACGTGGTGGTGTATTTGACATCGAAATCCGACGGCCCATATTCGGTCTGGAGGTCGGTCGGATACGTCGGATTTGTTCCGCCGCCTGGTCCCGAGGCCGAATTGGTATCCAGGCTCTTGGCCCAACGGAAGTTCTCTTGAAATTGAAAGTCGTGCGACAGCTTGTGGGACATCGTCGTATTGAGCGCGTTGTAATTCGAATTAATTTCGGGTTGAATACTAAAAATATCACTAAAGTTGTTGGCCGCGAGGCCGCTCACCGGATACAGAAACTTCAGGTCCTCGATATGGACTAAGTGATGGTCGGCGCTACCCTGATAACCCACGGTCAAGACATAATTCTTCGAGAACAGAATGTCGGCTTCAAAAGAGTAGATATAGGCATACGGCGTGGCAAAGTGCCTCGGAACCGCGTAGACCTGTACTGCTTCCCCGTTTGGAGTGTTGGTGACCGGATTGACGCCGGTCGCAGTCGCAGGATTAAACGGATAAGAGTAGATCGAGTTACTGGAGCCGAGGCCGTACAAAATCTGCGGCTGACCCGTTGTGGGATTCAAAGCAAGGGGACTGGTGGCCGAGCCGCAGCAGAAGCTGAAGGCTTCCGAGTTTGGATTATCCTGACGGGCTAGTGCGAACAGGGCATCCTCCACGCGATCATACATGATTCCGAAACCGCCGCGCACCACAAGCCGCGGTTTCGGGTTGTAGGCGAATCCAAACCGAGGGGCAAAGTCCTTGTAATCGGGCTGATACAACCGGCTCACTTGTTGAATGGTGGACTGGGTCAGATTGCCATATCCCGGGCCGGGCATCCAGTCATACAAGTTCCCATTCTTTTCCGTCATGGGCGAGAAATATTCCCAACGCAGGCCGAGATTCAGAGTTAGTTCAGGAGTTATCTTCCAATCGTCCTGCACATATGCGGCGTAAATGTGAGTGCGGAAATAATGTTGCGTCACAGGCGGACCGCCGGTTGCGGGGTTCGCCTCGATGGCTTCATACACCGGGGCATCGTTAGCGAAGTTCCACAGATTTTGCATCGCGTACACTGGGCGCGCTCCACCAGCCAAATTATTGTTGTCTTGTTCCCGGCGAGCTTCAAAGCCAAATCGGATGTTATGATTCCCGAACACTTTTGATACGGCGTCGCGAAATTCGTAGGTGTTCTGGGCGAAGACGCCAGGCGTGGTGTCGCCCTGGTTGGCGCCGTATTGGACCTGGGCAATGGATGGGAACTGAACGTTGACTTGCGGGATTTCGTAGTTCGTTGTGCCGGGCGTTTGAAGTTGGTTATAGGCAAATCGAGTGAAGTTTCCACGCGCTTCATTGATCATCGTTGGTGACAACGTATGCGTCCAGATGGCTGTAACATCGGCATTCACTGGCTTTACCAATTGATCCTGGTTTGGGCGCCCATTCGCGGTGGCGCCATTTTGGCTCGAGTAAGTAACATAGGTGCTACCAGCGATGTAATCGTTGCCTTTCGAAAAGTCGATGCGCCCATTGTATTGCTGACCTGTATTGAATGTAGGTAGCGCTATGTTGGCATACTCGATATCCGGAACCCCATCCAAGCCGCCGCCAGCGGAATTTGCCGGGAAGTATGTACCCGGCGTACCACCGACCGATCCAAGATCTAACTCGCCATTTACCACCTGACAGTCAGGAAGCTGTCCGGCTGGGCAGGATGTTATAGGCAGAATCCCCGCGACCCGCGGTGTGTTGCCGGTCGTTCCGATGATCTTGGCGGCGATACTGTTCGGTCGCAACGACAGAACGGCCTGATCGAATTGCGGGGTCTCAATGTACTGCTGGGTGAAAGAGGTGGCGTGCTCATGAATATCCTCATTCGAAAAGAAGAAAAACAATCGATTTTTCTTGATCGGCCCTCCGACGCTGCCGGCGTAGTTACGAAAGTTGTTATCGACTCGAGTAACAGGAATGCTGGGCAGCGACGGCTTGTTATAGGCATTAAAATTGGGATCTTGCATCAGAAACACTGCGCTGCCGTGAAATTCGTTTGTGCCGTTCTTCGATACCGTCTCGATTTGCGCACCCGAGCTATATCCGTATTCGGCCGAATATGCGTTGGCGTTGACGCGAATTTCCTTCACGGACTCCTGGTTCGGCGTTACGACCGCCGCCCCGCCCCACTGCAAACTGTTTACGCTGACGCCGTCGATCATGTAGTCATTGGAAGTTAGCCGCTGCCCGTCGGCTGAGATGGGCACCTGGTTCTCCACCTGGAACAACGAAAAATTGGAGCCGCCGGGACCGGATCCGCCGCTCGTCCCGCCTGAATTGGGAAACGCGACTGCCTGGCCACTGCCCGTGCGGGCGGCATCGCCAAAGATCCCGGGAGTCAGACGAAGCAACTCATATGGATCGCGCCCGATTTGGGGCAGTCGCAGGATTTCCTGGGTAGTCAGCGAGCGCGTTACGTCACCGTTGGTAGTGTCGATGGCCGGAGAGGTCTCGGCAACGACGGTCACAGTTGAAGTAACAGCTCCGGTCTGCAGTGTGACGTTCACCTGTTGAATCGCTTCTGCGTTCACGGTGACCTGTTCACTACTCTCCCGGAAGCCTTTTTGAGTTACTACTAGCGAGTACTGCGCTGGAGGAAGGCTGTTGAAGACAAAAGTCCCGGTTGCGCCGGTCTTGGTTTCGAGCCTACGCTGCGTTTCCTGGTCAACCAGGGTGACATTCGCGCCCGGGACAACAGCGCCGGTCGAGTCGGTCACGGTTCCTTGCACACCTCCGCGAAATTGAGCGCGAGCGGGAATTACTAGTAGAAAAATCGACAGGAAAGCGAGGACACACACGGTCCGAATGTGAAGCGACATACTAGCTGGTAGATTCTAGTTTTGAAAATTTGGTAACAGGAACCGGGAACCGCCAATACTACTGGCGCCGCGGGGTTCCGGCTATACTGATCTGATCGATGCCGACTTCGCAACTGTTTAGAACTAAGAGCATTGAGTTGCTACTGGATGAGGCGCAGTCGGGATCTAAGTCGCTGAAGCGAACGCTGGGGGTATGGAGCCTGATTGCGTTCGGAATCGGCGCGGTAATCGGTTCGGGTATTTTCACGCTTACGGGCACCGCGGCCGCCGGTACGCATGAAGCCTACCCCTCAATACTTAACGCGCCGGTGCTGGACCTGATCTTACACGGGACGAAAGCGGTTTCAGTAGTGGGACGGCCCGGAGCGGGCCCCGGCATTACACTTTCGTTCATTCTGGTTGCGATCACCTGCGGGTTCGCGGCGCTCTGCTATGCCGAGTTGGCGGCAATGATTCCAATCGCCGGTAGTGCTTACACATACGCCTACACGACGTTGGGGGAAATTTTCGCCTGGATTATTGGATGGGACTTGATTTTGGAATATGCCGTATCCAATATGTCAGTCGCCGTGGGTTTTTCGGCATACTTCAATGTGATGTGCGATTACCTGTTCGGCGCTCATTTACCTAAGTACCTGTCGGAGCCGGCGATCGTGGAAGGGCATGTTACCGGAAGCTGGTTCAATGTGCCGGCATTGTTGATTGTCATGTTTCTGAGTTGGATACTCGTACGGGGTGTGAAGGAAAGCGCCGGGGCGAACAACCTGATGGTGGCCGTGAAGGTTGGGGCGGTCTTAATCTTTGTATTCGGAGCGGCCCATGCGGTACAGGCTTCGAACCTGCATCCTTTCCTACCAAATGGGTTCCCGGGAGTACTCACTGGCGCTGCGCTGGTCTTCTTTACCTACATAGGATTCGATTCGGTTTCATGCGCAGCGGAAGAGACCAAGAATCCCCAGCGCAATATGCCGATTGGCATCATTGGCACGCTGGTTATTTGCGGAATTTTATATGCCTCCGTCGCATTCGTGCTGACCGGAATTGCGAATTGGAAAACCCTGGATAATGACGCGCCGGTCGCCAAGGCTCTGGCGGAAATCGGCATGAACCGATTGCGCTTTACGGTTACTGTGGGCGCGTTGCTTGGAATGCTATCGTCCCTATTGGTCTATCAATACGGTCAAGCGCGCATCTGGTTCGCCATGTCGCGCGACCGGCTGTTGCCCGATGCGTTCTCCAAGGTTCACAGGAGATTCCGGACACCGCACATCAGCACGTGGGTGGCCGGCCTTGCAGTCGGAATACCGGCGGGCATTTGGGATATCGGCACGTTCGCCGAATTGTCTAACATCGGCACTCTCTTCGCATTTGTCATAGTTTCGATAGGCGTGGTTGTTCTGCGGCGATCGCAGCCGGACCGGTACAGGCCCTTTCGAGTACCGTTCGCTCCCGTGATAGCTGCCTGTTCTGTGATCTGTTGCGGCGGGCTAATGCTCGGATTGCCGCTCGAAACATGGATTCGCTTCGTCGTATGGCTGCTGGTCGGTCTGGTGATTTACTTTGGTTACGGCAAGCGGCGAAGCCCGCTGTTTCGACCCGAACCGTTGTCGCTCAAGAAAACCCGGTAAGGTGTTTAGTAATGCATCCGGATATTTCAGTCGTGATCTCGACTTACAACCGGTCGAAGATGCTGGCCGGGACTATCGAAAGTCTGCTTCGCCAGGAGGGCAGCGCCACTTTCGAAGTGCTTGTGGTGGATAACAACAGCACGGACGATACCGCCGCGGTTGTCCGCTCATACGAGAAGCAATCTCCCTTGTTGCGTTACGTTTTTGAGCCCAAACAGGGAGTCTCTTATGGACGGAATGCCGGAATTGCGGCTGCGCGCTCCGACTTGCTTTTGTTTACTGACGACGATGTGACTCCGGACCCGCGATGGGTCGAGCAGGCAAAAGCGCTGTTCGAGAATAAGCCGGAGTATGGCTGTATAGGAGGCAAAGTGCTTCCCCTTTGGCCCGCGATCCCGCCATCTTGGTTAACGCGCGATCACTGGAGCCCACTGGCTCTGCTCGATTACGAGACAGGCATGGTGCTGAATCGCGCGAATCGAAAATGTCTGATTACGGCCAATATGGGAATAAGGCGGACGGTCTTCGCCCAGATTGGATATTTCGTTCCCCGTTTCCAGAAGACCAAGGGTTCGACATGTTCCATGGAGGATCGCGAACTGCAGGAGCGGTATTGGACCGCGGGTGGTCAGTGTTGGTATGATCCAGGACTCGTCGTCTACGCCGATATTCAGCCGGAACGGCTCGGCAAGGACTACCACCGAAAGTGGCATTATGCTCATGGGCGCTTATATGCTCTATTGAAGGATCCAGAGACGGAACGGTCCGGGTTTCGTGTGCTGGGCCTACCGGGTCATGTGATCCGTCAATTGATCGAAGAATCCGCCGCGCAAGCTCTGGCGGCCCTGGGCGGGCACTCGGACGTGGCATTTGGTCACGAAGTGAAGAGTCGTTTTTCCGCGGGATTTATCCGTCAACGGTTATTCGGCTGAGATGCGGCGGAATGCCGTGTCCTATGAAAGCGGAAGCGTTCGAACTGGTGTGGAATTTACACCGGAACGGGCGAATATTTGCGTGGTTTGGCCTTGCGGAGCAATGACCAGAACATTGGCAAGACGGTCCCTAAATTCCTGCTTCAGGGCATACGCGGTTGCCAAGACCTGCTCCCGTTCTTCGAAAGGAAAATCGTGAAGACTTCCGTCCAACTCCAGCTTCAGCATCCATTGGGCCATTTTCGTTTGTCAATCCTCCGAGCCCGGAAACGAGAGACGATCCGGCCTGCTTCTAGTTGAATATCATGCCACAGTGCCTCGGAGACGCACCCAAAACGTGCGCATCTTTCATCGCAACCGGCGAGCGTTCCGCAGGAGCGCAACGGGTGCGGATGCGCGCCGCCGGACAGCAAAGAAACTTGCTAAGTATTCGGGCGGTGCGCTTGACGCAGCGACCGTTTTACGCGGTTCCTCAATACTTATGTGCGAGGAGGAGCGCTTTGGCGCGCTCGTCCTATTGGCCACGAAGGATACAATGAGGGTTTCGGGTGTGGATCAGAAGCATTATCCCGGCAGAAACGAGGCTCCGATTCCCGGTTTGCCGCTCGACGAGCGGAACAAACGGGAATACTTCGAGAAACGAATGGCACAAGAGACAGTGACCGCCAAGGCGAACGAGACGGAGCAACCTCCGCGGAAAGCGCCCCACGAAACGCCGCGGAACGGCATCGCCGAATGGGCGGTGACCATTCTTTTGCTGCTATTTGGCACGACCACGCTGATTCAGGCTTTTGTGATCCCGACGGGATCGATGGAGGATACTCTTCTGATCGGGGACCATCTGCTGGTGGACAAAATGTGCTATGCGCCTGCCGGAGCCATCAGCCGGTATCTGTTGTCCTATGAGCAGCCAAAGCACGGAGACATCATCGTGTTCCGATACCCGGTCGACATTTCCCAAACGTTTGTGAAACGGGTGATCGGGGTGCCAGGGGACCACATCAAGCTGGTCAACAATGTTGTATACCGGAACGGGGTCGAGTTACACGAACCGTATGTCGTCCACAAGGTGCAGTTCCCGAACTCGTATGCCGAGGATTTTCCAAGCGAACAGCCCCAGTTAATGGGCCAATTGGATCCGTTTGTCCGTGATATGTTTGAACATCACATCGTGAACGGGGAAGTTGTAGTACCACCGAACAGTTATTTTGCGATGGGTGACAATCGGGATAACTCCCTCGATAGCCGATTCTGGGGATTTGTGCCGCGTGAGAATATCATCGGTAAACCGATACTCATTTATTGGTCGTACAACGCCCCAACAGAAGAATTAGCCGGTTCCTCAGTTAGTTCCCTGCTTACGCATCTGGTCGACCTGGGAGAACATTTCTTTACGCATACGCGATGGGACCGCACGTTCAAGCTGATTCGGGGCTTCCCGGACTCGAAGTTGCCCACGTCGCCTATTCCGGTGAAGCAAGTTACGCCCGCCTTCCAGCAATCCAACCCGGTACCCTAAGCGGTACCAGCCGTCACGTTTAACTTCATGGCGAACCATCGATATGGCCTCATCATGGCCGGAGGCCGAGGGACTCGTTTCTGGCCGCGCAGCCGCAAGCGCAATGCGAAGCAGGTGCTGCGTTTCTTTGGGGAACGAACGCTAATCCAGCAGACGGTGGATCGGTTGAAGGGCGTAGTTCCGCCGGAAAATATTTGGATTATTACGAACAGTCTGTTGCGGGCCGAAATCTGCCGGCAATTACCGGAGGTACCGAAGCAGCAAGTTGTGGCGGAACCGGCCCAGCGCAATACGGCGCCCTGCATCGCCTTGGCGGCCAAGATTCTTTGTGATTTGGACCCCGACGCCGTAATGGGTGTGTTTCCGGCCGACCATCTGATCCTCAAGGAATCGCGCTTCCGCAACTTTGTAAAGGCAGCATTTCGAGCGGCTGAATCGAGCAGCGTCGTTGTGTTGGGTATTCAGCCCCGGTGGGCTGAGACGGGCTACGGCTATATCGAATTCCCGAAGGGCGTGAAGCCCGGCGCCACGGCGCCACTACAGGTCGCCAGCTTTCGCGAAAAGCCGGATGAGAGAACCGCCAAGCGCTTCGTCGAACGCGGAAATTTCTTCTGGAACGCAGGGATGTTTTTCTGGCGCGCCGCTTCGGCCCTGGAACTAACACGGCTGCATCAGCCGAAGACGACGACGCTGCTAGCCGGTCTACCACCTGTGGGCCATCGGAGTTTTTCGAAACGGCTGGCTGAAGTGTATCCGCTATGCGAGAACATTTCGGTAGACTACGCCATTATCGAAAAGACGCGAGGTGTAACGGGTTTAGCTCTGGACGATATCGGCTGGAACGACGTGGGAAGCTGGGAGGCGGTTTACGAATTGGCCGTCAAAGACTCTAATGGCAATGCGTGTACGGGCGATCTGGTGACGGAAGGCGCGCATGGCAATTATGTGGATGCCCGGAAGATGGTGGCGCTGGTAGGGGTGAATGACCTCATTGTCGTGGACACGCCGGACGCGCTGCTGGTGGGCAGCCGTGCGCGATCGCAGGATGTCAGCAAGCTGGTTAAAACGCTGGACGCGCAAAAGCGGGACGATCTGCTCTAACCATGGGATATCGACGTGCGTGTCAGCCGCGAACGTCCACAAGATCGGCAGAGCATACCGGAGTCACAAAGTAACCGCTATCCAGTTGTCTGAGACGAGACATGCAGGCGTAAGCGCGCTCCATGTGCGTACGCTGCACGCGTGTCAGCGTCAGCGCCCAGTTTGCGAGGTCTTGACCTTGCTTTAGGAGATCGAGCGCTTCCGGGTCGTTATAATTCAGCCCCTCAAAGAGAGGCCGCTGGTTGCGGAGAACGATTTGGACGTCTTGATAGCGCCGCTCCTCGACGGCGGCGCGTAAAGCAACGAACGAGCCTTGAATTTCCGCTTTAAGATCCGGTTGGTTCATGATGTCATGCCGCACTACCAGTTCCGGTGTCATATGTAATTGCAAACAAGCCCTCGAAGAAGGTGTTCTGGCTTTGCAACACGCTGATGGCGGCGTCGCTTGCCGAGAGCTGTTGGGCCAGGTTCTGTTGGAACAGGTTGATTTGGTTGGTCTGATCGGTTATTTGGGTGCTTAGGTTGGTCAGGTCCGAATTGAGAGCGTTTTCTTGCAACGTGATGCCGCCATAGGTCGGATCGATCAGGTTGGCGACCGCGTTGTTCGCGGCTTCCACGAAGCCGGATTGGGCGCTTCCCACGAAGTCCGAGAGGGCGGTGAAATTCGAACCGACGGAACTATCGAACTCACTCTGATTGAAAGTTAATTGCCCTTGAGCATCCAGATCCAGACCCACCGCGCTCAGGTATCCGAGACTGCCCGATTGGGTCGTATATCCATTGATCGACTCCAGGGCCTGCTGTGCAACTAAAAGAATGCTGTTACCCGAAAGGGCTCCGTCGGTTTGGCCGTGCTGGGTTGCGAAAGCGGAGACAACCGTGTTATAGGCTGTCGCGAAATTCTGAAGCGCGGTTTGGGCGCTTGATGTGGAGGCGGCGACGGAGATTGTAGCCGGCGACCCAGAGGGCGTGGTTCCAAGGAGGGTCGCGGTCACGCCAGGCGCCAGCGTCAATGTGTCCGAGTTACTCGAGATTTGCTGACTTAATCCATCGACCTTGTACAGGGCGGGCGTACCGGTGGACAACGTTTGCAGTAAGTTGTTGGTGCCATCGCTCAAGCTAATGCTTACCGTCCCGAGTTGATTCGCTTGCAGAGCAAGCCGGTAATCGGGAGAACTGGAGGAGCCAACATTGACAACCGATGCCGCGACTCCCAACGCGGAGTTGCCATTGATGGCGGATACGAGGCCGTTGAGGTTATTGGACGTGGGGGTGATAGTGGTTGCGGTGCCGTTCACGGTCAAGGTATAGGAGGAGGACGAACTCAGGTCCTGGGATGTCGGATCGGTGACTACTAGCGGGCTGCCGGTGCTAATGGTCTGTGTGGCCGACCCC
Organism: Bryobacteraceae bacterium; assembly: GCA_036272835.1. Lineage (GTDB taxonomy): Bacteria > Acidobacteriota > Terriglobia > Bryobacterales > Bryobacteraceae > Bog-105. The sequence continues at coordinate 46,218 of DATAXY010000023.1, forward strand.
AAACTATCGACCTCGAGTTGATAATTCCCAGCCGTAGCGTTGCTGCCCAGAGTTACTGAAACGGCAGAGGTATTCGAGATGGTTGGCGTCAGGGCGCTGGAGGTCACAGACGAGGCCAACGCCGTGATCGCGCTTTGCAGTTGCTGAAGCGGTTGTGCAATGTCCTGAAGCGTGGTAAGCGTAGTTTGATCGGTGGTCTGCTGGTCCGTCAATTGGGCCAGCGGTATCGATTGCGTCTGGACTGCCCTGTCGATAATCTGCTGGAAGTCCGCGGAGTAGGTGCTCTGGCCGTTGAACGTAAGGGGCTGGACGAGATAGGATGATGTCGCGCTAGTGCTCATTTGATCTCCGAATAGAGTCTCCAGAAAGATTATCGGCGGCAGACTGCCGCGGCTTTAATTCCAAAAAGAGCGGGGCGCCGATGAGCGCCCCGCCTTAGTTGCTGTTTGATTTCGGCCTGGCGATTATTGCATCAGCTTCAAGACGCCTTGCGGTATCTGATTGGCTTGAGCCAGCGCCGCCATGGTGGATTGCATGAGCACTTGGTCCTTCGATAAGTTCGTCGCTTCCTGTGCCATGTTGGCGTCGCGTATCTGCGATTGCGACGCGGAATAGTTTGTAATCTGCGATTGCGCCAGATTTATGGAGAAGTTCAGCCGGTTGATGCTGGCTCCGACCGTACCCTGTACGGAGGCCAACTGGGTGACCGCCGCCGCGATGATCGAGATCATCTGGGAGAACGTACTAGAGTTAGCCGCAGTTGCGCCGGTGGCAATCGCGATTGATTGCAAGCCCAAGGCGGCAGAATCGATTGCGGAGAGACTGAGGCCTTCGGTAGCCGTTCCAAGCTGAGCGGCATTGTACCCGAGACCTGCACCTATATATATCGTGAGCGCCGACGCAAATATTCCTTGCGCCGCCGATGCGATCGAGGCCGCCGACGCCGTCCCAGCAACCGAAGCCACCGATGCGATCGCAGCAGCCGAAGCTACCGAAGCCACCGAACCCGCCGAAGCCACTGACGCCGCAGAGGCAACGGATGCGATCGAAGCCACCGAAGCCACCGAAGCCACCGATGCGATCGAAGCCACCGAAGCGTTGGTACCGTTCACAGCCACCGAAGCCACCGAGACCGCCGAGGCCGCCGACGCCGTCCCTGCAACCGAACCCACCGCAGCCGTTGAAGCAGCCGATCCAGCCGATCCAGCCGAAGCAGCCGACGCCACCGCAGCGGCGGAAGCCACACCGGCCGTGGAAGCCACCGAAGCCACCGAAACGGCCGACGCAACAGTACCGTTCATACCAATGTTGGCAGCCTGACGCGTGATTTCCTGCAAGTCGTTGTTGAATTCGTTTGCCAGCGTCTGAAAGTTGCCGGTGAAGGTGCTCGATGAACCCTGGACTGCAAGCGTCTGCAAGCGGTCGAGGATCTGCGAAATGTTGCTCGCGCCGCCGTCGATAATCTGCAACTGCCCGACTGCATCATTGCCGTTCGCAACGCCTTGGCTTAACTGTGCCTGCTGATTGCGCAGCGTATTCGCCACCGCCAGTCCAGCCGGGTTGTCGGCGGAGCTATTAATCTGATAACCCGAGGTCATCTGCTCGATGGTGGTCTGCTCCATCGTTTGGTTGGTGTTGAGGTTTTGCAAGCCGTAAAGGGCCGCAACGTTGGTTTGAATGGAAATCATTTAAGTCTCTTCTCCTGTTTTGTGGCAGCTTCCCGACTTACATCGGCCCGGGTTTCAATCCCGATTCCCGCTGACAAACCCCTTATCGGCCACCACGGAAGAACTTGAAGAAATTTCGTCGGTGCCAATTTTTTGTCAACCTGTAACTCCTCAAATTCACTGGACCGCGCCAAAATTTTGGCGCAAATCCCGATTTTTCATCGCTCGCACCATTCGCGAAAGATCTCTGTGTATACATCTTCTAATTGGCGAGTGAACGTCCGCGGATCGTAAACGATCGTGTTCGTCAGGTTCGAACGCATATTTTTCCGCATCGAGGCGAGGCGCTTCGGCTCTTGGGCAAGAGTAACGGCGTGGTCTATATAGTGCTGCGGGTTTTCGCCGACCAGTTCCTGAAGCGCTACATTCGTCAGCAGCGACGCTCCGACCCGCGCCACAAAGCGGTCTCCCCGTATCGTTACCACTGGAACGCCCATCCAGAGCGCCTCAAGCGTGGTGGTGGTTCCGTTATATGGGAAGGTATCAAGCGCTATGTCGACCGAATTGTAGGAATCGAGGAACGCGCCGCCCCCGCTTCGCATGTCCACCCGATCGGCGATGCCCACGGCGCGAAACATCTTGTTGAGCCGTTCCTTCACCAGAGGATCGTCGAGGAGGTGATAGCGCATTAGCAGACGCGAGTTGGGAACCGCCTCGAGAATCCTTGCCCACCAGCCGATGACATATTTGTTCACTTTGCCGGGATTGTTCATACAGCCGAAAGTGATGTACTCGTTCCGCTCAAAAGGCAACGGCCCCACTGGTGGTGCATCCGACGGGGTGAAGCACACGTACGAGCCCGGCAGGCGGATGGGCTGCTCCACAAAAAACGTTCTCTCCCCAGGAGGGGCGATGATGTTGTCTACGATGAGGTAATCCATCGTGTCCAGGCCGGTCGTACCGGAATAACCGCACCAGGACACTTGGACGGGCGCCAACCGGCGGCCAAAAAGCCCCAACCGCAGAATGGAGGAATGCCCAGCCAGATCCACGGCAATATCAAGTTGCTTTTTCCGGATCATCGTTACGGCCGTTTCATCGTCGATCGCGCTAATGTCCACCCAATTGGCGGCCATCTTCTTGACGCGCTCCGTTGTCGCGTCCTGAATAGAGTTTGTGGCGATGCAGACGACTTCCACCCGGTCTGGATCGTGCTCGGCAAGAACACTCTCTATGAACCGCATAACCACGTGCGTTCTATAATCGCCCGACACATAGCCAATCCGAAGAACGCGATCCCAATGCTTGATGATGGGAAAGGCCTCGCCAGGCGGCCCAACCAGTTCGCGCGTCTTACTGCCGAACGCCTTGTGCTCTTCTAGGACGGTTTCGTTCGAAACGGTCGGGTCGTATTGCAACGCAAATAGAATTTGCGAATAGTTAGATAACACTTTCGGCTCCATCTCGATGACCTTACGGAACATCGGGATTGAAACGGCCGTTTCGCCGAGCGATACGTAATTACTGGCGATTCCTTTTCTAGCCTCTAGGTGATCCGGATCAAGAGCCAGAACCAAAAGAAAGGCTTGCACAGCGGCGCCGTATTGGGACATCTCGCCTAAGGCGACTCCCATATTGAGGCGAGCGCGCGTGTCTTTGGGTTCCAGTTCCAGCGCGCGTTTGGAGGCGTCGAGAGACTCCTGCCAGCGCCGGAGATTGCGGTAGACAGCTCCGAGATTGACGTGCGATTCGAGTATCTTCGGTTCCAACTTAATGCTGCGTTTGAGGATGCGCTCCGCCTCTTCCCATTTCCCCTGGCAGACGAGTGAGTAGCCAAGGGCGGCGTAGGGCGTCCCGGCATTCATGTGGGCTCGCTCAAAGGAGCCGATCAGCTCCCGGTAGACCTTTTCCGCGTCGGCAAAGCGACACTGCTGTTCAAACGCCTTGGCATCGGCGAAACGCCTCTCCAAGCTGCGGCGGGCGAACTCGCCGGGTTGGATGATTTTTATCTTCTCTTTTCTCGATCGGATTGCTGGATGTCTGTTCATCGGTCACCGTGCGGCACATAGTTTGGGCCGTTATTCCGTCTATCGACCGTTTCGCGGAGCAGGCTTAGGGTGCGGCGGGTTTTTTTCGGCTCCGAGGGAGATAATCCGAAGTAACCGGGTAGCCACGGAGATCGTTGGAGGCGTTTTGAGGACGATCAGAAGGCCAACAAGCGCTCGCCTTCCCTAACCAAATCCTGTACTTGCGGCAGGATTTCTTCTTCCAATTGCGGATTATAGCCGACCCATGTATCGAGGGCGGCCACGCGCCCGACAGGCGCATCCAAGCTGGTGAACAGCTCATCGGCAATGCGGGCGGCAAGTTCCGCGCCATAGCCCCAAGACAACATATCCTCATGGGCAATCAGGACACGATTGGTCTTCTGGACGGAAGCGGCAATGGCGGTCCAATCGTACGGAGATAACGTACGCAAGTCAATTACTTCGACCGATGCTTCGGGCCGATGTTGCTCAATCAGCAGCGCCGCCTGGAGCGATTTCTGGACCAGCGCGCCATAAGTGACGATGGTGAGGCTTTGTCCTAATTTGACGGTCTTGGCCTTGCCAAACGGGATTGTGAAATCACGGCCTGGGTGGGGAGACCGGTTGTACGGTTCACGGTAGAGTCGCTTGTGTTCTAGAAACAACACCGGGTCGTCGCTGCGGATGGCGGTACGGAGCAGACCACAGGCGTCGAGACTGTTGGACGGAAAAATAACGCGCAGACCGGGCAAATGTGTGAAAGCGACCTCACCGCACTGGCTGTGATAAATGGAGCCGCCGGTCAGATAGCCGCCGATCGCCACACGGATCACCATGGGCGCGGAAAAGGTGTTGTTGGAGCGCCATCGGATATTCGACAATTCATCCCGAATCTGCATCATGGCGGGCCAAATGTAGTCGAAAAACTGAATTTCGGGGATTGGCTTTAATCCACGAACGGCCAGACCGATGGCGCGACCGACGATAGCCGCTTCGGCGATGGGAGTGTTGAAGCAACGCAGGCTGCCGAACTCACGTTGGAGACCGGCGGTCGCTTTGAAGACGCCGCCCTTGCCTTTCACTTCCAACATGTTCTGTTCACGGCTGCAATCGGCCACGTCCTCGCCGAATACGATCACACGAGGGTCGCGCCGCATCTCTTCGGCCAACGTTTGATTGATTGAGTCAACCATCGTTCGCGGCTCGCCTCGCAATTGCGGCTGGACTTCAAAGGACGCCGACGTAGGGTCGATCGTATCCGAATAGAGATGCGTCAGGGCAGAGCCTTTGGGCGGCGGGAGCTCATGCAACACCAGATCGGTGATTCGTTCCACGTCGCGGCTGATCTCGCGCACGATGCGGTCCAACTCCGCGCGGTCCAAAATACCTTCCTGAAGCAAGAATCGCGGGAAGGTGGTCAGGGGATCGCGCGCTGCCTCTTCTTCCCGCTCGGTCCTGGGCTTGTAGAGACGCTCGTCGTCAGAGAGCGAATGGGAATAGGGCCGGATGACCGCTGCATGCACCAGAGCGGGACCGTGTCCGGAGCGGCAATAATCGGCAGCGTGGCTCAAGGCGCGGAAGGACTCGACGAAATCCGTGCCGTCCACTTCGAGCCGCAACAGCCCTGGAAAACCCTCGAGCAACCGCGCAATGCTGCCGCCAGCGGTCTGTCTTTCGACAGGTACTGAGATGGCGTAGCCGTTATCTTCTACCAGGACCAGGAGCGGGAGGCGTTCCAGGCACGCAGCGTTCATGCATTCCCAGAACTCGCCTTCGCTGGTTGCGCCTTCGCCTGTCGAGACGAGCGTAATCTCATCGGGATGTTCGTTCCGGTAGCGATGGGCCTGTGCACAGCCCGCTGCCTGAACAAACTGGGTGCCGGTTGGCGATGAACCCGTAAAGATATGGAGCCGGGGCGATCCCCAATGAGACGGCATCTGGCGGCCGCCCGAGGAAGGATCGCGGGCAGCGCCGACCGCCTGGAGGAGCATGTCTTCCGCGGTGAGGCCAAGGGTTAGGGCCAACGCCCGATCGCGATAATAGGGAAACACCCAATCGTATCCGGGCCGTAGCACCATGCCAGCGGCGGTCTGTGCTGCTTCATGCCCCGCCCCGCTTACCTGGAAATAGATCTTGTTCTGGCGTTTCAGGAGGATTTCACGATCGTCCAAACAGCGGGACAAATACATGATTCGAAACGCCCGGATCAGGGCTTCCCGGTCGAGACCAGGCGGCAGCCCATCGAGCGGCGCGGTTTCAGTTTGTCGCAATGAGGCGGGCGTCACCAACCCTTAATTATTACTCACCTATCGGGGCGGCGCAGCAAAACCCACCGTCGGAGAACGGCGGAAATCGGCTGGCTGCGACAAATCCCCCGATCACGATAGTCTGCTGGATCAATTAGGTCTATCCTAGGAGAGAGCGCACGAGGTGCGCCCCACGGAGGCGACCAACCAATGATTGAAGGACTACTGAGACCGCAACACCTGCTGATTATCTTCCTCGTGCTGTTGGTTCTATTTGGCGGCAAGAAGCTGCCGGAGCTAGGTAAGGGATTGGGTGAAGGCATTAAAGGCTTCAAAGACAGCATGAGAAGTGTAACCAATTCCGACGAAGAAGAAGCGGCTAAGGCTGCCAAAGAAAAAGAAAAAGAGAAAGAGCCAACCCTCAAGGGCTAGGTGTGTGTAAATCGCCCGGGCTCCAACGGTCGCATGCGCTTTTGTTCGAATCGTGCACGACAGTCACAAGCCGTGCGCGCTCGGGTTTTAAGCCGATTTGATTTCAGTCCAGTAACGATCCCGGAGACGCTGAACGCTCCCCGGCAACGCTCGGAACCACTCGCCACGGGACAGTATTTCCGGAGGCGGGTATAGGACTGTGTTTTTCCTTTGGCTCTCGGGTAAGAGTGCCCGGCCGGCTGCGTTCGTCGTCGCAGTTCTCATTTCCAGGCAGATTGCGGCCGCAACTTTCGGCCGGAGCAGGTAACTCACAAACTCGATCGCCAAATCCTTGTGTTTGCTTTCCCGGAGAATGGCCACGTTGTCCGCGTAGAGCGCGAAACCCTCGGCCGGAAACGAAAAGGCCAGCTTATCCGATGCGTCGATGGCAACTTGGCCTACCTGTGCCCACATCTGGGCGACCAGAACGTCGCCTGCCACAACCTGGTCCCGCACCTCTTCATTCAAGTAGGCTCGCAATAATGGCTTTTGGCGTAGGGCGAGATCGCGTGCGGCCTTCAATTGCCCCGGATCGCCTGAGTTGATGGAATCGCCCATTCGCTTCAGACACGCTCCAAACACTTCGGCCGGATCGTCTAGCATGGTGAGACGCCGCGAGTAGCAGTCCTTCCAGAGATCCGCCCAGCGCAGCGGAGGACACGCGACGCTTTTCGCATATAAAATGCCGGTCGCGCTGTGCATGTAGGGAACGGACCACTCCAGTTTCGGATCCCATTGCGGAGATTGGAATCGCTGTTCAAGGTTCTTCAGGTCTGGTAGCCTCGCGTGGTCGAGCGGCGCTAATAGCTCCAGGTCGCGCATGGGCTGGATAAAGCTGTTCGACGGGAACACCACGTCCCAACCGGAGTTTCCCGCCATAACCTTAGCCAGCATCTCCTCGGCGCTGCCATAGGTCGCGTAGCGGACGCGGCAGTGGAACTCCTTCTCGAATTCGGGAATGGTCGAACTCGCTACATAGTTATCCCAGTTGTAGACATTCAGGCGCCGGCCACCATGGAGGCAACCCGCTGTTGCACCCGCTACGCTCATAAGAAAAATACGTCGGTTCATGGCGTCGAGCGGCCGCGATCGTCCAGGCGGCCAGCAAGCAGAATCAGAGTGCCCAGACCAACGGTGATCATGGCCGAGAGCGCGTTGACAGACGGACTGACGCCTTTGCGGGCCATTGCGTAGATCATCATCGGCAGCGTTTCGGAATCAACGCCCGCCACCAGGCTGGTAATCACGTAATCATCGAAGGAGACCGTGAAACAGAGTAAGGCTGCGGCCACAATCCCGGGCAGTAGCATGGGCACAGTCACATGCCAAAAAACCTGCCACTCGTTCGCGCCGAGGTCGAGGGCCGCTTCCTCCAGCGCCGTGTCGAAGGTGCGCAGGCGAGCCAGGATCACGATGACGACGTAAGCCAGGGAGAACGAAATATGGGCCAGAATTACGGTATGCATTCCCAGTTGGACATGCAGGAAGCGAAAAATCCACTGATAGAACGCGAGCAGCGACACACCCATGACGATCTCTGGAGTCAGTAAAGACAAATAGAGCGAGTTGGTGAGCCATGCCACGGGTCTTTTCCAAAGCGCGTAGCCGGCCAAGGTACCAATGACGGTTGCAATTATCGTTGCCGTCACAGCAATGATGAGACTATTCACGGTACCTTCGAGCAGCGCGCTATCGTGAAACACGTCCATATACCATTGCCAAGTGAAGCCATGCCAGACAGCGATCTTTGACGAGTTGAAGCTGAAAAGCGCCAGTACGAAGAGCGGCAGGTAAAGAAATAGGTAACCGGCGCAAGCCCAAGCGAGAAGAAAGCGCCTCATAACAGGGCCTCGGTGCGGCGGGCCAACACGCGCATTACGATCAAAACCAGCGCCATCAACAACAGCGAAATCGCGGCGCCGAAGGGCCAGTCGCGGGCGGCGGTAAATTGGTTCTGCACCAAGGTACCCACCATGACGGTCTTACCACCGCCCATCAGATCGGGGGTCAGATACGCGCCAAGGCATGGTATGAAGACCAGTAGACTCCCCGCATACATTCCCTCCCGGGTAAGTGGCACCACGACTCGCCACAAAGCAGTCCACGGCGTGGCCCCCAAATCGCCGGCGGCATCCAGCAGCACCGGGTCCAGTTTTTCGAGAGACGCGTAGAGCGGCAGGATCATGAACGGCAGATACCCGTAAACAAGGCCAAGGATCACTGCGCCGGTGTTGAACAATAACGGTAGCGGCTCACGAATCAAGTGCAGCGATTGAAGCGCGGAATCGACCAATCCCGTGTCGCGCAGGAGAAACATCCAGGCGTAGGTGCGGATCAGGAAGCTGGTCCAAAACGGGAGCATAACCAGGTTGAGAAGCATGGTCTTGCGGCTGCCGGCGCGCGCGATAAACAACGCCAGTGGGAAGCCGAGCACCAGGCAGATGGCGGTTGAAACGGACGCCAGCCATACGGAGCGCCACAGGATGTCAGCATACAGGCTGTCCAAGACGCGTCGATAGCTTTCGAGCGTCCACGGGCCCATAACGCCACCGTACGGCCCGCGCGAGAGCAGACTGTAGGCGCAGACGATCAGCAGCGGGATGAGAAAAAGCACGATCATTACGGCTGCCCCAGGCAGGAGAAACAGAGTGCGGGCCGAAATCTCGCGCGGTTTTTTGGCCAACGGGCTGATTAAGAGCGAACTACCGCGCGGGGATGGGAAGTTCATCGCAACTCTGCCACCAGATGTGCACGCGCTCGCCATCGGCGAAATCCGAGTGGTCCTGCGGCAACTCCGCCACGCAGGAAGCGCCGTCTTCGAGCACGGCGTGAACATGGACACAGTTGCCGAGATAGATTGATGCCGCAACGACTGCCGGAAACGAGTGCGCGGCATTGTCCGGCCGTTGTCGCGAGAGCCGCAGTGCTTCGGGGCGTACGGCAGAGCCATTAACCCAGTTCACGTCGCCCAGAAATCCCGCTACGAACCGCGTTTGCGGCTGCTGATAGAGTTCGCGCGGCGTTCCAAGCTGTTCCAGCCGGCCCTGGTTCAGAACGGCCATGCGATCGGAGAGCGACAGTGCCTCTTCCTGATCGTGCGTGATGAATAGGAACCCAATTCCTGTGCGGCGCTGAAGATTTTTCAATTCTCCGCGCATTTGCTTGCGCAGTTTGGGATCGAGCGCGGATAGGGGCTCGTCGAGCAGCAATACCTGTGGCTCCAGCACCAGCGAGCGGGCTAAAGCGACACGTTGCCGCTCACCGCCAGAGATTTGGTTGGGAAGGCGTGCTTCTTTTCCGGTGAGTTGGACGAGGGCAAGCGCTTCTTCCACTTTGCGGGTGATCGCCTTACGATCCAATTTGGGACGGCGGCGTGCAAGTCCGAATGCAACATTCTGCGCCACGCTGAGATGGGGGAATAATGCGTAGTTTTGGAAAACCGTGCTAACGTCGCGATGGTAAGGCTTTTGATCGGTAACCGGACGCCCATTCAACAGAATTTCGCCGGAGGTCGGTGTTTCAAACCCGGCAATCAGGCGCAAGGTAGTTGTTTTGCCACAGCCCGACGGCCCTAACAGCGAGAAAAACTCGCCACGATGTACCGCCAGCGAGAGATCGGATACCGCCAGTTGCGAAGGATAATGCTTGGTGAGAGCGCGTAGCTCCAGGACTGTGTCCAATTTTTATACAGACAATCCTAGCGCAGTTGGCCAAGCGCCGTCTTAGTGCCGATCCGGGACGCCGCCGTGCTGATGTTCATCAATGAAGCTAAGCAACCGGTCCACATTTAGGCGCACCTCCATCAGCACCGTATCGTCGCGATCCTTATTGGCGATCAGCAGCCGCACGGTTCGGGGGCCGTTCTCTCGAAGAAAGATGGTGGTCACTTCCCCGTCTTTGGAGCGAACACGCACCATCGGCTTCCAAAACGGCCCCACCGCGTCGTCGATGATTGCCGCAAAACGGTCGGATGCGAGGGTTGGATGCCCAAAGACGGCAAGCTTCAACTCGCTGGCTCCGGCCGGATGCCCTACAGCGACGACGGTCCGCGCCAGCCAGAACAATGGGATATGGATTCGCCGGCAACCACCTTGCTGCTCGACAGTTCGAACAATCGAGTCAAATTCCGCCCCCCACACGGCGACTGGGCCACACAAGAACGCTATGGAAACAACACAAGCGGCAAAAGCTCCGAGAATCCGTTGAGGCATGTTATTGCTCCTTCTCTACCTTCTTCCTGATCGCGTGTCCAAGCCTCGGAATGCCCATGTGGCCGCCCAACTCGCTTAGTTCATTCACGTCAATGGGACCGTTGATATGCACCACGGTCAATTGCCTGGGTTCGGCATCGATTACTACCAGGCCCGTGACCTTGTCGCCGTCCCGCCCGACGTAAACCTCCGCAGTCTCAGTTTTCGATTTGTCCCTGACGATCCGCGACCATTGCGGGCTCTTGAGTTGGGCCTGGAGAGGCGCTATATCGTCCATAGAGTATTGAGCATCCTTCGAGAATTCGAAGCTGCGCACATACACGCTCTTCAGCTTGCTTACAATTTGCTTGACCTTCGCGTTGTCGGGATCGTCGCTTGAAAGGAATTTGCTCGCCAACTGCAGCATGGAGCTGTCCAGCGTCACATCGACAGTTTCGGTGGCACGGGAGGCTAGGCGATCCAGGTTCACCGGCATTTTCAAATCGTCGGCGCAGAAGGCCTGGGTGGCCCCCAAACCCATAATCAAAGCAGTCAGAAAAAACCTCTTCATCTGTCAAATTCCTTTTCCGTCCCAATCTCCACAATTCGGCTGCGAACCCGATACAGCTTGGCCCCGGTCAAGCGCAGCGCTACCACCACCTGCTGGCTGGCTCGCTCGCCCTCCTGGCGCTCGCGATAGCGCTCGTACGCCAGGCTGGCCACTAATACGAGGAGTGTGGCCATCGCTGGGGTGAACCAGAAGGGCAGGCGGAACCGGCGCCGCGGCTTACGGGGCTCGATTTTCTTTGTTCCCGCTAGTACCCGGTCGGTGAAGCCGGCGGAGGGTTGTTTTCGATCTAATGCTCGTTTCAGCAGTTCGTCAAACGATTCCATTGCGGCTCCCTTCCTGGCCCAATCGCCTCCAGGTCTTCGTACGCAACAACGCGATCGCACGCCCCAACATCGTGCGTACAGTGCTGGACTTCATACCCAGCAGCTTCGAAATTTCATCTGGCTCTAACCCCTCCTGATACCGCAGGATGACGAGCATTCGCTGCTTTTCAGGAAGCGATGCGACCATTCGCTCCAGGTAACCCGCTAACATCGGATCCTGAAAACGCTCGAACGTGCCGGGCTCTTCCGCGTCTTCGAGGCTTATATGCGGCTGCCTCTTGCGGTGCCGAATTTCGTCAATGCACCGGTGCGTCATAGTCTTGCGAAGCCAACATTCAATATGTTCCCGCGATTCCATGCTATTCCAGGAGCGGTAAAGCCTAAGAAATACGTCCTGCGCCAGCTCTTCGGCCAAAACGCGATCCCGGAAAAAATGCCAGGCGATGCTGAACACCATCGCTTTGTTTTGGTCTAGCACTTCGGCGAAGGCAGGTAGTTCCGTTATTTCCGCCTGCGCCCGCTTTGCCGTCGCTTCCGTCAGAGCCACTGTGCTTCTCACTGCTCTAATACGCGCAAAGCTTTCCCCCGGTCCCAAAATTTTGGAGCAAACAATGGATTTGACAGCTACTGCTGGTGATATTTTTTCTGCAGCTCCCGCGGGTCGTCCATCATGGAGCCAGGCTTCGGGTCCATTGGCTCCCTGGACTTCGCCGGATCGAAGATCGTCAAGTCCGACTGGCGTCCACAAAGAAAAGCCCGGATTCAGGAGGAACCCGGGCTGCTTCATTTGGAGTATTAGTTTTGTTTCTGTTTAATTTCGGGCGTGTTACTAACGCCGTTCTAGTTCCTACAACCTATTTACTTGCTTTGCGTGGTCGAAGTCGCCGTCGATTTCTTGTGCTTCTTATGGCTCTTCTTTGTCTTCGTGGTCTGCGTCGTATCCTGCTTGGCGGGCGTCTTGGTCGCGGGAGCCGCCATCAGAAAGGGCACAGCAAATACGGTCAACAAGCTCGAGGTCAATAGCCTTTTCATTTTTTCTCCTTAATCTGTGGCGGTCGGTCTCCGCCGCTCACATCTCTAGTCTGCCGGTTATCGGATGCAAGCGCCATCGCCTTAAATAGTGAATCGCTATCCCGTGTTTTCGGGATAGCGCCTATTACAAGTTAATGAAAGAATCGTCGCCGTGCGCCAGTCTCCTTCCATCACGCGCTCCCGCCTGCAGCGTTTATTACTGGTCGCTCTTGCCGCCTCTGCGGTGCTGCTGCTTTCGGCTTTGCTTGTCGCCATACGGACCGTGCGCCAAATTGACGCTAATACGCGGGCATTTGCCGAAGGTCAGCAGGCTACCAAAGCCGCTATTGACGGTATTGAGAACCAACAGACCGCTCTGAACGTCCGCTGGTTGCAGCTCGCAAAAAGAGACGTCATCAGTCGTGAGGCAATTCTCAGCGAATTGGCCGATTCCCGCCAGCAGATGAGCAACTCGCTTGAATCCGCTTACAAACAGGCGGAGAACTTGCGCGAGAAGGTCTATCAGGCGGGACACGGTCTGTTGCGCTTCACCGTCTGGCTATTCGCGATTTGCGTAGGCTTATCGGTCGTCTGCGCCACCTGGGTCGTACGGGCCTCCGCCGGTCTGTTTCGCCGGCTGGAGCAACAGGCGGATGAGCTAACCCAATTGCAGTATCAGTTCCTGGAGACTCAGGAAAACGTGGCGCGGCGCTTTTCGCACGAGTTACACGATGAACTGGGCCAAGCGCTCGCCGCCGTTAAGGCGAACCTATCGGCGTTGCGGGAAGAACAGGCGGAAGATCCCCGCTTGACCGATTGCATGGCGGTAGTGGACGGAGCAATTCGGGATGTTCGCGAAATGTCTCAATTACTGCGTCCAACCATCCTCGATGACTTTGGACTGGACGCTGCCTTGCGTTGGCTGACTGAGAACTTTGCGCAGCGGACGAACATTGCAGTCCATTACAGGAGCGATCTCCAGGGAGGACGCTTGGGAGACGAAGCGGAAACCCACTTGTTCCGCATTGCCCAGGAGGCTTTGACCAATGTCGCGCGCCACTCCCACGCGACCGAAGCCAGCTTGCAACTGCTGCTCCGAAACAGCGACGTTGTTCTGCGCATCGGCGACAACGGCCGGGGTTTCGACTCAACCCAGCCGCGAAAAGGCCTTGGGCTTGGGCTGGCGGGCATGAAGACACGCGCCCTCGGTTGCGGCGGCGATCTGGAATTGAGGGCGGCGGTGGGCAAAGGCGTCACTATCGAAGTAACCTGCCCCATGGGTTCATCAACCCTTTAGGCGTAGCGGATTTTGGACTTACCAGCCGACAGCCATCCGCCGCTTCAGAAACTTAGGACGCTCCAGTTCATCGGCCACGGCAATCGCATAGTCCTCCATCGAGATGTGGCTCTCGCCTTCGCCGTCAGCCACTAGTGTATCTCCGTCGACGCGATAGTGTCCTCTCCGCTCTCCCGGCTCGAACTGGGCTGCCGGACTGATGTAGGTCCAATCGATCTCCCGCTCCTGCTTTAGGACCTCGAGGGCGTCCTGATGCGCTAACGCAATTTCACGCCAAGCCGGCGGGAAATCGGGCGCATCCATCAACAGCAGGCCGGGCGTCACCTCGAGCGATCCCGCGCCACCTACCACCAGCAGACGACGGACGCCTCCCATCTTAAGTCCAGCCAGCAAGGAACGTACCGAGTTCGGCAGAAAGTCGCGAGGCGATGCCCGTGTCGGCCCGACGGCGCTGACGACGGCATCCTTTCCCTCCACGATTTCCGCCACCTTCACCGGGTCTGTTACATTGCCAGGGCGCAAGTGCAACCGCTCGCGGTCCAATGGTCCTTTTCCCGTTTGGTGATAAACGCCCGTTACCGAATAGCCCCGGCTCAGCAGTTCCTGGGCAATCCGGCCACCCGACCTTCCAGCGATTCCGAAAAGTGCAATAAACATTTCGCTCCCACCTGAATAGATGCGTCACGACAAATTTATGCATCCGAGGTCCGCAACGTATCGCCTCGATTGATCGTCATATATATTTAGTGGAAACATGGTACAAAGGCGCTCCAGCCCCGATTTTGCGCCGCCCGGGAAGCGCCGGAAGTTTAACGGATTTGGCCTGCTGCCAATGACAAATTCACCAACCGCGCGATTGTTGGTAGGCCTGCTGATCACACTCGCTGCCGTGACAGTGTTCTCGTGGTACTCGCTCTTCCAGCTTAGCGGTCTCAAGGAATTGCAGACGAAAACCATCGATGGCAACCGCGAAGACTCCCTCCAGCTCTTGCGGGTGCAAAACGACCTGAACACGCTGGGTTTGCATCTGCGGGACATGACTGATGCGCAAAGCACAACCGAAATCGGCGGGTACCAAAAGGAATTTTCCCGGCTGAGAGCCGATTTGGAAGATGCCATCAGCAAGGAAGCTAAGTTGGCGCCAGTGACCAGGCGGCCCGACAAGCAACAGGGGCTCCTCCGTTTGATGAAACAGTTTTGGCAAACTTCGGATCAGGTGTTCCTGTGGGCTTCGAGCGGTAAAGAGGCGGAAGCCCGGCAGCTCGCTTCGACAAAACTTCGCGCCGAGCAATCGCACCTTGCCGGTACTCTGTCGCGGCTCCTCGAGCGCAACAATGAGGCCGAAGAGCGCGCCGATGTCCAAGTCGCATCTATCTACCTGGGCGTCGAGCGTAACATCTACTGGTTTTTAGCCGCCGTTCTATTGGCTATTGTCGCCACCAGTTTGTACCTCATTTATTCCAACCGTCGTATTTTCGAAGCGATGGAATCGCTGTCGCGCCAGCGCCGGGTGTTGGCCGGTAAATTGATCGCGGTACAGGAAGAAGTTCTGCGCTCGGTCTCACGCGAGTTGCACGACGAGTTCGGCCAGATTCTCACCGCCGTGGGGGCAATGCTCGCCAGAGCCGAGCGTAAAGGTGTCCCCCCCGATTCGCCGCTTCGGACGGAATTAAGTGAAGTCCGGGAGATCACGCATAACACGCTGGAGAAAATGCGGAGTCTATCGCAGATGTTGCACCCGGCTGTGTTGGACGACTATGGGCTGGCAAAGGCGATGGAGTGGTATTCCCAGTTGTTTCAACGGCAGACTGGAATTGCCACCAGCGTCGCCGTGACGCCCGCCCTTCCGCCGCGCATTACGGGCCAGCCCGCCATTCACTGTTTCCGAATAGTGCAGGAGGCCTTGAATAATGCCGCTAAGCATTCGGGTACCAAGCACGCGGAGGTAGAACTTGTTTTTGAGGCCAATACGCTTACGATCCATGTGCGCGATTTCGGCCGCGGCATGGTGACCCGCAAAAAATCGGGCATGCCGGGCCTGGGACAGATCGCGATGCAGGAGCGTGCCGCGCTCGTACAGGGCACGTTGTCCGTGTCCTCGGTATTGGGACGTGGCACCACCGTGTCGCTCACCATGCCATACCGTCAAGACGACCAACCAGCCGAACCGATGGCGGTTGATCGGGAAGAGAGGCAATTTGCAGTCAATGATCGATGAGATAACCGTTCTTCTGGCCGACGACCACAGCTTGGTTCGTCGCGGCTTTCGCCGCTTGTTGGAAGACGACGAAATGATGAAGGTTGTCGGCGAGGCCAGCAATGGAGTGGAAGCCATCCGCATGGCGTACGAACTCAAGCCCAAGGTTGTAGTGATGGACTTATCCATGCCGGAGCTGGATGGCGTTCAGGCCACCAAAGAGATCGTAAAGCACCTTCCTGGAACCGAAGTCCTGGTCCTCAGCATGCATGCGGACGACAATTATGTGCGCAACGCGCTCGATGCAGGTGCAAAGGGTTATCTGCTTAAAAGCGCAATCGATGTGGACTTGGTCGGCGCCATTAAATCGGTGGCCGAGGGACGTCGTGTCATGGGGGCGGGTCTCAAGTATGTGGCCCAAGAACGAGACGACGAACTGGACAAGTTGACCGCGCGCGAAAAACAGGTCCTGCAACTGATAGCGCAAGGCAAGAGCAACAAGGAGATCGCCGGATTGCTCGAACTGAGCGTGAATACGGTGTCCGTCCACCGCGCAAACCTGATGGAGAAGATGAATATTCATCGGACGGCAGAACTGGTCTTGTTCGCAATCCGCAAAGGGCTCGTCGCGCCGCAGTAGACACACTTCGGCTTTGGAAGACGGCGGCTTAGCCGATCGAGCGCACGACGCCGCCGTCTATGCGCAGGCTGGCGCCATTAATTGCCGAGGAGAGTGGGCTTGCTACAAAAGCGATGCAGGCGGCGATCTCTGCCGGCTTCTCGAAGCGCTTCAAAAGCGAAGTTGGCCGCATTTGCTCGAAGAAGCGTCTTTCGAATTCCTCGCGGCTTGAGTTCTGTTGCGTCGCAAGGCGATCCACAAATTCGTTGACCCCTTCCGACGCTGTCGGGCCGGGCAAAACCGCGTTGACCGTGATATTCGTTCCCGCCACTGTTTCTGCGATTCCCCGCGCGATGGCCAACTGCGCCGTCTTCGTCATGCCGTAATGAATCATTTCGGCCGGAATCTGCAAGGCCGATTCGCTCGATACAAAGATGATCCGCCCCCAGTTCGCTTCCCTCATTTTGGGAAGATAATGCCGGCTGAGGCGGACTCCACTGAGAACATTGACTTCAAAAAAGCGCAACCAATCCTGGTCGGTAATCTGCTCGAACGGTTTGGGCTCAAAGATACCCAGGTTGTTCACCAGAATATCCACCTTCGGGAATTGCCGGACAGCTTCATCCGCGCCCGCGGCAGTTCCCAGATCGACTGCCAGCATGTGAATGGTTGCCGCCGGTACAATAGCCCTAAGGGTCGCTGCTGCCTTCTCGACACGATCGGCAGTTCGACCGTTCAGAATTACTTCCCCACCTTCTTGAGCTAAGGCAGCGGCCGCCGCATAGCCGATACCCGCAGTCGATCCCGTGATCAGGGCGACTTTTCCCGCCAGTTGTAAGTCCATGCCTTAACGATGCGGTGAAGTGGCGATAAGTGCCGCTCAACCGCATCATCAGGACGTATCGACGAAATGACGAGGTCTTAAGCTTTCTTAGTGCTCTTTGCTTTCACGAGATCTTCAGCTTCGTGTAGATGGCTTTCGATCGTGGGAAGGCTCTTATTGGCGAAGGCTTTGATTTCGGGATTCTGACCATGTGCCGCCTCGTCTTTAAAAGCTTTAGCCAACTTCTCGTGATCGGTGACCTCATGGTTCAGAAAGGCGCGATCGAACGTTCTCCCTTTGTCACGAGTCAGCACGGCAATTTCGCGGTCGTCACGCTTCTCTATCCCTTTGGGGATGGCTTCGCCCGTTTTGGATGCCAGTTCCGTCAGCTCCTGATAGTTCATCGTGTGATCCTGGACGAGTTTCTTGCCCAAGTCTTTGACCGCGGTGTTGGAAGCGGAGTTCTCGGCCATCTGCCCGAGATGGGCGCACATCATGTCCGCTTCGGCCGCCATCTTCATGAATGCCGCATCTTGCTTACTGACGCTCGCCGCATTGAGCATTATCGGCAGGGCGCAGAGTGCCGAGCCGCATAACAACGAAGTAAGGGCTTTTTGAAACATACTTGCTCCTTTTTTGCGGAAGATACTTTGCGAAACAACCGCTCAACCAGCTTGTTGGTCTTGCGTTATATGGACACGGCGATTCTTCTGCCAGCAAGTTTCGCTATGTTCGTCACAAACCTGCTTTTCTTTGCCGTAGCTCACAACGCGTAATTGATTTGCGGGAATTCCCCACGTAACCAGATCGTCTTTCGCCTGCTTTGCGCGCGCGTCCCCGAGAGCGAGATTATATTCTTCCGATCCGCGCTCGTCGCAATAGCCCTGGACGGTCAGCTTGTAATCCGGATACTGCTTCAGGATTTCCGCCAATTCCTTTGCGTCCGCCTGCAGCGCCGTCTGGGCATCCGGCCGAAGCGTATGTTTGTCGTAATCGAAATAGGCATCCTCCATTTTGTCGAGCAAATCTTGGATCCGCTGTTTGGTGGCCGCATCCGGCGTGGATGATGGATTACTGACGACTTCCCGGGCCGGCTCGGGCCGGGACGGCTCCGGTGCCGCGGCTGTGGCCGGCATCTCAGCCGGATGCGGAGCAGGCGGCGTCTTAGCAGCCGCAGTCTGCTTATGGCAACTACTCAACAATACGCAAAGCGCTATCGCGCCAGCGAGACTAATCATTTTAGATTTCATGGTGGGGTCTCCCGATGGGTCTGATGTAAAGGTAACCTAAAGCGGCTAACATGATCCATCACGTCGGCACGGTATTTTTCGATGAACAAAACACAGTCCCGCCAGTATGCCTGCTTTCGACGCATAGGAAATCATAAAACCCAACTGACTGTTAGGAATACAACAGATCAACGCCTAGAAGGTAGCCTTCGAACTGCCCACAAGAAGGAGGGTTAACTCCTATGCTCTGCGCCCGCGTTCCTCAGGCGGCTGGTCTCTTACTCTGCTTGGCCGCCGCAGCTCAATCGCCTCAACAAGCGCCGCCCCCGCCAGCTCTTTCGACGGCCACAATTCCTAATACCGTGAGTGCGCCTATGGTGGACATGCAACTCCTGACCGCCTCGTCGGGCTGGGCGCGGACTAATACAAACCTCTTCTTCACAAGTACATCTGGCCGAGGCCGGACCGACATCAGTCCCCATCTCGCCTCCGGACAGCGAATAGACGCGGTGCAGTTCCTGGGAACGGACCAAGCCTGGGTCATCATTCACGGGCAGGAAACCGGTGACGGTGCGCCAATCTCGTTGGCAATGACCACAGACGGCGGCGGTTCCTGGTCGGTTGCTTCCTTTCCGGCGGATCAGCTCATACGTCAGGCCTATGGGGCCAGGGCACATATGAGCTTTCCCGACGCAATGCATGGCTGGGTCCTGCTAACAATAGCGGGAAGTTCCGCATCGAGCCGGGGCCACCTGTTCGCAACTTCGGACGGCGGCAAGACTTGGTCGCCACTCCCGGTACCTCCCGTAGACGGGCGAATACAATTTGTATCGGAGTCCACTGGCTGGCTGGCCGGTGGAGTGCACCAAGACTATCTATTTCGTACGGGTGATGGCGGGCAGACTTGGCTGGAAGTTGAAGATACCGCTGCCGGAGGGCCTGACACCGTACTCCATTCCAAACGGAGACGGAACCGTTTACGTCACCCATTCCCGTGTGGAAGGTCCTTATTTTGAAACCCCTGACACCGGAGCGGCTGCGCTTCTCGTCCGGGTGACGGAATTGACATGGGATCTTCTTACCTACTCGACAACGGACGGGGGCGATACATGGAAGCTTACAGGACGCCGAAACGACCTGGACGGCGTCGGCCCTCTAGCATTTTTCGATACCACCTCTTTGGAGATTACCCGGTCGGCAAACACCTTTGATTTCCGCCACAACTCCGCACTCAGATCTGCCCCGATACCTATCGCCTTGAAGGAAAGAGCGCCGGACGGAGTCAGCCGTGCGGACTTCACAGACGCTCAACACGGGTGGATTCTCTTGTATGGCGGTTCGCTGCTAGGCACCAGTGACGGCGGAAACAGCGTCACAATATTGCTGGAAGCTCCTCCCCTCCGGCCTCCCAACACAAGGCCTGTACCAGGAAAGCCAGAAACAGAACCGCGTGCGGCCCAGGGTCCACAGCCAAACATCGGCGGCGTAAAAGGGGTTGCAAACAAGCGACGCGTTTTGGGCACTGCACGATCAACTGTTCCATCATCAGGCGGAGATCACCGCGGTCAATGTGAAAGACAGGCTTCTTGAATATGCCCGCCAGATCAAGGGTTTGGATTTGACGAATTTTCAAGACCGTTTGGACAACCAGCTCTCGCTGGGCCTCGTGCTGAAGGACATGAACCTAGCGACCGCAAAGAATATCAACTCGACCCCGACCCTGTTTATCAACGGCTCGCGAGGCGATTTCTCAACCGAGGCTTTGCGCGTAAGCGATAAAGCTGTACTCTGGTGATTTGCAGATACATGGTAGCTTACGCCGCCAACCCTGGCTCGCGCTGCTGATCGGATTCGGTGGCCTGCTCTTATTAATGGCGGCCGCCGAAGGTGGTGCGCTCATGATTATCGGCAGCCTGCGCTCGAGCGATGCCCGGCTCGAGCATCGTTTCCTGGAACGAAGCCGCATTCTCGAACAAATCCGATCGTCTATCTATCTTTCCGGAACTGTCGCTCGTGATTTCCTGCTTGCGCCGGAAACGGGAGCGCACGCGCAGTTGAACGAATTAAATGAATTGCGCATCAAGACCGGAGGTGCCTTGCGGGCCTATGCGCATTCTTTGGAACCGGAAGAATCCGCGACATTCGCCTCGCTAAACGGGGAGATCAACGCCTACTGGAAAGTTCTGAATAGCACCTTCCAATGGACTCAGGAAGAACGGTCGAAATACCGCTATCAATTCTTCTACAGCGAACTGATTCCACGCCGTACGTCCATGCTGCAGATCGCGGACCGCGTGGGCCAACTGAATGAACAAGCGTTGCAGCGTGGCGATCAGACATTAGCGGGGCTCTTCGGAAGACTCCAGCTTGGTCTGGTACTGATGATTGCGGTCACCTTGCTGGGTGGCGCGGGATTGGCGGCCTACATCAGCTTTTTGACGTTGGGCCTGCAAACGGAGGTCCGGCGGCGGCTTGAAGAAAGCGTGGAGGCTCGAGCGGTTTTGCGCGATCTCTCGGCTAAGCTCGTACGTGCGCAAGAGGAGGAGCGGCGGGCCTTGTCGCGCGAGTTGCATGACGAAGCGGGGCAGGCATTCTCGGCCATTCTGATGGAGGCCGATAATTTGCTGGAGCTGGATGACCATAAGGACTTGTCGCCGCATCTCAAATCCATTCGCAACCTGGCCGAAAGAGGTTTGACGGAAGCCCGGAACATGGCTTTGCTCTTGCGGCCGTCGATGCTAGACGACTTCGGCCTGCTGCCCGCGCTGAATTGGCAAGCGAAGGAGACAGGGAAGCGCACCGGTTTGCGCGTCCATGTGACGGCCGGAGAGCTGCCCAACGACTTACCCGAAGAGCACAAGACTTGCATCTATCGCATCGTCCAGGAAGCGTTAAACAATGTATCCCGGCACGCACAGGCGAGCATGGTGCAGATCTCCCTGCAGCATCGAGTCGGCGAGATTGAACTCTCCGTTCAGGACGATGGCACGGGCTTCGATGCGCAACGCGTTCGCGGGCTGGGGCTGTTGGGTATGGAAGAGCGAGTACATCACCTGGGCGGAATCTTTGGTATCGATTCGCAGCCTGGGCGGGGAACGCTGCTGAAAATTGTGCTACCCTTGGCAAACTTCAGAGCGTTGGAAATTGTCCATGAAGCCGATACGCATCTTGCTGGCTGACGATCACAACGTGCTTCGCGATGGACTGCGATTGATTCTGGAGCGCCAGTCCGAATTTGAGGTGGTCGCTGAAGCAAGCGACGGCCGTGAAGCCGTGGCGCTGGCGGAGTTGCACAATCCCGACGTCGCAGTGATCGATGTGGCCATGCCGTCGCTGAACGGCATTGAGGTCACCAGCCGCATTGTGGATTCGGGCCGGTCCACCGCCGTCGTCATCCTGAGCATGTACTACGACGAGAGTTATATCGTGCGAGCGCTGAAGGCAGGCGCGCGAGCCTATCTCTTGAAGGACTCGGTAAGAGCCGATCTGATTGCGGCCGTTCATGCGGTGGTCCAGGGGCATTCGTACTTCAGTCCTAAGATCGGCAGCCTGCTGCAGGAAGACTATTTCCGGGCGATGACGGACAAGCAAAAGGACGACAGTTTCGAGTTGCTAACGGCCCGCGAGCGTGAAATTCTGCAATTGGCCGCGGAAGGCAAAAGCAACAAGGAGATCGCGAATCTTCTGAATCTGAGTATGTATACCGTGGATACGCACCGCTCTCACATTCTTCGGAAACTGAACCTCCACACCGTGCCAGAGCTGATTTTGTACGCGGTTCGCAAGGGGATCATTCGCTGATTTAATTACGACGGATTCTCGGGAAACAGGCCCGGCATCCAGCGCGAAGCCAAAGCAGCCGGGAAGACGAGGCGAAGCGGCGCTCGTGGGCTTTCGGAAACCAGCACACCCTTATCGAGGAGGGCGGAGACGATGCGCCGGGCTTGCCGTTCGCCCGTACCAACTACGGTGTCGGCATCTCCGCGGGGCAACTCTCCTCGATAGAGAACGGCTTCAAGAATTCTTCCCGATTTCGCCGGTAAATTGCCAAGCCGAACCTCCTCTTCCGCCCACTGCAAAATACGCATACGCAGCAGAGTTGGCTGAACCAGGCTCTCCATAAAATCTACTTGATCTATGCAGACGTTAAGAAAGAATCGTGTGAACTCCACCAGCGATTCTTCACTCAAGTTGCCTCGGCCATCCAGATCGTTACGGCGCGGCAGATCACAATTCGATAGAAGCGCCTTGTATTCGCCCATATTACGTGCAAGCCCGCGAGCAACCGGCCAGACAGCGCCTGTATCCAGAGTGTCGAGCAGAATTGCGTGGGACATCAACCGGGCTACGCGGCCATTGCCATCCATGAACGGGTGTATCCACAAAAGACGATGGTGAGCGGCGGCGCTGGACAGGATCGCGTCTGTCTTTCCGAGGCTCCCATAAACTTCGGCAAAACGCCTTAGGAATCGAGGCACTGAACCCGGGCTGATCGCAACGTGCCGTCCCACGCGTACATCGCGCTCGCGTAGCTCGCCAGGTACTAAGCGGACCTTCTCATGCGTGGCCGGATCCTCTACCCAAAGAAGATGTTCAGGCAACAATGAGCAGAAGCGCAGATGAATTTCGGTAACTCCTTCCGGTTGAACGGCTCGGTTACCCTTGAGTCCTCCGCGATCGATCCATTCCTGCACCGAAATATGCGCTTGGGCTTCCAGTTGCAAGTCGCGTTTCCGTAAATCGTTGCTGTAATCGCCTCTGAGCGCCCGCTCGATATCCACCGGGTGCGTATCGTGACCCTCAATCAGGTTCGAGTAGTAACAATTCATCTCGCGCACCAGATCGCTCAACGAGATTAGTAGAGACGGAGGAAGACTGCGGCGAAATCCGGCAGCCTTTTGGGCGAGGCTGAGGGTAAGATCGATGAGTGCCGGGCGGTGCCGCGAATCGCTGCCAATAAGCACAGGCTCCATAAGGGAGATGTGCTCACCTCGATCTACCGGCATAATGTCCGCTTTATTGTCCGCCAGACGACATCCAATAACATCCCTATATTGTTATAGATAGTAGCATATATCAATACCGTAAGACCGCCTGAATGTCCGCCTTGATGTCCGCTTTACCTCGATGCGGCCGAAGGCCCAGCCGGTTGTGGCGGCGTTAACCCGTCCGTCAGCAGATAATTTTGGAGCACGATGGCATTGCTCCAGAGATCGCCCAGGACGTTGACATAGCTAACTTGCAATTGGAAGACGGTCCGCTGCGAAACAATCACTTCCGGATAAGCCGCGGCCATATGCCGGTATTTGGCGAGATACAACTGATAGGCGCGTGTTGCCAGGGGAATCATTTCCGTTTTGTAACGCTCTTCTTCAAGCCGCTCGGAAAGATATGTCTCTAACAAAGGCTGTATGCTCCTGCGCAATGACAACTTCACGCGCGTTATCTCACCTTTCGCCCGCTCCAAATCTGCCGACGCGGCGGCCACACTGCCTTGATTGCGATTGAAAATCGGCAAAGTAATTCCGGCGCTCGCAAACCCCTGCAAACCGACCCGCGTGGGATTCGCATCGGCGAGCCGTTCATAGTTCTGCTCAAGCCCGGCTCGAATTTCCAGATCGGGGACGGACTCCCGCTTCGCACTCTTCAACTCCGCCTCGGCACGCACTACGTCCTGCTGCGCGCGCTTCACTTCCGGGCTTTCGTTGGCGATTCGGTCCGCAATCTCGTCTGTGTTGATTGAGGGCAGCTTCTCCAGATCGCCAGCCAACGGAGCCAGCGGCAAGTCCGGCTTGCCTACCAGCGCCGCAAGCGCCCGAAATTGCTGTATGTAGCTCCGTTGCGCCGATACATAGTCGATTTGAGCCTGTTCCGACTCCACTTCCGCTTGCAGAACGTCGGGCGCATCGGCCTGCCCGACATTGGCGAGTTGATGAGCCGTTTCGACCGTATCCATCGCGAGTCCCAGCAGCCGATGTCGAACATCCACAATGGCCTGGGCTGCTAATGCGGCATAGAAAGTCCGATCCACATCGCCCGTAACTCGATAGCGCTGTTCGGTTACACCAATTTCGTCGCTTAGGCGCTGCTGCTCATAGACATTTCTGCGCAGGCCCAGCTTTCCGCCGAGCACGAAGTCCTGTTGAATAAATGCTCCCTGCTCACCACCGCCGTAGGCGCCCCCGCGGATCTGTTCGCCCTGGTAACCCACCGATGGATTGGGTATCAAACCGGCTTGGCGAGCTCGTCCGGCGGACTGCTTCACGATCGCATTGGCCTGCTCGAGAGTGGGGTTTGCCGCGAGAGCAAACTGCTCAAACTGGTTCAATGCCACGGGCGGCCGGGCCCGTGCATCTTTTAAAAGATCCGGAACAGCCATCGCGGCGCTGAGTGGCTGGGCAAGAAATCCGATAACAAAAACGGCGAGGTGTCTTATCATTTCCGGATACGCTCCATCATTTGTTCGTATTCTTCAGGCGGCAAGACGCGGACGAAGGTCATCATGCCCTGCATGAAACCGCTCCACCCGGGACGCAGGCCGTAGTTTTGCGGCTTTTCAACCAGCTTGTCCACGGCCATCATCGGCCCCTCCATAAAGGCGTCTTGCGGGAACCCGGGAACCGTGTTGGCGTTTTTGGCGACACCCATGTGCATTTCCATTTGCATACCAGCCATGTTGGATTGCGACAGCGGTGTGTTCCCCACGGGTTGATCCAGTGTTGATCCAACGCCGAGGCCGCGTCCCAGACTCGGGCCATAATCCTCACCCACGGGAGCGCCCGGCGCCCCATCGAGCATCCCCATGCCATTGTTCATATCGACTCCGGCCGGCATACCGTGGCCGGCGCGCGTCATAGGGCCGGCAACGGAGGACATCTGGTTCATCATGTGGTGCGGCAGATGGCAATGCAGCATCCAAGCGCCTGGGTTATCGGCAACAAATTCGATGTCGCGCGCTTGTGCCACGCCCACCAGGACCGTATTTCCGGGTATCCAAGCCGTCTCGGGAATACGGCCGCCTTCCGTTCCGGTGACGTGGAAACTGTGCCCGTGCAGATGCATCGGATGGTGATCCATACCGAGATTGATCGCGCGAATGCGAACGCGATCGCCGAGGCGAACGATCAGCGGAGTCGCTGCCGGACCCGCCTTGCCGTTGATCACCAGCCAGTTGAATTCCATGTTCATCGTGTTCGGTACGGTGTTGTTCGGCAGGACAGCATATTCCTGGAGCAGGATTACGAAATCTTGGTCTACTCGCGGCATCCAGGGGTCTTTCGGGTGCATGATAAATGCCCCCAGCATGCCCATCATTTCTTGCATGGCCATGTGCGAGTGATAAAAGAACGTTCCCGCCTGATGAAGCGTAAATTCATAGACGAATCGGCCGCCGGGCGGAATCGGATCTTGGCTGATACCTGGACCGCCATCCATATCATGCGGAATCTCAAAGCCGTGCCAGTGCATGGACGTCCCTTCCGGGAGATGATTCTCCACAATGATCCGGACACGGTCGCCCTGCGTTATCTGAATCGTCGGACCCGGCGCGCTCCCGTTGTAACCCCAGATGTCTATCGTTTTGTTAGGCGCAATCTGCCGTTTCACCGGCTCGGCGACCAAGCGGAAGACCTTCACCCCGTTGTCCAATTGAAAGTTCAGGTCGTTCAGATCGGGACTCTGCACCCTCACCGGCGGACTGCCGGTTGTGAGCGCCTTAGCGGAAAGAGCTCCCGCGCTCATGGCAAATGCGTTTCGAAAAAAATTACGGCGAGCTTTCATGGGATTGATTCCTCCTCTAGGAAACGGACTTAATTCACGGCTATAGCAGCCGCTAACGCTCGTTGCGCGTCAGGGCAACGAAGTCACGTAACGGCTTAAGTTATGGAAGAGGAGAAAGGGTCAGATACGCAGGATGGACAATGGCGGCGGAGAGCCTCGCTGGGCCGTTGGAATAAACCCAAACGTCGCGGGTCCGGCACTTAAAGAATTGACGACGCCGATAAACGAGATCTCACCGATGGCGTGCGACAGCAACACGGTTCCGGCCGAGCGATTCTGGGAACGCGCCAATTCCGATTGCTGGTGATCGCAGCCTGAGTGCCGCCCGTGTTGTTCCTGCCCCGATTGATCGGAGGCGTGGCGATGGCAGGAATCTGAAGCATGGCATGCCGGCGTGTTGGGTTGCGCGGAAGCGATACATCGGGCGTAACACTGCATGTTTGCCGCGAGAGCGGCAAGTACAAGCAGAACTACGATGCGCCCCATTCGCGGCATAAACCTATGTGTACCACGGCTATCTCGAACAGGCGGAATTGGCTAGTGCGCTCCTGCTTATCCGGCTATTTCAGCAGGCCAAAAGCATGTCGGTGTCCGCAACGCGGCCACACGAAGCCATCTGGCGCGCGACATGCGGCCAGATTCCATTGGCAGGAGTTTTCGTTGGCGAACGTTGACGGGTGCTCCCACAGCGCCTTCGGTCGCGGGTTTGCTGAAACAACAGGATAAGCAGGGGTGCGCTAAATCTTGGTTGACGTTGATGGAGCAACAGGAAGCGGTATTTGGGTAGGGGTGGCGAACTCTCCAGGTTCTCACAGGCACCCGCGATAACACGCTGGACGGTATTCATCTGCCGGTCGGGAAGACCGGGATGGTACTTCGCTTCTTGCTCGAAGGCAATGAGTATTCGCCGCTTAACTAGACTTAATAATGCTTTCAGTAAGAAGTCGGAGAACCACTGGTCCGCTGTCGCTGGCTTCTACAATTTGTCGCTCGCATCGCCGATCGCGCTTGGCGTGTACGAGAACTGCTGGAGGCCGCGTGATCCAATGGCTACTGCTGCTTTCACGCCCGCCACCACGATCAACCAGAATTTAGCGCACTACCCGGAATTGCGGTGTTCGCTCGCACTGCGTTACGTATTTACGCCGGAAGCCAGGAATCCGCCATCCACCGCTAGCGTCGCTCCGTTAATATAGCTGGCGGAATCCGAGGCCAGGAGCACGGCCGCACCCACAAGTTCCCGAGTGTTGCCGAAGCGTCCCATCGGTGTGCGCATCTTGTATTCCCGTCCGCGCTCGGTGCCATCCAACAGCGTTTCATTCATCTCGGTCTGAAAGACTCCAGGAGCAATGGCATTGGTATTGATGCCTTCTCTTCCCCATTCGATAGCCAGCGTTTTCGTAAGTGCAATGACGCCGGCCTTCGATGAGTTGTATGCGGCCACCTGAAACAGAGAGGCGAAACCGGCCACGGATGCAATGTTCACGATGCGGCCACGCTTATGGGCTGCAAGAGGCTGGTAGAAGGATTGACACGTGCGCAGAATTCCCGTGAGGTTTATGTTGAGAATTTTGTTCCATTCCTCTTCATCGACGTCGAGAGTTGGACGCTTGGCGGTGATCCCGGCGGAGTTGATGAGAATATCTACTTGGCCGAACTCGCTCAGCACTGCATCGCGCAGGGCATCCACGCTCGCGCGCTCGCCTACATCGCAGGACATCTCCAATGTTCTTACTCCGGCAGACCGGATCTCAGCGCACACCGCGCCCAGCAACGATTCCCGCCTGCCCGTGGGAACCACGTGAGCGCCGGCTTCGGCTAATCCGATGGCGATCTCGCGTCCAATGCCGGAGGTTCCTCCGGTTACGACCGCGACACGGCCGGTCAAGTCAGTGAAGTTTGTCTTGGGCATTTGCTATTTTGATTCGCGAATATCGTATTTCGTGATGCCAAGCGCCCAACGAATGGCGCCGAGATATACCTTTTGCACTCGCGGGTCGTCCCACGATTCATCAGTATGGCCGAAAGTGCAGTAATAGACCCGCCCTTTGCCATACATCTTCGCCCACGCAACCGGGAAATCCTTGTCGGCGCGATGAATGTTAGGCTTGGTCATATCCAGCTTCGATGGGTCCAACCGGGCCAGCACATGAACCTTGGCGCGCGAGAAATCCTTGTGTTGATAGATCTCATCCCGAATCGTAAATTCGTGTGGAAGGCTTTGCATGCCGGGGAAGTTGGGATCTTCTACGATCACGGGAGCGTTAAACACTCCCCAGGGATGGCCATCGAAATAGCCGCCCATCATGTCGCCGAATGCCGGCCAGGTGAAGTACGCATCGTCGCCGGTGTGCGCGCCGACGAACCCTTTGCCATCGTCTCGAACAAACGATAGCAGATCGGCTTTCTGTTTGCCGGTAAGGTCGCCTTCTCCCGTGCCCATGAAAAAAATCGCATCGAAGAAGTTCAGGTTTTTGCCGTTGACTCGACGTTTGCCAGGCCCGTAATTGCCGGTTCCCGCGATCGTGCCCTTGGTGATCAGTTGCGAATCGGTGCGGATATAAGTGACGTAATCGCCGGTTTCGTGCCCTAGACGCTCAATCGTTGCGAGAGCATGCGATACCGAATCGTGCTGGTATCCGGTGCGGACGTCGCCAATTGCGAGAAGCTTTTTCTTGCCGGGCCACGGGTCGGACGATTGTGCCGGCGTGTTGCTTTGATGGGCTGCACTAAGTTGAGACAAGACAACTCCAGCCAACAGCAGTCCGAGAGGGGCTGCCACGCCTAAACGTTTGAACATTTCAATTCCTGGATTCAATCGTGCCTCAGCGCCACCACAGGATCGACACGGGAGGCGCGCCACGCGGGGATCAGGCCCGCAGCGATCACCACGAGAAGGACGACCACCGCGCCGATTCCATAGGCGCCGAAATCCAGCGGGCGAACACCATACAGCAAGGTCTCGGCAACTCGACTAAGTGCCACCGCGCCGGCAATCCCAATCGACAATCCGGCCAAAGCGAGCGACAGAGCTCGGCCGGAAACGAGTCCCACAATAGAGCCTGGCGTCGCGCCAAGTGCAATGCGAACACCCATCTCCGCTCTTCTCTCGCCCACATAGTAAGTCATCACAGCGTAAACACCGGTCAATGCCAACGTCATCGCGAGAATTGCGAATGCCAAAGCCAACGCTGCGCGAAATCGAGGGGCCGACATAGAGTCCTCCACCATCTGCCTGAACGTAGTGAAGCTCGTGGCCATGAACGGGGCCAGACGCTGCATCCGCCTGCGCACTTCCGAAACCAGCCGGACTGGATCGCCGCCGGTACGAACGGCAATTTGCAGTTCATTCGCGTGGTATGGATGCTGTTGAAACGGCATATATATTTCCGGCTCCCAATGGGACGCCGGGGAGTCCTGACGCACATCGCTCACCACCCCGACGATGGTCATTGGCTTAGGAGAATCAAGGCCGCAGTAGATGCGGCGGCCAATCGGATTACTGGTGCCAAACGATTGCCGGGCCAGCGATTCGCTAATTATGGCCGTGAACGGAGCGTCGTATTTATCGCGGTCGTTGAAGTCGCGACCCGCGAGCAACCGGATGCCAACGGTTTGAAAATACTTCGGACTGGCCACCGCGAATATCGCTTCCGGAAGACCGCGCGGCCAGTTCATCTTAAAAGGATCCTGCCCGGCTTGGATGTGAACGCCTTCGACGAGGTAACTGCCGTTCGATCCATACTGACCTGTCGGCAGTCCCATCACGGCAGCAGCAGATTGAACGCCGGGAATGGCACGAATCTGGTCCAAAGCCGTTTCAAAAGTGCGGATCGCCCGGAGGTATTGGTCAAATTCAAATGCGGGCGCGTCCGCATACATGACGAGAATACCGTCCGATCGGAAGCCCACGGGCGTATCGATAAGGGCGACCAGCGTCCGCGCGAGCAGCGCCGCCCCCACGCAGAGAGTACAGCATAGGGCGATTTGCGCGACCACGATAATGTTACGAGACCGCATTGCGCCACTCACAAACCCGCGGCCGGCAGATTGTTTTAGTAACTCCGCTAGGTTGACTCTCCGTAGAGATAACGCGGGAATCAGGCTGCAGACCAACGCCGTAATCCACGAGACGCCCGCCGCGAAGCCTAAAACCGGAGCATGGATGTGAATTGCGTCGGCAGCGTGCGGCAGGTTGGCAGGCAGCAGCGGGAGAAGCACTCGTACGAGTGCATAGGCAAAGAAGAGACCGAGAATCGCCGCGCCTACACCGAGCAATGCGCCTTCCGCCAATAGCATTTGAATGATGCGCTTTGCACCGGACCCGAGAGAGATGCGTATCGCCGTTTCGCGTGTACGCGCGGAAGCGCGTGCCAGCATCAGATTAGCCGCGTTCGCGCAAGAGATCAGCAGCAGCAGACCCGCGGCCCCGAACAGAAAGAGCATTGTGGATCGCACCGGAGCCGCCAGTTGTTCCTGCAGCTCTATCGCTCGGAATGTTTTTCCTTCATTCGAATCGGGGTGGTCGCTTGCGAGCCTAGCGCCGGCGGTCGAGAGTTCCGCCTGGGCCTGTTCCAGTGTTGTTCCATCACGCAAGCGGCCAATGGCGTAATAGTTAAATGCAGTGCGATTCTGGTTCTCCGGATCGACAGGACCCGTAATCCAGACCTCCGCTCTTTCCGGAAAACTCAGCCTGTCTGGCAAGAGACCAATCACGTCATATGGCTTGTTGTCGACGACGACTGGTTGCCCTAGCGCACTGGCCGCATCGCCAAAGCTTGCGCGCGCGAAAGACTCGGTGAGCACGGCAGTGTGGTTTGCATCCTGCTTGCCGGGTAATCGCCCCAACGCTGGCGTGACTCCGAGGGCACGGAAGAATTCAGGGCCTACTTGAAAAGCTTCGGCGAAGCGTGCATGGTCGCCAAAACGCACGCCAATCTGACCACCGTTATAGAGTGCAATCGCTTCAAAGCTTTTCAATGCGGAACGCAGGTCGACAAAATCGCCGCCGGTGATCCGCTGCGTGGCGCGGCCTTTCGCCGGCCACAGAGTATTGATGGCTACAACGCTTCCGGCGTCCCGAAACGCAAGCGGCTGTAACAAGGCGGCGTACAACAAGCTGAATAGCGCCGTGGTCACCGCTATGCCTAACGCCATCGTCAGTATCGCCATCAAGGAAAAGCCCGGCGTCTTCCATAGCGATCGCATCGCGTGCCGAAAAGGAGCCATGCCTCTAGCATATTCAAGCGGGAAGTATAATTTGTGGCAGTGCTCAGGTCGCCTGCCCGCGCCACAATATCTCAGGTACGTTACCGGGTGGTCGCGGTTACGATGGCGCTCGCGGCAATCACGTATCTGGACCGCGTGTGTATCTCCATTGCCGCGCCCTTCATGATGCGCGATCTCCGGTTGACCGCGGTCCAAATGGGCTATGTCTTCAGCGCCTTTACGCTCGCCTACGGAATTTTCGAAATTCCTACAGCCTGGTGGGCCGATCGCGTGGGAAGCCGCCGCGTGCTGACACGCATCGTGCTTTGGTGGTCGGCGTTCACGATGGCGACCGCGGCCGCGTTCAATTACGGCACACTCTTGATCGTCCGTTTTTTATTCGGTGTAGGCGAAGCTGGGGCGTGGCCGAATGCCGCGCGTGTCTTCGCACGCTGGATTCCTGAGCGCGAACGCGGCCGGGTGCAAGGCCTGTTTTTCGCGGCCGCTCATCTGTCGGGAGGCCTGACTCCTATGCTGGTCGCCTATCTAATGACGTTGCTGCCCTGGCGAGCCGTTTTTCCGATTGTCGCTTGTACCGGGCTCGTGTGGGCGCTCTTCTGGTATCGGTGGTTTCGCGACGAGCCTCGCGATCACCATTCAGTCAGCGCAGTGGAGCGCGACTTGATTGAGAGCACTCGTGGGCTGCCTCCCGATCATGGCGGTTCGTTCGCGCACGTGTTCCGCACGCCCAGCTTGTTGCCGTTATGTCTGCAATATTTCGCAAACACGTACGGCTTTTATTTCTTCATTACCTGGTTGCCTACGTATTTGTTGAAATCCCGCGGCATGGCACACGCGGAACTGGCGGTGTTCGCGGGGATGCCTTTGTTGTTGAGCGTTGTGGCCGATGTCACTGGCGGTATGACGACCGATGCCTTGTCACGCCGGTTTGGCCTCCGCGTCGGCCGCTGCGGTGTTGGGAGCGTGGCGTACTTTGTCGCAGGCATCGCCATGGTTTCCGGAACCTTAATACGAGAACCCCATGCCGCCGGTTTTCTGATAGCTTTGGGAGGCGCAGCATCTATGTTCACCTTAGCGCCGTCCTGGGCGACGGCCATCGAACTCGGCGGCAGCAATGCAGCCGTACTCAGCGCCGTTATGAATACATCTGGCCAAGTGGGAGGTGTGCTAAGCCCTGTGGTTCTCGCGTATATTGTCGATCGCCTCGGTAACTGGAACCTGCCGCTGCACGTCCTGTCAGGTCTCTATTTCATGGCTGCGGTTAGTTGGCTCCTTATCCGGCCCGAGCGCCGATCACCGAAGACTGTATAGTCGCGGATGGCCTGAAAAATGCAGTATTATTTGATCGAAAGCGGCAATTTGCGCCGCGGGGAGGGCCGTCATATGATCCGGGTACTGTCGATTGAACGTGAGTTCGGGTCGGGCGGTGGCGGAATTGCACAAGCGCTGGCGGATCGGCTCGGCTGGGCATTCTGGGATCACGGGATCACTTGTGAGATCGCCCGCCGCCTGAAATGCGATATCGCGGCAGTGGAAAAGCGCGAAGAGCGGCTGGACCCTACATTTTATCGGTTGGTAAAGGCCTTTATGCGAGGTACCTACGAAGGTAGCATTGAAACTAGCACCGGAATGGAGTTACTGGACGCCGAGCACTTGGCCAGGCAGTTTGAAAAACTCGTGAACGACATCGCCCAAAAGGGAAATGCGGTAATTGTCGGCCGGGGCGCCGCCTATTTTCTCCGGGAACGCACCGACGGTATGCACACATTTGTATATGCCTCGCACACGGAAAAATTGCGCCGATTGCTGGCGCAAGGGCGTAGTCGCCCCGAGGCGGAAGGCCTACTCGAAACAGTTGATAGAGAGCGCGCCGCGTTCGTCAAAAAATATTACGGAAAAGATTGGCCGGACCGGAACCTTTATCACCTATTGATTAACTCTAAAATCGGTGACGAAGCGGTGATCTCCATGATCCTGCACGAAATGGAATTGATCAACCAGGGCGGCGGCTCAAATGACGATCCGAACCTCACCACACCCCCGGACGGGTTCACACTTCCAGAATTACGGGCATAATCAGTGGCCGGCGCTGCGTCTGCTTGGTAAGGAAACGCTTCAGATCGGTGCGGATTTTCTCCTGCATTACACCCCAATCTCCGCGCTCCTCGGGCGATGAGCCTTCCAGCGTTTTCGCCACCACACTGCGCGCATCCTGCAGAACTCCGGCGCCATCGGCTCCAATAAACCCCCGGCTAACGATCTCCGGCAAACCTTCGCTCCGGCCTGTATGTTTGTTGATCGCAATGATGGGCAACACGAAGCCGTCTTCCGACAGATGCCGGCGGTCCCGAATGATGATGTCTTCGACGACATCGTCCAGCGAGCCCGAATCGATACAGACGCGGCCAACCGTGATGCGTTCGCCTTCGCGCGCGCCCAAGTGATCGATCTCCAGCGTCTGCCCCGTCTCAAGTACAAACGTGTCCTCAAGGCCTGAAGAGCGCAGATGCTGAGCGAGCGCCGCGTGGCGCGCAAGCTGGCGGTACTCGCCGTGAATCGGGAGGAAGTACCGCGGACGCACCAGATTGAGAATCAGCTTCAGTTCCTCTTCGCTCGCGTGTCCCGATACGTGCACGGGCGGGTGCATATTGCCGTAGATTATTTCAGCGCCGCGCCGCGCGATGTGGTTCATCATGCGGTAGATCGCTTTTTCGTTCCCCGGAATAATGCGCGAGCTTAAAGCGACGGTATCGCCTGGTTGCAGAGATAAGTGCTTATGATTATCGACCGCGACACGTGACAATGCCGACATCGGCTCGCCTTGCGTGCCTGATACCACGATGGCAACCTTGTCCGGCGGCATCTGCATAATGTCCTGCGGGCGCAGCAGCGTGGAGTCAGGGATCGTCAGCAGTCCTAAGCTATGCGCGATCTCTGTCACGCTCAGCATGCTGCGGCCGAGAAAAGCGACTTTGCGGCCATATTCGGCGGCCAAATCGAGCACTTGCTGGAGCCGATGGATAGAACTGCTAAAACACGAAACCACCAGGCGTTTTTCTGAGCGCGCGAATAGTTCTTCGAACCGCGGGCGCACGGCTCGCTCGCTTTCCGTATAGCCCGGCCGATCGACGTTAGTCGAATCCGACATCAGCAGCAGCACGCCGCGCTTGCCATAATCGGCGAAGGTGTGGAGGTCGAACAATTCGTTGTCGGTGGGCGTGGGGTCGACTTTAAAGTCGCCCGTGTGAATGATGACGCCAAGCGGGGTGGTCACGGCCAGCGCAACACAACTCACGATGGAGTGCGTGACACGGATGAACTCGATTTCAAACGGACCCAACTTCAAGCGGTCCCCTGCCTTGACAATGTTCAGCCGTACCTGATCGAGCAGTTCGTGCTCTTCCAATCGTCGTTCCACCAATGCAAGCGTGAATTCTGTGCCGTAGATCGGAATATTGAGCTGCGATAGCAGAAACGGAATGCCGCCAATGTGGTCCTCGTGTCCGTGCGTCAAAACGAGTGCCCGAACCATGCTCGAATGTTGTTCGAGATAGGCGAAATCGGGGGTGACAATATCGACGCCAAGAAGCTCCGCATCGGGAAACATCATCCCCGCATCGATGACGATGATATCGTCGCCATAGCGCAGCGCCATGGAGTTCATCCCGAACTCCCCTAAGCCCCCGATGGGCACGATTTGCAGCTTACGATCAGCCATAAATAGAAAGGAAGCTAAAGGTTAACACGCTAGTGCAAATAGCCGAGATATTCCCGATCGGCCTCGGTCAGTTTGCCGATTATGTCTTTGGCAATTTCCCATTGGGCAATTATTGGATATTCGAGCAATGCCAACTGTGCCGTTGCCGCGGACCCGGAGAGCGCGGCCTTAATAATCGTTCGTTCGTATGCTTTCACCGAAAGGACAAGCCCGCGAACCGAATCCGGAAGTTTCCCGGTTGTCCGCGGCCGCGGACCATCTTGATCCAGATCGCAGGGCACTTCCACAACATCATCGGATTCTAGATCTTCAATTGCACCGTGATTGTTAACGTTCAAGACTACTTCCCTTCTGTCTCTTGACGTCAAGCCCCGCATCGTGTCAAGAGCGATTCGGTGGTACCCCGTCGCCGTCTCGAAGGGGTCCTCTTCATGCTTCGGCGTCGAAAAAACTGAGTCCCCCTGACCTTCCAACTTCATATACGATGCATTGCGCCGCGATAAGTAGTTTCGATAGGTTTGCAAGGCAGCAGCGCTGTCTTCCGTCGCCAACTGCCGGAAGAGCTCTTCATTGAGCCTTTGTAGCTCCTCGCCGCGAGTGGCGCCGGCCCGGATTTGATTCCGGTAGGCCCGGCGCTGGCTGTAATAGAAGAAGAGATACTCGGTCGGTATCAAACGTAGGGCCTGGACTAACTGCGGATCGAAGAGGTCCGAAGGATAAAGCCGGCTAAGGAGATTTGCATCGTTCAGGAGCCTCTCCGTCACGTCCTCCCCGCGCACATAAACATGCCGCACCCACCCCAGGTGGTTCAAACCCGCATAATCGAACACCATCTCCTGCAGCGGTTCGCCCATCGCTCCCGCTATGCGATGAAACAACTCCATAGGCGTATCGCAAATGCCGATAACCCGCAAACGAGTGTTTTGGGTGAGCGCTTGAGTAATTAGTCCTGCCGGGTTAGTGAAATTGATAAACCACGCATCCGGCGCAACGTGCTCAATAATGCTCGCGTGCCCGAGAGTTATAGGCAATGTGCGCAACGCCATCGCCGCGCCTCCCGGTCCCGTTGTTTCTTGACCCGCCAGCCCATTTTCAATCGCCACTCGCTCATCGCGCGCCCGTGCCGCCATGCCGCCGGCGCGCACGCTATTTAGCACAAACTGAGCGCCGGCTGCAGCCTCATTGAGCTTAGTTGAGATACGGATTTCGAAAGGTTGCCCAAATCCGCGGAGCACTTCATTCCCGAGCCGCGCGATCGTTTCTGTTCGCCGCTCATCTATATCGAATAGGACAACCTCGTCGACGCCCAGTTGCGCCTGAGCTAACCCGTAGATAACCAGAGGAGTGCGAACTCCACCGCCGCCGATGATAGTCACTTTGCTCATGTCTATCCTCTTTTGTCCATTTCCTGCCGGAAACGTTCGCGCGAAGGAAAGCCTTCGATACCGCCGAACGATTCCGTGGATAGCGCGCCACAAATATTCGCAGCCCGCAGCCAGTCAACCGGCGTGTCGCTGCTAAGCCATGCGTGGAGAAAGCCCGCGTTAAAGCAGTCTCCCGCTCCGGTTGTGTCTACAGGCGTCACCGTCAAGGCTGGCGCGAAGGTGGTGCTTCCCCTCCATAAGAGCGCGCTCCCTTTCGGCCCGAGTTTGAGAGCCACGCATTTGACGCCGGCGCCTTGGAACGCTTCTAAGATCGCAGCGGCATCCGTTTTGCCGGTAAGTCGATTCGCCTCCATTTCGTTCGGTAGAAAAATATCGACGTATTGCAGAATCTCCATCGCGCGGGCGTCCGGGAGCCACTCGGCATGCCATCCGGTATCGAGCGATATCGTGCAGCCGTGGGAACGAATCTTCCGGAGCAGACTAGCGGCATCGTCGAGGCGCGGTGCATATGCCAGATGAACGTGCCGCGCAAGCTGGCCGGTGGCCACTGTTTCCCGCAAGGCTCGATCGAACGTTCTATTCGCACCGGGATAGGTTAGGAACGTCCGGTCATGACCCATGGCCGCGACCAATGAGAAGCCCGTCGGCTCGTCAGCTTCAAACTGCAGTCGTGAGGTGTCCACACCATAGCTGGCAAGCCGCTGCACTAGCCACTGACCATCTTCGCTTCCGAGAACCGCTAGCGCGCTGGTTCGCGATCCCAGAGTCGCGAGTCCGCATGCGGTAATGGCTGTTCCTCCGCCGATCTCGCGACGGTACTCTTTGGCAAACACCTCCTGCCCAAGCTGCGGCCATGCATCAAAGCCGCTCAGGATAAGGTCGGCATATACTTCACCTGCGACGATTACATCGGTTTCCCGGACCGCCGTCATGTAAGTACCTCGGCGGATTCGAACGGCCACTCCTGGTGGTAACGGGCGCGCCACAAATAGGTCAATACGCCTAGTAGCGCCAATCCAAGGCCACTTAATATATACGGAACGCCGCTGGCAATCAGGATGTAGAGCCACCCGAGAAACGCCACGATGCTGGTAACTGGGTAAAAAGGCATTTGGAAAGGCCGTTTGATGTCAGGCCGGTTACGCCGTATGAGAGTTACGGCTAGTACCTGGGCCATAAACTGAATAATTACTTGAATAACAATAAGCGCATTAATCAATACATCCAGATTAAATAAGCAGGCTACTGCCGAGGCCGCGCCAATAAACAGCACTGAAAAACTCGGAAAATTCTTCTTGGGATGAAGCTTCCCGAAAACCTGAAAGAATCGCCCATCCGCGGCAGCCGCATAAGGCACTCGCGAATAGCCCAGGAGCACGGCAAACACTGAGGCGAAAGTAGTCCAAAGGATAAGTGCCGTTGCTACCTGAGCGGCTCGCAGCCCATATAGCCGTTGAATGAAGTCTGAAACGATGGATGTTGAGTGCATCGCCTCACGCCATGGAACGACGCCTACGATTGTAATATTCATCGTCAAATAAAGGGCCGCTACCGCGACAACGGAAATCAGGATGGATCGAGGAACAACGCGGGCCGGATGACGCACTTCTCCGGCAAACAGGCACACATTGTTATAGCCGCCGTAATCGTACATCGCGATCAGCGTTGCGCCGCCGAGACCCAGAAAGAAAGCTCGCGATGGAGTAAATGCCCCGGGAGGAAAATTAAACGCTCGATGCGGATCGAAGTGGGTAATCCCCGCCACGCAGATCCACGCGACCGTTCCTAAGACGACCGCCCACATTGCGATCGATAAGCGGCCGACGGAGCGGATGTCCCGGTAAAGCAAGATAGTGATCAGGGTACAAACCCCAACCGCTATTAGTTTCTCGTCCGCCATTGACATACCGTTCCAAAGGAACTTTGCATATTGCGCAAATCCAATGGCGCCTGAACCGATAGATAGCGGCGCCAGGAAAATGGTCTCCCAAATAAATAGAAAACTCATTAACCGGCCTAATCGCCTGGGACCGTAAGCTTCCGAGAGATAGCGATAGGGGCCGCCCGTTCCCGGCATTGCCGCGCCGAGTTCGGCCCAAACCATTCCATCGCACAGCGCCACAAACGCGCCCAGCACCCAGCCAAGAA
Organism: Bryobacteraceae bacterium; assembly: GCA_036272835.1. Classification (GTDB taxonomy): domain Bacteria; phylum Acidobacteriota; class Terriglobia; order Bryobacterales; family Bryobacteraceae; genus Bog-105. The sequence continues at coordinate 85,148 of DATAXY010000023.1, forward strand.
TGGCTTGCGGGCCGTTGGTCTTACTCAATAGAAGCGGGATCGTGATGAACGGGCCGACTCCGATCATCTCCAGCATGTTCGCCGAGGTGGCGCCAATAAGGCCGATGCCTCGCACCAAGTGATGCGATTCGTCGTTACGCAATTGCTTACGGTATCATACGAATGCTTGCGGGCGATCGTTGCGTTAGCTCTGTTCTCTGCGGTTCTGTTTGCGCAGTCCTCCCTCGAAAAAGCTGTCTCTCTCACTAGAGAAAGACACTACGCCGAAGCGCGGCAAATTCTTGTTGGCGTGCCGGAGCCCGCGGAAGTGACTCAACGGATCGCATTCCATCGCCTGAAGGCCGCCATCGCGTCCGGCTTAGGTGAACCTGCACTCGCCGTTCGCGAAATGCACAGCGCGCTCGCTCTGTCCCCGAACGATGCGAAGCTGCTGCTGGCTACCGCGATCGCGGAAATGCAGGCTGGACTTTTGGACGATGCGCTTCACCATGCCCAATCGGCGGGCAGCTCGCCCACTGCCCGGGCAATTGTCGGGGATATTGAGGACCAGCGCGGAGATTACGCCGCGGCGGCGGCCGCGTATCAAGCCGCGGTCTCGCTTGCGCCGGATCAAGAGCCTTATCGCGTGGCGCTGGCGCTCGAGTTGATTCAACATCAGTCGTTTGCCGCCGCAATAAAGTTGCTGAAAGAATCGGCGCCTCTGTTCCCACATTCCGCCAAGCTGCGAACGCTGCTCGGTATTGCAAGTTATGCGAGCGGCTTCGGAGATGACGCAATTTCGGCTTTTGAGAGTGCGATCGCCGTAGATCCGCATTTCGATGCCGCCTATAGCTGTCTTGCCCAGGTGCTCCTGGAATCCTCAGCACCGCCGCGCCAGCAGGATGTCAATCTACTCTGCGGTTGGAACGCAATTGCTTGCAGCGCTGTCCGGCTCCGCGTTGCGCGGGAACACGACGATGCCACCACCATTCGCCACTCCATCGCCATTCTGGAACGTGCTCCTCCCGATAACGCGTTGGCACGTTGCGAACTTGCGCGGGGCTACGAATGGTCTAACCAATTGACGGCGGCGCGTGTCCAAATGGAGGCTTGCGTGCGTCTCGATCCGACGCCGCAAAACCACTACCGCATGGGAATGTTGTATCAAAAACTTGGCCTCTCGAGCTTGGCCCACCAGGAGATGGAGTTGCGGAACCAACTTCAGGCAAAGATGTCGCAGCAAACCGCCGTCGGCATGAATGCGCTCGCATCATTTAAGCTAGCTATCAAATAGATGGGTTCAGGGCCGATAGGCCAGACGGAATTGGATACTCTGCGGGTTCCAATTGAGGAAGCGATCGATGATCTTCCGAGCGTCTTCCGGGCGGTGTTCCTCGTCGTATAAAACTGCCAGTTCGGCGTAAGCCTGCATCATGGAAGGGTCCAGATCTATCGCTCGAAGCAGTTGCGTCTCAGCTCGTCGCATATCGCCCGCGCGCTTCAGCGCAATACCCAGATTCGCGGCAAACGTTGCGCTGTTTGGTTCGGCCGCTTCGGCCCATTCACTTAACGCCAGCGCTTTAGAAGGAGCGCTCGTATTCAGATAGATGCTCTGCAGCAGAGAGAGCGCGGCAGCATCGTCGTTCTGCTGTTTCTCGGGTAGCGATTCGAGCAACCGAACACCGTCTCGAATTATGCTTGGCAGATGATGTTCGGAGCCAATCTGCAACTCGGCCAACGCCAAATCGCGCTGGCGAAACTGCGGTGGCGAGGGACGCCAGGCGACAACGGAATCCGTCGAGGTGACCGGAGACTGCTCCGTGTCACCCGGCAGGTGAATGCGATGATCCGTCACCGCGACATGCGCGATATTCGCAGTCGGTCTCGGCGGCATGTGACAACTTACACACTCCTTTAGTCCTGCCGGATGGGCGGCCGGCGAAAGCTTCGGATGGCACGACGTGCAAACCGCTTTTACCTGCCGCGCACGATCTGCTCGTTCACCATGCGGATCATGGCACGATCCACACCATAACCTGTTCTCGCTGGCGCGAGCGCATCGGCTTGCCGCTAGCTCTTCCACTTGGCTAACTGCCGGACGCCTCTTGCCTCCTTCCTGGTATAAATACGTAATCAGGGTATCCGTCAAATTATCCCCGGCGTGAAAACTCTCCATGGACTTTCCGGGATTTACAACGCGCGTTTCGCCTTCGAGGTGACATTGTTCGCAAATACTATCTCGGGCTTCAACCGGCAGCTTAGCCGGATTGACTATATTGCTCGTAGATGGGTGCCGAATATGGTCTTCACCGCTCCCGTGACACCGATCGCAGGTGATGGCAGTCACACTTCCCGGCGCAATTCGCCGCTTGTCCGCGTCTGTGAACTTCGCGTCCCCCGAATGGCAGAACAAACAGGACTCCGTGACCGGCCGGTCAAAATCGACCAACTGCATACCTTCGTAACCGGGCGAAATATCCCAGCCGTGATCGCGATACCAGGAGACGGGCGACTCCAGCAGGTAATTCCCAATATCAACGGCATACGACCGCCCACGGACACCGCTACCGATTTGATACGTTATCGGGTATTCGGCGGTCAGGCCGCGCTCCGACAGGCGATGGATCATGCGTCCATCATGGATTTCGATTGAAATGTCGCTCCCGGAGGACTCCTGCCTTACACGGCCAGGCAGAAGAGGATTGGGAACACCAAGCGATTGCCCCATAGGGGATGCCAAAAATCGTGCCGTCTCCTTCGGATGGCACACCGCGCATCGCATCGCGGTCTGAGCGGTAATACAAAATGTGCCGCTGATTGCGAGTATCCCGCCGCTGAAACAGGTTCGCAACAAAGCTCTTGAACACGTTTGCAATCGCATGCTATACTTCCGCCACGGTCGTTCGTTCAAGAGGGAAAGCGTCATGCCAAGTCTCAAAACTTATTCTTTCTCATCCGGGCAATTGGGTCGGTTATTTTCACTTAGCTGCCTGTTCGCGGCGCTGGGCTTCTCACAGATCGATACAGGAGCCATTGTTGGTACGGTTCGAGATTCGACTGGCGCGCCGATTCCGAATGCAACCGTGTCGGTAACCAATCAGGCTACCAACCAGACGCTGGCCACCAAGACCAACGGCGCTGGTGAGTATGCCTTCAACGTGCTGCATCCCGGAACTTACAACGTCCGGGCAACAGTAAATGGATTTAGCGCACAGCAATTTCCGGACGTCCAGGTCGACGTTCAGTCGCGCGTCTTGCGGGACTTTGCATTACAGGTAGGAAATGTAAGTCAGACGGTCGATGTGCAGTCGGTGGCTCCGCTTCTGGACTCGCAAACCGCTGACATCGGCGGCGTGGTCAACAGTCAGCAGATTGTAGACTTACCGCTAAACGGGCGCCGGTACTCCGATCTCGCTCTGCTCGAAGCGGGTACTTTCAAAGCGCCGAATAATGAAGTCGCGAATCAGGCGCCCGATCGCTTTAGCTCGAATGGAAATTTGGAGACGCAGAATTACTTCTCTCTTGATGGCATTAGCAACAATTCCGGTTCCACTAATCTTCAAGAGGGTTCTGTACAGATCGTTCAGCCGCCCCCGGACGCGCTTCAGGAGTTCCGCCTGCAAACCCGCACTTACTCATCCGAATTTGGCAATTCTGCCGGAGCTGTGGTAAACGCGACCATAAAGAGCGGCGCAAATCAGTTCCATGGAGATTTATGGGAATTTCTGCGAAACAACAATCTGGATGCAAATACCTATTTCAATAATGCGGGCGGAGTTCCGATTGGCCACTTCAGCCAGAATCAGTTCGGTGGAACCTTAGGCGGGCCGATCATCAAGGACAAAACCTTCTTCTTTGTGGATTCTCAAGGCCTTCTCATCCGCCAAGCCGAAACCGAATATAGCGCTGTTCCGACGCCTTTGATGAAGCAAGGCAACTTTACGGAACTGACCCCCACGTTAAAGAGTTCTCCAGTAAGCGGACAAGCCGGTTGCATTAACGACAACATTATCGCCATTAGCTGTCTCGATCCAACAGGTGTTAAGTTACTGAATTTATACCCAAATCCGAATATCCCCTCCGCCGTGGCCGGCGAAGGCTTGCCTCACAGTTGGACTGGTGGAAACAATTATCAGTTTGTGTATTCCGTTCCCACGAATACTTACTCGTACGATGCACGGGTCGATCACAGCATAAACAACAACAATCGTCTATTTGGCAGGTTCAGTGATTACACCGTGAGCCGCCAGGATCCACCATGGACAGGCGATCCTATTGCCGGTAACGGGAACTTCGCGACCCAGTACAATATCTATGGCAAATCTGTTGCACTGGGCTGGACAGAGGTATTGTCGCCATCGCTATTGAACGAAGTCCGCGCGGGTTTTGGCCGTGAAAACGCCCACAGCGACGCCCTAGGGCTGGTGCCGGGCAAATCCGACGCGGCCGACTACGGTTTGACAGGAATACCGGCCGGCTCATTCGATGAAGGGATTCCGCCGATCAACGTCAGCGGCCTTCAGCGGTTGGGAACGGCTCCTTGGCGTCCTCAGGTGCAGATCTCCCAGGTTTGGCAACTGCTCGATACCCTTAGTTGGCTAAAGGGTAATCACAGCTTCAAATTCGGCTATGAATTTCGCCACGAGAGCGACAATTTCCTGGATGCCGAGTCTCCGCAGGGGCAAATTACGGCCAGCGGAATTTACTCCGGAAATACGGGACTGGGTGTACCGGACCTTTTGCTGGGCGATGTGAGTAGCGCCGCTTTCACGACTCCAACCGTGGTTCACGATTACAAATATGGAAACAGCTTCTTTGCGCAGGATACATGGCGCGCGTTCAAAAATCTCACTGTTACTTATGGCGTGCGCTATGAGCTGTTTTCGCCCCTTTTAAATCATCAGAATGCCATCGCGAACTTCACTCCCGCCAATGGTGGCGGGTTCGTCGATGCCACCAGCGGCGGTTGGTATCAGCGTGGTCTTGTTCAACCCGATAAGAATGACTGGGCGCCCCGGCTTGGGTTTAGCTATCAGCCTGCGGAACGCGTCGTCCTTCGTGGCGGTTACGGCATCTTCTATCAGCAAGACGTCCGGGTCGGCTCCGAAAGCGTCTTAGCCGAAAATCCGCCTTTCTTTTTGGATCAAACATTTTCTCAGTCGGTCGGAAGCACTGCTCCCGTCTTCCTTTTGAGTAATGGCTTTCCGGATAGCCTCTTTGGCGTCAATGCGGTCAACCTTACCAGCCTTCACATGCGGGCACAGGATCCGAATCAGCGTACACCATATGTAGAGCAGTTAAGTTTTGGCCCTCAAATTGAGTTTTCTAAGACAACGGTGCTCAGCATTTCGTATGTTGGAAATTTTGGCCGAAAAGAGGATCGCCTGCGCAACGCGAATCAAGGCATGGTGGTTGGCTACACACCGGGCGGCGTGCCCATTACGGTCTTTCCCTACGCTAATCTGAATACAACCCAAAGCTCAACCAGCGGTAACCACGCGTTTTTGGAACTCGCCACTAACGATGGGACTGCGGATTACAATGCGTTGGAAGTATCTTTGAAAAAACGTTTCTCGAAGGGCTTGAGCTACGGTGTCAGCTACACGTTCAGTAAGAATTTATCTAACTATGTCGATAATTTGACGGGAGGATCCACCCCCCAGAATGCCTATAATTACAGCGCGGAGCAAAGTTACTCGCCCTTCGATCAGACGAATCGCTTCGTAGCTAACGGTATTTATAGCTTACCCATCGGCAAAGGGGGCATGATCCTCAACGGTGACACCATTGCGAGCCGTTTGATCGGCGGATGGCAGGTGAACGGAATACTGACGCTGGAATCTGGTATCCCATTCACGGTGACTGCGCCGGACGAGAGCGCCACCGGCGCGAACCATGCGAGCTATGCGAGCTGCGTCGGCAATCCATACACCGGAGCGACAACCAATCCATCGCAGATTACGGGCACGGGCGCCACCGGGTTCTATCTCAATCCTGCTGCCTTCGCCATACCGGCATTCGGCACTTTCGGCACCTGTGCGCCACGCGCCTTCCACGGCCCGGGCATAGAGACCCTGGATGCCAGCGTGTTTAAAATATTTACCTTGACGGAACGGTTTAGACTGGAGTTCAGAAGCGAATTTTTCAACGCGTTGAATCATGCCAACTTTACTAACCCGAGTTCGAGTTTCACCACTTCATCGCTGGGAAGTTTTGGCAAGATATTCAACACGACGACCGATCCAAGGGAAATTCAGTTTGGACTAAAGCTTTACTACTAAGCGGAGACTCACGACCTAACATAGGTGAGCTTCGTGCCCAGGATGTACATGAAGCCCTTAATTTTTCTCCTCGCGTCCTGCGCTTTGGCGCAGACGCCCTATGCCACCTCGACGGTTCCGGCAACCGTCCCCAACGAAATCGCTATCAATCGGGGATCCACCGCCCTTTGGCAAAGCCTCAAGAAACTACACACCCGTGCCAGTCTCATCATGGTCACGGCGCATCCCGATGATGAAGACGGAGGGATGCTCACCTACGAGTCTCGCGGGCTCGGCACGCGGGTCGCTCTTCTGACGTTGAATCGCGGCGAAGGTGGCGCTAATGTGATGTCGCCCGATTTCTTCGACGCCCTGGGATTAGTGCGCACGGAGGAGTTATTAGCAGCCGGCCGCTACTATGGCGTTGATCAATATTGGACTCGCGTCGTCGATTACGGCTTTTCGAAAACCAAGGCTGAATCCATAAAGATGTGGACTCACGACCGCGTTCTATATGACGTGGTCCGTGTTGTTCGCATGAATCGGCCCTTGGTGATTACCTCCGTCTTCGTTGGCGGCCCAAGCGATGGCCACGGCAATCATCAAACGGCGGGCGCAATGGCCCAGGAAGTATTCAAAGCGGCTGGCGATCCTAACGTTTTCCCAGACCAGATCCAGGCGGGACTCCGGCCTTGGACTCCGTTGAAGGACTATGCCCGCGTGCCCTTTAGCCGCCGCGGCAGAGGATTGAGCCTTTCGACAAATGTTGAAATCCCCGAAGGCACTTACGATCCTGTGCTCGGTATGTCGTATGTGCAAATTTCACGAGAGGGTCTCGCTTTTCAAAAATCGCAGAACGGTGGAGGCTCCATTCCCAAAGCAGGCCAGTTACTAAGTGCGTATCACCGCTTCGCTTCGGTCGTTCCAGCTTCCGAAAAGGAAGAATCGTTCTTTGATGGCATCGATACTTCGGTTTTGGGCATCGCAACTCTGGCGACCGGTGACACCGGTTTCTTAAAAGACAGCCTCGGGCGCATCAACTCGGCCGTGGAGGATGCAATTGCTAAGTTCTCGGCGGGTCATCCCGAACGAACTGGGCCGGCACTGGCTGCGGGTATGAAAGAGACCACTGCCCTCCTCGAACAAGTTGATAAGAGTAATTTACCTGCCGGCGCCAAGTTCAACATCCACCACGAACTCGAAATCAAGCGCGCCCAGTTCAACAATGCGTTGGCCGAAGCCTTGGGTCTGTCGCTTGCCGCCACGGTCGCGCCGCACACTGAGCCCAACCCTTTAATGGCAATGTTTATGGGGGATCCTGAGACCTTCCGCATTGCGATCCCCGGCCAGGATTTCGGCGTGAAGGTCCACGTGGTGAATCAAAGTCCCACGGATGTCGAACTTCAAAAGACCAGTGTCGAAACCGTCCAACAGGAGCAATCTTGGAACATTTCTGGCGACTCTGCGAAGCCGGAAACTCTTGCGGACGACAAGCCTGTTGAATCGCACTTCACTGTCTCCGTTCCCGAAAACGCTGCTTTTACCAGGCCTTACTTTACGCGCCCGGACATCGAGCAGTCGTATTACGACATTCAAGATAAGCGCTTTTTAAACCTCCCTCTGGCGCCCTATCCACTGGCAGGTTGGGCGGAGTTCAGTTACAACGGCGTGCCGGTCCGGATCGGCCAATATGTTCAAACTATCAAGCGCATCACCGGTGAAGGCGCGGTGTATGAACCCCTTGCCGTGGGCCCAGCAATCAGTGTCGCTATATCTCCCCGCGCCGGCATTGTGCCGCTCGATTCGAAATCGTTCAGCGTTACCAGCGTCGTCCACAGCAATGTCAAGGGCCCTGCCCAAGGCACGGTCCAATTGACATTGCCGGAAGGCTGGAAATCCGAACCGCCGTCAGCTACTTTTGCGACCTCTGACGATGGTCAGGATCAATCGGTTACGTTTCGCGTAACTCCCGCGAACCTGAGTCAAAAGCCCTATAAAATCACCGCAGTCGGCAAGTACAACGGTCGCGAATATACGGAAGGATATGAAGTAACAGGTTATCCGGCGCTCCGCCCTTATTTTTTGTATAAGCCGGCAACTTATCGGCTGACCGGCGTCGATGTAAAGGTCGCTCCGGATTTGAAGGTTGGTTATCTTATGGGCAGCGGCGACGACGTCCCGTCATCGTTGGAGCATTTGGGCATCCAAGTGACATCCCTCGGGCCTTCGGATGTCGCGACCGGCGATCTGAGTAAGTTCAATGTGATTCTGTTCGGTGTTCGGGCCTATGCGGCTCGCCAGGATCTCATAACTTACAACGGCCGATTCCTCGACTACGTACATAATGGAGGCGTACTTATTGTGCAGTACAACACTCCGGAGTACGATCACAACTATGGCCCCTATCCTTATGTCATGGGATCAAACCCGGAGGAAGTAACCGATGAACACTCGAAGGTGAACATCCTGGAACCGTCAAACCCCATTTTCAATTGGCCGAATAAAATCTCCGAAGCCGACTTCGGCGGTTGGGTGGAAGAACGCGGTTCTAAGTGGATGAAATCCTGGGCTCCCCGATACCAAGCCTTGCTCGAGACCCATGATCAGGATCAGGCCCCTCAGAAGGGCGGCTTGCTCTATGCCAAGTACGGAAAAGGCATATATATTTATAATGCGTACGCGTTCTATCGCGAACTGCCTGAGGGTGTTCCGGGCGCATATCGGTTATTCGCCAACATGCTCAGCCTGGCGAAAAACCCAGACCGCTAGTTGAGACGGCTTGTTGGGTTAAACGAAAGAGGATGATCGGCGCATCGGTGTCTTCCGTCGTCCTTCCTGCTAAAATCGGCGTTCGCTCCTCTGGAACCATGAACTCCGTTTCGGTGCCCTCTTTCGCTAAGATCAACTTAGACTTACGGGTCCTCGACAAGCGACCAGACGGCTATCACGAACTGCGGACTATTTTCCAGACGATCAGTCTAAGCGATCGCCTGCATATCGAATTTGAACGGCGAAAACGCACCGAATTACTGCTCGATAGTTCGGTAGAAATTGCCGATAATCTCGTCATCCGCGCCGCGACTATCGTGCTGGAACGCCTTCGGGTCTCGGCTCGCATCCGCTTCACCCTGGAAAAACGCATCCCCATGGGCGCCGGCCTTGGTGGCGGCTCTAGTAACGCCGCTTCGGTGCTGATCGCCCTGCCGGCGTTGGCCGGTAAGCCCCTCCCCCAGTCCGAATTGATGGAGCTTGCCGAGTGCCTGGGCTCAGATGTTCCGTTTTTCCTCATCGGCGGCACGGCGGTGGCGTTCGGCCGCGGCACCGAACTGTACCCGTTACCCGAGCTCCCGCGCCACCCCGCTTTAATACTCGCGAGCGGCATTCACGTCTCGACTCCTGAGGCCTACCGCGTGCTCGCACGAGTTCCTGCAGAATTGACTTCGATGCCCAGGTCCCCTATTCTGAGAGAGTTTCAGACAGTTGCCTGGAATTTGTCCGGCGCTGCCCTGGAGGCACTCCCGCTTAGAAACGATTTCGAAGAGGCTGTCTTTCGTCTCCATCCGGAACTGGACGCGCAGAAGCGGAAACTGCGGCGGCTGGGAGCCAAACCGGTCCTTATGACGGGGAGCGGGTCGGCCATTTTTGGCCTCTTTCCCTCCGTTCTTGAGGCGCGGAACGCGGCTTCCGGTTTCCCGCCCGGGACAGCGCACCTGGTCCGATTCGTTCCCCGGCGGCAGTTTGAAAGGGTGTGGCGGCAATCCCTTGGACCCGCGGCTGCATCGAGTTGTTTTGAAAATTAGGGTTTAGGAGACCATTTCGACACGAATGTCCGCAGCCAAGCCGGTTCGTTCACTTTTTACGGACTTCAAAGTGTTTTGTGGGACGGCGAATCCTGCCCTGGCACAAGAAATCTGCGATTACCTTGCTTGCCCGCTCGGTTCCATGATGATCAAGCGTTTCGCCGACGGCGAGACCCACCTCCAGATACAGGAAAATGTGCGCGGGGCCGATGTTTTCCTGGTTCAGCCGACTTGTACCCCAGTCGACCATAACCTCATGGAACTGTTGCTGATGTTGGACGCCTTTAAGCGCGCCAGTGCCGAGCGCATTACGGCAGTGTTACCCTATTATGGGTATGCGCGGCAAGACCGGAAGGATAAGCCGCGGATGCCCATTTCTGCGAAGCTAGTCGCCAGTCTCCTGGAACGGGGTGGTGCTAATCGGGTGCTTGCACTCGACCTGCACGCCGCCCAAATTCAAGGTTTCTTCGATATCCCGGTTGATCATTTGTTCGCTTTGCCGGTGATGATCGATTATTTTGGTGATCAGTACCAGAAGGATGAGCTGATTATTGTTTCGCCCGATGCCGGTGGCGTGGAACGCGCTCGCGCTATGGCAAAACGCCTGAATGTGCCGCTAGCCATTATCGATAAGCGGCGGACGGATGTGAACGTAGCCGAGGTGATGAACATCATCGGTGAAGTGCGCGGGAAGCATTGTTTGATAGTGGACGATCTGGTGGATACGGCCGGCACCCTCGTGAAGGGTGCCGAAGCTTTGCTGAACCAGGGTGCGGTGGGCGTCACCGGTTGCGCCACCCATGCCGTGTTGTCGGGTCCGGCTCTGGAGCGGATCGACGGGTCGCCTCTGAAGGAATTAGTCGTGACCAACTCGATTCCGCTTAGCCCCGAGGCTGCAGAATCTGGGAAGATCCGGCAGTTGTCTGTGGCGTCGTTGTTGGCGCGAGCGATTGAGTCCATCCACCAGGGTGGCTCGGTCAGTACGTTGTTTGTGTAGCTTCCTAGCGCACAGGGCGTTTGGTGCCCGTTGTGCGCGGGTTAGGTTGGAGCGCGCAGGGCGTTTGGTGCCCGTTGTGCGCGGGTTTAAGTAGGTGTATGTAAGGCCCCGGTCGGCTAGGCGTCGAGCGGGGAGAATTTATAGTTAGGGTCCGGCAGCTCGGTAAGTAGTGGCAGGCCGCCGTCCTGGCTTGAGAGGTAAAAATGAGGAAAGATATCACCATCGCCGCCGAATCGCGTGATTCCCGCGGCAAGAACGAAGCGCGCCGTTTGCGCGCAAAAGGCTCCATGCCGGCTGTGCTCTACGGCGGCCCGGCCGGAGCCCTCCCCGTGGCGGTCAGCCCCAAGGAACTCACCAGAGTTCTCAATAGCAAAACCGGTCACAATACCATCTTCAATCTCAATGTTTCCGGCAAGGAAGATACTCCAGTCATGATCATCGACTGGCAATACGATCCGATTAAGGACTCGTTGCTGCATGTCGATATGAAGCGCATCGATTTGACGAAGCGCTTGGTTGTAAAGGTCCCGGTAATCACCCATGGCGATCCGAAGGGCGTAAAGCTGCAAGGCGGACTCCACGAAATTGTCACACGCGAGATCGAAATCGAATGCTTGCCCGACGATATTCCCGAACAATATGTAGTCGATGTTTCCGATCTGTTGCTCGGCCAGAGCATCCGCGTCGGAGACGTCCCAATGACGGGATCGATGAAGCTGCTGAGCCCTCCCGAAACTTTGATTTCGCATGTGGTATCCCCGAGAGCAGAGGAAACGCCCGCTCCCGCCGAAGAAGCAGTTACCGCCGCCGAACCGGAAGTCTTGAAGAAGGGCAAGAAGGAGGCCGAGGGCGGCGAGACGGCCGCAACCCCGCCGGCCAAGAAGAAGTAGTCTTTCGGCCTGTATCGCCTTTCAGACGAAGCGAGATGAATGTCGACTGAGATTGATCCGGAGGTTATTGCGCCGGAGGACGAATCCCGGGAGGCTCCGGTCTACAAAGCCGCGGAACTTTGTATTATCGGATTGGGAAATCCGGGTGTTCGGTTTGAACACACACCCCACAATCTCGGGTTCCAGGTAATCGACGAACTGGCCAGTCGTCATTCTATTCGCCTCCTCAAGAACGAAGGGGTCGCACGCACCGGGACTGGTTCCTTCGGGAATAAGACGGTGGTGCTGGTGAAGCCGACAACGTTCATGAATAATTCAGGCCGGGCCGTTCACGCCGTGTTGAAGGCCCGTAATCTGACAACCCGAAACCTGATCCTGATTCACGATGAATTGGACTTGCCTTGGACTGGTTTGCGAATCAAGGCAAAAGGATCGGCGGCTGGACACAACGGTGTCAAGTCGATTATTTCCGCCATGAGAACGGACGTTTTCGTGAGGGTCCGGATGGGTATCCGTCCGAACCATCCAATCGAGGACGCGGCGGAATACGTGCTGACCCGCTTCGGGCAGCAAACGCAGGATGACGTGAGCGAGGTGGTGTCCTATGCGGCGGATGCCATTGACGCGATCGTTGCCGAAGGCGCCGTTAGGGCCATGACGAAATATAATCGTCGCGCTCGAGGCATTAAAGACGAGGACGAATGAGGATCTACGAAGAGTTGTTCATCGTTCGACCGGATGCGACAGAAGAAGAGGTCGATCCGGTTATCGAACAATTGAAGAACGTGATCACCCATGCGGGTGGAACGGTCGACAAAACCGAGAAATGGGGCACGCGACGGCTCGCCTACCGCGTGGTCAAGTATAACGAGGGGCAGTACATACTGCTCCAGTTCACAGCCGAGGCCGGAACGGTCAAGGAACTCGAACGCCGTTTGCGCGTTTCCGATCTGGTGCTGAAGTTCATAACGGTGCGCATCGATGAAAAGCTGAAGCGCATCGAGAAGCGTAAGAAGGCGCGTGAGAAGCGGGCCGCTCGTAAGCCACCGCCGCCGCCCGCTATGATGCCCGTGTTTGCCTCGCCGGTGTTGCCGGGCGAAGCCAGCACTCCGGTCCCTGGCACGCCCGCCGCGCCCACTCAGCCGGCTCCGGCAGTGCCCACACCGCCCGCAGTCGCGCCCGCTGCGCCTGCCCCGGCTCCCCCGCGAAAGGCGGATTCCTAGGAGGTCACCCATATGCCAGAACAAAGAGGCGGCCGCCCGATTGCGGCCTCACAGCGCCCGACCGGTGGCGATAAAGCCATCGCCACAGGCAAGAAACAGTACTTTCGGCGCAAAAAAGTCTGCCGATTCTGCGTCGACAAGATCGACGACATCAACTACAAAGATGTCAAACTGCTGGGCAGTTTCATGTCCGAGCGTGGGAAGATAACTCCGCGCCGTATTTCCGGAGTCTGTACGCCACACCAAAAAAGGCTCAGCGAGGCGATTAAGCAGGCGCGCAATATAGCCCTGCTCCCCTTCGCCTCACGCATGTAAGGAAGGAACTCCATGGACGTTATTCTTCGAGAAGATATCGATAATTTGGGTTCGCGCGGGACCGTGGTCAAAGTGGCCGACGGCTACGCGCGCAACTTCCTCCTTCCCAAAAAACTCGCGGTTGCCGCAACCGCTTCGAACAAGAAGATCGTGGCGCAGGAGCGCGAAGCCTTTTTGCGCCGTGAAGTCAAGGCCAAGAGCGATGCCGAGGATTTGGGTAAACTGATGGCGAACATTCGCTTGACCTTCCACCAGCGCGTCGGCGAGAACAATCAACTGTTCGGTTCCGTCACCTCTAAGGACATCGCCGAAGCGCTCGAAGCGCAGCGATTCCACATCGATCGGCGCAAGGTTCAACTCGACGAACCCATCAAAACGCTCGGCGAGCACAAAGTTGGGTTGCGCCTTCATCGCGACGTCATTACGGAAATCACCGTCTCCGTCGAACCAGAGCAGTAACGCTTAATTCACAATGAAACTCGCGGAGACCCCGTCCGTCTCCGCGTTTCTGGCTCTACCACTCGCGAGGTAATGTTGTGTTTCTCGACCCCAACAAGCTGTCCGAATCGTCTCCAACCGAAATTCTGGAAGCGGCTGCGCAAGGCCATATAGGTCTCGATCAGCGCTTCCTACGTGCTTTACTGGACCGCCGGGACGAAGCTCTTCCTGAGGTAATCCAGTTCGCCGCTAAGGATCGCTCCGATTATGTGGTCGATCTTGAACCCGAACTGATTGCTCTGATTCGCGCCTGGCGTGCACCCGAAGGACTGCCTTTCCTGATCGACTACATTCGCGACGAGCCAAGCGAATTACCGGACGAGATCATCGAAACCATTGTCGAGATCGGCGAACCCGCGCTCGAACCCCTATTGGCCTTGTACAACGAAACTGACGAGTCCGGCTGCTCAGAGATCGCCTTCATTCTCGCCAGTCTTGGGGTTCGCGACCGGCGCATTTTCGACCTATTGCTGGAATATGCGGAATACGACCTATCCGACGGTGCTTTTCTACTCAGCGTTTACGGCGACCTTCAAGCCAAACCCTTCCTTGAGCAGAAGCTTGCCTCTCTGACTGAAAGCGAGCGCGAAGCGGCCGAACAGGTGAAGTATGCGCTGCAAGCCTTGTCCGAGGAACGTCCAGCCTCGGAACTGGAGCCCTACGACATCTTCGAAGGTTACCTGGAACAAATGGACTTGCCGATCGACCTCCTCGACGAAGACGAACGCGCCGATCTGCTCAATCATGCTTTGCCCCATGTCCGGGCTACGGCCGCCGCATCGTTCTTCAACCGCGAACTGAGCCCGGAACTGCGCAACGCTCTCCTCCCGCGCGCCCAGAACGACGAGTCTGACGAAGTACGCGCGCGCGCCTGGGAGGCCCTGACAACCGCTGTCGAAGAGACCGAGGTGCTGGATGCCATGCTGGCCGCGCTTCGCCGTGCCGATCTGTCGCCAGTCGAACGAAGCGGCTTACTCGTGGGACTCTCGCCCGAAGCCGACCGCAATGAGGTCCGCAAAGCCATCCTGGAGGAATACAAATCGCCGGAAACGCGAGCCAAAGCGCTCGAAGCCATGTGGCGATCGATGCATCCGGGCTTCCGCGAGTATTTCGCAAGGCATCTCGAAGATTCCGACCGCGAGACCCGCCGCAGCGCTGTTTGGGGCGTCGGCTATTACGGTCTCAAGGGCGAACTCGACCGCATCCGCAACCTGTTCGACGATGAGGAACTGCGGTCCGATGCCCTCTTCGCCTACGCCTTGGCCCTCCCCGGGGAGGTGTCTCGCGGGCGTATGAAGGGTCTGCTGACGCGTATCGAAAAGGATGCCAAGGGCCTGTCGGAACTCGAAGAGGACCTGGTCAAGGCCGCGCTCGATGAGCGCCTCATGATAGCCGGAAAAGAGCCCTTCTTCATGCCGCAGAGTGATTAACAAGCACCCTCCCTGAACGGTTGTAAGGGCTAATGACTTAGCGCTTCCAATTGGGTATGTTGGGAAATCCGTATTTCTTCGGATATCGTGACGAGCGCACATCAATGCCCCTTCAATTGTTAACCACAGCGATTCTCACAATTTCCCTCGCGTCACCCGCATTGACGAGCCAACAAACGGCTACCGAATCCGGCAACACCCCCAACGCCGAAGAATTAATGGATCGTGTCGCCGGCGCCTTGGCCGCCACAAACCTGGATGAGGCTCGCGACCTGCTGGCACAAGTGGAGCGTCTGAACCCGAAGCAAGCCAAATTATGGGCCTATTACGGATATCTCGCCACGGTGTCGGGACACTTGGACCAAGCCATTGAAGATTACAAAAAGGAAGTTCGGTTTCATCCCGACGAGATCTCAGCCTACCGGGAAATGGCCAAGGACCTGACGAGGGTAGGCCGTCGGGATGAGGCTATCGAGGCTTGGAGGATAGCTTTGGCTGCGGAGCCTAAAGACCAGCTTGCGGCGACGCAGGCGGCCACGCTGATGATACAGTCCAAGCGATACGCGGAGGTTCCGGAACTCCTGGCGAAGCCGATTGCCGCCGCACCGGATAGATATAATCTACAAGTCTTGCGCACAAGAGCCCTGATCCAGGGCGGCCGGAAGGATGAGGGGATGGCCGAGGCGCAAAAGATCGTCGCGGCGACCGCGGATCCTCTCATTTTGAACAATCTCGCTTATTCGTTGGCCGATACCGGCGTTTCGGTTGATCTCGCCCGAGAATGGGCCCAGAGGGCTTTGAACCGAACAGAACAGGATACTGCAAAAGCCAGCCTCACCAGCGTGCAACGGAAGGATATTGCGGCCGTGATTTTGCTGGGCGAGGAATGGGATACGCTCGGTTGGGTTTATTTCAGGCAGGGTGACGTGGCAAACGCTGAAAAGTTTGTGTATGCCGCGTGGCAATTGGGCCAACATGCAGAGGTGGCGGATCACCTTGGTCAAATCTACGAAAAGGAGAGCAGGCACGAGGCCGCGATTCACATGTGGCAGCTCGCAGTGGCGTCAAACAGGAGATACGAAGGCGCGCCGGAACGATTGCGAAGCGCAGGCGTGCCTGAATCGGACATATCCACATCGAGCGAAGCATCCCGAGAACTCGGAAGATTGCGCACGATCGCAGTTCCCGCCATACAGAATCGAGTCGGCAGCGCCGATTTCTTCATTCTCATGTCCAGACAGGGAACTGAGGATGTACGGCTAATTGGCACCTCAGGCTTCTTTAACGATGCCGCGGACGCGATTCGATCGGCGCATTACCAATTTCCCTTTCCAGATGAAGGGCCTGAGAAAATCATCCGTAGCGGTACCTTGTACTGTTCGACTTACACTGCGCCAAACTGCCAGTTGACGATGCTCCTACCCTCGTCAACACCAGTCGGTTCCGTCCAGCCAAACGGCGGCGCATTGCAAGTCTTACCGCCCACTCTGCGCACAAGAGTCGAACCGAAGTATACAGAAGCGGCGAGAAATGCCCGACTTGAAGGAACGGTGTTACTCAGCATTGTCATCAACGAAGACGGCATTCCAGAGCAGATTTCTGTTATTAACTCTCTAGGTATGGGTCTCGACGAGAGCGCCAGAGACTGCGTCGCAAAATGGCGATTCAACCCGGCGACGAGAGGCGGGAAGCCGGTCAAGTCGATCTCCAGAGTAGAGGTTAATTTTGCGCTGATCAAACGGCCCGAACAATAACCCGCCTGCTCAACCAATAACCCGTTCGATCTCGCTAACGCGGTTTACCTCGAGCAGCAGATCGCCGCTTTCCTCGACCTCAAAGACCGGACTAAACTTCGCTCCCCATTCGATTTCGTCATAGCGATACGAATAGCGGCTGTGCACGGTTTGGCCGAACGTTTCGTCCATCCCCTTGATCATGATAAGGACCTCGAGTTGCAGGCGGTCATAATCCTGCGCGGTTAGCCCATAGAGGGGGCTGGTCTCGGTTATCGGATGAACGATCGTCCAGGGCAGTGGGAAAAAAATGACGGAATCGCGTTCGAGCGGCAGGATATCGAAGTTGCGGCGGGCGAGATCCTTTACTGATTGGACCGTCATCAGGAGCACCCGGGCTTCCAAATTGAGCAGATTGTTCGGACGCCGATTCACAATGCGGAATTGCAGGCTGGTTATCTCTTGATAAGGCGCCACTACCATTCGTTTGCTATAGCCGATGCGCGCGGTCGGACGCGAGAAGCGCCCGAAAAGTATGCCGGTGCCAAGCGCAAAACCCATCAGCCCTATAAGCGCTTCCAGGACGGCAATGCTGTTGGCCGCTACGCCGGCCGGATAGATATTTCCGTAGCCAACGGTCGTGAGAGTATGGGCGCTAAAGAAGAACGCATTCATGAACGTTAGAAATGGCGTCGCCGCCGCCGCACCGTGCAGTTGTTCCACTCCGATCATCCAATAAACAGAGGCGAACAACAGATTAATGACGAAGTAACCCGCCAAAATCACGCCAATGAATACGGAGAGCGGCGCATCGACCAGAAAGAGATAGGGATGGAAGTCGCGCCAAGTCGTGCCCGTGCGCCGGACGTTGAACCGCCCGTTCGGGTTAATAATGCGCTTAAGGCCCTGGCTGTATTTTTGAGTGAGGCCCGGATCGAAGGAGGGTTTCTGCATGACTTGAAGAAGTGCGGCTTTTCCGTCTATTGCCACGATACGCTAGGAGCCGGATGCCCAGCCCATGACGATGCGCAGCGCATAAAAACCCACAATCATAACGGGGCCAATCAGCGGTTTGCGCTTAAGCCAAAGCGAGTAAGCCAACGCGACAACAAAATACAGGGCCAATACCGCGGCGGCCGCAACCGGAAGAAAAGCCGTCAGTGCAAAGGCCGCAACTATGAGGGTGGGAGCAAACAGGAACGCGTACTTTAGGGAAAGCGCGCCGCTCGCAAACGGGCGTGAACGCCTGGCAGGATCGCGTCGATCGGATTCCAGATCCGCGATGTCATTCACAATGTACATAGCTGAGGCGAGCAGGCTGAATGCCACGAAGGCGACGAACGCTCGGTACAACACGTCCGGCCGGCCGAACTGGCGTACGACAATCGGGGGTACGAAGATCAGCAGGTTCTTCGCCCACCTAGGGACCCGCAGCTCCCGCAAAACAAGCCACGCTGTGTGGCGCCGCGATTCAAAGATGCGCCCGACGCGAGCGGATTCCGTGGCCTCGCGGAGAGTCCGGCGGGAGGGGTTTACTAGAATCGCTTCACGGCAAATTCGCCAGATGGGCAGGTCTGCGCTCGAGTCGCCGGCGTAGTCGAAATCGGCGCCGTAGCGGGCGCGCAGCGCGTCCAGTTTCTTCGCACCCTTCAGGTTCTGCTTGCCGTCGGAGCCAAGGACGTGGTCGAACAAGCCGGCATGATCGGCGACTGCCGTGGCGAGTTGCATTTCAGCGGCGGTGGCAAGAACCAAGCAGCGTCCCTTCGCCTTCTCTTCCCTTAGCCACCGAAGCACTTCGCCGTTATACGGCAGGGTATCGGCAGCAAGTTTCACGCGCTCTGCGATGCGGCGTTTCACGGTAGCGCGGCCTTGCAGAGTCCAAAATGGAAGCGCCAAAGCCATCCATGGCTTGTCGCGCAACAGTAGAGCCGTCGATTCCAGCAGTAGATCGGATTGAATCAGCGTGCCGTCCAAGTCGACGCAGAGCGGTGTTTTATCCAGATTCTCGATTATAGAATTCAGCCGTGGGCAGTGCGGGCGGGCGCGCGTTTGTTCGCGGCCTTTTTCGGTTGCTCCTCATTTTGTGCAGCTTTGGCCGCCGGTTTCTTTGGAAGCTCGCCGAGGCTCTTCTGGAGCGCCTGCATCAGGTCGATCACCGGAGCACGCTTCCTCGGCGCCTCGCTTGCAACAGCCTGCCCCTCGCGCTTGGCTTCGATCATTTCGAGCAGCCTCTTCTGATACTCATCGTGATATTTGGAGGGATCGAAGTCGGCGGCGAGGCCCTCGACCAATTTCTCTGCCAAAGCGACTTCCTGCGGCTTTACCGTGACGTCGTCGATGTGACCAAACTCCGGAACTTCCCGTACTTCTTCGGGATAGAACATCGTGTGCAGCAACAGGCCGTTTTCGTGCGGCCGGACAACGACAGTATATTCGCGCTGGTGCATGGTGACTTTGGCGATCGCGCTGTATCCCGATTTGCGCATGGTTTCGAGCAGCAAATGATACGCCTTCTTGCCGGCATCCTCGGGAACCATGAAATAGGACGCGTCGTAGTAGATCGGATCGATGCCTTGGGCCTTGACGAACTCGAAAATCTCCATAGTGTCGCTGGAGGCTGGCGCGACGCTCTTAATCTCTTCGTCGTCAACGATGACATAGCGGTCCTTTTCGACTTCGTAGCCCTTCACCAGCTCGCTTCGCTCGACGACCCGTTCGCAGACCGGGCAGTAGGTCTGTTGCTTGATCCGGCTACCGCATTTCTGGTGGATCTGGTTGAAACTGACGCGTTCGGTCCGAGCCGCCGCGAACAGGCGAATAGGGATGGTGATCAGGCCAAACGAAATATAGCCCTTCCAGACCGTTGACGCCATGCTTTGCCTCCCAGAGAATCTCTTTCAATAACACAGACTTAGGCCAGCTTGCCACAGTTTCAACGATAAAACAATATGGTTAGGTAATGTCAATACACAGTCCGGATCGTAAGACACCCGCTATGACACCCCGAAAAGTCGTCCACGTTCTGCATCAGGTGCCCAGTTCTTTCCCTTGTGAGCGTAGGAGTTGGCCTGGTCTCTTGGTAAATTACTGCACTATACCGCGAATTTAGGGGAGAAGGATCATACCGTGGCTACCGTTTTGCACCCACTGACTGTGGAGGAATTTGAGGCGCGGTTCGGACATGAGAAACCATACTACGAATTCTGGTATGGGGAAGCCGTTCAAAAATCGACGCCGACATGGATTCACGGGTTACTGCAGAGGATTCTGATGGAGCTGCTAAGCCAAGCGGGCTACAAGGCAGGGTCCGAGGTCGAGTTAAGGATAAGCTCAGACTTCCGGCCGATACCGGACGTCATCGCTACGACCGGTCGGATAGAGCGGCCCTATCCCACCAAGCCTGTCGAAATCGTGGTGAGATCTTATCCGGCGACGACCCTATGTCACGGATTCTGAGTAAGTGTCGAATCTATCAAGAATGGGGTTTCCGGGAGATCTACGTTGCGGACCCCACCGCCCGGCTGGTGTTCCCTTGGTCTGCACATCGCCTGGACGAAGTGGATGTGATAGCGGGTCAGGCAGTCTCATTGGTTTGGACGGCGCTCGACAACGAAATTGAGTAGCCACTCCGGTTCGCCCGGCCGGGATAGGCGGACCGGAACGTTTCTGTGGTACACTCGGCATTCCGATGCGGCGCGGCATTGCTACCGTACTTACGATCTTGTTCGGCTGGCTACTGATTCTGCCTGCGCTCAGCGGTTCCTCCGATTTGACAATTCCCCTGTGCTGCCGGAAAAACGGCAAGCATCATTGCATGATGCGTTCCGCGCAGGTGAGTAACTCAGGAACCGTGATCACCGCAATTGCGGAAAAGTGTCCCTGCTGCCCTCAAGCAACGACTGCCTCGCAAGTCCGGCTTTGCACTCCAGGCATTAGCGAAGCGGTCTTTGCAGGTTTAGTCCGCCATCCTGCCGTTTCACCGCAAACGGAAGCGAGCTATCGCGTTTCCTATGACCGCTCGCGGCAAAAACGCGGCCCTCCTTCTTTGATCCTCTCCTAACTCCCCATCGGGTTGTAGTTTAAGCCAAGCTTCGATCGCGCGTTCGAAGCGGGCGTGTATTTCCGTCTTCAGGAGGATCTAATGTCTGGCGTATCTTTACGGAAGCTGTATATTTTCATCTTTATTAGTGCTTTCGCGTCCGTCAGTTATAGCCAGGAAACAGTAAATAATGCCAGCGTAAGCGGGCGCGTCACGGATCCGTCGGGAGCGGTCGTTCAGGACGCGATCGTAACGGCTCGCCAAACGGAGACCGGCATTGCGAATGTTGTCCGGACGGACCGCGAGGGCCGCTTTCGGTTTCCCTACCTCAAAGTGGGCCGATACGAAATCACTATTCATGACAAGGGGTTCGCCGATGTATCGCAGCCGCTTACACTAACTGTCGGCTCCGCCTTTGAATTACCGGTCTCTCTTCAAGTTGTGTCGAAATCCACAAACATCAATGTCGGCAGCCAAACAACATTGCTTGAAGCCGCCAGATCTCAGATAGCCGGCACAGTCTCGCAAACCGAAATCAACCATCTTCCCCTGAATGGCCGCAACTTTCTGGATATCGCGCTTCTTGTCCCGGGAGTTTCGCCCACCAACACCGCGGCTAACCAACTATTTGCCGAAACATCGGCGGTTCCGGGACAAGGCATCTCCATTGATAGTCAGCGAAACTTTTCTAACAGCTTTATCGTGGACGGCCTTTCCGATAATGACGATGCCGCGGGTGTAACCGGCGCGTTTTATGGCCTCGATGTAGTCGACGAATTTCAAGTCGTCACATCCGGCGGCCAAGCGGAGTTCGGCCGGGCCTTAGGCGGATATTTGAACGTCGTAACCAAAAGTGGCACGAATACGATTCATGGCGATCTCTACGGCTATTTCCGGAACAGCCGTCTTGACGCCGCAAACGCCCTCTCCCATACAGCGCTTCCTTTGACGCAAGCGCAGTATGGTGCAAGTATCGGTGGACCGGTCATCCATGATCAAACGTTCTACTTCGCCAATTTCGAGCAGCGCGAATTGAACCAGTCCGGCCTGGTCACCATTTCGCCTGCAAACGTCGCTTTGATCAATGCCAAACTCAGTGCAGCCGGTTATCCCGGTTCTTTAATTTCCGCTGGCCTCTATCCGAACCCCGTCCACATGACTAATTTCTTCGCCAAAGTGGATCACCAGTTCAGCGAGAGGGACGAGTTCAGCTCACGCTACAGCCTCTACAATGTCAACAGCTCTAACTCGCGTGGAGCGGGTGGTCTGAGCGCCCCCACGGCTTCGGCAAACTTGTACGACACGGATCAGGTTCTCGCGTTCAGCAATATTGCGACCCTCTCGCCTCGTGTCGTGAATGAGACGCGTGGGCAGTTTTGGAACAGCAATCTCAAAGCTCCGCCTGCCGATCCGATCGGACCGGCAGTCAGCATCTCCGGAGTCGCTTCTTTTGGAACATTATCCGGGTCGCCTACAGCGCGACTCAATAAACTCGGCGAAGTAACTGACAACGTCTCGTACCAGGCCGGAGCTCACGCCATTCGTTTCGGAACAGAGTTTCTTTATAACGACGACACCATTACGTTTCCACGGACTATACGCGGGAGCTATTCGTTTTCATCGCTCGCGAACTTTCTGAATGGCGTCTACACCAACTCAGGGTTCACGCAGACGTTTGCGAATAGCAGGATAGCCCAGACAAATCCAAACGCCGGTTTCTATGGACAGGATGAATGGCGGGTCAATACCCGGCTCACGCTCAACGCCGGAATCCGCTATGATCTGCAGTTTCTGAAGAGCATTGCCACAGATACAAACAACATTTCTCCGCGTGCTGGATTCGCCTGGTCACCCTTTGCTTCCAGGAAAACCGTGATTCGCGGTGGCTACGGAATCTATTACGATCGCGTCCCTTTGCGCGCGCTCGCAAATGCGCTTCTTTCGGCGAATAATACGACCAGTCCAGCCGGGTTGAGCCAAATCAGCGTGAGCCTTTCTCCAACGCAGGCTGGGGCGCCGGTATTCCCCAACATACTAAGTAGCCTGACGCTGCCGCCAGGTGTATTGTTCAACTTCTCAACGATGCAACAGAACATGCAGAATGCCTATTCCGAGCAAGGAAACTTCGATATCGAGCAACAACTCGGAGCGAAAAGCACCTTAGAAGTTGGGTACGAGCATGTGCGCGGCCTTCATCTTTTGATCTCCGTCAACCAGAACGTTCCCACTTGCGTGGCTTCCGGTAACAACAACGGATGCCGCCCGAATCCTACTTACGGCAACGACAGTCAATACTCTTCCTTGGCGGATTCTCATTATGATGGGCTGCATGTGTCGTTCGTGCAGCGTCCGGTTCACTGGGGCAGCTACCGCATTTCTTATACCTACTCGAAAGCTCTAGATGACGTAGGCGAATTCTTCTTCAGTTCGCCTATCAATAACTTCAATATCTGGCAGGACTATGGCCGTTCAGATGACGATCAGCGAAATCGCTTGTCGTTCGACGGAACCATCCATACGCCGCTAGCGAATGCGAACACGGTTTGGGGACACCTGACACACGGGTTTCAACTGACTGCGATGCTTCAATACTATTCGCCTCTGCCGTTTAACATTACGACCGGGGCAAATACGATTCAGGGCGCCACTGCCCGGCCGGCTATCGACGGCATATATATCAATCGGAACGCCGGATCCGGCTTCGACTTTTTGAATCTAAACGCCCGGCTGAGCCGTAGCTTTCAACTCACTGAACGGTTCCGGTTGGAAGCAATCGCCGAAGGATTCAATTTGACGAATCACGTTAACGGCGTGACGCTGAACGGTGTCTTCGGCACGGGTACCTATCCCACGGATCCGTCGCCCACTTATAAGCAGATCACGGCTGTGGGTGATCCGAGGGCATTTCAGTTCGCACTTCGCGTAGAATTCTAGGAGATCTTCGATGCACTTATTCTTTCTAGCAGCCCTACTTACTACTATTCCTCCGGTACAGGCGCCAGAACCTAATCGGCAGCCGGAACTCGCGTCCGCGCTTGGTTTGACTGCTCTCGTATTTGGCAGTGGCAACTCGATTTGGTTCTCTGCTTCCCGTGACAATGGACGCACCTTTTCAAAGGCGACCGAAGTGGCTCGCGTTCCGGTGCTGGCATTGGGCCGGCATCGCGGACCCCGCGTTGTTATTTCCGGGAAAGTAATTGTAGTCACCGCCGTTTACGGAGAAACGGCCGCGACTGGTCCGCGCGCCCATGGCTTGCCGGTCAATGGCGATCTCGTCGCCTGGCGGTCGACAGATGGAGGCCGCTCTTGGTCGGCGCCCGTCGTGGTCAATGATGCTCCGGGATCGGCACGCGAAGGATTGCATGCGATCGCTGCTGCAAATCAAGGCGAGTTGGCTGCGGTCTGGTTGGATCTAAGATCTCCTGGAACGCGGCTCTATGGAGCCTATTCCAACGATGCAGGCGCCACCTGGTCGAAAAATGTCTTGATCTATCAATCGCCTGGCGGAACCATCTGCCAGTGCTGCGATCCGTCCGTCGCGTCCTCCGGAAAACATCAATTTGAGGTCATGTTTCGGAACGTTGTAGGTGATGCGCGCGACATGTATCTCACGACTTGGGATCTCTATGGGCAAGTTTCCAATCCCCGTAAAGTGGGAATCGGGTCCTGGAACATCAATGCCTGCCCGATGGATGGCGGTGGGGTTGCCCGGCGAGGCGGCAAGGTCGTGACCGCGTGGCGTAGAGAAAAAACGGTCTATCTGGATGAGCCTGGCCAGCCTGAAACCGCTCTCGGTAACGGCAAGGACGTGGCACTTACGTCTTCCGTCAAAGGGCCATATGTTGCGTGGAGCGGCTCCTCCTGCATTGAACTGCACCGCCCCGGCGTGGCCAACGCTTCCTGCATAGCCTCACCTTCCAATGGCGGTTTTCCTGCCTTAGTAAGTCTCTCCGATGGTTCTATCTTAGTTGCTTGGGAACAGGAAGGGAAAATACAGCTAAAGATCGTCGATTAATTTAAGCCACGAGGCGCTCCTTTCACTTACCCAACTCAACCAGCAAAATGGCCGCGAGGATTGCGGTGCCGCCGCCCACACCTGCCCAAGTCAAGGTCTCGCCCCCAACCAGCACCGCGACCACCAGAGCAAAGACAGGTTCCAGCGCAAAGATCAAAGCGGTTCGCGAAGGCGTGGTAAATCGTTGTCCCCAAGTCTGCAGAGAGAAGGCAATTGCAGTGGCGAAGACGCTGGTCAATAAAATCGCGAAGATAAGTCCGCCGGTCCACCTGACGCGCGGCGGTTCGATCGTTAAGGCCAAGGTGGAGAGCGTCGCGGTGCAAACAATTTGCCCGAGCGCGACCGCCTCAAAGAGGCCGTGCTTGGAGTAGTGGCCAAGCACGAGTAAGTGGCAGGCGAAAGCGAGCGCACAACCGAGAGTGAGGAGATCCCCGCGATTCATCTGGCGATGAACATCGAGAGAAGGGAACGTCATCAGGGCAAGGCCGCACGTGGCAGCGAGTATCCCCAGAAACTCCTTCCTGCGCGGCCAGCGCCGGTACCAAGCCGCACTCAGCAGTGGCACCAGCACGATATAAAGGCCCGTAAGAAAGCCGGAGTTTCCGGCCGAGGTGTACTTCAGCCCAAACGTCTGCAGGATATAACCCAAGCAAAGAAAGAGGCCCGCGGTCACGCCTCCACGCAGACCCCCCCAAAAGGCGCGCCACCCCGCGCGGCTAAATGCGCGCGCGAACATCACGAACATGACAGCGCTGGCGAGCCAGAAGCGAAGCGCCAAAAAGTAAATAGTGGATATGTCGGAGAGCGCTTGCTTGACGACCACAAAGGTCGATCCCCAAACTAGCGCGACTAGGGCCAGCGCCAAGTCGGCGTGCCAACGCTTGGGGTGTTTCGGCGTGACCGGTGCGACCGCCTCGGCAGCGCTCACCGTAGCTTTTGATCGGCCAACGCCGCAAGAACCAGAAGAATGCGCCGCAATCCCGTCTCGCGGCCTTCGGGCTGATACCACTCCTGGCCCGTATGAGCGCCGCCTCCTTGCCCGCCGGCTCCAATGGAAATTGCCGGCAAGTGAAGTGAAAGCGGAATATTCGCGTCGGTGGAAGCGCAATCGATGCGGGAGCGGATATTCAGGTACGCATCGACGGCCTGCACGGTGCGCAGAAGCGGCGCGTGCGCGGGCAACTTGCCGCCGGGACGTGAGCCGAGTTCCTTGATTTTGGCGGTGAGCCGCGCGCCACGCGCATTGCGATTCTCATGCTCTAGCGCACGTTCCACTGCCGGATTTAGTAGGCTCGCCAGTTCGTCTAGTGAGGATGGCTCTTCCGAACGCAGGTCCAGTTTAGCCCGCGCCGTGGCGGGAATCGAGTTTATGCTGGTGCCGCCTTCGACAATCCCGAAATTATAAGAACAACGACCCAGTAAATTCCCTTGCGATCGGGCATCGGCGGTCTGTAAATAAGACGCGATCGCATCGCTTAAGGCATGTACGGGGTTCGGAGTACCATGGTCGTTCCAACTATGCCCTCCCGGTCCCGCGAAGCTAATCTCCAGGCGCCGGCTGGCTAGAGCCTGCGCCGTAACATGCTCTGTGGAAGGCCCATCTAGAACCAGAAACGCCTTAATGCCGCTCCATTGCGCGGATTCCCGGCAGAGGTAGCGCATGCCGCTCAGATTTCCTTCGCCCTCTTCGCCAACATTTGCCACGAGCAGCAGAGATGACGCGAGCGGACGTAATTCGGGAAGCTCGGCGCTCGCGCGCGCCAACGCAAGCACAGCCGCCAGGCCGGACCCATTGTCGGCGACGCCCGGGCCAACCAATCGCCCATCGGGAGCGACATAGACGTCCTCTGGACGCTGCGGTGCAAGCACCGTATCGAGATGCGCCGAAACCACCAGCGATTGTTCTTCTAAGGCGCTGTGGAACGATGCCAACACGTTGCCCGCGCGATCCAGCCGGGCATCCCAGCCAAACGTTTCCAGTTGGCCTCGGAACCAAAGGGCGCGCCTCTCCTCGAAAAACGTGGGAGCGCCAATCCGACAGAGTTGGAGCTGCTGCTCCGTGATCCAAGAGCGTTCCCGCAAAAACCACCGCTGGCCGGCCAACAGGGCCTGTTGATCGGCGAGTTGCGCGATTTGCCGAAGGTCGGGGACAATTCGGCGGACGCCAATCAGCGATTTGGGTTGTGTTGCCACAGGGAAAAGAACAGTGTTCTCTAAAAGGCCTATGTATAAGTCTAACTTGAAGCCAAGCGCTTTGATCGCGATGCGCCGGAATCTCACTCCGCGGTAAGCCAATTGTGTAGCGGAAGGGCAAAAATATGCACGCTGGTGGCGTTCGCCCGGTGAATGAGTTGCCGGCTGAAAGCGCCAAACGCGATCCATATCGGATATTCATCACAGTTCGTTTGGTAAAAACGCCTCTCCACCAAATCATCCGCGGCCATTTACCCCCGGGTTCGTTTGGTAATTTCGCCTCTTCCGCTCCACATCCATCGCGATTCACGTTTTTCGAAAATTTTCTATCCTCCTTCGTTTCAACGCACTCCACCCAAATTTCGCTTCGCCCCGCACTCCCCGATGCCATACTCACGCCGGAAGCAGTTCCAAACGCATGCATTCCGACAACCACGACGATAATCGCGGCGACATCGATTCCGGCGAATTCGAATTACAAAACTCGAAAAAATTCACGCCCCAAGGCTATGACCCGCGCGACTTCCACTCCTCAGACCCCCGCGCCACCGGCCTGTGCACTCCCGAAGACGCAGCCAACATCACCTACCCTCACGGCCGCTCCCAAAAATTCATCCTGCGCCACGAAAACCCCGCGGAATACGAAGCGCTCCACAAAAAGTGGTGGGACGAGTATCAGCCCTCCGGCCACATCGAAGAAACACTCGTCCAGTTGCTAGTTGATAATCATTGGCTTTTCAAACGCGCGCGCCTGCGCCTCGAACAGGTCGAGTGGGAAATGCCCATCAACGCCAAGCATTGGATCGAAGACTACCAGAAGCAACTCGAAACCTTCACGCGCTTCAAAAACACCGCCGAACGTGCCTTTCAAAGGGCCTTCCGCGAAGTGGAGCTCCATTTCCGCGAGTGCGTTCGCGCCGAAAACGCCGCTCACAAAGCCGAGCTGATGCGTTTGAAAATCGAAGCCGAAATCGCCCGCAAACCCGAAAAAGCCAAGCAGATCGCACTCAAAATGGCCACTCCGCTCTACCGCGATCGCCATGCTCGCGCCGCTGCCCGTGCCCAAATACATCTCTCGGACCTGAACGGCCACCCCTTTGCCGAGTCCCCGCGGCTCGACCCCTTGCCTCCCGACACGCGGAGTCCGCTGCGCGGCGAAGACTCCTGAAGCGGGCGCGCCCACGGCGGCTTTACGCAGCGGCCACGCCACTCATGATCTACAATGGGTTCCCAACTAAATGAAACTGCTTAAACTCGTTCTCCTCGCCGGCGCCTTCATTCCATTCTCGTTTGCACAGCGGCCCAATCCGCAGAGCGAACTGATCGCAAAACACAACGCTACTGAGAAAGAACTGGAATCGATTGCGATAATCGACCGCAAGCTGATGATCCCTATGCGCGACGGCAAGCGCATGGCCGCCGATGTCTACCGCCCTAAGGATTCTGCGAAAAAATATCCCATTATCTTTATTCGCACTCCATACAATTTCAACTATTGGGATATCGGGCTCGGCGCGCCACGCGACATGACTAACGAGCTCGACGCTGTCAAGCGCGGTTATGCCTACGTCGAAATGAATGAACGCGGCCACTTCTTTTCCGAAGGCTCTTACGACATTTTGGGCGCCCCTCTTTCCGACGGAGACGATGAGCTCACCTGGATGTCAAGTCGGCCTTGGTCCAACGGTAAAGTGGGAACAATCGGCTGCTCGTCCACCGCCGAATGGCAGCTTGGCGTTGCTGCATTGAACAACCCGGCATTGGCCACGATCATCCCGCAAGGCTTCGGCGCGGGTGTAGGCCGCGTCGGTCCCTATTATGAGCAGGGCAACTGGTATCGCGGCGGAGCAGTGCAAATGCTATTCATCTCCTGGCTCTATGGCGAACAGAATCAGGTTCGGCCCATGTTCCCGCCGAATACATCGCAAGAGGATTTGATTCGCGCCTCCAAAGCGTTCGACCTTGCCCCACATCTGCCTCCCGTCGACTGGTCGAAGGCTCTCACACATCTGCCCGAGATGGACATCATCAAGTCTGTAGATGGGCCACACGGGATTTTCGCCGACCGCGAGGAAGTGTCAACCGGAGGCGCCATGATCAAACGTCAACCCAATGATCCTGCGTGGTATCGCGGCGGCCTCTGGAACGACAGCAAGCCCATCAACGTCCCTGGATTCTGGTTCATGTCCTGGTATGACGTCTCCGTTGGTCCGAATCTCGCCGCTTATAACTACGTCCGCCGCACCGCGCGGCCGGAGATCGCCAACGAGCAATATGCCGTCATCGCGCCCACGCTCCATTGCCAATACAAGCGCGCAACCGAAGACACCGTAGTGGGCGAACGCAGCATGGGTGACGCCCGGCTCAACTATGACGCTTTGACTTACGGCTGGTTCGACTACTTTCTCAAAGGCGAGAATAATCAATTTCTGGAAAAGACTCCTAAGGTTCGTTATTTCACCATGGGTATTAATAAGTGGCAGACATCCGATACCTGGCCGCCTGAAGGAGCGCAACCGCTAACGTTTTTCCTTGCAAGCGGCGGCAAGGCAAATAGTCTGAATGGCGATGGCGTCTTGGCAACGGACGGCCCCAGTGCCGACGCGCCGGACACCTTTACTTACGACCCGATGAATCCCGTGCCCTCCTATGGCGGCAATGTTTGTTGCACGGGCAATGCCTTGGCGGGCGGCTCATTCGATCAACGCAAGATGGAAGCGCGTGCCGACATTCTCGTCTACACAACCGAGCCATTGAAAGAAGGAATTGAAGTGAGCGGCTCTATGGAGGCGACACTTTATGTCTCATCCGATGCGAAAGACACCGATTTCACCGTGAAGGTCATCGACGTTTATCCGGATGGCAGAGCCTACAACCTTGACGAGACTATCCAGCGCGCCCGCTATCGCGACGGGTACGATAAGCCGGCGGTTTGGATGGAAAAAGACAAGGTCTACAAACTAACCGTTCAGCCCATGACAACCAGTAACTTCTTTCCCGCCGGGCATCGATTGCGGATAGAGATATCAAGCAGTAACTTTCCGCGTTTTGACCGTAACCTGAATACCGGCGGCAATAACTACGACGAAGCGGCCGGCGTGGTCGCGCACAACTCTGTCCATCACTCGCAGCAGTATCCCTCGCAATTCACCGTATCTGTGGTTAAGCGGAACTAAACATCAATGCAACAACAGCTTACTCAACACCGGCATCGGCAACGCGCCTTCTTTGAGCGCGCGTTCGTGAAACTGGGCAAGTTTAAAATTCTCGCCTTCCGTTTTCTTGTAGGCGTCGCGCAGCCGCTCCCAGGACCGCCAGCCAACGAAGTACGTCGGAAGCTGGCAAGACGACAATTTCGCCCGCTGCAGTTTCTTTTCGGCTTCCTCACGTTCCTGAAACGTGTCGTTGATCATCAAGTCCATAGCCTGTTGGTCGGTCATGCCCATGGTCTGCAGCTTTATATCAAGGATTGTGTTTGAAACCACGCGGAGCATCTGCTTGCCAAACGTCAGCCGCATCTCGGGGGTATTTTGATATCCGGAATCGATCGTCAGCTCCGTTGCGTATACCGCCCAGCCTTCCACATAGGGCCCATTCGAAAAGATCGACCGCAAAATACCGCGCCACCGCGGTTGGATCTCATTCGCATACTGGAACTGAACGTAGTGCCCCGGCATGGCCTCATGAATGGTCAGAATTTTGAGGCCATCGAAGTCATACTCACGCAGCTTTGACTCGATACGTTCCTTACTCATTTCGGGAGTAAACGGAGTGATCCAATAATAGGCTCCCAATTCTGGCTCAAACGCCGGCGCTGGATTGAAGCCGCCTACGCCATATAGACCGCGCATGAACTCCGGCGTGGGAATCACTTGCAAGTTACTATGCGGCGGTAACTTCAGTAAATGATGCGCCTCTACAAATTGGGTCACTTCGGCTAAGTCGCGCTTCGCGTCGGAAAAGTAAGTCTCCGGCGTCGCATGATGCAATGCTATCTTCTCGAGCACTTTCGAAATGAGTAAGTTTGTATCCTGTGGCGGCGGCTCGCCTGGAAAATAGTGCGGATATACAGCGAGCGCCTGCCGGTGCATATCTTCGCGAATGCTTTGGAGCTTCGCCTCGGCATCGGCCAGCGCCTTCTCCACCGTATCGCCGGTCGCCAAAGTCAGCTTGAATTTTGCCGCGTAATTGGTGGCGCCCAGCCGCCAATCGTAACTACGTTTGCTCAGGTCATTCTTCAAAAAATCGTCGAACGACCGCAGCGCCGCTAACGCTTTCCCCGCCGCGGCGTCGTAGTGTCCCTTTAGATCCGGCGGAACCTTAGCGCGAATCGTCTTGTCGATTAGATCGATATTGCCCTGATCCTCCTCTTGCGCCACTTGAGTCCAAATGGCCGGCGAAGAGACCAGGTTGTCCCGCGCGGTATCGAGATAAGCGGGAATCTTCTCGATGCGAGCGGTAATTTGCGCTAACCGCTTCCCCTCCGGCGCATACGCCAGGATGAAAGGGCTATACAACGCGTTGCCCAGACTCTCCACGTAGACCGTAGGATTGTGGCGATAGGTCTGAATCCGATTGAGGTCCAGTAGTCCGGCTTCGCACTGCAACCGGATCACATCGAGATCCGCGCGTGACTCAGCCGAAATGTTCATCCTCGATAGCCGATCCAGATTTCCAAGCGATTTATTCAAGAAGGCGCGGTCTTCATCGATCCCGTGTGGCGTGTTATCGTCGAGCAACTCGTCCAGGTCCACGCCGTTGTGCTCGT
The DNA here is from genome assembly GCA_036272835.1 of Bryobacteraceae bacterium. Taxonomy (GTDB): domain Bacteria; phylum Acidobacteriota; class Terriglobia; order Bryobacterales; family Bryobacteraceae; genus Bog-105. Next base: position 117,288 of record DATAXY010000023.1, read on the forward strand.
GATACCCCTGTGAGGTAGCGTAGGAAGGCGAGAGGGCCAAACTCGTATCCACGAAGTCCTCGGCCAACTGGCGTACCTGGTCCTCAGGTGCGGGAGGGTCGCATGAGAGCGTCAACAACAAACTGCCGGCCAGTAGGACCACGCTAAAGCACCGCAAGTTTCACCTTTTCCAAGTCGGAGGGTTCTCCAAATTTTACGCCCCGTAGTGCGGGATCGATATTGCGGCACAGCCCCAGCAGCACCGCGCCAGGCCCCACCTCGACGAAGCGGTCGACCCCCAACCGCGCCAATTCACGGACGCTCTCGGTCCAGCGCACCGGATTCGGAACCTGCTCATACAGCCCTCGCCGCGCATCGTCGCCTTTCGTCACCCCTTGCGCCTGCCAATTGTTGATTAGAGGGCAAGCAAGATCGCCGAACACCGTTTGTTCCAGATCTTTGCCCAGCCTCTGCTGGGCCGGCGCCATCAGGGCGCAGTGGAACGGCGCACTCACCGGCAGGAGAATGGCTCGTTTCGCTCCCGCTGCCTTGGCCAGTTCCATCGCGCGTTCCACTGCGCGGACATGCCCAGAGATCACCACCTGATCCGGTGAGTTCAGATTGGCCGCTGCGACCACCTCGCCCTGCGCCGCTTCGCTCAAGACTACATCCAGCTTTCCTTCGGGCAGCTTCAGTATTGCTGCCATGGCCCCCGTTCCCAACGGAACTGCCTCCTGCATATAGCGACCCCGCTTGTGCACAAGTTGCACCGCATCCCGGAATGAAAGCGAGCCTGCCGCAACCAATGCTGAGTATTCTCCTAGGCTATGGCCGGCCACGAAATCCGGATTCAGCCCTATCTCCACAAGCATGCGCCCAGCGGCCGCTGACACAGCAAGAATTGCCGGCTGCGTGAACTCTGTCCTGCGAAGTTCTTCTTCGGGGCCTTTGAAGCAGAGGCGGGAAAGATCGAATCCCAGGACCTCATCGGCTTCTTCAAAAATAGCCCGGGCTTGCGGGTACTGTTCCGCAAGCAGCTTACCCATGCCCGCGAATTGTGAGCCTTGGCCTGGAAAAAGAAATGCGAGTTTTGACATGCAAGGATGAAAACTTCGCTTCCGATCATCTCATCCCGCCTGGCTTAATCTCCGCTTTAACACTCGTCCTCTCCTGGTTGCGGTTCGATGCGTAATTGTCGAATCTTTCGACCAGGCCCACGCGTCTTAGGAGCGAGATTTCGATGGAGGTGATTGCCATGGAAAACACCACAGCTAAGCAGGCCGGTGGAAGAGTGGCGGGAATAGGCCCACGCATGGAAGCGGTTTACTGTCCTATCTGCACACACACCGTCCCCGCCGAAGTGGTCTGGCGCGGGAAGCGGTTCGTGGTTAAGCCGGGGCAGAAGTGCACTCGTTGCCACTCGCAATTGGACGCGGGCTACATCATGCGCACCGACCAAGCGGCGTAAGCTCTAAAAGAGCCTCACCATTTCGCCGATCTGTCTACTATAGTGGAATCAAGAATGAAAAAGAAATTGCAGCCCACACCGGAGTCGATTGTTCCGCAAGAGATTCTGGAATTGGCCAAGAAATCGCTAGAGACAGATCGGCCCGCCATCCTGAAGAAGTGTGCCGTTTGCGGAGCTTCCTGTTCGCCCGCCAGCGGGCCTCAACCGAATGAGGATCTCTGCTGGGTTTGCCGGCGCTTAAAGATCAGCGCCTGGCGCGACAGCGACCAGCAGATGTCCGCGCAGGAATAGGGAGGGTGATCGCTCGCGCAACCTCCTATTGTTGGGGCCTTGTTGCACGTAGTTTCTACCGATTCGATTTTCGCCTTAGCGCCGCTACCTTTGTCTCCTGCTGTTGTTTTTGGTATCCGTCATATCCCTTGAACAGAGCATCGTCCAGTAGCGCGCCCACCTTAGCCGCACCACCGGGAAGGGGGTGCATGAAATCGGCACTTACCAGCCGCGGCGAAGAGTTGTACCAGCGCGCCATGGTCCCGCTCCCGCCCATTGCGTCAAACGTGTCGAAGAACGCCCAACCGGCATCGAGCGCCACTTGTTTCTGAATATCGACGATCCGTGGAAGGATAGCGGGCGTCACGATCTCCCCTCCCTCCCGCTTACCGCGATCCATTGGGCTCATCACCAACAAAGACGCTCCGGGTACCGCGGTCCTAATCCGGTCCAGCACTTGCCGTAACTCGCCCGGATAGAGCTTCTCGATATATGCGTCGTTGTCCACGCTTTCATTGGTCCCATAGTTGAGGATCACCAGGTCCGGATTCTCGTGTCGCAGAGAATCGCTCCATTGCTGCGCTCCAAAATACCGCAAAGCCGTTTGGACCTGTGCTCCATTCAGTCCCAGGCTGCTGTAAATGACCCCAGGGCCTGGCTTTTCAAAGCTGTAGCCGAAGAGGCGCACGCGTCCGGACGCCACTTCGAGCTGAATCTGCCGCGTGCCGGCCGGAAGCGGAAGTGCCGCAAAAGCCGCCTTCTTTTCAGGGCCATCCGTATGCACGTCCCCAATCGTCTGTTCGCCGGCGCTCACCCGAAATACGCCGCCATCGGGTTGCTCCAGGTAAAAGACCTCGATGCGGGTATGCCGATCATCCGGCAACGTCACAGTCGATACAGCGCCTGGCGTTCCCGTGAAACTGACGCCGCCTAAGCCATGGAATCCGTCCTTTGCCCGGCTTTGCGTCGCCGCCTCAATCTCCCACCCCCTGGCTCGAAGTTCAACGCCGCGATGGCCATACCACGCCCAAGGCTTGGCAATCAGCAGGAACCCGTGCCCGGCATCGCCGAATCGGCTCTGCATCATCGCTCGTGCATCCGCTGTAATCGAGTCCGCCGTAACCGGCGAATCGCCATAGTGGAGCACCAGCGTGACGGCGCCCGGCTGCTTCGCCGCGGTCCGCTCAAGTGCGTCGTAGAAATGGTGCAGCGCTCCATGCGGATCGAACAGATCGGGCGAGCCGGGCAACAGCGGTAGCCCCTTTCCGGCTCCCGCGTTCTCCTTGCCCGCGCCCTTTGCTCGGCCGCGGCTTGCCGGCGCCACGCTTGGTTCCGATGGCACTCCCACCTCCGGGACCTTGGCCAACGCCATAAACTGTTGCGCCCGCATCCCTGCAAATTTCCGCAGTCCCGGTATCTCCGGAATCACCGCCAGCAGCAAACCCACCAGCAGAATAGTGACCGCCGTCTTCACCGGGACGATTTCGTATTTGACAGGCGCGCTCATAAACTTCAGAACTTCGTATATATGAAGGGAGCGGCGCCCGTCGCCCCGATATACTCGATCGCGATGACCAACAACACCATCGCCGCCGCCTGCACCAAAGCCGGTGACGTGCTGTAGACTTGCTGCAGCTTGCGATACCACTCCTTGGGCGTCAAGTGCAGACCGATCGCAATCCCCAGCACCAGCAAAAACGGTCCCGTGACGTTGTCAAAGGAAAAGTGAAGGGATGCGATCTGCGCCAAAATGCCGGCCGCGGTATGCAGATCCGCCGCACGGAAGAATATCCAGGCGAACACAACAAAGTGGAACGTCACCACCGAGCGAGCAACGCGCAGGGGCCAATAGGCGGACGGCTTCTTGTTGTGCCGAAGCGCCTGCCCGAGGCGAACCACTGCCAATGCTAAGCCATGTAGCAGCCCCCAGACGAGAAACGTCCAGTTTGCTCCATGCCAGATTCCCCCGATCGTGAACGTGACGATGAGGCTGATATACGGCATCCATTTCGTCCGCTTGCCCGGCATCGAGAAGTAGAGATAGTCGCGCAGCCAGTTCGAAAGCGAAATGTGCCATCTTCGCCAGAAATCGGCAATGTTTTCGGCGATGTACGGCCGATTGAAATTAATGGGCAACCGTACCCCGAGCAGCAATCCGGCACCGATAACGATATCCGTGTAGCCGGAAAAATCGTAATATAGCTGGAAGGCATACGCGTATACAGCTACCAGCACGTCTCCCCCGGAATACAATGTCGGCAAATCGAAAACCCGATTTACAAGGTTCACACCCAAGTAGTCGGCGATGAGGAACTTTTTCATTAGCCCCAGGCCGATTAAAAATAGCGCCCGGCCACCTTCTTCGGAAGAAAGCATCTTTGGCTTCTCCCATTGAGGCGCCAATGCTGCCACGCGCGTGATCGGCCCGGCGAGCGTGGTTGGAAAGAAGCTAATCGATGCCAGATACGCCCAGAAATTCTCGATAGGCTTGACATCGCGGCGGTAGATGTCGATCGTGTATGTCATTGCCTGAAAGCCATAGAAGGACAGGCCCAGCGGCAGGGTCCAGTTGGCGGCCGGGAATTTGTGCCCCGTCCATTGCTCAATACCCCCGAACAAGAAGGGAAGGTACTTGCAAAAGGCGATCAGCCCCACGTTCATCGCGATGCTGCCTGAGACCAAGGCTCGCCGCGCCTTCGGATTCTTGGATCGCTCCAGGGCGCCGCCGATCAAGTAGTCAATCGTCGATGCCGCCGGCACAAGCGCGAGATAGATGAACCCCCATTTTGCGTAGAAAAAGTAGTTCGCGAGAACAATCAGACCGATGCCCGCCATACGCACGCGCCGGAGCAGCCAATAGCCGAAGAAAATGAGCGCCAGGAAGCAGAAGAACTCCGGAGTGGTGGGCAGCATGGAATCGGTTTTACGAGAAAGCTGTACTCATATTGACATTTGTGCCACCGAGCTCGATACCGAAGAAGTGGAGCAGCGTCCGTCTTTGAGGCGGTGGAATGCTATATTGTGATTGGCGGCGCGTTCATCTGGAGGATTCGCCTGCCACTATTCCCCCGAAGCTCCCGAGCGGGCGCGTAGCTCAACTGGCAGAGCAAGTGACTCTTAATCACTAGGTTGTAGGTTCGATTCCTACCGCGCTCACCATATCCTGACTGCTCAATCAATTCGACGAGCGTATTACGCGACGCCATAGTTTACCATCGTGCCGTGGGATTCAGGTGGCGCGACCGACGCACTACATCCCCCCAGCGCTACAGTAAAAACAGCCCCCATGTGCCTCCTCCGGTACACCCCGCGCACACCGCTCTCCGGTTTTGTGCAGTGCTTCTGGTACTCCGAAGGCGCGCCGCGAAGACATGCCAAGGAACGGCTCCTGCCCAACGGCGAGGCCGCCATCATCTTCAATCTCTGCGACGACCCAATCCGCATTTACGATGCCCAGGACCTGACCCGTTTCTCCACTTACGGAAACGCCGTGCTTTCCGGAGCCCGTGCGAACTGTTTCGTCATCGATACCAGCCAACAGGAACGCGTGATCGGCATCCAATTCCAACCAGGAGGCGTGTTCCCGTTCCTACGGATGCCGGTTTCCGAGGCGGAGAATTCATCGGTAGCCCTAAACGATATATGGGGCGGTCGCGCGAGCGCCGTTCGCGAGCAACTCCTCGAGTGCACAACCATCGAATCCATGTTCATCACGTTGGAGCGCCTCCTAATAGAGCAACTCATACGGCCGCTCCAATTGCACCCGGCAGTCACGTTCGCCCTCGATCAGTTCCGGCGCTCAGCTCACGCTGGCCGAGTGACCGAAGTAGCGGATCGCATTGGATTGAGTTATCGCCGCTTTATTGAGCTGTTCCGCCGCCAAGTTGGCCTGCCGCCGAAAGTGTTTTGCCGCGTACGGCGATTTCAGCGCGCCGTGCGGGGCATCCATCGTCGCAGCCAGGTTGACTGGGTCGAGACCGCGCTCGATTGCGGCTATTACGATCAGGCGCACTTCATTCACGATTTCCAGACGTTTTCCGGGCTCACTCCCGGCGGCTACCGGGCGCTCGCGACGCCGCATCTCAATCACGTGCCGATACGCTAAACCACTGGTCAATTTCTTACAATCCAGGACCCACCATTTTGCGGCACAATCGCTAAGGAGGAGAATTTTAATGGCCCAAGTAAAGCCAATCCCGGACGGATATCACAACGTCCAGCCCTACCTGATTTTCAAGAATTGCGGTGAAGCTATCGCCTTCTACACTCGCGCCTTCGGTGCAACTGAGAAATTTCGAATGGCGGACAAAGAAGGCCGCATCCAGCATTCCGAAATACAAATTGGCGACTCGGTTCTTATGATGGCCGATGAAGCGCCGAAAATGGAGGCGTTCAGTGTAGACCATTTCGGCGGCTCGCCTGTTAGCTTGCTCATCTATACCGAAAATTGCGATGCAATGTACGAGCAGGCCCTCCGGTCAGGCGCGCAGAGCCTTCGCGAGCCCGCTGATCAGCCTTACGGAGACCGCATGTCCGGCGTGAAGGACCCGTTTGGTTATAGATGGTACATTGCGACTCACATCAAGGACGTGTCCGTCGACGAGATGACCGCGTCAGCCTAAAGAGGAGACGATATGACGGCCAATGACTTCCGTCGCCTCGCCTTGCAGTTGCCCGGAGCGACCGAGAATGCGCATATGGGGCATCCCGATTTCCGTGTGAACGGAAAAATCTTCGCCACACTGAATTATCCGAATGAAGACTGGGGGATGGTGAAACTGCCGCCGGAGCGGCAGGACAGCCTCTTCGAGGGATCAACCTGAAATCTTTGTACCAGTAAAAGGAGCCTGGGGACGCCAAGGCAGCACCAACGTCCTCCTGGCAGCGGCGGACTCAACCATGTTACAGCAAGCGCTTCGCATCGCTTGGGACACGGCTGCCGCAAAATCGAAGAGCCCACAATTGCCGAAGCGGCGCGCGCGGACCAAATCTATTCGCAAGCTAACGTGATTTGCAGCCCGGGTGTGCGACCTTTTGACACGGGCTTGATACCATCCAGGAGTTGTCCACGGACACGCGACCATGGCCATGGCTACTAAATCCGTACTCGACCCTTCGTCTTACCGCCGCGCAACGCACGCCCGCTATTGGGTGGTTGTCTTCGCAGTCACCCTAGCGATTTTGTCTTATCTGGACCGCGTTTTGATGTCGCAGGCCATGTCAGGTCCCAAGGGAGTAGGAGCAACGCTCGGACTGCAGCCTTGGCAGCGTGGCTACGTATTCGGGGCATTCGCGTTCGCCTATGCGTTATTTGAACTACCTGGGGGATGGCTGGGCGACTGGCTCGGACCACGCAAGGTGCTGCTGCGCGTCGTGGTCTGGTGGTCTTGTTTCACGGCCATCACGGGGCTGGTGTGGAACTTTGGCGCGCTGGTCGTGGTCGAATTCCTGTTCGGAGCGGGCGAATCGGGCTGCTTTCCGAACCTGACGAAAGCCTTTTCAGCGTGGCTCCAGAAGAGCGAACGCGTCAAGATGCAGAGCGTGATGTGGACCGCGGCTCGATGGGCGGGCGCCATCACGCCGCTGCTGGCAGTACAAGTTTTGAAAGTTGTGAGCTGGCGGGCGGCGTTTCCCATTTTCGGCTCAATGGGCGTCATTTGGGGGATTCTGTTTTACCGCTGGTTCCGCGACAAACCAGAGAATCACCCCTCCGTCAATGCCGAGGAGTTGGCATTGCTTGCTGCCAATCGTGACTTGGCCGGGGGCCATGGCGATGTGCCTTGGGGGAAACTGGTCAGGTCGCGGTCGATCTGGCTGCTGTGGGTGCAGTATTTTATGTTGACGTATCCCTGGTACTTCTACATCACCTGGCTGCCGCAGTTTCTCCGGGCACGTTACCCGCTGCTATCCGACGATCAACGCGCGTCGCTGGCGTTCGTGCCGCTGTTCTGCGGCGGATTGGGCGCACTGGTTTGCGGATTGCTCACGCCCATCATCGTCCGCCGGCTTCGTAGCACCGGCCGCGCACGCCGGATGATCGCCATCGCGGGCTTCGCGGGCGCTGCTCTTATGCTTGTCATCTGCATCCAAATGCGGAACCCGCTCGCTATGATTTCGTTCCTCGGGTTGGCGAGTTTTTGCAACGATATCACCATGCCCGGCTCCTGGGCTGCCTGCATGGATATTGGCGGGAAATACGCGGGCACCGTCTCGGGATCAATGAATATGATGGGCAATCTGGCGGGATTCGTCGCTCCGGTGGTCGGCGGTTACATTCTGCAGTCGACGGGTGGAAAATACGCCCCATTTCTTTACACGATGGCCGCCGCGTATGTTTTGGGCGCGCTGTGCTGGCCGTTTATCGATCCGACGACACAACTCGAATTCCAGTCAAACAAGCTATCGGCCGACTAACGAATAGAGAATTCAATGTTCTCTTTAGTGACCCTCGGCTTCGAGAAACTTCTCGACTTCAATGGCCGCCATGCATCCGGCTCCTGCGGCAGTGATGGCTTGACGGTAGACGCGATCCTGCACGTCGCCCGCATGGAAGACGCCGGAGATGTTGGTCCGAGCGCCGCCGTGCGTCACAATGTAGCCATCCTGATCCATGTCTAATTGGCCTGCAAACGGCTTGGTATTCGGGATGTGCCCGATTGCGATGAAGAATCCATCGACAGGCCGTTGATAGACTTCGTTGGTGACCACGTTGCGCAGCGTCACTCCGGTGACGTGACCTAGTTCCACATCGTGGATGTCCAGAACCACAGAGTTGGGCACCATTTGAATCTTTGGGTTCTTCTGAGCACGCTCCAGCATGATCTTGGAAGCTCGGAAGAGTTCGCTGCGGTGGACCAGCGCGACTTCGGTCCCGAACCGGCTCAGGAAATTCGCTTCCTCCATGGCCGAGTCGCCGCCACCAACGACCATGATCTTCTTCCCGCGAAAGAAAAAGCCGTCGCAAGTAGCGCACGAACTCACGCCATGGCCGATCAGTTTTTGCTCATTAGGCAAATTCAGCCAGCGCGCGGAGGCGCCGGTCGCGATGATCAGCGTTCGCGTCAGGACCGTTTCTCCATCTTCAAGTTCCAAGCGAAAGGGACGCATCCCGAGATGGGCCTTGGTTACACGGCCATGCTGGTACACAGCGCCGAACCGCTGTGCCTGCTTCTTCATGTTCTCGATCAACTCCGGGCCCTGCACGCCTTCCGGGAAGCCAGGGAAGTTCTCCACTTCGGTAGTGATGGAGAGTTGCCCGCCCGGTTCATGCCCCTCCAGCACCAGCGGTGTAAGGTTGGCGCGTGCGGAGTAGATGGCGGCCGTGTTGCCCGCGCAACCCGAACCGAGGATGACAACATTTTGGATCATTGGAGTTAGGTGCGAAAAAACGGAGTGGCCGCAATTGCGCCACTCCGCACGTCATGCTAACACACGCATGGTAGACAGACCCGCGTTTGTTGGATGTTGGGCGGGACGGCAAAGAAGCGCCCTTTGTGATTAGGAAGTTACACTCACCACCCTCGGCTGGTGCTGTCATGAAGAATTCAACGACCAAACTGGCTCGAGGTGCGTCTAAATGGGATGAAACCCGTACGAGATTACCGGACCCCCAAGGACCTCGGCATTCGCCTCAAGGGCAACGAAATCTGTCGCGTCATCCGGCAGATCAAGGGCGAGTGGGTCGAAATCGGCCGCGATTATGAGCTTCCGGTCGATCCCAACGTCTTGATCTGGTCGCCTCCGGGAATACCGAGTAGCATTCTTGCGGTGGCTTTGCGCATCTATGAACTAGATAACCCGACAAGCGACCTGAGAACGGTCTTGACCAGAAAACGGGTTCCCATCGCTACGCGGTGGAAGCTACGCTACACTCGGCCAGCAAGTCCGCCCGCCTCCGTCCGGTAGCACGCATACAGGGATTTGGAAATTGCTTGGCGCCGGTTATTTAATGCCCGGCTTACCGAGTCTTTGGTTGACTTCCTCAAGGACTTTAGCTTTTTCGGCAGGTGAGAGGGAGCCGAAGGACTCTTCGGGCCGCACTTTGTGGCCATTTGAAAATTCAAAGCCAGTATTTACTAAATCGCGCACAACGGGCGCCAAACGCCCTGTGTGCTCCGGAGGCCTATCGGCCTTGGCGCGGGCGGCCGCTCTTTCATCTATTTCAGCGGCTTGGCGCTGGAATTGGATTTCACCGAGTTGCTTCAGGAGTTTTTCGTAGCGGCGCATCAGGCGGGATTCCTGAAGGTAGAGATTATCAAAACGCTTGCCGTACGTGACGAACGTATGGGCGCGGATAAGTCCCGGACGAACTTCCGTGGCTTGGTCATCAAACATGCTGGCGAAGCTGATTGTGCCAAGGGCCCAGAGATCTTCTTCGAGTTGCGGGACGCGGTTGAGCCGCCACTTGGTTTGGGCGAGGTCCTGGACAATTTCCTCTTCCTCGGGGGTTTGGGGGGCGAAGCGGACGAAAAAGTTGGCCATATGGCCGCTGTAGGCTTTGGCGTCGTCGCCGTGCAGAAGGACGGTTCTGCCAGTGAGGCCGGTGGATACGGCGTTGAGGGATGACTTGGCCTTACCTTCGGTGCTCTTAGGTCCAGTAGAAAGTTTCGCGTTGGCCTGGTTGGCGGCGATTTGCGCAGGTGTGGACATAGCAGGAAATTCTCGCTTTCGCCTGAGACGTTAGCATGCAGGATTACCAAAACGAACGCCATTTTTGGACTTATTTAGTTAAGTACTTTGGAATGAGCGCGAAAATAATTTTCAAAATCTGTGAATGGCAGATTAAAGATCGCCATGATTTTTTGGGCATCGCCGCTTGCTGGTGGAATTGTGAGAACCCAGACCCTCAAGAACCATATCGTACATGCGCGGACAAGTTACACGCCGTCTGTTGTCCACCCGACTATCAGAAGTGCCTATGCCCTAGGGCGTCCAGACATGAGGCCTCCAACATCAGAATCTCCCCAAACAGGATACGGGCCAACGCGCGGCATCAATCCGATTCGAAATGGGGTAAAGTATAGGCCATTGTGCTTATTCGCGTGGCAATTCTGGGCGGTGGCGTTGGCGGCTTGAGCGCTGCACATGAACTGATAGAGCGAGGCTTTCAAGTTTCCGTCTACGAGGCAAAAAGCCAACTCGGGGGAAAGGCGCGGAGCCTCCCGGTGCCGGGTTCGGGAATAGGCGGTCGCAAGGATCTGCCGGGCGAGCACGGCTTTCGTTTTTTCCCGGCGTTTTATCGCCACCTGCCGGACACGATGATGCGCATTCCCTTCCCAGGAGGCGTGAGCGTCTTCGACAATCTGATTCATGCGACGCGGATACACGTTGCGCGCGCGGGATTGGCGCCTCTCGTATTGACGGCGCGCATCCCGCAAAATTTGGAAGACTGGGCGCTTAGCTTTAAGGAACTCTTTAGTGGAATCGGTGTGCCCGATCCCGAAGTTCTGTTTTTCGTGGATCGTCTTCTTGCGTTGTTAACAAGTTGTCCCGAGAGACGAATCGCGGAGTACGAAAACATCCCGTGGTGGACTTTCATCGACGCTGCCAACCGGTCCTCGGCATATCAGGTTCTCTTGGGTAAGGGGCTGACTCGATCACTGGTTGCCGTTCGCGCTCAGGAGGGAAGCACTCGAACCGTCGGATACACATTGCTGCAGTTATTGTTCGGGCTTCTGACCTATGGAGGATTCGATCGCCTTCTGAATGGACCGACCAACGATGTTTGGCTGACACCTTGGGTCAGTTATCTGCGGCAGCGTGGTGTCGATTTTCAGAGCGGGACCACAATTAGCGGCTTCGAGACATCGGATGCCGGTATCGCTTCTGCAATCGCACAGACAGATGGAGCGTCGCGCAAGATCGAGGCCGACTACTATGTTTCGGCATTACCGGTCGAGAGGATGAGCCTGCTCGTTGACGATCGATTGAAAGCGCAGGCTCCTTCGTTAGCAAACCTAGCCAAGCTTCACACCGAGTGGATGAACGGCATACAGTTCTATCTCGCGCAGGATGTGCCGTTGGAATACGGGCATACCCTTTACGCAGATTCTCCGTGGGCACTTACTTCCGTTTCGCAGCGACAGTTTTGGAAGGCCGTCGACCTGGCAGGCTTCGGCGATGGAAGGGTGGGAGGCATCCTTTCTGTCGATATCTCCGACTGGGGAACGCCGGGCATCTTGTATGGCAAGACTGCGATGCAGTGCAATGCCGACGAAATCCGGCACGAAGTTTGGGAGCAAATCAAAGTTCACGTGAATGTAGCGGGCGCGGATATCGTGCGCGACGATAACTTGCTCACGTGGTTTCTGGATCCTGACATCCAATTTCCGAACCCGACCGGCGTGACAAATCTTGAACCCTTGATGGTGAATACTTCGGGGTCTCTGCAATATCGCCCCGAGGCGTACACGGAGATTCCGAATTTGTTTCTGGCTTCCGATTACGTGAAGACCTACACCGACGTTGCGTGCATGGAAGCGGCCAATGAAGCGGCCCGCCGCGCGGTGAACGCCCTACTTGACCGATGCGGGTCGAGGGTGGCGAAGGCGACTATCTGGCCGTTGAGCGAGCCGGACCTCTTTGCGCCCCTTGTCGAATTTGATCGGATTCGTTTTGGTCTCGGGCTGCCGCATGCGGAAGCGTTGCCGGGGGTGTGAGGGGGATAGTGGACTCGCGACGGGGCGAGGTGCGAAGCGCGACGAACGCTAGGTCGCTGCGGGCGCGACAGGCAGGTAGGGGACATTGGCGAAGAGTTATGGCGTGTGGATCGAAGTCTAGGGTTTGCGGGTTAGACGGACAAGCGATGGAGATTTGGATTAGCGGACCGAGGGAGACTTCCAGGTACGAATACGTTCAACCTCAACGCTGGTCGGAGTTTTGGCACATATCGTCGGGCTGTTTTGAATCGGCCTTTGGCCAATCTCAGTAGAGCCGACTACACAACCAAGTGGATTCCGGGTCGCGTTTTAAACGGTCCCAGTCTGACGAAACTTCCCAGAACCGACTTGGGGCCAGCGTTGCCAATTCGAGCTTTGTACGAGTGGCGCGTCATCCGATCGCGATCCGGAAAGAGCGAGGTATCCGATCTGTAACCCTTTGCGACCACACGCGAGTAACGGGTTGAGCTATCCAGCGCTGTCCCCCTGAAGACGTGCTCGATGAATGCATTGGCCTGTTTGTTACAGAAACGCCAGATTTCATTCCATGGCGGGTGATTGTTTCGAGCACTCGTTTGCAGCCGCTCGCGATTTGGCTCACTGCGGTTAGCGTATTGGTTCCTGACCAGCGTCTCGATCGCCCCTTTTGTAGAGGCGCAAGCAAGTATCGAAGGGTTCTCCAAACCGGGCTTGCCTACAACCGTGCGGGCCACGGCGGAGGAGATCACGATGATGTTTGATCCTCACCAAAAGTCGGTATGAGTTGCTGGACCAGGAAGAAGGGACTCCGGACGTTTGTTGCGAAGAGGTTGTCAAAATCCTCTACTGTGTAGTCGGCGATAAGCGCGGCCTTACTGATTCCCGCATTGAGTACGAGCACGTCCAGCCGGTCGCCTGGCGATTGAGTGTACTCCATCGGCGAGCAGAACCGCACCATTCGGGGTTCCAAGGTCCACCGAGATCGCATTTGCTCGCCCGCCATCCTCGTTGGTCGCGGCGACAAAAGACTCCGCTTCCTCCCTCGAACGGCCATAATGAACCAGAACGTGCGCTCCGGCCTTCGCGAGCGCGAGCGCCGTTGCTCGGTCGATGCCGCGCGAAGCTCCCGTTACGAGAGCTGTTCTATTGGAAAGACTCGCGATATTTATTCGTCTCCTTGGAGCGATCGCTTTGTTTTATGTGCCATTCGCCGGAGCGTTCAGCCATTCCATTCTTCCCCTGTCTATTAAAGGTGAGCAAGACCGCGAGAGATTACCTATCGAGGAAGCGATTGACCTCGAAAACGAAATCCTCGTTGTATTGGTACCAGGAACCATGGTTGGCATCCGGATAGAGGATGAGCTTGGCGTTCGGCATATTCTGGACGAGATAGAGTGAATTCACCGTGTAAACAATCACATCGTGAGTTCCGCTCACCACAAGCGTGGGCTGCTTGATGCCTGTGAGATAAGCGAATCTCTCTCCGGGATGGGATCCCCATTGGCCAATGGCCGCGATCTGTGCCGGCGCCACTTTATCGCTGACCGGAGCGTCACGGCTCTTGGTGCGCGAGAGGTAACGCTTTAGGAAAGCGCGCCCCTCTGCCTGGCTCTCTACCGAGTCGGTGAAGAACACCTTGAGCCACAGGTTCTCGGGCGGATCGTAGCTGGCGCCAAAAACTGATATTGTCTCGGGAGTCACATGGCCGTCTCCACCGCCCGCATCCTGGTTGCGCGGAGCTGTTCCAACCAGGATGAGCTTACGGACCAATTCGGGACGGTCGACCACGATCTGCTGTGCGATCATGCCGCCGATCGAAAAGCCGAGAAGGTCAACCTGCTCCAGCCCCAGCGCGTCGATGAATGCCTCTGCGTTATTGGCCATGCCTGCAAAGGTTGTCGGCACCTCGCCAGTGGAACTGGCTATACCGGCATTGTTGAAGATGATGACTTCGCGCTCGTGCGCCAAACCGTCAAGGACGGCTGGGTCCCAGTTATCAAGGTTTCCGGTGAAGTGCTGGTTAAAGACGAGGGGCAAATCGCTTCGCTCACCCCACCGCCGGTAAGCGAAGCGTATGCCATTGGCCTCAACGAACTGAGTCGGAACTGTCGTCGCTGTATAAGTGTTCATTGTCTAGTCCTTGTTCGTAATGATCGATGATCGGTTTGGCTGTTAATCCTCAAATGCCGCTCCTTCCAGCGATGTATCCGCCGGCTCGGGTTATCAACTTAGTCCGCGGACGCCCGATCGGCCATGAGCGTTAGGGCTGCGCTCGCGCAATCGACGTCATTCTGCACCGTGGGCGCTCCGCTCACCCAGAATCACATTGCCGAGATTCGCAGCGGGACTTCGTGTGCGTCGGTTCAAGCGTTCGTTCCGCCGTCCACAGTCAGACTCGCACCGGTAATGTACGCGGCCTCCGGACTGGCGACGAACGCTACCAACGCAGCGACTTCATCCACGGTGCCATAGCGTTTAAGAGCCGTAAGTGCTAGCTGCGGCGTTGCCCAATCGCCCGAGGAGGGATTGAGATCGGTGTCGATCGGACCCGGCTGAATGTTATTGACCGTGATGCCACGGCCTCCAACCTCGCGGGACAACCCCTGGGTAAACATCTTGACGGCTGCCTTGGTGGCGGAATAGACAGCTAATCCGGGCGTCATATCGCGCTCGCCGACGCATGAGCCGATCGAGATGATGCGGCCACCATTGTTGATGTGCTTCAGCGCAGCTTGCGTTGTGATGAATACGCCGCGAACGTTGAGGTTGAGGACGTGATCGAATTCCTCGATCGTCGCCTCTTCAAAGGGCTTGGGAATCGCAGTGCCGGCATTGTTGACCAGGATGTCGAGCGAACCGAACACCCCCACAGTCTTTGTGATCCCACCTTTGATTGCTTCGGTATCGGCAGCGTCCGCTTGGATCGCGATCGCCTTTCCGCCGTCGGACTCTATCGCTTTGACCACGGCGGAGGCCGCACTGGCATCCCTGGCATATGTGATGGCCACACTTGCTCCGTCCGCGGCCAAACGTTTCGCGATCGCGGCGCCAATGCCCCGTGAACCACCGGTAATGAGTGCGATCTTATTCTCAAGTTTCTTTGACATGGATTTTCTCCTTTGGTTTTTCTACAACGAAATTACTGGAATTCTGCCGCTGCAATATGCGATTCCTCTTCTGCTTACTCTAGGTTTCGACTTCAGAGATGCTCATTCAGACACCAACTAGAACCGTGATGTTAGTCTTGACATTACGAATCGTTCTCGCAGCAAGCCCTACTTACAGCTTCCAAAAACTCTTCGTCGTCGAACGGCTTATAAAAAATACGCAGTGTGCCGGACTGCAAAGCATCCGTTCGCATGTTCTCGTCGTGGTGGCCCGTTATGAAGACCGCCTTCAGCTCCGGCTGTTCTAATTTCATCCGCTTTTGCAGTTCCCAACCGCTCATACCTGGCATTCGAATGTCAGTCACCAGGCAACACACACTTGCGCGCCGCGGTGACTGAAGAAAGTTCTCACCCGAAGAAAAAGTCAAAGTGTCAAACCCGGCTGACTGCAGCAAGTTCACTATTGAGATTCGCGCCCGCGGATCGTCATCTACTACAGCTACGATCCGCTGAGCCGGCTCATTCATGGATGCTGCTCGCCCCCGCCTGAAATTGAGCTTAGGCAGGAATTGGCGCGTTGCCAATTATCGTTTTGTATAGGTGACCGGATTGTGTGTATGAACGGAAAATCTAGAGAAGATCTAACGTGCAGGACATTCGAACAAGTTCGGCAAGCGATTGCGCTTGCATCTTGCGCATAATCTCGCGGCGGTGTACACGAACGGTGATTTCAGCGGTGCCAAGCTGGTGCGCGGTTTGTTTATTTAAGAGACCAGTGGTCACATAAGGCAACACTTGGCGCTCGCGAGGGGTTAGCAGCTTATAGCGTCGCCTCAAATCGGTCAGTTCGCGGCGCTCTACTCTAGCCTTGCAGTCCTTTGCAATTCCAAGCTCGATCGCTTGCAGTAATTCCGCGTCGCTGAAGGGCTTCGTGAGAAAGTCAATCGCGCCCGCTTTCATGGCGCGTACCGAGGAAGGGATATCACCGTGACCCGTGACGAAAATAATCGGTGGTGAGATTCCCGTAGCTAATTGCTTCTGAACTTCCAAGCCGCTAGTCGAGCCAAGCCTTAAGTCCAAGACCAGGCAACTGGGCGCATCAGTCTTCTCGGTTTCCAGAAACGCTGTTGCGGAATCGAACGTAGCCACTCGCAAGCCCAGGGATGAAACGAGATTCGCCAGGGCTTGGCGCATGCGATGATCGTCGTCGACAACGTAAACAATAGGCGGGTCGGGTGTCATGCTCAGCGATCTAGTGCGCTTGCTTGCGGTTGCTCATCATGCCTGTTGGAACCAGCCGGAAGAGTAAAGCCAAAAGTTGTTCCAGCTCCTGAGTTGGATTTTGCCCACAGCTCTCCGTCGTGACCTTCTACGATTGTGCGGCAGATCGCCAATCCCATTCCTATTCCCGATTCTTTCGTGGTGAAGAATGCTTCGAACGCTTTATCAGGGTCTTGTAGTCCGATACCATTGTCGGCTACCTCAACCCGAATCGCGCTGGATGGCTGCACAGCAGTGCGAATGAGTATTCTTTTCTCCCGGTCGTTCACCGGGTCTGTCGCTTCGATGGCATTCAGAACCAGATTCAGAAGCAGCTGCTGGATTTGCAGTCGATCACCCAAAACAAGCGGGAGTTCCTCGTCCAGGTCAGTCTTCACGAGAATAGGCCTCTTCGAGATTTCTCCTTGCAGAAGCCGAAGTACCTCGTCCGCCAGTTCGTTCAAATTGAGCGCGATTCTGACTGGCTTCACGCCGGCGAACAACGCTTTCGTCCGCCGCACTACCTGCGCTATGTCGTTTCCGTCCCGAACAATCAGCTTTATCGCCTCGTGCGCTTTCTCCACATTAGGCGAGGACGCAGATAACCAGCGAAGGCTAGCATGGGCGTTTGCCACCACTGCTCCCAGAGGTTGGTTTATTTCATGTGCGATGGCCGCGGCGAGTTCCGCAGCGGTTGCTACCTGAGTGGCGCGAGAAAGCCGCGCCTGAGCTTGACGCAGAGATTCCTCGGCGAGCTTTCGATCAGAAATATCATCTACGATCGCAAGAATGTAGCGTGGCGCGCCGTCTGCGCCGGGAACAATCGAAACGTTGTTTCGAACCCAGGCATAACTCCCGTCCTTCCGAAAGCACTGCTCCTCAAAATTGAATTGCTGACGCCTGCCAGCAAGAATCTCGGCCACCAGCGCCCGGCCGGATTTTCGAGTTTCGTTACCTGCAAGATCAAAGAAGCTCAGCTTCACCAACTCTCTTTCCTCATATCCAAGCATTTGCTGGAAGGTAGCATTGGTCATCTCAATGCGCCCTTCGAGGTTAGTAAGAGCTATTCCCACGGCTGAATTCTCGAAGACTTTTGTCCATCGTGCTTCGCTCGCCAGGAGTAATTCTTCGGCCCTGTCCCGATCCAGCTTGAGCTGGGTTCCCAACTGTCTTTGCTCGCTGAGCCGTCGTGCCTCCTGCAGCCAAATCGCTGCCTGGTTCGCCGCCACATTCAAAAGCAGCCTTTCAAACACGTCTGGAAAATCGCGGCGGCGAGACGCGGCGACGATCACACCCAGCTCCTCAATCAACCCCAGCCGGAACCGTGCAATCGAAACGTCGCCCTCTCCGGCGGGATTTGGCCCACACAGAGGGCTGCCGGTCGCATCAAAGATCCACCCGGCGTCCGCAAGTTTTGCAGTGAGATTAGCCTGGGCCGCCACATCTCTGGATACGGCGAGCCGCGCCATCTTACTGGATTGACTACCGTTTGGTTCCAGCAATTCGCCGTAGATGAAATCCAGCTGTAGCATGACGAGGAGCACATCGAGGAGCGCGGCGATGACTTGCTGGGGCTCTGTCCCGCTCCACATAGCCGGTAACGCGAGAATACTGATCAGATTGTTGAGATGTTCTTTGAGCTGAAGAGAATCCTCAACTGCGTTTTCCATCGCGTCCCCACTCGAAGCACTTCTTTGGGTTGTGGCGGGCTCCTGGGACGTGTGTACGTTTGGCTCGAAGCTGACGCAAAAACTCCTCCGGCGGAACGAAAAACGGGTTCTCCTGCAGAATCCCACCGATGATCACAAGCGGATGCGTTCGCATCACGTTGATGACGACGTCGCCCGTAAACCGGGTGAGATCGTACGTGCAAATGACCGGGTTGATGGGACCTTCGCGACCCATCCAGATGTAATTCGCCAGGGCTTCGTACTCTAACAGATCATCCCAATCCATTTGTAGTTCGAAAACCCATTCCATATGAGTGATGAATCGCGTCAGGGGAAAGCCCTTCTGCTTTGCGGACCTCGCGATTTCATCACATAGAGCGAGTGTCCCCGGTCCGTTAAATCGCTCTTCGCGAAACTGCGTATCATTCCAGTCGCGTAGCTCGAACTGTCCGTTTGCCTGTAAGGCATCAACGTCGATCCCGGCGGATGCCAAACGTTGCAGGTGATCCTCGCGACGGCGTGGGTCGACAGTATGCACCGCTTTTTGACCCAATTCCAAACCTTCCTGAATGAAGGGAAGCAGGATCTGGTGCTCGTCATCCGGCGTGCTAAAGAAACCACAAATATGCGCGCGACTGCCAAGGGCTGAGCCGGCGAGACGAATCAAGTGGCTCCGCTCCTCGCGGGATTCACCGCTTATTTTGCTTTGATCACCAACGAGGTCCATCTAGTCCTTCATTTCCATGCGCATCCATCAAGGTACTAAATGATTCGCCTGGCGCATGTCGCGGGAGATCGGATCTGTAAACGGGGCCTGTTCTCAAATTTTATAACCGGCTCCAAGCGCATGGAAAATTTAGCGATCGATCCTCCGGTACCTGAGTATCGGAGACGATGTGCCTGCGGCAGCATTGCGCCGCTTCAGCGGGAAACGATGCTTTATCACAATACTCCAAAGTGCAATGGAACTCAACCCTATCGGTAATGATGGCGCAGGGTTTACGAATGTTTCCGGATCGTCGGCCACTCGTACAAGGGAAGCTCAACCCACTTAGAAATCATGCAAACGGTCCCGAAACGGCGTTCGAGGAAGTGTGACACGATCAGGAACGAAAAGACTCGTTTGCAGCTGCGACTCGCGATTGCAAATCAAGTTGCCGTGTAACGCGCATCCCGCCATTTGACTCACGGCTTAGGGTAGGACCGGCCGGTCAAGAGCAGCAACGGCGGCTACGCGTCAAAGTGGAATCGGAGTGACCGAAACGACAGGGCAGTCAGTAATCGCATGATCGGAATAAACGCAGACTAAGCGCTTACCACAGGACAGACCGATCAATAGAGGGTATGGTTCTGCGGCCACACAGCATCATCGCCAGTTCCAGCTCTCTGTGCAAGAGACGAACCACCTGCGCCACACCGGCCGCGCCCGCTATCGCCAAACCGTGTAAATAAGGGCGGCCAATCTGAACGGCGTTTGCTCCCAGAGCAAGCGCCTTTAGAACATCGGTGCCGCGCCGAATACCACCGTCGACGACGACGGCTCCGCGTCCCGCGACGCGATCAACAATAGAAGCCAGCGCGTGTGCCGTTGCAGGCGAAGTGTCGAGATTCCGCCCGCCATGATTTGATACCACAATCCCCGCTGCGCCCCTTTCAACTCCTGCTTCGGCGTCGTCCGCATCGAGGATGCCCTTCAGAAGGACGGGTGTGCGCGCAAAAGACAAAAGCCACTCAATGTCCTTCCAAGTGAGCGTAGGGTCAAGGTAATCCGGGCCCGCGAAGTTTGGCAGCTCGCGGGCAGGCAAGTCTCTCTTTGTGCGCTGTTCGCGGTCACGGATCCCGTGGCAAGGCGAGTCAACAGTGACGCATAGAGCGCGGCAACCTGAGTCTTCCGCGCGTTGGACCAGGTCTCGCGTGAACTCGCGATCACGCTGCACATAGAGTTGGAACCAAGTCGGCCCCTTACAGCTATGCGATATCTCCTCCACGCGAACGGAAGCGCTACTGCTGATCACATACAAGGCCTCTGCCTCCTCCGCGCCCGCGGCAGCGACAAGATCTCCGTCGGGATGAATCCAAGTTTGGGCGCCTACCGGTGCGAGCAAAATGGGAAAGCGAAGAGCACAGCCAAGAATGTTTACGCGCGTGTCGATTTCCGAAACATCTACCAAAACCCGGGGCCGCAAGCGCATGTCTTGCCACGCTTCTTTGTTCCAACGAAGTGTGATCTCATCTGCAGCGCCCCCTTGAATTCGCGCCCACACGGCCGGAGTTGTTCGCTTCTCGGCGGCTAGTTCAAAGTCAGCAAGGGAGACCAGAGAGGTAAGTTCTGACGGAAGCTCGGCCATGGCTGCGTTGCTAGTTCGGGAACGACAAATCCTCCGAATCGTAGCCGGGGATTGATTTCTTCTCCGCTGCGATTTTACCGAACCTCTTGTCTTAGTGGGCGTTGGGGGCCGAAATTCCAGAGAATGCCTGCGAATAGACGCTTCAGCTGTGGCGAGATTGGCCCAACACACTGCTCTCGGTTGCCTTTACTTCCTGGCATCGCGCCGGAGCGCCGCGGAAGATTCCCGGTCGACAAATTGTCCAAATTTTAGTTCTTATGTTTGAGTGGCGGTGTTGCACTCCTCGCCTACCTGCAGCCGCTGTGGCGTTTTACCCGCCGCGCCGGTTGGCCTGTTCCTGGCCTCCATGGCGCTCCTACATTTGGGCTACCCGGCACATGAATCGGTAGTGACAAGTCGGCTTCGCAACGCCGATCCGTCACATGTCCGTATAACCTAAATAAACCGGCCAAAGTGGTTGACCTTAATACTCAGCGTAAGCGACTTAGAATCAAATACTTTGGCCGGCTTATTCGCATTTATCTGGTCCAATCTGTGCACGCGCTAGATTCTGTTGACCTTAGATGACAGCGGGCATCACGATTGGCCAGATAAACGCGCAAACCATCGAAGTGTGCCCACGAGAGCGAGAAGTCCGGATCGAGGAGAGAATACGCATTGTCTCGCGCTCCGGCCGCCCAAGATTTCTTTGAGCAGTCCCTTTTGGTACCCCGTATTTTTGCATTCGGCCCCGAGCCAAATCGTCTCGCAACGTGGACGGCCGCTTAGCCCTGCCTCCACGATGATGATGTCGAGTTCGTGATAGCATCCCTTGGTCGGTGTCGCGCCTAGCTAGCGACAGTGACTGAGCGCGAGAAATTCCGTGAGGTTCCGGCAAGCGTGCGTGACTAAAGGCGTCGGAAGTTGGTAGCGTCAACAGAGGCGGGAGGCCGAAGCAATGACGCGAGTAACGCACGGCAGCAACTTCGACGATGTGGAAGAGCTGAGGAAGCGGTTT
>DATAXY010000024.1:0-83106 GCA_036272835.1 Bryobacteraceae bacterium
ACCGGCTCTCCTTCGTTCATGCCGTACACGTCGTCCAACGGCGCATGCCCCGCTTTGCCGCTATTCCCCCCTCGGCACAGAAAAGCCTTTCATGAAACCGTTCTTCAGGAGATCCTGCAGGAGCGAGTCAGTTCCAGTCGCGTCTGGATTGGCGAACAACTCACCATACGTCGGGCTAAATTCCGATCGATCCATCTACAATAGATTTTGCAAACAACCGTGCGTCAATGGAAACACCGCTCTCTCTCAGGCGCTGACCTTCCTTGGTAGCAGCTCTGGTAGTAGCCCATCTTTTCCCTGCAACCCGCCGCCCGCTCAGCCTATTGCCCCAGTTTGGCTGTATCAAGGTCCATTTGGAAGGTATAGGATGCCGATACGACCATGACGGAGGAAATGATGTCTAAGGCGTTGGCGATCCTAGTCTGCTGCTGCTTGGCTGCTATCTGCCAGGAAACCGAAGTCCGCTTCCTGGCATGTTATGAGCTGCGGCTCCGGCCCGGGTGGGAACTGCCCCCTCCCGAGAAGCGTGTTCCAGAGAGGCTGGACCTTCAATATGATCCAAAGGGAGAGCCGCTCCCCGGGGGTGGGTTCCCGCCCGATCATGGCGCTGAGATGATCCTTTATCGACCTTCTAGCCAAGCGTGGAGAACTCCGGTCGTCAAACCGCTTTTCACTAACCACTTCATTCGAAAGATCAGCCTTCAGGTACACGGAGAGCGGGTAAAGGTGGCTGAAGCCATCGTATGGGAGCAGGATATCCATGGCCAGGAATTCAAGCTTCGAAATGTCACAGTTCGGCTCCAGGTCGGGGACGCACCTTTAGAAGCGGTTCTCATTTTCTATCCTGGCGACCCTAAAGAGACCCTCTGGATAAATGACCTCGCGGCGATGCTGAGTACGATTCACAGAGAGCCAGGCAGATCCTGCAGCTCGGGCAGCAGTGCTCCCGAAATAGCGCACTAAAGCATCGGGTCTGGCGCGCGGCTGGTCTGATGCCAAATTGGGTCAACCTGACCGCCGCCAACTCGAAAACCGCACATTGACACATGGAATAAATCTGCACTTTCGTAGTCGATGTCCGAGGGCGCTTTGAGCATGATAGAGGAGAAGACACGAAACGGAATTTTAAGCACGCTAAGCGGCTGCTGCAGTCGTCTTCGTGCGAAGCGGCCGAAACTGATCTGCAGTGAAATTGGGTCAGACTGAACATACCCCGGAGTGAAAAGTGGAAACTGTGCCAGACCGGACTGGCCCCATTTCGGGAAAAGCTCCATTTTTGCGCCGAATGATCGCCCAGAGGCCGTAATTATGAGATAAATCACGATGCTCGACGCTAGCATGCCACATCAAGTACCTCAAAGAATCGGAGAGAAAGCCGGAGGAGCCGCGTCGCTGCTCCTTGAGTTAATAGCCCAGTAAGATAGATTGCTTTTTAACCTGAATACCAAAGTTGAAGGTATTGGATCGTAGACTGGACGGATGGAAGCGCAAGGGACGAGGCTATTCGATGGGCGAAAAGTGTCAGTTCAGGAGACAGAGCGAGATCTGACACCGTTTGGCGGGATGGTGGTGTTCCTGGAGTTCTTGAGCAAGATCGGATTGGTGCAGAAGGTGGAGGAATGCATGCCGATTGTGCATCAATAGCCCAATTCGATTCCGCCGGCACAAACGTACAGCGCATTTTTGATCTCGGTGGCGGCGGGGGCGCGGCGGTTTGCGAAAACCGGTTGGTTGCGGGGAGATCGGCGCTGCATGGGCTGCTGGGGATGAAGCGGTTCCCCAGTGACGACACCATACGAAACCTGTTTTTGCGATTCGGGATGGCCCAGGTCCAGCAATTTTTTGAGCCGCTGACGGAATGGATGATGGAACGGCTTCCGGCGCGCGCGGAGGGACATGGTTTAGATTTGGATTCGACCATTTTCGAGCGCCACGGAGAGCCACAGGAAGGAGCCACCAAAGGCTACAATCCGCGACGTCCGGGTCGCTTGAGCCACCATCCCTTGCTGGCCGTTCTGGCCCCATTTCGGAAAAGCTCCATCTTTTTTGTCAAATGATCGCCCAGATGCCTTGATAGCGAGACAAATCACGGTGCTCGACGCCAGCAGCTACATCACGTAACCTCAAAGAGATCGGAGAGAAGGCCGGAGGAGCCGCGTCGCTGCTCCTTTGAGCCAACATCCCAGTAAGATGGATTAGGTTTTGCTCGACATGACCGCCGGTAGGCCAGCGAAATCGCTGGAAAATCGGAAGGGTGCCAGTCGGGTCTGACCCCCTTTTCTCTGTTTTCAGTGGGTACATGGTCAGTCTGACCCCATTTCCGACCCAATGGGTTCGAATTCTCATTTCCGCCAACTCGTAGGGCGGCCTGGCATTCTCGCAGTCCCGCCATGCGATTCTGGTTGGCATGGTGAAGCGGAGGCTGCGCTTCGATGTCGCCTACGATGGAACCGAGTTTCACGGGTGGCAGGTTCAGCCCGGGCTACCGACGATCCAAGGCACGCTCGAAGAGGTAATTTCAACCATCGAAGGCAAGCCGGTCCAGGTCGCCGCCTCGGGTCGCACTGATGCTGGTGTGCATGCTCTGGCTCAGGTGGCGGCCGTCACCATAGAAAATCCCATTCCGGCCAGTAATTTCCGGCGCGCAGTAAACCGCCTGTTGCCGAAAGACATTCGTATCGATAACGTTCGCGAGACCGAACTTACGTTTCATCCCCGCTTCGATGCGATACGCAAAATCTATGAGTATCGAATCTTCCGGGAGGAGATCTGTCCGCCATTCAGCAGGCGTTATGTCTATCATCATCCGTTCCCACTGGATGAAGAAACCATGATCCGCGCCGCACGCTTACTCAAAGGCGAGCACGATTTTTGCGCGTTCGCCGCAGCCGATGAAAAATATGCCTCCGGCCAATCGATGGTTCGAATAATCTACCATTCGGAACTGCGTCGCGATCGGGACATGCTGATCTATCGCGTCACCGGTTCGGGATTCTTGAAACACATGGTTCGCAATATCGTCGGCGTGTTGCTTCAAGTGGGGCGGGGCAATCTGACCCCGTGCGATGTCACCGGCCGGCTAAGTCCGAATTGCGTCATTCCGCCCGGACCCACCGCGCCTCCTTCGGGCCTGTTTCTGGTTTCAGTTGAATACGGTCCGTCGACTACACTGGCATCAGCTTTCTCTTCAACGCGGGAACCCTATTAACCACGCGCATGGCGGCCTTCGCGATCTGGAAGGCCGGAGTCTTCTTCTCGCCAATCGCTTGCATCATGGACTTCCGCGACGCTTCCACCGCTGCAAAGCCGTAATCGCGCATAGATTCTTCATATTTGGCGATGGCATCGAGTAGCGGCCGCTCACCACGATGAGCTTCGTCGAGCTTCGAACAGAGCAAGGCTGCGTCCTTCAAGGCGATATTCGCGCCGATGCCCCGATAGGGCGTCATGCTGTGAATCGCGTCACCCAGCAGCGTGACTCGCGTGGTCTGCCATGGGGCGGGCGGGCGCGACGTGCGTATGCGATTCGCCGACATTTCTGCTTCGTCAGTCATCTCGGCCAATTTCCGTATATTCGGATGCCAGTGCGCTACGGTACGGCGGAGAACGTCTTTCAACTCTCGGCTCGGAAGCGTATGCGCATCATGTCCCAGCCCAAGATAGCTCGCCTGTCCGCCCAGGCCTAGGATGATGTAATTTTCGTCTCCCGTAATCGGCCGATCGATTCCCAGTTCCCGCAGAGCCGGACCGGCTTGTTGCGAACGCTTCCAGATGGCCATAAACAGACTGCAAGGCTCAGGAGGAATCACCATGACAGGCCCATCCAGCAGACGATCCGGAGCAAGCGCCATCGCTCCATCGCTCAAGGGCACGCGACTCCCGAGGCCCAGCACGCCTGTATCCACCGGATCGGCATCAGGCAGATACTGCTTGCGGACGGGAGAGTTTACGCCGTCCGCAGCCACCAAAACATCTGCCATGGCTGTGCCGCCGTCTTCAAAATGAGCCCTGAAGCGGCCATCCGGCATTTCCTCGTAACGCATAAAGCGCTTCCGAAAGTGCACAATTTCTTCGAGGCCCGCCAGCAACACACGTCTCAGCGTAATGCGGCTGATCGACCGATGCCTGGCAATCGGATCGACGGGGCCGCCCTCGGCGCGAACGCTCAGCAGTTCTTGTAGTCGTTCAGTGGCAACCGAGAAGCCATGGCCAAAATCCCCTCCGGTCGTATCGAAAATCCTCCACAGGTTCTCCGGCAGGCACTGGTGCAGCGCCGTGCTTCCTTGTGGATCGATATGGATGCGAAATCCTTGCGGGCGAGACGAGACCGACTCGTCGCGTTCGTAAACAGCTACGCTGACGCCCGCTTTCTTCAAGCCTTGCGCCAGGCAAAGGCCTCCGATCCCGCCACCGATGATCGCGACGTGAAATGTTTGCTCGCTCATTTCGTTGCTCCAATCTGTTTCTCAAGTCGTTTCTTGACGCTCGCCGAGAGAATCCAGGATTCTGTGGTCTTCGCGATCGCGTTGATTCGATCGACACCTCCCACCGCCGTGCCCGAGAAAATCGACATCAGCATGGCCAGCATCTCCGGCGGGTCGACATCGGCTCGGAAAGTCCCGTCCCTGACGCCTTCCGTCACCATTTTTTCGACCCCGCAGCGCCAGTAGTAGTTCATCCGGTCGACGACTTTCTGTACCTCCGGATCGCGCTTGCCGCGCAACGTGAACTCGTGCATCACCAGAAGCATTTCCGGCTTGCGCGTCAGGTAGTAGCGACCGTCGGAGAACTCTTGCCGGAGGCGATCTAACGCGGGAAAGCCCGAGGGCTGCGGAGCAGGTCCGTGCATGGTGACGAATTTCGCCCCAATAAATTGCGCCAAGCCTTCGATGAGGTCCTGTTTGCTCGGAAAGTAATAATGCAGAGTCGCGATATTGACGCCGGCGCGCTGGGCCACCGCGCGCGTGCGCAAACCCTCAAAACCCACTTCCGCAATGACATCGAAGGCTGCCTGCAGCAATGACTTCCGGCGCTTGCCCGGTTCGTCCTTGGGATTGAGAAGGTCCAGAAACCAATCAGTCGCTAACGAAGTGCCCACCACTCTATTCAATCAACTGATTGATTGAATGTCAATGGGACCCTTCACAAAACTCTTCGGTAATGCACTCATCGATCGGCAACTTCGAATGCAATCGGTCATCTGAGTGGGCCTGATACAAATCTCCAGCAAGTTCAGCATCGTAACCGAACGGAACAAGTGGCGTACCCTTTGCGTTTGTCAAAAGTTAAGAACTATTCCGCTTGAAGGTGTGTCGATGGAATCGCTTCTGCAAGATGTCCGCTACGCCAGCCGAATTCTTCGGCGCAATCCGGGCTTCACGCTCGTGGCTGTGGCGGCTTTGGCGCTGGGAATCGGCGCCAATTCGGCCATTTTCAGCGTGGTGGACGCTGTGATTCTCAAGCCGCTGGCCTATCCGGAGTCTCAACAATTGGTCGAACTCTGGGGGCGCTTCACCGGCATCGGCATACCCGACGACCGCAATTGGATATCCGCTCCGGAGTTTGCCGATTTACAACGGAACGATTGCTTTTCGAATATCGCTGCAATCGACGAGAGCAGCTTCAACATCAATTTCGGCGCCACCCCGGAGCGCGTCCTCGCGACCGTGGTCACGCCTTCGTTCTTTCCTCTTCTGGGCGTGAACGCCCAACTGGGCCGTGTCTTCCGGCCTGAGGAAGGACTGCCCGGGAACGACCACGTTGTGTTACTCAGCGATGGCTTGTGGCGCAGCCGTTTCGGAGCCGATCCTTCGATCGTCGGCCGAAAACTCATTATGAACGGCGAAAGCTACCTCATTACGGGCGTATTGGCGCCGGGCTTCAAGTTCTCGCAAGACGCCCAGGTATATACGCCGCTTTCTTTTTCGAAAGAAGATCTCAGCCCGAACAAGCGCGGCAACCATGGCCTCGACGTCATTGCTCGCATCAAGTCCGGCTTGACCCTGGAGCAGGCGCGCCTTGACATGGCTGCGGTATCGGCCCGCATCATTCGGGAGAACCCAGGTTATCCCTATCGCGACTTCCACTTCACCGTTCTACTGGTGCCGTTGTTGGAACAGAGAGTCGGCGACATCAAGACCGCGCTTTGGGTACTTATGGGTGCCGTCGGACTGGTGTTGCTGATCGCTTGCGCGAATGTGGCCAACCTCTTGCTTGTGCGGGCTTCCGCTCGCGAGCGCGAAATCGCCATCCGCCAGGCATTGGGCGTGAGCCGCGGGCGGCTAGTCATTCAGTTACTTACGGAGAGCGTTCTTCTGGCGTTCGCGGGCGCCGCTGCCGGGCTACTGCTGGCGTGGTGCGCACTACGCCTTCTGATCAGCGCGGCCTCGACCGCCTTTCCAAGAGTTGCCGGAACCAGCATCGACCTGCCTGTTCTGCTCTTCACCGTTCTCGTAACGTTGGGTACTGGAATCCTCTTCGGATTGGCGCCCGTATTCCATTCGGCGCGAAAATCCACGGACCAGACTCTGAAAGAGGGCACGCGCGGCACCTCACGCGGATCGTCGAACACGTTGAGAGGCGCTTTGGTCATTGCGGAGCTGGCGCTCTCGCTCATGTTGCTGGCCGGTGCCGGTCTGCTGATCCGCAGTTTCCTTCGCCTCGGCGACGTCAATGCCGGGTTCAGGCCCGATGGCGTGCTCACGATGCGTCTTTCGCTCCCGCCGGAACGCTATACCACGCCGCAACAGGTCCATGCGTTTTATCGGGATCTGCTGGATGGCGTTCGCCAGTTACCTGGCGTGGATTCCGCCGGTGCAGTAACCGCACTGCCGCTTACCGGTACGAGTTGGTCGGGCACCGCGACAATCGATACACAGGCCGTCGCGCCTCAGGATGCCTCGCCAGAAGTCGACCAGCGCCTCATCACACCGGGCTATTTCCAAGCGATGGGGACGGCGCTTCTCCGAGGGCGGTATTTCGACCAGCGCGATACCGAGACCTCCGCGCCCGTTGCCATCGTGGACGAAACTCTTGCCAATACTTACTGGCCCGGTCAGGACGCCATCGGCCGGCACATCAAGACCGGTAGCCGGGACTCCCCGAACCCGTGGCGCACGGTGGTGGGCGTAGTGCGTCACGTTCGGTATCGCACACTCGAATCGCCTTCGCGCGTGGAACTCTACGGGCCCTTTGTGCAAACGCCTTTCGCTTTGGGCTCGATGAGCTTGGCGATTCACACCAGCGCCGACCCCCATTCCCTCACTCGGGCCGTTCAGAGCCTGGTAATTAAGCTTGATCCCAATCAGCCGGTTTACAGCGTACTCACAATGCGCGAGATCATGTCGGAGTCGCTGGCCCGCCGCCGCCTCTCGATGTTTCTGTTCGGCATTTTTGCCGCGATTGCGCTGGTGCTGGCCGCGGTCGGAATCTACGGAGTTGTGTCCTACTCGGTCGCTCAGCGAGCGCGTGAGATGGGAATCCGCATGGCCCTGGGGGCGCACACCGCGGACATCATGCGATTGATACTCGGCCAGAGCCTCTGGCTTGTCGGAGCCGGTCTTATGGCAGGAATCGGAGGATCTCTGTTGCTGACCCGCTACCTATCCAGTCTGCTGTTCCAGGTACCAGCCACTGATCCGCTCACGTACGCACTGGCAGGCGCGCTGCTCGGAGCCATCGCTCTGTTTGCCAGCTTCATACCAACCTGGCGCGCCTCGACGATCGACCCGGTGCGTACTTTGCGTCAAGAGTAGATCTCCCGACCCTCGAATTTCAGGAGGCTTAAGGATGTGACAAAGCAGACCGTGTCTGCCCGGAGATTCACTCGTATCGCAGCGCGAGAATCGGATCGATCCGGCTCGCCCGGCTTGCCGGGACGAACCCCGCCACGCTTGCCACAACAACCAGCAGAATCATGCTCGCCCCAGCCACCCATGGATCGTCGGCCTTGATCCCATAAAGCTGGGCGGCCACGAACCGGCCGAGACCGATGGCCGCCGGAATGCCGATGGCGAGTCCAATCGCCAGCAACACTAGAACCTCACGCATTACCAGCCAGATCACCGAACTGGAGTTTGCTCCAAGCGCCATTCGCAATCCCATCTCTTTAGTACGTCGCGTCACCACAAAGGCCATCACTCCGTACAGGCCAATTGCCGCCAGCAGCGTCGCGAGCAATCCGAAGCCGGCCGAGAGCAGCGCAACCAGTCTCTCGGTGAGCAGCGTTTCGTCCAACTGCTTGCCCAGCGTTTTCAGTTGATACACCGGCATTGCTGGGTCGAGCTTCTTGACCTCGCGCTTCACCGCGCCATACAGCGCGCGGGAGTCTAGCCCTGCTCGCACGTAGAACGCCACGCCGTCGTTTCCCCAATTCGGAACAAACACCTGCCGCCGCACGCCTTGGCGCGGGCCTTCATACAACGAATCGGCCGCCACGCCAACGATCTCGGTATCCAGCTTCGTACCCGGACCGCCTCCTCTGCCGAGAAGCCGCCCGATGGCGCTCCTGTTTCCGAAGAAATGGTGCGCGAATCGTTCATTCACAATCGCCACCTTTGAGTTGTCTTTCATGTCCCGCCGGTCGAAATCCCGCCCCGCCAACATGGGGATACCCATCGCTTCGAAATAACCCGGCGAAACGGAGTTCATAAATGCCTGCATGTCTTCGCCGTCTTTTGCTTGGTGGCCTTCTACGGAGGTCGTACTGTCCCATTCATCGCCGCTCAGTAGAGGAACAGATGCCAAAGCCGCCGCCCGTACGCCCGGAATCGCGCGCAGATTCGCCAGAAGCTCATCGTAGAACTGCACGGTCCGCGGCGCGTCGTATCCATTCAGCGCTGGCGATACTTGGAACGTTATCAGATTGTCCGGATTACGAAACCCTGTATCGGTCGACTTCAGGTTCTGCAGACTCCGGACGAACAAACCCGCGCCGAACAACAGAAGAAAGCTCAGCGCCACTTGAGCAGCAACCAGCCCCTTCCGCAAATACAAGGACCCCCCAGGAGTGGCAATCGACCCGGCCGCATCCTTCAGCGTGCTCCATAAATCGGGCCGGCTGGCCCGCATGGCCGGGAGTAACCCGAAAATGATACTTGTGAGAAACGTCAGCGCCAGAGTGAAGAACAGAATCCGTAAATCGGGATCGGGCTTAATCAACAGAGGATTCTGCTCCGCGGGGATCAGCGCCAACAGGCCGCTCGTCAAAAGGATTGCGATGCCAATTCCTCCCGCTCCTCCTGCGAATGACAGAACCATGCTCTCGACCAGCAACTGCCGAACCAGCCGGCCGCGCGATGCGCCACTCGAAAGCCGTACCGCAATCTCTTTCTGCCGCGCAAACGCCCGCGCAATTAGTAGATTGGCAACGTTGGCGCATGCGATCAAAAGTACCAGTCCCACCATGCACATCAGCACCACCATTGCCGTCGAGAAACTGTTCCGAAGCTCCGAAAATCCCGTGTCCGCTTTCTGAACGTGAATTGTTCCGCGTAAGAACTGTTGTTTTTGAAAAGCCGACCAGTCCTTCGCCGCGGCAAGCGTAGACTCGTATTCTCTGATTTGATGAAACAGCACCTGCAGGCTTGCCTGCGCGGACTCAATCGTATAACCCGGCTTCAGGCGGCCAAACACCTGAACCCAGCGGCTTCGGCGGTCATCCATATGAAACCAGGACCACTCCGGAATCAATGCCGGCTCCATCAGAATCGGCACTCGGATTTGCGGAGCGCGCGCCGGATCGAGTCCTACGAAACCTTGCTGAGACACCCCTACAATCGTCATCGGGTAGTTGTTCACCAGGATCTTCTCCCCGATAACTTTTGGATCCCGATCGAAGCGGTTGACCCAATAGTCATAGCTCAGCGTCACCTCTGGCTGCCCCATGTACACGCGATCGTCCATCTCTGAGCTGAAGAGCCGCCCCGCGGCCGGCTTTACTCCCAGCATGGTGAAAAAATTGCCGGAGACCAGCTCGGCATCGACGCGGTCCGTCTGGTCATGAACGCTAACGGAGGCCGATACCAGGCGCCGGCACAAAACCTGCGAGAGTGGTGCGGCTCTCTTTTGAAAGTCCTGGTAGATCGGATACGAGTTCATGCGGTCGCCCATGTTATTCCCGTTATGGGCGCCCTGCTGATAGAGCATCACCAATTGACCCGGGCGTTTTACGGGCAACTGCCGCAACATGAGCTGGTCCATCAGCGTGAAAATCGCCGTGTTCGCTCCAATTCCAAGCGCGAGCGAGAAGATGGCGATAAAAGCGAACAAAGGGCTCCGGCGGATAGCGCGCAGAGAATACCGCAGATCCATCAAGAAGCTCGACATATCCTTACGTAAGACGAAGGTCCTGCGGCTTAGTTCCGTCAAATTCCTCTATCTCCCGGCACTCAACCTTTGGCCCGTCTGCAGCTTAAGTTCGCTCTCCAAAACAATCGTCAATCGTCCATTTTCCGTACTTGCGTGGTGATCGAGCGGCCTTCCATTCAACGCCACGCGCAATTGTTCTGCTGGTTGCCGCGCTGGCAATGCCAACTCGCGAATCGCCAAGAACCCCTCCTCAGGTGTCATGGAGAATTCGGAACTGGACAGGTGAAACGTCCCCCAACCGGTCCCTGCCGACCAAAACGACCGGAAGCCCTCGACGGGAAATCGTGGGATTGCTTCGATACGGCGCCTCTGCCCTCCATAGCGCAACCCGCTGGCCGCCAGAAATCCGGACCACGATGCCATCGCACGCGCATAATGATGCCCGCACTCTGGCTCGTCCCATGGGTTCCGCCGCTCGCCATCGTAACGGAACCGGGCATCTGAGATGCACTCCAGGCCACGACCGGCCATGCCGCGAAATAACATCAATGCCGCGGTAGAGTACTCCAAACCCGTCCATACTTCCGCGTAATACGGGAATGGAATTTTCGGCCGCTCGACGGAGCCGGCATAATCGCAAACGATCGTTGCCGCTTCGTCATTCAACGCATACGTCCTTTGCACGCAATCGTGATCGGCCAAATTCGCTTTGTGATTGTAACGATAAATCGAGTCCAGCGTGTCGTGTATGTGTTTAGGATCGACCAGTGGGCCAAGCCCGGCTACATCGGCCAAGTACTGCGCCAGCAGTTGATCTATGAGACACCCGGCGCCCACCTGGTACTGTGGCTTCTCCGGATCGTCCGCGCCCATGCCGCCGCGCAAGCCCGCTGCGATTTCATTTGCCGGGCGCCCTTCAATCTTCTGAACGTAAAACGATCCGTTGAAAAGATTCGCATCGATCCACGCCTTGCCGCTCTCGAACAAACGCCGGTACTCAGCCGCCATCTGCCCGTCACCCATCTCTCGCGCCATCTCCTCGCATGCGCGCAGAGCGCCCAGATAATACACACCGCAGAGCGGATTCGGGCCGTAAAATTCCACGTCATAGGTGTTGTGTTGCACCCCTTCCATCACGCCGTCCCGGTTCTCGTCCCAACCGCCCGGCACCCACGCGAACGAGATGGCGAGCTTCACTTTCGGCCAGAACTCTTCAAGTAACTTCCGGTCGCCGGACAATTGCCAGTCCATGTAAACCTTCATGATTTGGCCCATCTGCCCATCGGCCGCGATGAACCCAAATCGCTCGACCCCATCGGGTAGAAGTTGGCGGAAGTACATCCCACCGCGCTCGTCCATTGAGTAGCCGAACGCGCTGCGCCTCAGCGAATGCGAAAGGGAAGGGAACAAGTGCGCCGTAGCGGTCTCATAGTTCCATACATGAGTGCAGTTGCCGAAGCAGCAACCTACATGATCGTCCGATCCTTCAAACGCGTGAAACTCGCCGTCCGCCGTGCGGAAGCAGGTCGTGCTCACTAGCGTCGAAAGATTCGCCATGGCCGCGTCTTTAATCGCCGGCGGCAACGTCGTTTCACGAACCGCCATCACGAACTGCTGCGTTCGCTGTTCAAGCGCGTCTAACTGGGCTTCGGCATATTCCGCTACGGCCCATGCGTCGCTGAACCGTGTTGTGTACCAGTTGCCAATGATCGTCTCCCCCTGTCCCTTAGGCGCAGTCCAACCGCACCGCTTTGGAGTACGATTCGGAAAATGCCACGCGAGAAGAAACGCGTATTCGGACTCGCCCCCGGCGGCAATCTCTCGTTTCAGGCAAACCGCACCGGCGGCGCCAGGATTCTCCGCTTCAGGCCCGAGTTCTCCATCGCTTGAAAAGTCATCCCAAAACAGCAGCGGGCTGTTCCACCATCGTCCCGCCGGCCATCCTCGCAAACTTGTGAAACCACCATCTGAAGCATTCAGAACGGCCAGAGTGAATGTGCCGTTCCCGGCTTCGGCCGCATCCAGCGCCGGGTTGCGCATAAAGAGTCCCTTCATGCGGTTACTGGTCCGATGTTCGTTGATTCTCGCCTCGGTGTGTTCTCTATCGTTCGCGGCCGTTGGCCTCACCGGGTTCTCAATCGATAATGCGATCGACGCCATGACCGGCGAGTGAGAAACGTTCCGAACACGATATCGCAAAACCGCCAGCGGTAATCCCGATTCATCCGCGTCCAGTGGGATAAACGGCGTACCCGCTTCCAGTCTGATCTTGACCGGCAGCCGATCGTCATGGAAATCGATGCGCGCCCGAGGAAACTCGCCCGTAAACGTCGCCGCCTGTAAACGCGACAGGCCAGGAGCGTTCTTTGAACCCAAACCGTCCTGGCCTTCATACGGCTCTTCAATTCGCGATTCCAGCACGTGAACCTGCGGCTTCCTATCCTTCTGCTGTACCCAAATGCTCGCGAACGCATACTGCGGCGAATTGCCCTTATCGGGCTTGTTGAAAATCTCCCAGTCTCGCAACTGGCCTCGTCCGCCCAACCCAATGCTTCCCGCGCCCACACCACCCAAGGGAAACGAAATCATTTTGAGGTTTGGTCCTGTGAAGGTCCTTGGATAGTGAATTGTCGGTCTCGCACGGATGTTGCGCTCCGCTGCGGCAGTTTGAGTGGATCTGTACGCTTCAGGGTTCGGAGCCTCGCCTTTTGCGACAGAAGCCAATCCGGCCGAGCCCAATGATTTCAGAAAGTCACGCCGCCCTGGATCGTTTTCGAAAGACATACTCAACGTTAATGTACGTTATAGGAAGACGAAAGCATGAATTAGTCAATGAGTAACGGCGAGATACCTGCCTTAGTAATCGTCGGGGGCTTTCTGGGCTCCGGCAAGACCACGCTAATCCTGAAAGCGGCGGATTTGCTGCGCCGCCAGGGCAAGCGGGCGGCAGCTATATTGAATGACCAGGACGCCGGCCTGGTAGATACAGAACACGTGCTCGCTCGCCAGATCATGGCCCGCGAAGTTGCTGATGGCTGCCTTTGCTGCCGCTTCTCTCAATTCATCGCAATGGCTGCCCAACTCGCCGCGCACCGGCCGGATGTGATTTTTGCCGAGCCGGTCGGAAGTTGCATCGATCTGAACGCAACCGTGCTCCGCCCGATTCAAACCTTATACGCGGATCGGCTCCGGCTGGCGCCCTTGTCGGTCCTTCTGGATCCGGCAACAGCGAGTCGGCTGCCCGATGAAACTTTGGATTCCGATATCCGCTATCTCGTCAATCATCAGCTCGCCGAAGCGGACCTGATCTGCACAACCAAGGAGGATCTCCATCCGTCTCAAGTCGAGTTGCCCATTCCAATCGACTTTCGCCTCAGTGGCAAAACGGGCTTGGGCGTCGAGGACTGGTTGAACGAAGTCATGACGCCCACAAGAATCATCGGCGCACGGCTGTTGGACTTAGACTACGCCCGCTACGCCGAAGCCGAAGCGGCTCTGGGCTGGTTGAATCTGCACGCGCGTGTCGATCTCACATCGCCGCTCGCTCCGGCTCTGATCTGCGGCCCAGTGCTCGACGCGCTCGAACATGCATTGACCAATGCCGGCATCTTCATTGCGCATCTGAAGGTCTTCGATCGCGCCGGTGGCGCCTGGGTAAAGGCGAGCGTCTGCGCGAATGGAGCGGAACCAATTGCTGAAGGCGATCTGTTCGCGGATGCCGCAACACAGCATGAGCTCGCTCTGAACCTCCGTGCTTTGGCCGGCCCCGAACACTGCAAGGATATTGTCCTGGCTGCTCTCAAACAAATTGATGGAACGGTGCGGATCCAGCACCTGAAATCGTTCCGGCCTCTTCCACCAAAGCCTGAACATCGCGTCTCGTCTGCTCTCGCGTAGAGTCACGCAGCGGTAAGATCGCGGAGAAATTCTACCGCATGTCGAATATCCGCATTGCGCTCGTCCACGTCCGGCTCCTCGCGCTCGATGCTCAATATCCCGCCATACCCAACGTCCCGTAGCGCCTTCAGGAATGCCGGAAAGTCGACCTGTCCCGAACCCAACCGCCGCTCGACTCCAAGGCTTCCCCGCTTGTCTGGCGCCACACCATCCTTGCAATGCACCGAGATGATATGTTTGCCGAGTACTTCCACGGCATCGATCGGATCGCCTGTCCCGTACAAGGTCATATTCGCTGGATCGAAGTTGATCTTCAGATTGGGCCTCCCGGCATCTTCCATAAATGCAAGCAAGGCATCCGCTGGTTCCTGACCCGTCTCCAATGTAAAGTCCTGTTGTTGTTTCCCCAAATGGTCGCAGATATGTGCGGCCAGGTCGCGTACTTCCTCATACTCCGAAGCAGCGCGTTCCTCCGGAACGAATCCGATATGACAGGCGACACTCCGAATCCCAAGTTCGGCGGCAATCCCGGCAACATCTTTCGTCCGTGCAATCCGCTCGGCTCGTGTCCCGCCGGGTACAAGCCCCACGGTTCCTCGTACGCTCGCTATATCCGTGTAATCCTCGCCTACATAACTACAGACCGCGGTCGCGATGCTGAAGTCTGGATTCTTCTCAAGCGCCGAACTCCACGAAGCCGCAAGACCATTCAAGCTCAGCTTCCCGCCAATCCCAAGCTGGCCCGCGCGCAGCCCGAACCCGCGAACAAACGCAATATCCCGCTCCGCATCGCCACTGGCCCAAAACATCAAGCCGATCTCAGCCTTGTTCAAAGCGCGCACGGAATCTCCTCTCCATCCAAATCACGCGACCGCCTCAGTAGCAGCGCAACCTTTACCGCGGCGGCCGCAGCCTCCGCCGGGCAGCGATCCGGCTTCTGGCCCGGCTCGCAGCATTGCTGAAAGTACCTCAACTGCTCCATATACGGGTTCGCGTCCGGGAGTTGAATTTTGCGCTGTGTTCCGTCCGCATCGCTCAGCGTCAAACCATTCGGCCCCAATTCCAGCAAGGCCCCCGCAGTCCGCACCTGAAACCTCATCGAAAACGGAGTCCCGCTCGCCATCCATCCGCCTTGCAGCCGAATCTCCGGACCGTTTGGATACAGCAACGTCGCAGTCAGCGCATCGAAATTGCCCAGCGGCTTCGCACGGACTGCCTTAGGCGCGCCGAACAGAAGCAGGATCTGGTCCATATCGTGGATCAACAAATCCAGCACCGCGCCGCCGCTCTTCGCTGTATCCGTGAGCCACGAACTCCAATCTGGCAGGCCGCACATTCGCGTGAAGGTGGCAGTTTGCACCGGCCCAAATTCATTCAGTGCCACGAACTGCTGAAGATACTCGTAGGCCGGCCAGAAGCGAAGAACGTGGCCAATCATCAAGATGCGGTCCGCCTCTTTCGCCTTAGCCAGCATCAAGTCGCAGTCTTCGGCCGTCAACGCCATAGGCTTCTCGCACAAGACATTCTTACCGGATGCGAGCGCGGCCACAGCCACCGGTTCGTGAAGATCGGTCGAAAGGCAAATGTCCACGGCATCAATGGCCGGGTCGGCAATCAACTGTTCCCAATCGCGATATTTGGCGGTTCCGCTGAAGTCCAGGTTGGGCAAAGCAAGGCCTAGATTGCCACCCACGTCCGAGAAGTCTCCGCTCAGGCGTCGTTCATTGCGGGCGGAGACCGCCGCGATGCGGACACCGGAGAGCTTCGAATAGGCCACCGCGTGCGTGGCGCCCATGAACCCAAGACCGACAATCCCAACATTCACAAACGTATTGTAGTGGCTTCGACTAAGCGGCGGTTCACGAGGCCCCTGCGTTACGATTCAACAAATGGAGATTAAAGCCCCTGAAACCGGCGCGCGGACCGGCGCTGCGAAATGCCTTTCTTCGCCCCATGACCTTTCGACAAACCCGCTCGAGCTGCCGCTCGGCTGTCAAACATATCCCGTCAGAGCCCTGATTGAGCAGGATTTTGAAGCCACCCTGAAAGTGCTGGCAGACGCGGGCTTCCAGGAGATCGAGTTGTGCTCGCCGGTTGGATACGCCGGCTGCGGTTTCGCCGGTCTCGCAAAATACAGCGGGACAAACCTCCAAAAGATCTTTGCCGGCTTGGGCCTCAAGTGCGAAAGTTCCCATTTCAGCATGCAGGAACTTCGAGACGATCTCGCAGGCCGAATCGCCTGGGCCAAAGAACTCAGTCTGACGCAAGTCATCGTTCCCACGCTCGCGGGCCCGCCATATCCAACCATGGACGACGTGAAGCGCGTGGCCGGCGAATTTAATAAGATGGCCGGGCAAATGGCAAATGCCGGCATCCAGCTCGGCCTTCACAATGAGGACTTCGAACTGACCCTAGTAGATGGCCAGCGAACCTATGATCTTCTGTTTGAACTCCTCGACCCAAGTCTGGTCAAATTCCAGTTCCAGATCTCTACAATCAGCCGCGGCTATGATGCAGCCGGGTATTTCACAAAGTATCCGGGACGGTTCATGTCAATGCACCTGCAGGACTGGTCCGCAACCGAAGAGAAGACTGTGGCCGCCGGACAAGGCGACCTGGATTGGAAGAAGATATTTATTGCTGCCAAGGCCGGAGGAATTAAAAACTACTTCGTCGAATTGAGTCTGGATGCCATGAAGGCCAGTGTGCCCTATTTGCGGGCTCTGCAGGTATGAACCGATGAAAACCAAAGACGGGATCGCGTCCAGGCTTCTCTTCACATCAATGTGCGTGCTTACCGCCGCCACGTTTGTGCGCGCTCAGGCAGACCATAGAACGTGGTCAGACAATGGTGGCGGGCCCGATAACTCGCATTTTTCGGCCTTGCGCCAGATCACCAAGGCCAACGTCGGTCAACTGGAGGTTGCCTGGTCGTATCCCAGCAACGACACGATCTCTTACGTTTGGAACCCTCTGATCGTGGACAACGTGATGTACGTTCTGGCAAGAAACAACTCGCTCGTGGCGCTCGACGCGTCGACCGGTAAAGAGATTTGGATACATGAAGACTTGCAGGGCATTGCGCCGCGCGGCATAAATTACTGGGAGAGCAAAGATCGCAAGGACCGGCGGCTGATCTTCCAGATGAACAGCTATATGCAGGAAGTCGATGCCCGTACCGGCAAGTCGATACTGACCTTTGGAACGGACGGTATTGTCAATCTTCGAGACGGGCTTCGCCGCTACCCCACAGCCGGACCGTTTGGCCGCGTTCAATCGAATAACCCTGGCAAAGTCTTCGAGAACCTGATCCTGCTGGGTTCATCGCCAGGCGAAGGATTTCTCGCTCCTCCCGGCGATCTACGGGCATTCGACGTCATCACAGGAGACCTGGTGTGGCAGTTTCATACCATTCCACATCCGGGCGAGTACGGCTACAGCACATGGCCGAAGGACGCATGGCGCTACGCCGGCGGAGCAAACACCTGGGGAGAAATCACAATCGATCAAAAGCGAGGCATCGCCTATTTCCCCACCGGTTCCGCCAATTACGATTTCTATGGAGCCGATCGAGTCGGAGTCGACCTGTTCGCGGACTGCCTGATCGCGCTCGACGCTCGCACCGGCAAGCGTCTCTGGCATTACCAGACCATCCATCACGACTTGTGGGATTACGACAACACCGCTGCTCCGCAATTGATAACGGTCCGGCACAACGGCAAACTAGTAGACGCGGTGGCGATGGCCGGCAAGACCGGCTTTCTCTACGTTTTTAATCGCGTGACTGGCCGGCCTCTTTGGCCGATTCAAGAGCGCCCCGTCCCCAAAAGTGACATGCCTGGCGAACAAGCCTCGCCAACTCAGCCTTTCCCAATCGCCCCGCCTCCATTTGTTGTGCAGAAGTTCACCGCGGACGACATAAATCCCTACCTTCTAAGTCCGGAAGAACGGAGCCATTGGAAAACCGTCGTAGACGGCGCTCGCAACGACGGAATCTTTACGCCTCCCTCGATGCGCGACACCATTGAAATGCCCGGAAATCAAGGCGGCGCCAACTGGGGAACGACAGCCTCAAATCCAACCCAAGGTGTTGTCTACGTCCTTGGTCTCAACGAACCCGCCATATTGAAGATGTCCGAAGACATGCCGGCGCGGCATCACGGTGGCACTCCGGTCACCGGTTCCGCTGTGCAAGGCGGAGCCATCTACGAACAATATTGCCAAGCCTGTCATGGCGCCGATCGGCGAGGAAATGGGACTTATCCATCGTTAGTCGATGTGGTCACACGGCTCGGGGTTGACACCGTCCGCTCCACCGTATCAGGAGGACGGGGCCCGATGCCGGCGTTTAGCGCGGACATAAAAGCACCCGACGTCGATTCCTTGATCGCCTTCTTGGCAAGCTCTCCAACGGCAGAAGAGAAATCAGAAACGACTGAACCGCAACTAGGCGGACCTGTCGTCGCTTCCGGAGGAGCGCCTGCGGGGAAACAGCTTGCCGCCGCCGGCGCGGATATCCGCCGTGGCGGCCCATATGGCCCTATGGGAGGACCGCCGTATCCGGAAGGTTTGGATGTGCCTGCGAATCGCTATTACACCGACTACAACGTGATGGGCAATATCATGAAGCCTCCCTATACAACCTTGACCGCCTACGATCTCAACAAGGGGACCATCAAGTGGCAGGTGCCGGTCGGAGATGACCTGCGTGTAGTCCGCGAAGGGGTTCACGACACCGGCGCGATTGGCATCAGAGTCGGCATGGTGGTCACTTCGACCGGGCTCGTGTTTATGGCCGGTGGAGACATGAAGATTCGCGCCTATGACACCGCTACCGGTAAAGTACTGTGGACCGCCAGCCTGCCGGGACAATCGCGCGGTATCCCGGCCATGTATCAGGTGAATGGACGGCAATATCTCATTGTCAATGCGACTTCGCCCGCCGGCCAGCAAGCGCCCATCGACGGTTCCAGCGCGGCACAGCCCCGCGGCTATGTCGCTTTCGCGCTGCCCCAGTCGGGAAAGCAAACCACCCGCTGAATGGTTAGAATGTGAGATCGCGCCGGGAGGATTTCAATGGATACCACTCAAAGAAAAGGCTGCTCGCTTCCGCCCCTTCTGTTAAATCTGTCGATCCCGTCCCAGGCTTTTCCTGAATTCTAAAAACGTCAGTCACAAATTTAAAATATTTTTCTTTTCTCTAATTCTAAAGTACTTAACCGCAAAATCCCGATTAAAAAGTTCGTTTTCGCCCTCTCGCGTGCTAACGTTTTGGGCGAAAGCGAGAACTTTAACCTATGTCCACTCCCGCGCAAATCGCCGCCAACCAGGCCAATGCGCAACTCTCTACCGGACCGAAAAGCGAGTCCGGGAAGGCCAAATCCTCCCTCAATGCCGTGTCCACCGGCCTCACAGGCAAAACCGTTCTTCTGCCCGGCGACGACGCCAAAGCCTATAGCGATCACATGGCCAACTATTTCTCCCGTTTCGATCCCCAGACACCCGAAGAAGAGGAGATCGTCCAGGACCTCGCGCAAACCAAGTGGCGGCTCAATCGCGTTCCGCAACTCGAAGAGGATATCTACGCCCTTGGCGCCGTCACGTTCGCCAATCTGTCTGAAGACCAGCCGGAAGAAATCCGCCCTGGCCTCATCCGCGCCCATACCTTCATCACTTATGGCAAGCGCTTTGACAATCTCTATCTCCAGGAATCTCGCCTCACCCGCCGCTATTCCAATCTGCTCAAGCAGTTAAGCGCACTCCAGCTTCAACACCAAGCCGAAGAAATCGACCGTAAATCCGGCGCCGGTGACGCCTCTAATAAGGTAATTGGCTTCGAATTTTCAACTCCCGGTAAAATAGCTCCGGAACGCCCCTTCGGCTCCCTCTCACCGGCGGAAAAGGCCGAAGTAGAACGCGCTCGGAGCATCGCCAAGCAAAAAGGCCATTGATAATGGGGCAGGTCACCCTCAATCGCTCAAAGGCAGCCGCACCGCGCGGTGGGTATTCGCCGATTCCCGTGCCGCATCGAGGATTTCAGCCACAATCACGTTAGTCGCAAGCGATGACGGGCTGCCGTTTTCCTGGACTTCGCCCCGAATTACAGCCTCTAAGTAGTGCAGCGGATCGTCATAGGGAGGTGCCAACGCGGTGGCGCTTGTAGTGTGCGCCTCGGCCTCGCCCGGATTGTGAACTTCTATATGATTGCTCTTCAGCGTCTTGATGTAACCGGTGCGGCCGTAAACATCCATGTTCTTCACGTCGAAGGGCCAGTTCCAGGACCCTTCAAGGATCGCAATCGAACTCTTATAAGTCAGAAATACGTCGGCTTCATCGTCCACTTTCGGATATACATCGGGTTGTAAGTGTTCAGTAACTGCACTAACCCATTGCGGCGTTTCGCCGTGCGTCAACCAAGTCATCAGGTCCGCGCCATAACAGCCAAAATCGTAGAGCGCGCCGGCGCCGTCCAGTTTCGGATCGGTCAGCCACGCGAAGAACACGGGCGAGACGTGAATTAACTTAGGGCCACGGTGCCCGTCGCGCACCACAACCTTGCGCAGTTCGCCGATCTCGCTGCCCTTCGTCACCATATCGTATGCGGCTGTGTTGCTGGCGTACCAAGTCGTCTCGTAATCGACCAGCACATGAACGTGGTTCGCTTTCGCGGCTTTTTCCATCGCGAGCGCGTCTTTATACGAGACGGCCAGCGGCTTCTCCATCATCACGTGAACGCCGTGGCGGGCACAGTCCTCAACGGCGGCAGTATGTCCATAGGTCGACGTGAACACGAGCGCCGCCTCGGGACGAACCTTCGCAATCATCGAATCGATATCGCGGAAGTACAGGCTCGCGGGCAAGTGCTCCCGTTTCGCATACGAATCGAAAAGTTCGCGATGTGGTTCCACGACCCCGACAATTTCGATATCGCTACGGTGGAGCGCGCCCCCGGCCGGAGTCAGCGCGCCGCCATTCAGAAACCCGCTAACGTGCCCGTGTTCGAGTCCAATAATCGCCACACGCAACGGGGCGCCGAACAGCACGAAAGCAGATAGGATTGCGGCAAACGCAAATTTTAAAGTAAGCATCGGGATTCAGACGCAGCTTATCAGAGCCGCGCGCGCGAGCAAGCGGTAGTTTTCAATGAAGCGGATATCAGCGGAATGTCAAAGCTCTTCTGCAACGAACACCCATCTCGTGCTCCCATGCCGTGCCCAACGTCTTTGGTGCGCTCCATTGCTTCGAAGGTTATTAAGCTCGCGGCTCGCATAGGATTTGAACTCGTTCATGATTCTTTCGGGTCGAACGTCGGCCGTCACTACGGCGTGCACATGGTTGGACCTTACATGCGCGGCCAGTAGGTTCCAGCCTCGATGGGCGCAATGCTTTCGCATACTCGCAAGCACCAGCGC
This sequence comes from Bryobacteraceae bacterium, assembly GCA_036272835.1. Lineage (GTDB taxonomy): Bacteria > Acidobacteriota > Terriglobia > Bryobacterales > Bryobacteraceae > Bog-105. The sequence goes on from DATAXY010000024.1 coordinate 21,618, forward strand.
TCCAGCGTAACGCGATGCGGATTGGGTTCCAACAGAGGGCTTCCCACCAGATTCTGACGGCGATCGACCGAGCCCAATTTATCGCCGTGTAAGCGCGCACCGTAGCAGGTGAATGTAATGAAATAGGTCAAACACCGCAGCTTATCAAAAAGCACCAAACGTAACGAAAAAACGCAACCGTTCTGTGCCGCACGGCGCCGTACCGAGCCGCGACCGCCAGGGAGCGGACACCTGCGGAACATCAAAGCCCTTCTGCAACAAACGGGGCCATTCCCGCCGGAATGCGTCGACAACTCTGGAACAAGCGTCCAACCACGCTTCTTGGCAGCCCTGTCAAGCAGAGTCTGAAATGGACCCTTCAAACCCAGCTCATGACGAACCTGCTGGCTTTTAAGGTGCTGAATGTCTCTCAGGTACGTTTTTATAATCGGGTCGCTTGGGCTCACATCGAGCATGTGCTGAGAGCATCTTTAGCAGTGAACGGCGAAATTGGCCTGGGAAACCTGCGGGTGCCGCCAAATCAAAAAAAGAAATCATAGTACCCTCAATAGTTTGGCCGGAAAAAAGGAGAGAATTCACCATCGCCTTGGATGAGGATATAGTTGGATCGCATCTCAAAACACGGTGCCATAATTATTTGCGTATGCCTGCGTGCCCCAGCTTTTCCGAGCCGCGCGCGAGCAAGCGGTGATTTTTCAACCGAGCGGATTACGGAAGCATTATCGTAAGTTGTAGGGTTCGCATTGGATTCAGAGGCAGCTTGTCAAAACGGCTATTGCGCTCACCCCGGAAGAAATTGTAAAATTCTTAGTAATTTGTCCGGTAATTCCGCTATATTGCGTAAACCTCGGACCTAAAGGAGACATAAGGGTTTCATGATTGCCTTAGATGAGGATATGGTTGGATCGGACCCCTCGATCGTGATTGCGCTGGGTCTCAAGGTTTGTCTTGGGCTCTTTGCACAAACGAACGGAATGATGCTGATAGGCGCGCACTTCACGCCATCCACGACCCGCGGAAATATGGACTTGATCATGAACCTGATCGCCAACCGGGGCGGGTCTTTTAAATGGATGGCGATGGTATCAAAGTTCGCCTGCTGGACCGGCGCGGATAGCGGTCTGAACACCCCGACGAAGCTCGCGCAGTACTTCCGTGAGACCTGCGGATACCGCGGATCAGTCTTGTCGATGGATTTGACCGCTGCCCCTGCATCTTATGACGTCGAATGTTCGAACGGGTTTGTTCCCTCCCTCGGTTGGCGGACGACTCCCGATCCATTGGCGTCTACGCCGGCCAACAATGCAAATGTCTTCGCTCTCAAACGCACCATTGATCGGGCGCAGGCGCTGTTGGGCATTCGCGTGGCGATCACCAGCCTGGTCCCATGCGATGGCAGCGATACCAAAGTAGTCCATCGGCTTCCGGACAATGTAGTAGGCTTTACTCCCATTCCAAGCACATCGTTGAGGCCCGAAGGAATCGTAATGGGCGTTGGCAGGCGCTGATCTCCGGCTTGGAGCATCCGGTTGAAAATAGGCTTGGGAGAATGGCCTCATGGCTACACCTAAGCTCAACGACGAAGAATTGCGCTCCGCGCTGTTCGAATTGAAGGATTGGTCGCTGCGGGACGGCAAGCTGCATCGCGATTACAAATTCGCCGATTTCATACATGCGTTCGGATTTATGGCCACATCGGCGATCGCGATTGAGAAGAGAAATCATCATCCGGAATGGACCAACGTCTACAATCGCGTCACGGTGGATCTGATCACGCACGATTCGGGCGGCATCACCAAGAAAGATGTGGAACTCGCGCAACTGCTGGATACAGTGGCGGCTAGACTCGCATGAATAAATTCGCGTTGTTGCTGATCGCGCTCAGCTTTGTTCAAACAAGCGCCGCCGCGGGGCAGGTCCCCGCCACCGTCGAGACGCCAACGGCCTATGCCAACATCGATGCGGCCATCGATGACGCTGTACAAAGCGGCCTCATTCCCGGAGCGGTGCTCCTGATCGGACGCAATGGGCATGTCCTCTACGAACGGGCGTTTGGTTCGCGATCGCTTGTGCCGGACCGGGAGCCCATGACCGTCGACACCATCTTCGATGTCGCGTCGCTGACCAAAGTAATTGCCACCACGCCCAGCGTGATGAAACTTTTTGAAGAAGGAAAGCTGCGCATCGATGACCCGGTGACGAAATACCTGCCGGAATTTCAAGGTGGCAAGAGCCCCATCACGGTTCGCAATTTGATGACACACTTTTCGGGAATGCCGCCGGATCTTGTATTGGAGCCGAGATGGTCGGGATACGAAACCGGCATTCGCAAGGCGCTGATGGAGAAGCCCATCGGCGCGCCGGGCCAAAAATTCGTCTATAGCGACATCAATTTTCTGCTGATGGGTGAAATTGTCCACCGGCTGTCGGGCAAAATGATGCCGGAATTCGCTCACGACCAGATCTTTGCACCCCTGGGCATGACGGATTCGATGTTCGATCCTCCTGCATCTCTGCGGCCCAGAATTGCGCCGACTCAACGAGATCCCGATACCGGCATACCATTTCGGGGCGTCGTGCACGACCCGACGTCGCGTTACATGGGCGGAGTTGCGGGCAACGCGGGTTTGTTCACCACTGCCGCTGACATGTCCAAATATGCGGAAATGATGCTCGGACTAGGCTCGCGTAACGGAGTGCGGATCTTCAGCCCGTTGACGGTTCGTAAGTTCACCGAACCTGCATCGCCCGCGGATCAGCCGATTTTGCGCGGCTTGGGATGGGATATCGACTCACCCTATTCGAGCAATCGCGGCGAACTCTATCCCATCGGATCATACGGCCACACAGGGTACACGGGCACATCGTTATGGCTCGACCCGTCGACCAACTCGTATGTGATTTTGTTGACGAACGTGGTTCATCCAAACGGCATCAAGTCGCTGAGTTCCCTCCGGTCGCGCGTAGCAACGGCCGTTGCGGCATCCTTCGGCATCGACATACAAGGCGTGACTCTGACCGGGTACAACGAAACCATTACTGGCGCGGGCCTTCATCGTGTGGTGCCGCGACAGGTCGACACACTGACGGGCCTGGATGTCATGGAGCAAACCGGCTTCGCCGCTTTGAAGAACCGGCGCGTCGCGTTGATCACCAACCAGACGGGGCTCGACCGCAGCGGACGCCGCAACATCGACGCCATGCTGGAGGCCGGCATCCACGTGATCGCAATCTACTCGCCCGAACACGGATTGGCCGGTATCGCAGACTCGGCCGTCGCCAACAGTAAAGACATGAAGACCGGGTTGCCCGTAATCAGCCTGTATGAGCCCACCCATAGGCGCCTGTCGCCCGAACAGATGGCAAGCATTGATGACATCGTCTTCGATATCCAAGGAGTTGGCGCGCGGTTCTACACGTATTCGACTACCATGCTCTATGCTCTCCGTGACGCGGCCCTGGCCCACAAGGGCTTTTATGTCCTCGACCGGCCCAATCCGCTAACGGGCACACATGTGGAAGGACCTGTATTGGACAAAGACTTGGAATCCTTTGTTGGTCCGTATGATGTTCCCGTGCGGCACGGGATGACGTTCGGAGAGCTGGCAAACATGGCGAATGCCGAACAACATTGGGGCGCCGCCCTGCATGTCATTAAGATGCAGAACTGGCAGCGGGGCGATTGGTTCGATTCGACGACGTTGACTTGGGTGAATCCTTCGCCGAACCTGCGCAGCCTGAACGCTGCACTGCTCTATCCAGGGCTTGGCATGCTCGAAGCGAATACCGACTATTCGGTCGGACGTGGGACGGATGCGCCCTTTGAACAGATTGGCGCGGATTGGATCGATGGGCAGACGCTCGCGCACTACTTGAACGCTCGCCTGATTCCGGGCGTGCGCGTCTACGCAACACGCTTTACGCCGGCATCTTCAAACTTTGCCGGACATACGATCGAAGGTGTCCGCTTTGTGATCACCGACAGAGAATCGTTCGACAGCACGCGGCTGGGAATCGAACTGGCAGTGGCCCTACAAAAACTCTATCCCGGAAAAATCGATTTCGACAAATCGCGCTCGCTAATTGGAAACAAGCAAATAATCCAGGAACTTAAATCGGGAGTCGATGCGGGCACAATCGTCAATCGGGAGCAGGAACAGGCGGCGGCGTTCGACCAACGCCGCCTGCCCTTTCTGCTATATGCAGGCTCGGACCGGCATTGATAGTAATTAGGGCCGCGCCTTCGCTGCGGCCCCGGAACTCCACTAACCTTCAGCCTGCGCTAGATGCTTGGTCTTACTTCCAGGCGGACGTCCTCGACGGCGCGGTTCGGGCATCGCCGAAACATCGCTGTCTTCTGCGGCGGCGGCCACCGAAGCGCCAACTGCATCCTTAAGCCATGCAGGCGGCCGTCCCCGGCGGCGGCCACGTCCGCGAGCTAATCGCTCCAAAGTCAGAATCGCTTCTTCAATCTGTTCGCGCTCAAGACGAAGCTCGGCGAGCATTTTATCTACATCCACTTAGAACCTCCACGATGCTCCACCACTAAATTGGTGGACGCACTAGAAACACTTAACAGTTACAAACGTTCTCTGCCGGATAATAATTGAAGTTTAATTTGTGTGGAATGGAATTTCAATATTCCGCCGAAATCAACTCGAACGGGTGGTCCTAGTACTAATTCAAAATCTGGAGCGATCTCGTGCGAAACAATATAGGACTGGAATCGCTCTATTTCGTCGCCAAGCGGGATTTCCAATAAAAATAGCAGGGCACTCCCAAGGCCATCAGCCCGAGGCCCATCAGAGACTCTCTGGGTCGAGTCTCCAGCGTGTTCCAGAGCAATAACGCCGCCACACCGACGAAACACATAGGCAAAATCGGGTATCCAATGACACGATAAGGCCTGGGTAAGTCCGGGCGCTTTGCGCGCAGCACAAATACCGAAGCCGCAGTCATCAGATACAGAATCCAACTGCCGAAAATTACGAAATTATACAAATCGTCATACCATCCGCTCAGTATGACAACGCAGGACCAAGCGCAAAGCATAATCATCGAATTTCCAGGTGTCCTGAATTGGGGATGCACTTTGGCCGCGGCGCGAAAGAAGAGTCCGTCGCGCGCCATCGCATAGGGAACGCGCCCACCGGAGAGAATTGATCCATTCAAGGCGGCAAAGATGGAGATCAGCACCGCGATCGAAACCAGGCTCGCCGCAATTCTGCCATATAGATGCGCCATCATATCGGCCGCCACACGGCCGCTCGATGCAACTTGCGATGGATTCAAAACGTAGAAGTAGGCCACGTTCATCAGGAGATAGGTAGCGATGACGGCCAGCGTGCCTAGGATCAGCGCGCGGGGCAAATTGCGCTGCGGCTTCTCGATCTCGGACGAAACCATACTCACGTTATTCCAGCCGTCGTACGCCCACAACGCGCTCACCATTGCGGCAAAAAATCCGGCCATTCCGCCGACGCTCTTGATGGAAGAATGGAAGTGCGAAAAATCCCCTTTTCCAGAAAAAATTCCCACCGCAATTATCCCCGCAATCAGTAGCATTTTGATGCCTGTGACCAGCACCTGTAGATTGCCTCCTGAGCGAACCCCCGTATAATTTACGCCAGCCAGGGTCAGGATTAGACAAATGGCAACAAGCTGGCCATAATGTATCTCCAGCAGAGTCCCGCCCGGTCCGATATGCCACGGGAGAACATAAATGGACCGCGAAAGTACCGGTACGAATACCGTGAGATACGTGTAAAAGCCGGCCGCTAATGTCGCAATCGAACCGCTCTTGGCAACCCAGAACTGCGTCCAGCCGTAAAGATAACCCCAGAAAGGACCGTACGCTTCACTTAGATAGACGTATTCTCCGCCCGCTTCCGGCATTGCCGCGGACAGTTCCGCATAGGTTAGCGCGCCGAAAAGGCTCAAAATCCCAGCGGCGATCCACACAATAAACAAACTGCCCACCGAGCCGACGTATTGGATCATTTGGCTCGGGACTAAGAACACGCCGCTTCCGATAACCGTCCCGATGACGATGGACACAGCGCTCCAGATGCCGAGCGCCCGGCGGAGTGTGGGAACGGAACTCTTGTTATTAGCGATCTCTGGATTAAGCATGGGCTTTTTTAGGGCCGTCTTGGAAGAAGAAGCTCGCGATATAACCGGTAATGAAAGTCGTCAGAGATCCGATTAACACGTACCACGTATAAGCCACGGTCTGGCGCATCAGAAGAATGGTCGCTAGTCCCGCCACCATTCCCGTGATGGCGGACCGTTCTCCCGCGCGGCGGGTCAGCAATCCCAGCAGAAACACACCTAATAGCGCGCCGTAAAGGACGGATGCGATGGACAGCCCAGCTTCAAGCACCCGGCCCCAATGCCTCGCCAGCAGGCCAACACCAAACAGGACGATACCCCAGACGACGGTAGCCCACCGCGCCAGCCCGAGATAAAAGCTCTCTTGCATCCCCGGCCGCATTGGCCGATAGAAATCCATCACCGTGGTAGACGCCAACGCATTCAGCGCGGCGCTCAAGTTACTCATCGCCGCGGCTAGGATTGCAGCCATCACTAGTCCGGCTAAGCCCACCGGCAAATGGTCCCATACGAACTGGGGATAAATACGCTCCGGCACCGAAGGAGCGGAAGCGCCGTTCGATCGGTAATAAACAAACAACACGAGACCGATCACCAGGAAGAGGCAGAATTGCAAAAAGACCACCGCCCAACTCGCGAACAGAGCCAAGCGACTGTCGGTCTGGGAGCGCGCCGACAGGAGCCGCTGGACCATCAATTGCTCGGTGCCATGACTGGCCATGGTGAGGAAACAGCCGCCGAGCAGTCCCGCCCAGAAGCTGTAGTTGCGATGGAAAAAGGCGGAATCGAGTGCGAAGCGAAAATCGAAGATGCGGAATTTGCCCAAGGGCTCTGCGATCCCGGCAACATGAGCCCAGCCGCCCGGTATCAACTGCAGGATCAGGAACAAGCTCGCGATCGCTCCGCCTACATAGAGAAACATTTGCACAACATCGGTCCAGATTACGGCGGTCATGCCGCCTTCGAACGTGTAGATGAGAGTTAGGCCGACGATCAGCGCGATGGAGGCGACCTCGCCCGTGCCCAGCACTACTGAAATAACAATAGAAACGGCGAAAACCCGTACGCCTTCGGCTAAAGCGCGTAAGAGCAGGAAGAGACCCGCGGTGAACTTGCGAATGTGGGGCCCGAAGCGGCGCTGCATCAGTTCGTAGGCGGTAAATAGTTCGCCGCGGAAGTATTGAGGCAAAAACAGCACGGAAATGACAATACGACCAAGAAGGTAACCGAATATCAGTTGAAGAAAGCCGAAGTTACCGGCAAACGAAAGTGCCGGCGTTCCAATCACCGTCAGCACTGAAGTTTCCGCGGAGACCAAAGAGAGGGCAATCGCCCACCACGGCGCATTTCTCCCACCTAAGAAGTAGTCTTTGAGCGACCTCTGGCTGCTCTTAAAGTGCGCGCCAAACCAGGTGATGGCCACCAAATACACCGCGATGACCGCAAGGTCGGGATAGCGCATGGAAACGTGGATGATAGCATGCAAGAGCGGAAGGCATGTTTGCGGAAGCAGCCCGGTGAGTGCGCGGGGCGAGGGAACAAGTTTTCCAAACTGCGCATCTAAAGGAATAGGGGCATCGTACGCTCTTACGGATCACGAAGGTTGCGAGTTACGGATCGATTCCGTTATACTCCGGCTTTACACGATCATTTGCATGGGAGAGCCAAGTTGTGCTCTCGCGAGAATGACGCGGCCGGGCGCCGCCGGGATTATACTTCCAAATTTGGACTAAAGTTTCCTTCCGGGGAGGATGTTGTGGAGTTTTGTCATATCAGAGCGGTGAAATCCGCAGCGGCCATTGCGGCTTTTGCGTTTGCCCTTGCGGGTCTATCCACGTCACCGTCGTTTGCGCGGACTGCCGCGCAGCAACCAGCGGCCTCATCGGCCGCCACGAAGAACTGGAAAGACCGAGCCGAATACGACCTATACGCGTCGATCGTTAAGGCCAAGGATCCGAAAGAGCGCCTGACACTGCTGAATCAGTGGGCCGATAAGTATCCGACCAGCGATTACAAGCCGGACCGGGCACAGTTCTTTTGTACGACCTATAATCAGCTTGCGCAAGCCTCACCGACAGATTCCGCCAACGCCGCCAAAGTGCTGGAGTATTGCAAACAGGCCGTGGATTTGGATCCGAAGTTCTTTCAAGGATATTATTTCCCGCTAGTGTGGGGCCCGGTAGCGGGCGGTTCGAGTCCCAGCCCGGACATTCAGAGCCAGGTGGACTCCGATGCCCATGCTTTGATCGACCAAGGCATTAAACCTCCGGGAGTACCCGACGACAAGTGGGCGGCGGCTAAACCGCAGGTGCTCGCCCTGGCGCATAAAGCGCTCGCCTGGGAGGACACGTCGAAGAAGGATACGGCTGGCGCGGAAGAGCAGTACAAGGACGTCTTGGAAGCCAACCCCAACGACAGTGGCGTCGCCTACCAGTATGGAACGATGCTGCAGAAAGATAAAAAGTACGCGGAGGCGCTGTTTGAATATGCCCGGGCAGCAACTTACGATGGCCCCGGAGCCCTATCGCCCGACAAGCGTCAGCAGGTGCTCGACTATTTCAACAAGTTTTATACGGAGTACCACGGATCGGCAGATGGCGCGGATAAATTCTTGACCGCCGCTAAAACGAGTGCCGTGCCACCCGCCGGTTTTCAGCCCCCGCCCAGCGCGACCGAGACCGCGAACGAGGACGCCAAAAAGCTAACCGAACGTATGGACAACGATCCCTCATTTAAGCTGTGGTGGACGATCAAAACCAGCCTGACCGCCGCTGATGGCCAGAACTTCTTCAACAACACTGTAAAAGATGCCGAAATTCCAGGCACGGCGGTACCAGGTGTCACCAGCTTCAAGGGAACAGTAATCAGTGTGAACCCGCCCGATAAGCCCACCACGATTACACTGGGCGTGGAAGATAAAAGTATCCCCGATGCCACGCTAACGTTTTCCGAGCCCATCAACCCGGTTGACCCGATCAAGCCCGGCGACCAACTGACCTTCGCCGGCGTGGCGGACAGCTATACCGCATCGCCCTACATGCTGACGTTCAAGGATCCTTCCCTACCGGATACCAAACTCGCCACGGTGCGGAAGCGGACAGTTCACGGCAAGAAAAAACGTTAGAACCGGATAGTTGGGAAAAACAGAAGGCCTCGGAGAACAATCTCCGAGGCCTTCTAGTTTTTACGCTACATCTTATAGCGGCCTAGATCTTCGTCGTTCAGGTTCTCAAGCCACTTGCGCAGTTCTTCGTTGTTTACCTTTTCTGAAACGGAGGTCGAATTACGCGAGGACTGAAGCACTCGATCCTCCACATAGATCGGGCAATCGTGACGTAAGGCTAGCGCGAGCGCGTCGCTGGGGCGGGAATCCACGCTGATCAACTTGCCTTCCCGTTCCAGCCAAATGACGGCATAGAACGTTTCTTCCCTCAGTTCGCTCACCACCACCTTCTGGATATGGGTCTCCAGGCCCATCAAGAGAACTTTGATCAGGTCGTGAGTCATTGGGCGCGGAGTCGTGACTTTTTCGATTTCAAGCGCTATGGCATTGGCTTCATAAATGCCGACCCAAATCGGCAGCACCGCGTCACCGCCCAAATCTTTCAGCACAACAATCGGCATATTGGTGACTGGGTCCATCATCAGACCGCGTATTTTCATTTCTACTTCCATAAATTGCCTCCGTTGTCACTGAACAGCCAACCGCTCGCCGGCCAAGCTGTTGGGACCGGCGCGGGTAACCAGCACATCCATATAATCCCCGATGAATGTGCGATCCGGGGTCGGAGCGGGCAGACCGGCACAGCCGAAGTTTAACGTTTTGTGCTGGCTGGTGCGGCCGATCCATTGGTTTGTGGCTACGTTAAACCCTTCGACGTGCACTTCCTCCGTCTTGCCGACATATTGCGAATTGCGGCGCATTTGGATGGCTCGCTGGCGCTCCTGAAGGATTGAAAACCGTCTAGTCTTTTCTTCCTCCGGAATTTGGTCTTCATACTGAAGTGCGGGCGTGTTCGGCCGTTTCGAGTACTTGAAAATGAACATCGATTCGTATTGCACTTCATCTATTAGACGTATCGTAGCCTCGAAATCTTTCTCGGTCTCGCCGGGAAAGCCGACGATAATGTCGGTAGTGATTGCGATATCGCGGTTCGCCTGTTTCATCCATTCGATTCGGCGCATGTAATCGTCGCGAGTGTATAGCCGTCGCATACGTTCCAGAATGCTGGTGGAACCGGACTGAACGGGCAAGTGGACGTGATTGCAGAGCGTAGGGTTACGATCGATGGCGTCGACGATCTCTTTCACGAAATCACGCGGGTGCGAGGTCGTAAATCGGACGCGCCGAATGCCCGGAATCTCGCCGGTCGCGGCCAGAAGTCGCGCAAAATCCCAGCCCGCCGGAGAGGGATCGCGATAGCTGTTCACATTTTGACCCAGCAATTGAATTTCGGTATACCCGGCGGCGGCCAATTGAGATGCTTCGCGCAGTACGCTTTCACTGGTGCGGCTACGCTCCGGGCCCCTCGTGAATGGGACCACGCAATAGGCGCACGATTTGTCGCAGCCTTCGATGATGGTGATGTAAGCGCGATGCGGATTATCCCGGCGCGTGAAGGGAGTATCGAACGTTTCGTCCGTATCGAGACTAAGGCCGGTCACGCGACGGTTGCCGGCTTCCAGTTGGACCAGCATCTCAGGCAGGCGGTTATAGCTTGCCGATCCCGCCACCAGGCTGACGTGAGGCGCGCGTTCGAAAATGCGCTCGCCTTCCTGCTGCGCTACGCACCCCAGTACGCCGAATACCTTGCCTTTGCCGGCCTCCCGCTTGAACTGTTGCAATCGATGGAAGACTTTTTGTTCCGCCTTATCCCGGATGCTGCATGTGTTGTAAAGGACCAGTTCGGCGTCCTCGGGCTGCCCGACTTGCGCATATCCCTGGCTCAGCATGGTTCCCACGACCTTCTCGGAGTCGTGCGCATTCATCTGACAGCCGAACGTCTCGATATAGAACGTCTTCATTACGCGGGCTACCCGTGCAGGAAATGCATGGCCCAGCCAATGCCGAACGTTGCAGCCATGAAGCAGGCGAAGCAATAGGCGCCGTAACGGACGCGCTCGCGATCGGTGCGCTTGGTCACCAGGCCAAGCATAACGCTCGAAACGAAAGCGAACAGCACCGAGGTTTCAAAATGATCGAGTTGCAAATACATCGTGAGCTTAATCCTTTTGTTTGGTGGCAATCTCGTAGGCGTCGACGATTGCGAGAATGTTGAGCAGGCCCGCCGCCACGAGGAACTTCTGACCATAGTCGGGCGAAAAAGCGGCCACATCCGAGGCGTTGTAACCGAGCCAAACCGCCAGCAGGTAGAGAATGCCCGAACAGAGATCGCCAACGAATCCTCCATATTGGATCAGAGTGGAGAGCAAATCGCCGCCATGGGGCTGGAACATGGGCCCATGCATCAGCAAGCCCACAACGAACGTGAGCAGGACTGTACCCAGCACGATTGCGCCGCGGCCGCGCCGCGCCAACAGCAAATGTCCCGCGCCCGGAATCAACCAGGCGAGAAAAATAATCAAGTACGGCGAGCGCGCCGGGAGCGGAGCGGTTCCGCTCGAAGGGATAGCTTGAGCCATTACTTCGATTCTAGCCCGGAAGCCAAATGGCGCTTGACTTGCCGCTGGGCTTGTGTCAACAACGGCGCTGAATGCGCCAGCGTTCCACCAATTCGCGAGCGGCCGCCGGCCAGTCCGGAAATTTGAATGAAAAGCCCGCGGCGAGTAAGCGTCCCGGCACAACACGACGGCTTTTCAGCACTAGTTCGGTCTCGGTTCGCAGCAACACCGCTCCTATTTCGAGCGACCATTCCGGCAGCGGCAGTCCCGGACACACGCACCATGCCTGCCGGAGCGCCCGCATGAACTGCCGGTTCGGTAGGGGATGCGGAGATGCCAGATTTACGATGCCATCAAGGTCCTCACGATCGATCAGAAATTCAACCGCTCGCACGAAGTCGGCCTCGTGAATCCACGAAACGAATTGGATTCCACTCCCCATTGTGCCGCCAATCCAATATCGAACTAAGCTAAGAAGCACGTCGAAAATGCCGCCGCAGTCAGGGCTTAACGTGAGCGCGCTGCGCATCGCGATCTTGCGGGTAGCGGGCGTGGGGGTGGCAAAAAACGCCTCTTCCCAGGCTTTCGCCACTCGGATTGAAAAGTTCCAGGTGCTGGGCGTGCCCGGTTCGTTGCCTCCGAGTTCCCCAGTCGCTTCATCCATCGGCCGGTCCAGCGCATGGCGATAAATGGTGGCGGTGCTCGCATTCAGCCAGACGCGCGGAGGCAGATCGAGAGACTCAACCGCGCGATGCAACAAACGAGTCGTACCGACTCGCGATTCCGTAATCAAACGCCGATTCGATTCGTTGTAGCGGCAGTTTACGCTGCGCCCCGCGAGATTGATTAAGGCATCGGTACCTTCCAGGTCCGAGACCCAATCGCCAAGGGTGAGGCCGTCCCAAGGAGTCGTCTTCCATTCCCGGGGGTGCGGATGCCGGCTGATAACGGTCACGTGATGACCTTGCTCCTGGAAATGGCGCGCCAGTATCCCGCCGACCTGCCCGGTCCCGCCCGTTATCACGACTCGCATCGCTCGTCCCTCCAGGGCGGGTAATTCCGCCACCGCCCGGACTCCGCTATCTCTTTTATCACCGCGTTCCGCTCGTGAAGCAACGCCCGCATGTAGTTCCGCAGGACCAGCACCTCTGCAATGCGTCCCAGCAGCGGGATCGGCGCGGCAAAGCGGAAGATATCCTTCATCTCTGTTCGCTTGCCGGAAAGTGTTCGAAAGAAGTGATCGTGATCCATTGACTGAAATGCGCCGCTGATCATCTTGTCCTGGAAGTATACCGGCGAATCCATCGCCGTAATCGCGCTTGTGAGCGTCTGCCGCACCCAGAAATGGCGCGCCTGCCAAGTAACGCGATGGCCGATTGACAACAGGCCCGAAGTAACGCCGTCGGCCACGATAGCCGTCTCCCCGAAGTGTGTATTGCCCGCCAAATGCACCTCAACGCTGCGGGCCAAATCGAAACAGAGAGCGATTGGAGCTTCGATGACGGTGATCTCCTCCAGGCTAATCACGTTATTTCTCTATATACAGAAATTACTGTAAAACAAGGCTGCTGTCAACAGAACTGCCATTATCTAATGGAAGCAAGATCACATGCAAACGCGACGCGAATTCTTCGTCACGATCCCCGCGGCTCTGGGCGCAGCCAATGCTCTGGCTCAATCGCCTGCGAGCAACAATCTGGTGCTCTGGTACAAACAACCGGCGGAAATCTGGACAGATGCCTTGCCGGTTGGCAATGGCCGTTTGGGCGCAATGGTGTTCGGCGGCATCGAGACGGAGCGCCTGCAAATCAACGAGGATACGCTCTGGTCCGGAGCGCCCCGCGATTGGAACAATCCGCAGGCGAAAACCTATCTCCCGGAGATTCGCCGTTTGGTGCTGCAGGAAGAAGCGTATAACCAAGCGGATGCCGTTTGTAAGAAGATGCAAGGACCCTATAACGAGTCGTACCAGCCGATGGGGAACCTGTATTTAAAGATGGCGCATGCCGCGGGGACGAACTATCGGCGCGAGTTAGATCTGGATAGAGCCTTAGCCCGCGTCACCTATCAGGTAAATGGCGCAACTCACACGCGCGAAGTCTTCTCCTCGGCGGTCGACCAAGTGCTTGTTATTCGTCTGTCGTGCGATCAGCCGGGAATGCTGGAATTTGTGGCGACGCTCGATAGCCCGCTGCATTTCCAATGCACCGTGGCAGCTTCTGATACCTTGCGGCTGAGCGGTAAGGCGCCGGCGCACGTCGACCCCAATTACGTGAGATCGGCGAACCCGATTATCTACAACGATGCGGACGGGAAGGGCATGCGCTTTGAAGGATGGTTGCGCGGCGTTGCCGAGGGCGGAACGCTACGCGCCGACGGAGACAGTCTTCGCGTTGCAGGAGCAAATAGCGCTGTTTTGGTGTTCGGGGCTGCCACCGGTTACAAAGGGTTCGCGCACATGCCGGACCTCACCGCCGATGCGGTCGCCGCCCGTTGCCGGCCCCAGCTCGATGCGATATTGAAGCCGTATGCCACCCTGCTTGCCGACCACATCGCCGATCATCGAAAGCTGTTTCGGCGAGTGACACTGAATCTGGGTTCGTGGCCCACAGCTTCGCTTCCGACAGATGAACGCCTGAAAGCATTCGATGCCAACCTGGCGGATCAGTCTCTAATGGCTCTTTACTTTCAGTACGGGCGTTATCTGCTGATCGCGAGTTCGCGTCCCGGCACTCAGCCGGCGAACTTACAGGGTATTTGGAACGATGAAATCCAGCCTCCGTGGAGCTCCAACTGGACCGTCAACATCAACACGCAGATGAATTACTGGCCGGCGGAAACTTGTAACCTCAGCGAATGCCACCGCCCGCTGTTCGACTTAATCGCCGGTTTGGAGCAGACGGGCAGCAAGACCGCGCAGGTGAATTACGGCGCTTCCGCGGGCTGGGTTTCACATCACAACGTCGACCTATGGCGTCAATCGGCCCCGGTGGGGGACTACGGCCATGGCGATCCCACCTGGGCCAATTGGGAGATGAGCGGCCCCTGGTTATGTGCCCACCTATGGGAGCACTATCAGTTCACGAAGGACGACGATTTCCTGCGGCGTCGCGCATACCCGCTGATGAAACGGTCGGCTGCATTCTATACGCAATATCTGATCGACGATGGGCATGGGCATCTCACAACCTGTCCTTCGTTTTCCACCGAAAACGTCTTCATGGCGCCCAGTGGCAAACCCGCGGCCACCAGCGCAGGATGCACGATGGACATTGCTCTGCTGCGCGAGTTATTTCAAAATTGCGCAAGAGCCGCAAAAATTCTCAGCGTGGATGCTGAGTTGCAAACCGAATGGGAGACGAAGCGCTCCCGGTTGCCGCCATACCAAATTGGAAGCTACGGTCAGCTTCTCGAATGGTACAAAGACTTTCCGGAAGCAGTCCCTGGCCAGCGGCATATGTCTCATCTTTACCCGCTGTATCCGGGCAGCGAGTTCACGGCGCAACACGAAACCGAATTCTGGAATGCCTGCCGGATTTCGCTCGAACGGCGGCTGGCTGCGGGCGGCGCTTATACGGGCTGGAGCCGCGCATGGGCGATCGCGCTATGGGCGCGATTGTGCGATGGCGAGAAGGCGCACGAATCTCTATGCCGCTTACTCGATCACAGCACTGGGCCGAACCTTTTCGACACGCATCCGGCGGGGAAAGGGTGGATTTTCCAAATCGACGGCAATTTCGGCGGCACCGCCGCGATTGCGGAAATGCTGGTGCAGAGCCATGCCGGTGAAGTTCGCCTGCTGCCGGCTTTGCCGCCCAAATGGCCCAGCGGCAACGTTCGTGGACTACGCATTCGCGGCGGCGCCGAGATCGATATCGAATGGAAAGATGGGAAGGCGGTCGGGACTACCATTCGGCCGTCCCAATCTTTTGAGGTTACTCTGCGCCCGCCCGCGCGGCAGCATTTGGCCTTAGTAACAACCCAAGGCGCCCGAATTCCGATCCGGGAAAAACACGGAACATTTGTTTTTCCGGTCAAGGCTGGCCAAACCTATCATCTGTCGTTTGGGTGAGTCAAGCCCCTGCAAACAGTCCGAATTCGGAAAGCGCCGGACAAGCTGCTGCCCGAGTAACGGCGAGCTTTACCCGCGCCGACGTCACTTTGCTCGCCAGACGAATCAGACGGCAGTTTCCGATGCTGGTTTCCGAAGCGACAGATTTCCAGGCTCCCCCTTCATCCGCCGCTTCGACAGAGAATGCCCGAACGCGCTGGCCAAGCGGCAAAGCTTCGCGTATCCGGATAACGTCAAAGGTAACCGGCGCCGGAAACTCAAAAATCACCTCCGCCGTTCGCGCGGAATCGTGGGTAGTCCAATACGTTTCGCGGTTGCCGTCGACAAGATTTTCAGCGCCGAAGCGCCGGTTATTCGCGCGCACATTCGAGGCCCGAATGCGAGCGTGCGCCGCTAGATTTGTCCGGAACATCGCATCCCTCCTGCTCCCGAATTCACGCAGAGACGCCGCGTCGGCTTCATAAATCCGGCCCTGGCGATCAGGGGGAACGTTCAAAAGTAGGCTCGCGCCGCGGCCGACCGATTTGAAATAGAGATCCATCAGATTGTCCGGCGTGCGAACCTTATCATTCTCACTCGGATGCCAGAACCAGCCCGGCCGAATGGATACATCGCACTCGGGAGGCATCCAGTCCGCGCCATCCACCGTTCCTGTAACTGACTGCTTCGTATCCACATCGCCGGGAACCGCTGAGCCTCCGTTTTGTCCGCGCGGAGTATACGTTTCCCAACAGGTTGGGGCGGCGAAGCCTTTCTCGTTTCCAACCCATCGGATATCCGGGCCCGCATCGCTAAAAATCACTGCCTGCGGCTGTAATGTCCGCACGATCGCCCAAGTATTTGGCCAATCGTAGTAAGTGGTCTTATCAATCGTGCGAGTCTCACGAGCGCCGCCATAGTAACCGGAGCCGCCGTTTGCACCATCGAACCAAACTTCAACAATAGGTCCGTAATTACTGAGTAACTCAGTAAGTTGGCGACGATACAGCGGAATATAGGCCGGCGTGCCATAACTTGAATTGTTGCGATCCCACGGAGACAGATACACGCCGAATAACAAGCCGTGGCGGCGGGCCGCTTCCGATATGTCCTTTACCACGTCTCCTTTGCCGTTTCGCCAGGAACTGCTGCGGACGGAATGCCTGGTGGTCTTGGTGGGCCAGAGGCAGAAGCCATCGTGATGTTTGCACGTCAGAATCACAGCCTTCATCCCGGAATTCTTCAGTGTCTCGACGATTGAATCCGGGTCGAAGGCCGTTGGGTGAAACACGTTGGGATCTTCGTTGCCTTCGCCCCACTCTCGATCGGTGAAAGTGTTTACGGTGAAATGAAGGAAGCTGTACGTCTCAAGATCGTGCCAGCGCAATTGCCGGCGCGAAGGGAGAGCCCCATAGGGCGCGGGTGATCCGTCGTCTGCGGCGCACATGCGAAGGGCGGCGGCCGCCAGGCCAGAGAGTAGCAGTGTTCTACGCGTCAACCCTACTCCTCGCTCCGTGTTGGCTTGAACATCATCACGCCCAAGGGCGGCAGCGCTAACTTCACCGATGCCGGACGCCCGTGCGACGGCGTAGCCTCCGCCATAACGTATCCGTCGTTGCCCATATTGCTGCCACCGAAACTCTCGGCGTCAGAATTAAAGATCTCGCGGTAGAGGCCCGCCCCGGGGACGCCGATGCGATATTCCTCATGCGGCGCCGGCGTAAAATTGCATACCACCACCACAAAATCTTCCGGCCGCTGGGCACGCCGTATGAACGAAATCACTGAATGCTCGGCGTCATGAAAGTCGATCCATTCAAATCCCCGGTATTCGAAATCGACTTCGTATAACGCCGGCTCGCTTCGATAAAGCTGGTTCAGCGCCGCGCAGAAGTTCTGAAATTGCCGGTGAATTTCATAATCGAGTAACCACCACTCTACCTGCCCTTCATAATTCCATTCCGCCGTCTGCCCGATTTCACTCCCCATGAACAGCAGTTTCTTACCCGGATGGCCATACATGTAACTTAGGAATGCTCGCGCATTGGCGAACCGCTGCCATTCGTCGCCCGGCATCTTGTTCAGCAGTGCCTGTTTACCGTAAACTACTTCGTCGTGCGAAATCGGCAGCACGAAATTTTCGGTAAACGCATAAATCATGCTGAACGTAATGTCGTTCTGATGGAAGCGGCGGTAAATGGGATCGCGCGAAAAATAGGCCAGCATGTCGTGCATCCAGCCCATGTTCCACTTCATGGTGAAGCCGAGGCCGTTCAAATAGACGGGCCGTGAAACGCCGGTAAAGGCCGTCGATTCCTCGGCAATGGTCACCACGCCGGGCACCTGGTGCACCAACTCGTTCGCCTTGCGGAGAAAATCGATTGCTTCCAAGTTCTCCCGGCCGCCGAAAATGTTCGGCGCCCACTCACCCTCGTTACGCGAATAGTCCAGGTAGAGCATTGAGGCGACCGCATCCACGCGCAGCCCGTCAATGTGATACTTCTTCACCCAGAACAGCGCATTCGAAATTAGGAACGACCGGACTTCATTCCGTCCGAAATTGAAGATCAGCGTGCCCCAATCGCGGTGCTCACCCTTTCGGGGATCTTCGTGTTCGTAGAGCGCAGTCCCATCGAAAAAGGCCAAGCCGTGCGCGTCTTTGGGGAAATGAGCAGGCACCCAATCGATAAACACGCCGATCCCCGCCTGATGGCATTGATCGACGAAGTACATGAAATCGAGTGGGCTGCCGTACCGTGCAGTCGGCGCGAAGTAACCCGTGCCCTGGTAGCCCCACGAAGGCGAGTAGGGATGCTCCATTACCGGCATCAATTCGATATGCGTGAAACCCATGCGCTTTACATAGGGCACTAACTTCTCCGCTAACTGGCGGTACGTAAGCGGGCGGTGTAGTTCGCCATGGAGCCAGGAGCCCAAGTGGACTTCATACACCGACATGGGGGCGTCCAAAAGTCTTGTTTGCGCGCGCCGCTCCACCCACTCGTGGTCCTGCCATTCATGGACGTCAAGGTCGACGACGATCGATGCCGACTTGGGCGGCTCCTCCGTGCAGAATCCGTAGGGGTCTGCCTTCATCTGGCTATAGCCGCGAAATCGCGACTTCACGGCATATTTGTAGGGCTCGCCCACCGTCACGCCGGGAATGAAAATCTCCCAAACTCCCCCTGTCCTCATACGCATTGGATGGCGGCGCGCATCCCAGCCATTGAAGTTGCCCACCACGCTCACCACGATCGCGTTCGGCGCCCATACAGCGAACCGGACACCTGCCACGCCGTCCACGGTGATCGGGTGCGCCCCTAGCGAGTTGTAGCCTTCGTAATTGGTACCCTCCGATGTCAAATGGAGGTCGAACTCACTCAGCAGTGGTTGAAAACGATACGCATCCTGTAGATCCGCCGAGGTTCCCTGGTCGTCCGTCAAGTGAAACGTGTAGGCGCCCGGATGACGATCCGTTTTCGCCACAAATAGTCCGCCAGGATGTTTCTGCAGCATGGGCACCGCGCCAGCATTCAATCGCAATTCCACCGATTTGGCGTGCGGTAGAAATGCGCGTACTTCCCATTGGTCCCCATCGCCGCTATCGCTCCCCAAGGGATGCGGCCCCAGTACGCCAAATGCATCGCCGTGATAGCCACCAGCGATCGCTTCCATCTCTTGCTCTGTCATCGCACGTTTATTATGTCAGGGGGTGCGTTCGGCGAGAAACGCTTGCCGCGGTACCACGAGAATTTGCTAGCCTCGAACGGTTGCAACCATGACAGACCCTGCGGAAGATATCTCCGTTCCTCTTCAGCAATTCCTACGAGATCTCCCCAAGGCTGAGCTTCACTTACATCTTGAAGGGTCTGTGGAACCCGAAACGATTCTGGAAATCGATCCATCGCTTTCGCTGGACGAGATTCGCTCCAACATTCATTACCAAGGCTTCGCGGGATTTCTAAAGGCCTATGTCTGGATCGCGCGCAAATTGAATTCGCCCGAAGCGTACGGACTCGCAACACGCCATCTGCTGCGGCGGTTAGCCGCCCAGAATGTCGGTTATGCCGAGATTACCCTCTCTGTCGGAGTCATTCTCTGGAAACAGCAAAACATTGAGCTGATTTTTGACGCCATGCGCGCCGAAGCAGCGGACTTTCCGGACGTTCAGGTTGCTTGGATTTTCGATGCGGTCCGCCAATTCGGCGTGCCGGAGGCTAGCAGGGTGTTTGATATCGCGCGGGAATGCGTTGGCAGCGGTGTTGTGGCCATTGGAATTGGCGGAGACGAAGAGCGCGGACCGGCCATCTGGTTCGAAAGCCTCTATCGCCAGGCGAAGGAGGCAGGCTTGGGCTTAACCGCGCACGCCGGTGAAGTCTCCGATTCGACTAGTGTGTGGCAAGCTCTGCGCATCGGCGCGGAACGCATCGGCCACGGGATTCGATCGCGGGAGGACCCGGAACTTCTTGAGGAACTCCGCAACCGCGATGTGCCGCTCGAAATTTGCCCATCGAGTAACGTTTGCACCGGCGCTGTCCGCAGCCTCGCCCAACATCCTTTGCGGCGCCTGTGGGATTCCGGTGTACCGATCGTGCTTGGCACGGATGACCCGGCGCTGTTCTTCACGGATTTGGTTCACGAATACACTCTGGCAGCGGAAATCTTTGGCTTTTCGCGCGCGGAACTGCGGCAATTAGCCGCGAATAGTCTGCGGTATCGGTTTCCACGGCGTGCGTGACGTCGCCGGCTAGAGTTTGCCAATGCCAACCTTTTTGAACTGTGGCACCCGGTGCTATACTACGAAGAGCGGACGCATCTGTGCGAATCTTCAAGTCCAGGTGGTTTCAACGCTTTGCCTGGAAGGAAGGGATTGCGGATGCGGTCATACGGGAGGCTGTTGCGCGCGCCGAGAAAGGGATGATCGACGCAGACCTCGGTGGTGAGGTCATCAAACAACGGATTGGCCGACCGGGGCAGGGTAGATCGAAAGGCTACCGAACCGTTATCTTCTTCAGGCGCGGAGCAAAAGCGTTTTTCATGTACGGGTTCGCCAAAAGCCAGCGGGCGAACATCGATGACAAGGAGAAGGAACAGTTCAAGGAAGCCGCGAAGCACGTGCTGGCGTTGACGGAAAAGCAGCTCACGGAACTGTTGAAGAGAGGCGACTTTACAGAGGTCAAGAACGAATGAGCAAACGATATCCAAGTGATGCGATGGCGGCCATCCATGAAACCATGGAGGCCTTGCATGCTGTTGGAGCCATCGACAAACAGACTCTGCGGCGTTTCGATGATACCTGTCTCACGCCGATTCGTCCATTGAGGCCTGAAGAGATTAGGGCGATCCGAGAGCGGGAACACGTCAGCCAAGCTGTCTTCGCCAACTATCTGAATGTAACAAGCAGTCTTGTCAGTAAGTGGGAGCGCGGCGAAAAGCGCCCCTCCGGAGCTTCGCTAAAGCTGCTATCGCTGGTCGAGAAGAATGGGCTTGGCGCTGTTGCGTAATTCGATGGCTCTATTTAAAATGCATCACCTGCCACAAATTGCTGAAATCGTCCGTCCATACATGCATCCCTGGCGGAACAGCGATCTTGAATTTCGCATTCTTCAGTAGCGGTGAATCGAAAAATCCTGCGCGGCTGGTGACAAGGACGTAACTGGACGAATAGGTTTCCGTGCTGTCGTCATCGGCATTATCGACTTGCCGCGCGGTCTTGCCCGTCTCGCGCGCAGCCAGTTCCACGACCGGCGCCAGATCAATATAGCGGTTGGAAATGTGTACCACGAGTACACCGTCCGGTTTCAAATGCCGCCAGTAAATCTGAAAAGCCTCGCGGGTCAGCAGATGGACGGGAATGGCATCGCCCGAAAATGCATCGATCGTCAGAATATCGAACTGCTGGTCCGGTTGCCGCGCAAGCACCAGTCGCGCATCCCCCAACACCACGTCGTGATGCGCCGGGCAATCCGCGAGAAAAGTGAACTGAGTGTTTGCGACTGCCAGCACCTGCGGATCGATCTCATAGAAACGGATCGTGTCACCTTTTCGGCCATAAGAAGCGAGCGTGCCGGCCCCCAAGCCCACGACTCCCATCTTGAGTGGACCCTTATCTGCCAAGATTTTCCACGTTAAACCGATGCCCGAATTGGGCGCATAGTACGTTGTTGGTTTGCGACGCAGCCAGGGATTCAGCAACTGAATCCCATGAATGATGGTGCCGTGGGTAAGTTCGCGCTCCAGGACCTGATCGTCGTTGCGAAAATCGGTGACTCGCAGCGCACCATAGAAATTGCGCACCAGCAATCGCGCCCCGTCTGTCTCTTCATAACTCTCCCGGCAAACGTAGATCATCAGCATGGCCGTGGCGGCGAAGGCGAGCACCCAAAGCGGCAATCCAGTTCGATCGCGAATCCACTTCCCGTAATCGCGCCAAGCCATGCCAAGCAACAGCAGGGCACATCCACAGAACGCGATGGGATATTCATAGTACGCGGGGAACAGATGGGGCGCAAGCAGAGCTACGAACAGCCCGCCGATGACTCCGCCGCCGGATAAACATAGATAATAAGCGGTGAGCCGGCGCGTGTCCGGCCGCAGTCTCGCGACTTCGCCGTGGCAGCACATGCAGCACACGAACAGAGCCATACATGACACGACGATTGTTATGCGGATCGACTCATAGCGTTGCGGACCGGAACCATGGCCCAAGAACCCCAGCGCGAGTAGGCTCAGAGGCAGGAACAACCGGCGTTTATACCACCGCGAGTTCTCAAAGCAGAGGATGAAGGTCAGGAGATAGAGACTCAGCGGCAAGACCCACAAGAACGGCATCGGAGCAACATTCTGAGTTAGTAAGTTTGTTACTGCCAGCAGCAGTGTAGAGGCGCAGGCCGGGAGCGCCAGCCATAGAAAAATTGGGGGTCGAGATGAGGGCGCATCGGCTTGCGCCTCTTCAACATCTACCTTGCGCGGCGGCGTTGCCGAACTCCCATGAGCGACCGCCAGCCACGCCGTTCCAATGCAGAGGATGGCAAACAGGACATACGATGCGGACCAGAACCACGCCTGTTGGCGCCCCGTCAGATACGGTTCCACCACAATCGGATAGGCAATTAGAGCGGCCAATGAACCCGCGTTGGACAATGCGAAATATCGATACGGCAAAATGCCTTCCTGCGTTCTCGCGAACCAGCTCTGCAACAGCGGACTGGTGGACGATAACAACAAATACGGCATGCCTACCGACGTGGCGAGTACTCCGAAGACCCGCCACGTGGGATCTTCGCCGGGACTCGGGACCCACATCGCGTTTGGCAGAATCGGTAATGCCAAAAAACTCAGCACTAACAGTACGGTGTGGACGATGGCTTGGCGCTTTAATCCCAGAGACGTCACTAAGCCAAGATGGGCTAAACCATGCGCATACAGATAGCCGAGCAGCAGGCCCGTCTGAAAGAACAAGATGCAGGTGGTCCACACCGCGGCCGAACCGCCGAACCAGGGCAGGATCAGCTTGGATGCCAATGGCTGCACTAAAAACAGCAGGCAGGCGCTTGAAAGTATCGTGCTCCCAAAGAAAACGGGCAACGGAATGGATGCTCGTGTCGCGCCGGCGGCGCTGGAACGGCTATCGGTGACAAAGCTGGACACCGGAAAAGAGACTCCTTGGCCGCGCCTGGTTTGCACAGGGCGTTAACCACATGTTAGCCGACAGGCTAGTGGTTTTCCAGCGCGCGTGAGATCGCTTTTTCCGCAAGCGGTCCCATCACGGCATATCCCTCCGCGTTTGGATGGAGCCCGTCACGGGTCAAGTCTTTGCGGAACATCTTGTTTTCGTCGATCGTCGCGTCGTAATAGTCCAGATACTCCGCATCTCTTCTCTTCGCATAAGCTTTCATCCAGGCGTTGATGGCGATGATTTTGCCGGGAGAACGCCGCACCGTCTGTTGAATGTTCTGGCAATCGCAGACTGGCGTCAGCGAGGACAACACCACCCGAATTCCATCGGCCTGGGCCAATTCCGTCATCGACTGCAGGTAACCTTCGATCTCCTCAAGGCTTTCGGGGCCCGTGTTGCCGGCGATGTCGTTGGTGCCGCCCAGAATCACGACAACTTTCGGCTTTAGGTCCAATACATCCTGACGGAAGCGCAGCAGCATTTGCGGCGTCGTCTGCCCACTAATTCCGCGATTCAAATATGGCTTGCCAGGAAAAAATTCACCATATTTACGGCCCCAACCGTCCGTTATGGAATCGCCCATGAAGACCGCCGTATCCGTGCCAGGGCGAATCCTCTCGTCCTCGTCGCGATAGCGGGCCAGATTCGGCCAATCCGCCAGTTTCTTGCTATCAGCCTGCAACTGCGCCTGGACCTTGTCAATATCGGGAGTCGTGGCGGCGGGTGTTTGCGCGTGCCCCAACAGCGCCGGGATCGCTACGCTAAGGGCGGTAACTAAAGCCTTGTTACTGTTCATAGTGGACTCCTAGACACTGTATAACGAGGATAGGAGCTTGTCATCCTAATGCTGCACTCGGATTGCGGCGCCTCTGGCGGGTTGCTTGGTGGATTCGGTGGCGATGCTGGCCGGGAATCGAAGCACCACGAAGCAGAAATGCAGCGTGCAGCCGATACGTTCCGGGCTACTTTGTGGATTTCGAAGGTATTTGGGCCGCGGAAAACAGACCCCTCTTCGCGACCGGCGCACCGTAGTAAATCAAGCTACGGCAGAAAAGAACTCGACACGGACTAACAAGTCTATGATAGCGCGTTGTTTTCGCTTTTCGCGCCTTATCGGAGATTCAGAAAAAGTTACTCCAAAACGAATAAGTAGTTATACCTAACGATTCTCGTATATCTATTTATTCATCGGACAAATTATTGACTTCATTTAAATAGAGTGATAAATACTACCTGAGAGCCCGGCCTCCGACGGTCAGCTCGCCTTCCAGGGGCGCCAACTTACACCGCATTTGAATTGCGCCTCAAGAGGTTTAGTCATGTCACTATTCCAAGAAATTACCCGACAAACCAGTCTCGTTCTTCTCAGCACGCTCGTTTTCTTGCCCGGTCTATTTGCGCAGGAGTTTCGCGCCACGTTGACGGGCACGGTAACCGATCCGTCGGGCGCTCTCATCCCGGGCGCCACAGTGCAGGCGGTCAATACCGCTACCCAACAGAAATACACTGTCACGACGACCGGCAAGGGGGATTACTTTATTCCGTACGTGCTGCCGGGGACCTACACCGTCACGGTCGCCGCACCGGGCTTCGAAAAACGGGTGCAAGCGAACGTCGTGTTACAAGCGGCGAAGTCGTTTGGATTGAATTTCCAACTCCATATTGGTTCCTCCGCCCAAACCGTTGTCGTAACCGCCGCTCCGCCATTGCTCGAAACCGCTAACGGGTCCGGGGGAACAATTTTGACGCAACGCGAGCTTTCGGACGTGCCGTTGAACGGGCGTCAGGTCTATACGCTTCTTGGCACAACCCCCGGTTCGCAGTTCGCGCAAACGCAGTTCGGCGCATCCGGTTATTCGGGGACGCGAGCGTGGGACGTTTCCAACAATTACACATTGGGTGGCGGAGTCCAGAATTACCAGCAATTCACGTTAAACGGCACCAACATGACTATTCAAGAAGGCGGTGGATCGCAGGGCGAAGGGACGTGGGAAATAGCGCCGAATGTGGACGCGCTCCAGGAAGTCAACGTGATGACCACCACTTACGATGCACGTTACGGGCGGACGGGTGGGGGCACGGTCAACATGGTTATGAAGTCGGGGACCAACCAGTATCACGGCGACGCCTACGATTACTTCGAAAACGGACATCTGAATGCCAACAACTTTGAAAACAATGTCACTGGCCTGCCCAAGTCCATGATTCATCAGAACCAGTTCGGGGGCACGTTTGGCGGTCCAGTGAAAAAGAACAAGATTTTCTTCTTCGGAAGCTATGAAGGCTATCGCGAATCGATCCCGTTCACCACGGTTTCGAGTACTGTCCCCACCTATCTTCAGCCCACGGCCAACGGAGTGAACTTCAATAACACCGCACAGAGCGGCGTCGCGTATCAGATCTACGATCCTTTGACTACGGTGTGCCTGTCTCCTGGCGGGTCACTCGCCAATTGCGCCGGGAGTAACTATGCGCGAACGATATTTCCGAACAACACCGTTCCGGTTAGCCGAATTAGCCCGGCCGGCGCGGCTCTTTTGAAACTTTATCCAGCGCCCAATAGCGGCGGCGCGTCGCTGAATAGCAATTTCGTTACCAACACACCGGACGTATATGACTACAACCAGCCGATGGTGCGCGTCGACTATGACACCAGCGACAAGACTCGTTGGTATAGCCTGTTCGCGTTCCAGCATGGCACGGAAAACCGGAATGAAAACGGCTTCTCTGGCGTGGCCGAACAGTGCAACTGCGCCCACATGCGCCAGGACTTGACCGCCAGCCAGGATATGACACATATCTTTTCGCCTACTATGTTGGCCGATTTCAAATTGTCGTTTGGCCGTTTCGTGGAAAACGGGACCGACGGAAACTTAACGTCCGCCCAGCCGGCCAGCAAGATCGGACTCAACATGCCGCTCATCCCGACTCAGCCCATCGCTGACCTGCCGGAAATCACGATGTCGGGTAATGGCGGATTTACCAGCGTAGTAGGCAACAGCATTACCGATTGGGTGTACAACAACTTCTACTTCGATAATGACTGGACCAAGACCATAGGCAATCACACCATCCACTTTGGCGGTGAGGTCGCCGAATATACACAAGCCAACCCAAATTCAGTCGGCCATCCAAGTGGCGTCTTCACCTTTGCTTCCTCGGTCACGCAATACAATCCAACGCAGGCGAATAAATGCCCGAATTGCTCGAGCAATGTTCAGGACGGTTTCGATGTCGCCGATCTATTGCTCGGATACCCGGACAGCGGGTCTGTGGATGATAACTATACGCTGTTCGACTATACTCCGGCCTGGGCCGCTTATGTGCAGGACGACTGGAAAGTAACTCCTCGATTGACGGTGAACATTGGTTTACGGTACGACGTGCAAGTTGGCACCCGGGAGCATCACAATTATCTGAATCGCGGGATATGCATGACGTGCGTGAATCCCATCACGAATAACCCGGTATTTCAAGCCAACGTGAACAATCCTGCAAACATCGCCGCCTGGACTGCCGCGGGCATCGATCCTAACTCTCTGAAAGTCGCCTACGGCGGACTGGAATTTACGGGAGTAAATGGGCAGCCGCGAAACGCTTACAACACGGATTACTCAAATATTGAGCCAAGATTCGGTTTCGCATATAGCCTGAATCACAAGACAGTCATCCGCGGCGGATATGGCATCGAATATGCAGTGGGACTCGAAGGCGGCAATGATTATGGCGCCACCCAAAACACCGGTTACGTCACCACTGAGTCAGATGGCGTCACGCCCACCGATTACTTCGCCAGCGGCAATCCGTATCCAAACGGCGTACTCGCCCCATCGGGCAACAATCTTGGCTTGCTAACGAACATCGGCAATCAGCTCGCGGTCGATTTTCCTCAGCGAAGAATTCCCCGGTCGCAGATCTTCTCTTTTGGCTTCCAGCGCGAGCTGCCCGGGCGGATGGTTTTGGACGCGCGTTATGTTGGCAACTATACCGATCGATTGCGCAACGGCACAGCAAGCAGCAGCGGAGGTACCGTTTGGCTGAACGGCACCATGCCGCTTTCGCAATACGAAAACGCCCTGGCCGATCCCAATTATTTCAGCAAGCAGGTGCCGAATCCCTATTACGGCGTAGAGCCGATCACGTCCGCGAGGGGCCAGAATCCGACTATTAATGCCGAGGCGTTGATGACCCCTTATTCGGATTTCAACCTGATCGGTCAATATGACGATCCTCTTGGAAAGGAGCGATATAACGCGCTGGAGGTAAAGGTCAACAAGCAGCTATCCCAAGGCTTCAGCTTCCAGGCATCGTATACCTATTCGAAGACAATGCAGAAGAATGGCTATATCAACGGCTGGCCGTACCAGGATGCGAATCTCCTTTATCAGCTTGTTCCGACAGACCGCACGCATGTGTTTACCATGACTGCCGAATATGCGCTCCCGGTCGGCAAGGGCAAGCACTTTATGGCTCACGGCGTACTGGGCCAAGTCGTGAACGATTGGAACATCAACTGGGTAACTTCCATACAGACCGGTTTCCCGTTGGGGATCAGTCAGGGCAATGACTACCAGTGCGACCATCCCTATGCGCCTAACGGCGGATCGACGAATTCGGATTATTTGTATAACAACTACAGCTATCAATACAACGGCAAAACGTCTCCCACAGGTTGCTGGATCACAAACTCCACCATTTCACCCTACTTCCTGAACTACCTTCCTCAGCGGATTGGCCAGGTACGCGCTCCATCGGTCCCCGATCTGGATGTGTCCGTACTGAAGGATTTCTTGATCTGGGAATCGGTACGAGTGCAATTTCGCGCGGACGCGCTCAACATAACCAATACCGCGCTTCGCCAGGCTGTCCAGACCGACCCGACAAAGGGGCCAGCGGTTTATCAGGGCGGTGTATGGAACGGATTCGGAACCGTAAATGACCAGCAATACAATTTTCCGCGCATCGTCCAGCTTGCGCTGAAAGTGTTTTTCTAGAGATGCCTGCCTGAAGGTAGCTGTACTGTCCGCTGTCCAACGCACTTTTACGTGATTGGCCGTATGCAAAATGTTCATGTAGGTATTTATTCCTAGCTTATCCATACTAGGCTCACGTATTGTTACTTTAATGCGCTATTAATGAATTGACTTCTTTGCAACGGAATGATAAATAACTCTCGGGGAGTTAGTCTTACGTAGTTCAACTCGCCTTCCGGGAGGGGTTGTCGAACCATGTTAAAAAGCGCATGCCGCTTGTCCGCTTTAACAGCGCTCCTTGTAGTAGCCGCTGTTGCTCCAACTGATGCCCAAACCACATACGGATCCATCGTAGGCACCGTGACTGATCCGACAGGAGCGGGAGTGGCGGGAACGCCAGTGAACTTAACAAACCTCGGTACCAACGAAAAGCGCACCGACGCCACGAATTCGGAGGGTCTCTACCAATTCGTGAATCTTGCACCAGGCCAATATAGCGTTGAAGTAGCAAAGGCGGGGTTCAAGAGATTTCTAAGAACGTCCATTATCGTGCAGACGATGACGACAACCCAAATCAACGTCGCGTTGCAAGTGGGCGAGATAACCCAGACAGTCGAGGTCACGGCACAGACTCCACTGTTAAGCCCCGATACTTCATCGTTGGGCCAGGTCGTTGATCAGCGCATGACGAACACGCTACCGCTAAACGGTCGCAATCCATTGAACTTGATGGCGCTGGTTCCGTCGGTGGTGCCGCAGGGCGGAGCGATGGAGAACGCCAACGGCCAAAACCCGTTCGCGTTCGGTAATTATCAAGTCGGTGGCGGCATGGCGGGCCAGAGCACGGTATGGCTGGACGGATCACCGGTAAATGGAAGTTATCTCAATATAACGGCCATGATCCCGACGCAGGATTCTCTGCAGGAGTTCAAAGTAGCGACAAGCGATCTGTCACCCGAGTACGGCCGTTTCGCGGGAGGCGTTGTTAATTTCACAACTAAGTCAGGGACCAATCAATTGCATGGCACGCTTTGGGAATACCTGAGGAATCGGGACCTGGACGCGAACGATTTCTTCGATAACGAGGCCGGGGTCCAGCGCGGGGCATTTACACAAAATCAGTTTGGATTCAATGTCGGCGGTCCCATCATTATTCCGAAGATCTATAACGGTAAAGATAAAACGTTCTTCTTCGTGGATTACGAAGGTTTCCGGCTTCGGCAGGGGGTTTCTTACACAGAAACAGTGCCAACCGCGCTGGAGCGGACTGGTAATCTTTCCGGGTTAGCGGCATCCCAAGGTGTGAATATCTATGACCCGCTAACAACCTGCGGTACAGGCGCGCCCGGAACGCCGTCCTGCGGAGCAGGTGTGGCAGCGGGCACTCGGACGCCTTTTGCCGGCAACATTATCCCAACCAATCGCATTAATCCAACTGCGCTGGTCTGGTTGAATCTTTACCCAGCACCGAATGCCCCGGGCAACGCACAAGGCGTCGGCAATTGGATAGGGAACGGTAGCCAGGGTGGCGGCAATAACGAGACCGTGGTTCACATCGACCAGAACGTATCGGACAAACAGCACATCACAGCACGGTATAGCTATTGGGGCAACTTGAACCTGCCGACCGATCCGTTTGGCGATGGCGTGTGCCAGGATCGCTGCACCGAAACGTTCAACACGAATAATTTTGTTTTAGGCGATACTTATTCGTTCAACCCCACGACAATCATGGAAATACGGCTGAGCTATCAGCGGCTCGATTACAATCGCATTCCCGAGACACTCGGCTACAACCTGACAAAACTTGGCTGGCCAGCCGCTTATAACAGTGAGGCCACATTCCTTGATCTGCCCATACCGGTGATTAACGGCTTCGATACGAACGGGACTTTTGGCAGTCAAGGCGCGGGCAGCATCATCATTGACCGTAATGACAACGACCGCGCCGCCGCAACTCTGACGAAGATCATGGGTAAACACACATTTAAATTCGGCGGAGAGTTTCTGCGGATGACTCACAACTATGCGCAATCGAACACACCTACCGGTATCTTCGATTTCAATCCCGACCTGACTGCGGGGAACGCGTATAACACTGCGGGCAGCGGGTTGGGATTTGCGACATTTCTCCTCGGCTATCCATCATCAGGCGGCGGCGCCAGCAGCCCGGCCTTAGTTGCCGGCCTGCAGCTCTATCCCGCCCTCTTCTTTAACGACGATTGGCACATTACGTCGAAATGGACCTTTAACCTGGGCGTGCGATGGGAACATTCGGGGCCGTGGACGGAACGCTTCAATCGGTTATCGTACTTCAATCCCACCCAACCGAACGCCTTGTTGGCATCCGACGGCATTAGCGCTCCCGGCAACATCGATCTGGTCGATGCGCCAGGGGATAGCAATCGAAGTAATATCAACCCGGATTGGAAACAGTTTGCACCGCGCGTTGGCACCGCGTATCAAATCACCAAGTCGACTGTATTCCATGCCGGGTATGGCATCTTCTGGCTGCCGAACGATGTTGCCTGGGACTATGCCCCGAACAACGATGCCATTAACAGCTTCACGACCCCGGTGCTCGAGTCCGTTTACAC
Organism: Bryobacteraceae bacterium; assembly: GCA_036272835.1. Lineage (GTDB taxonomy): Bacteria > Acidobacteriota > Terriglobia > Bryobacterales > Bryobacteraceae > Bog-105. The sequence goes on from DATAXY010000024.1 coordinate 52,650, forward strand.
CGGCGTACCGGCCTGTTACCCGGCGAGTTGCTCAGCCGGCGCGGCGGTGGTTGGAAGCGGTGTCTACACGGCCACGAATCCGTTCGCGAGCGGCATTATCCCACCGCCGGGCAGAAGCGCAAGTTACGCCCAAACATTACTTGGCACCGGACCCGGCGAAACGCAGCTAGGGAATCCGTACGGATACGCGCAGCAATGGAACGCCGACCTACAACAGCAGTTCGGCAACGGGTTTCTGATTGACGTTGCGTATGGCGGATCAAAAGGCACGCACCTGCCTCTAGACGGAACTCAGGTTGATCAGCTTCCGGACCAGTATCTGTCCCTGGGCAATCAGCTCCTGCAGAACGTTCCGAATCCTTACTATCCAAACATAACGGCGCCCGGTTCGCCCTTGTCACAGCCAACCGTGCAATACGGTCAGCTCCTGCGCCCCTATCCGGAATACAACGGTCTCGGGGACCTAGGTTGGGGCGTATTCAATTCGACGTACGAATCGCTTCAGATAAAGGCACAAAAGAGATTTTCGGGGGGCGCCTCCATCATGGTTGCTTACACCCACTCGAAGCTGATCAGCAATACAGATACGATTTCAAGCTGGCTCGAAGCCGGTGGCGTCGGTGGCATACAGGATTGGAACAATATAAGCGCCGATAAGTCCTTGGCGTCGTTCGACACGCCGGAGCGCCTGATTGTCAGCTATGTTTTAGATGTTCCGGTGGGTAAAGGACGTAAATTCCTTACCAACGCGAATCATTTCGTTGATGCGGTGATCGGCGGGTGGGGCGCAGAGGGCATAACGACTTTGCAGAGTGGGTTCCCACTTCACTTGACGACTAACTCTAATAACAGTAATTCCTTCGGCGGCGGTCAAAGACCAAATGTCGTCGCGGGCTGTAACGATACGATTTCCGGTTCCATCACGTCGAAGCTGGATGAATACTTCAATACCTCATGTTTCGCTCAGCCTGCGGCGTTCACTTTCGGCGACGAGAGCCGCAACGATCCGGGCTTGCGCTCGCCCGGCATAGCGAACTGGGACTTTACAGCATTCAAGAATTTCCCGTTAGCTCCCGAAAACAAGGCAACACTGCAGTTCCGGGCGGAGTTCTTCAACATTTTCAATAGAGTGCAGTTCGGCTACCCCAACCAGGCGCTAGGGTCCTCATCCTTCGGAGTGATCACCTCGCAATTGAACAACCCTCGGCTGGTGCAATTTGCACTGCGGCTGACATACTAGACAAATTGCAATCGCGGCAGACGGGCGGGAGATCATCCAGCCCGTCTTATTTTTGGAGTTGTCGATACGCCTGCATTTCGCGTTCGGCTTCTTCTGTCTTCCCCTGCTTTCGATATAAACCAGCAAGGCCGAAATGAGCTTGCTCCGCAAGGGAGCTCTTCTTTTCAAGCGCGATGACTTGCCGCCAGGATTTTTCAGCGCCCGTCATGTCTCCGCTGAGGGATTGTGCCTTACCAAGGGCATAAAGAGTTTCCGGCATGCCGGGCCGCAAGCGGTCCGCTCGCTCGAGCTCGGATTTAGCGTCCTGGATCTTACCTTGCTGGAGCAGCGCGTTTCCCAAGCGGTATGCGGGCTCTGCATCCCCCGGCTGAAGTTTTGCCTCGGCGCGAAATTGCTCTTCGGCCTTGGGCCATTCAGATGCGGCCACATACAGGTCCCCAAGCGCAAGATGAATGCCAGGAGTATCCGGGCGCAGGCGAAGCGCTGCGAGATACTCCTTCTCCGCCGTGGGAACCTGCCGGAGCACGGCGTAGTTTTCTGCAAGCGCCTGATGCGCTCGCGCCGAATCGGGAAACGAAGATTCCAGCGTATCGAAGGCTTCCTTGGAGAGCAGACCGCTGGCGCGGCCGAGATAGTAGAGCAGTTCCGGATCGTTGGGCCTACTCTTCAGTGCAGCAGTTAGATTTGCGACCGCTTCCGGGAATCGGCCTACTCTCACCTGCGCGATGCCGAGCGCATCTTGAGCGTGAACCTTTTCAAGATACGGGATGGATTCCGCAGCGTAACCGCTGGATAGCAACGCGTATCCCAACATCTGCTGCGCGCCGATCAAATCCGCTTTTAATGCAAGAGCGCGCTTGAGCGGTGCGATCGCCTGACTGTATTGATGGTCCTGCATATAGACAGCGCCCAGGTTGACAAAAGCTGCGGGCAGTTTGGGATCCAATTCCGTTACTTTTCGAAATTCGACAATCGCTTCGGCCAAGCGGCCCTGTTTCTGAGCCGCCATCCCGGCCTGCACGTGCTGCACAACTTCAGGCGTACGAGTCTGCCAAGCCAAACCGAGCGTCAAAAGGATCGTACAGATCATTACTGCTCCGCTTCCTTGACTTGAATGAACTGGTCTGCCGGCACATTCTCCAGACTCTGATGAACGCCGGATGGCCAGTTGATCGTAATATTCGCGGTCTTAGATGCGCCGAGTCCGAAATGCACCCGCTTGTCGCTTGCCGATAAGTAACTGCCGCTCGAGGTGGCGTACTGAGATTTTCCATTGACCTGAATTCGCGCTCCCAAACCATCACGATTGCTATGAGTTCCAATGAGGGATATCGTGATCCAATGCGCCCTGCCACCGCGATTGCGGAACACGATTGGTCTTCCGCCTAGAACAGTCATGACTACGTCCATCCAGCCATCGTTGTTCAGGTCGCCAAAAGCCGCGCCACGGCCCGCAACGGCGGCATCGCTCCCGGGATCGGCCGCTTCGAATCGACCATTGTGGTTAAGGGCGAGCATGGGACGCTCACGATAATGCAGAGACGGATCGATGGCCTCGATGTTATCCATTACGTGTCCTTGAGCGACAAACAGATCCTTCCAGCCATCGTTATCAAAGTCTGCAAATCGAACTCCCCATCCGGAGCTTCCGGCTGACAATGAACCCAATCCGGTCTCAAGGCTACGATAGCTGAAGCTTCCCTTTCCATCATTGTGGTAAACAGCGTAGACCTGCCTTGCAAGATCGGTGACGATAATATCGGGCTTGCCGTCGTTGTCATAATCACGAAAATCGACGCCCATTCCAGAATACGGTTTGCCATCGTCGGTAAGCGCGACGCCGGCTTCCATGCCGTTCTCTGTGAACGTGCCGTTGCCGTTGTTGTGAAACAGGAATTGCTGCATACCGTCATTGGCAACAAATACATCGGGGAAGCCATCGCCGTCGTAGTCATTGAAAGCCACTCCTAAAGCGCGGCCTTTCTTATCGGCAATTCCGGAACGCTGGCTGACGTCTTCGAAAGTGCCGTCACCACGGTTACGATACAGAATGTTCGTAGTCGCCGGGAAATCGCCCGGCGGACAGTAGGAGTTCCGGGCGCAGACTTTGCTGTGGGCGGTGTCCCACTTCATATAACGCGTTACGAACAGGTCAAGGCGGCCGTCGTTGTCATAGTCGAAGAATCCCGCGGAAACGGACCAGCCGCCGGCCGCTACGCCCGCCTTTTGTGTCACGTCAGTAAAGGTTCCATCCCCGTTGTTGTGGTAGAGAATGTTTTTGCCATAGCTGGTGACATACAGATCCGTATATCCATCGTTGTCATAGTCGGCGGCGGCTACACCCATCCCATAGTTGCCGTCGCCGGCGTTCGCAAGGCCGGCTGATTCCGTCACATCGGTAAAGCTCCCATCGCGGTTCTGACGATAGAGACGATTCCAGTATTTAGGATCGTGGCGATCGAAGTCTTCGGGAGACGTCATGCGATCTGTCAAGCGCCCGCTATTCACCACAAAGATGTCAAGCAGCCCGTCGTTGTTATAGTCGAACAACGCAATGCCGCCGCCCATGGTCTCGATCAAGTACTTTTGCGATGTGGGCGAGTTCCGATGAAGGAACTCTAGCCCGAGCGGGTGGTCAACGTCGAAAATCGCTGCGCTCAAGGCAAGAAGGCACGCACACGAGGCGAAGGTATTAAACAAACGGGAGTCCTCAAACCCGGCGCCGAAACTCACATTATCGCCGATGGACGTTTTGGGCGAGGCGAATTGAACCGCTGCCTATAGACATGTCTTTGCTGGCTTCTACGATTCTATTTGCGCGCGACTGCCAAAACGGACTAGCCGAAAAATGCTTTTACAGCGAATCGCCGAAGCAGCCTGCCTGGGCGCGAGGTTAAGCCGGAATGAGCCTGCGGAGGCCAGTCTATTGTTCGAGGTACGTGTAGCCCTGAAGGCCTTCCTCATAGAACTTCAGCAGGCGGCCGGACTCTTCATAGCCGATACGTTGTTCACGGACAGCCAACTCGACGTCCTTGCGGAATTCATCGAGCAGGGTCTGGGAATTATATTGAACGTAGTTCAAGACTTCGCGGACGGTGTCGCCTTGAACGACAGTTTCGAGGACTACATCGCCGTGCTGGTCGAGGCTCACATGGACCGCATTAGTGTCGCCGAACAGGTTGTGCAGGTCGCCAAGTATCTCTTGGTATGCGCCAATGAGAAAAGACCCGAGGATGTACGGGGAATCGGGATTGAAGGAGTGCAAGGGCAGCGTCTTCTTCACATCGCGCCGGTCGATAAATTGATCGACTTTGCCGTCGGAATCGCATGAAATGTCGCCGAGAATGCCGCGGCGCATCGGCAATTCATTCAGCCGGTGAATGGGCATGATCGGGAAGAGCTGCTTGACCGCCCAACTATCGGGCATGCTTTGGAAAAGTGAGAAATTGCAGAAATAGGTATCTGAAAGCAGACCATCCATGCCTTCCAGCTCTTCAGGAAAGTAATCGAGTTCGCCGGCGAGTTTAAAAATCTTTTGGCAAATGGACCAATAAAGATTCTCGGCAATACTGCGCTGGTCGAGCGTGAGATAGCCGAGGTTGAAAAGATTTAGCGCGGAATCGAGCGCCTGCTGAGCGTCATGATAGCTTTCCAGGAGATTCTTCTTGCTGACGGACTTGTGAGTTTCGAACAGGTCGATGAGGCACTGCTCCGAGTCTTCAGGAACGCTGGACGGCAGGACCTCTTCACCGAATCCACTGACACCAAGGACGTTGAAGACAAGAACGCTATGGTAGGCGGCGATGGCGCGGCCGCTTTCGGTGACAATGGTGGGGTGCGGCACGTCGGATTCGTCGCAGATGCTTTGAATGTGATAGACGATATCGCGAGCGTACTCTTCAAGGGTGTAATTGACACTCGATTCGAAGTCGGTTTGGGAGCCGTCGTAATCAATGCCAAGCCCACCGCCTACGTCGAGATACTTCAGGCCAGTGCCGAGTTTTTTCAAATCCACATAAATGCGCGCTGCTTCGACAACCGCGCCTTTGATCTGGCGGATATTTGTGATTTGACTGCCGAGATGGAAGTGAAGGAGTTCGAGCGAGCTCTCAAGCCCGCGTTCTTTTAGGAACTCGACCGCTTTGAGAGCTTCCGTGACCGTAAGGCCAAATTTAGAGCGATATCCGCCGGAGGATTTCCAACGGCCTGAGCCGCGGCTGGCAAGCTTGACTCGAATGCCGATAGCCGGTTTTACGCCCACCTTCTCGGCATGCTTCGCGATGAGCTCCAGTTCGGTGTATTTTTCGACTACGGGCGTAATCTGGCGGCCGACTTTTTTGGCCAGCATGACCATCTCGATATACTCGTCATCTTTGAATCCGTTGCAGATGATGGGCGTGTCGTTATCGGCTACGGCGAGCACGGCCAGCAGTTCGGGCTTGGATCCGGCTTCGAGGCCGAAGCGATATTCGCGGCCAAAGTTGAAGACCTCTTCAACCACCTGCCGTTGCTGATTCACTTTAATGGGATAGACACAGCAATAGCCGCCCTGGTAGTTGTGCTCCCGGATGGAGGAATCGAAGACGGCGTGCAATTCTCCCAGACGATGTTTCAGAATTTCGGCAAAGCGAATGAGGATGGGCAGCGAGATGCCGCGCCATTGAAGTGTATCGACGAGTTGCTTAAGATCGATGCGCCGGTCTGCCTCTTTGGCGGGATGGACGAAAAGATTGCCGTTTTCGCCAACGGAGAAATATCCTTTGCCCCAACTGGCAACGTCGTACAACTCCGCTGAATCCGTTATGGTCCAGCGATCGGCGGGCTCGCGCACTTGCGCAGCGGCGGCAACCTTGATCATTTCAGAAAAATTACTCCTTGGTGCGATAGATAAAACTCAATTAGAGCACGTATCAGCGGTCTGGCGTACGCAAATTGATGGCAACTTCTCCGATGGCAAAATCACCTGGAAAGTTGCAACTGAATTGCTTGGCAAGCCGGCGCCAGAGGGGGTAGCGCAATGCCTTGGTCGAACGCCTGCAGTGGGAGCTTGCGACTCAAAGCGTCGTGAGTACGCTTAACGGCCATCGGAGTGCGCGGGATCGAGCAATGAAGAGCAGACAATGAACGAGGCATCGCGCTACCCCATCAGCAAAGGTGGTCCGGTGACATGGGGGAGTTTCGGGTCGATATCGAATATAAAGTTCGAAGTTGCTTGAGACGCCTGATGCAGTCGATTGATTCCCAGGAAGGCAGTGCGGAAAATCATGAACCTAGTATATGTCTAATTTCGTCATTACCTGTGTTCGCGTCGGCGACTACACTAAGTTAGTGGCAATCCTATATGTAGCGTCGGAGGCATCTGAACTGAAGCCGTTCGCCTGTTATTTGACTGGCTTGCGGAAATTGAAATGGCCATTGGACTATGCCTTTGAGGGCGTCCTCGAAGGGCGGCGAATAATGCTGGCGGCTAATGGGGCAGGGCCGAAACTCGCGGCCCAAGCGGTGGAGGTCGCTATGCGTGCGGTCACCGTGGCGGAGCTATCATCGTCGCGTCTGGAAGCCGTGGTGAGCGTAGGGTACTGTGGCGCGCTTGATCCCGCCTTGAAAGAGAGCGAGATCGTGATGGCCACGGGGATTCTGGATGCCGTCACAGGCGAGACAACGGATTGCGCGACGGTTGAGGTAGTCGCCGTAAAGGGCGTAGTGATGTCGGAAGATCGAGTGGTAAATTCAGCGTTGGATAAACAACAGTTGGGGAAGTCCGGTGCGATTGCGATTGAAATGGAGGCGGCTGGTGTTTTTGCGCGCACTCGGAAAGCCGAATTACCGTTTTACTGCATCAAATGTGTAACTGATTTAGCCGATGAGTCGTTTCCCTTGGACCTGAACAAGATGCGAACTACCGAAGGAAGGTTCTCACGTGGGAGAATTGGGAGTTACGCCCTTACACATCCGAAGGCGCTCCCAGGGTTATTTCACTTGAAGCGCCGAAGTGAACAGGCGGCAAAGGCTTTAGGAGAATTTCTTGTCAGTTGTCGAATCCAGGTCGAATCCCCAAGTGCTGCTGGAGAGTGAGCGGTTACCCGTTTCCATGAAGGCTGCAGTGTATCGGGGCGAGGGTCGGATTGGTGTGGAGACGGTAGAAACCCCGCGGATCGGTCCGGGCGAATTGCTTGTCCGCGTTGAGAGTTGCGGGATTTGCCACACGGATCTGAAGAAGGTGGAGTACGATCTCCTCCCCCCGCCCCGGATTTACGGTCATGAGACTGCTGGTGTGGTGGCGGCGGTTGGCGCGGGGGTTAATGGCTATCGAGAAGGTGACCCGGTAGTGGTCTTTCATCACATTCCGTGCGGGGACTGTTTCTATTGCGAGCGCCGGCTTTATGCTCAATGCGCGATCTATAAGAGAGTTGGAGTTACCGCGGGTTTTGAGCCGGCAGGCGGTGGTTTTGCACAGTATGTGCGAGTCATGGACTGGATCGTGAAACGCGGGGTGGAGCGCATTCCCGCGGGTGTGCCGTTTGACCGGGCTTGTTGGGTGGAACCGGTAAACACCTGTCTCAAGGGCTTGGGGATGTTAGGGCTACGGAGCGGCGATACCGTGACCATACTCGGACAGGGTCCCATCGGTCTGGTGTTCACGATGCTGGTGCGGCGTACAGGTGCGCAGGTGCTGGCGACGGATACCATAGCCCACCGCCGTGAACTTTCCAAGGAATTGGGTGCGCGCGCCTACGACCCGAAGCAGGACGGGTTCGACTGGGGTGCGAAGGATGTGACGGCTGGACGGGGCGTCGATGCGGTCATCGTGGCGACGAGCGCGCCGGGCTTAGTAGAGCAGGCGCTTCGCATTTCGCGGCCGGGGGCGAAGATCCTGCTGTTTGCACAGACATCCGCCAAAGAGCGGATCGATGTGGCGGGGGCGGACATTTGCGTGGGAGAGCGCATGCTTATGGGTTCCTATAGCGCGGATGTGGATTTGCAGGGCGAATCAGCGCGACTGGTATTTGGCGGCGAGCTGCCGGTCGAGCGATTGATATCGGATCGTGTACCGCTTAGGGAGATCTCGCGCGGCATCGACATTGCGATGCATCCATCGGAACGGTCCTTGAAGGTAGTAGTTCGGCCGCAGGAACTGCAATGAGCAGCACCATGCAAGCGGCTGTTTTATACGGCAAAGAGGATGTTCGCCTAGAGAACGTGCCGGTTCCGGAAGCTGGCCCGGGCGAGTTGCTGGTGCGCGTGCGTACGGCGCTGACTTGCGGAACCGATGTAAAGGTTTTCCGCCGGGGCTACCACGCCAAGATGATCGTGCCGCCGGCCTTGTTCGGCCATGAAATGGCCGGCGATGTGGTTGCGGTCGGCGAAGGCGTCAGGCATTTCCGCGTGGGACAACGGGTGGTGGCGGCAAATTCGGCCCCCTGCGAAGTGTGCTTTTTCTGCCGTCGCAACCAATTCAATCTTTGCGAGAATCTGCTGTTCAATAACGGCGCATATGCCGAATACATGTTGGTGCCGGAGAGAATCGCCCGGCTGAACACGTATGAGATCCCAGATGGGATGGAGTATCGCGATGCGGCGCTGGTAGAACCCCTGGCATGTGTGTTGCGGGGGCTGGATGAGACTGGACTGCAGCCGGGCGACACGATTGCAGTGATGGGTTTAGGCCCAATCGGCCTCATGTTCGTGCGCATCGCGAAGTGGGCGATGGGTCTGCGCGTCATCGCAATTGCGCGGCGCCTGGAACAGATCGACCGCGCCATTTTGCTCGGCGCGGACGAAGGGGTGGTGATGGGCGATCCACAGGTGCTGCGGAGCCAGGTGCGCGCGGCGACGGGCGGCCGGGGAGCCGATGTGATGATTGAGGCTATCGGGCATCCCGATGCCTGGGAGATGGCCACGCAGTTAGTCCGCAAAGGCGGAGTCATTAACTTCTTTGGCGGATGTCCTAGCGGCACAAAGGTGGGCCTAGATACGTCGCTGCTGCACTATTCCGAGATTACGTGCAAGGCAAGTTTTCACCACACGCCGTATCACGTCCGGCGAGCGCTGGAATTAATAGCCGAAGGAAAAGTTACCGCTCAGCACCTGGTAAACCATACCGAACCACTGGAACGCCTGCCGCAAGTTCTGGACGAGATGGCGAATCGCCGCAACGGGCAAATGAAGACTGCTATCATTCCATAGCGGATTCACTAGTGGCAGTGGCGCATTTACAACCGAAAGACTTCCTTCGGCTGGAGCCGCCGAACAGCGTCGCATACACGGAAGCGGAAGCGCTCGAGTATACGCGTTGGCTGGCTACGAACCGTTACGAAAATTTCCACGTTGTTAGTTTCTTACTACCGAAACATCTCCATCAGGACTTCTACAATGTGTATGCCTTCTGCCGCTGGGCCGACGATTTAGGGGATGAGATTGGAGATCCGGAGGAGAGCTTGAAGCTTCTCGGCTGGTGGCGCGGAGAACTGCAAGCGATGTATGGGGGTGAGGCGGTACATCCGGTATTTGTCGCGCTCAAGGGCACTGTGGCGCGGCACGCGATCCCGAGGGAGCCCTTTGACCGGCTGATTCGCGCCTTTGAGCAGGACCAGAGGGTGACTCGCTACCGGACATTCGACGACGTTTTCGCGTATTGTGTGAACTCTGCAAACCCGGTGGGCCATCTCGTGCTGTACCTCGGGGGATATCGCGACGAAGAGAGACAGCGGCTCTCCGACGAGACGTGCACCGGATTGCAACTGGCAAACTTTTGGCAGGATGTAACGGTGGACGCACAGAAGGATCGGGTGTACCTGCCGCTGGAATTACTGGAGAAGCATGGCTACGCAGTGGAGGAACTGTTCGAACGGAAATTTGACGAGCGGTTCGAAGGCGTGATGCGCGAGGCTGTTGAAGTGGCGGACGGATGTTTTGAACGAGGCCTGCCGCTCATCCAAAAGGTGGACCGAAGATTGTCATTCGATTTGGCGCTTTTCAGCCGCGGGGGTATGGCGATTCTCGATAAGATCAAGTCGCAGGGTTACAACGTTCTTCAGCGCCGGCCCTACATCACGAAGGCGGAAAGGGCCGGGATTCTGTTGAAGTGTCTATCGCGCCTTCTCCCGTTTTGACAACGACTCCGGTTGCCGAATCTTATCGCTACTGCCGTGACGTGGCGCGCAAACGGGCCAAAAACTTCTATTATTCGTTTCTTCTCCTGGAGAAGCCGCAGCGTGACGCCATGTGTGCAATCTACGCATTCATGCGCTATTGCGACGACCTGAGCGACGATCCGGCAAACACCGGCGAGAAACGCCTGTGGCAGACCGTGGCGCAGTGGCGCTTGGAGTTGAACCGGGCGCTGGCGGGAGAGGTGGACGGGAATCCGCTGTGGCCGGCTTTCCACGATACGGTGCAGCGGTATAACATTCCCCATCGCTTCTTCCACGAAATGATTGATGGCATTCTGTCGGACCTGGAACCGCGGGAAATGCGGACGTTTGAGGAGTTATATCGCTATTGCTATCACGTGGCGTCCGTGGTGGGCTTGACGATCATTCACATCTTTGGATTCGATAATGTCCGGGCGCTGCTGTTGGCGGAACGTTGCGGCGTAGCATTTCAACTGACCAATATCCTTCGCGATGTTCGTGAAGACGCGGAATTGGGCCGCGTGTATCTGCCGGCGGAAGATTTGGTCAGGTTCGGAGTGACCACTGAACAGCTTCGATCGGGCGTCGAAGACGAGGCCTTCCGCCGGCTCATGCGGTTTGAAGCGGTGCGAGCGCGTGGGTATTTCGAGAATTCGGCGCCACTTGCGAAGCTCATTCGCCCAAAGAGCCGGCGGTCGCTCTGGGCGCTGCGGGAGATCTACATGACTCTGCTCACGCGATTGGAAAAGGCCGATTTCCCAGTGTTGACGCGGCGCATCAATGTGCCAACGGCCATGAAACTGGCGATCTTGTTGCGAGCGTTCTGGGCTTAGCAAATGAAATATGACATCGCTCTCAAGTCTCTGCTGCAGACTTCAGGGCTGACGATTCTGGACCAATTGGCCGGCGCTCACTTGGTCCGCTGGCTCAATGTGGAACTGCCTGAAATACGCATGCCGCATGTGGATCTCCTGGCTGAAACCGCCGCAAGAGACCTATTGCATTTCGAACTGCAAAGTAAGAATGATCCGGGCATGCCACTACGTATGGTCGAGTACGCGTTAGCCATTTACCGTCAATATGGGCGTTTCCCCCGGCAATTCGTTTTATACGTCGGACAGCCGCGGCTAAGCATGCGGCCGGAACTGCACGGACCATTTCTGCACTTTTGGTACGCCGCCGTGGACATCCGGGATATGGATGCGGGCCAGCTTCTAGCCAGTCCAGCACCCGGTGATAATATCCTGGCGATCCTGGCCGACGCGAGTACGCCTGAGAAAACAGCAGTAGAGGTGCTGAAGCGAATTGCACGATTCCCGCCGGCGGAGCAGCATAGGCAGTTGCAGGTTCTCATGATACTCTCGGGATTGAGAGGACTTGGGAAGCTCATTCAAAGTGAGGTTAAGCGGATGCCAATCACGGTCGATCTAGACGAAGTTTTCGCCGACTACATTCGAGAGCGTGCCGAGGTCTATCGCGAGCAGGGGCTCGAGCAGGGACGCGAGCAAGGACGCGAGCAGGGGCTCGAGCAAGGACGCGAGCAAGGACGCGCGCAGGGACAACTTTCTCTTCTTCGCCGGCAAATGACCAATCGTTTTGGCCCGATTCCTGCTTGGGCAGAGGACCGTCTCAAAGCGCTGCCGCGTGAAAAGCTCGAAGAGTTGGCGGTCCGCCTGCTGAACGCTACTAACCTGGAAGATCTCTTCAGCTCGCAACCCTAGAGCAAACTGCTATTTCCGCGTTTGATTAAACAGGGCCGAGCGATCGATCCGTTCGCCGCGGAACATGACCATGGCGATGCGCTCTGTGTTGGCGATGTCAACCAGCGGATCGCCTTCGAGCAAAACAAACGTGGCATCGCGGCCTTTCTGAATAGACCCGATCCGGCCGGACGCCCCGAGGACCTTGGCCGCGTTATACGTAGCGGCTTCGAGAGCGATGGCGGGCGGGATGCCGGCTTTCACCCAGAGCTCGAGTTCGTGTTGCACCGTTGGCCCGTGAATCACCAGGATGTTGCCGGCATCCGTGCCGGTGATGAGCGTCACACCTGCTTTGTAGGCATTCACTAAGTTCTTGTTCACGAGAACCAGAAGCGGCGCGAAGTCCCTGGACGGCTTGGTGCGGTTTTTCTCCACGGCAGCGCGTGTGGAGGCGATGAGGTTCGCTGGGCCCACTTGTTGGACTAGAGATCGGGTGAGCAGTTCCGGGTTGCCGTTGGCGAAATCGGCTTGCGCCTCATAGACCGAGAGCGTTGGGTCGTAGACGAGGTTCTTCTCTTTCATCTCTGCCCAAGTGGAGGCGGGGATGAGGTCGTTCATCGAGCCATGTTCAATGCTGGAGGAGCCTGCGTCGGCGGCCTCCTTGACGTCGCCGGCATTGCCGGTGTGCGTCGCGGAAGGGAGATGGTCGGCTTGGGCTTCTGAGATAACAGCGCGGTAGATGGCCGCATCCATGTGATTGAAGAGACCAAAGCTGGAATTGCCCGATTCGAGCACCGCTTTGATGCAATCGATTCCAGCTGCGTGGAGCGCGTCCACTTCTTTGCGCGCTTCACCCTGAGAAGCGGGTAGGCGAACAAACTCCTTTTCCCAAAGTTTCTGCTGGTTCTGCGGCAAGTTCTTGTAATATTCGGTGCCGTGTCCGCCGGGAGTGGTGAATAACGGTCCGCATATGAAGGGCTCGGCGCCCAGGTATTCGCCGGATTGAATATCGTGCCGCCACTCAAACGAACTCGTCAGCCAATCGCCGGTGCTGCGGACAGCGGTTATGCCGCTGTAGAGATAGGCCGCAAGACGGCGCTCGGCAAGCTTAGGATCACTATAGCCGGAGGAATCGCTGTAGATTCCGCCGGGAGCGCCAAGGTGCACATGCATGTCAATCAGGCCCGGAATGATGGTCTTGCCGACGGCATTCACGATTTCGGCATTTAGCGATTGGAGGTTGCCGGGCGCGACCTCATACACCTCCGCTATTTTGCCATTGCGCACCAGCACCGAGCCACCCTGAATGACGCGGCCGTTGCCAACGAAGATGTTGGCATTTTGAAACAGGTAAGATCGGCTGCGCAGGATGTTGCGCGCCATGATTGTGTTTTGAAGCGTGCTCTGTCCGGTGCGGGCCTGATAAACGCCCATCACGATAAAGGGAGCGAGGACAGCGAGTATCCAGAGCTTGGCGCTGTTACGGATCTTCTCTTCCTTCTCCCAACGGAAGAGCTTGACACCAACGAAGAGCGAGACCGCGAGCGTGATGAGTAATCCAACTACGGCGGAGCGTGTAGCGGCAATGGAGGCGCCTCCGATCAGAATAGATTCGATGCCTTGATACAGATATGTGGCCGGTAGAAAATTGGCGACGATTTGAATCCATCCGGGCATAACGGAGACAGGTATGGTGGCGCCGCTGAGAAAAAGCATCGGCAAATAAAGGATTTGCGTTACCAATTGCGCTTCTTGGGCGGAATTAACCACGGATGCGACGATCATGCCGGCCGCGCGGAAGGCGACGATGCCGATGCTGACGAACACGAACAGTGACAGCATGTTGTGCGGCCAAGGCATCTTGTAATAGGCGCACGACAGGATGAGATAAAATGCCACGACCGGCAGGAAATTGACGAGGCCGGAAACGAGCGAGGCGACGATGATAGGGGCGGCGCTGATAGGCGCGACCTTGAACCGGCGAAGTATGTTGGTTTCGCGCTCCTGAACGGCGCGCATGCCCGCGCCGAAGAACCCGCTGCCCAGGATTCCGATGACGATGACCATGGCCAGGACTTGCGCCATCGCGCCGGGGCTCTGCCGCGCGTCGAAGAGCTGCGCGAACATGAAGAAAAAGATCGACGGAAACAAATAACTGAAGACCAGGACAGCGCGATCGCGCGCCATCAATCGCAGGTTGTTTCGAATCTGAGCCAGGTACGGCCTCATCTATTCCCGCAGCTTCCTTCCAGTAAGTTTGATGAACACATCTTCAAGGGTCGGGCGCTTCATATGAATGTCAATCAAATGCAGCCCCTGACGGTCGATCCATTTGACCAGTTCAACAATCGCAGCGGCGGGCGATGCGGTCTGAAGCGAAATGGTGCAGTCCTGATCGCGGGCGGTGTGCGGCTCACTCCGCAGCGCTTCGGGCAACAGATCGAGTGGCAGTGGCGCATCGGCTGTAACTTCAACCAGCGTTTCTCCCATGACACGTCGCTGGATCTCCCGCGGTGTTCCCATCTCCACGATTTTGCCTGCATCGACAAAGGCCACTCGATCGCAAAGGCGCTCGGCTTCCTCAATGTAATGGGTGGTGATCAGGATGGTGCGGCGGTCTTCCTTGAGCTCCTGGATCAGGCCATGAATTTCATGCCGCACCTGAGGGTCCAGGCCGGTTGTCGGCTCATCAAGGAAGAGCAGCGCAGGATTGTTCAGTAGCGCCAGAGCAAGCGCAACCCGCTGCTTCTGGCCGCCGGAGAGAGTTGAGTAGTAAGCATCTCGCTTCACCCCAAGCTGCAGCCGATCAAGCAATTTCCGGCGGTCAACCTCTTCGGAATAGAAGGCCGCGAAGAGTTCAAGAGCTTCGTGAACTTTGATCTTGTCCGGTAGATTCATGGCCTGCAGGCAAACGCCAATCCGGTCCTTGATGCGTTTGACCTCAATCGCCGGATCGAAGCCGAGCACCGAGACTTTACCGGACGTGCGCTGGCGCAGGCCCTCCAAGATTTCCACGGTGGTGGTTTTGCCGGCTCCATTGGGGCCGAGGAGGCCAAAGACTTCGCCTGTGCGGATTTCGAGGTCAATACCGCGCAAGGCATGGACATCGCCATAAGATTTGTGGAGATTCTCAACAACGATGGCAGGCGAATGCGAGTAATTTGGCATCAGGATTGCGTCGTTAAGAACAGAGCTTCTGACAGCTTAGCGCGCTTCGCAATGGCGGTTCGGTTCAGGCGCTTAAAGAAGCAATACTCATCGCATTACGAGTACACAGGCTGGAGCCGGTTGTGCTTTTATTGAATCTGACGGAAGTTGGACCTAGTTCCGTTTGGGGCCGAGCCTGCAGCGCGATCCTTCCGTTTTCAAGCAAGACGCGGGTGCACATCTCTTGAGAGCATTGCGGGTCATCATCGTAGACGACAGCGAAGCCGTCCGGCGGAGTTTGCGCAGCATCACTGAAGCATGCGGCGCCGAGGTGGTGGCCGAAGCGGAAAATGGACTGATAGGAGTCGACACTGCCGAAAGGATACGCCCGGATCTGGTGCTGCTGGACGTTACCATGCCAGTGATGAGCGGATTTGCTGCAGCTCAGCGGCTGCGTGAGCGGTTGCCTTCGGTGCAGATCATTTTCGTCAGCCAGCATCAGGATCGGTTATATGCCGACAAGGCCTTCGAAAGCGGAGCGGACGGATATGTGCTGAAGCGAGCTGCGGCGACGGATCTGGCGGCAGCACTGGAAGCCGTCCTCTCGCATCGAACATTTCTCTCACCGGCCATCGCATGATTGGCGGGCACGGAAGCGGCTGAAGCGATGTTAGGATGAGGGCAATGTCCCGGAACGCCGTGAGCGAGCCGCGCCAGGCGAGCACACCAACGTTGCCGGGCCTGCTGCCCTACTTCGTAACGCTGATCGCCTGCTGGCTCGGTCTCGTAATCTTTGCCTCGATCCTCGCACACCGGGAGCATGAGTCGTGGATCGTTTCAGCCGCGCTTCCGGCATTCCTCACCGAATCCGTGTTTTATCTTGGCGCGCTGTTCGCGGGTTTCCGCGCATGGTTCGCGGAACGGTTCTGGTCGTGGACGCAGGGAGGCATACTTTGGGCCGGCGCATTGGCGCCTTACTTGGTGTTCAGCCTCTTAGCCAATACGTTTCACTCGCGCGCCTTCTTGCTACTCGCAGGGTTGACGGCTGTTCTATCGTTCTGGTTTGTGTTTGCGCCTCGCCGGGCTGCTTACGATGTTGGTTTCCTGGTGCTCGCCGCAGCCCCGGTCCTCCTCCGAATATTTCCTCGCATCTATATTGCGCCTACGTCCCACACGTTCGTCCGAATCGATTATCTAGGACACCTGATGGTGGTCCATGTTGCCGTGTTGGCCCTATTGGTCCTACGGCAGTGGAATCCCGGACCTGTGGGCCCGTGGCCCAACCGGGCCGAATGGCGTGCCGGCGTGCTTTACTATCTGGTTGCGGTCGCGCCCTTATGTGCCCTGGCGCTTTCCCTGCATGCCGTCAAATTCGCTCCGCGAACAGGG
Source organism: Bryobacteraceae bacterium (assembly GCA_036272835.1). Lineage (GTDB taxonomy): Bacteria > Acidobacteriota > Terriglobia > Bryobacterales > Bryobacteraceae > Bog-105. The sequence continues at coordinate 69,260 of DATAXY010000024.1, forward strand.
TATTGGTGGATGTTGGCCGGATTGGCCGCTGGCTATTTTGCCGGTATGTTTTGGGTTACGGTTTTCAGTGAGGAGCTCTTATTTCGCGGCGTGATTGAGCGGAGTCTCTTGGATAACTGGCGCTCGCGATGGGCGGCAATCGTGGTCTCTTCACTGCTCTTCGGCGCGGTCCATCTCTGGGTCCGGCACTTTCCCAACTGGAACTGGATGTCGATTGCGACCGTGCTGGGGCTGTTTTTGGGTTGGGCGTACGCCCGAACAGGCAGCATACGGGCGACTATGGTAACCCATACACTTGTGATCGTTACCTGGCGGATGCTGTTCAGTTGATTAAGCCAGCAACCAACGCTACTTTTTCGAGATCAGGCGAGTGGCCAACACTTCGGACGCTAGCGTGGAACCGGCGGTTGCCGAAAGGCGAAAGAGCACCTCAAAGCGGGCGGTGGGGTCCGCTATGTTTACGCCTTTGCCTTTGAGTTGCGTCGTGAGCAGGCCAGGGGTCAGCGCCAATTCACCAGCCAGATCGGTGCCTTCCATATTAGTTCCCTGAATAATGAGGATGACGCCCCGGCCGTCCAGTCCGTTAATTAGAGAGATGGTTGCGTACGCTTCGCCCGTCGTGCCGGTGGTTACGCTGGCGGGCAGATCGGACGGGGTGCCCGGAGCGGGAGCGCGCATATGGATCGACTGCCGTTGGAGAACCGGATCGAAGCGAACCTGAAAATTCAGTTGATCCTGATAGAGTTCCACCCAGGGATTGGCGGAATCGCTGCCCAGCAGAATCAGATTATCGCCGCGATGAAAATCGCTAAGCTGCAGGTCGCGGGCAAACGAAACGACGGCTTTGCGGCCGACCGATCGGGCGAGCTGGGCATATCCGGCGGCGATGCGGGCGTTGGCGACGCTGGTAAGTTGCCGTTGGGCTAGCTCGCGCCACGGGGCGCGGAACGCGGAGGGGAGATCGGGCGCGGGCTCCAGAAAACGACGGTTTGCATAGTCCTCAAGCGATACCGGGAAGGGCCGTAGAAGACGCAGCGCTCCCATACCGCTGTCGGACATGACGAGACGAGGACTTTGGCCGCCCTCGAAGAGCGCAACCCAGGGCAGTTCCTGCAATGGGTGGGAAAGGCTCCCGGAGTCGCGAAAAAAGCCCGTCTCGGCCCAGATTCCGAATAGAATGACCGCCACCGTCCAACCTGCGATCGCTGCGATACGCCAAGCGGGCGAAAGGCGACCAATTTGTGGAGGGAGCGCTTCCGCGACGGGAGCTTCAATCGGTTTCTTGTCCAGCTCAATCCGGATCTCGGGCAGGTAACTGCCCGCGGGAAGTTCGATGAAGACCGATTCTGCCACACCTGCCTGCCGATAGTAGTGACTCAGCCGCTTGCGGACGTCGGAAGCGGTCACCCGAACAATGGCGTCCGTTCCGGTGTCATAATCGGCCTCGCGGCTGAATACCGCCGAACCGATACTGCGTTCCTTGAGATGATCGAACTCGCCCGAAAGTGCATGGTCGACGACGTAGGTCAAAAACTCCTGAGCTCGTTTGCTGGAGCGGAAAGGGGGGCTGCCCGTGATTCGCAAAAGCGCAGCCTGAATGAGTTCCCGATGGGGAGAACAAGCAACGATCTTACTGATAGCGGCGGCATGACCTTCGTGGTTAGCGCGGCCACGCACTACGGAACTTCCCATGAAACCAGCACAAGTCTATCATCTACATTTCGGAATCTTAACCGTTCGAGATGCTGAGCCGCTTATTTACATGCATTTACGGGAGACGTTAATAACGCTCTTAACGTTTTAATTCACCGGTTTCAGGCACACGCTTGAAGGTAAGAAGTTGCTTAATCAGTCTCGATTCCGAGGTCTCCTAGTATATGAACATCGGCCATGTTGCGGCAGGGGTGCGGCGAAATTGTATCCCCGGATTGCTATCGCTTTCTCTCTTTCTGTTAGCTCTTGGTGCTTACGCACAGACCACGGGACAGATTTCAGGCACGGTTACCGACGCGACAAAAGCGCCAGTTGAAGGGGCTACGGTCACAATCGTAAACGCCGATACCGGCGTGACTGTCTTCAAAGGCACAACCAACGCGAGCGGCATTTACCGCGCAGCCAATGTGCCGGTAGGGCGGTACAACATTTCCGTGGAGGCGCCGGGATTCAAGCGGTACGACGTCTCGGGGGTAAATATAGCTATCGATCAGAAGGCTTCAATCGACGCGGTGCTGGAACTTGGGCAAGTGGCAGAGACAGTCAACGTGGAAGGGTCCGCCGCCGGGCAGCTGGCGACAGACAGTTCGTCATTGGGCGGGACAATCACGCCTTCCGACGTGCAGAATCTGCCGCTTCCAAGCCGGAATACGTTGAACTTGCTAGCCCTGAGTCCCGGAGTATCCTCCGGTGCGGATATCACGAACCAGGGCGGCCTGAACACCTCACAATTGTCGATCAATGGCAGCCGGACATTGAACAGCGAATTTCTGCTGGACGGCGTCTCCGTTGTGACAGGTTCGACGGGGTCGCCGGAGACGCTCCCGCCGCCGGATTCGATCCGCGAATTTAAGGTACTCACTTCGTCTTACTCGGCGGAGTATGGGCGAACGTCGGGCGCGATCGTCACGCTGGTGACGAATTCTGGAGCCAACAACTATCACGGCGCGGCGTATGGTTATTTCCGTAATGAGGTGCTGGACGCCAACAATTATTTCAATAACGTGGTGGGTAAGAAGCGGCCGGAAGACCGGTATAACTTGTTTGGAGGCAAGATCGGCGGTCCGCTCTCCATTCCCAAGCTGTATAACGGGAAGAATAAGACGTTCTTCTTCCTGAACTACGAAGGACTGCGGCAAGCGGCGCCCTTTAGCACGACATCGAGCCTGCCATATGGAGCGTATGCGACGGGAAACTTCTCAGCATCTCCTACGGCTATCGATGAACCCGGCACGCATATCCAGTTTGCGGGCAACGTGATTCCATCGAGCCTGATCAATCCGGCGGCGCTCAAGATCCTTAGCCAAGTGCCGGCTCCCAATTCCAGCGGTACGCCCAACACGACCGACAATCTCATTACGAACAACTACGTTTCCGTGGGTTCAAACCATCCGACCAGCGATCTGGGACTGGCTCGGCTGGACGAATCGATTTCGCAGAACACCAGGTTGTTTGGAACCTTTATGCACTACGTTAGCCTTTCGCCGCCCACCCCGGCCTTTCCCGGAGTGCTGGACAATGCCACAGGTCCAAGCACAACGACCGGATACGATTCAACGATCGGATTGACACAGACTTGGAGTCCCACGTTGATCACAGAAGTGCGCTTCGGTTTCTTCCGCAACAATTCTGAATATGTTCCGTTAACAGCCGGAATCAACACAACGGACACATTTGGGATCGCCAATTCTTTTGGGTTTGCGGCGCCCGATTTCAACATTTCGAGTTACGCCATGTTGGGGACGAATACGAACACGATTCGCACCCAGATCGATAACAATTACCAGACGATTGTCACGACCAGCAAGAGCATTGGGAACCATCTGATCACTTTCGGGGGCGGGTTGCGCAAGAATCAATTCGACGACTTCAATCCGACTTCCGATGTCAATGGCAGCTATACCTTTGACGGGTCCATCACATCGCCGAAGAATACCTCAGGTGATGGGATCAACGCCTTAGCTGACTTTCTGCTGGGCACGATCAAGACCAGTTCCTACTCTCTGCCCCAGCCTCTGATCGGACGGCGGAATTACAACGTTAGCGGCTTTATCCAGGACGACTGGAAGATTCGACCCAATCTGACATTGAATTTGGGCTTGCGATGGGAGTATGAATCGCCATTTACAACCGCGAATAATGAATACGCGCGGGTAGATCCAACTACCGGCACCGTGTTGTTCGCAGGCAAGAATGCGTCAGACACGTTGAACCTGACGGCGTCTAAGAAGCAGTTCGGACCTCGAGTTGGGTTTGCCTATAGCCCCACGCAGACGACCGTCGTCCACGCGGCCTTTGGGATATTCTATGCCGGTATCTTCTCCGACTTAGGCGGCCAAGTTCTGTTCCCCGGCTATAACGTGGAGCAGGCGTTTTCAAACCTGGGCACTGGTGTCGCGCAGACGTTCTCACTAAGCCAGGGTATGCCTTACGTGGCGATAAATAACCCGCAGAATCCGCAAGTGAATATCGCACAGTTCAATTCGGCATCGAACCCGTTGTCATTGAGCGCTTACGATGGCTTTACGCAAGTCAGCCCGCCACCGTATGCGCAAGAGTGGAACTTCGGAGTGCAGCAACAGGTTGCGAAGGGTACAATCGCTGAAATCGATTACGTTGGGTCACATGGAGTGCATCTGCCTGTGAACTTGCCGACCAACCAAGTGCCGTACGATACGGCGATCGACAATGCGGTTGCGAAGGCGAATACGACCACTGCGACGCAGCTTGCGCGCCCCTACCCGACCATCGGAAGCTTCAATTCACTGAACATGGAAGGAACCTCGACCTATAACGCACTGCAAGCGAGCGTGAGGCGGCAGTATGGCGAATCGCTGACCTTTGTCGCGAGTTATGTCTGGTCGAAATCGATTGACGATGCCAGCGGGTTGTTCAGCTTCTCGCAGCCCAGCGGCTTGAACTTGGGCCAATTTCCACAGCAATTCTTAGGGGAGAACAAGGGACCGAGCGAATTTGATCGAACCAACGCCTTCAATGCCGCTATTGGATATAAGACGAGAGGCAACAAGTGGGTACGCAATTTCGAAATCTATCCGATGCTGAGCGCCCAAAGCGGAGTCCCCTTGTACATCGGGCAAAGCAACGATAATCCGGCCCAGACGGGAACCAATCAGCAGCGTCCGAATGTAACGAATTCCGGAGTCAGTCTCTACGTACCGGAGACACCGAATGGAACAGGCATACAATACCTGATTCCGGCGACGGCATCGAATTTCCCACTAGTTCCTGTTGGCCCGTACTTTGTAGGATCAGGATCGGCACGAACACAGGCGCTGCCGACGGAGGTCGGCGCACTCGGGCGTAATGTCGTGAGAGCGCCTGGCCAACTGGATCTGGATTTGTCGGTGGGGCGCGCGTTCGATCTAACGGAGAAGCTGAAGTTTACGATTCGCGCCGAGGCGTATAACGCGCTAAACCATACGAACTTCCAGCCGCCTGCGAGTTCTCTGTCGCTGACCTCGACGTCGGCAGGCGTTCCATACTTCAACGCGCCGAGTTTCGGATTAATTACTTCGGCTTATCAATCGCGCTTCATGCAACTCGTGGCGCGATTCGACTTTTGATCGCGGGAGAAACACTAGTAGCAATCCGCGTGACTCACGAACAAATGAATTAATCGGTTGATTCCGCTTTTGGCGTCCAGCGAACCACCGGCCGCCGGGCCGCCGAAACTTCATCGACGCGCCTGGTCCGCGTGGAGTGCGGCGCGGTCAGCACCAACTCCGGATCTTCTTCAACTTCCTTGGCAATCGAAATCATCGCGTCAATGAACAGGTCCAGTTCGCGTTTGCTTTCCGTCTCCGTGGGCTCAATCATCAGCGCACCGCGGACAATCAAGGGGAAGCTCACCGTGTACGGATGGAATCCATAATCGATCAGGCGCTTGGCAATGTCGCCTGTACGCACGCCTTTTTTGGCCTGGCGATCGTCACTGAACACGCATTCGTGCATGCTCGGCGCCTTGAACGCCAACTCGTAATAAGGTTCCAGCAGCGCTCGGATGTAGTTCGCGTTCAACAGCGCATCAAGCGTAGCCTGGCGCAGTCCCCGGCCTCCATGCGCCATGATGTAAGCCAGCGCGCGGACCAATACGCCGAAGTTACCGTAGAAGGCTCTCACACGGCCGATAGATTGCGGCAGATCGTAGTTCCAGGCCCATTTGCCGTCCTGGCAACACAGGCGCGGTCCTGGAAGAAACGGGGTCAGCACGCTGGCAACGGCGACCGCACCTGAGCCGGGGCCTCCTCCGCCGTGGGGCGTCGAGAAGGTCTTGTGCAGGTTCAGATGCATCACGTCAATCCCGAGATCTCCCGGCCGCGCCACTCCGACCAGCGCGTTCATGTTGGCGCCGTCCATGTAGACCATCGCGCCTCGGTCATGCAAGATGGCGCAAATCTTCTTAATGTCTTCTTCGAACACACCGACCGTATTCGGATTGGTCAACATCAACCCTGCGACATCTTCGGTAACGTGCTTCTCCAGCGCCGTCACGTCCACCACGCCTCGATCGTTCGACTTGATGTTCTTGACGTTGTAGCCCACCATCATCGCCGTTGCCGGATTGGTGCCGTGCGCGGAATCCGGGACCAAGATGGTCTTCCGGGGATTGCCGCGCGATTCAAGCAATGCGCGAATCATCAACACGCCGGTGAATTCGCCGTGCGCTCCCGCGGCCGGCTGCAGCGTGACGGCATTGAGGCCAGTAATTTCAGCCAGCGCCCTCTCTAGCGCGGCGATCACTTCCATGCAGCCCTGCGACAATTCGTCCGGCTGATATGGATGCGCCCAGGCCAGGCCATCGATCCGCGCCACCAGTTCGTTGATCCGCGGGTTGTACTTCATGGTGCAGGAGCCGAGCGGATAGAGCCCCAGATCGATGGCGTAATTCCAAGTCGAAAGGCGCGTGAAATGGCGGAGCGTCTCAATTTCACTCACTTCGGGAAAGCCTTCGATCTCCGGGCGAACGTGGCCGCCCAACGCCTGTTCCGCATTCACTTCCGGAACATCCAGAGCAGGAAGCTGGTAGCCGATCTTGCCGGGCGAGCTCAACTCGAACAACAACGGCTCATTTTGGACAATGTGCTTCGAAACTTTCTTAATCATCGGCGGTCCTCAGCGGCCCTCGAAGGCGGCGGCAACGGCGTCCATATCCTCTCGTTTATTCATTTCCGTCGCGCAGAGCAGCATCGAGTCCTTGAGCTCCGGATAGAACCGCCCCAATGGTAGACCGCCGATGATCTTGCGATTGACCAGAGCGGCATTGATCTGCTCCGGCGTTTTGCCGTTTGCCCGCGCCACGAATTCGTTGAAAAACGGGGCTTGAAACGGTAGATTCAATTTGCCGGCAAGGTAGTGCGCTTTCGCCAAGTTCTGCTGCGCGAGTTCGCGCAAGCCCGCCTTCCCATAAATCGTCATAAAAACCGTCGCCATGAGAGCGAGTAACGCTTGATTGGTGCAGATGTTCGAGGTGGCCTTCTCGCGCCTTATATGCTGCTCCCGCGTCGCCAGCGTCAGGCAAAATGCGCGATGGCCGTCCGCATCCAGCGTCTCACCGACCAAGCGTCCGGGCAATTGGCGAATATATTTCTCCTTCGACGCAATGATCCCCGCGTACGGGCCGCCGTAACTTGGGGGCGAGGCAAAGCTCTGAAGTTCACCCACCACAATATCGGCCTGTTTGGGAGGCTCAATCAAGCCCAACGCAACCGCTTCCGTGAACACCACCACCAGCAAGGCGCCCTTCGCCGAGACAATCCCCGCGATCTCTTCTAATTGCTCCAGCAGGCCGAAAAAATTTGGCGATTGTACGATCACCGCTGCTACAAGATCGTCTAACTTGTTGTTCAGATCGTCTAAATCCAGCAATCCGTTTTTCGCGTAGCCTAATTCATCGAGCGGAATGCCTTGATGTGTGGTGTACGTTCGGAGGACTTCGCGATATTCCGGATGCACGGAACGCGCCACCAGCACCCGGTCGCGTTTCGTGATACGCACCGCCATCATCGCCGCTTCCGGCACCGCCGAAGACCCGTCATACATGGAGGCATTGGCGACATCCATGCCGGTCAACTGGCACACCATCGTTTGGAATTCGAAGATACTCGTCAGCGTGCCTTGCGCGATCTCGGCTTGATAGGGAGTATACGAAGTCAGGAATTCGCCGCGCGAAACCACCGTGTCGACTAGGACGGGTCGAAAATGGCTGTACACTCCCGCGCCTAAGAAACTTGCGTAGCCGTTAGAGTTCTCGTTGGCTCTCCGTTTAAAGTAGTCGACAATCTCATACTCGCTCTTGCCGTCTTCAATCGCTAAGGCCCGATCCAGGCGAACATCGGCTGGCAGGTAGGAAACTAAATCTTCTTCGGATTTCAATCCAATAGCGGACAACATTTCCGCGCGCTCTAAGTCTGATTTCGGTAAGTAGCGCAAACTTGATTGGTACTCCTATTCAGCCCCGACATATTTTTCATAATCGGCCGCCGTCATGAGCTCACCTAGCTCCCTCGGATCGGTGAGTTTCACCCGTACCAGCCAAGCTTCGCCATGCGGATCTTCATTCAATTTTTCCGGGTGTTTCGATAATAATTCGTTCACCGCGACCACTTCCCCGGACACCGGCGCATAGATATCGGAAACAGCCTTCACCGATTCCACCGACCCCAGGGAATGCCCTTTTTCAAGCGTGTCGCCGGGTTTCGGTAAATCCACGTACACGATATCGCCCAGTTCATGCTGAGCATGATCCGTGATCCCGATGGCGCCTTCGCCGTCTTCGGCCAGAACCCATTCATGCTGTTTGGTGTATTTCAAATTATCCGGGTAGCTCACGCTTTTGTCCTTTTATAAAACGGCGCCGTCACTGTAACCGCATCCACGTATTGATTGCGAATGGCGATTTGGATAGGCACGCCCGGAATCGCTTTCTGAACGGGAAGGTAACAAAGTCCTATGTTCTTGTTGAGCGTTGGCGAGGGTCCGCCACTGGTGACCCACCCTGCCGGTTGGCCATCGATCCAAACTTCATAGCCGTCGCGGCCTATGCCTCGGCCGGTCATCTCAAATGCGGCAAGTTTGCGCGTTACACCGCGTTCGGCAACGCCCGTGAGCGCACGGCGGCCTATAAACTCACCCTTATCCATTTTCAGGATCCAACTCAGGTCGGCTTCGAACGGGTTGATGGAGGCCGTAATTTCGTGGCCATATAGCGCCATCTTCGCTTCTAATCGCAAAGTGTTGCGCGCACCCAACCCGCAGGGCTTGATTCCGAATTCCGCGCCCGCTGCCAGCACCTCATTCCAGATGCGGGGCGCTGAAGCCGGATCGATGTAGATCTCGAACCCGTCTTCCCCGGTATACCCGGTGTGCGCGATCAAGGCCGGCACTCCGCTGATATCACCCCGGGTGAACCAGTAATACTTGATCGTTTCGAGAGGAACCGCGGTCAGCTTGCGCAGTGTTGCTATCGCCTTCGGCCCCTGGATCGCCAATTGCGAATAGCGATTGCTCGCAAACTCCACCTCGCAGTCGAACCGGTTAACGGTACGAATATGGGCGTAGTCCTTCTCTTGATTGGAAGCGTTCACACAGAGAAAGTAGTGGGTCTCGGACAGCTTGTGCACCAGAATGTCGTCCACAAAACCGCCATGCTCATAGAGCAGTGCCGAGTAATGCGCTTGCCCAACGTTCAATTTCGCGGCATAGTTGGTGGAAACGAAATCCACCAGCTTACCCGCCTCCGGCCCGCGAATTTCCACTTCTCCCATGTGGCTGACATCGAACAGGCCAACGGCGGTGCGCACGGCATGGTGCTCTTCGAGGATACCGGAATACTGAACCGGCATATGCCAACCGCCAAAGTCGACTAGTTTGGCTTTTGACGCGCAATGAATATCGAAGAGCGGAGTTCTCTTCAGGCCGATGACAGCAGTCATTTGGGAAGGAAATCCCAGCGTATCATGCGATTCCGTTAGCCGCCCGGTTCTTCTTCGTCGCTGCGGCCGTACTCTTTCAACTTATTGAAGAGCGTTTTCAGGCTGATGCCCAATATCTCCGCCGCTCGCGTCTTATTGTTCTTGGTGTGCTGCAGAGTCAACTGGATGAGAGCCTTTTCCGCCTCGCTGACCGTTGTGCCAACCGGCAGCCGCACGCTCTCGGGTTCGAACACCTGCGCCGGCGGCCGCGAACCCACTGAAACTCCGAAATCGTAGGGCAGATGCGACATTTGAATTGCGCCTTCACCCGCCATGATCACGGCGCGCTCCAGCACGTTGCGCAGTTCGCGGACATTACCGGGCCATTGATACTTGCGGAACGCCTCCATCACTTCGGGAACGACATAAGTGACGTTGCAATCCTGCTTGCGATTCAAATGAGTGACCAGCGTTTCACAGAGGAGTGGCAGATCACTCGGCCGCTGCCGCAGAGGCGGCAACTGGATTTGGAAAACGTTCAAACGATAGTACAGATCCTCGCGCAGATCGCCTTTCTTTAAGGCCTCGTCGATATTTCGATTCGTCGCGGCAATCACGCGGACGTCCACGGAGATCTCGCTTTTGCCGCCGAGCCGGCGCACCCGCGAATCCTCCAGCACGCGCAGCAGTTTGGCTTGCGTGCCGGACGGCATCTCTACTAGTTCATCCAACAGCAGTGTGCCATGTTGGGCCAACTCGAAGCAGCCGGCTCGCCGCTCCAATGCGCCGGTATACGCGCCCTTTTCGTGCCCGAACAGCTCGCTCTCCATCAAGGTTTCCGGCATTGCCGCGCAATTGATCGCGACGAAGGGGCCGCCGCGGCGGGAACTCAGTTGATGAACCGCTCGCGCCACGAGTTCTTTGCCCGTACCACTTTCTCCCACGACCAGAATCGCCGCCTTGCTAGGCGCCACCTGCCGGATCACCGAAAAAACCTGCTGCATTTGCGGTGAGGTCCCTACCATGTCCACCAAAACGCCCTGGTAGGAGAGTTGCCGCTGCAGCCGCTCTGTCTCTTCCGCCAGTTGGCTTTGCGAAGCTGCCCGCTCCAGCAGCACACGCAGCGCACTCGGTTGGATGGGCTTTTCCAGAAACCAGAAAGCCCCCAGATCATGAATGGTTTGGATGGCTGTTTCAATATTGCCGAACGCGGTCAGCACAATGGCCGGCGGCATGTTGCCGTCCGTGCCCAGGCGCTTCATCAGTTCGAAACCGTCCATACGCGGCATCATCAAATCTGTGATAATCACGTGCGCGGAGTGAGCGTTCAATTTCTCGAGCGCTTCCTGCCCATCCGAAGCCGTCTCAACGCTAAACCCCCAAGCGGAAATCATGGCCGCGAGAGGAGCCCGCTGCGATTCCTCGTCGTCAACAATCAGAACGTTAATGCCTGGGCGTGTGGCCGTGTTTCCCACGGTCTACAGTGTAACGGATCAGCTTTCGGAGCGGGCGACGACATTGCCCAGCTATAATTAAAGGATACAAGACCGCTACCCTACCCCAGTCGACGGACCGCCGCCTTTTCTTGGCCGCTGGTCACGAGTCTACGCCGTGATTCTCTGCTACGTCGCTTTTGTAATTACAGTGTTGTATATTCTGTCGATCGCCTTCAGTTACTAGCAACTATTCGGGTCACGCTAAAATTGCGGCAGTGCCAAAGATCCTCGAAGTGATCGTGACATCCGTACACGAGGCGAGAGAAGCTGAGCGCGGCGGGGCGGATCGGCTGGAACTGGTGCGCGACCTTGCGAGTGACGGGTTCACTCCATCCACCGATCTGATTCGTAATGTGATAGCGGCAGTTTCTATTCCAGTCCGCGTCATCGTGCGGGACCGAATTGGGTTCACCACGAAGGCCGGCGACATCGTCCCTCTTCAGGCTCGTATAGAAGAGATATGCCTGCTAGGAATTGACGGCCTCGTGCTCGGATTCCTCAACGACGGCGGTATCGATGCCGGAAGCGTGCGTGCGATGCTCGAAACCACGCCGGAATGCCGCGTCACGTTTCATCGCGCCTTCGATGAAGTGCGGGACCCCCGCTGCGCTTTTGAGCAATTGCACAAGATCCCGCAAATCGATCGTGTACTCACTAGCGGCGGCTCAGGCACGCCAGGGGAGCGCGCCGATCGGTTGACAGAATGGCAGCGGATCGCCGGACCAAATATCGCCATTCTGGCCGGAGGCGGATTGGATGCACAGTCGCTACCCATATTTGCCCGGCAGCCCACCTTACGGGAATTCCACGTTGGGAGAGCGGCTCGTATTCCCGCTGCGCCAACCGGCTCGGTCCGGCGCTCGCGCGTAGCTTGCTTGCGGAGCGTCGTCGGGTGAGGCCCCTCGATTGGGCGGTCATGTTCAGTTGGCTGGCGCTCATCGTCGGCTATGGTCTGTACCGCGGCCGTGGAAGCAATAGCGTCGATTCGTACTTATTGGCCAACAAGACCATGCCGTGGTATGCGATGGGCCTCTCCATCATGGCCACGCAGGCAAGCGCGATTACGTTCATCTCCACAACCGGCCAAGCTTACGTCGATGGTATGCGCTTCGTGCAGTTTTACTTCGGCCTACCCATAGCCATGGTGCTGATTTCCGCTACGGCCGTCCCCATCTTTCACCGTGCGCGAGTCTACACCGCATATGAATATCTAGAGAAGCGTTTCGATGCCAAGACCAGGGCCATAGTAGCGCTCGTGTTCCTGATTCAGCGCGGGCTCGGCGCGGGAATTGCCCTGTATGCGCCCGCCGTGGCGCTGGCCGTCGTACTGGGGTGGTCCGACCGCCTCACCACCGTACTGATGGGCGCCCTGGTTGTAACCTACACTGCCACGGGCGGCATCAAGGCGGTTACGTGGGCTGACGTGCAGCAGATGGCGGTCATCTTCGCCGCATTGATCATCAGTCTCGTCGTCGCTCTTCATGCAATGCCAGGGAAGATTTCCTTTGTTGACGCGCTACATCTAGCCGGAGCCGCAGGACGCCTCCAAGCTGTCGACACGCATTTCAACTGGAACGACCGCTACAACCTCTGGAGTGGCTTGATCGGCGGATCGTTTCTCGCGCTGGCATATTTCGGTTGTGACCAGAGCCAGGTGCAGCGCTACCTCACCGGCAAATCGATCGCACAAAGCCGGCTGAGCCTGCTCTTCAATGCGGTGGCGAAGATCCCGATGCAGGCGTTCATTCTCTTCATCGGGGCCATGGTTTTCGTATTGTCTCTCTTCAACTTGCCGCCGATGATTTTTCAGCCGCTTGAAGCCGCGCGAGCACAACACACCGCACAGTGGGCGCCGGTCGAAAAGTCTTATCGCAATGCCTTCGAGAACCGCAGGGCCGCAGCCTACGATTTCGCGGAGGCCGCGCGGAATCCGGGTACTGACCTCGATCAAGCCCTTACCAAATTCCGCACTCGCCAGCACAGTTTCGAAGCCGTTCGGAAACAAGCGTTGGGCATCGTGCAACATCTAAACAACGGGCAAACTTTCGACGATACCAATTACATTTTCTTATCGTTTGTGATGAAGTATCTGCCCGCCGGGTTGGTCGGTTTGGTGATTGCCGTCATCTTTTCGGCCAGCATGTCCTCAACTTCCGGAGAAATCAATTCGCTCGCTACTGTTTCGGTCATCGATATCTATCGGCGCTATATAGTGAGCGGGGCCTCCGATACCCACTACTTGGCAGCGTCTCGCTGGCTTACGGTGTTCTGGGGTGCATTTGCGGTTGCATTCGCGACTATCGGCGCCCGTGGTTTCGGTGCGCTGATCGTGCGTGTCAATATTGTGGGATCGCTCTTCTATGGGGGAATGCTGGGGGTCTTTATCCTGGCGTTCTTCTTGAAGCATGTCCGGGGCACGGCAGCGTTCTGTGGAGTGCTCGCCGGCGAAGCGGCCATCTTCTCCGCGGCGTTGTTCACGGGCATCTCGTTCCTCTGGTACAACGTCATCGGCACATTGGTTGTGATCGCCGCGGCACTAGTAGTCGAGTGGGTTATGCCGGTGGCTCACGAGCCAGAAACATAATGCCCATGGACCCGAAATTATCAAGGTTCACTATCAGTTCCATCCACTTTTTGGACAGAGTCTCCGCGTGCAGCGACGGGTGAAGTTTCCTCATGGAGATTACATCTTCTTCGAGTTGCCAGA
>DATAXY010000025.1:0-374154 GCA_036272835.1 Bryobacteraceae bacterium
ACACGGATCTGGCGCCAATCTACAGCTGTGCAATCCCGGCCATGAAGAGAGAAGGAATTCTTCGGAGCCGCTGTCGCCATCGACCTGTCCAGTACCTCAACAACATCTTGGAGCAAGATCACCGCGCAATCAAACGGCGGGTGAATGCCAAGCAGGGCTTCCGAGAATTCAGCGCCGCGTGGCGAACGATTCGAGGCTATGAGGCGATGCACATGATCCGAAAGGGGCAAGCTCGGTGGGTTCGCGGGAGTGATGTTCGGCGTAACATCGACTTCATCGAAAAGCTGTTCGAGTTAGCGGCCTAACGATTCGCATACAGACACCTCGCTGCTCAGATTCGTTTTTACTCTGAACTTGCAACATATCCCTCCCAAGATCAGCATAAGATCGTTCCCCGCCCGCTATATTGGTAGATAAGGCTTTCGCCGCATTCTGCAACCTTCTTGAATTGCGCCCAAGGCTGAGTTGTCTCTATACATCAATGATCCGAAGGAGCCGATATCCCCGAACGAGCCTTTAACCACGACGAAATCGAGCAGAAGTGGACCACCCGATGGGCCCAGGACTCCGCGCTCTATGTAGCCGACGCGCCCGAAAAGCCCAAGTATTATGTGCTCGAAATGTTGCCCTATCCCAGCGGCAAACTCCATATGGGACACGTACGCAACTACTCTATCGGGGACGCGCTCGCCCGCTATATGTGGATGCGCGGCCACGACGTGCTTCATCCGATGGGCTGGGACGCCTTTGGTTTGCCCGCCGAAAATGCCGCCCTGCAGCGCGGCCAGCACCCGCGTGATTGGACGCTCAGCAATATCGCGCAAATGAAGGCGCAGATGTACCGGCTGGGCTTCTCCATCGATTGGAGCCGCGAGGTCGCCACGTGCGAGCCCCAATACTATCGCTGGAACCAATGGTTCTTTATTAAGATGTTCGAACGCGGCCTCGCCTATCGCAAGGAGGCTCTGCTCAACTGGTGTCCTGAGTGTGGCACCGTGCTCGCCAACGAACAGGTTGTCAACGGCTGCTGCTGGCGCCACGAAACCACGCCTGTCGAACAGCGCGCCATGCGCCAGTGGTTCCTCAAGACCACCGCCTACGCGGGCGAATTGCTGGACGACATGAAGGAACTCGAAGGTGGCTGGCCGGAGCGCGTCCTCGCCATGCAGCGCAACTGGATCGGCCGTTCAGAAGGCGCTGAAGTCGATTTCACGGTGGACGGGTCCGGTGAAAAGGTACGCATCTTCACCACTCGCATCGACACCATCTACGGCGCTACCTGCCTGATCCTCGCGCCCGAGCATCCGCTTGTCTCGACTCTCGTCACAAATGAGGACGACCGGCTCAAGATCAAGGAAATGATAGACGCGACCGCGCGGCAGGACCCGGGCAACATCGAAAAGCTTGGGCTATTCACCGGTGCTTACGCCATCCATCCTTTCAACGGAGTGAGGGTTCCCATCTGGATCGGCAATTTTGTCTTGATGGGTTATGGCACTGGCGCGATTATGGCGGTTCCCGCGCACGACCAACGCGATTTCGAGTTCTGCCGCTCCTTTGATATAGCCATAGCTCCTGTTATCAGGCCCGTCGATGGACTTCTGCCCGTTGGTGAAGCGATGACCGAAGCCTGGACCGGCTACGGCATCGTCGAGAATTCGGGGGAATGGTCCGGCTTGCCGAGCGAGGAAGCGCGCATCAAGATGGCCACCTACGCCAAGGCCCATGACTTCGGCGCCGAATCAATCACCTATCGCCTGAAAGATTGGGGCATCTCGCGCCAGCGCTATTGGGGCACACCCATCCCCATCATTTATTGCCCGACATGCGGTATGGTCCCCGTGCCCGAATCGGATCTGCCGGTAATTTTGCCGCTCGACGTCCAGATTACTGGCAAGGGGCGCTCACCGCTTGAAGCTGTGCCTTCGTTTATCGACGTGCCATGTCCCCGTTGCGGCGAACCGGCACGACGCGAAAGCGACACCATGGACACGTTTGTCGATTCGTCCTGGTATTTCTATCGCTACTGCGATCCGCATAACGACCATGCTCCATTCGATTCAACCGCCATCGCCAAATGGTTTCCCATCGATCAATACATTGGCGGAATCACTCATGCCATCCTGCACCTCATCTATTCGCGCTTCTGGACGAAGGTGATGCGCGACCTCGGCCTCATTACCAATGCCGAGCCCGCCAAAAATCTCTTCACCCAAGGCATGGTCTTGAAAGATGGCTCCGCGATGTCGAAGTCGAAGGGGAACATTGTCGACCCCGACGAGATGACGCGCAAATACGGCGCCGACACCTGCCGTCTGTATACGTTGTTCGCGGCTCCGCCCGAGCGCGACATGGATTGGAACGAATCGGGCGTCGAAGGACAGTATCGTTTTCTGGCGCGCGTCTATCGCCTGGTCACTCGTCTTGCGGATCGAGCATGCGAAGCGCCGGCCCAGCCCAGATCGTCGGATCGTAAAGCGCTCCGCAAGCTGCACCAGACCATCGCCAAAATTACCGGCGACTTCGATAGCCGGTGGCACTTCAACACCTCTATCGCTTCGCTGATGGAGCTGGTAAACGAACTCTACTCGCTCGAAACGAGCCTTTCGCCCGCGCCCGTCGCGGAGATCTGCCGCACCCTGACACTGCTGCTCGGCCCGTTCGCGCCCTACACGGCGCAGGACCTATGGGAGATCCTCGGCCAGACCGGGCCCGTCTTCCGGCAGCCCTGGCCAATCTCCGATCCGGAACTTGCCAAAGAGGACATGATCGAGATTCCGGTTCAGGTGAATGGCAAGCTGCGCGCGCATCTGTATGTTCCGCACGAAACACCGGTGGCTGAGCTCGAACGGATGGCGCTGGCTCTCGAAAAAGTGAAGCCGTTTATCGCGGGCAAAACAGTTGTAAAGGTAATCGTCGTGCCAGGCAAGCTCCTAAATATCGTCGTGCGCTGAGAGATGTCTTAGTGGCTACGATTATGGGCATGATCGTGATACATACTGCATCCCTGAGTTAGTACGCAGGGGGCGTGTTCGAATTGAATGGTCGTATGGTGGATGCCGAACCCGCACAACACTACGTTCACGCGCTTCAGGATGCGATTGCTCTCCGAGGGCGGCATATCGTCGATCAATACATGACAGCTCAGGGCATGCGCGCTCGCCCCCAGGCTCCAAATATGGAGATCGTGCACGTCCATTACGCCCTGGACCCGCACCATTTCATCGGAAACCTTCTCAAGATCGATGCCCTGCGGCAGCCCTTCGAGCAGTATGTTCAGCGATTCGTGGATGATGTCCCAAGCCGTATAACAAATCAGCCCGGCTAAAGCGATCGACAGGAGAGGATCGATATAGAGCCAGCCGGTGTAACGGATCGCTATGGCTCCGGCGATAATTGCCACCGCGCCCAGCGCGTCGCCCAGCATGTGCACGAACGCTGCGCGAAGATTCAAATCGCCCTTCTGCCCGCGGTGTAGCGCCACCATGATGCTGCCATTCAGCACCAGAGCGAGCGCCGCGACCCAGATCATGATGTTCTCGTCCACCGCCTGCGGCTTCATCATCCGCTGCGCCGCTTCCCAGAAGATGAATAGTGAGATTCCGACTAGCGTCAGGGCATTGACGAAGGCGGCCAGTACGCCCGCCCGTTGGTATCCGTAGGTCTTAAAGCGGTCGGCCGGCCGCCCTTGCAGATAGAGCCCAACGGCTGCCAATAGAAGCGCGAGGGCGTCCGTAAAGTTGTGACCCGCGTCCGAAATCAACGCCAAACTATGCGCGTGGAATCCGGCGACCGCCTCAATTATCGTGAAGGCCAGGGTCGCACCCAGTGAGATCCGCAGCGTCCAGCCCGTTCCGGGCGCGTGGTGATGATGATGGGACAAAAGTATCCTCTAATTTGGTGGCTGGTCCGAATCCGGCTTCTTCTCGCCGGGACGGTACAGCGACGGAATCTTCCTTTTACTGTCCGTACTGGTCCCTTCGGCCTGCTTCCGCTCCTTCACTTCTTTGGCCGGCATCATCGCTTCGCGATCCTTCTTCTCCTTTTCATCGGCCGCCGCAATTTCTGTGGAGCGTTTCTTGGAATCTTCGAGTGATGCTTGATGGCTGTCCTCTGTGGTGTCGATCGCATCTTCCAGCACGAACTTATAGCGCACCAAGTCTGGCGGGTCCGCCGGCTCAATCTTGTTCAGCTTGGCGAGAAATTCTTCCTCGGCGTGAGCCACCTCGACACTGCCCTTATCGACTGCCAAGCGATGTCGCAACGCGTCGTCTGAGACGCTGTCGATGGCATCGATGATGTGGCTGTAATCATCCAGCGCATCGTGTACGATCAGGCTTCGTCCCGGCTTGTACTTGGCGAGCGCCTGTTCAACCAGCTCGAGGCGCAGCCGCGCAAATTTTAGGTACAGCACCATCCGGGCGTTCGGCTCCTGCACCTCGCGCACCTGATCGACTTCGGCCGGGGTCAAAAAGTCGCGGTCCTGAGCCAATACCAAGCCAGCCATGCACAATGGCAATACGAGAATGGCGCTGCGTCTCACTTCCTCATCACTCCCGCTAGTAATTGATCGTGGATTTCGTCCACTTTCCGCGCCGTGTAATCCGCCCATCCCCGGTCCTGCGCGTCGATATCCTCAAGGAGGCCCTGTAATCGGCGCTGGAGGGCAGCGACACGCAATTCGGCCTTCTTATAATGACCACCGCCGTGATGCATAGCCGCCAGGGATTCTGCGCACTCCCGCAACGCCTGGGTCATATTGTCCAGTTGCGCGTCACCCTTCTTGATTTCGCCTTTGTCATAGAACCCGCGCGCGTCGTCGAACGCCTCATCGGCTAGCGTCAGCGCCTTCTCCGAGCGTCTTGCCGGGTCACGTACCGCCCGCAGTTCTTCGACTAGGGACTGGCCCCGCAAACTCGCTCCCAGCAGCACCAACCCCAGTACCGCTGGAATCGCCCCTCTTGCTACCGCACGCCTTTGCATCGATGCCCTTGAGCCTCGTGTTTAACATTGTAGCGCCGCGGCGCGGAGCAGCGTAGCTGTCAGCTTCGCTGTAATTAACTCACAGCCTTCAGCGCTCCGACGACGGAGGGGACGGACACAGACGCCAGCGAACAGGGACCCACGCGTGACCAGCCGGGATGCGGCTAGAATGGTGGACGTGAAAGTTGCCATCTTGCTGTTCTGCGGTCTGACATTGTTTGCCCAGCCGGTGCACAACGGGAACTTCACCATCCGGTTTGAGCCGACTGCTATTTTGCAGTCGAATGCGCCCATACCGTTTCAGATTCACGTTACGGATCCGAACCATCATCCTGTGACCACGGCCAAAGTAGAAATGGATATCGAGATGACGGACCACACGCACGCGCAGAGCTACAAAGCTCCGTCGATTGGCGCCGGCCTCTACATGGCTAAGCCAGTGTTCCCCGTTCCAGGTCACTGGAATGTGGAAGTGATTGTGCGGCGGTCGGACCAGGAGAGCGACTCGACGCTTGATTTCAACATCCCGGAATAGCGATCGCTATTCCACGCGCCAGAGCGCTTCCGCAAAAGGCCAGTTTTCATCCACCCACATGTCGACGGGGAGGAAGCCGGTGGACAGCGCCAGGCCGTCCAGCTCGACTTCCGTGAATTTGTGCGACGACTCGGTCCAAATGGTTTCTCCCCCTCGGAAGTGAAAGTCCGTCCCGAGTGCGGCCACATTGACGTCCTGATCGCGGCATGAGAGCAGGTGCATTTCGATCCGGCGTTGTGCTGAATCCCAACGCACCTCATGAGTGAAGGAGCGCAGGTCGAAATCGCCGCCTAACTCGCGATTGATGCGGGCGAGCAGATTTAAATTAAATGCGGCGGTGACGCCCGTTGGGTCGTCATAAGCCGAGAGCATCCGATCGACATCCTTAACCAGATCCGCGCCCAACAAAAAGAAATCGCCGGGACGCAGATGGCCGCGCAGCTCCCGCAAAAAACCAAGCATTTCCGCACGATCCAGATTGCCAATCGAACTGCCGAGAAACAGCAGCAAAAGGGGCGCGGAGCCAGTTCGTTCCGGCGAAATCCCGGCGAGACCGTCTAGCCACTCTCCGTTCACAGGGTGGTATTCCGAGACCCCCCCTAGCTCTCGTTCACAGGCAGATAAGGCGGCAGATGATACATCGATGGGGCGGTACACCGGCCGTTCATTCCGCGATTGCCAAGCGCCCAGAATATGCCTGGTTTTGCGGCCGCTGCCACTGCCCAATTCCGCGATCAGGGGGATGTCTCCGATACGCTCGGCGATCTCACTGGCGTGCGCCGCCAGAAGATGTTCATCGGCGCGCGTAAGACCGTACTCCGGAAGAAATGTTATCGCCTCGAAAAGTGCGCTACCCAGGTCGTCATAGAAGTAGCGGGGAGCGAGTTGTTTCTGCCGCTGGTTTGAGAGTCCGTCAGCAACATCCTGAGCAAATTGTGAGACGACGGGGGCTATGGTTTCAGGCATCTGAGGATCTCAGTTCTCCACACAACGGAAGGTTGCGTATAGGTAGGGATAATCGTACCGGAACCAATTACGGAAGGAACGCCGGAGCAGCACGGCGGAGGTGCGCGGCGAACCGCCCTTGATGACGAAATGGTCGTCATCGAAGAAGTTCGCCGAATATCCCGGATAAGTTGGGCGCGGCTGAAAGCCTGGAAATGGACGGAAGGGCGTGCCAGTCCACTCCCAGCCGTTGCCAAGCAATTGGCGAACGTCAAAGGCGCTATCGCCGGCCGGGTTCGCGGTGACGGGTTCCGGCTCCCATCGTGCAAAGTCGAAGTTGCCGTGCCGCCGCGACGGAGCTGCTTCGCCCCATGGATATTTGCGCTGGGCGCCATCCGGGGTGCCGTATGCGGCGCGGTGAAATTGCGCCTCCGTCATCAGGTCTTTGGCGATCCATTTCGCGTAGGCGGCGGCTTGCTGCTGTGTCACATAAACCGGCCAGTCAAGTGGTAGAGGAAACTCGGTGAACATACCGCGATAAACAATGCCCTTTGGGGTGCGGCGCCAGAAGTGCGGAATCGCAGCACCCTCGCTCACAAAGCGAAGGTATTCACCATTCGTCACGTTATAGCGCTGGATGCGGAATTCCGGGATTTGCAGGCGATTCTCTTCGTATTCGTTGTCCCATCCGAATGAATCATCGCGGCGCCGCCCGAGAATTGCTTTGCCTGCCGGAATTTCGCGCCATTCATTCTCAACGAATGTGCCCTCCGACGTTGGCCGCTCATCCGGGGCCGGCCGTTTTCGTGAGTAATCGAAGTTGTGGAGCATATACGCCAGCGTCTCCAGGTGCATAATGCGATGTTCCAGGACCATTGAAACGATCTCCTCCGGAGCGCGCTCGAGATGTTTGTCCACGTGACGCCGCGCACCCGTGACGTATTGGCTAATCCGATCGAGCGAGGGCCAGTCGGATGGTTGATCGAAGGGAAGTTGGCCGGGATCCGGATCGATGCCGGCCTGGAAGACCGTGTCTAATTCGGGATCGGGGGAAGGGATGCCGAGTCCTTCTTTACAGATGTGAATGGAATCGAAGCCGTCCAGATGCCCAATGTAGAAGAGCACGCGATGACGTTCGTCAATCGGACGTTCGAGGAGAGCGTCGGGTTTAAGAAGATTAAAAAATCGATCGCTTTCGGAACGCGCCCACTGGATCTCCTGCTTCAGACGCATAATTTCCGACTCGAGCACTGGCATGTTCGGGTATTGCTCCTTCCCGCTTTAGATGAGACGTGAGGTCAAAAGTGGCATTACCAAGGATTGTTCCCAGCGCAAGAGCCTTACAAATAATGCCGTAAACGCTCGCGAAAACGTGTATAAACCCACGATACTCCCAGCAGGATCAGGCCCAACGCAATGAAGGAGAGTATCCGGTAGATGGTCTCAAGATTTCGGAGATCGTAGAGAAACAGTTTCAGTATACAAGCCAGCAGGAGGAAGAGGCCTTCCAAACGCAAAGGGCGTTCACGAATTGTGAGGCCGACGGCAAGCAAGGCAACACTCTCGATGGCCCAGACAACCGTTCGATAACTTCCGGACACCTCGATATACACGATGACGGTCAGCAGCAAGAGAGCAAGCAAGGAAAGAGCGAGACGCACGGCCGCCACACCGGCTCGCCTCCAGCGGAACCACATGTAATAGAGTCCGGCGAGGAAGGGAATCCCGTTGCCGAGCCAAATCGCTTTGCCTCCGTGCAAAGAGTTCGTTACAAGGAGTTCAACCGATGCCCCGCTGGCGATCGCTGCGCCGAGTAAGGCGAACGAAGACGACGGGAGCGCGATGCCCAGTTCCATCCACGCAATCCCCAATGCTACGGAGGCCAATGCTACCAGGCTGTCCGGCAAGATCATCCAGAACGTTGCCAGCGCCAGCACAGAGCCAATGGACGCGCTGATGGCGTGCACCACGGGGCGTTCTCTATAACTCGGAAGCCCAGCGCCCTGCCAGGTATTGAAGGTGACCCACCAGCACGCGAGCGCCATTCCGAGCGAACTGATCCACGCGGATGTGGGCGCCTCATGATACAGATCGCTGAAATGGAAGCCCGCCAGCGCGATCAGACTAGCCAGCGAAACGAAGTAAAACTGGATGCGAAACTCACGGAGATTCCGGCGACGCATAACCTCGAACAGAATTAGAGCGAACGCGGCAAGGGCCAAGCCTACGTAGCCGTTGGAGACTTCCTCCAGCAGAACAATGCAGAGGAGCACCGCGGCGCCGCTTGAGAAATACCAACCCGGTTTCCAGATCTTTCGATTTAGGTAGAAAAGGAAGGTGTGAAACAGCAGAGCCGGGGTGATGGCCTGCACAGTAATTCCAGGCAACAGCGTCGACGGATTTGTTCCGGAGGAAAAGGCAACGTCGATCAGCGACACCAGGAATGCGATGAGTCCCAATCCACGAACGAAACCTAGCCGCAAATACCATCCCGCAAGGAATAGAAGTTCGGCCTCGGCGGCGAAGGCAGCGCTAGCCCAGAGGCCTTTCGCACGGCCAAGAATAGCCAGTCCGCCAAACGCCGCGGCCAGAGTCAGGGCGGGTTCAAACTGTCCGCCAATATTGAACCGCGCGAACGCATCGCCGAGAAAGAGCGCGGCTGCCAGCGCCGAGCCGATCCATAAGTCGACCGGAGCATGCGCATCCCAAACCGAAAAGGAAAGGCCAACGAAGGCAATGGCATTCAGCGGCATGAGGAGCGTCAGGCCCGGGCCGGCGATCTTACGGCGAATTCGAAGCAGATCGAATATTTCAAATAGTAGCCAATAGACGAGCAGCAACAATTCCGAGGACGCAAGTGACGCGTTAGTGGAGCTATGGGAGATGCATGCGCCCCAGGTGGCGACCAGGCCAAATATCGGCATGCCGTACCAGTCGAAGCGCCAGGACAAAAAGAGCAAGGCTGCGGCCAACGGGATCAGGCTGCCCAAAGCGAAGGGATTGCTCGGCGTCACCGCTAGTGCTGCGAACGGTGTAAAGAAGGCGACCGATGTGACCGCTTGAACCTTGTAACGAAGCGAATGCAGCACCATTGCAGCGCCGGTCGCAAAGAGAATCAGCGAACCGACGAGCGGACCGTGAATGACTCGTGCGGCCGGAAGCGCATAGATGGCGTAGGCGGTCGCGTAGAGACCAGCCCAGCCTGCGCCGATCAAGCCATAGGCGAAGGTGCGAAAGCGTGGGCGGCGTTCTACTCGAATTCCGGCAGCGAGCAGAGCCACGCTAAGAAGTGCCGAGATCGCGGCGCGGCCTCCCGGCCCCATATAAGTAAAGGAATACGCCAGAAAGAGGGCAAGTCCGACGACTAAAACGAGGGCACCCAGTTTGTTGAGGAGACTGCCGCCGACCAGCGCTTCCCAATCGTCCTTCTTCAATGAGTCGGCACGCGCCGGTTCGGCTTTAAAAGCCGCGGCTTGGACTGGCTCCGGCTCCTCCATGGGAACCGGCTCGGGAGTTGGAACAGGAGGCGGCTGTACGGTGGTGGCAGGCGGCTGAACAGGCGCCGTCTGGTTAGTGAGCGGATTCTCTAAACGGTACACGCGCCCGGCCAACGTACTCAGTTGGCGCTCGATGCGGTCGCGATTTTCGGAATCCCGATCGATTCTGGATTCCAGGTCGCTCACGCGCCGCCATAACGCGACGCAAAGAGCCGCCAGTACTAACAGACATAGCGCGGCGAGCAGTTCCATTCGGCCCTCAAAACGTAAGGACGCGGCGTGCCGTCAAAGTCAGCCCTTCAGTTTCCGTTTCGCGGCTTCGATTCCGTCCGCCGAGGGAAGCAATGCATCCAGGCGGGTCATCTCCAGAATATTGCGCAGGCCAGTGGGGACGCCAGCCAACATCAATGGGCAACCGCCTCTGGTGGCCATAGTGTAGACAATCGTCAGTTCCCCTACCCCCGAGCTATCCGTCATGGTGATACCGGAAACGCCGAGAATCATACCGGAAAGTCTCTTGGCCGAAAGCGCGTCTTTAGCCGCTCGACGGAGCATCGCCAAAGATGGGCTTAGGGTTAGGGATCCCGTAAGCTGCAGAATCGCAACATTGTCCTCAACCGCTGAGGTTACACTGAGGGCCATTTATCTTATTGTTCCAGACCAGTAGCTTCAATTATGCCTCCACCGGCTATTAACCATGAGAGTGCATATTATCCTAGTTGTATAGCATAATCACATTAGGGGCGCGGTTCGCCGACCACTTTTGAACAGATTTAGCGTGTGGACCCAGAAGTGCTTTGACAAATGGCAACAAGTCGCTTAGGCGGGGCGGGTAGTGATCTCGGAGGACACTACCTGGCCCGCAACTGGATGTTAGTAAGTTGCGATCTTCGACTGCTTATAAGGAGGGCTTACGTAGGGTGTCACCACGCTCTCGTCGCCAGCCTTATCGATTGCTCTAACACCGAATACCAGTTCGTCGATATTGATGTTTGGCACCACGTACTTCGTCACGTTTCCGACGAAAATCTGCCTTTCCCAGTACGGTGAAGTCGTTTTTCGCATCACGATGGCATAGCCGGCCAAGTCGTCTTCCGGCGGATCGCTATGCCAGGTGAGTGAGGCGTCATAACCGGATGGACCGCGTTGGATCGGGCTCGCGGCAAAGCCGAAAGTGTGCGGTGTTGAGAGCGCAGGCGCCTTGGGAGCCAGCGCCAGGCTCGCAACTGCGGCCGCATTCGCCTGTGTTACGCGGGCGGTATACGCGGGCGCTGTATTCGCAAACGTGTCGGTGGCGGTGTGCTGGTTCGCGTAGTTCTCACTCGGAGTGGTGATGCGGATCGCCCCGTACCCGGCAGCGGCGAACGGACTGTGGTCTCCACCGCGTCCAAAGCGGTCGTGGCGGAATTGCAAGTCGACCTGAAATCCCGGTATATAGCGTTCGCCGATCTCCCTCATGTAACGCGCAACCTCCCTGGGGGCTGAGTCGTTGGGTTCCTCCGAATAGACATTCACTCGCTCGTTGGTAGAAGCGCCGTTGCCGCTCAGATCGCTGCCGATGATGTCGTTATTAAACATCGCTTCAATCTTTTCATGACGCGCTACCGCATCTTCGGCATATAAACCGCTGCCGAAAAGCCCATATTCCTCAGCGGCGAAACCGATGAAGACGATGGTCTTGCGGAAATGATACTGGCTCATGATGCGTGCCAGTTCCATGATGCAGGCTATGCCGCTTCCGTCGTCGGTGACGCCAGGCGCGGGCGCTTCTGCCGTCGCAACCGAATCTAACTCCCGCCTGCCGTCTGCGCCGGTCTTGAAGACCAGGTGGATGGAATCGTAGTGCGCTGTTAGCAGCACCTCCTCGTCCGGTTCGCTATCGCCGGGAAGACGCGCCACTATGTTCCAAATCTCCACATCTTTGAAAGCGCGTCCCTGTTTGGCTAGCTTGTGCTTGTCGAAGGAAACTTCCAGTCTGGGGCTATAACTCTTCAGTTGAGCGGCAATCCACTCCCGGGCCGCTCCAATTCCGTGATTTGGATCGTCGCTTGCAGAATAGATATTCCGTGTTCCGAACGATCCCAGCTTCTGCTGAATCGCGGCAATGCGATCCGCCGATACCTGGGAGACGATTTCTGCGACCTGGGGATTTATCGTTTTCGGAGGGGTATCGGCAACCGCCCAAGATCCCAAAAATAGGAGAATTGTTAATCTCTTCAAAGTATCTTTGCCGTTCCTCTCGTGATTGCAACCAGTTCGACATCTCCCGCATCCCATATTGCGTAGGGGATAAAATATGAAAAATAATAATGGAACAGTTTTCGCAGCCCTATTGCTGGCCGTGGGTATGCCGGTGTTCGCGGCTACCCCGCCCCAAAATACCGTTCCCAGTTCACAAGTGGCCGGTCAGACTGCGTACGACATCTCGAGCAGAGTTCATCACGAACTAGTGATGCTGCCGTTTCTCACGATTTTCGACAATCTGGCTTATCGGGTTGATGGTACGACGGTTACGCTGGTGGGCCAAGTTACGCGGCCGGTCGTGAAACAGGATGCCGAACGGGTGGTAAAGAATATTGAGGGTGTCAGCGCCGTTCAGAATGCAATTGAAGTTCTCCCGCTCTCCCCGATGGATAATCAGATTCGCTGGGCGGAAGCAAGGTCGATCTACAGTTTTCCCACGTTGAATCGATATGGAGCGGGAACCCAGCCGTCCATCCATATTGTCGTGAAAAACGGGAATGTAACGTTAGTGGGACTTGTGAACAACCAGACCGATAAGAATATAGCCGGGATTCGCGCTAACCAAGTTCCAGGTGTTTTCTCCGTTCAAAATGAATTGCAAGTTGTAAAAAGTTGAGGACTTAATCCGGGCGAAGTTAATTTTCCGCAAAGAGAGTTCATAACCAACCAACAACACCCTACTCTCTTTGAGGGGCCGATTTTCGGCCCCTTTTTTTGCCCGTTTTGGCTATTACGTCGTAGGGATTTCCACCAAGCTGGGGAATGACCGGGGCGCGAGTCTGAACTCCGCTTCGTAGCGCCGCCGGAAGGCGCCGGGGATGCCATCGATGACATCGCCGTGCAACAAATCCGGATGCGGGCCGAGAGCGAAGTACATTTCCATGGAACGGCCTTCCTTGATCTTCACGGGTCCACGCGCTGTACAGTCTATGAATCCGCGGGCACGCTCCCAGGTAGCGGCCGAGAGGTTTACGCGATTAGCCGCGCCGCTCGATTCCATGCGCGCCGCGAAGTTTACCGTGTTGCCCCAGATATCGAATGCGAACTTTCGTACGCCAACAACGCCGGCCACCACCGGACCGCTGAACAGGCCCACGCGCACTTTCCAGTTCACGGGCGCGCCTGGTTGTGAGAGTTTACGGACGACTTCCACCATTTCGAGAGCAGCGAGCACTGCGTCTACGGCGTGCGAAGATCGCGGCTCCGGCAATCCGCTCACAAACATATAAGAGTCGCCGATCGTCTTCAGCTTTTCGAGACCGTATCGCCCCATAATCTCGTCGAAGGCCGTGAAATATTGGTTCAAGGCCGTGACCAGAGTCTCGGCGGGCAGCTTCTCACTCGATAGCGTAAATCCTACGAAATCCGTGAAGCAGACGGTCACGTCGTCGAACGTCATGGGTGTCACAGCGCCGGTCGAGCGTAGTTCTGTAGCGACCGGCTTCGGCAGAATGTTGAGCAGCAGCGCCTCGTTCTGATCCCGTTGTTGCCGGACCTCGATTGTGCGTTCTTCAACCGTCCGTTCCAATCGCCGGTTACTTTCTTCGAGAATCCGAACGCGCCACCGGAACAGCCGCCACCCGGAAAGGACCGTCGCGGCAATGTATAGGAGATACGCCCACCACATGCGATACCACGGCGGCAACACTCTAAAGCGGAAAACCACCGGTTCAGTCACTACGCCATGCGGATTGCGCGCCCGGACCTCGAAGGTGTAGGCGTGCTCCCATAGATTGTTCAAGTCTTTTTGGGCTTGAACGCTCCACTTGGACCATTGGTCCTCCTTGCCTCCTCCTCCGACGAGCCGAAACTGGTACTGAATCTGCTCCGGCTCAGCGCCGTTATCCCGCTGGTTTGCGGAAGGAGGATCGCCTTCATAGGAGGGCGCGGCGAACGAGAAAGTCAACTCGTTGTCCTGGTAAGGCAGAACGGGCGTTTCGGTATGCGATTCGGCCCCGCCATATTCGTCGCTTGGCGATTTTACGCTCTCAATCTGTGCGTGGAAATCCTTGTTGGGATCCTCCGCCAGCCGGGTATCCCAACGATACAGATCGCCGCTCGCGCCGGACGCCCAGGCGACACCGTCCCGATCGAATTCCCAGCAGAAGATCTCTTGTAAGCCCGTGCCCAGCAGTGGCATCGGATCCCACGCATACTGGTTTCCGGCTCGCTTAAGGATTCCGTTGTATCCTGCACCAGTTACCCACACATTCCGCTCGGGATCGCGGCCGAGCATGGAAACACTATGGCTGCCGTCGGCGAAACGCATTCCAGCTTGGGGATCGGGCACGAAACGCCGGTCCGCGGCATCAAACGTCAGCAGCCCCTTTATCGTCGCGAACACAATGTGGCCATTGAAGCGATATACACTTTTCCAACTGGGCGGGACTCCGTTTGTGCCGGTGAAGCGTTCCGCTTTGGGTGGCTGGCTCGCAAAATCGATGCGCCAGATATCGCCTGTCGTCGTGGCCCAGACACGCCCATCGGGATCCTCGGCCACCGTCCGAAACTCTTCGCCTTCGCTAACCTTACCTACCTGTTTCCAGCTCTGACCGTCTTGGCGCAGTGCAAAAACCCCATCGCGGCCGACGGCATACACCACATGGATATCGCGGGACGATTTAGCGAGATCCCAAACCTGCTGTTTGATATCGGATTCCAGAACATGCTGGAGCATATTGTCATTTAGTACATAGAGCCCGCGCTGCGCGCCCACCAAGGCCTCGGCGCCGTAGTTCATCATTCCGCCCACCAGCTCATTAAAGCCCTGGAACAGCCCGAATGTCGCCGGCTTTCCCGGTTCGGAATCAAGGCGATACAGGCCCTTGTTGCTGCCTACATACAGTGAGCCGTTGTATCGATCGATGGTGCAAAGAATGCCGTCAATTCCCTGCGAGGTTGCAAACCGAGTCGTCGAAGGGTCGAATCGTGCAATTCCGTTATCGTCTGTGGTGAGCCAAACACCGCCCTGGCGGTCTGCGTAGAGCGAGACGATGCCGTTGCTGGGAGCCCCGGTCTCCTCATTTACTACCCGGTCCAATTTGCCGGTATTCGTGAGCAGCACTAAACCTCCGGTATGTGTGCCAACCGCGATATCGCCGGTACGCAGGGCGAAGACCGTATAGATCTGGTGAGCGCGCAGGTAGTCGTCCATTTCCGTGTGGAACGGCTCTAAGGAATTGCCTACAAGTTGGTACAGGGCGCGGCCGGACGCAATGACAGTAGTGCCTCTGGTTTGGCAGGTCCCGACGACTCCTTCGCCGTCGAAGTGGCGGCTGGAAGGACCAGGCCGAAAACTGGCACCCTCAATCCGCAGGAATCCGTCTTTAACCGTCTTCACGTACACCCGATCGCGGACCAGGAATATGCGGTTGAATTTCCCGCCATTGGGACGGAATACCTGAATCGAACCGTCCCGGTTCAGCCGGAAGATCCGCTCAAATGCCCCAAAGTAGATGCCCTCCGGCCTCGGAATCACGTCCCAAACACGGCCGAAACTCCGGTCCGCCACCGGGACTCGATCAAGCAGCGAGAAAAAACGCATCAGCCCTTTGGGGCCAGTTTTCAGATAGCCAATCTCGCCCTGACCACCCACGTACACCGTTCCGTTCGGCGCCAAGGCAAGCGATTGCGCTACGGAGCGGTTGGGCAGGGGAATTAGCTTCCAGTTCACGCCGTCATAAGATAGAATTCCGTCGTTGTTGCCGAAGTGAAGCGTACCGGCGCTATCCTGCACGGCGCTCCAATTCTGGATATTGGCGGAATAGTCCTTAGCGGAGTATGTCCGGAAAACAAATGCCCCGGCCTCAGGGTTCAATTCGGCCCGGAGGGGGCGGGGCATATAAACAAATGTAAGAGCGAGGCAAACGGCGAGCTTCAGTCGCTCCATAAACTCGTGAGGCGTGTTAGTGACGACGCCTTATCAGTTTAGCTCCGGCCAATGCCAGTAATCCAAAACCCATTAAAGAGAGTGATACCGGTTCGGGCAGCACGATCTGAAGACCACCCTGGGTGACGTCCGGCAAAGAGTCGACTCCATCAAACGATCCGGGCTGACCGTTCGCGGGATCGAGCGTGAAGGTCGTCTCAACCCAACCGTAGCTCATGGCAGGGCTGGTGAACGTAACTGAGTTGCTGGGATCGCTACTGGTGACGGTTACTGTTTGCGTTGGAACGGTACCTGCATTTTGCAGGCAAGAGGTAAAGCCGGCTTGAGGATTCGAATCGATACAGAAAGTCTGGGAAATGGTGTCGGCACCGGTCAGATCAAGTCTCAGACTGGATCCGCCCAGGATTGGAGCTGGATCGATGGTGAACTCGTAAATGATCGAAAACGTGGTGTCCGAAGTCGCTTGGTAGGGCGTGGTGGTGCCCGTTTGAAACAGGGTGAAATTGAATCCCAAGTTGTCATTCGGCGTCAACCCAAGAGTAGCGCCCGACGGTATGCCGGCAAAAGAAAAATTGTTATAGAGAAGGATGCCGATGGAACAATCCGTCGAGGAGTTGCCGAAGTTGCTGGCGTAGTCTTGTATTGTATCCGAGGTGCACGATGCCGCGAACACGGGCATAAATGAACCAGCTAGAAGCAAGAATAGAGCGGCTTTACACATGAAATTCCCCCGTCAATCCAAAGCAGAAAGGCCTTCGGAATCCGCAGTCTAACAAAGATAACGGCCCCTCATGAACCCGCAGCCGGGCCAAAAGTCCGGGTTGGAGCGTTGGTGAGTACCAGTCACAAGTAAGTCCCCTCGGTACTCTGCGGGGACTACGCCCCTTCTCATCGATGTGCTATTGTTTCGGACTGGCGCATTAAGCCGGAGGTAAGTTTCCTCTTGATCAGTTTGAGCATCTTCCGTAACGCGGAAACCACAGCCTACAAAGCCGGCGACGTGATTTTCGCCACTGGCGAAGCGGGCAAGGCAATGTACGTTGTCTCCCAGGGCGAAGTGGATATTAAGGTCGGTGACAACGTGGTGGAGTGCATCAGTCCGGGTTCGATATTTGGGGAAATGGCCTTGATCGACAACAGCCCGCGCAGCGCCACCGCCATCGCCAAGACCGATTGCACGGTCGTGCCGTTGGATCAACGGCGGTTTCAGTTTCTGGTGCAGGAGACGCCCTTCTTCGCGCTGCAAGTGATGACCATCATGGCGACTCGTTTGCGGCATGCAAATTCGCGGATGACCGCCAAAGTAGACTGACAGACGGAGCGGCGGACCCGTTAGGCCGCTACTGGCAATTCCATTTCTGCGGCCAACTTCGTCTTTAGGGCGTTCGTCGCAATGCGTAGGAGTTCGTCTGTGTGGCCGCTCATATCGAATTCGTCCGAAAAGCGCCGCAGGTTCTTTTGGAATTCCCGGCGCAGGACCAAAGCAGCTTCCGCCAGACCGAGCCTATTGATGTCCATAATCGCGAACTTCAGGATGGTATTCATCAGCACCGTTTCCACATTGAGCATCTTGTACAGCGCGCGGCGGTTCCGCGAAACGTACTTGACCACTTCCCTGCTCCGATACGCGAAGTAGTGCTCCCGCGTGAACCAGGAGAATCTCTTGGTATCGACCGTTTTCAGCAGCCCGCCCAGACGGTGCGCCGCCGACCTGAATGCGCGGTCGAGTGCTTCCGTTTGCTGAATGTCATAGGTGAAGATGTTGGTCGCCTTGCCTGCGAACGGATGGGTGCATTGGTATACGAGAATCGAATACGCGGTGTGGGGACGAAGAAGGATTTCCGGGTGCGCCTGGAACCACTCGAGGACCCAGCCGCGGAGCGCGCCCTGAATGGCTTTCGAGACGCCCGAATAAACCGGGAAGTACGCCGTGGTCCGCTCGCGAGGCGCCGTCTTCCAAATCGCATAACCTTCTACAGTAGGGGCACTGCGCTCCTCCCGCCGGATGCTAACAACCTCGGCGGGGGTAAAGTCGTCAATTCGTTCGACCGGGGCCTCCGCGGCTTCGGCGTTCCGCGACGGCATCATGATCAGCTCTCCCATTGTGGGCCTCCAAATGAAAAAGCCGGGAGGGCATCCCGGCTTTCAGTGTTTTATATCTTGTTGCGATTCTGAGTAAAGCACAGCGCCCCCGGGATTTCGTCGTCCGCCGCTGCCGCTCGGCCGCTATTTGTTTTTTAAGCTTTTGCAAACAAAGGAGAAATATTTTTTGAGAAAAATTTACAACTTCTGTGACTAATACTCTAGCGATCTCTCAAAGTTGGCTGTTTTGGCCCTGCCGGAGGTCCGCCTCAGCGTCCAGCGCCGATTTAGAGATTGGTCCATCCTCGTCAAATCTGCGAATAGCTCGCCGGATTCAGGATGAGGCTGCTGATATTGGATACGATCGCTTCGAAATTGAATCGGGGTGAGACGGTCAGCTTTTTCCAATCCGGATCTGAAAAAAAGGCCTTCCATTTACCGTCAAGTTCCGACAAATCGGGGGCGCTTTCCATGTAGGTCAGATTCGGCAGACGGGAGCCGATCAGGGTATCTCCATAGAACACCGGCCAGAAGCCAGCCTTCCGAAAGATCTCAAATTCACCGCTGTGGAACATCTCAATTTTGCGCCGATGATCCTGCGTGGTCGGGCTCTCATAGGTCCGTAACTGAAACACGCGGGGGCCTTTTTGGGCGCTGACGGGTGTTAAGGTGAGCTTGGGATAGCCGTGAAACGCGACCATAAGCGAACTCTCGACTCGCTCGTAGGGTGGTTCCTTGGCGGGCGCGTTCAAGAAACCCTCTCCGGCCTTCTGGTACTCTTCGTCTTGCTCCAGACGATGCTCGGCGTTCACCAGTGAATCTAGAGACGCGCTTGGAATCAGCACATATAACGCGGGGGTCTCCGACCCAAAATAGAGATTGAACGCGCCGATGGGCTTCATGCCCAGGCGGTTGAGCCCGGGAATCAGCGCCTCAGCGACATAGTTGTTGGCGAGTTTCGTTTGCGGCCCGTTAATCAGATGGTAACGGCGAAGTTCGTAGTATTCGCGCTCACCGCCATTGCCGGAACCCGGCGTTTGAGCGTTGGAAGGGAATTCTGCGCCGCTAACGGCCAAGGCCGACGCGGCCAACGATGAAGTTAAGAAACGGCGTCTTTGCATAGAGTCTGTCTTGCATTGTATCGGTTCGGGTAATCCGCCCTAGTCATTGCGATTTGCCGATCGTTTGGGCGCGTTGATCCCGTGCCAACGGTGATTACATTCCCTGCAACGAATTGGGCGCAGTAATACCAAGCAAAACAGGAGGTCTCGCGTGCGGAATCGGGAGAGCCGGATGTCTTCCGATTTACAGCGTGGGCATTGGTTCATACGCAGAAAAGGACTCCCGGCATACTGAGTATATTGTCGAAAGCTACCAAGCTTGATGCCAACTATCAAAAGTACTCAGGAATTCTTAGCAGTCAGTGCGAAAGCGCCATCACGCAAGAAGTTGACGCACATGGCTTTCCGCAGCCCGCGCCAAGCCGTCGAGGTTGTAACCGCCTTCGAGAACCGAGACGAGCCGGCCTTCGCAATACCGGTCCGCAAGACCCATCATCAAGCGCGTGAGATCCGCGAAATCGGTGTCGGTGAGAGTGAACAATCCGAGGGGATCGCCAACGCGCGAGTCGAAGCCGGCCGAAATCAGGATGAGGTCGGGTCGAAAGCGCTCCGCCACCGGAACCAGATGTTGCTCAAAGGCCCCGAGAATTTCTGCGCGCCCCGAGCCTGCGGGGGAGGGAAAATTCAACGTTGTGTTCAATCCAGATCCTTCACCGCGTTCTGAACTCGACCCGGTTCCCGGGTACCAGGGCGATTGGTGCGTGCTGAAGAAGAAGACACTTCCATCTTCGTAGAAGATATCTTGCGTTCCGTTGCCATGGTGAACATCCCAATCGGCAATCAGGACGCGCTCCGCGTGGTGGCGCCGCTGCGCATAACGAGCCGCGACGGCGATGTTGTTATAAAGGCAGAAGCCCATTCCCCGGCCGGCGCCGGCGTGATGCCCCGGCGGCCGTATAGCGCAAAATGCATTGGCGGCCGTTTTCGAGAAGACTGCGTCTACCGCGGTTAAAACACATCCCACCGCCACCTGCGCCGGCTCGAGCGAACTGCTGGAAATTACAGTATCGCCAGTGCTCAGTTGCCGCCTGTCCTCGTCGATTTCCCGTTCCACCAGTTCCAGATACTCCCTGGTATGCACCAGCGCCAGTTCATCCGGTGTCGCACGGCGCCATTCGAGAGGTTCCAGCACGTCCAGCAATCCCACATACGCGAGCCGATCCATCACCGCGGAATAGCGTGCGGGCTGCTCCGGATGGCCCGGCCCAGTATCGTGCAATTTGACGATTGGGTCCCCGGTGATAGCGGTGCGATGCATCCTGTTCACCGCGCCGAAATCAACGCCGTCCTAAGCACGAGCCGACTTGATGGTGACCAGTTGTTCGGCCGGTTCGGGCTCAACCACACGGGTTTGCTTGCCTCGGAAGAAATCGAAATAGGAGATTTGATGCACACAGGAGACAGTGCAGAGGGGAGCGCAGCTCTTCTGCGTGATGTACTCCCGGCGAATATCGTCCACCGTGTAATCCGCCAGCGGCTTTCCTGGGAAACCACGCTGTTGGGAGCAGTAATGGACCAGCCCGTCTTCGCAGATATATAAATAGCGCGCGCCGGCCCGACACCGCCATTCGCTCGGTTGGCCATTCGCGATGTTCTCCTGGAAGTAGTTCAATCTTGAAAAATGCTTCTTTTCGAAGCCTTTCATCTCGAGAAATACTTTTCGTTCGCGCTCAGCCAAAGGCCGCAACTGGCCATCGCCATCATGGATAATGCCGACGGTGGACGTAAAGCCCAAGTCCATCGCTCTCTTACCTACAACCAGCGCGTCTTCCGGATTCCGAATACCGCCCCCGAGCACCGAGTTGATATTCACGTGAAAATGTGCGTGTTCCGACAGGAGTTGGAGCTTTTTATCAAGCACCTTCAGACTCTTCTTCGATACTTCATCCGGTTGGACGTTATCGATGCTGATCTGCAGGTAATCGAGGCCGGCGTCATTCAGCCGACGGATGCGGTCGGCCGTCAGTAAATAACCGTTGGTTATCAAGCCGGCCAGTGCATGATTCTCGCGAATGCGGCGGATAATGCTGTCCAGTTCGGGATGGAGCAGGGGTTCGCCTCCGCTGAGCGTGATGACACCGGTTTTCAGCTTCCCCAGCAGATCAATCCTTTGAAGCATCGTATCTAGCGCGACAGGGCGCGAGAAATCGTCGTACTCATTACAGTAGGTACAGGACAAGTTACATCGCCGAATCGGGATGATGTGCGCCATGATGGGGTGGCTGGTCCCCAGAGTGCCGTTCAGCAGCAGCCTGGCCTCGCGCAGCCCCCTGCTAAACGTTCTCTTCCTGCGTTCGCGTTCGAAATTCCGTTTAGACATGAAACGAGTCTTACTAATTTAAGCATAAGACTTAGCCAGCTACTATAAATCGAAGTTGAAACGCGGCTAACCGTGCCTGAATGCAACCGGTTAGGGGCTGAGCGGAGGCTCGAAAAACTTACATATTGGCTACCGCCGTATTACTGGTGCGGGGCAAGCGGTGGCGCGGGCTGGGTCGGCGCGGGAGCGTTGCCGTCCGTTGCCGTACCGGGCGATCCGTATGTAATGGACGAACTGGTCTTGAATTCCCACTTTTTATACTGGTTGTATTTGATGATCTCGCGAATACGCTGCGGGCCGGTTCCGAAGTTCAACGTATCGTCAGCGTATGTGTAAGTGGGGAACCAGTATTTCCCGTCGATCTGCTCCCGATAGGTCTCAAATTTGGGAAATTGCTGGTCTTCATGTCTCCGAAGATATCCCGTGGACCGCCCGAAGGTCTTGACGATCTGCAAGTCTTGATCGTCCACCCAGATCTCGCCCTCGAAGTAGCGTTTCCGGTCTTTGGTCAACTGCTTGGGCTTTACCGAAAAAACATAGCAGCCGATCTCGTCCACCTTCTCGCGGCCGATGTAATTTACGATGTACTCGTCAAGCGTGTCGTTCGTCATAACGAAGGGCATGACATTCCGCATATCCTGCTCGTCTTCCGGAGTCATGATGATTTTTTCGAGCGTCGAAACCGGCGCGTGCAGAACATGCTCCACCCGGCGGTTGCGGTCGTCGAAACTGATCTCTTCGACCATTTCGTACTGGCCTTCGGTCTGCCCATCGGGGGTGAGCTCTATTATCTTGTTCGTTTGCTGATAGGTGTAATTGTCGCGCGCCTTGGCGAACGCGGTTTCCTTATCGGTGAACTTGTGAATAATAGTTTGAATTTGGTCCGGGGTCGGATCCGGGAGTACGGTGGCGGCGCGCGCGCATGGAACCGTCAAAGCGAAAACACCGGCGACGCAAAGCAGGAGGGAAGAACGGCAAAGTCCCATATTTATAGTGTATGCGGTACCGGGTTGGGCTCCGGCGGTTGGCGGGAGATACTCGCCGGTCCTTCGCCCCGGGTGCTTAACACGCAAGACCGGTTTTCGAATATCATGATCTAGCCATGCAAACCTTCTCTCGCCGCCAGCTCGCTTGGGCCCTTGTCACGGGCGCCTCGATTGCACGATCGTTCGCCCTTAACCCGAACGAACCATTTCCCCACTTCGTCGCAAAGACGATCGACGGTGAACGCATCACCAGCGAGTCTGTTAAAGGCAAGGTGGTGTTGATCGACTTCTGGGCTACGTGGTGTCCGCCTTGCAAGAAGGACGAACCGATTGTCGAGAGTCTTCTCAAGGAGTTCGAAAAGGACGGGCTGATGGTGCTGGCCGTCAACATGGGTGAACCGCGGCGCAAGGTGAAGAAGTATCTCGCGACGTCGCCCCGCGCGTCAAAAGTGATTCTGGCAGAAGACACCACGCTTGCGGCCATTTGTGACGCGAATGCCTACCCAATTTACAATCTAATCGATCGCGAAGGGCGTTTGGCCGGAGTGCAACGCGGTTCCGGTGGCGAGGGAGCGCTGCGCCGTCTGCTGGCGAAGGCAGGGCTCGACGAATCCTGAGCGGTTAAAGAACTAAGATAGGGTCCATGGGTTTTCGCACAGCCGTTCTGGCTTCGTTTGTTCTTGGATTCCTGATTCACGCGGCCGCCGCCGCGGAGACAGTCGGGGTTACCGAGGTCACCTCGAATGTGCTCGTTTTTGCGACCAGCACCGGGAATGTCACTGCGTCGGTTGGGCCGGACGGCGCGTTCCTCATCGGAACACCGTCGGCAACAAGTACGGAACAAATCAGCACCATTCTGGCGGAGCGTACCAAGAATCCAATGCGCTACGTGGTGATTTCTCCGGAAAAGTTGGCCGATTCCGAAGGCGACGCCGGCTGGGGAAAACGCGGCGCATTCGTCGTTATGCAAGAAAAGGCGCTGGAACGTCTGGGCGGCCATAAGATGGGCCCTCCCAGGCCACTGCCCGCCAAACTGATTCAACTTGGCGTCAACCGGCCACCCGTCGCATTCTCGGAGGTGATTACGTTCGACCTCAATGGAGACGGTATCCACGTCGTTCATCAATCGCCGGGATATAGCAATGGCGACGCGATTGCGCACTTTCACGCTGCGAATTTGCTCTATTTCGGCGAAGTCTTTCCTGGTGACGGGTATCCTTCTCTCGATTCCGAACTAGGCGCCAATATCGATGGCATTATTAAAACGCTGACCCCGTGGACCGATAGCAACCGCCGAATTGTGCCGACGCGCGGCAAGGTGATGAACGGGTCGGATGTAAAGGCATTTCTCGATATGCTGACGGCCGTGCGAGATCAAGTGCAACATATGGCGGATGCCGGTCGAAGCGAGAGCGAGACTGTAGCAGGACATCCAACTAAGGAATTCGATGCGCGGTGGGGACAGGGCCGAGTAACTCCCGATGCCTTTGTGAGCGCACTTTATACGGAGCTTAAGACGCGT
Source organism: Bryobacteraceae bacterium (assembly GCA_036272835.1). Lineage (GTDB taxonomy): Bacteria > Acidobacteriota > Terriglobia > Bryobacterales > Bryobacteraceae > Bog-105. The sequence goes on from DATAXY010000025.1 coordinate 24,125, forward strand.
CACGGTCAATAGCTATCTCCGCAAACTATTCCACGACGGGATGCTGCTTGTGAAAGCCGGTGCGTTCTTGAAAGTCTCGTCCCGCTGCAAGCAGCAACGGCTCTGAGGTGGCCGGGCCCACGAATTGCAACCCGATCGGCAGGCCGTTCACAAATCCGCACGGCACCGTCAGCGCTGGCAAGCCCGCCAGGTTGCTCGCCTGCACAAGGCCCGCATAGACGCCCTTCTGATCCGGCCGCTTCGGCTCGTTTTCGGGAAACGGGATATCGGCGCGATCGGGCAGAGACATGCGTGTGGGCGCGATCAGCAGGTCTACGCTCTCAACCAGCAGCGTTTGGAACGCCGATTGAATCTGACGGCGCACGCGCATCGCTTTTAAATAGTCGAGCGCCGAGTAGCCCATGGCCGCCTTCAAGCCGTCAATCTGGCCTTGGTCCGCCAATCGATTCACGTTGCCGGAACGCAGCAACTGCTCAAAAACCGAGACGCCTTCGCAATCGATGATCGTTCCGATCACCGCTGAATACGGAAAGTCCGGAAGTTTCGTCTCCACCATCTGCGCGCCGAACGACTTGATCACGTTCAATGCATTTTGAAAAGCCGGGCGTAACGGCTCATCCGGCCACTCATTGAAATCGATGGCCGCGAAGCCAATCCTCATCTGGCTAAATGGCCGATAATACTGCTTGCTATAGAAGAAGCGCCGATGCGCCGAAGCGGGGTCATTATCATCGGCGCCCGAAATCTCGGCCAGCACCAATCCGCAATCGCCCGCTGTGCGCGCCAGCACTCCGATTTTGTCAAGGGTCCACGATAGCGGCATGGCGCCGTAGCGGCTGACTAAGCCATAGGTGGGCCTCAATCCGGTGATGCCACAGTAACAGGCCGGCGTCAGAATCGATCCCGAGGTCTCCGATCCCAAGGCGAACGGTATCAATCCAGCAGCAACCGCCGCGCCCGAACCACTCGACGATCCGCCCGACCAATACGTCTTGTTCCAGGGATTCAGACCCGGCCCTTGCAGAGATGCCGAAGCCGACGTATATCCACCGGCGCCGGCGAGTTCGATCATGGAAAGCTTCGCAATCACCGGCGCGCGAGCGCCGTTCAATTTCTCAACCGCGGTTGCATTGTAATCAAATACCTGATCCGCGTATGGCTTCGCGCCCCAAGTGGTCGGATGATGGGCAACGCTTAGTAGGTCCTTTACCGCGCAGGGAATCCCGTGCAAAGGCCCCCGGAAACGTTCGTGCTTGTTGTCGTCATCCACATCTTTCGCCATCCGATGCGGCTCCTTCGATAGGAGACACGCAAGCGCGTTGTATTGTGGCCCGATCTTCTCCAACCTCTCGCTGAAGAAGCGGACCAGTTCGACATCCGAAATCTCGCTCGCCCGCAGTGCCGCTCCGAGTTCCTCAATCGTGGCGAAGGGAAGGGTGGCCTGGTCGATCTTATTCTTGTGACTGCTCACGCCAAAGTTTCTCGCACCCTCAGGCTGTAAATGCGAAAGCCGGTTCCAGGGTGATGGGCACTTCTATGCCAGCTAGCTTGTCGCTCGCGGCCCGTACGTCCGCTTGCGCTTTTTGCATCATTACTTCCGGTGTAGCCGCCGGCGGCGCCTGGTCGGGCATGGGAGGTGTGTTCTGTATGCGCTGGTCCGGTACGAGGGCCGCCGATGCGTTTGCGCCCAACATCGTAGATGATGCGGCAAGCGCGATCCAGTGACGGCGCGTCTGTCTTCGGCTATCTTCGAATAACTCGGGCACGTGGCCCGCGGGTTGACCCATGCGGACATTATAGGGCCTTCCTGCGGCTAGCGGCTGTATAATTGAGCTAGTCGGCCGCTTGGGGAGGGTGGGGAAAATAGTTGCCGTTTTAATTAGCCTTCCGCATCCCACATAGTTGAGGTACTTTCTATGAATCAACCGAAATCGCAGGTGGCTGACCGGGACCCGGTCATACCTATGCCATCTCCGGCGTCGCCGAGCGTAAGTCCGCAGGCGTCTTATCAGGCGTCTTATAAGGTATTCAACCGGATCGTCGACTGGATAACCAACGACCGGATGCAAGTTCTTAATATCACCGAGCGTATTAACGAAATTGTCCGTAAGAGCGGCGTTCGCGACGGATTAGTGCACCTTCAGTCGCTCCATACCACCACCGCAGTTTTCCTGAGCGAATGGCAAGAGGCCTTATTGCACGATGTCCGCAATTTCTTCGATTCTGTCGTACAGCGTGAACAGTACTATCGACACAACGATCCGAAATACTCCGATTGTGAACGCAAAAATGCCGATTCGCACATGCGCGGCATGCTGATGGGTCAGACGCTCTGCCTTCAGGTTCGCAATTCAGCGGTGCTACTGGGAACATGGCAAAGCATCTTGCTGGCGGAGTTCGACGGGCCTCGCAGCCGCTCCGTAGCTGTTCAGGTTTCCGGGATTTAAGCCTTCAATCGGGCGTTCGGCTATTGGTGTTGTTACACTAACGCTCGAATGCTATTGGCTCGCGAATTTATCGAGTATCTGTCTCGGCAACTGATTGAGCGTTTGACCCCTGTTGCTTTCGAAACGGCCGACCCGGCGCAGGCCACCGGACAGATTGCGCAGATCATCACGGACGACCTGGCGGTTGAAGACCGGCTCAACGACGAGGTCCGCGGAATCTTGGACGATTACACCGAGTACATGCGTCGCGAAAACATCTCCTACCAGGAGATGTTTCGCAGGGTAAAGAACCAGAAGATAGCGGAATACAAAATCATTCGGGCCGCCGGCGACGGGATGAAGCTGTCCCGCGACAAGATCAACGATCTCTCGCATAAGATCGTATCGGCGTTGAGAAAATCGCGCGAATTTCGCGTTCGCAAGGACCCTAATGAGATACGGCTTGCCTTAGTGCGCGAAATCACCGATATCCTGCAGATGGAAGACCGCGTCGATAAGGCGGCCCGTCAGAAGATCCGCACACAGAAACGCGACATTGCCGAGGGCGGCGAAGAGTACGAACTGCTGCACAAACGCTACTATGCCGAAGAATTGAAGAAGCTCGGCATCGAATTGGGAAGCTGATCTCTTGCGCCCCACAATAGTCGTAATCGGAAGCTTGAACATGGATTTCGTCGTTCACGTGGGGAAATTTCCCACCGCTGGCGAGACGGTCCTCGGCTCTGCTTTTGAAATGGATCCTGGTGGAAAGGGCGCCAACCAAGCCTGTGCCGCGGGTCGCCTCGGGGGACCTTCGCTTCAGGCCAAAATGATCGGACGCGTCGGCTACGACCTGTTCGCCGATCATCTGAAAGCGAGCCTCGGCGCAGATAGCGTCGACGTCAGTGGGGTTCATGCGACGCGCTCGGAACCTACCGGAGTCGCATTCATCTGGGTCGATCGAGCGGGTCAGAATTCGATCGTCGTTGCGCCCGGCGCCAATAATGCCCTTTCCCCGCGCGACGTGGAATCGCTCCGCCCCGCGCTTATGGGAGCCTCGACAGCACTGTTTCAACTTGAGACTCCGCTTGCATTTGTAGAGGCTACTCTTCAGTTGGCGCGCAGTCTGGGCGTCCGAACGATCCTCGATCCCGCGCCGGCGCAGACACTGTCTCCTAAGTTCTTAGGCCACGTCGATATTCTCACGCCTAATGAAACGGAAGCCTGCCTTCTCTTGAGCCGGCCAGTCGTTCGTATCGGCATGACAGAGGCTCCCGAAATCGCAGGAGCGATACGGTCACTTGGCGCGCACACGGTGATTTTGAAATTGGGCGACCAGGGTTGCTATTACCAGGACGACCGCGAAGAGTGGACGGCGCCGGCATTCAAAGTCGATGCCATCGACACTACCGCCGCCGGTGATACGTTTAATGGAGCCCTCGCCGTCGCTCTGGCTGAAGGCGAGTCCATCGATCGCGCGCTGCGCTTTGCGAACGCCGCTTCTGCGTTGTCGGTTACGCGTCGCGGCGCTCAGTTATCTGTGCCCAAGCGCAGTGAAGTGGATGCATTTCTCAAGTCCTGCGCATCGTAAACCACAAATTCCGGGTTTTCATAGACTGGCTTTACGGACGGGAGCCGGTGTTCCCGCTTCAAGACATAATAGTCGATGGGCAGCGGCAGAAGAGCGTCCAATCGCACTACCGAGAACGCCCCTTCCATGGCTTGCCGCCACCGGACCAGCCATTCCACTCCCACACTTTCGAAAAAGTTCGCTTGGGTCCCGCCCATCCAATCCACCCATAAAGCGCGGCGCGATTCGGCGCGAAAGATGCCTGGGTAGAGTGCATGTCCCGCATCGGGAAATAGAAACATCGAACTGCCCCAGGTGTTCCGCCTTGCCCAATCGGCCACCTGAGTTATCGGACCTTTGTCGATATAAGGATAGTTCTGGACGCCGCCCAGAAACGGCATCGCAAATATCGCGCAAAGCGGCACAAGCAGAGCCGCCAATTTCACTTCTCTCCGGCTGGACCGTGCGAACAACAGCGCTAGCACACCCGATAGCCCCACCGCCACCAACAGAATCCGCAGATTACTGATATTGGGCAAATGCGCCAGATCCAGAATCCGTACCTTCATCGGCAACACCATTACCGGGAAGAACCATAACCATGCCTCTACCAAACGGCGGCGCGATGCGGCGGCGATACCCGCCATCCCACAGGCCAGCGAAGCGAACAGCACAGTCAACAACAGAGCCCGGGCGGGTTGCTCTTCGGACGCGAACATCAAACGCATCCGTTCCAGCAGGAGATAAGCGCATGGAACGCCGGCGAGCCCGATGAGAGGCATTCCGATGAAGAACCAGCGCAGCGGGCGGTTTAGACGCGGCCAGATTCGCGCGGTGGCCCAGATACCACAGACCCAGATAAACAGATAGTTCCAAATAGCGGCCGCCGCCCACGTCGATACCCACACATAGCGCGTCCGAAGGAGCTGAATTGCAGCCAACTCAGGCGAAATTCTGCCGAACAGATGCTGAGATTCGACCACGTCTGGCTGCAACTGCGCCATGTTGGCGAGCAATAAAATTGCCACCAGCAACGTCACCAGAGCCGGTTTCACTCGCGAACGCGCGCGGTGGTCGAAAATCGCCATCAGGATCAGCAGCGCCCAAAATGGCCCAGTCGCCGCCGCTTGGTACAGAAATCCTAAACCCGCCGCGAGCCCGGCGAGCAATGGCTTGTCTCGCACGAAGAGTCCAACCGCCAGTATGGTGAGCCCGAATGCGAAGGCCCGCGGAATTGGTTCATAGCCCACCAGCAGCGCCGCCGGCCCCAACAACGTTGCGCCTAGGTTGATCAGCGCCGCTAAGACAAGGGAGTACAAAACACCAAAGCCGGCCGCTTCCGCGATGAGGAACACGCCCAAAATCTCCGCCGCCCGAAAGACCACTTGCTGTGCGATCAGCACTCTTTTGAAGTCCCAATTCCCCGCGTGATGCAGGAAGACGGCCACCTCGTCGTAGATGGTGTAACTCACGTGCGGATGCGTTGCTATCGGGTCGCGCGAAAGATAGTTCGGCGTATCGATACGTTCCAAAATCGGCAAATAAATTTGCGTATCCGACTGCAGGTACGTATGACCGGGGAAGAATCGGAATTCCAGCCAGGTGATGGCGGCTATTCCGAGACACAGCAGCAGAAAGCGCCGCATTATTTCGCCGGAGTCTTGTCCAGTTGTTGCTTGGCCCAGAGGCGGTTCGGGTCGAGTTGCAGCGCCTTCGTCAACGCCTCATGCGCTTCGCCGTTCTTCTGTTCCTTGCGAAGCGCCAGTCCCTTCCACAGATATGCTTCTGCGAGATTTGGATTCAGCGAAATTGCTTTGTCGAAGTCCTTCAACGCCACATCGTAGCCACCACCCATTTGCGCCGGCAAGTAGTAATTGCCAACACCGCGGCTAACATAGGCGATCGCAAGTTTCGGATCGAGTTGAATACCTTTGTTGACCTCATCGCGCGCGCATCGGCCGTATTTGAATGCGAACAGAATATTCGCCGGTAAGGCTTGCCCACAAAGGTTGCCCAGCAAGCGATGATATTCGGCCTTGTTGCCGTCTATCGCCACAGCTTTCCGGGCCGCATCGATGCCCGTTTCCGCCAGCGATGCCGCCTTACTCTTGTTCCGCGCTTCAATCGCAACTTCCGCTCCGTAGGAATTTGCTAAAGCGTATTCATATTGAGCTTGCGCCGAATTCGGATTGGCCTGGGCACCTTGCGCCGCTTGCGCGATCAAGCTGTCCAATGCGGCGGTATCCTGCCGGTCGCGCGCCTGGTCCAGTTGCGCCGTAGTCACCGCTGCCGCGGCAAGCGCCGCGAACATAAAAATTACCAACCAACGTGGCATGTCAACTCTCATTGTAGGGGGAGGCCGCTTCCGATCCGGACCTAGCCGTATTTTAATGGCCGGATTGCGGGACAGGCTTTTGAGACGCTGAGGGCCTTGATCCCAGGCCATCTCGGGTTTGTTCCGAAACTTACCCGTTGTGAGAATTTGATCGTGCGATACAAAATCGAAAACAGCGCGGCGGGGCAACGGAAGAGTTACTCGTTCGAGCTGCTCGGTTCCGGGGGCTTTTTTTTTGCCTGTGGCCGCTGGCTTTCTGCCGCCTTGCGGACCGCGTCCGCGTCAGCGAGGTCTTGCGGTCGTCCTGACGCCAGTTTAGAGGCTATGAGATCATCGGCGGATATAAAATTCGCCTTCAGGCCGGTGGGCGCATCAACGACGGTTTCAACGCGCCTTTGCCATGCGTCGTCAAAATCGATGCCGGGGATGGCCGGAAGGATATCGAAGCCTTTCGGCTCGCGCCCAAACCGAAAGAAGCTGTTCCGGTCGGTGAGATCTTCCGGGGTGATGTCTTCGAGCGGTGCGCCAAATTCGGCGAGCGCGGCGTAGGTCGCCTTCGCGTTTTCAGGGTCGGCTTTGATGAAAAGATCCATGTCTTTCGTAAAGCGCGGCTGCGAGTGATAGATGACCGCAAAGCCTCCCACAACCAGGTATTTAACGCCATGGGACTGGAAGACGGACAAAAGGTCTTTGTAGTCTTGGTACATCAGGCTCGATTTCCCAACCCTTGAGTTCGTAGGCGGTCTGGATCATTTCTTCAACCGCGTCCAGTCGCTCATGCGCCGGCCGATTTTGCCAATAGCGGTACTCGTCCGCCTTGATCTCGTCAAAGTCGGTGTACTTGCGAAGTGTGATTGGCGTGTCGTCCATGACGTGCTGTTTTTAGCATAAAGGACAACGCCGCAGGCCAACCTCAGAGCTTTGCCAATCGTCTCTGAATCAACAGGTAGTACAAGCCGAGTACGACTACCAACACACCGTTGGCCGTCATGATGGCAGGCTCTGACGTCACCCGAATAAGCAGCCCCGAAATCAAACTTCCGAACGGCATCCCGCCGCGGAAAGCTACGTTATATACGCTCATCACCCGCCCGCGCATCTGGTCGCCGACATACAACTGCACCAATGATGTATTCGAGGTGAAAAACACCATCAGAGCGGCTCCGGAGCAGAAGATCAGCAGCGAGCTTAGGCCCAAATTATGCGATAGACCGAATCCCGTTATGAAGAGGCCCAGCAGCGTCATTACGATCAGCGCCCTCCGCGACAGCCCGGTTGTCGACTTGATTCCGGCCACAATGAGCGCGCCGGTAACCGATCCCGCACCCGAAAGGCAAAGAAACAATGTGAATATATCGGAACCGCCATGGAATACGTCCCGCGCCACCACTGGCAGAAACGTAAGGAGCGGATACGAGAGAAACATCATCAGGAACGCCAGGGCCACCAGACTCATCATGCCCTCTCTTTTGCGGATGAAGTCGATACCTTCCCGCATGCTTTCCATGACAGATGCATCTGCGTGCACCGGCACAAACTTCACCTTGATCATGTAGAGCGTGATGATCACGGCGATATAGGAAATTCCGTTCAAACCGAAGCACCACGTCGCGCCCAGTTTGCTCAAGGCGATGCCGCCGAGCATCGGGCCCAATACGCGAGCCAGGTTGAACTGAATGGAATTCAGCGCGATGGCGTTACTCAAATGCTCCTTGGGCACCAGCGTAGGGATTAGCGCCGAATAGGCCGGGCCGCCGAATGACTGCACCAGGCCAACCCCAAACGACAAGCACAAGATGTGCCAGACGCGCACCGTATTCGTATAGACCAGAGCAGTCAGTATGAACGCACACGTCATCTGACCGTATTGCGACATCAGCAACAGCGTTCGCCGGCTTCTGCGATCGGCGAACACGCCTCCGAAGAGCGAGAACAAAAAGATGGGAACCTGTCCGCAGAATACGTCCAAGCCGAGATAGACGGAGGAGTGAGAGAGGTTGTAGACCAGCCAACTCTGCGCCAAGATCTGCATCCATGTGCCGATGCTCGACGTGCAGGCTCCGATCCACATGAGCCGGAAGTCCGGATAAGAGAACGCCTTGAAGACGCGCTTTAACACTCGACGCCACGCATGAAGTTATGGCAGCGGGCTTTCGCGATGGATGAGGTGAATCTGATTGCCATCGGGATCTTTAAAGAACACCAGGCGATTACCCTGATTCCAGTAAGGTTCGCCCACGAACTCGATTTCTTTGGTTTTCAATTCCGAGTACGCTTGATCGAAATCCTCCACCGCGATCGCGATGTGCCGCATGCCAGGCGTCCGAAAGGCGTTGGGTCCCGGCTCCCCTTCCGAACGGATGATTTCGATGACAACGCCGTTTCCGGCCTTCACAAAGTAGTTGCCATCATACTCGTAATTGATACGGAATTCGAGGTTTTTGGTATACCACTCGGCCAACTGCTTCGGATTGGGCGAGGCAATCGCGAAGTGCTCAATGCCAGTGAACATAGACAACCGGGATTGTAGCAAGTCGCTGCCGGTGCAATCGATACCGCAGGGAATAACAGGTAAGGTCCCGCTCTGATTGAGATAAACTTCGAGGGGACGCCCCCGGGGCACGCCCAAGAGTAAACGAGGTGATAGCGGTGACAACGATACGAAATCGCGCAAAGGCAGAAACCAAGTTCAAATTTCCAAGAGCGAGAATCGCGCATTCGATACTCGGCGCGTCGTTTGTGATCTTCCTGGCCGGGGCAATAGCGGCTGGGTCCGCCTGGGCGCAGTTTGGAAGGCCCACTGACCAATACGGGGCTCCTCTGCCGCCGGGACAGAACCCCAATGGTATGCACATATTTATCTGGGCGGGCCTGAAATCTCACTTTCCGGGTCAACACGACTATCCGCAGTTTCTTGCCGACTGGAGCAAGCTTCTGACTGAGCATGGCGCGGTCGTTGACGGTGCTTTACATCCCCCCAGCGCTGCGGACCTCGAGCATACAGACGTGGTCATTATCTACAAGGGCGACGCAGGCTTTCCGCTCGATAGGGACAGGGCCACCATTGACGCGTATATCAAACGCGGCGGTGGTCTGGTTAATTTTCATGACTCTTTGTGTGGCCCTGATCCCGCCTATGTGGCGACGCTCCTGGGTGGCGGCAAGAAGCACGGCGAAGTGAACTACACGTTGGGCGCGCCCATCCACTACACAGTGGTGGACAAAGCGGATCCCATCATGAAAGACATGTCGAACTTCACGATATTTGATGAAGCGTTCTTCAAGATGACGTGGGCGAGTAATCCTGCCATCCATGTATTGGCTACCGCGGAAATACCGCCAACGCACAGCGCGGGCGAACATAAGGGGGAAATCGTGCCCCAGATGTGGACGTATGAACACACATTACCGGGTGGCCAGTCTGCTCGAGCGTTTGTGTGGATGCAAGGCCATATCTACGCAAATTTCGACAACTACCAGATTCAGCGGACATTGCTCCGCGGTATTGCATGGGCTGCGAAGAAGCCAGTGGATGAGCTGGTGGACTATGTAGCTCCGCCTCGCCCCGCTCGGCCGGGAATGCCTTCAGCAAGCAGCACGCAATAGGCAACTGCGCGCGCGCACATCATTCCTAAGCCTGGCGTAGCGCCGTGCCGGGATCCACGCGCAGCGCCCGCCGCGCAGGCAGCAAGCACGCAAATAGTGCCGTAACCGCGATCAGCAGCGTGACGGCCAGATAGCTGGTGATATCGGCGGGCTTCACCTCAAAGAGCAGCCCGGCCAGAAATCGCGTGACCACGAGTGATCCGCCAATACCGATTACGATTCCCGCCACAATCGGCCGCATGCCCTGACTCACAATAAGGCCGAAAATGCTCTTGCCGTTCGCCCCGAGCGCAACTCGAATACCGATCTCGGCTGTCCGGCGCGTGACCGTATACATCAGAACACCGTAAATTCCTGTGATCGACAGCAACAGCGCAATCAGCGCAAATCCCGACAGCAGCGCTGTATTGAGTGCCTTGGACCCGAGTGATCGGCTGACCAGCTCATCCATCGTCTGAACATCCGACACCGGAATTTTTGGATCGATTGCCGCCATTATCGATCGCAATGAAGATGCAATTGGCCCCGGAGCGGCAGCAGTGTGAATGATCAGTTGCACGGGGGAGTTCGCCAAGCCAATGAAAGCTAAGTAGACGATTCGCGTTGGATCGGCGTCGAGCCCGTGGTCCCGAATACCGGCGACTACTCCGATCACCTCAGCCGTGCGGTTACCCTGCCCCTTCCAGAGAATGATCCGACGACCGATGGGATCTTCGCCTGGCCATAGAAGATCGGCAACGGCTTCACTCACGACGACGTGCCGAGTTGCCGAATGATAATCCTCTTCATCGAACCTGCGGCCCTTAAGAAGCCGAATCCCCATGGCTCGGAAATACGCGGTCGATACAAAACGCCAACTCGCCCAGGGCACTTCGCCGTTCGCGCTTCGAAGGGAATCCAAGGCGCCGAAACCCATTCCCGGATCCCATCCCAAAATCGGTTTGGAGTTGACGGTTCCCGCACCCTGAACTCCGGGGAGCGCGCGCACTCGCTCAAGCAAACGCTCGGTCACGCTTGCCGCGCGAGCATTATCGTAATCGAGAGGAATGTTTGCTGTGGCAATCAGGCGATTCGCAGTCTCGAAGCCTCTGTCGACCGTGAGGATTTTGTCGAAACTACGAATTAGCAATCCCGCGCCGGTCAAAAGTATCACGGAAAGCGCGACCTCCGCGGTTACAAGCGCTGCGCGCATGCGGTTCTGCGTGCGGCCCGCGGTCTGGCTACGGTCACCCTCGCGGAGCGATGCGGCGATGTCGCCCGAAGACGAATGAATGGCGGGCATTAAGCCGGACACGATTCCTGAGACCAGCGTCGCCAACAGCGTAAAGCTCAGCACCCACCAATTAATGCCGATTTCCGAAACTCCCGGAATCCCCGTAAGCTCGGCGGTGCGAATCAGGCGCAGTCCCCAATCGGCGACCAGCAAACCGAGAGCGGAGCCGAAGCATCCGAGCATGAGCGATTCCGTCAGCACTAAGCGAACAATCCGCCATCGGCTGGCACCCAGGGCTTGCCGGACCCGTAGCTCACGGCTACGGGCGGTGGCCTGTGCAAGAAGCAGGTTCGCGATGTTCACACAGGCTATGAGGAGCAGAAGAGTCACCGCACCAAGCAAAACCCAAAGAGATCGGCGCAGAAGAGGCCTGGCGCCCCAGCTCGCCGATGGAGAGACTCGGATTCCCATGCCACGGTCCTCTCGATACTCCTGCGAAAGGTTCTTAGCAATCCGCTGGAGGTCTTCATGCGCGGTAGCGATCGTCACACCGGGCGCGAGACGTCCGATGACAGATGCCTCAAAATTGGCTCGATAATCGTCCGCGCGGCGCACCAGCGGCACAAAAACGCCGGCCGCATCCAACCAGGGCTCGCCTTTGGGCAACGCGCCGATAACGGTGTATGCGCGGCCGTTCAGGCGCAGGGTGGTCCCAAGAATGTGGCGGGACGAAGCGAAATGGCTTATCCAGAACTTATTCGAGAGCAACACAACCCCATTGTGCCCGGGCTGATCCTGCTGTGGATCGAACTCGTGACCGATTATCGGCGCAACACCAAGTACGTGAAAAAACTGCGCAGAAACCACTCCCACTGAGAGATGCTCTGGGTTTCCCGTACTGGTCATGTTCATATCCGACGTGATCATCGCCGCCATGGATTCGAACGTTCTGCTCTGTTCGCGCACGTCCCAGAAGTTCGACCTCGAGAAAGACGCCTGATCCCATCCCTGGCCGGCCCGTGTTTCCCAGAGCTGCACCAGTCGCTCCGGATGCCGAAAAGGTAACGGGCGCAGCAGCACCGAGTAGAAAACGCTGAATATCAGCGTCGTCGCGCCCAGCCCGAGACCAAACGTGCCGATCGCGAGCAAGCTTGTTCCCATCGAACGCCTCAAGCTTCGCACGGATTGTTCGATATCCCTCAGAACGCTTTCCCAAACGCTACCCGCACGGACCTCTCGAACCTGTTCCTTTACCTGCTCAATGCCGCCAATCTCGATCAACGCCTCGCGACGAGCCGCAACTGGGCCGAGTCCGCGGCTGATCTTCTCTTCTGTCAACAGATCCGCGTACGCCCTAAGTTCCTCAGAAAGCTCTCGTTCCACGTCCCCTCTTCGGAAAAGACTGCGCCAGAGAATTTTGAATGAAAACATCGCTATGCCTCCGTTTCAAATCGCCTTCAGAGCGGAAGCGATAGCCAGTGAAACTTTATCCCACTGCTCTTTCTCGACGCGTAATTGACGGCGCCCCGCTTTGGTGAGCTTGTAATAGCGGGCTCGGCGTTTATTTTCGGACTCTCCCCACGATGAAACCAGCCAACCGGCTTGCTCCATACGGTGAAGAGCGGGAAATAGCGATCCTGGCTTCACGTCGAATGTGCCCCCCGTAATCTGCCCGATCCGGCGCGAGATGCCCAGACCATGCATCTTATCCAGAGCAAGCGCTTTTAGGATGAGAAGATCCAGAGTTCCCTGCAGAAGATTTGAGGTGGAATCCGGCATTAGTTGACCTATCGCCTTTCTATAGGAGCTTAGCGCTACTCGTATAGACTGTCAATAGGTCACATGGGGCAAGAAGCCGATTGTGCCGCCCTGTCGATTTCCCATCGCGGCTGCGCGATAAGAGCGTCGCGAATGGTGTTGCGCGATTTCGCCCTACTCGCCCTGCCATGACGTTATATAACCCAATGCGCTCCCACAAAATCCGCGCCTTCGAGCTTTAAGTGCTCTATTATCTGTGATTTACGGGAATGGTCCGACGCTTGCTTGAGTACTGTCTGAAAACAAAAGCTCTAACGAGCGCAGGTAAGGAAAAGGCCTCGTTGGGCGATCGCGGGGCTAGTTATGTTCAACCATATCCTCTTTCCGATAGATTTCTCGGAACGGAGCCGTGCACTCAATAAACAGGTCGAGTGGCTGGCGGCGCGCTTTGGTTCGCGCGTAACTCTGATGCATATCTTCGAGATTCCATTCTCCTGGTATGCAGCGGGCGAGGCTTCTTTCGTCAACATGGAATGTTTCGATCAACTCCGGGAATCCGCGGAGCAGCGTCTCAAGGACTATGCGATCGATGTTCCGGAAGGCCGCTTACAACGAATCATTGCCGAAGGCAATGCCGCGCCTATTATCACCGATTGGGTCAATAAACACGACGTTGACCTCATCGTAATGGCGACGCATGGCTATGGCCCGCTCGGAGGCTGGCTCTTGGGGTCTGTCGCAGGGAAAGTGCTGCACAGCACGAACTGTCCAGTATGGACAGAATCACAAATCCGTGCGACGCCCCATGGCTACGGCATCTCGAAGATCATGTGCGCCATCGAAATGATCTCCGAAGCAGTTCCACTCTTGCAGTTTACCGGGAAGCTGGCACAAACCTTGAACGCCACCGTTCAACTAATTCATTGCGTCCCAGAAGATCAAACGATCCCCAATCGCCATTTCGATTTCGACCTGCATCGCCGTCTGATGGATGCGGCAAGCGTGGAGATCGCCAAGTTACAGACGGAAGCTGGAACGGATTTCCCGCTTACCGTCAGCAAAATGGAAATTTCGGATGCCGTCCCGGCAATCGGCAGTGAAGAAGGCATAGATCTGGTCGTGATCGGGCGCGGCAGGATGCAAAGGCCAGTGGGCCGGTTCCAGTCACACGCCCATAACATCGTTCGGCACGCTCCCTGCCCAGTGCTTAGTTACTCGCTGAATCAGCACGCCGCCGCTTCTTCACCTAACGGCACGGAACGTCAGCCGCAATTCGTGGAAGCGTGAACTGGAACCGGCTCCCGGCGCCTGGTGAACTCTCCACCCAGATCTTGCCGCCGTGCATTTCCACCAGGCGCTTCGTGATGGCCAAGCCAAGGCCCGTACCTTCACGGACGCCCCGAGTGGTAGGCCCTAGTTGATAGAACTTGTCGAATATCGCCTGCTGTTCGGACGAATGAATGCCGATACCGGTATCGGCGACCACGAACAGAATCCCGTCCCCGTGCCCGCGGCATTCAATCATTATCCGGCCCTCTTCCGGGGTGAATTTGATCGCATTGCTCACCAAGTTCGAAAGAATCTCCTTGAACCGCAGCCGGTCGGCGGTCATCTCTAAGTCCCGGTCGAGCGCCTCGTCGATAGCAATCTTCTTGTTCTCCGCCAGCGAGCGCAGCCCCGCGACGGTCTCCTCGATAGCGTCGGCCGCATTAAACGTTTCGAGCTGCAATTCGAGCCGGCCCGATTCGATCTTGCTGAGATCTAAAATGTCGTTGATCAGCTCCAGTAGGTGCCGTGAATCCCTTTGGATATGCCCCACAAATCGTTTTTGATTGGCATTCAGCTCGCCTTTCAACTCTTCCGCCAGCAGATCCGCGAATCCTATAATCGTGTGCAGCGGCGTCCGAAGCTCATGGCTCATGCTGGCCAGAAACTCGCTTTTAAGCCGGTTCGCCCGCTCAATCTCCCGATTCCGGACTTCCAATTGCTGGTTCTTGGCCGCTAGCTCCTCATTGAACTGCTGCTGCATTGCGTTCGCTTCTTGCTCAGCCTGCTTGTGGCTTGTAATGTCCCGTACGATAGCCATTGCGCGAGAGCCCATGGCCGCGCGGATCGGGCTGAGACTAATCTCCACCGGGAACTGGCTACCGTCTTTCCGCAAGGCAAACAGCTCCAGACCAATGCCCATAGGCCGGGTGATCGGATGCTCCGCATATCGATCTCGATGCGTGCGATGCCGTTCCCGCAGCGAGTCCGGCACCAGGATCTCAATCAATTGTCCCAGCAGTTCGTCCCGTTGATAGCCGAACATCCGCTCCGCGGCTGCGTTCAGAAGCACAATCGTGCCATCGCGCTCGACTTCGAGGATTGCGTCCGGAGCAGCCTCAAGCAGATCGCGAAAACGTAAAAAGGATTGAAGCTGCCCATGCGTGGACAATTGTGCGGGGGCGCCGGTTGACTCTCGTTTACGTTCCAGCATCGATTTGCTTCGCCAGCTAAGACACTAGTTTAACTACATACAGAACTCGCGGACGTAAGTAACAACGCGGTGACGATGTCATCCCCGAAGCGCCCGGATGTTTGCGTCCGAATACAGCATTTGAAACCACTGCTTTAGCCGCTCGCCCTGAGCAATTCGCTCGCCCGAAAGAGGCTGCGCGAAAGTTGCGCGCGCAATGCCCCGGCTCTCGGCAATCCACTTGAGTCCCCACGGCGTCGGCATTCCGCCGATCTGCGCAACGAATTCATCAAGAGCTTCGATAGCCCCCAAGGCTTGGGGAGAATCAAACTCAGCAACCTTGTCGAAAATCGACTGGACTAATTCCGGCAGCACCCCGGCCACGCCCGATATCACGCCATCGCAAATGCCTTCCGTGAGGGCCGGTACCAGAACTCCGTCGTGCCCCACAATCCGGCAGTACTCGAGCCCGTCTCGTGTAAGCATTCGAAGCGTATCGAGAGATCCGCTGCTGTCCTTGATGCCCACGATTTCATGGCACTCCGCGATCAACCGGATTGAAGTCTCTGGGGCCAATCCCGTCGTGAATTGCGGCAGATTGTAGAGCAGGCTGGGCAACGGAAGTTGCCGTGTCGCTTCCCGGCAAAAGGCTTCCAGATCCGACTGCTCGTAGGGAAAAAAGTAAGGCATCGGCAGCAATAATCCCCGCGCTCCGTGGCGGGCCGCGATCGCGCCTAATTCAACGCAGCCGGCAAGACCGGCCGACCCGACACCACAGAGCCAGGGTGTGCTGTTCCCAAGTACATCGCGAGCAACTGCCAAAATGCGCTCTAGTTCGGCCGGGGTGGTCAAATAGAATTCACCCGTCGCGCCGTTGAAGGCGAATCCGTCCAGCCCCTTACTCGAAAGGAAACCGAGTAACCCGGCTAGCCCATTTTCATCTAGCGTTCCGTCCGAGTGACGAAGTGTCAGTACTGCTGCGTAAACGCCAGTTACCAGTTTGCTCATTCGGTGGATTTCTGCGCCTTTATCCATCGATCCGTGCGTGCATCGAGGAGGTCAAGCGGAAGAACACCGCCATTGAGCATCTCATCATGAAACGTGCGGATGTCAAACTTCGGACCTAACTCTTTCTGCGCCCGGTCGCGGAGTTCACGGAACTTAAGCTGGCCGAGTTTATAGGCGAGCGCCTGTGCCGGCCATGCGATGTAGCGATCAGTTTCCGACTGAATGGTCGGTTCGTCGACGGCTCCAGATTTGCGCATAAATTCGACGACCTGATCGCGCGTCCAACCTTGTGAGTGGATGCCGGTATCAACCACTAACCGGACAGCACGGAAGAGCTCGCTCGAAAGGCGGCCATAGTCGCTGACCGGGTCCCGATAAAAGCCGGCTTCCTTGCCTAGCTGCTCGGCATAGAGCGCCCAACCCTCGATGAAACCGGAATTGAAAGTGTGTTGGCGGAACTTAGGTAAACCCGTCAATCGCTGGGCAACGGAGAGCTGCATGTGATGGCCGGGTATGCCCTCATGATAAGCGGTTGCTTCATCATCAATCAATGTGCGCTGCGCATAGTTGGAGGTCGCAACCACGACTCGGCCAGGCCGCTTGCCGTCGGGCGTTCCCGTCTGGTAATGCGTAGCCATCGCGGATTGAAATGTGGGGATCGCCTCCACAGTGACCGGCGAGCCCGGAATGAAGGTAAAAAGCTGCGGCAATTTAGGCTGCATTTGGCCGATATACTTACGGAAGTCGTCCAGAATTTGCTCGGCAGATGTTGGCTTGTACTTGGGATTCGTCTTCAGCGATTCGCGAAAAGAAGCCAGGTCCGCGAAACCCTCTTTGTGTGCGATTGCCACCATCTCGGCTTGAATACGATTCATTTCGCGTAAGCCGATCTGGTGAATCTGCGCGGGGGTTAGAGTGCTAACAGTCGTGCGGCTCCGAATATTGTTCAGGTATCGGCGTTGGCCACCCGGCAGCGAGGTGACTGCAAGCGTGATACGGCCGTTCGGGGCGTAGTCGGCAGCGATAAAAGCGGCAAAGGCCTTATAAGCAGGAAACACGTCGTGGTTGACTGCGTCCTCGATTTCGCGCGTCAGCCGTTGCCGATCCTGCTGGGATATCGTGCCCGGAAACTTCCTCGTAGGAATCAGGAACGGGTCGGCGGCGATTACGCCTTGGCATTGGATAGGGATCTTCTCGAGCAGAAAACGAACCGGCATGAGATGGTCCTTCATTCCGGCGCGAAGAACTTCAGTGGTCTGTGTAAAGGCGCGGGGAATCTGGCGCAGCCGCGCGATGTAATCCTCGTAATGCTTAACGCTATCGAGCGGCACCGCCAGGGGCAAGTCTGCGAGACCGACATGTGGACCGCTCATCTGGGAGACGGGCATCTCGTACTCTTTGAATCCATAATCCTGGATACGCTGTTGGAGCGTCCGGAGGAGCACGTCATGAGAAAGGGCGTCCTGCTCGGGGAAGCCGGTCGTCGGAATGGCGGTTAAGCGCGCTAGGAAGGCTTCGTCTTCAGCGTGGCGGCGCGCCATGCCGGCAAGCGAGTAGTCGTCCAGTTGGTCGTTGTAGCGGTAATCTCCATAGGCAGTGGCCCGCTCTGGGTGTTCCTTTAAATCGGATTGGTAATACTCCTCGAAAAGAGCATTCTGTGCGTCGATACGCGACTGCACCGATGAAGGAGGCGCGGCAAGGGACATGCAGCAGACAACCAAAACGAAGGTGGCGACGAGAAGGGTTATTGTTTTGCTGTGCACAGAGTAATCCCGCGCACAACGGGCACCAATCGCCCTCTGCGCTTAAAGAGAAGCCTAGCAAAGTTGCCCCCATAACAACGCCACGATATTATCGGAAGCTTATGAAATCCTATGTCGCCGTGCTGATTTTCTGCACATCGCTTGGGGCCATCACAATCGAGCCCTCAGGCACACTTTTTGAGAACGATCAAGTGAAGGTGGTTCGCGCCTTGGAAAGAGCGCACGTTAAAGGGAAATTCCATGAACACACCCAAAACCGCGTGATGATCTACTTGCAATCGGGACGGCAACGTTTTGAGTATCAGGACGGCAGACAACCGGCGGTGTTCGATTGGAAGGCCGGTGAAGTGAAGTGGAGTCCGGCGGACGGCATGCACTCCCCGGAGGTGATCAGCAACAATCCTTTCAACATAATCGAGATTCTCTTAAAAACTCCGGCCACAGGTAAAGTTATCGCCAGTAATCTCGATCCGCTCAAGTTGGATCCTAAGCATTACAAGCTGGAGTTCGAAAATGCTCAGGTCCGCGTGCTCCGTGCGCGGATTGAAGGGCACGGAGTCACGCCCATGCACCAACATTCACTCAATCGCGTAACTGTCTTCTTAACCGACCAAGATTTTCGTGTTACGGACGGTCTGGGCAAAGTCAGCGTCGTCAAACACAAAGCTGGGGACGTGGTTTGGGGGACACCCACAACGCACCGCGAGGAAAACCTGAGCGATCACCCGTTCGAAGTCATAGCCGTAGAACTTAAGAGCTGAAATGCCATTGGTCTGATCGGTGCACCGGTTGCGCCGCGAATATTCATCGGCGCGGCTACAAGGAGGAACTCATAAACATGATCGCGGGCCAGATCCTCCAGATTGAGAACCTCGATAATATGAATTCCCGATTCGACCAGTAAGTGAACATGTACAGGCATGGCAGGGGCCGGCGTTTTTTCGAAGGCGACTGTATCCGAGCCTGCGGCGAAGATCTTTCGGGAACTCAACCATCGCGCCCCTTCGATCCCGACTCCGGGCGCGACCACGTTGTTGATGTATTGCCGTGCATCGGAGAAGTAACGGGCCCAGCCGGTCCGAAGCAGTACAATGTCGCGGTCGCCGATATCGACGGTCGCGGCACGACTCAAATGATCGGGAGTGATTTCGAAATCCGCGGGAAGAACGTCGACGCCTTCGAGTCCAGCAACATCGAGAAGCACGCCGCGACGTACAATCGGCGCAACCGTGTCCACACCCAACTCGGCCATACCACCTTCATAAGTATGGTCAATCTTTCGGCCGCCAAAGCAAACGCCGTTACAGGAAAAGTGACTCAGCGCATCGATGTGAGTGCCAACGTGAGTTCCCAGAGCGATAGCATCGGCCGCCGATGTGGCTCCGGCGCCGTACAGAATATCGCCATGTCTCTTGGTCAAGCTGTACAGAAACGGCGGATGCGACGGGAAATGCGGCATTCCAGGAAAATACGGTTGACCTAGATCGTAGGGTTGGGCGTTCAGAAGATCGGTGATGTCCATAATGGTTTCACCAAGATATCGCCCCGCAGACAATCGAATTATCGAATTGTTCGCACAAAGGGTTAGAATTCCTATTGTCGGTGAGAACCATGGCTATCTTTCGGATCTACCTTTGTCTTTTGCTTTGGACCGTCGCTATTCCGGACCCTGCCGCAGCGGAGCAAGACGCGCCCCGTAAGCCGTCCGGGGCGGAAAACCGCATAACGCTGGATGTTGTGGCAAAGGATAAGTCCGGAAAACTGGCTCCCAACCTGCAGGAAGAGGACTTCACAATACTCGACAACAAGCGGCCTCGGCGGATTGTCTCATTCGAAGCGGTATCAGGAGCTACAGCTTCCGGGCCACCCATGCAGATTGTGCTGGTTGTCGATGCGGTCAACACTACATTCGCAAAAGTGGCATACGACCGAAGCGAACTCGATAAGTTTCTGAAGCGGGACGGTGGTAGGCTCTCGCGACCGCTATCGATGGCATTCGTTACCGACTCGGGATTGAAGATGGGGGCGCCCTCTCGCGATGGGGCCGCTCTCCAGGAATATCTGGACCAGCATGTGACCGGCCTACGCGCGGTGACCAGATCGCAAGGCTTTTATGGAGCCGTGGACCGTTTGCGACTTTCACTGGATGCTCTGAACCGGATTGCCCAGAATCTGGGATCACAGCCTGGTAGGAAGCTCGTTGTCTGGATCAGCCCCGGTTGGCCCCTGCTTTCCGGGCCCAGGATGCAATTGACCTCAAAGCAGGAGCAGCAGATCTTCCAAAACGTTGTTGGGTTGTCGACCGAGCTGCGGGAATCCGGCATTACACTGTATGCAGTCGATCCGTTAGGCACGTCCGACACCGCCGGAACGTTTTACTATCAAGAGTTCCTCAAGGGAGTGAAGTCCTGGAAGCAGGCGGTCTTTGGCAATCTGGCGCTGCAGGTGATCGCGACACACAGCGGCGGCCGCGCACTCAATTCGAACAACGATATCGCAGGCGAGGTGGAAAGCTGCATTCGGGACGCAGACGATTACTACGTTGTTTCCTTCGATCCCCAGCCGGCCGACAGCCCCGACGATTATCACCAGATAGAAGTAAAGCTCTCCGGACACGACCTGAAAGCGCAAACGCTGTCGGCGTATTACGCGCAGCCCCAAAGCCGTTAAACGGCTGCGTAAACTTCGGGTTTGTGCAGCGCTTCTTCATATCGCGGCAGCACTTCGCCAGGAGTTCCCGCAAGCACTACCTCGCCGTGGTTCAGCCAGACCACGCGGTCGCACAGCGATTTGACCGAGGATAGTTCATGCGTGACCAGCAACAGACTGGCGCCCTTTCGCTGGAGTCTCTCAATCGATTCCCTGCACTTGTCCCGAAAGGACGCATCGCCCACTGCGAGCACCTCATCGACCAACAGGACTTCGGGGTCAATGTGGATCGCGATGGCGAACGCCAGGCGCAATGTCATGCCCGATGAATAGGTGCGTAAGGGCTGGTCCATGAACTCTCCCACACCGGCATACTCGACAATCGTGTCAAATAACCGGATGACGTCCTTCCGATGCATACCGAGGATGGCTGCGTTGAGATAGAGATTCTCCTTGCCGGTCAGATCGGTATGAAATCCGGCGCCCAATTGCAAGAGCGGCGATATGCGGCCCACCACGCGAACGGTACCCGAATCGGGAGCAGTCAAGCCGGTGATCAGGGTCAAGGCCGTGCTCTTCCCTGCCCCATTCCGGCCAATAAGCGCCAAACTTTCGCCTCGGTCGACCGAAAAAGAGACGTCCCGCAGAGCCCAAAACCGCGAATCCCGGGTGGCCACTTTCGTTTGCGACAGATAGTCGCGCAGAAGCCGGCGGCCGCCGTGCACATGGAAAGATTTCGAGACGTTTCGTAGTTCTATCATTTCAAGAGTTCACAAATAATCGTAAAGGTTGCTCCGGAGGCGGCGGAAAATGTATAGACCAACGAAAAACATGCCTATAGAGACGACGGTCAGTTTGTAAACCAAACTGAAAGCTGGTGCGTGCCCCTCAAGCAGCACGTTACGTAACGCCATCACCAAAGCCGCCACGGGATTAAACTCATAAATCTGCTTAAACCGGGCCGGAATCATGGAGAACGAGTAAAAGACCGGTACGAGCCAAAACAGAATAGTAATAGCGGATTCGACCAGATAGCGGGTGTCGCGCAGATATGTGTTCAGCGCGGCGCAAACCAGCGACAGGCCGCACAAAAATACGATTTCGAGGCCCCAGATCAGCGGCATCCAAAGCCATAACCACGACGGGAAGATGCCGCTGACCAATAGCAGGATCAACAGCAACACGATCTGGATTCCCAAGTGGAGGCAATTCGACAGTACGCTCGAAATCGGAATCAATTCGCGCGGGACGGGAACACGCCGGATCAACGCGGCATTTTCCACGAGCGAATTTGTCCCGGAAATCCAAGCGCCGGAAAAGAAATTCCACGGGACCAGACCGCAGAGCAAGTACGCTGGATAATGGTGGATTTGCTGGTTAAAAATACGACTAAATACAAATGTGAACACCGCCATCATCACCAGCGGATTCAACAACGACCAAAAGATACCCAACGACATGTTGCGGTACCGGATGCGGAAGTCTTTTAGTATCAGGTTCTGCAGCAAGAACCAGAGATCACCGTTCCATCTCGTCATGAGGGGGTTTTCGGGGGTACTTCTGTCAGTGTAATCCTTCACACCCGAAAAGGAATACTAAAAGGAGGGCTTTGGTAGCGCCGAAATTCGCGGCCTGGGCATTGATTTACCCGGGTTAAATTCGCGCCGGTCTAAAATGTAGGTTCAAATAAGAGGTCGCAGGCTCAAAATCAGAGCAACGAAGGAGAACAGGGAGTGGCACAGAGCAAAAAGGTCCTGATCACTGGCGCGGGAGGATTGATCGGTTCGGCATGCGCGAGCTTGCTGGCCGAACGCGGCTGGCAGGTAGTCGGCGTGGATAACAATATGCGGCAGCAGTTCTTTGGATCGCAAGGTTCAACCAGCGCGGTGGTGGCGGATCTGATGGCGAAGTTCCCAAAAGCCTACCGGCATGAGGGGCTCGATATCCGGGAACGGCAGATGGTGCGCGACTTGTTCGAGCGCGAGCGTCCGGACTTCATCATTCACGCGGCCGCTCAGCCATCACATGATAAGGCCGCGGCCATCCCCTACGACGATTTTGATGTGAACGCTGTGGGAACAATGAACGTCCTGGTAGCCGTTCGCGATTTCTGCAAGGATTCCCCGCTCTGCTTCACTAGCACCAACAAAGTCTATGGCGACCGGCCGAATTATCTGCCTCTGGTGGAGCTTGAAAAGCGCTGGGACTACAAGGAAATCGACAGCATCGACGAAAGCATGTCCATCGATCAGTGCCTGCACTCGGTGTTTGGCGCCTCAAAGGTGGCCGCAGATGTGATGTGCCAGGAATTTGGACGTTACTTCGATATGCCGGTAGGCGTGTTCCGCGGAGGTTGCCTGACGGGTCCCCAACATGCCGCGGTCGAGTTGCACGGATATCTGAACTACGTCGTGTTCTGCGCGATTTCCGGGAAACCATATACCATCTACGGCTATAAAGGAAAGCAGGTCCGAGACCAGATTCACTGCACGGACGTGGCAAATCTGTTCCTGGAATTTTATGCATCGCCGAAACCGGGCCAAGTGTACAACATGGGTGGCGGAAGATCGAATAGCATATCGATTCTGGAAACCGTGGACGTGCTGAAGGATATGGGGCATACCCTGCACTTCTCCTATGCCGGCCAAAACCGGACAGGCGACCATATCTGCTACATCTCCGACCTGACAAAGATCAAGTCGCATTTCCCGAACTGGCGCTTATCCTACGATCTTCCGGCGATCTTTAACGAGATCGTGATGCGCTACGAGCATCAGCTTGCGGCGAAATAGACCGCTCGCGGAAGCGATAATTGCGGCCAAACCAACGAACGCGAGACTGGCCGGCTCGGGAGCGGTTGGAGCACCCAGACTGGTGTTTTTCGGGTCCGCAATATCGAACGTTTCGGGAAAATGTGTTGGCGCCGGAATTCTCACCCACAATGAAGATATCGTTCACCGCAACTGTGGCGCTCGCGTCCAGAAAGTTCCCAATCACTCCTGGAACGCCGAGGACCGGACCATGGCTGGCAGCCGACGCGAGCAAGAACTCATTCAGATAGTTTGGAACTCGGAATCGTCCGGCGGACCCGGAGTGCGGGGCATATGGAATCCGGGCTGGGTCGTGGGTGTGACCGATAGCTCAAACGTCAATTCGAGAATGAGCGGCATACCATTGGTCAGAACATTCCAGATGGCGGTGTCACTTGCTGGACCAGTTCTAGCTGATCCACTCCGCCAATGGCGGAAGAAACGGAGCTCACGGTGAGCACGCTCGGTGTGACGTTCACGTTTGCAACCGTAACCTCGATATTGCTGACGGTCCAAGTGAATAATCCGTCATCGGCGGTAAGCTGGCAAGCGCCCGGGTTCGATGTCGTTCCAATCGTACACGTGGACGCAGGGGCGCACATGCAAAAAGCGAGGCAAATGTAAGCCGGGCCGTTGCGATCCACGGAATTCTATGCACGGTTCAGGGTTCCTTCGTGTTTGAAAAGAAGAGGGCCGGCAATCGGCGGATTCTCCCGCTCAACGTTCAAGAAGTTTCCGTACCGACTCGGTGCTAGGACTGGCCGAGGCATCACAATAAGGCATGCGACACGATCTGATCACGGAGGCGCGCTATGCCGCGTCGGCAGAAATCGACAGTTTGAGCACAGTGGACATGCTGCGTGTCATCAATGCAGCCGACCAGGAAATCGCGGCCGCGGTGCAGCGGGAGATCCCGAATATCGCGCGAGCTGTAGATGGCATCGCTGCCCGAATCGAACAAGGCGGTCGATTGTTCTATATTGGCGCCGGAACGTCCGGGCGGCTCGGCGTGCTGGATGCGTCGGAATGCCCGCCGACGTTCAACACCCCTCCAGGACTGGTACAGGCATTGATCGCTGGAGGCGATGGCGCGCTGCGGCATTCTGTGGAACGCGCCGAGGACGATGCCGAACAAGGGAAACGCGATTTGCAGACACGCGGGTTTGGAGGGCGAGACGCGCTGGTGGGGATCGCCGCCAGTGGCCGCACGCCTTATGTCCTGGGGGCCATGGACCTGGCACGTCACGTGGCCGCGTTGTGCATAGGATTGAGCTGCACGCCGAATTCGGACCTCGCCCGGTTGGTGGATATTGCCATCACCCCGGTGCCCGGGCCGGAAGTCATCACCGGGTCGACGCGGATGCGCGCGGGCACTGCGACCAAGCTCGTATTGAATATGTTGAGTACGGGCGTGATGATCCGCCTAGGCTACGCGTACGGGAATTTGATGGTCAACGTCCAGCCCACGAACAAGAAGCTAACAGATCGCGCGCGCCGCATCGTGTCGGACGTCGCGGACATCCCCTATGAGAGGGCATCGCAGTTGTTGGACGCGGCCGGATCTGTTCGCGTGGCAGTCGTTATGGCCAAGTACAATGTGCCTCGGGAACAAGCGGAGCTTCGGCTGCAAGCCGCGCACGGCAATTTGCGGACGGCGTTACGCGAGAATGGAACGGAGTAATGGACAAATTTCAAATCACCGGCGGGATGCAATTGAGCGGCGAGCTTCCCGTGAGCGGGTCGAAGAACTCGGCGCTGCCCGCTCTGGCCGCTTGCCTGTTGACCAACGAGAATGTGGTGCTGAGCCGGGTGCCGCTGGTAAAAGATATCCAGACGATGGAGAAACTGCTCGGCCATGCGGGCGCCCGGGTGCGCAACAAGGGCGGCAAGGTATGCGTGCAAGCCGCATCGCTGGACCAACCCGAAGCGCCCTACGAAATTGTGAAAACCATGCGAGCCTCCAGCCTGGTGCTGGGCCCAATGGTCGCCCGGACGGGGCGCGCTCGTGTTTCTATGCCAGGCGGATGCGCAATCGGCGCGCGGCCCATCAATTTGCACGTCTCAGCTCTAGAGCAACTGGGTGCCCGCATTGAACAGTCACATGGGTATGTGGAAGCGCAAGCGCCGGATGGTCTACGCGGCGGAAATATCTCATTCGATCGCATCACGGTGACGGGGACCGAAGATGTTTTAATGGCGGCCGTGCTAGCGCGCGGCGAGACTGTGATCACCAACGCGGCGCGCGAGCCCGAAGTGGCCGATTTGGCGGCGCTGTTGACCAAGATGGGCGCAAAAATCGAAGGCGCTGGCCGTTCCGTGATTCACGTACAAGGCGTTGAAAAGTTGCACGGTGCGGAGCACACCATCATTCCCGACCGCATTGAAGCCGGAACGTTCTTATTGGCGGGCGCAGTGACGCAAGGCGACGTCGTTGTGACTGGTTGCGATCCGGAGCATGTTGCGGCCCTGGTCGTGAAGATGCGGCAAGCTGGCGCGGAAGTGACCGACGCCGGCCAGGGCGCTTTGCGCGTGCGCTGCCGCCGCCGCCCGAAGGCAATTGATGTGAAAACTGAAGAGTATCCCGGCTTTGCGACCGACTTGCAGGCGCAATACATGGCTTGGATGTCGGTTGCGAACGGCATCAGCTTCGTCACGGAAACCATTTTCGAAAATCGGTTCATGCATGCGCTGGAATTGGCGCGCATGGGTGCGAACATCCGGATTGAAGGCCGCCAGGCGATTGTAGCTGGGGAGAGCCGGCTAACGGGCGCGCAGGTGATCGCGTCCGATCTAAGAGCGAGTGCTTCGCTGGTTCTGGCGGCGCTGGTGGCGCAAGGCGAATCGACTATCGATCGCGTGTATCACATGGACCGCGGCTATGAACGAATCGAAGTGAAGCTGGCCGCAGCGGGAGCGCAGATCGAGCGAGTGAAATAGAAGATGAGCAAACTCATATGAGCACAGCGGCAAAACACCACAGCGAAGGCTTTCTGGCGCTGGTTCAAGACGCGAAGAGCCGCATTCGCGAGATCGATATCGAAGAATATAAGCGTCTGCGCGGCGCGAACGACGCTGGGCAATTGGTGGACGTGCGCGAGGACAACGAGTGGGCGGCCGCGCATGCCGAAGGCGCGATTCACTTGAGCAAGGGCATCATCGAACGCGACATTGAAGTGACGTTTCCCGATAAGGACACCAAACTGGTGCTTTATTGCGGCGGCGGATACCGTTCGGCGCTCGCCACCGATAATCTACGGAAGATGGGTTACCGGAACATTATTTCGCTAGACGGCGGCTGGCGAGCCATTGAGGTTTCGGGACTGCCGTTGGTACGGGGCTAAGGACGAGGACGCCGGAGAATAGCAACTAAAGCGAGTCCAGGAGCCGGTCATACGCAGCGTAGCCCGTGAACTTTCTTGAAGTTCAGACTGGAAGCCGCAGGATCATTGTGGATAGTGCATAAGCTTCACCGCTACGGTTCCCAAATCTACGCGAGGCCACGGAATCGCGCAGCTTCTGTAAATCGGCGGACCCGATCTCAGATTTCTCCGCGTTTGCTTTGCCCGCCGTTCAAAGAGAATCAACTTCGGCAGATTTGCTTCAGCGCAGAAAACCCACCACCAATCTCTTTGCCGATAGCTCGATCACTCTTGGGTCACGAAATGGCCAAAGTCGACGGTTGAGATGATCTGCAGTAGCCGAAACAGATGTGGACGTGAAACCGGGCGAGTGTCCGCTCGGCTCAGAGCTCTCGCGCGCCGCGGCAGGAGCCATGCTCACGTCAGTAAGAGAGCGGCCCAACAGCGTTTCAGCGAGTTACACGACAGCGGGGAGTGCGAATTCGTCTTTGCCGGTCGCCGAATTCCAGGAATCAAGCAAGTCAAGCTCTAAAACGGTTGCTCGGCAGCTGCGGACGGCAATCCCCAAGGCTCTTTTCCAGGTCATCCAAAAATGCAGCGATCATCAGCGCATCAATCTCTTCGAAGGCCAGCCGGGCAGGCGACTTGTGCAACCGCTTCTGGGCGAACTGCAGAAGCAAACGAAAGGTGTCCCGATAGGAACTGATCGTGTGAGGACTGGCCTGCTGCTGATTCATCAGCGCTGGTGAAGAAGTTCTCCAACAACACGGCCAGGGTAGCTGAGAACGTCATCACTGCTTCTCCCAATAATCCTCGAACCGCTCTACCGCCAGGCCCATCAGCTCGGGACACGCGCTTAAGTACCAATAGGTGTCGGCCACGTGAACATGTCCCAGGTAGATCGACAAAACGGGCAAGCGGCGCTCCACGTCATGACCGGACCGATACCACTGGACCAGAGTCTCAACAGCAAATCGATGGCGAAAATCGTGAAGCCGTGGCCCATGACTATCAGAAGGGCCGCGCAACCCGATCTGCCGCGACAGTGCGTAAAACGTGCGCCGGATCTCAGCGCCATCCAGCCGAGTGCCACGCCCAGATATGAAGAAGGGCGCCGGCCCGGCGCGGCCAGCAATCCCAACAGGCAATAATAGGTCCGACCTCGCAGACCGTGCGTCGACGGCAGCCGTCGCGCGGCCTGAAGCAGTTTCCCGATCTCCTCGTTGCTGTATAAATACAGATGCGCCCGCCCGGGCCGGTGAGGCAGCAAGCCGGATGGCGGCACCTCGGTTTGTGAATCGTGAGCGCTCCAGCAGTGGCGAGCAAAGCCGCGGACAAAACTGACCCGCTTCGCCCATTCCGCAGGACGTGCAGTCTTATCCTGTTGTGCCCATTCCATCGCCAGCGGAATGGTAATCCGTACTGCGCCCTGCGGTTGGAGAAACAAGGCGTACTTGATCAAGCCTACTTTTGCGTCTACCAGTTTGAATCCCAAACTGCGGCGCAGTTCGACGTACTCCTCGACCCTTTTACGGCCAGCCTTCCGGCGCACCGTAATCAATCCCTCTTGCCATCCAAATCTTCCAGCGTGAGCATTCTGATCTCACCGGCGCGCAAATCCAGGCGCGCCAGGATCAAGAGAATCGCATAGTCGCGCCGGCCCATAGCGGTCTTCCGGTCAATCGAAGCCAGCACCAGTTTTACCTGGTCAGGGGGAAGGGACGCGCCTTCCCCTAACTCAATGCTAGAACGTATATCTCGCTGCCCACTGGATTTGTCTCGGGCTGTCAGCGGTAGAAATAGTGGCTCCCGACGCAACGTTAACATAAGGGCTGGGTTCGTAGAAGTTTGGGTGATTCAAGATATTTGATATATCACAACGGATCTGTAGCTTTTGCTTCTCGCCAGCGAAATGGAAGTTCCTCGAAAAGGATATGTTATACCCTTGCCACGGTGGGCCGGAGATAATGCCACGTCCTGAGTTTCCCGGAGTATATTGGCCGTTGGGTACGGCTTGAAAGCAACTTACGTTGAACCACTCCTGGAGAGTCGGATTCGCCAAGGTCCCATCGCAAACACGATTGGGGCGTGGAGCTTGACCGAGCGCTAAGTTTGCGTTAGAAACCTGCGGTGTTATAGGGAACCCTGTGCTGCCGCGGCCTGATGCGGTGAGTTCCCATCCACGAGCCAACAATGAATGGAACGGCACCGCATAGTAAAACGTGAAGCTGAAAATTTGCCGCGCATCGAAGTCAGACCTACCGTACTCCAGCCAAGGCGCTTGCGAATCCTGCACTCCACTGAATCCGCCAGGAGTTGTACCGTTAATAAGCGAAGCATCGTCCAGCGATTTGCCATACGTGTAGTTAAACCGGAATAGGAAGCGGCTTGAAAGCTGATGCCGAATTGTGAATAAACCGGCGTTGTAGTTAGACACGGACCCATATTGGACATAGCTAATACTTCCCCAGCCGGCGTATGGCGATGGGATCGTCCCGTTGGGTGCCCAGTTTTGGGGCGAAAAGTAATATGGCTGGTTTATGTTGATCAGGTGGCTTAGGTCTCGTCCAGCGGATCCGCTATAAGCTACTTCGATCGCCGTATTCCAGCCTAGCTCATGTTCGATCGTCACATTATAGTTGTGCACGCGGGGAGTCGTAATGTGAGGAACTGTTCCGCCGCTCGTAGTTGTACCACCTAGTGCTGCAATGGCAGCTGGAAACGGATTGGATAATGTAAGCGCTGAAGGATTGGATGGCTGACGCGGAAAGGTCTGATTGATCACAAAAGGATACTCGCCACCCATGGTTGTCCAATAAGACGACAAGAGATCAGAGCTATAAGATAAGCCGTATCCGCCGCGGATGACCGTCCGATTACCACCGAAAGGTCGCCATGCGAAACCTGCGCGCGGTCCGAAGTCTGTTTTATCCGGGTAAGCGAGCGCCTGCGGTAGGCCCACTTGACTGGCGAGCACCACTTTACCGGTTAGATTGGCTGCAGCAAGCTGTTGCTGGAGGTTGGGCAGTGTTTGTTGGCTGGCAATCACAACCTGATCCGTACTCGTTAGAAAGTTAGACCACCGGCCGTATTTTTCTGACGGGGGGGTGGACAAATCATACCGTAAGCCGAGGTTCAGGGTTAATCTGGGTGTGGCGTTAAAGTCATCCTGTATGAATCCCGCATAGGTATTCGTCCGCATGTAAATTGCTGTCGGATTCAGTAACCGAGATGTGCTATCCGGCAGACCAAGCAGAAAATCTCCAAACGCATTGCCCGTCCAGTTGCCCAAGAACTGGAAGTTACCGTTGGCGCTGCTTGCTATAACATCCTCAGCGTCGCCATGTAGCGCCTCGCCACCAAACTTGATAACATGTCTGCCTGTTACCCAAGTCATATTCCCCGAATATTGGTACGTTTGCGTTACTTGCAAACTAGGATTGCCCGTCGGATCGCCGATCTGTGCGTATCCGCTCACATTGAAGAAAGGAAAGTCACTATAAGCACCTAACGCAGTGCCTGTGATTCCCAACTGCTGCGCAATGTTCTGCCCGAGAAAGTAGGAGCCCGTGTATTGGTAATTTCGGTTTAGACCCACCTTAAATTCAGCGATGAGGTTCGGCTTAATGTCTCGGTAATAGCTTATCCCGGGAACCCACCACCTCCTGTGCTTCGGATATTTGAACGTATCGACAGTATTACTGATTACCCCGACTGCATTGTAATTCGTCGAATCTACAGTTAGCGTTAAGCTTAGCCGGTCCTTTGGCGTTAAGATTTCGTCGATCTTTGCTGAAGTTCGCTCCATCGTCTGAAAACTGCCGACGTCGTTAGAATAGTTGTTCGCCAGCGTGTTGAGTTCGGGATCGGGCCAATATTTAAGGAGGTTCTGCGAAATCGGATTTAACATCGAGGACGGTATCTTTGCCCCGGGGAATGGAGTGTTGCCGGCGAAAGGATCTTTCAGAGTTGACGTATATTGTGACAAGTCGCCGACGCGAACTTGTGCGTTCGGTACCGTGATGAGGCCAGTTAGCGGTGAGTGCTGATTCCAAACCTCCTCAGAAAGCATAAAAAACGTGCGGTTTCGCCCATCATAGAGATGGGGAATATACACTGGGCCATCCAATTCACCGCCGGAGTCGTAATAACTCAGCGGAGCTTTTTTTAGTAGAAAGTAGTTTTTCGCGTCGAATACCGAATTATGGGTAAACTCATAGGCTGCTCCGTGCAATTGGTTAGTGCCGGTCTTGAGCACAACAGTCATGACACCACCGGATACAGTTCCGTATTCGGCCGAGTAGTTATTTGTCAACATTTTTACTTCCGCTATGGATTCGACGTTTGTAGAATCGATCGATATCGGATATCCCGAGGCTAGGTCACGACTTTGTGTCCCATCAATTAGAATGTTTGTGTTGTCAGGGCGCGCGCCGTTTGCCGAAATGCCCGAACCGCCGGTCCCTTGAGGTCCTGACGTTACTCCGGCCGTGAGATACGCCAAGCTAACAAACTGACGGCCCGACCCCTGCCCGGGCAACTGTTCAATTTCGGCATTTTCAAAGGTCTCACCACGCGCGCCGTTTTCGGTATTGACCAGGGGCACCTCCGCCTTTACATCGACAGTTTGCGACACCGAGCCGACGCCAAGACTGATCTCAATGCGGGCTTCCTGTTGAAGGCTTAGCTGGATCCCTGTTTGCCGCTGGGTCTGAAAGCCTGGCTTTTCGACCGTGATGTCGTACTGGCCACGCGGAAGATCGGGCACGGTGAATGTTCCCTGCCCATTTGTTTTGGCGTGGATTTCATCACCCGTACCCGTGTTTCGAACAGTTGCGGCAGCATCAGGCACTGCTGCGCCTGAAGGATCAGTCACAACTCCGATGATCGTTGAAGTCGGTGTTTGCGCTGTGGCAGTTCTAAAGCACCAAAGGCTCATAAGCAACACAGCAAGGATCCACGTAGACCGTTTCATTTTTTAGCTCCCGGCACTGATCTAGATTTTTAATGCTCTTCCGTACTGCAACGGCGGTTCATAGATTCGGCCACGTGTACAAAGCGGGTCATCTATCGTCCGTGCGTTACGCCTGAATACCACGACCACACTGCTCCAAAAGATGTGTATACAAGAGTAGACTGCTTGTGTCTATGTGTCAAGTGACGAATCCATGGGTTTTAGTAAATTTGATCTCTTTCAATACTGAAGCCCCCAACGCGGGTTCCCCGTCTAGATTTGGATCGAGCGGGAGGGATGTATGCTTTTCTTTGTTGTTTTTTGCTATTGGGGTTCCAAAGGAACACAAAAGTGTTCAGACCGGGAGAGACAAGATCGATGTAGAACATATGTAGACAGTAGGGCGACAGAAGGTAGACAATTAAACGTAGTGTCTATAGGAAAACTTGCTTCGGCAGGAATTGCCCTCCTGCTATGCTGCGCGATGGCGGAGGCTCTTGAGCTACGTAATGCTCATGTTATCGCTTCCGTAGATCTAACCGATCCCGAGAAAAAGGCTGTGGAAATGCTTGTCCACGAGGTGAAGATACGAACTGGTCTGGACTGGGGTTTGACAGACGGATATTCAGTGGGTTTCGTGCCAATTACTATTCGGCACGCATCGGGGGTCGGTCCGGCGGAGGGCTTCCATCTAAGGGTAGACCGGGGGAGAGTTGAAATCCAGGGAGACGACGCCCGCGGGACGCTGTACGGTGTCGGTCGATTCCTACGAGAACTGAGGTGGTCGAAAGGGAGCGCGGAGATTCCAGACGGCCTAGATATCAAGTCCAGCCCCAAATACGCATTGCGCGGCCACCAGATTGGTTATCGCCCCAAGGTCAATACTTACGACGCATGGACCCCCGAGGTCTTCGAACAATACGTTCGCGACCTGGCTGTTTTCGGGACAAACGCCATTGAGTTAATCCCGCCTCGTTCCGATGATCGGAGCCAGAGTCCTCAATTTCTGCTGCCCCAGATGGAAATGATGGTCCAGATGTCGCGCATCATCTCCGAATATGGGCTACAAGTTTGGATTTGGTATCCGGCGCTGGATAAGGATTACACTGATCCACGAACGGTTGATTTTGCGTTGAAAGAGTGGGGCGATGTATTTCGTCGGCTGCCTCATATCGATGCGGTCTTTGTCCCTGGAGGTGATCCTGGCAGCACACCTCCGCGGCCGTTGATGAATCTGCTCGAGAAGGAAGCCATGGTGCTGCGCCAATCGCATCCGAAAGCGCAGATGTGGGTTTCTCCACAAGGTTTCGATGCAAAGCAATTGGATGAGTTCCTCGAGATCGTACAGAAGCAGCCGGCTTGGCTAAACGGGATCGTCTATGGCCCGTGGTCGCGTGTATCCGCTGCCGAGCTACGCGCGAAGATACCATCACGATATCCGCTTCGATTGTATCCCGATATAACGCACAGCTTCCTCTGTGAGTACCCGGTTCCAGAGTGGGACACTGCTTATGCGATTACTGAGGGACGGGAGAGTATCAATCCACGTCCCACCGACGAAGCAAGGATTTTCCGGCTGACCAGTCCGGGCAGCATTGGTTTCATAACGTATTCGGAGGGTGTCAATGACGACGTGAATAAAATGCTTTGGAGCAGCCTAGGTTGGAATCCGGATGCCAATGTCACAGAGGTGCTACGTGAATATGCGCGCTACTTTATCGGGCCGGAGTTTGAGAACCAGTTTGCGCAGGGGTTACTAAACCTAGAGAGGAACTGGAGAGGATCGTTATTTAGCAACGCCATGGTGGACGAAACGTTGCTTCAATTCCGAGCGATGGAACGCGCTGCCAAGCCACAAATACTGCGAAACTGGCGCTTTCAAGAAGGTCTCTATCGAGCCTATTATGACGCCTACGTTCGACATCGTTTTCTCTACGAGACGTCGCTCGAGCAGCAAGCAACGGATCAATTGCGGCAGGCGCCCCGTTTGGGATCGCTCATTTCGATGGACCAAGCCGAACATACTTTGGATAAGGCTGTCACTGAACCAGTTAGCCAGGATTTGCGAACGCGGATTTTCGCTTTGGCCGAAGCTCTTTATCAAAGCATAGGGATGCAACTAAGCGTAGAACTTTATCGTGCCGTCCACTTCAGTCGTGGCGCCAATCTGGATACTATCGATTATCCGCTCAACAGCCGATTTTGGCTTAAAGCGCAGTTTGCTAACCTGCGTGTGGCCGCCACGGAGAAGGCGCGGCTGGCCGGGATTGATGCAATCGTGAACCGCACGAACCCGGGCCCAGGCGGTTTCTACGATGATTTGGGAAAGAACGCGATGCAGCCTCACCTTGTTGCGGAAGGTCCCGGCTATGATCTGGACCCGAGCGCTTTCCATTCGGTGTTCACGCAAATGCGATCGGAAGGGACGGGGCCGCAACTTGAAACCCCTACACAGTGGTGGGACTATGCGGGCACCCGCCAAGACACTCCGCTACTCATGCATTACGAAGATCTGGATGCCAATGCCCACTATAAGATCCGTGTTGTATATGTCGGATTCGCTAACGGTCCAAAGTGCAAGCTCTTAGCAAACGATAAGTTCCAGATACACCCGTACCTGGCACCACCGAGGCCAATAAGGGCCCTCGACTTTGATGTGCCAGTCGAAGCCACGCGAAGCGGCAAATTAACCTTGCGCTGGTCCTTGGAACCTGGAACTGCAGGGTTCGCTTCTTCGGTAGCAGTGGCCGAGGTCCTTCTTATTCGTGAATGAGCTACGTAAGCTGGTCCTGATCGGATTCTTCGCAGCGGTTGCCATTGCTTCCGACGTCCATCTGCCGTGTACTACCTCGGACCACATGGTACTCATGCGTGCACGATCGGTTCCTGGGGAGGCGCATTCTCCGAATTGTGGATTGGCGCCGAAGGCTACTTCAAGTTTGCATAAACCGTGTCGGTCACTTTATTCCTCATTTCGGCCGCTTTCGCTTTAGTGATCGGTGAATCTGTCGTGAAAAAACCGATCTCCAAGCCTTCGTCTGGATCGCCAACTCCCAACGCGCAGTTCGTACCTGCATGAGAAAAAAGTCGAGGCGCGGTTTGGTTGTGGATACCGAACCAATTTAAACTCGACGTGGGGAGGCGACGGCCTCGCACCATCATTCCGAGGCCCCAGCTCTCAAATCCCGGTTTACCGGCCATTGGAGTCGGTTTGTCGCTGAACTGGTCTCGGTGCATGTCGGCCCAGACATTGCTATGGAGTAGAGGTTTGCCGTGTAGCATTCCACCGGTCGTTTGGAAGCGAAGGAATTTGAGTAGGTCTGAAATATTTCCGAAACAGCCCGCTCCCGGAAACCCGATCGAACTCGCGTAGAAATCCCGCGGACTAGCCGGAGAGTTCGGCGCTGGCAGCATGACGATAGAAGCCGTCGAAGGTGGGGCGTCGAAGGTGAAGCTGTCCAGCCCCAGAGGACCGAAAATACGCTCGCGACAGATCGCGTTCCAGCTTCGACCATTTGAATGTCGTCTAACTGCCTCCGCAGCCATGATGATTCCATTCGCACCGTGGTATTCGGTACGCGTGCCAGGTTCCCATTCTAAGGTCTTAGCGCAAACAGCGGCGACAAACTGCTTCCAGTTCTCCTCATTATCGGCATGAAGACCCGGGGGAGATGTGGGAATACCGGCGGAATGCGATAAGCATTGTCGAATCGTAATAGCGCTTTTACCGTTTGCGGCAAACTCGGGGACGTACCGAGCCACGGGAGCGTCGATATCAAGTAAACCGTCTTGAGCCGCCATCATGACCGCTGTCGCGGATACCATTTTTGATACCGAGAAGAATGGGTGTAGTGCTCTCGGCTCACAAGCACAGCGGGCAGCGTTCTGATCGCGATATGTGCCGAGGTAAAGCTCAACGAACAAAGTGCCGTGTCGCCTTGCGGCAACTTTTGCGCCTGGGATAACCCCAGCGTCAATCTGGCTTTGTAAGTAGTCTTTCAACTGCCGGGTAGCCGTAATCGAAAAGGCGGTTTTCTGCGATCCGGCGCGAGACAGAGTGGCACCCACAAACGTTGAGTTGAATACCCGCCGTGTCATTTCAGTATGTGCCATCGCGGCTCCTCTATGCTCACGTGATCCGAGTTGGTGACATCGAATTGCGAGCCAGTCTCGCTTCTTGCAGGATATGCAGCAGTTCGTTCGATCCGATTATTTCGGATCGTCATCCCATCCACGGAATAAGCCAGCACGATAGGGCCCTGGTCAAACATGCGGAATAAGTTGTCTTCGATTACGATATTTCGGTTATACCGGCTGATTGACCTGGCGGAGGACTGAATGCCCGAACCGACCGCAATAATGGCCTTACCCCAAACACCAAAGTTACAATTCTCAAACGTGTTTTTCTGGATTAGTAGGTCACGGACACCGGCCTGTTCAAACCAATAGCGAGCATCGCCTTCCATGAGAATCGCTGAACCGGGCGTATGGAATGTATTATTTTCGATGACGATTTTGCCGCGCGAACCAAGTAGTAAGCCACGGGCACGATTACTTCGTATTATGCAGTCTCGTATAAGGACGTCCGGATAACTAGCTGTAACGGCGATCGCGTCGCCGTCGCGTAACCCTTCAGGAAGGGGGGTATCGAACACAACTCGTGTATATTCATCGTTCAAGCGGCTGACGGTTTTCACCTCCGCCTCACCGTAAGTCACAAGACTATCGCTGTGGACGAACTCGATTTTTTCTTCAGAACTGATAAAGTCAATGCCGCGCTGCTGCGGATTCACCAGCCTGACTTCGATCTCATTGGAAGAGACTCGCGAAGTTATTTGCGCGTAGAGTCCATGTATGTTCGTGGCGTCGTCGAGTTGATTCTCAAAGAGACAATTCCGCATAATAATGTGCCCGCTGCAGTTCACGAAGTGAGTTGCATCGGCGGGCAAGCTGACTACACGTCCATTCGAGGGTGTGACCTTCACACCATCCAGCTCGATATCGCGAGAGCGTTGGGCGATGAATCCCATTCCGCCACAATGATGAATTGTCACGTCTTGGAGCTTTATGGACGTACTGTCGGAGACGGTTATGGCCGGATAATCCCGGTTCGTCATTCCGAACACGAGTGTATTGCCGGCAGTTGGTTTAAAGCCAGGTTCTACAATGCGAACTCGTCCCGGGCCAATGACAGAAGCCGGGATATATGGCGAATAATAGAAGTCGTGGACCATATAGGCGGTCTCGTGTTTCTCGGTGTTGAACTCAAGCAGGTCGCCGACAGGACACGCGTCTCGGTTTCTTCGACCGCAGCTCTGGCCGTTTTCCCCCAGAAAAAATAGGAGCCCTTTGTTTACGCGGTACGGAAACTGCGGTGAAATTTCTAGATCGATTCCGCCGTCGTGCACGGCAGTGATCAACGCTTCGTTGGTAAACGGGCGTTTCCAATCAATGGAGAGATTCCTAAGAGTGACGTTGTGCGAGTGTTCGAGGACGAAAGGATCAATCTCGCCATGAAAGATAAATGTTGATCCCTGTCCGTCGATCTCAATGGCATTCAAATTGTCCAGTAGAAAAGCGATTCGTTTCAGGGCTGAATCGTTGTTACTGGCGTATACATATTTCTCGGCCGCCCTATCCGGCCAAAAATCGTAACGGCCGGCCGGGAACACCAACCTCTTTGCGCCTAGGCCGCCGCAGCGGCTCAGCGCGGCGCGAACGGCCGGAGTAGCATCGCTCCCATCGCCGCTATGAGCACCAAAGCTCGTGACGTCGATAACAGTTGGAGCGCTGCTTTCCGGCCGTACGGAGTTACCATACACGGCTCCGACAAGCAGGACGGCAATGCCCCAAATACGGAGAAGTATGTGTACCATCCGTCCAGTATACATGCCGCAGAATATGTAGACGACATGCATGCATATGGTGTACGATTAGCCGAGAGGGCGAGTCGACTTGTCCCAAATATCATGGCTTCGCGCATCTCGTACGTAATGGCTGCACACAGACTGCTCATTGCGCGCAAAGCTAAAACGCCAAGTGCGCAACTGCCCGAGGAATGTCGTCCTAC
Source organism: Bryobacteraceae bacterium (assembly GCA_036272835.1). Lineage (GTDB taxonomy): Bacteria > Acidobacteriota > Terriglobia > Bryobacterales > Bryobacteraceae > Bog-105. Next base: position 62,104 of record DATAXY010000025.1, read on the forward strand.
AAATCTCGAAGAAGCAATCGAGATTCAGAGCCGCGTAAGCTTATTACTGGACGAGCCGGTTGAAGGATGGAAATGTTCCGTACCAGGGCCGCCAGTAGTGGCCGCTCCTATTTATGCTTCGCTCATCCATTCGGGTCCAATTTGTCCGGTGCTGACGGCTGATGGCTTAGCTCGGGTGGAGCCGGAGATTGCATTCGTGTTGGCACGCGATGTGAATCCGCAAGACAGGGTATATACAGCGGCAGAGATCGCGGAGAGCATTGGCGAAACAAGGCTAGTGTTAGAAATCATCGGCGGACGATATGCCGAGCCTGACGCCACATCTTTTCCAGAACTGCTGGCCGACAATCTTTCAAATCAGGGTGTTTTTGTAGGTCCGAGAGTGGATATAAACCCCCAGTTAATTCCCGGCGACTTCCCGATTCTCGTGAAAGACGGGCAACACACACTGATTGAGCGCCATGGGCGCCATCCTAACGGTCATCCTATTCGATCTTTTCAAGCGCTCATCCGATCCCTTGCACAAAGGGGCGAGGCCATGAAGAAGGGCCTACTTTTAATTACCGGATCCTTTGCCGGCGTCCTGGAAGTTCCCGTGGAGAGGGTTCTTGACTTCACTTTCGGCCAACTCGGCGTTTTGACTGCACAGTTCAGTCGTGACACTGAAAGCGGAGCGGAACCGGAACATCGCTGAATATGCAAACCGCCGAGATGCACCGTAAGAACTATGGATGGCTGGTGGTCGCCATGCTTTGGGGCATGTGCTTCTTCAACTATGCCGACCGGCAAGCTGTTTTTTCGGTCTTTCCTTTGCTTCAGCGCGAGATGAACCTTAGCACGGTACAACTCGGGCTGTTAGGATCAGCTTTCGCATGGTTCTACGGACTCGGCGCTCCGCTGGCAGGCACGATTGTCGACCGCGTCCGGCGAAAGACGGCAATACTCGGAGGCCTCTATACTTGGAGCGCCGTGTGCATCGCCACGGCATTCTCGCGCACATTTCGCAGCTTATTGTTATTTCGGGCAGCGGAAGGTTGCGGCGAGACGCTTTATTATCCGGCTGCCACATCCCTGATCAGCGATTATCACGGAAAGACCACCCGGTCTCGTGCACTTGCCTTTCTTGTTACGAGCGTGTACGTGGGAACCATTGGAGGCGGGTTCTTTGCGGGGCTTATCGGGCAAAGATACGGCTGGCGGTTATCGTTTGTCGTCTTCGGGAGCTGTGGCGTATTTCTGGGACTTGCGCTTCAAAGGTTTCTGCTCGAGCCGCGGCGCGGAGCAGCCGACCGCCAGGATGCCGGGAGCCTGCAGACATCCGCTAAACGCGACCGGCTGCCAGCGCGCGAGGCTTTTGCCCTGATCTTCCGGTCCCGTACTGCATTGTTGCTGATGGCTGCGTTCGTGTGCGCCAATTTCGTCGCAGTCGTACTGCTTTCATGGATGCCAACGTTTTTATACCAACGTTTTGGTATGAGCCTCACGATGGCTGGCTTACAGGCGACCATCTATACACAGCTCGCCAGCATGGCGGGCGCTACCATCGGCGGCTGGCTGGCAGACACTCTGACAACGAGGACCAGTAAGGGGCGGGTTGTCGTTCAGACTTTCGGCGTGCTCATTGGCGCTCCGTTCGTTGTGATCTGCGGGATGACCTCCTCGCGCCTCTGGCTCATCATCGCGCTGACAGGTTGGGGATTCATGAAGGGCCTTTATGACGCGAACATTTTCGCGTCGCCCTTTGACGTGATTCCTTCGGAGGCACGCGGAACTATGGCCGGTCTAATGAACTGTGTTGGGTGGCTTGGCGGTGGGGGAACAGCGCCCCTGGTAGTGGGAATAATTGCGCGGCACGCCACCCTCGGATTTGCGATTGCAGCGACGTCGATCGTATACTTTGCTGCCGGTCTGTTGTTGATCATTTCGATGTTTTTCATAGATTGTGAGGTCGTGACGATGCGGTCCCGCGAAACTGCAGGCGATTTCCCGCTCGGTTCAAATAGCTCCGTAGCAAGGGTCGCGGGCGAAGCTCCCAGCGACCTGACACGCAGGATCCCATGAATCGAAGACGCCTTCTTCGAGTTCTCCCCATTGCGGCCATTGGGAGCGCCATACCGCACGGTGCGTTGCATTTCGGTCCAATTGATTGCGACGCGCTCGTCACAGGGCACAACGTGGCGATCGCGAAATCTGGTCCTCTGCAAGTGGGGAATGGTGTGTTTGCGTTTGGAGCAGACATCACGGGAAAAGGTGTATGGGCGCGTGCGGCAGGAAGGGCTGAGCCCTGCGATTTGACAATGAGAATGCAACTACTAAATCAACAACATTCAAAATCCAGAGGTGTCCGTATAGAGCTCTCGCTACCACACGTCGTAGCAGGAGGTATTGCATGAGTACAGAAAGCAGTTGGCGCAATCCTGTTCGTTCACGTCTTGAAGCGGCGTTGCCGGTAGTGGCTCTGACCATAACCACTCCTTCTCCCGAAATCGCAGCGCACGCAGCTACTCTGGGCTTTCATTTTCTTTGGGTGGAAATGGAGCATTCGCCGATTACACTTGAAACTCTCCGGTTGATGGTTTTGGCATCAAGAGGCTTCCCTGCCGCTATATTCGCGCGGGTACCCGTTATCGAGTTGTGGACGGCAAAGCGTGTCCTGGACCAAGGCGTCAGCGGTGTGATTTTCCCATTCACTGGAACCGCCGCACAAGCTGCTTGTGCCGCCGAAGCCTGCCGGTATCCTCCGGTCGGCAGACGCGGATCTGGAGCGGGAGCCGCTGTACGCACCTGGCCGCAGGGGGGCAATTATTACGATTCAGCCGATTCAAACGTAATGACGATCTGCGTGGTGGAGCAAGCTGCCGCGCTCGACCAAATTGATGAGATCGCAGCGTGCGAAGGAGTGGATGTTTTGTTCATCGGCACGAGCGATCTTTCCTTCTCATTGGGATTGCGCGGACGGCAGAACGAGCCGGCGCTAGATGCAGCTATTTCGAAAATCGTGAAGGCTGCCCGGAAGCACGGCAAGTATCTCGGACGCCCTGCCGGAGATCCGGCGCAAGTCCGACGCTATATGGACGAAGGCTTTTTGCTGTTCCAGATGCCGACGGAGATCGGATTGATGGAGATTGCCGCGCGGAAACTCCTGGAACCGCTTGGAATTGAAGGTATCCCACAGGAAATGCGAGCTCTCTATTAGGCGCCCTGGGGGGCGCTTTCGTCCCGTCGATGGCGCAATCTGAAGCCCGTTGTCGATTCTTTGACGCACCGTGTCGACAGAGCGTATGTCGGTATACTTTTATTTAGATGAGTGCCAAAAAACGTAAGATCGACGATCTAGGTAACAACCGTTCGATGCGGGACAAAGCCTATGTCCACATCCAACGGAAAATCGCGGCTCGGGAACTCACAGGAGGAAGCCCGGTTTCTGAACTTCTGCTCGCGAGGGAATTAGGAATTAGCCGAACACCGATTCGCGAGGCGATGGGGCAATTGGTTGCGGAGGGACTCCTTGATCAGATCCCGAATCGCGGTGTAGTAGTGGTTCAGTTGAACCGGCGCGACATCATTGATTTGTACGAGCTTCGGGAAGCGCTAGAAGTGTATGCAGTTGGGAAGGCGGCACAATACAAAATCAATCGTTCGGATCTTGCACGGCTCCAGGAACTCGCAGACGGAATTCTGGAGTTCAAGAGAGAATTGGAGGATTCCGGCAAACCGGCATTGAACTCCGAACAGATGCATCGTTTCGTGTCCCGCGATCTGGCATTTCACACATTGCTAATGCGCATTGCCGCGAATCGCAGAATTCTAAAGGTCGTGAACGAGACACGCCTTCTGATTCGGATCTTCACAATGCACCGTGATGGACACAAGATCTCGGACCTTGAGCAGATTCATCGCTATCACAGTGACGTAACGGAATCAATCGCTCGTCAGGACCATGAACATGCGATGCACGTTATCGCCGAGCACATCCAGGCCAGCCTACGCGAGCGATTAGAGCAGTACGATCATTGGGAGCGTGAGATGTCGCTGCGCGAAAGCGAGCCAATTTTTTTCGACGTCTTCACTACGGCCGAGTCGCAATAGGCGGGTTCAAGTACTCCAATAACAGCCGCGTGCATATGTGTAGATGAATTGGAGAGCCAGACGATATTCGGCCGTCGAATTGAAGGAATGGCGGTTGATCAAGGTGTTGGCCCGTAATGACTGTTCAGCGTTGAGACTGGGAAATTGTCGGTCCTGAATGGAGCCGCAGGAAAGCCGTCTCGATTGAACAGATTGACAGTCGGATTGTCCGCCCACCCATATCGGACCGCAATGGGATCAGAAACCCGACTGGACCAAACGAGCACGCAGTCACCGTCGATGCTGGCCTCCGCCCAAACCCAATGATGGTCCTTCCCGCATATGGAGAAGCCCTGCAATGGACTGCCTGGGCTCGTGGGGATTAGCGGCGCCGTCTTGTTAATCAGCGTGCTCACGTCGTAAACCGACGGCAGTGGACGTGCGATGAGTCCTCCATCGGCATAGCGAAAGCGGACGCGAATTCGGCCATTCTCGATGTTCATGGATTCGTATCTAGGCCCCGAGTAGGGAATGTGTTTGTCGTACCGCTTCGCGAGGACCAGCGCGGCGAGCCGCTCCCCAGCTTCCTTTTTGTTACGCGGGTGCTCGTCATTTGACTCGCCCAGATCAACCAGAACCGTCATTCCTGTTTCCGGTAGATCAAGAACGGTAGCCTGCGATTCGCGTACTTCCGCATATTCACTTTCTCCCGGTGAAGCTTTCTTTGGTCCGTAGCTATGCAGTTGGCAGATATAGAAGGGTAGATGCGCTTGCTTCCATTTTGAGCGCCAATCGGTAATGATCGTCCGTAATGCGATCCGATATTCATATCCACGCGGCGCATCACTCTCGCCCTGATACCAAACCACCCCATCAACACCGTACGAGGTAATCGGGTTGATGACGCCGTTAAAAATGCTACTGGACACTCCCATTGGCGGCTGCTTTGGCGCCTTCGGAACACTTTCCATCTCCACCGCTGATGGTGTGGAAAGCTCGTACTCAATCTTGACGAGCCACTTGCCAGCCAGGCTAACGGCGGCTGCCTTGAATCTTTCCGGATCAATTGTTAATTGGGGTGCGGCCGCAGGAGCAAAGATCCGGACTGAAATCGTATTCTCGCCGGCATGCAGCAGCTTCGCGGGAATCCGAAAGTAACGCGGATATCCCAGTCCGGGATAGGTCTTGTAAGTCGTCTCTGAAACCTTGGAGCCGTTCCAGTAAACCTGCTCGAATCCTGTTATATCGCCGAGCAGCACCTTGAAGTCTCGGCCAGTATTGATCGCCTGCTCCGGGATATCGAGTTTCTTACGTATCCAGACAACTCCAGTGAAGGGCCGGTCGAAAACTCTCCCGGGAAGATCAACAGCGCCCCACCCGTCGGCCGCGATACCCTCACCGGCGAAGCGAGCAGGCGAAGGGCAAAGTCGATCTTCGCGACCGTTTGCCGTGAGCCACGCAGCAAACTCCGTCACGAACTGGTTTTTCTGGACGTTATACTTGGCCAGCACCTTTCGTCTGAGTTCATCTCCAGCACGGAACACATCGACTGAGCGGATTGCATCTTCGCTCATCCATAACTCCGAGTAAGTACCTGACCAGGATGCGTCAATAATCCCAATTGGTTGCCCCATTGCGCGTTTGACCCGCTTGGCGAAATAGTACGCGACGGCGGAAAAGGCTCCTGACGTCTCCGGACTCGCTATCGTCCAATGGCCATCGCATTCCTCGGCGGGTTGCCGGCGGAGGACCTTCGCTACTTTGAACACGCGTAGCAGCGGGTCGGCGGAACGGGCAATCTCTTCATCAGCGCCCAGAGTTGCCTTCAACGGCAGTTCCATGTTGGATTGCCCCGAGGCAATCCATACATTCCCGATCAGAACATCGGAAACTACAAGTTTGTTGCGACCTTTCACCACCAATTGAAACGGACCTGAATTCAAATCTGAAAGGTTTAGATGAACCCTCCATCGTCCATCGGCGCCGGCCGCGGTTCGCCAAGTCTTTGTGCCTAGCTGAACAGTTACCGATTCGCCGGGATCCGCCTTTCCCCATAGAGGAGCCGCGTTCGAGCGCGCCAGCACCATATGGTCCGAGAGAATGGGCGGCAAGTGAACATCGGCGCGTACTCTTACCGCTGTTGTGAGGAGAAAAACGAGTAGCAGTAATCTGATGCCGGTCATAGGCGCCTACAAATTATACCAACGGTATACATTGCGTTTCAATGATCATACAACATGCATATTTCACTTCGGCTAACATAAAAGGCATGTTCCAATTCAGCAGGCGAACCTTCCTGGCTGGTAGTGCTGCTTTCGCGTTTCGAGCTCAAGCCGTCGCACGTTCACCCATTACAAACAAGTGGGGAGAGGCAAAAACGAGCGTACTGGAGCTGAAAAAGATTTGCGTTTTTCGAGGCCGTCCCGGTGGTGCGTACAATCATCACCAGCAAATTTTATTCCACGAGGGACGCCTGTACGCGTCATGGTCGAACGGTATTGCCAATGAAGACCATCCCGGTCAACACATGGTGTTTGCCGTTTCCGATGATGATGGCGACACCTGGTCGCCGGAAACCACCATCACCCCGCCCCCTCCCGAGAAGACATCCACATTTACTGCGATGGGTATCTGCGCCCACCGCGGCCTGTTAATCGCCTATTACGGCCATTACGGATACAACGACGTATATGTCGATCAAAACGGACTTGTGAAGGCCGGCGAGATTCCGGGTCATCGGCGCGACCCGGACATCTGGGTTCACCGCGACACCTACTCAGAGGTTCGCGTCTCCAAAAATCGAGGCACATCCTGGGATACGCCTATCCGGTTCATGGACAAATTCGTGCCGAATCTCCGCCCGTTTCCACTCCACAATGGGCGGTTACTGATCACCGGCAATATCACATTTCCACACACAGAAGACCCCTTCGGAGTCAAACACTGGAAGACGGCAGGGCTGCCACGATTGCCGAAGTGGACCGTTGATGACCCCGAAGGCTTCCACAAGGCGTGCTACGAGCGTAAAGATCCGTGGAATTATTGTGAGGCTTCATTCTTTCAGACTGACGACGGCAAGATTCACATGATGCTGCGGACGACTCCGTTGCCAGGCGATACCCATAACGGACTGCTTGCTGTGACGGAAAGTGCGGATAACGGAGCGACATGGTCAGAGCCGATGTTGACCGCATATACTGATTGCTCCTGCCGCTTCCAGTTTGGGCGCCTCCCCGACGGTCGCTATTTCGGGTTGAGCTGCCCGAAGCCGAGAAGCAGCCGAACTCCGATGGTTTTGGCTACAAGCCGGGATGGAGTAGCTTTCGATCGTCACTACATCGTTGGGAACGACCCTGCAACTAAACCGCGCCTTCCCGGCCTTGCTAAGGGCGGAATATATGGCTATCCGAGCTGTGATATCGCAAACGGCAAGATGTACATCATCTTCTCCCGTTGCAAGGAAGACATCTACTTCACGAAACTAGATCTGAAGGCGCTGTCATAAAGAACTTGTTCTTCGATGACCAAGGTTTGTGCTGTCAATAAGGACAATCTGCCGATTTGCATGCTGAGCGTTGTGCTCTAACAGATGATCGAAACAGTCCTGCGCACATGAACCCGTCGTCAAATATGCCCCGTAGTCGAGGGCGTTCTTCTCCCAGCCGTCGATGAGAGGCGCTATGTCCTGTTTGAAAGTCTGAACCGAGACCACATCGCTGTACGCCTTTACCTGCACGCCAATCTTCAGGGTGCGTGGCAGTAGCTCGCTGCGAATGTCCACTACTAAATCCGAACCGTGCTCGCCAGCGCCTTCCTCATACAGAACGACATATCCTAGCTTTCGGAAAAGCTCCGCGGAACCAACTTAGATCGTGGCTCAAGAACTCCCGCTGGAGAAGTGACGGCAGTGTAGGCCCAACCACATCACGAATCCGACTGAGCCTAACCCCGATGCTCTGTTTGGGCTGCGGTACGTCCAGTGGAATGCTGTTCAATCTCGACAGTGTGAATTGGAGCGTGTTAACGTCTCGCAATTCGTAAAAGCGCCCCTGAAGACCTAACCTACTCTGAACGTATGGCAGTAAAACCTTGTCGTTGTAAGGAACCGGATTCGGAGTTAGCAGCGTACAGCCGCGGCAGGAACGGAAATCCCCGTCCAAAGCGCTTTCCGCCTCATCATAGGTGTAGTCGCCATCAGGCGCGTCCTTAACCTGCGCGATCAGAAGGTGATTAAAAGTAGGCTGTTGGGGATACAACAGATAGTCGCCGGATTGGCCCGCAAGCGATATTAAATCCACATTCGCCACTTGTTCGCTCCCGTCATTTCCGGTACGGTAGAACAAACGGCGAATTATGAATCTCTCCTTCGATTTCGATGACGGCATTCACACCCAGACGTTGGCGGTCACATCAACCGCGCCGGTCAGCCGCATCGCGGCGCACCTCGAAGAATCGATGCAGCAAGACGGGTCTCCGGTACGCGCGATGCGCCATGTACCCGCGCAGCCGGCCCGCTATGCAGCTTTCCCGGAAGCTTTGGACACCAGAATTCGCCAAGCGCTTGCGCAGCGTGGTATCGAGAAACTTTACATCCACCAAGCGGCTGCAATCGAACACACACTAGCCGGCCGGAATGCCGTGGTCGTCACGCCTACAGCTAGCGGCAAAACGCTCTGTTATAACCTTCCGATCGTCCAATCGATTCTGGAACAACCCGGCACGCGCGCTATCTATTTGTTTCCCACCAAAGCGCTGGCTGAAGATCAACGAATCGAATTGCAGCGTCTGAACGAAGCCCTGGGCGGCGCGATCTCGTGCCATACCTACGACGGCGATACGCCGCAGGATGCCCGGCGCGCCATTCGCGAACGGGCGAACGTCGTTCTAACGAATCCCGATATGCTGCACACCGGGATACTGCCCCACCATACCAAGTGGGCCAAGCTCTTTGAAAATCTGCGGTACCTGGTCATTGACGAACTGCATTACTATCGCGGTGTCTACGGCAGCCATTTGGCCAACATCCTGCGACGATGGAAGCGCATCTGCGATTTTTATGGTTCGCGCCCTCAATTCATCTGTTGTTCGGCTACAATTGCCAATCCGAAGGAATTGGCCGAAGCCGTCACCGCACAGTCGTTTGAAGTAGTTCAAGAGAACGGCGCTCCGTCGGGTGAACGGTACTTCTTCTTCTACAATCCGCCGGTCGTCAATCCCCAACTCGGCATCCGGCGCAGTTACTTACATGAGACTCGGCACATCGCACTTGAGCTGATCCGCCAGGAACAACAGACACTAGTGTTCGCGAATAACCGCCTCGCTACGGAAGTCCTGACCACGCATCTGAAGGACGCGTGCGCAAAGCTGCCTTTCTCTCACGAATCGGTTAGCGGCTATCGTGGCGGCTATCTCCCGAGTGAGCGGCGTCGTATAGAGGGCGGCCTTCGAGACGGGCAGATACGAGCCGTGGTCGCCACCAACGCTTTGGAACTGGGAGTCGATATCGGTTCGCTCGATGCCGTGATTTTGGCCGGTTACCCGGGCAGCATCGCTTCTACTTTGCAGAGGATTGGCCGCGCAGGCAGACGATTGGATCCTTCCATTGCCGTGCTGGTGGCGTCCAGCGCTCCTGTCGACCAGTACATTGTCGAACATCCCGACTATTTCTTCGGCTCTTCGCCCGAGGAAGCGCACATCAACGCCGATAATCTCGAGATCCTTCTCAGCCATTTGAAATGCGCGGCCTTCGAACTGCCGGTAGGCAGAGACGAAACATTCGGTGCACACGAAACACAAAAGCTATGTGAGTTCCTGGCAGAAGATCTGCATCTATTCAGCTTCTCGGGCGGACAATGGCACTGGGTCAGCGACAGCTATCCCGCCGATACCGTCAGCCTGCGCTCCATCAGCAGCGACAACTTTCTGGTTGTCGATATCACTGGCAATCACCGCGTCATCGCCGAAGTGGACTTTCCCTCGGCTTTAACGACACTTCACGAAAAAGCTATTTACTTGCACGATGCAAAACAATTTCAGGTGGAGAAGCTCGATTACGATGGACGAAAGGCTTTCGTGCGCCAAGTTGATTCGGACTACTTTACCGACGCCATCGTGTATACGCAAGTTAGTTCTCTCGCCGAATTTGAGAGCATCCCTCTTGAGTCGGAGCCGGCGATTACGGCGAAACACGGCGAAGTCCGCGTCAAGAGGCAAGTGGTCGGATTTAAGAAAATTAAGTTTTACACTCTCGAAAACGTCGGAGCAGGCTTGTTGCAACTGCCTGAGCAGGAAATGCATACTACCGCGTTCTGGCTTCACTTCTCCGCTACTTTTTTCAACGGCTTCGCGGGCTACACCAAATCCGATTTACAAGACGCGCTACGGGGCCTATCGAACATCCTGCGAACCGTAGGTAGCGTAATATTACTTACCGATCCGAGAGATCTTGCCGCAACTGTTTTAGACGAGAGCTTAGAGCGCCAGAGCTTATTCGAGCCCGACTTAGTCCTTTACGATAACTATCCGGGCGGGATTGGTTTGAGTCATCCGCTATTTCAACGCCGAGCTGAGCTATTAAGAGAAGCGCTCAGTCTGGCGCGTAGTTGCCCATGCCCGTCCGGATGTCCTGCATGTGCCGGAACGCCAAAAGAAATAGGACATCTTGGGCGAAAAGGCTGCATACAATTGCTGCAGACGGCGCTTCAGATCAAGGGGCGTTCGGCGCGCTCCGACGGATCTGCGTCTTCCGGGAATACGGCGTAGCCGCTGGGTGGCGGATACAGAGCTTTCAAAAGTGTAAGGCGCTTCCGCAGGTAACGGCTGGGAAGTTGTCTCGGGCCGGTTTCCACATCGATATCGCAGCAGATGCCATGCAAATAGAGGGTCAACGTGTCGACGAAGGATTGCCGTAGATAAGTTGAAAAAAGAGGGCTACCGCGCTTCACCGGGCCGCTCTGACGCCGCAATAAGTTCTGCTTCGCCTGCCAGCTCTCATCGTCGACTTCGCCGTGCACGCTCGCGTTCAATTCCTCTTGTATGAGTTCGCCGTAAGCGGTTTCCGTATTGCGCGACCACTTTTCAACGACCAATGTCGCCAAGCGGCGATATAGCCGATAGTGATACTCGGCGACATCCTGTTCTTTGAGGGCGAATAGCAAGACCGTCTCATTATCAAAGCTGACCTCGGAGGCCCAGGATTGACGGCCTGTCGCGGGCCGCTCTGTGACCACGAAATCCGCCAATTTCTCAAGCGGCGGCCGCCGCCCCGCGCTGCGTTTTGCTTTCGCGGTCGTGCGCTCGCTGCGTTCCAGGTAAGGAACCAGTAGAAGTGAGATGCGCGGCAGCATTGCGGCAATTTCCGGGGGCAGTGCGGCGACTGGCTCCTCCAGATATTCCTTCAGCACTTCCTCGCTCATCGGCAACGAAGCGCAGAAGTACCCAAAGGTGTTGCTCAGGGGAATCACTTCACCACGGCATCGCTCCGCGAATTGCCCAACGCTCACTCTGGCGAGACTGGATTGAGCCAAGGCTGCCGGTACCGGCTCTCGTTGACTGGACATCTACGTTCGACCTCGATTCTACCAGAGCGTTTGAGGCATACAGGGCCGCTCAGGAGTCTGCTATCCACCTGCGACGGCGCCGCCGGAAAGGCTTGGCGCCATACAGGATATGAGACCACACGCGCCGTGACCCTCCCGCCTCCCGTCATATCTCCTCAAGGGCCCGATTCAAGGGCCCGATACCCGCTGCTACACTGAAGCCAAAGAAAGTGCGCTTCCTGATTTCTGCCGGCGAAGCGTCTGGCGATATGTACGCGGCGAGACTCGTTGCTCACCTACAGAGTCACTACGCCTCTGCCGAGTTTTACGGATGTGCCGGACCGCGTCTTCAGGCGCTGGGAGTGCAACCCGTCATCGATTCGGCGAAACTCGCGGTCGTCGGTCTGGCGGAAGTGGTCGGCCATCTGCCACGGATTTACGGCGAGTATCGTAAGCTGATTTCTTTCGTTCGGAAACATCCCCCCGATGCTGCCATCCTGACTGACAGCCCCGATTTTCATCTTCGGCTTGCTCGTCACCTCAAGTTATTGAAGGTGCCAGTCTTCTATCTGGTAGCGCCGCAGGTCTGGGCATGGCGCCAGGGTCGCGTCAAGACCATCCGCCAACGCGTCGATCAACTCTTTTGTCTCTTCCCTTTTGAAGAAGGATGGTTCCGCGAGCGCCAAGTCGATGCCACCTACATTGGCCACCCCTTGGCCCAGGCCGTACGAACTCGGTTTAGCCGTGAGGAATTTCTCGCCCGCCACAACCTTCCCCCCGACCACCCTCTACTTGTTCTCTTGCCGGGAAGCCGGACGGGCGAGGCTCATCGCCATCTCCCGGTCTTGCTGGATGCGGTTGAGCTCCTCCAGAGGGAGTTTTCACTGACGGTTCTGTTAGCGACCCCCCACGGCTTCTACAACCGTGCGGATTTGGCAACTTTTCGGGAACGCTTTCGGGCGCGATCCATCAATATCATTGAGAACGAGACCTGGGATTCGATTGGCCACTCCAGTCTTGCCTTGGCCGCAAGTGGAACTGTCACTGTAGAAGCGGCCATCTTAGGGACCCCGATGGTTACCTTTTATAAGGTCAGCTCTTTGACATGGCGGGCCGGGCGTAGGTTGGTAAAAGCCCCTTTTCTTTCGATGGTCAATTTGATTGCGGGCCGAAAGATCGTCCCTGAACTCATTCAGAACGACATGACTGCGTCCTCACTTGCCTCCGAAGCTGCCAATCTGCTCCGCAACCCGGACCGCGCCGCCCAAATGCGAACCGGCCTGGCGGCGGTCCGTGCAGCGCTCACCTTCGACGGCGACCCCCTGCGCCGCGCCGCTGACCTGATCGTGAACTCAATCGCGTCACGCGACAATAGTAGAACCCGAGGAGAAGAATTCGTTTTATGATGCGCAGCCTGAAATGGACGGCCTTGCTATTTGCCTTTCCCATCTCTATATGGGCGCAGGAGAACAGTCCCCGCATCAATATTCAGAAATACACCATCGACGCGGATATCGATCCGCGGACCCAGTCGATTGCAGCAACGGTGAAGGTCAACTTCATTCCACTCGACAACACCAACGAAGCCACGTTTGAGCTGAATAACGCCCTAACCGTATCCAAAGTGGTGGACGACTCCGGCACAGTTCTCGGCTCCTCCCGGAACGCCCAGGATTTTACTGTGCATGTCTCTTTCCCCACCACGCTGCCCCGTGGCAAGGCCACGGATGTATCGTTTACGTACGAAGGCAAGCTGACTGGCAATGAGGATTCTCCGGTATACGGCATCAAGTTCGCCGCTCTCCATCCGGATTACAGCTATCTCTTATATCCGGCTCGCTGGTTCCCTGTGAGCGGCTACACCGTGGACCGGTTCCAAGCTGAATTGCGCGTAACCACGCCAACCGGCTATCGCGTCCTGGCTAGCGGCGACATGAAGGAGGATCAAGCGGGGAACGACCGTACCGTTTATATCTTCGAATACAATCAATCGAGTTTCCCGGGGAGTCTTGCAATCGTCAAAGGCGATGGGGTGAAAGTCTCGTCACAGGGAATCACCAGCCAGATCTATTTCCGCGATGACAAACAATCTTGTGCCCAAGCCTACGGCGACGAGACCGGAAAGATGATGTCGTTCTTCACCTCCCAATACGGCTTGGCGCCGCAGGCAAATTTAGCCATCGTCGAAACCGAAGCCGGCGCCGTCAATGGCTATTCCACCCCAGGCATGATCTTTCTTGCGCCCAGCGCGATCACTTCGAAAGTCAACACGCAGGTCCTTTCCGATCAGCTTGCGAGACAGTGGTGGGGCGTGCTGGTATCGCCCAATTCGCGCAATCATCTTTGGTTGATCAACGGTTCCGCCCGCTTTGCGGAATTGCTCTACCTGGAACACACAGCCGGTCCTGGCGCCATGGAAAGCGAACTGAAGGCCACCTATGTCGAAGCGCTAACGGTTACCGATCCGCCCGTGCTGCAGGCGGCGCGGCTTGAGGATTACTCGCCGGAATACTGGGCGCTCACGGCCGCCAAAGGCGCCGCCATCCTCAATATGCTTCGCAGCGTGGTCGGAGAGGCCAGTTTCAACAAGGGCCTGACTACTTTTCTCAATCAGTTCGCGGACCAATCGGTTACGACTGACGACTTCAGGAAGGTGATGGAGCAGGTCTCCGGCCAGGATCTCCGCTACTTCTTTCTACAGTGGCTGGAATCCAGCGGCTCGCCCGACTTCAAGATCGATTACACCGTCTTCCGCACTGCCAAAGGATTCCGGATTACCGGTAAGATCACCCAGGACCTGGACACCTTCCGTATGCCGGTGGAGTTGCGCATCGATACCGAAGGAAATCCTGAAGATAAAAGAATTGAGGTCACCGGCACCTCGTCCGAGTTCAGCATCGATACCTTCGGGAAGCCGCGCAAAGTCACTATCGACCCGCGGCACATTCTACTGCGTCTCGACCCCAGCATTCAGGTCGCAGTGGCGATCAAGAAGGGCGAACAGTTTGTACAGGTGAACGACTACGCTAATGCTCTGCGCGAGTACCAGAAAGCGCTCGACGTGAACCGGAATAATTCGCTGGCCCACTATCGCATCGGCGAGCTCTTCTTCCAACAAAGCAATTTTCAAACGGCGGCGAACGAGTTCCGCGCAGCAATTAATGGAGATCTGGATCCCAAGTGGACCGAAGTATGGTCGGACATCTACCTCGGCAAGATCTTTGACATCACTGGTATGCGCGATCGCGCCGTAAACCAATACAAAATGGCGCTACGGACACACGACAATACCGCGGGAGCACAGGAAGAGGCGGCCAAGTATTCCACTAGGCCGTACGAGCGTAAGCAGACGGAAAGCGAAGCCCGGTATTAGCGCCTTTCCTCTTATAAAGACGCCATTTGCGTTGTTCCTAATCGCCGTCGGGAATCATCTGAAGCAAACTTTCAACTCGGCTCGGCTAGTACTTATCGGAGTAAGCCCGGATTACTCGGAGTGGCTAAATTCCTTCCAGGGATGAAGAAAATGATACTCTGAAATTAACCCGAGGAAGGGGCCTATTTGGACGAAAGACTCAAGGAGTTGATGCAGGAACTCGGAAATGCCATCAACGAATCACTGTCTGACTCGGATCGCATAGCTGGCGCCATCGGCGAAATCAAGCGAGCCGGGTACGACGTATTTCTAGTGCTTGAGGCGACCATCGGATTCAATAAGCGTGACGGCAGTGAGGATTCCGATGGGAGCGCCGCGGAAGGCGAAGAAAATCACCCCGTGCATTACGAATCCACCGGGAAGATCCGCCTGACGTCGCAGGATCAAAAGTTCTTGCGCGCTTTGAAGATCTCGCTTGACGAAGAACAAAAGCCGTAGCGAACTTAAAGTGTCACGCGGAGCTGGAATCCACTAACTCCCGATAAAGGTCGTACGTAGCATCGACCGCGCGATCCCAGCTGAACTGCTTCGCACGTGCGAGCCCCCTATCGGAAAAGTACGATGCCAAGTCGGGATCGGCAGTCAGTCGAACCAAAGCCTGTTCTATCTGGTCCACATCTTTGGCATCGATGAGCAGCGCGGCATCTCCAGCAACTTCCCGAAGTGATGGCCGGTCGGAAGTTAGCACCGGCGTCCCATGCGCCATAGCCTCGAGTACCGGTATGCCGAAACCCTCATCGAGCGACGGGAATGCAAAGATCGATGCCCGCCGATACAGACGGTCCAACTCGGGTCCTTCAACATAGCCAAGGATGTCAATGCGCTCGCGAGCGCGACTTGCCTCAATCCGCTGCAGGATGGCTCCGGCGCCGTAACCATTTGTCGATCCCGCAAGCGTCAGCCGCCACTCTCTTGGCAGGCGTTCGAACGCTTCCACCAGCCGGATGATGTTCTTTCGTTGTTGCAACGCGCCGACGAATAGGACGGTCCGCTCTCTGGCGCCCTCCTCGGATCTCTTCGGAATGTGAACGCCATGCGGAATCACACGGATGCGTGCGCGATCGAATCCAAGCAATGCCGTTACTTGGCTGGCCGTGAACTCTGAGACCGCCACGATTCGGTCTGAATGTTCCGCCGCTCGTTTCGCCTGCTCGGTGAAGCGTGCCCGGAACTCCGCAGATGAATATTCCGCGGTCATCACAAAGAGATCGTGGAAGGTAGAGACCGTCCTATTCGCCGGCCGCCAGTCGAGGCGTTGGTTGAGCGCGTGAAAAAGGTCAGCTCGAAAAGGCGAAAGCGGCGGCAACAGAAGCCGTCGTTGAACGTTCTTGAGTAGGGGCCGCGGCGCGCGCCGGAATTGTTTCCACCGATACGCGAATGCAAGTTTGTCGGTGGCATGCCTCTCTGCCAATCCCGTCAACAGCTCTCGCGAATAGATCGTGATGCCCGAGGGGTGCGGGTCCACGCTATAGGTTGCATCGAGCGCAATGCGCACGCTCCCAAGTTTACCGGCTAGGCCGCCCGAGGTTTTACATGCCGTACTGCTTCAATTTGCGGTACAGTGTTGTGCGGCCTATCTCCAGCATCGCAGCGGCTAGCGTCCGATCACCCTTAGTTATTTCAATCGTCCGCATGATCGCTCTTCGTTCCACTTCGGCTAGCGGCAAGATCTCATTGCCGCCATCAACCGGAAACGGCGAGAGGACTTTGACCGGTGAGCCGGCTAGCGCAGTCTTCTCCAGCGATTGTTCGGTAAGCCCGTTCAGGACAGCGGAAGGCAAATCGGCCATCCCGATCCAAGGTCCGGAGTTCATCGCGACCATCTGCTGAACGGAATGCTCCAACTGACGCACATTTCCCGGCCACGAGTAACGGACCAGAGCGTCCATGACCTCCGACGGTACTCGATGACCTCTTCCGTACTTTTCAAGAAAATGCGCAATCAGCACGGGAATGTCTTCAATCCGCTCCCGAAGGGACGGCATTCGAAGCCGCATGACGGCGAGCCGGTAATAAAGGTCCTGGCGAAAGCGCTTCGTCTCGATCTCTTCCAATAAATTCCGGTTAGTCGCCGCGATGACTCGGAAATCGGAGCTTCGCTGTGTCAATCCCCCTACCGCGCGGAACTCTTTCTCCTGCAGGACCCGCAGCAACTTCATTTGCAGATCGAGCGGGAGTTCCCCAATCTCGTCAAAGAAAGCCGTGCCTCCATTTGCAGCGTCCAGTAGTCCCAACTTCTGATTGTTCGCACCTGTGAAGGCGCCCCGCGAATAGCCGAACAGCTCGCTCTCCATCAGCGGGCCGACCAAAGATGAGCAATCCACAACCACGAATGGGCCGCCATTTCCAGAGTTGTGGATCGCGCGCGCTACGACTTCCTTACCGGTTCCCGTTTCCCCGAGAATGAGAACCGGAAAGCGGCAACGAGCCATGCGCAATACCTGCTGGTGAACCTGCTTCATAGCAGGCGACGCGCCAACTAGTGGGGATAGCGGCGAATTGTCCAAAGCGAGCTGCGGCTTCACCAAATTCGTTCTCGTCAGATAGTGCGTTGGCCGAGTCAAAACTCTCTTGCCGACACGAGTTAGGGCCGCAGAGGCGCATCCGCCGCGTGCGAAGCGGTTGGATTTGCGGGTGGCGCGCTAGCGGATGGAGGCGGCGCACTCGCCGGTGGTGGAGCCAGCGGAATCCCCACGCCTCTCGCATCAATTTCGGCCGGATCGAGCCGGACCACAAATACGCCGCGCAAGTCCGGAGCTAATCCATCGGCGATCTGTTGCGCGGCGGCGGCCGTTGACTCCCTCCCAACAACAAGGCGCCAGAGAGGAGATGCCCCTTGTTTCACCACGATCCGTGCCGTGCCTCCAAATCGGGCCGCATACTCGGTCCGCATGGCCTCCGCCCGCTCCAGAGTTGCATACGCGCCGATCTGTACGCCGTAAAAATCTCCAGCCGGAACATCCACCGGAGCCGCAATCACTTCCAGCCGCACTTCACCGATACCGCGTCCTAGCAGATCGATATAGCGCGCCGCTGCCTTCGAAAGATCGATGATGCGTCCTTCGACAAAGGGTCCCCGATCGATGATCCGCACGTTCACGCTCTTGTGGTTGGAGAGATTCGTCACGCGCACCCAAGTGTTGAACGGCATCGTGCGGTGCGCAGCCACCAGCGTTTCCATATCGTAGATCTCTCCATCCGCCGCCGCTCGCCCGTTATAGGGCACTCCGTACCAACTCGCAATTCCTTCTTCGCTATGCCCTACGGCAACTGGAACAGCCGCGACTCTGTGCCGTGGAGCTGGCGCGGGCGCATGCGCCACGGCATTGTGCTTCTTCCGGCAGCCCGCCATCGGGATGAGACAGAGAAGCGCCACTGCTAGTAGAGCCAGTCGAAATCCGTGGCGTCGCATCATCCGCTGAATCGATAGTAGCGGGCATTCGAACTCGCTGCAAGCCGCCCCACTTCGACCCGCAATGGCAAAAACATATTCGCCGGTTGTCGTTTGGGCCAGCGCGGCTCCACCCTCCGGGCGTGTTGTGAGACCAATGTTGATTTTTTTCTTGACTTCTCTTCCGAACAACCTTATATATGAATCACGCTGCGATCTGTATAGATTGCAAATTTACGTTTAGGGAGAATCACACGATGAAGAACGCAACCAAGAAGGCTGCAAAGAAGGCCGCGAAGAAGGCCCCAGCCAAGAAAAAGAAGTAACCATTCCGAGGCTCCGTATACCGGAGGCTTCATATTCGAAACTAACGCCCTCGGGTCGCCGGGGGCGTTTTCTTTTGGGGAGTGCTTTTTGTTTCCGCCTCGCAAAGTGAGCGGAGCCCGCCCGGTTGTTTTCCGTTATCTCGTCTCAAACTCCAATGTTCATCGGCATCGCAGGCACTTCGTCAATTCCCGGAGTAAGATACGGCAATCCAATTCTCCCGCTCGGATTCGTATGGCAGCCTCCAACCGCCGTATCTGGACAAAGTGAAGCGGCGAGCGGCCGAACTGGGTATTCGGGTCGATGCGGCACGGGTTGCATTTTGTGAACTTTCGAAAAGTTGGAACCCGCCCGCTGGAACCGCGCTCCAGGACCATACACGGTGACAGCGCACTTCCGCGACACCGCGGTTTATGAAGTCCCGCGCGGGGCGGCGACGCAATAGACGGCTCTCGGTGATGGCAGCATTGATATGAAGGCGCTCGTAGCCAAGTTCGCTCAATTGTGTCCACGGTCCTCGCTGCACCTCGAAATCATTACGGGACGGCCACCGGAGATGATTCCTTATCTCGATCCTGGTTTCTGGAAAACGTTTCAGCAAATGCCGGCTATGGACTTCGCGCGTTTCGTGGCGCTTGCGAAGAAGGGGCAACCGGCCGCCCCCGAATTCAAAGCGGCCCTCGAATACCAACAATTCCACGATCTGGAGCGTAGCCTCGAATATGCCAAGCAAATCCTCCACGTCGGACTTCACTCTTCCTGATGCCTCCTGGAAAAACAAAAAGGGCGCCAGCCTAAGCCAGCGCCCCGTGATTTCGCTTTCCCGGATCAGCGATTACGGTAACGTGTAGCGCAAGTCGAGCCACACCATGTTCGTGTGCGCGCTGGACTGACCATTGGTGATGGTCCAGGGATCGCGAAACAGATAGGAGTACTGCGTGATCAGGGTCAAGGCACCGTAGTTCAGATTCTTCCAGAACGTGTGCTGGTAATCGAACGTAATTTCCTGAATGCTGCGGTTATCCGTTGAACCGGAGAAGCCGAATCCGATCGGCTTGCCCGTGGCATCGATGGCCGTATTGCGCGAGAAGTATGCCCCACCATAAAGCACGGAGATGAAGTCGTTCTTGGTGATGTTTGCTTCGAATCCATCCACCGTTGAATAGGCGTGAACCGGCGACAGCGTGCCGTCCGCATGAACAATCACATCCGGTCCAAGGCCGGTGCCGATAAATCGGCCGTTGCCTGCGCCAAAGAATGTGTTCGCGATGATTCGGAAATTCTTGACGACTTCCAGGTTCGCGTTCACTGATCCGCTCGCCTCGGTAATGTGGTTCGTTTGGAAGTTGCTGGCGGACGTGGCGGGTACCGGCAGCGTGTCCTTAAATGTGCGTACCACTCCCGCGGCCTCGATGTGTTCGATCTTGGTGCCGGCGTGGCCGTCGTAGGCAGCCTTAACGATGATGTCGGGCATCGTGTTGATCGCAGCGTAATTGCCACTGCCGTTATTGAACTGGGTGCCGAGAGTCGAACTGTACGCTGCGGGGAACGTCACAAACGTACTCGTATATTGTTGCGGGTTTTCGAGCGAGACGCCAAATGCAAAGTCGTCCGTCGGATGCGCTATGAGCCGCAATTGCGCCTGGCGGAACCAAACAAGGCCCGCTTGGTAATTCGTGTCCATGTTCTGCGTGTAAAAGATGTCGGAGGGCAAAGGAGAGAGGCCGTGGCGGTTCGGCGTGATCATACTCCAGTCCTGGCCGGCCAGAATCTCGAATTTATCCTTTTGCATATCCACGAAGAAGTTGCGCAAGCGCAAGGTATCGGCGTTGCTGGTGACAAAAACGCTGGTTGCCTGGTTACCCAGGAAGTCTGTCTCGAGATAGCCCAGTATTTTATAACCCAGGAATTTCGAATCGATCCGCATCCCTAGCCGCGAGTTCTGCAAGCTCATGTTCATCTCTGAGGCGTGACCGGCCACCGTGTTGTTGAACGGAATGCCGCCAAAACCCGTGCCAATACCGTTGGTGGTATTTGTCGAGCGCGCGAAGAACGTGAAATCGACAAACCCCAGAGGTGAAAAGGTCGTGTTACCGATACTGAACGATAACGGCGACGCTTGGTCGGTGCTTGGTCTCTGCCAACGGGCGGGTGCTAAACCGGGATGTGCGATGTTCGAGACGGGTACCAGCTTGGCGGGCTCCGCACCGGCATTGGGCGCAGCCGGGGCGGCCGCAGTCTCCTTCGTGGTTGGCGCCGTGCTGCTTTGAACGGCGCTGTTCAGAAGCTGCTGTTGCTCCTCGACGGATTTCTGCAGTTTCTTGATCTCTTCTTCCTGTTGTGCGATCCGTTCCTTCAACTTCTGAAGGTCGTCCGCGCTTACAGTTTGGGCCTGCCGGGAGGTTTCAGAGGTCGAAGCAGGAGGCGTGCCGGGAGGCTCCGCCGCCCAAAGCTGGCACGCCACCCCTGTCAGGCATAACAAGCTAAGAATTGGAATTTTAGTCATAAGCCTTCTCAAGTTACGAGACCGCCGTTACAATGCCATGAACATTCGGTAAAGACTATGACAAAGCCGGGGCGCACCAGTACCGAGAGGGCAATTCCCGTCGATTAGTTGAGCCCTCGGGCTCTCGCTACACTGAAGTTTGAGCGACCTAATGCCCGATCGGCCCTTTGTTCACCTTCACTGTCACACCGATTACTCTCTGCTCGACGGCGCCTGCGACATCAAGAAGCTGATGAGCATCGCCAAACGGCAAGGCATGCCCGCTATCGCCATGACCGATCATGGAAACCTCTTCGGAGCGGTCGAATTTTATAACGAGGCAGCCGCCCAGGAAATTCACCCGGTAATCGGCTGTGAAGTCTATGTCTCGCAAGGGGATCACAAGAACCGGTCTGAAAGCGACCGCTATAACCACCTGGTGCTGCTGTGCGAAACACAGGAAGGATACAAGAATCTTACCCAGCTCGTCTCAACCGGCTATCTCGACGGTTTCTACTACAAGCCTAGAGTCGACAAGGACCTGTTGGCTCGGCATTCCAAAGGCCTGATCGCGCTGTCGGCCTGCTTGCGCGGCGATATTAATGAGACTCTTCTAGCCGGCCGGTACGACACTGCCCGGACGCTGGCAAACGAATACACCGGCATGTTCGGGAAGAACAACTTCTTCTTGGAGATGCAGGACCACGGGCTCGATCAAGACAAGCTTGTGATGCCGGAGGTTCGCCGGCTCTCGTCGGAAACCGGTATTCCACTCGTCGTTACGAATGACGCGCACTACCTGGCCTACGACGACGTGAAGGCGCACGAAATCCTGCTTTGCATCCAAACCGGCAAGACGATGTCAGATCCGAACCGGATGCGATTCAGCACTCCTGAATTCTTCATCAAGTCCCGCGACCAGATGATGAACCTGTTCGGCGAGATTGAAGATGCCCTTGATCGAACCTGGGATATTGCGCAACGATGTCACGTCAAGCTCGAAAAGGTAAAGGATCCGTTTCCGCGCTTTGACGTTCCCGCCGATCACAGCGCCGACAGCTATTTCGCATGGGTCGCTCGCGAAGGGTTTGAGAAACGGCGGCCTCGGCTCGAAGCATTGCGGAACAGCGGCCGTCTGAAGCACGATTTGCCGGAATACATCGAGCGCCTGGAACGCGAGATCCGCATGATCCAGCAGATGAAATTCTCAGGCTACTTCCTTATCGTCTGGGATTTCATCCGCTACGCGAAGTCAAAGGGTATTCCAGTCGGTCCAGGCCGTGGGTCCGCTGCCGGCAGCTTGGTCAGCTATGCGATGGAAATCACCGACATCGATCCGCTTGAATATGGATTGCTGTTCGAACGCTTCCTGAATCCCGAGCGCATCAGCATGCCCGACATCGACGTCGATTTCTGCACGAATCGCCGCGGCGAGGTCATTCAATATGTCACTGAAAAGTACGGGCGGGAGCAGGTAGCCCAAATCATTACCTTTGGGACGCTCGCCACCAAGGCTGCTATTAAGGATGTCGGCCGCGTGCTCGACATGAGCTTCGCCGAAGTCGACCGTATCTCGAAGCTTGTCCCCAAGCAGCTCAATATCAAGCTCGAAAAAGCGATGGAGGATCCCGAACTCAAGGATCTCGCCAGTAAGGAAGCCCGGGTCAGAGAAGTGCTGGATGTTGCAGTCAAGCTGGAGGGCATGGCTCGCAACGCGGGAATGCATGCGGCCGGTGTGGTAATCTCCTCCGTTCCTCTCCGCGAGTTAGTTCCGCTCTACGTCACCAATAAACAGGAAATCGTCACCCAGTACGACATGCTGGGACTCGAAAAACTCGGCCTGTTGAAGATGGACTTTCTCGGCCTGACCACCCTGACCATCATCGATAACGCCTTGAAGTTGATTCAGAAACATCGCGGCGAGACGGTGGTCATCGAGGATCTGCCGCCCGACGATAAGGCAACCTACGAACGAATCTTCAGTAATGGATTCACCAGCGGCGTCTTCCAGTTCGAATCTTCGGGAATGCAGGATATCCTGCGCCGCTATCAGCCGAATCGCATTGAAGACCTCTGCGCTCTCAACGCTCTCTATCGCCCCGGCCCCATTCAGGGCGGTATGATTCCGGATTTCATCGATCGCAAACACGGCCGCAAGCCGATCCTCTACGAATTGCCGGAATTGAAGGAGATGCTCGAAGAGACCTACGGCGTCATTCTGTATCAGGAGCAGGTGATGCAGATCTCGAATCGCATCGCCGGTTATTCGCTGGGCGAAGCCGACATCCTGCGACGCGCAATGGGTAAGAAGAGCGCTTCGGAAATGGCGAAACAACGAGAGCGTTTTATCAATGGCGCCGCCGAACGTGGCCATCCGGCGAAAAAAATCGCCAAGATCTTCGATCTGATGGAGCAGTTTGCGGGCTACGGCTTCAATAAGTCGCACTCCGCCGCGTATGCCTACCTCGCTTATGTCACCGCCTATCTGAAAGCCCACTATTCAGTGGAGTTCATGTCCGCCCTGCTTACCTCTGAAGCCGGCAACATGGACAAGATGGTGAAGTACATCAACGAGTGCCGCGAAATGGGGATCCGCGTGCTCCCGCCGGACGTCAATCAGAGCGATCTGCACTTCACTCCGGCCGGCGATGCCATCCGTTTCGGGCTTGGCGCAGTCAAGAATGTCGGACATGGCGCCGTTGAAGCGATCGTGGCCGCTCGTGCCGAAGGCGGCCCGTTCACTTCCCTCTACAATCTGTGCGAACGCGTCAACCTGAGCGCTGTGAACCGTCGGGTCATTGAAAGTCTCATCAAATCGGGCGCGCTCGATTCGACCCAAGCCAATCGTGCACAGCTAAGTGAGGCGATCGACCGTGCGCTCGAATCCGGCCTGCGCACTTCCCGCGATAGAGCCATGGGCCAGCACGGGCTTTTCAGTTTCTTCTCCGAGGAAGAGAAGCAGGAATTTCCGCTCGCAAAACTCCCCGATTGGACTATGGAACAGAAACTAGCCGGTGAAAAGGAAATGCTCGGTATCTACGTGTCCGGACATCCGCTCGATCGGTTTCAGGAGAAGGTTGCGGATCTGGCCACACACTTCACCGACAAACTGGAAGGCCTCGAAAAAGGCGTACCCGTTAATCTCTGCGGCATTCTTACCAACATCCTTCGCAAGACGAATCGTGAGGGCAAATATTGGGCGGCCTGCAAACTCGACGATAGCCGAGGCACGGCAGACTGCATGATCTTCGCACCGCGTTATGAAGACTTGCTCCCGGCGCTGGCCGAGGATGCCCCCGTTTTTTTGCGCGCCTCGGTGCTACCTGAAGAAGGCGCTCCGCCCAAACTGAACGTGCAGGAGATGGTGCGGCTGGAAGATGCGCGCGTCGAATTGCCATCGCTGATATCGATTCGGATTTGGCTGAAGGATGAGACGCCAAGTGAAAAAGCGAACTTGCTGAACGACCTGTTCGTCCGCAAGCGCGGTAACACTGAAGTACGTTTGCGTCTCGAGAAGCCTCGCGACTTCTCAGTAATTATGGACGTCACCACGAAAGTTCGCCCCGATCGCGAGTTTCGTGCTGAGATAGAAAAGATCTGCGGACCAGAGTCCATGGAAATTTTGGCAACCTGAATATGGATCAAGACGAAACCGGCGGTATTTCAATGCCCGACCCGCGTCCGGCCGAAGGTGTGGAAGTCCCGGAATCCAACCCAAGCTGGGAGCGCGTGCAATTGGCTCGGCATCCCAAGCGGCCCCAATCCCGCGACTATATCGACCGCCTCATCACCGGATTCGAAGAGCTGCATGGCGACCGTTTCTTCGCCGACGACAAATCCATTCTTGCCGGCTTCGGGTATTTCGAAGGCATGCCCGTCATGATTATCAGTCATCAGAAGGGCCGCGATACGAAAGAAAAACTCCTGCGCAACTTCGGGATGCCGAAGCCTGAAGGCTATCGCAAGGCCATGCGCCTGATGCAGCTCTCCGCTAAGTTCAATCGCCCGATCATTACTTTCATCGATACCGTCGGCGCCTATCCTGGTATTGATGCCGAAGAACGCGGCCAAGCCGAAGCCATCGCTTATAATCTGCGTGAGATGTCTCGGCTGACCTGTCCGGTGATCGCTGTCGTTTTGGGGGAAGGAGGCAGCGGGGGCGCGCTAGGACTCGGTGTCGCCAACCGAGTATACATGTTGGAGAACGCCTATTACAGCGTCATCTCCCCTGAAAGCTGCGCCGCCATCATCTGGCGCGATTCCGGCCAAGCTCCCTCGGCAGCAGCAGCATTGAAACTAACGGCTCAGGACTTGTTGGCCCTTGGGTTGATCGACGGCATCGTCCCTGAACCCGAAGGAGGAGCTCAGGCAAATGCAGATGCCGCCGCCGCTGCGCTTCGCGGAGTTCTCGTCGAAGCGCTGCGCGAACTGACACAAAAGACCGCCACTCAACTCCTGGCGGAGCGCTATTCTAAATTTCGAAACATGGGAACGGATCTTCTCGAAGAATTCCCTGCCCTATCCGTGAATGAGGCGGCTTCAGTCTGAATAAAGTCGGGATCATCGTCGCAATATTTGTAGTGGGCATGATCGCTCTGATTGCCTACTCCACCATGTCAGGCAAACTCTATCGCGTCCAGGTGTGCGTGAGCTATGGAGGCCAGTCCGCCTGTAAGATCGTAACCGGCAAGAGTGAGCAATCCGCTCTGCGCGGCGGCATCTCCAACGCCTGCGCCGACATCGCTTCCGGCGTGACTGCCACCATGGGCTGCGAGGCTGCCACCCCGACCAGTGTCAAGTGGCTTCAAAAGCCGAAGTGAGCCTCTTCTTCCGGCTTCGCCCATTCTCGGGCGCCCTCCTGGTGAAGGAGGACGCAGCGGTACCTTCCAGAAACGGCTGCAAGTCACTTGCGCTTCAGTCCTATATACACGTCTACTTTCTGGTCGGCATCGTCCGCGTTTGAATTTAAATAGATCTCGTAGTCCGTGCGATAAGCCCGTCGAAATTCTCCCGACGATGTCTCGAGGGACCAGATCCTCTTCCACAAACTCATAACCAACTGTGCGGCTGGTCCGCCCCGCGCCGTGAAAATCGCGTAGTCTCCCGCGTCGGTTCGGCGCACCGCCATTCCAGGCGGCACGTCCGTCGCCGATGTGACTTTCGACCCGAGCGTGTAATCGTATTCACCATCCTTATCGCTCTGGTAGTTGCTATACACGGCAACAATGTGATCGTCCGCTCGATGCTTGATCCGATTCACCAGGTCATCTTTGCGCAACCGCGCCCACAGCCCGCCGATCACCCCGTTTCCCGAGGCTTCTAGCGCGTTCGAAGTACGCGCTGTTACTCCCACGACGATGAACGAATCGACGTGCAACTTCTCCATCGCAGTTTCCCCCGCTAATCCCTGCGTGATCAGGAGGCATGTCACAGCAGCAAGAGCCGTTTTCATAGTTCTGCGGACCATTCTAAACGGAAAAGGACGCCGGCAAGGCCTTTTGATCCTACCGGCGCCCGTCAAAACTCTGTTTTGCGTCTTAAAGTTACTGGTTAGTTCGCGTTGACGTGGATTTCCACCGTCTTCGGCTTGGCGACTTCCTTCTTCGGAAGGGTGATCGTTAGCACGCCGCTCCTATAATCAGCGTTCACCTTTTCAGCTTCGATCGTGTCTGGCAAGGTGAACACCCGAACAAACGAACCATACCCGCGCTCAATCCGGTGATAGCCCTTTCCGTTCTTATCTTGCTCAAACCGGCGTTCACCTTTCAGGGTCAGTGTCCCGTTTTCGAGCTTTATTTCAACTTCCTTCGGGTCGACTTCGGGAACGTCCGCCTTCAGGACCAGCTCGTTCTCCGTTTCGAAGATATCGACAGCAGGCGACCATGGCCGGGAACTGGTATCGCTCAACAATCGGGATACCGAGTCCTGAAACAGGCGCAGGCCAGCGGGGAACTCGTCGAATTCGGTGTTAAAGGGGTTGTATTTCATTAGTGGCATTGTGATTTCCTCCAAACTTGGATCTAGAACCAGCATAAAACATGCGCGTTGTGTTGTCAAGTTGTATGTTGTAATAAGACTCACCATCCGCAACTCTCCCTGTTTTGTCCCCAAAGCTGGCCGCCGTCCAACGGCGCTGCCATAATGAGCTAAGGTCAGCGCCAACTATGAAACTGTCGGTTGTTATCCCGGCCCGGAACGAAGAGGGCTGTATCTCTGAAACGCTAACCACACTGTCGAGTACCCTCCGTTGTGAACACATCGAACACGAGATCATCGTGGTCGACGACGGCAGTCACGATCAGACGTTCGATATCGCCTGCGCCCTGGTTTCCGCGCGGCCTGAGGTCCGAGTCGTTCAGAATCGAGGCCGCCATGGCTTCGGTATGGCCATCCGCTACGGCCTTTCCCATGCCCAGGGCGATGCGGTCGCGATCATGATGGCCGATGGCTCCGATTCTCCCGAGGATCTGGTCACCTATTTCCGCAAGGTCGAAGAAGGTTACGAGTGCGCCTTCGGATCGCGCTTCATCGCCGGAAGCCGCATCATCGATTACCCGAAACACAAGCTCTGGATTAATCGGATGGCCAACTTTTTTGTGCGGTCGCTGTTCCGCTATCGTTACAACGACACTACCAACGCCTTCAAGATGTATCGTCGCTACGTAGTCGACGCCATGCAGCCGCTGATCTCGCCGCACTTCAATCTCACTGTGGAGATGCCGCTGAAGGCCATCGTCAGAGGCTACACGTACACCATCGTGCCGATCTCCTGGCAGAATCGGAAAGCAGGCGAATCAAAGCTCAAAATCAAGGAGATGGGTAGCCGCTATCTGTTTATCGTGCTGTATCTGTGGCTCGAAAAGACGCTTTCTCGCGGCGACTATCACAGAAAGACCATCGCTCCCGTACCCGACCCGTCCCAAGCTGGCGAACCCGTCGCGCATGCATAAACGGGTCCTGGTCACAGGCGGATCGGGATTCGTGGGCACTAACCTGTGCCTCGCGATCAGAGAGCGTTTTCGGGATATTGAGGTCACGGCTTTCGATAGCCTGCATCGCCGCGGCTCCGAACTGAACCTTCCGAAACTGACAGCCGCCGGAGTGCATTTTATACAAGGCGATGTCCGCGTGCGGAGCGATCTAACCTCATCCGCCCTCAACCCGGACCTTATTATCGAGTGCTCGGCCGAACCGTCCGCGCAGGCCGGATACGGTGGCTCGCCGGAGTTTCTGATGGAGACGAACCTCACCGGCGCCTATCACTGCCTGGAATTGGCCCGCCTCACTAAGGCCGATATGATCTTCATCTCAACCAGCCGGGTGTACCCGTATGGCAAACTGAATGACCTTCCTTTTCAAGAAACAGCAACTCGCTACACATTTTCCGAGGAAACCCTTGGCTTGACGGCTGCCGGTATCTCTGAAGCATTCCCCCTGGTTGGCGCTCGCTCCCTATACGGGACAACGAAGCTAGCGGCGGAATTACTTGTCGAAGAATACGCGGATGCATACGGTTTCGGCTTTGTTATAGACCGCTTCGGCCTGCTCACCGGACCGGGACAGATGGCCAAATCCGATCAAGGTGTAATCGCCCTTTGGGTGGCGGCACATGCCTATCAACGAAAGCTCGGGTACATAGGTTTTGGCGGCACGGGTAAGCAGGTCCGGGATTTCCTGCATATTCGGGATTTCTGTCTGCTGCTGCTCGACCAAATCGAACATTTCGATGCCTATAAAGGTCAGCGGTTTAATGCCGGCGGCGGCGTGGCAAACTCGCTCTCCCTGCTCGAAACCACGGCGCTCTGCCAGGAAATTACAGGCAAGCAGATCCCGATGGGCTCGGTTCCGGAAAACAGGCCGGCCGATGTTCGCATCTACATTACGGACCACTCGCGCGTCTCCTCCGTCCGCGGTTGGAAGCCCGAATGCGACGCACATCGCACCCTTTCTGACATATATAAGTGGTTGGCTGATGGCGGCGAGACCTTGCGGCGAACCATGTTCCCCTCATAGGGGTATTTCGCCGGGCGCAAAACACACTATACTGAAAAAGGAGGAGGCTGGTGCGGGCGCACCGGCCTCCCTCGGGACCTACTTCCGGGGTTTCCACCGGAAGTAAATCTCAGCCGTACGCAGTAGAAGCAGTACGATCCTTATTCGGATGGTCATTAAGAACCACCTCCTAGCCGGGAGTGGTATCGGATGCCGGGGCATGTCACTGCCCCGGTTCTCCCTCCAACGACCAGACTGAACAGTCGTTAGCGAAGCTTGCCCAGTCACCCGATACTTCCGGCCGGAAATGAGATAGTGGCCGCCTGCCGCAAAACTTGCAGCATTTTCTTGCGCGCGTCATCCTGTTAGCTATATGGCCAAGACCACGGAAGATGTAGAAACTCTGCTCAAGCCGGGCGACAAAGCGCCGGAAATTAGCCTCGACACCGATTCCGGCGAGCACTTCAAGCTCTCATCGCTGATGGGAAAAAACGTGGTGCTCTATTTCTATCCGAAGGCCGACACGCCCGGCTGCACCAAGGAATCCTGCGAGTTCCGTGACACCTCTTCGAAGTTCAAGGCGGCCAACACCGTGATCGTCGGAGTCTCTCCGGACGCTTCCAAAGCGCAGGCCAAATTCAAGGACAAGTTCGACCTCCCGTTCACGCTGCTTGCCGACGTGGACCACAAAGCGGCCGAAGCATACGGCGTCTGGAAGGAAAAGAGCATGTACGGCAAGAAGTACATGGGGATCGAACGGACGACATTCATCATAGGACCCGATGGTCATATTAAGAAGGTCTTCCCGAAGGTCAAAGTGGATGGCCACGCCGAGGAAGTACTTGCGGCCGTGAAGTGACACCCAACGACAGCCGCCGCTATCCGGCGCGTCCGGTTGTGGGCGTGGGCGCGTTGATCTTCAATCAGGGACAAGTCCTATTGGTCGAGCGCGGGCGCCCCCCGTTAATCGGCGAATGGTCTCTTCCCGGCGGCGGCGTGGAGGCGGGAGAGCGACTGGAAGACGCCATTGTCCGTGAAGTTTTCGAAGAGACCGGGCTCAATGTCTCTGCCGACTCTTTGGCGCTGGTCTTTGAACGGATAATGCCCGACCTGAACGGCCAGTGCGAGTATCACTACGTGCTCATCGATTTCTATTGCTCCATCCATAGCGGAGATCTGCGTCCCGGCGACGATTCGCGGTCCGTGGCTTGGTTCGAAATTGCAACGTTAGATACTCTGGTGATGACCGCCGGCACGCGCGAAGCAATCCGCACTTGTTTCGAGAAAACTGTTACGCAAACGATCGTTATGCGGCCGTAAGGACCATTCACTATGTCCTTCAGCAGTATCCAAATTCTCCAATTCGATGAGCTTCTGGATCTGGTTGCATCCTATGCGGGGAGCAGGGCCGGGCGCGCACTGGTATTCGCGCTCGAGCCCAACACTAACCTTCCGCAACTGGAAGCCGGCTTGGCCGAGGCGCGTGAAGCGATCTCATATCTGCGCGAAGTGGCCTCGCCCCAGCATAGCGGCCGTGGTGCGGCGATTCGTCTTCGCTTCGATCAATTACGCGACATTGACACACCGGTTCGAATATTGCGTGTCGAAGGAGCCTCCCTCGATGGTCGGGCGATCTTGGATCTGTTTCACACTCTCCACTTAGCTGGTGAATATCGTGGCATTCTGATTAGCGTTGCGGACCGTTACCCGCGTTTAGGCCGGCATGGCGGGCAGTTGGCTGATCTCCGAGAGTTGGCGCGGCGGTATCAAAGAGCATTTCTCCCCGATGGTTCGCTTTCCGATGAGGCCAGCGTTGCGCTCGGCCGTATTCGGCGCGATATCGAGCGGCAACAGCGCCAGATCAACGATTCGCTTGAAAAGTTTCTGCGCGCTCACCGCAATGATGGAATGCTGCAGGAAGAGTTCGTCACCATTCGCGAAGACCGTTACGTAGTTCCCATCGTTACCGGCCAAAAGGGCCGCGTAGATGGCGTCATCCATGGATCGAGCGGTACCGGCCGCACCCTGTTTGTGGAACCGCTTGAAACCATCGGCTTGAATAATCAACTGGTCCGGCTGCGCGAAGACGAAATCCGGGAGATCGAACGGATTCTCGCCGAAATCACTGGCGTGCTGCGCCAGCATAGTGAAGAGATTCTATCCACCGCCGAAACTCTGGCTCAACTGGATTGTCTTTTCGCTAAAGCTGCGTTCGCCGCTGATTATAATGCCGTCGTTCCCCGGTTCAGCACTGACAAACGGAGAATCGTTCTGCGAGAGGCCCGACATCCACTGCTCGAATCCATTTTGCGCAAGCAACGTAGGCCGATCGTCCCGATCTCATTTGAGCTTGATGAACAACGCCGCTGCCTTCTGATTAGCGGTCCCAATACAGGCGGCAAGACGGTCACCATGAAGACGACAGGTCTCCTTGCGCTGATGGCGCATGCGGCCATTCCAGTACCGTGTGCCGAAGCCGAATTCCCTCCGTTCGATGATGTATTGGCCGACATCGGCGATGCACAGTCGATTGCGGAGAGCCTGTCCAGTTTCTCCGGACATTTACTCCATGTCAAAGCAATGCTCGAACGCGTCACATCGGATAGCCTGGTCCTGCTGGATGAATTGGGTCGCGCAACCGATCCGGAAGAGGGCGGCGCACTGGGCGTGGCGATTCTCGACGAATTCCGCAAGTCGGGAGCGTTCTGTCTCGCCTCGACTCACCTGTTGCCGCTCAAACTGTATGGTGCGCAAACAGCCGGCGTGTTGAATGCATCGATGGGTTTCGATGAGGCCACGCTCCAACCCACATATATTCTGAAGCTCGGCGTGCCCGGGAAATCCGCCGGGCTCGACATCGCAATGCGTCTCGAAATGCCCCCGGCTGTGCTCTTACACGCTCGTGCCGTGCTGCCGCGCATGCAGGCCGATTTTCAACAATTGCTTTCGGAGCTGCACAAACAGCTTGAAGATAACAAGCTCAGGGCTGCCGAACTCGAAGAGGCCCACGCTGAAAGCCAGCGCCGGCAAGCGGATTTGGAACAGGATGCCGTACGTCGCGAACGGGAGCGGCAGCGCGAATGGACCCAACTCTCCGAGAAATTGGTAGCCAATTTTGAAGACCGGGCGCGCGCCACCATGGATCGCCTGACGGAGACCGCCGGACAACGAAAAGCCGCCGAACAAGCTCAGCGACTGATCGCGAAGACGCGGCGGGAGTTTCAGGAGGAGGCGGCAGGCCTGACCACGCCTCCGGCGACCGTCGCACAAGCTGTCCCTCGGTTAACTGTCGAAGAGGGAGCCAAAGTCAAGCTGAGAGACGTTCGCGGGGTCGCGACCGTCCGGCGAATTTTGAAGAATGGTCTGATCGAAGTCGAGGCTGGCTTTCTGAAAATGCAAGTCGCGCGCGAAGACATCGCCGAAGTCGTCGCAACAGGCAGTGAACAGCGCCTTCCCACGAACGTTCGCCTCGAGGCTGGACCCAGTTGGGACGTTTCCTATCGTGAGTTGAACATCATTGGCCAGCGCGCTGAAGAGGCCATCGATCGACTCGACAAGTTCCTTGACTCCGCGGCACTCGCTTCCGTCGATCGCGTGCGCATCGTGCACGGTCACGGGATGGGGATACTCAAACGTGCCGTCTCCGAATTCCTGGGCGCCAGTCCTCATGTCGCACGTTTTTATCCAGCGACTCAGTCGGAAGGCGGTGCGGGAGCGACGATTGTCGAACTCCGTGAGTAGCCGGAAATTGTTAGACTCGGGGTCATGAGACGTCTCTGGATCGCCGCACTTGTGATTACGCCCGTCATACTTACGGCCACCACCGCCGGCTATATTGAGTCGGTTCAAAGGTGGCAGCAGGAGCGCAACGCAAAGCTGCGTTTGCCGGACAGTTGGCTTGCTTTGGCCGGGCTATTTTGGCTGAAGCCGGGCGATAACACTATCGGTTCTGCATCCTCGAACGATTTCGTCATTCAGGAAGGCTCCGCGCCGGCTCACATCGGTCGCCTACACGTTGAAGGCAGCAAAGTTTCGTTCACCAGTGCGGCTGGAACGGCCGTAAAGGTGGACGGCAAGCCAATCCACTCAACCGTCCTCCTGAAGTACGATCCGGACGACAACTCCAGCGTGGTGAGCGCGGGCAGCATCTCCTTCTATATCATTGAGCGCGATGGCAAGCTGGGGCTGCGTGCAAAAGACTCGCAGAGCCCCGTTCTGAAGAGCTTCAAAGGAATGAAGTATTTCCCGATCAACTCGGCGTTCCACTTCGACGCGAAATTTATCCCGGAACCGAAGAAGATTCCCATCCTGGATGTGCTGGGCGTCTCCTCGCCGACGAATAGCCCCGGTATTGTGCAGTTCGTCTATCAAGGTAAGGCCTACTCGTTGCGTCCTATTTTCGAGGACCAGACCTTGTTCTTCTTATATAAGGACCCCACCAATAAGACCATGACTTATCAAGCCGGTCGCATGTTGAATACGCCGTTACCGCAGAACGGCAGAGTGGACCTCGACTTCAACCACTCCTACAACCCGCCCTGCACGTTTACTCCTTACGCAACCTGCCCGCTGCCGCCGAGGGAAAATATCCTCCCGATTGCCATCGACGCCGGCGAGCTCCGCTATGGCAAAGGCCACGTCGAGCCCTTTCCGCGCGAAAATACCGGGAGATAACAGCAACGGCAGTTCATGTATCTGTTCCAACTCTTTCGCTCCTTCCTTCCGTATCACAACCCCATCGGTTTTGGCGTCGTCGATTTCGTTGAGATTGCACTGGCAGTTCTGCTCTCGACTTTGGCGCTGCTGAGCAATAAAACTATAGAGGCCAAGTCGCGTCAATTCGCCGAAAGAACCATATGGTGCATGCTCGCCCTCGGCGCGCTACCAATTCTTCTGCGGCTTGTTCTGCTGCGAATTCATCCTGTGCCCATGCCTAGCGGCGCCGATGATTTCAGTTATTTACTACTCGCCGACACGCTGTCCCACCTCCGCCTGGCGAATCCGGCGCACGGTCTGCACCGTTTTTTCGAAACGAACTTCGTGCTGCAGCAGCCGTCCTACAGCTCCATTTATCCTCTCGGTCCGGCGTTGCCGTTGGCGTTCGGTCAATTGATTTTCGGACTGCCCTGGGCTGGTGTGCTGCTCTCGGAGGGATTGCTATGCGCACTGTGCTACTGGGCGCTGCGGGGGTGGATAACCGCTGGTTGGGCGCTGGTGGGCGGATTACTGGCGGTGATCGAATTCGGCCCGCTTTGCTACTGGATGAACTGCTACTGGGGCGGGGCGGTCTCCGCGGTGGCTGGGTGTCTCGTGTTCGGCGCTCTACCGCGACTACGCCAGAGTTATCGCACCCGCACCGCAATCATCTTAGGATGCGGGCTGGGCTTTCAGATGCTGTCGCGCCCGTATGAATCGTTGTTCTTGGATCTCAGCGTCTTGCTTTTCTTTGCGCCCGCTTTGCGCCAAGCCGGCGAGAGGCGCCGGGTGGCGAAGGCGTTTCTAATGACGGCCATCGCTGTCGCGCCGTCGATCCTGCTGATTCTCTTGCAGAACAAGTCCGTCACAGGCGCATGGACGACCATGCCCTACCAACTCAGTCGTTATCAATACGCTGTCCCGACCACGTTTACCTTTCAGCCCAACCCGGTCCCGCACGGCAACTTGACACGCGATCAAGAGCTTTACGCTTTGGGGCAAGCTGAAGCGCACGGCGATCAGCCGGAGAGCCCTGGTCGGTATGTTCGACGCCTCCTCAACCGAATAGGAACCTATCGCTTCTTTCTTCTCCCGCCTTTGTATCTGATTCTGCCGGCCTTTCTGCTCGGTATCGGGCAGTTTCGTTATGCCTGGGTGGTGGCAACAATCGCGATCTTCGCTCTGGGAACGAATTTTTACCCTTATTTCTTTCCCCACTACATCGCCGCCTTGACATGCCTGTTCGTGCTGATCTCTGTGGCTGGACTCGAACGTCTGAGTCGGGTGCGTGTGCGCGGCTTAGCCGCGGGGACCGAAGCCGCGCGGTGGATTCTGTTCCTGTGCTTTACGCAATTCCTTTTTTGGTATGGCCTGCACTTGTTCGCGAATGAGAACTCTCTATTGGCCATTGCACCGTATGAAGTGGGAGATAACATCAATTTCGACGACCCCGAAGGCCGTATCGCCATCAATAAGCAATTAGCCAGCGAGCCCGGCAAGCAACTGGTATTTGTTCGTTATGGCCCGCAACATTCGTTTCACGAATGGATCCACAATGCGGCCGATATCGACCAGTCCCGGATAGTCTGGGCCGACGATCTCGGCGCGAGTGAAGACCAGGATCTGGAGCGCTATTTTCCCGGCCGCCACGTCTGGCTGCTTGAACCCGACGCTTATCCGCCGAAACTGACGCCATATCGGCTGCAAACGAGCCCGTTTGAAAGCGTGCAATGAGTGCCCTGGAGCAGAATGCCTACGGTCAAGAGGATTGTGTGTCTGGCCAATTCGTTCAAGACAGGCGGATACTGCATCGCCGGGAAAGAACTACTACCTGGCGGATACGGCCGTTGGATTCGGCCCATTAGCGCCCGGCCAACGGCTGAAGTTCTACCCGACGAATGCCGATATGCCAATGGAGACCTTCCCAGGCTTCTGGACGTCATTGATATACCATTGCTGAGACCCGATCCTCATATGCACCAAACCGAAAATTACGTAATTGATGCGGGGCAACGCTGGGTCAAGACGGACGAATTGCCAATGCGGGCGCTAAGACAGATGGAAGACCACCCCCAAACGCTCTGGAACAATAGAGACAAAACTCGCGCGGGCGTTTTCAACTGCCTCAGCCGGGAAGAGGCAATCGCCCTCCGTGATTCATTGACGTTGATTAGACCGGATGATTTCGTGGTCAAAGTAGGCTCGCAGACACGAGACGGCAAGCTGGAACGAAGCTATCACACTGCTTTCAGCTATAGAGAAGTATCATACGTCCTTAAGCTTACCGATCCCCAGGCTATCGCGCCTTTCAGGAACTCCCGTGAGAGCGATTATCCCTTTCGCGATGTCTATATTTGTGTGAGCCTTACCGAGCCGTTCAAGGATGATCGCTGCCACAAGCTTGTCGCGGCGGTGTTCAGTGCGCAACTATTGGGATAGGACAATGGAACAGACCGTTTTCACCATCGGCCACTCCACTCATCAGCCGGCAGATTTCCTTGCCCTCCTTATGCAGCATAAGATTACGGCTGTTTGCGATGTGCGGTCAAAGCCTTACAGCCGGTTAAATCCACAATTCAACCGGGAGGCTTTGAGACAGACTCTTACCTCCAATGGCATCGTTTATGTGTTTTTGGGTAAGGAATTGGGAGCACAAAGCGATGACCTATCAAACTACGAGGATGGCAAGGTCCAATACGATCGTCTTGCCAAAACCGAACTCTTTCAACAAGGCATTCAGCGCGTTCAGGAGGGGATGAAGCAGTATCGGGTTGCGATCATGTGCGCCGAAAAGGAACCGCTCGAGTGTCATCGCACCATATTGGTGGCGCGCCAGTTGACCTCGTTAGGAATCGGCATTCAACACATCCACGCGACCGGCGAATTGGAGAGCCACGCGGATGCATTGGATCGTTTGAGGCGTCTTTGGCGTCTGCCGGAGGCCGATCTATTCCGTGGGTACGAAGAAATCCTGGCCGACGCTTGCCGTCGCCAGGAGGAACGCATCGCTTATGAGTCGACTTCGGCCGCAGTAGCGGGATCTGCGGGATGAGGATCTTGACAATCGGTTTTACCAAGAAGTCGGCCGA
Organism: Bryobacteraceae bacterium; assembly: GCA_036272835.1. GTDB lineage: Bacteria > Acidobacteriota > Terriglobia > Bryobacterales > Bryobacteraceae > Bog-105. The sequence continues at coordinate 99,119 of DATAXY010000025.1, forward strand.
GACATTCTTCACCTTGCTCAAAGAACATCGCGTGCGGCGCCTGGTGGATGTCCGGCTGAATAACGTCTCACAACTCGCCGGATTCGCCAAGAAAGACGATCTCCGTTACTTCACGAAAGCAATTTGCGGAATCGATTATGTGCACATTCCTGAACTGGCGCCGACGGCCGGTATACTGGATCGCTATAGAAAGCAGAAGAAGGCCGATTGGCAGACCTACGAGACCCAATTTGTTGGCCTGATAAGAAAGCGCCAGATTGAGCAGACTGTGCCCCGCGAACTGCTGGACGGCGGCTGTTTGTTGTGCAGCGAGGATACGCCGCAACACTGTCATCGCCGACTGGTCGCCGAATACTTGGAAAAGCATTGGGGTAATGTCGAGATCGAACACATTTTGTAAGGACGGCCGCCAAGTGGCCGGTTCGGATTAAAAAATGTCGGATTTCTTCTATCGTTTTCGATCTGCCGAAGCCTTGCTGACCAAGCACCAAGAGCTAGAAAAGCAGGAAATCTATTTTTCAGCACACAAAGAGTTGAACGATCCGATGGAGGGTTACAAAGACATCGTCTGGAAAGGAGATCGGATCGTCTGGACCAACCTCCTGAAGCACTACTTGCTGTGTCTCATGCAAACTGTGTTGGCTGCGTATGTCTGCGGACCGGATTGCGATTTAACGGAGGGCGACGTCCATGTGCTACAGACAAGCGACTCGCTGCCAACTCCCTTCGCGCGCGAGATATACGACAAGATTTGCGAGCGCTTCTTTCTCCCAGAAGACTTCGCGCGGTTGCCGGAATTGCTGTCCGGGCGCCGGTCTCCCGTTCGACGCGACGAGTTGATCATGTATTTTAGATTCACTCACCTCCACGCCTTGAATACGGTCCTGACGGTCATCGAGGACCATGGTATAGTCATCCCCCGCCCGGCCGGAGACCCGCTGCGTTCGGCGGCCCGAAACTCGGTTACCTTCAAACAGCTTTTCGACGCCCAAGAAGCTTCAGAAGCTGAACACCCGGAAAGGGTTGACTTTGTCGGACTGATCGGTACTTCGGCTAACAGGACATCGGCCCAGCTCGATTTGATTAACGATTACAATGGCATTTCGCTAAAGGCCGGCCTGGCTTGGCGAACAATCATCTCAGCCTTTCCGGAGCATTACGTCAATCAGCTTGAGCGGTTGCTCTACCCGGACTGGTACACCGCTTGCTTCGTTAGCGAAGACGGTGCCACCAATGCGTCGATGTGGGGCATTTATGGGGACGGACATCGAGGTGCATGTCTGAAGTTCAAGGCCCTCTCGGATGCGTCCGGCAAGCCTTCGATTTCGTTGAGGCAAATTAATGGCTTGCGAGGGAGCACAAATCATTTCGAACTTACCTATGTCGAAATGCCCCATCCCTTTCATAAGATCGCGTATCGGACTAATTTCGTCGAAATCGACTTTTTTCGCTCACTTGGGCGGCTTGGCCGTCCCGCCTTGCGGTACTGGTTCACGGACCCGGCAGGGAACGTCAGCCAGGGCGCTGAAGATTTGCTAGCGGAAAAGGATAGCTGGCGTCAGCAGTATTGGGATAACCTCGATGCGGCAATCACGACAAAGCTCACAGACTGGAAACACGAGGAAGAGTCCCGGCTACGCTTGAGTAGCGATCTCATCGACCCGGCAGAGCCAAGCCATAGGAAGTTGCACTATCGCTTTGAGGATCTTCAAGGAATTACATTTGGCATAAAAATGTCCCGGAAAGACATGTTGGACATTATGCGCATCGTGGAAGCGAAGTGCCGAAAAGAGGGACGTACTGTTTTCGAGTGGTATCAGGCCTATTACTCACCTCGGTCAGGCAAGATAGAGGCGCACAAGCTTGACCTGCTGAAATTTGCTTGAGCCCTGCCCACTGGGCATTTCGTTAAAAACCCTCTTATTGGACCTAAAATGCCAATTTCCGATTTCGGTAGGTTTACCTGGAGTAATACGATTGAAGGTTCCGATAGCGGTGTTAGTGGTAGGATGCCGGTAGTGATTAACACGTACCGCAGTTTCGCCCTCGCCGTCGCGTTCGTTGCCGGTACTTCGTGCGGTCCGCCTCCCCCGACGACCCCCAGCCTCACACCGCTGCAGGCCCAGGAATTGTTGAACCAGAACAACAAGGCACAAGACTGGATGAAGTTCATCCAGAATCAAGGGGGCTCGTGCCGGTACTCGATCGATCTGCCCGATCAATCGGCGCACCCGGCCACCATCGACATCGATCATGCGGTCACCTGTGGCGGAAGGCCTGCGCCGAAAATGTTCAATGCGAGCGTGTCGTTCGGGTATGACAAAGCCGCCGGGCGTTGGGTGATTACGCGCTTTAGCAGTTAGTGCGGCCCGCCTTTTTCAGATCACCCGCAAAGCCTCTTCCAAGGCCTCGACAAAGAAGTATTCGCCCCACATCACCGATTCGTCTACGCCCAGGCTCTTGTGGATGTGATACACACCGCCCTTGAGAATGCCTTCCCACTGCGGGTCCGAACTGGCAAGATACTTTGTGCAGAGCGACCGAAGAATATGAATCGCCGTAGACCAGTAGAAGTGCCCTTTCATGGGATCTGCAATCAGCCGGCAAAGGCGCAACAGGCCGGAGGAGGTAATCGCGGCAGTGGACGTGTCAACCAGGACTCGATTCTCAATTGGTGCGTTGTAATCCCACGGCGGCACGCCATCGGCCGGCGTGTGCGTTATGTAGTAATCGGCACAGGCTTCCGCTGTGGATAAAAAACGTGGATCGCGGCTGTATTCGTAAGAAGTCGAGAACCCGTAGAGCGACCATGCTAGGCCGCGCGACCAACAGGAATCGCCGCGATAGCCCTGCTGCGTAGTCTGTCTCAGGAACTCACCGGTCTCGAGATCGAAAATACCTTCGTGCGCGGTCGAGCCATCGCCCCGAACGAGAACGCGCCGCGTCGTCATACAGTGGCGGATGGCGATATCGCGTAGCTTCTTGTCGTTCAACTCCCGCGCTGCATAGAAAATGATCCCGACGTTCATCATGATGTCGATGAAAATCGAATCTTCCGCTACGAAAGACCGCAGGTACTGGCCCGCCTCGTTAAACCTTAGCGCGAGCGTCTTTCCGGCTTGCAGAACCACTTCCCGTAGCGCAGAATCCTTCGTAACCTGGTGCCAGCGATGGTAAGTCGATAGAAAAATGAAGCCGAGATCGTGTACATCCCGGTCCATCTTCCGGTGCTCCAACGGCTTGCTGTATCGGATTGCCTGCTCCATCCAAAACTTAGATTCGGGCTTGTCCGGTCCCAGGTGGCGGTAGAAGATCCACATCATGCCGGGTAGAAAGCCGTCACACCAATGAGTCCACGCCGGCTTCTCATGCTGCCATTTACCGTCCTCGGTATACATGGGATAAAATTCCGGGTACGCCTCAACCAAGCGCTTGACTTGAGTCTGTCCAAAGCTAAGGGCGTCTTCGAACAGTTTCCTATCCGAATCATAAGTAAATTGAATCACGTGTTCCCCTGCGCGCCATTATAGATGGCCACGCGAACCGTTCTCCTAACACGTCGTTGCTGCGGCATTTAAGAGGGATGCATGGTCGTGCTCCGTCAAATCGCCGATCCGTTGCAGTGCGACGTCGGCCGGGCGATATTGGGCGATTGTCTTAGCATCGTAGGCGTAGTGGCCTTGCCGCACAAAAACAGTCGTGACACGCGGACCCCAGCTATTTTTGATTGCCTCCAGGATGCGTAGTTTGTCATCGATGACCACGTAGTGATCCGAGGGAAAGCGCCGTTCCACATCCTCCAACTCCTGTTCCTTATGCACATAGATCAGCACGTTTCCCTGAAACACCTCGTAGAGGCCGGAGCCATAAACTTTATGCGGCTGGAAAACCACATCACCGTCGGAGAGGATCGCCGCTGTTCCCCACTGCTGCGCCGTCTCGACCACATCAATTGAGTTGGGGAAAAGGCGGTTGGCAAATGGATAGCGCATTAGAAAGTAGGAGACTGCCAGCAGATGTGTTTCGTGGGGATAGTCGATCCGGTACCGCTGCAGGGCTCCCAGGTAATCGGCATAACCCAGCTCCGACCGGAGCTGCTCGAAAATTTCCCAATAGCGCTTCGAATTGAGCATTCCAACCTTCGCATCCAAGTGGCGTCGAAGATCGGCAGTGACGCGATCGTTGTCCAGCAGAGTATTATCTACATCGAACAAGAAGACGGTTTTCGTGTTTGGCATAGCCGGCCAGTAGCTTAGCACTTCGCGCGCGGCGTCCAGTCGCAGTTTTGCTCTATACATCCCCATTGCACGCGGCCTCAGGCCAATACCTCGATCGCTCCCGTTGGACGCTCACCTCGAAGAACCTGGAGAATGCTATGTGCAGCAGCGCGTTCGATTGCTAGACGGATCGGCGCTACGGCCGAGCCAAGATGCGGAGTAAACAGAGTTTGCGGATCCTCTCGAAGCCGCGCCGAAACGCCAGATGGCCGGTCCGCGCGCGCCCAATCCTCCATTTCGAATGTGTCCGCTGCGTATCCCCCCAGCCTGCCCGTTTCGAGCGCATCGGCAACGGCTTCTTCGTTGACGATCGATCCCCGTGCGACGTTGATTAGAAACGCTCCGCGCTTCATTTTTGCGATCGTCCGCCGCTCGAACAAATGAAGAGTGCCGGGAGTAAGTGGCAACAGCGGCGCCACGAAATCGCTCACGGCCAACAGATCGTCAAAGGGCGACCAGGAAACATGGAACTCCTGTTCAATTGACTGGTCCGCGCGTTGGCGATCGCAGTAGAGTACCCGGCATTCGAAACCGATCAACATGCGAGCCAATGCGCGGCCCACTTCCCCGAGACCAACTATGCCTACTGTGGCTCGGCGCAAGGTTTGACCATACAGGATCGGCCGCCAACCCGCGAATGCGCCACTGCGGACGTGTTCGTCCCCGGCTCGCACGTTGCGCGCAAGCCCTAGCATCAGGGAGACGGCCAATTCGGCGGTCGGCTCGCTGAGTAAGCCAGGCACAATCGTGAACCAAATGCCGCGTTTGGTGCAGGCCGCTACATCGAAATTGTCATAACCCTTGAGAGCAGCCGCTACGATCTTCAATCGCGGGCAAGCCGCGATAAACTCTTCGTCTAATGAATCCGGCATGAAGACCATCAGTGCGTCGGCATGACGCGCAAAGTCCAAAAAGAGATCGCGTGGCCAAACCTCTAGCGAATCGTTCCAGATCAGTTCAGCATGCGCGGCCAGCATCTCCGCGACAGAAGAATGAATACGCTGGGTGACGACAATGCGCGGGCGGGACATGTTCTTCAACGATACTTATATCTCCACCAACTTCATGCGCCGTCGCACAAACGCGCTCCCGCTGTCGGAGGCATACACCAGCAAACCCGTTATCAGGATGTAAGCCAACATTTGCTTGTAGAAGAAAAGCTGCTGCGCATCAAAGAGAGCTTCGCCGATGCCTCCCGCCCCAATAATACCTACGATAGCTGCTGCCCGAATATTCCACTCCATCCGGAAAAGCGTGTGCACCGAAAGCGGCGCCAAGGCCAAAGGAATGAAGGCGAATCCCGCAATAGAGATCTTCGGGGCGCCTGTGGGCTTCGCCCCATGCGGTACTCCCTACTATTTCGATTGAGATGATGCCAATCGTTCCTATGACGCATGCGGTATTGTTAACTACCAAGACGATGTCACTCTGCCGATTATCCGTTGCCCTGGCCGTCGCCGCGATTTGCGTAGCAGGAAATTTGGACGTACTCACAAATCGCTACGACCAATTCACTACAGGCTCGGATACTCAGGAGATCGTGCTGAACGCATCCAACGTGAACACAGCGAATTTTGGAAAGCTGTACAGTCTTTACGTTGACGGGGCCGTCTATGCGCAGCCCTTATATGTCGCGTCGCTCAACATTCCCGGCAGGGGCATACATAACCTGGTGTTTATTGCGACTATGAATGACAAGCTCTATGCCTTTGATGCCGATCGGCCCGGCGCGCCACTGTGGATGCGCGACTTCACCGATGAATTGGCTGGTGTGACTCCAGTTCCGATCACCGATATCACCAACAGCAACGATCTCAACATTGTCGGCAACGTGGGAATTGAGGGGACACCTGTAATCGACCGGCCGGCCGGGGTTCTCTATCTCGTCGCCCGCACCAAAGAGAACGGCAAGTACTTCCAACGCTTGCACAAAATGCAAATCGCGGATGGCCGGGAAAACACGCCCCCAACCGTAATTGAAGCTGAGGCGAAGGGTGACGCCCCGGACGCCGTTAACGGCATGGTACGCTTCGACCCGCGCGCTGGCAATCAGCGTGCAGCCTTGGCGATGGCGAACGGCATGGTCATAATCGCCTGGGCCTCGCATGAGGATCGGCCGCCATATCACGGCTGGATCGTGGCCTATGATGCGGCGACTCTGAAGCAGACGGGCGCGCTCTGCACAACACCCGATGGCAACGAAGGCGGCGTCTGGCAATCCGGTCGCGGACCGGCAGTAGATACTAGCGGTCACGTCTATTTCGAGATTGGCAACGGAAGTTGGGACGGCCGGCGGAATCTTGGAGCATCGGTTCTGAAGTTGACGCCGAGTGCCGCGGGGTTGAAGGTGGACGATTACTTCACTCCCGCCAACTACGACGACTTGAACCGGAGGGATGCCGATGTTGGGTCTACTGGTCCGCTGCTCATCCCGGGAACCAACATTCTGGTTTGTGGCAACAAGGACGGCGTCGTATTCCTACTCGATCAAAACGAAATGGGGCACCTCAAAGCCTCAGACCGTGGGATCGTACAGGCGTTGGATCTCAAAAGCGGTCGGCTTATGGCGGGTCCCGCCTACTGGGATGGACCGGCCGGAGGGGTCCTGTATATCTGGTGCGAAACCGGCTTCCCGAAGGCCTTTCGGCGCAAAGGTGGGTTGTTTGAGACTGTTGCGTTTGCCACCGGAACTGTATCCTCGCATGGCTCGCCCGGCGGCGCGCTGACGATTTCGTCCCATGGGAAAACGTCTGGCACAGGTGTCTTGTGGGCAAGCGCCGGTCTCAGCCGAAGCGCGGACACAGGCAATGCGCCCGGTATATTGCGCGCCTTCAATGCGGAGAACCTGAACGAGATCTGGAGTAGCGAGCGCCAACCTGATCGCGACCGCCTGGGCATGTTGGTGAAGTTTGTTCCACCGCTGGTCGCAGCCGGCAGAGTCTACGTCCCCACGTATGACAACGCCGTCAATGTGTACGGGCTACTCAGGAATTAGCGCGCTACCGTAATCGGATCCTTCAGGTCGAACACCAACTGGTATTCCGAAGGCACCGTCATCCCGCGGTCTCCAGTGAGGCCCGCGGCTCCAGCGCCCGCGCCGCCACCGGCCGCCCCACCTTCCAAAGCTCCCTTACCGCCGTGTGCAATGCCGCCGACGACCGCGCCAACCGCACCGCCGATGGCCGCGAACTTTCCCGTGCGTCTCCCACGGCCTTCTTTGGTCACCTCATCCCTATTCGTACTTGCCGTGTAACTTCGGCCCGCAACCGTGATGCTGGCTAGTTCGAATTCAACTTTCGGGGCGCCACGGAACCTGCCGCCTTTCGATTCGCTCATCAGCCGGATCATTGCAGGCGCGCCTCTCGGGATGGCCACTTTGCCTCCGACGATAACCGGTTGATCGATGCTGGCCCGGAAAGTCTCGCCCCTCTCGGCTTGACTAGCGTCAATGGCGCCGATGGTGCGGACTCCGATTGAGGTTCCGGCCGGGATCGACACATCGATCGCGGCTGGCGCAGGCGTAGTAACCTGCGCAGGAATCGGGGCCGGAATGGCCATGGGAGCGGGGGCGACTGGCGTAGGCTTGGGAGTTGCCTGCTTCGGTTCGTGATGCACCGTCGACGAGGATTGCGGGGAAGCTGCGGGTGCACTGTTCGAAGGCGGCGCGGTGGTATCGGGCGGCGCACCCGTATCCGGCAGCGTGAGCGGCTGCATTGCATCGTTACTGGGCGCGGAGTTGGTCGCGACCGAAGTTCCCTGGGTCGGAGTGCTCACGGGCGCCGCTGGTTTGGGCCGTAGCAGGAGAAAGCCAAGGGCCGCCACCACGACTATGAGGAGGCCGCACAGGGCCGCCAGCAATTTGGCCGGAAATGGGCGGCTCGCACCCGATACGACTGGTGGCGGCGTCTGCGCATCGGGGATTCCGCCGCCTGTGTGAGGCTGGGGTAAGGGCGTGACGCCGGAGGGGGCAACAGGCACAGGTATCCCCGCGCCGTGATATGTCTGTCCGGCGCCCGCATACGTGGGGGCGCTAGGGTTGTAGGGAACGGGCGTCACGCCCAGCGCTACGGGTGCGCCCGGCACTTGAGCGAATTTCGAAACGTAGCTTTCCCACAGTTCCGGATGTTCCAGCGCGGAACCGAACTCTTCCACACTCTGAAAACGATCTTCGGCATTCTTCTCGAGCGCCCTCAGAACGATGTTCTCAATACCCTTCGGAATATAGGGATAAAACGTCGAAGGCAGCGGGGGCGGGGTCTGCACATGATCCGTAAGAACTCGGAAATCTGTGTTCGAGGCGAACGGCACATGGGCCGTGAGCATTTCATAAAGCGTGACCCCCAACGAGTAGATGTCCGACCGAACGTCCACGCGATCGCCCTTAATCTGTTCGGGCGACATATAGTAAACCGTACCCACCTGAGAACCGGTACGCGTCAGGCCCCGCTCGCCCACCACTTTCGCGATGCCGAAATCCATCACTTTCACGATGCCGTGGGTATTCAGCATCAGGTTGCTGGGCTTAATATCGCGATGGATAATGCCCATCCGGTGCGCCGCGCCCACTCCCAACAACGCCTGCTTGAACCACGGGATCGCTTCGTTGCTAGGGATTAGGCCGCGCCGTTCAATCATTTGCTGGAAGTTCTCGCCTTCGACGAATTCCATTACCATCATGGCGAGATTTTCTTGCACCACGAAGGCGTACAACACAGCAATATTGGTGTGGTTCAGGTTAGCCTGCGCCCGGGCCTCTGACCGGAACCGCTCGGCAATGGCCGCGTTCCGAGCCAGGTCGGCGTTGAGCACTTTGATAGCGACCCTGCGCTCCAAATTGGTCTCGATAGCCCGGTAGACGGTACCCATGCCGCCCTCGCCGATTTTCGATTCGATTCGATAGCCGCCAATTACGGTTCCGACCATCCGTGTAACTCCTTCTGGCCCGCCCGGCTCCTAACGATTCCGCCACACTTCAAAATTGCCACAGCCTGGGGCGATTACCTGCCCGCGCATGACGCCTTGGCGCAGATCCACTACACCTGTCAGGTTAGCTGGAACGTAATTGAGAGGATGGCTCACCCATTTCGTGAAGTGGAGATTGATTTGCCCGGTGGACTGGTCGAACATGCCTCTCATGAAATAAGACCCAGGTTGGGCATTCGGCACCTGAAACAACATCAAAGCGGACACGGCTCCAGCCGCATTGCCTACAAGCGAGATCTCGGCCCGATTCTGTCCCTGCTGCAGGCACATGTAGGTCCCTCTCCATAGACCCGTCAAGCTGCCGATTGCGCTTGGACGAGTCTGCCCTTGGCTCATGCCTCCCCGATCCGCGCCTTCTAGAGCATTCGATAGAGCGGACTCCTGGTCGTTTCCGGGAGCCGGCGAGCGGGCGGGTTTATTCGGAGCTGTGCTCGGAGACGCCCCATGGCTGCCATTCCTCGCCTCTTCTTCCTGCTGAATCTGTTCTCTCAACGCCTCGGTGTTGCGTGCGTCCTCAGCGGCCTGTTGCTTCTCACGTTCCTGTTCCGCCGTGGCTTGGCGGTGCCTCTCGGCTTCTTGCTCCTCCAGCAGGGCTTCCGCGCGTGCGCGCTCTCGCTCCTGCGAAGCTGCGTTGACATACAAAAACCCGCCCAGCGCAAGCATAGCCAGCAGGATAGCGGCAATCACCACCGGCGCCTTCGAACGCCGTCTCGGTTGCGGACGCGCGCTGGGCTTCGTGCTAACCGGTACGGCGGGCGGAAGCGGAGGCGGAGTCTTTGAAATCGGTACCGCCACGCGTTGTTGCCCCGGCAGAATCGGTGGCGCCGGCGATGGCAAAGGTGTACGGTGTTCGGGCACCGGAGTGGGCGAGTGCGCCATCGGAGGCGCAATCGCGCCCAAGGCGGTGCCAAATTCCTCAACGGATTGGAAGCGCGCATCGGGATTCTTTTCAAGCGCGCGCAAAACGGCGGCCACCAAATGCGCCGGGATCTGCGGATTGTGCACCGACGGCGGCGTGGGCATGGAGTGAACATGCGCACGCTGAATCTCAAATTCGCTGCTGGCCCGAAACGGCACTTCGCCGCTCAACATCTCGTAGAGAGTAACTCCCAGCGCATAAATATCCGAACGCGCGTCGACGGGATGATTCAACACCTGTTCCGGCGACATGTACCACGAAGTCCCCATGGCCGTATTGGTTCGAGTAAGACCGGAGCCCGCGCCGATTGCTTTGGCGATGCCGAAATCCATCACCTTCACCAGACCGCTGCGGCTGAGCATGATATTGGCGGGCTTAATGTCGCGATGGACGATACCGTGCCGATGCGCCGCGCCCACGCCCATCAGCGCCTGCTTGAAAAGCGGTACCAGAGCGCCTGCGGGAACGGGCCCGCGTTCGCGCACCATGCACTGGAAGGTCTGGCCCTCAATGAACTCCATCACCATCACAGGGCTGCCTTCCCAAAAGAAGAAGGTATACAGCAACGCGATATTGGGATGGTTCAACGTGGCCTGCAACCGAGCTTCGCATTTGAACCGCTCCGTGAGTTCGGGATACGCCGCCAGATCGGAAGAGAGCAGTTTGAGAGCAACCACGCGGTCCAAGTTCAAGTCCAGCGCCTTGTAAACCACACCCATCCCGCCCTCGCCCAACTTCTCAAGAATGCGGTAGTGGTCTAACTGCGCGCCAGTCATTGCGGCTCCTGGCGGATTCTAAGAATTTGAACGGTAATGTTATCGGGACCGCCCCGCTGGCGCGCAAGGTTAACCAGAGTCCGGCAGGCGGCATAGGCGCTTTGGGTTTGAACCGTCGCGCGTAGTTCTTCGCTCGTTATTAGTCCGTGAAGGCCGTCACTCGAAAGCACAATGGCGTCGCTGTCCTGGAGACGCACCGGCTCATTTGAGAAATCGGCGGCTACCTCTTCCGAGCGCATCCCGAGAGCCGCCGTCAACACGTTGCGCTTCTCGTGATGGTAGGCCTGCGCCGGCGTGATCGCTCCCGATTTCACCAGGTGATTTACCAAGGTGTGGTCTTCAGTCACCTGGGTCAACCAGCCGTCACGCAAAAGGTATAGCCGGCTGTCGCCAATATGACCGTAGCTCAGTTCGCCATCGCGAACGATCACGGCCGTACAAGTGGTCCCCATGCCGTTTAAATCGGGCCGATCGTGGGATGCGCCCAGGATGGCGTGTTGCGCCCGCGTAAACCCTTCTACCAGGACAGATTGCGGATCGCTCGGAGCATTTTCATCAAGAAACGCGTCCCGCAACGCATCGACTGCCAACCCGCTCGCTATCTGGCCGCCGCTATGACCACCCATGCCATCGGCGACCACCGCCAGTCGCCCGCGCCGCAGAAATTGTTCTTCCTCTTCCGGCTCTACATAGCAATAATAATCCTCGTTCTCGCTCCGTTCACACCCCACGTCCGTCAGGTTCGCCAGTTCGACATCGGATCGGATCTTCATCGCCAGTGCCTATTGTCGTTGGGGGCGCCGTCATAGCGCTTTAAACTTCAGGCTGACGCCTCCCACCCGCACCACGTCGTTGTCTTTAAGCTCCACTCGGGCCGCGGGTTCTCGTTCCTCGTTGACGAAGGTACCGTTCAGCGAATCGAGATCCGTTAACAGGAATTTCTGATCGCGATACCGCACGCTGGCGTGCCTGCCGGAGACCGACGAGTCCTTTAAAACAATGTCGGCTTCTCCGGCAGTTCCGATAATGTTCTGACCCTCCCGCACGCGGAAGTCCTCGCCACGCTGATCCCCATTGATCGCCACCAGCCAGCCCACTAATGCTCCGCGAGTCCGTTGATCTGTCAGCAAGACAGTCTTGCGCACGGCGGCGGAGCCTGTCGGTATGGATGGCTGTGTATCGGCTTCCAAACGGGTCTTCATCGGGGCTGCGAATCCCCCTTGCGCCTGGTAACCGGTCCGCTGGCAATAGGGGCAGATCTCCCAGGTCTCTTCCATCTGGTGCCCATTGTTGCAAAACTTCGCCATTGTGTTCTCCGGCTCCCTCTAGCGGAAATAGGTCAGCACCGCTGCCCCTTTTTTGCCGATGAAAACACGATCGCCACTGTGCAAGGCGACTTTGTTCACTCGCGGCGTATCGGTCGAATTTACATATGTGCCGTTCGACGAGCCCCTATCGATAAGCACCACTTCGTTTTCAAGCGGCACTATCCAGGCATGCTCCTTCGATACAGTCTCATCGGCAATCACGATGTTGCATTTGATGGCGTCACGTCCGATGAGCAGTCCGGCTTTGGGCACTGGGAAACGGTTGCCATTCAGCGAACCTGCCGTCACATGCATGCTCCCGAAGCTCTCGGCAACGGGCTTCGGAGCAGGCTGGGCCGCCGCCGGTAGTACCGGAGGAATGGCGATTCCCGCGATCGGCATGGCCGAAAATCCCGGCGCGCCCGCAACGGCCGCGGCTGGAGCATGCTTACGCAACGAAAAAGCGAGCCATATAGCGACACCGGCCGCGATCGCGATCAGAACGCCCAGCACCGGCAGAAGCAGGGCATTTTCGGACATACGGCTGAAGATATTTTCGTCTCGGGCTCGCTGCGCGGCAATCGTTTCCAGGCGCAAGGCATCTGGCTCGTTTGGCATCAGCGAAAGGACGTCCGTTAGCTGCGCACGCGCGGATTGCCATTTACCACCCGAGTATGCATCCAGCGCATCCGCCCAAGCTTTGTCAAACGCTCCACTCTGCGGAGCTGCGCCCGCCTGACGCACAAATTCCATCGCGGTATTGATCGGCACCAGGAAGTTAAACCCGGCGGCTTCGTTGCTGCCGTACGTGGGAATGCCAATCACCTCGCCCTGTTCATCGAACGCCGCGCCTCCGCTGTTGCCGTGCGTGATGGCCGCGTCCGATTGCAATACCGGCGTGCCCTTATAGTCCACTTTCTTGGCGGAGATGTGCCCGTTGGTAACGCTCGGAACCGTGACCGATTCCATGCCGATCCAATCGAAATTAAGCGGGGAAGCCACGCCAGGATAGCCCACAACCGTAATCGGCTCCTCTATATGCACATTGTCGGAGTTGCCGAGTTTCACTGTGGGCAAGTTGTTGCCATCGATCTTCAGGATGGCGACATCCTTGCCGTTCCCTACGCCGGTCGGATCGCTATAAGCCTTGATTTCGCCGTTGTAACTCGCCTTGTTGTCCAGCAATACACGGATCTGCGGCGTGGACGTACTGATATGCCCGGCGACAAAACGAACTTCCTGCTCGGTAAGCTTGCGGCCGATCTTATGTTCGAGCGCGCCCATCACATACTCGATAATGCGCTCGGCTCGGGCCTGCTGCGCTTGGGCATCTTTAACGTTGGCGTCGGCCACCACGTGGGCATTGGTGATCAGATACCCATCGGGACGATATAGAAACCCGCTCCCCATGAGGCTGAGCGAGTACTCCGAGACGAGCGGCTCCGCGTTCTGTCTGGGAATGGCAAGCTGGACCTTATAGGTAACGACTACCAGGACGACACCTGGGGTCATCTCGAGAACTCGCTTCTCCTGGGGAGACATCTGGCCGTCATCGGCGGCCAGCGTCCCGGCTAGCAAACAGAGAGAGAGGATGAACGAAGCGACTGTTTTCACAAAACGGCCTCCAACGCAGTTCATATATTTTGCCAAAACGATGCGCCCCTGGCTAGTCGGACCGGTACTCCCTGGCCAGTCTCCCGAAATTCCGTCAAACCGCCGGAGGCAAAGCAGCCCCGGCGCCTTTTTGACTTTTTGCGTCGGTGTATGTTCAGTCTGACCCGGTTTTGAGGACAAGGCGGGTTCAATTCACTGCCATATCCCCGGCAGGGTGAATACTGTGGCGCACAATTTCGAAGCCCCAATAGTACACGTTCTCGCGAATTACATAAGTCCGGGCTTCCAAAATCACCCGCCGGATGAGTCGCGTGACTTTGTTGCCGGGAAGCCCCGGTCCTGGATCGTCGCCATAATTGGCCGGGCTGCAGGATTGAAGAGGCAGTACGGCAACCTCGCCGTCGGTCTCTATCGCCGAACCGCGCGACAACAGGCTCGCTTCGCCGAATCGCGCAGAATACATCGCCGGTTGCGCACACCCCGCATAGGTAAGATCCACCGCAACTTTGGAACGTTCATCGTCCAGATTTTTGTCGATTCGGTGACTGAAATGAAACACCCGGCGATCAAAATAGATCCCGGTATCGTGGGTCGCGGCGGCCAGCCAGACCTGCTGGCCATCAAAAACGCCGCCATTCCAAATCCGTATATGGTGGCGCTTGGAGACAGTATCGAAGGACTTCTCGAAAACCATGTCCGGAAGCCTGCCTTGATACAGCAACTTCGAAACAGGCGCGGTGTCGTACCTGCGTTTGTTGTTGTACGCCAGGTAAAGGCGGGAAAACGTATTGAATGTGGTGGCATCCGCTGGGTACCATCCCGATGCCTGGAAGGACTCAGACACCTCCTCGCGCGAACCGAGGAACGCTAAGTTGATAACGTCTTCGGCCGTTCGTCCATTGGGCTTTTCGACGGTGAAAGGCTGAGCAGCCAGCCATTCGGCTAACCCTTCCGGCAAATCCGGAGCGGTCGGGATCGCGGTCGGTTGGAAAACGGTACCCGACGCATCCACTCTCAAAGACAAATCGGTACCTGGAGTCAGATGGATCTCCGGCTCCGGAAAGCGCATCAGGAGGCACCGCACGCCGAATAACACGCCCGGACCGATGGGACCCATTGGGATTTTCTCCAGAATTTCCCCACCGACGCCAGTAAGGCCGATCAATGGACGATACATCATGCCTAACGCAGGCTTGTCCCAGATGCCGTTCAGCACCTCCTCCGGGTTCGTCGCCGCCAAGACGCCTTTGATGTGACCGTTGCGGCCAACCAGCTCGCGCGCATTATCAATGGACGCGACTTTCGCCGATAACGGAAATATCGCGCCATCCGGAGTCTGGTACCGCGAGAAATCAAGGTCCAAACCAGCCCGTTCCCGCAGCAGTCCTAGACGTACTGATTGCGCCCGCCGCACCGTGCCAAAGATAATGCTTCCCTGCGGGATCAACACGCGTCCGTCCACCTCGTACGGACTGATGACCACACATCGAAACCGCGTACCGGCGTGGGACTTGTAGCTGGTGAGATGCGTCTCCAGCCTGACCTGCAGCCAGGTTTGGGCTGCCGGAGCCTCACGCAGACCCGCGAAACAGGGCGTCGAGCCCAGAGCGAGAGCAATCAGGGAGCGAAAGAGCAGTCGCTCAACAGCGCCAATCGTGAAATCGCTAGCCAACTTTGGCATCGGCGCCTTCAATATTACGAACAATCGTTTAGGTACACAACCGGTTCGGCTCAGAAAAATTACGAAAAACGAAGAACTAGCAGGATACACTACATGGTGGTGGCTGTACGAAACGCGCGGCCCACATGCAGTACCGCTGAGACTGCGTGCGCGTAGTTCATGCGCATCGGGCCCAGCACCGCAACGTGCGCCTCGATCCCGTTTGGCATAGCAAACCGCACGCCAATCATCGATAATCCGCTCATGCTAGGGTGCACGTCGGACAAGCCAACCTGAATGGCAACTTCTCCATCACGCTCTTCAAGGAATCTGTCCAATAACTGGAGGATTCGCTTCTTTTCCTCAAGGGCCCGGAATAGCTCCCGCATGCGCTCGCGGGTCAGATGTAAGTCTAATCCGATCAAATTACCCGCGCCCTCGAAATGTACTTCGGGCGCAAGTCCCAAATCCAGCAGCCCCTTGGAATAGAGTACGCCGACACGTTTTAAAATCTCATCGTAGGCCGCGCTTTCCAAATCGAGCCGACGCTTCAATTCGCGCTGTATGTTGCTCAGCACCCAGCCGCCGAAATTATAGTTAATATAGTTGCGGATCGAAGTCAGTTCCGTCTGGGAAATGGCGTCTTCCACAGCAATCAGCTTGTTCCGGACCATTCCGTCGCGCGTGATGACAACCATAAGGACGCGCCGGTCGGGCAACGCCAGCAGTTCAATTTGGTCGAGCGTCTGGTTTTCCGTCGGGATCGCAGCCGCAATGCCGAAGTGGCGAGTGATTTCGGTAAGCAGTTTAGAGGAGCGCTCAATCCGCCCTTCTACTGTGCCGGCCATCTGGATCTCACGATGGAGCCGCTCGGATTCGGCCAAAACGATGCGGCTGCCCAGAATCGTCTTTACATAGCTCTGGAAGCCGCGTTCTGTCGGCACCCGGCCGGCCGAAGTGTGCGGCTGGGACAAATAGCCCATCTCCCAAAGATCCGCCATCATGTTCCGAATCGACGCCGGGCTCAGCGGATACCGGCGCGCGATGGTGCGCGAGGCCACCGGCTCGCCGGTGTCTATGTAGCTTTGGACGATTGCGTGCAAAACGTCGAAATGACGGGAAGTGAGCATTCCGAAATCGGTATTCGCCATGGCAAAACCGGACGGGCGCCGGTCTTCGGACCACCGAAGTTGGCATTACAGCGCCTTCCTATTGATTATAAAGGGTGCTAAATCGCAACGGCTTTGTCAATAGTGCGATGGTAAGGCTACGGTATAGCCGTTTCCCTGGTAAACTCAACAGGCGCGGCGTGCCGCCACAAACGTTCCAGGTCGTAGTAAGAGCGTGCCGCCTCGGAGAATATGTGGACGATAAAGTCGCCGTAATCGATTAGGATCCACTCGGCGCGCTCGTAGCCCTCTACGCTCACCGGACGCCGGCCGGCATCTTTCATGCGTTCGCCAATCTCATCGCAAATTGCATGCCCTTGCCGGGGATTGCTCACGGAGCAAATCACAAAGTAATCGGTGAAAGAGGTGATTTCGCGGAGGTCGAGGACTTTCAGGTTAATGGCTTTCTTGGACTCGGCAGCCCGGGCCGCAATCAGCCAGTTTTCAGTTTCGTTGCTAACTTCGAGGAAGGCAGTAGATGAAATCGGGGAAACGTTTGTCAAACGCGTTGGGCTTATCTCCTGCGCCTAGCGTACTACACTAGGGGGGTATGCGTAAACGTGCAAATTCGCTCGCGAAACGTCTGTTTTTCGACCTTTTCGCGGCTGCCGTCTTCTGCACGCAAATCGCCGCCGCGGCTGATATTCCGGTGCCGGTTATTTCTCCGGGAACCAGTTACAGCGCCTTGTCAAATACATTACTGGACCGTGCCGAATCTGAGGCGGCACGGATCAAGACGCTGGTCGATAATGGCATCTTGCCGAAGTCTCGTCTGGAACAGGCCCAATCGGCGGTCGCCGATGCCCAGGACGAAACGATTCTGGCTCGAACGCTCTATGGCGCCACAACCGTGCAGGACATGACTCCTGCCGGCGCGCAAGCGATGATAGAGGCCGCCCAGCGCCGAGTAGACCGCGAGACTCAGTTAGTCGCCGAGCGTCGTAATCTGCTCGACCACGGAATTTTGTCAAAATCGGAGTTCTCTGCGTTTCAAGACGAGTTAGAGAATCGGCGGCGTACGTTGGATCTAGCTCACACTCGCGCTAATCTTTTGGACCAACTGCGTCAGATGGCTGCGGCCGAGCGGGAAGCCGAACGCAGCGCAGCGCAGACGGCCGCAGCGCAGACCGTGATGATTCGCTATGACGGAAACGGCCTCTTTAATTTGAACGACATGGTCGCCATTTCGGAGGAATTCGACAAGCGCTTCCACGAACCCCTTCCCATCAGCGCGTGGGGACAGACGCTGGTGCATCAGGCGCTCGGCTTGGACCATCGAAATCGAGTGGATGTTGCACTGAATCCCGATCGGCCCGAAGGCATATGGCTGCGCCATTTCCTGGAGTCTGAGCGCATCCCGTATATTGCATTTCGCAGCGCCGTACCGGGAGCGGCCACCGCTCCGCACATCCACCTTGGTCCCGAAAGCACGCGCCTAAAATTGGCTCAGCGATAGGTACGCTTCCCCCCGCGGTCACCGGGTACACTGTCTCCAATGGTAGCCGCCACGACTCGGGTTTTAATCCCCTCCGCCCAGATTCAACAGCGTGTGCGCGAAATGGGCGCGCAGATCGATGCCGATTATCCAAACGAACCCATTTATTTGGTTTCCATCCTCAAGGGCGCGTTCATTTTCATGGCCGACCTCGCCCGCAACATACACCGCCACTCCGTGCGTATCGAATTCATGGGCATCTCCAGTTACGGCAAAGAGAAGACCAGTTCCGGCCAAGTTAAAGTGACGCGCGATCTCGATGTCAATATCGAAGGGTTTCACGTGTTGATCGTCGAGGACATTATCGATAGTGGCGTCACGCTCAGTTATTTAACACGGCTCCTGGAGCAGCGGCGTCCGAAGTCGCTCGAAATTGCCACGCTGCTGGACAAGCCGGAGCGCCGCGTCCGTCCAGTGAACGTGAAGTACGTAGGCTTTCAAATTCCCGACGAATTCGTGGTCGGCTATGGTCTCGACTATGCCGAGGACTACCGCAATCTCTGCGACATCTGCGTCCTGAGTCCCGACGGATAATCTATCGGACGACCGTGTTGGCGCGATCGTTAACAGTTAGCCGCTGGTCCCCGTCCTATACACCAGTCAGGCAGCTCAAATTTGTTGTAATCGCGAGTGGCTGCCTCAGACGGAAAAGGAGATATGGGATATGAGGACATATTGGAAGTCGGCGTTCGCCGTCTGTACTCTGGCTGCTCCCTTATTTGCGGGAGCATTGCTGCTTCAAGTCGGTAACCCGGCGGCTAACCCGGAAGCGCTCGAAAAACATGCGGTGCTGGTGGCGCGTACCACTGCGTGCCACTCACCTGAGAGAACCACGGTGACAGCAACGGCCGAAGGCGTAGTGAATGGCGTACGGAAGACGATTCCCTTGAAGGTGATTCCGCTCTCTACCGCGGGAACGTTCGCGGTCACGCGCGAATGGCCAAACCAAGGGACCTGGGCTGTCAAAATGATCGCGACAAATCCGGATTACAAAGATTACGCGACTGCCGTTGTAGTGCCCATTGAAAGGGATCTCGGGCAATTAGGGGCGGTGAAGCACTATTTTCATGCGCCTACCGAAGCCGAAGTATCTTCTTCCTTAAACTAGTAACTAACCTTCGAGCCTTGTCGTGCTCACAACGGCCTATCCTCGATTGAACGAAGCCGCACTGGTTTGTGCCGCGCAAAGGGGCGACCGGGCGGCTTTCGGCACGCTGTATGAACAGTATGGGCGCCTGGTTCATGGCATCCTCCTGGCCCATGTGTCTTACTACGATGCCGAAGATCTCCTACAGGATGTGTTCGTCAAAGCACTCGAGCGGCTACCGGCTTTGCGGGAACCGGCCGCTTTCTGTGGTTGGTTGATTGCGATTGCCCGCCGAATCGCGACGGATCATTTGCGAACCAGAAGGGTTACATCCGAAGTGGGACCTTTTCTTAGCGGAGGGACGGCGCCGGATGGTGAGGCTTTCGCGGTCCTCGCGGTCATTCAGCGCCTGCCGGAGAGCTATCGCGAAACTTTGGTTCTTCGGTTGGTCGAGGGAATGACCGGACCGGAAATCGCGGCTCGCACGGGCTTAGCCCCGGACTCGGTGCGGGTAAACCTATGCCGAGGGATGAAGTTATTGCGCGATCAGTTGGAGAATCACAGAAAGCCATGAATGAAGATTACCTATGGGACCGGGAAGGCGAGCCGAAGCCCGATATTGTGCGTCTTGAGCGCCTTCTAGGTGAGTTGCGATGGTCGCATCGCCCAATCCGGCGAACAATGCTCGCCCAATGGTGGCGCCGGAAGACATGCCGGACGATGGCGGCTGCCGCGGTTACCGTGCTCTGCTTGGGCGGAACGTACGTTGTTCAAAGAACGCAGATGATGCATCCCGAGACCTCTTGGCAGTTGTCGCTCGCAGGCCGGAAGCCAAGCGCCGTACGCGCGGGCCAGGTCATCGAAACCGCGGCCGCTACCGGAGCAACTATGGAATCGGAGTCCGTTGGCGAGGTGGATATCAAGCCCGATTCCCGCCTGCGCCTAATGGCAGCATATAACGGTCGGCAGCAGTTGGCCCTCGATCGCGGGACGATTCACGCATTCATCTGGGCGCCCCCAACGAAATTTGTGGTCGATACCCCATCGGCGAAAACGGTTGATTTGGGCTGCCAATACACGCTGTCTGTTGGCGCCGATGGTACGGGATTCTTGACAGTCGAGATGGGCTGGGTTGCTTTCCAGTGGCGCAATATCGAATCCTTCATTCCCGCGGGAGCAGCGTGCACTACGCGCCCAGGTCATGGCCCGAACACGCCGTATTTCCTCGATGCGCCCCGTGCCTTAACCAAGGGATTGGCCGAATTTGACCTAACGGGGAACACGCAAGCACTGAACATGGCACTCGCGTCCGCTCGACCGCGCGATGGCCTCACGCTTTGGCATCTCCTGCAGCGAACTCAGGGACAAGAGCGAGCGGAAGTCTTTGACCGGTTCGCAAAATTGGTGAAATTGCCTTCCAACCTGACGCGCGAAGGCATTCTGAGTGGCGACCAGAAGTCGATGGATGCCGCCTGGGATGCGTTGGATCTCGGCGATACAAGCTGGTGGCGTGAATGGAAACGGCAATGGTGAAAACGAGTGGCGATGAGTTGGGAAGCGCTCTCCGGATGAGGGTGTAGCCGGAACCGGGGGGTCCGGCGCAGACGAGGGCCTCTGCCTCACAAACGAATTATGTAGCGAACTTTCAACTCAGGACAATAGATTATTTTAGGTAAAACGTAAACGCGCTTAACGTGCGATAGGCACTTTTGCCATTTTGGATCGTCCCTTCATTGGCAATCGGATCCGCAGCGTCCGCTCACGAGTTCGCTCCTCCGCAAGATTGCGGCTTCTTGCCCGAAGCAGGTCATCGAGCGAAACCATACCGAGCAGCCGTTTCTCGTCATCGGCATCCACCACCGGAAGACGCGTAAACCCGCTCTCAGCCATCCGGTTAACAACTACTCTGAGCGGCTCGTCTTCGTAGGCGGTGACCAACTCTTGGGACATGATGTCTCGAAGACGCTCGTTCAGCGGATCCGCTTGCGACTCTTCAAATCGCTTCAACAGGTAATTCCGGCTAACTACGCCTAATAACCGCATATCGGCGTCAACGATCGGAAAAACATGCTGGCCATGTGGTCTCCGCGATGGGCGAATCAACTCGCGCGATTGTTCGAGTGTATTGTCTGCCGGTAATACCACGACGTTCGTGCGCATAACCTCGCGAACAAAGAGGATCTCCAGCGGATCGACGGCATACTCGCGGCTCAGATGATAACCACGCCGTGAAATCTTCTCGGTCAGGATAGAGCGCTTCAACGTAAGTACCGTAAATCCGTGCGCGAGAAAGCTTGCCACGACGAGCGGAAGCAGCATATTTAAGTCGTGTGTCAACTCAATCGCGAAGACAATTCCAGTGAAGGGCGACCGCATTGTGCCGCCGAGAATCGCTCCCATACCAACCAGTGGCCAGAAGCCCAGGCCGAAGTTCGGAAGAAACATACCCAATCCACCGCCGAGCGCGGCGCCCATCATCAGCAAGGGAGCAAGCACGCCGCCTGAAGTGCCGGAGCCCAGAGAAATCATCCAGATTGCCGACTTCACGAACAGCACTCCCAGAATGAATTTGAGAGCTACATCGCCTTGCAGCAGGAAACCAATCGTGTCGTATCCAACCCCTAACGCATGCGGGAATATGAGGCCGCCGATGCCGACGAAAATGCCTCCAATTGCCGGCCACCACATCCAGTGAACCGGCAACTTCTGAAATGCGTCTTCTGCCGCGTAGATCCCAATTGTTAGCAGGGCTGACAGTGCGCCCGCGGCCACGCCGACCACAATGCAACTCATCAGTCCTTCTGGTCCGATGAAGATAGGATGAGTCGGAACCGGAAACAATGGTCCCAAGCCAAGAACGTATCGTCGCGCAGCTCCTGCCGTCGCACTGGCCAGCGCCACGGGAATCACGCTTCGTGGTTTCCATTCGAACAACAGCAGTTCCACCGCCAGCAAAATAGCGGAAAGCGGCGCTGCGAACGTGGCCGACATTCCCGCCGCCGCTCCCGCGACCAGCAACGTTTTGCGCTCCGCGCTCGTCAAATGGAAAAATTGCGCAATCATCGATCCGATTGCGCCGCCCGTCATAATAATCGGACCCTCCGCTCCAAACGGACCTCCGGAGCCGATAGAGATCGCCGCCGAGATGGGTTTCAGAACCGCAAGCCTTGGGTGAACGCGGCTTCCATTCATCAAAATGGATTCGATCGCTTCGGGAATACCATGGCCGCGTATACGCTCCGACCCATACCGGGCCATCAAACCCACGATTAGTGATCCGATCACCGGGACCGCAATCGCCAGCGCCCCGAGATGATTGCCGGCCGGAGTTGAAGGCGCGACGCTCACGTGCTGGTAATAGAAGATGTTCGTGAATAACGCGATCAGCTTGAGGAGACTCCACGCAACCAGCGACGCCACGAACCCGATAAAGATGGCGATCAAAGAAATCGTGATGACTCGAGCGCTTGCAGTGAAGTCGCCCAACTCTTCCGAATGTCTTTGCTTCTTGTGCTCTGCCGTCATGCGATGTTCCGTATCCCCCGCAATGAATTGGCCAGCGCGGGGCCTGAATTCTGCAATTCCTCCCAGTGCAGGACCGAGAGCTTTCGCAGTACCTCTTCGCCGTGCGGCGTAAGCTCCAACAGCACCTCCCGGGCGTCGTCCGAACTGTGTAGCCGTTGCACCGCCCCGCGTGCGACCAGTCTGTTAATTAACTCCACGGTGCTGTGATGGCGAAGGCAAAGCCGCGTCGATAACGCCGTGATCGTCGGACGAGTCCCCTCCGGCAACCCCTTTATCGCCAGCAGCAACTGATGTTGCTGCGGTTCAATCCCGTTATCCCGTGCTGCTTCCTCGCTGAAATGAAGAAACTCACGAATCCGATAACGGAATTCCGCAATCTGCCGGTACTGTTCAATGCTTAGATTTTTCCGGCCGCGTTCTGCTGCAACCATATGTATATCGTATCACGATATAACTCGACCAAAGAACATCCGCGTTAATCGGCGTTCATCCGCGGCCCATTTATCGCCGGCAGTTCGTTTGGTAATTTCGCGCCCGCCCGCTTACACCACCTCAAAAATGAGGCACTTCAAATAATGCGTCTCCGGCACTGTCAGCAGTATGGGATGATCTCGCGCTTGGGTCCGCCGTTCCAGCACGCGCAATTGTTTGCCGCAGTCCAGCGCCGCCGCGGCAATCACTTCCAATAGATGAGCTTCGCTCATGTGATGAGAGCAAGAGCAACTCACCAATACCCCGCCCGGTCCCAACAGGCGCAGGGCGCGCAGATTGATTTCTTTGTAACCTCGGACCGCCCCTTCGAGGCCCGAGCGCGACTTAGTAAAGGCCGGTGGATCGATGATGACCAGGTCAAAAACGCGGCGGGCAGCGATCAGTCCAGGAAGGTAATCGAGCACATCGGCCGGTCGAAACTCGACGTTCGCGATTCCGTTGGCGATCGCGTTGGACCGGGCCAATTCCAGCGTGCTTGAGGAACTGTCGACCCCTTCGACGTGTTCGCAGCGCGCGGCGCAGTGCAGGGCGAATCCGCCTGTTGCTGTGAAGCAATCGAGCGCGCGGCCTCGGGCATAACGCCGCACAGCCAGATAGTTTTCTCGCTGATCGAGGAAAATGCCGGTCTTTTGCCCGCTGACCAGGTCCGCATTCCATTGCATCCCATGCATGCGAACCGGCACTCGCCCGGGAACGTCGCCGAAGAGAATCTGTGTCTCCTGCGGCAGGTTTTCCTTAGCGCGCACCGTGAGATCGTTCCGGGCCACGATGCCACGTGGTTGTAAGAGTTGATTTAGTACGTCGACCAGTTCCGGCGCAAGCCGATCCATGCCCTGGTCGAGTAACTGCAGAACCAGAAAATCGGCGTATCGGTCGACGATGAGGCCCGGCAACAGATCGCCTTCGGCGTGCACGAGGCGATAGGCCTCGGAGTCGTCTACGACGCGTCGACGATATGCAATGGCGGCCTCGATGCGGCTACGTAGAAACGCTTTGTCAATCGGCTCGATATGGCGGCTGAGCAGTCGCAGTGAGATTTGCGATGTGGAGCTGTAATGAGCGGCGCCGAGCGGACGCCCCTGGGGATCGATCACGCGCACCGCATCGCCGGGCTTGGCTTCGCCACGATCGAGAACGTCACTCGCGAAGATCCAGGGATGACCGGATTCGACGCGATCGGACGCTTTGCGATTAACACGGACGATAGGCAACGAAATCATCGCCGATTATTCAGTTACCAGCTTCGGCCTCGCGAAACGAAGCGATAGCGTCTCGGCCAAGTGCGCCAGATTCCAGAACACGGCGCGGCAGTAAATAACAAAGTTCGTGGTAAGCGGCCCCGAGGAGCGCATCCTCACATGGGCGGCGTTCTCCTTGCGGTGCACCAGCGGAAAGGGATTACAAAGGATGTCAAATAGCGTTAGAAATCGGCGTACGGCATAAAATGGGCCCAGGTTTTTCAGCCCGAAGCGCAAGTAATTGCGCGCTTCATAATAAGAAATGGTCGCAGGATACTTCTTACTGGTCGCTCCGCCGGCATGGTAAATAGCCGAGTTTATGGACCCTAACTTATAACCGGCTCGAATCGCGCGCATCTCCAGGTCGTCTTCTTCGGCATACATGAAGTAGATCTCGTCCAAAAGCCCGATTTGCTGCAAGACAGACGCTCGCATGAACAGCGCGCACCCTTCGATGCGCGGCACATAGGAGAGTGCGATCGAAGACGAAGTATGTTGGACATCGAGCGAAGGGTCGTATTCACCCTTGCCATTCACGATTTCGAAGCCAAGCATGCCGATGGAGGAATTAGCCTCAGCAACCGTAACCGCCCGGCTGAGCCATTCCGGATCTAGAACAGCCGTGTCGTCATTCAACAGGACGATATACTCGGCATGCTCACTCAGCGAGACCCGAATTGCGGCGTTATTCCCGCCGGCGAAACCGAGATTCGCCCCATTGCGAACGACGCGGCACGCGGGGAAATTGGCCTCGACATACTCGGGAGCGCCATCGACCGATCCGTTATCCGCCAGCATGACCTGGTAATTCCCGTACGTCGTGCGGGCCAGTGCGCGAAAGCAATATTCCAGGTGGCGCTTACCATTGAAAGTAATAACAATAATGTGCACCAATGGCAATGATGTGTTCATTCGGGACTCGCAACAGCCAATTTGGACACCGAATCCGGAACAATCGATAACTCCGCCGCAACATATCGCTTCGCGAGATAGTAACTGACGGCGGCCGCGGCTGCGTAACTGATGATCGTACTTACGGCAGTCCCATAAACTCCAAAAAGCTTAGTTGCCGGGGCGGTCAGGGCCAAGACACAAAGTAGACTGGCGCCGGCTATGTATAGAGTTGCCTGCGGCCGGCGCATGGCGCGCATGACTAAAGAGTAAGACCCAAGAGCCTGCATGACGGCGAGTAAGCCGAGCACAGGAATTAGTAAGGAATATCCAGGGTACTTATCCCCATAAGCTAGAGATGACAAGTTTGACCGGAACAAAAACAGAATAACCTCAAACAGCAGTGTGCCGCCAGTTAGCCCTAACGTTACGATATGGCCCATGCGAAGGAAGTCGCGATGGTCTCCCGAATCGAACTTGCGCGACATCGGCGGAAGAGCCAGGATAGATACCGCCTGGATCACCTGGAGTGGCGGCAAGGTGAAATTCATCATCGCGCGAAGGACGCCGGCCGACTTGAGATCAAGGAATGCGGCGGAAATAAGAAATTGCGCCTGAGCCGATACCGTGGTCATGAAGCTCGATATGACGAGCCACTTTCCGAAATTCCAATGCTGGCTGAAAAGGCCTTGCTTCGCCAATGGAGAGGATTGCGATAGAACGGGCTGGTCCGGCGAGTGTCGCAGCGCTACCGTCAAGCCGGGAACTGCGGCAACAATCGCAGCAAAGCCCATGCAGCCGAAAAATGAAGGCGCGTTGAGATAGCCTCGGCTTCGCAGCAGTTGCATTGCACCCAGAAGCGAAATGCAATAAACGCCGCTGCAAACGCAGGCCGCGAGCGGTTTCGTATACACGTAAGCTACACGCCGGATACCCCAGATTAGTAGCGCGAACGGCAGGACAACGGCCATGGCAAGCAGCACCGGCCGCAGTCTAGCCGCGAAGAACGAACTGGCAACCACTCCGATCAATAATGGAATAGTAAGAGCCAGATGAAACAACCCCAGGCGATAGAGATACTTCACCGTGCCGAGCGCCGAGGAGAGATTCCAGCCAAGTACGCTGACCGGTTCAAGTACGAGGGATGTGTAGAACGACGTGAAAAGCAGATAAATGGCGAAGCCAACTGAGTAAGCGCCGTATTCTTCCGGAGACACGGACTTAGCTAAAAGGATGGCGCCCAGAAAGTTAGCGCCCGAAAAGAGTCCTTGGTCGGCGGTGCTGAAAAGGACATTGAGGCTCCAGCGTCTTGACTTCGCGGAACCGGCAGCGCCCAGCGCATTCCGTATCTTCTGAGTTATGTTGCTAGGCTGCATTCAAAACAACAACCAGGAGGCTACGCATCACCGTGCGGCGGCTACGCTAAGGATAACATTTGCATTCCCCATTGGCGTCCGATGGACCACCGTCCAAGCCTTGCGAAGGACTGTACTGGAAGGTAAACAATTCAAGTCCGAAAGGGGTACCCATCGGCACGCGCCGGTCTCTTGGGGCGGCGTGCTGTGGACGATCGTGAACCTATAGTCGTGAACGGTAATGCCATGCCGGAACATCCCAATGACTTCGCCGGCTTCAACCTGAGGTAATTGATCGCGCTCTGGCAATTCCCAGAAACCAGGCATTAGGCGAGCGTCCGCCGGGCGTTGCCAAAGTAGCAATTGACCATCGCGCTCGATCCAATAGAGTGTACGCTGCTCCGCTGCGTTTCGCGGGGCCGCCACTCGGGTCGGCAGCCCAGTCTGCGTTTGCGCCTCTCGCGCCCGGCAGAACTCGGCGACCGGACAGAGCAAACACCGCGGCGCCCTGGGCAGACAGACAGTCGCTCCCAGCTCCATCATGGCCTGGTTGAAATCGCCGGGTTGCGCCGGGTCCATCAGCTCGTCGGCAAGCTTTGCGAAATGCCTCCGCGCGTGCGGCGACTTGATATTCATAGAGTCGTTGAACAACCGGCTCAGCACTCGAAACACATTTCCGTCCAAGACCACGTGGGGCAAATCGAAGGCAATGCTCGCGACCGCGGCAGCCGTGTAATCGCCTACTCCCGGTAATTCGCAAATCCCTTCATACGTGGTTGGAAATCCGCCGGCTATCGCGATGCGCTGCGCCGCCTTCTGAAGGTTGCGCGCGCGGGAGTAGTAGCCGAGTCCAGCCCAATGCGCCAACAAGTCCTCTTCGGGCGCATTCGCGAGTACTTCAACGCTGGGGAACCGCGCCAGGAACCGGTCGTAATAGGGAATCACGGCCGCGACACGAGTCTGCTGCAGCATGATTTCCGAAATCCAGATGCGGTACGCGTCCTTGGTAAGCCTCCACGGTAGATCGCGTTTGGATTGGGCAAACCAGTTCAACAAGCGCGACCGAAGTTGGCGAATCTCAATTGCTGTCATCTCACTTCGGCATCCTATACTATTGAAGAAGAAGTCCGTTCCCCGGCCTTTTCCCATCAGGCACTCCGCTCGTGATACCGGAAGCTTTGAGCTTAGCCTCGATCGAATCCGCGCCTATCAATGAACATACATCAGGCGACGGTGCACCTGTGCTCGCCATCCGGGGAGCGCGTGTACACAACCTGAAAAATATCGACGCCGACATCCCCCACAATATGTTGACCGTGGTCACGGGCGTTTCCGGCTCTGGCAAGTCGTCGCTGGTCTTCGACACGATCTATGCCGAAGGCCAGCGCCGTTACGTCGAATCGCTCTCCGCCTATGCGCGGCAGTTTCTGGAGCGCATGGAGAAACCCGACGTCGACGAGATTCTCGGCATCGCGCCGCCCGTGGCCATTCGGCAAAAGAACCAAACACGTAATCCCCGCTCCACCGTTGCGACCGCGACTGAACTATACGACTTCATGCGGCTGCTCTATGCTCGCGCCGGGCGGACCTACTGTCCGAACGATGGCACCCGTATTGAGCGCGACACCGTGGATCAGGTTGCCATGGCGATGCTCCAACAGCCGGAGGGTTCGCGTTGGTATGCGCTGTTTCCCGTTCAGTCTCAAGGCAAACAGGATGCGACAGCTCTGCGGGATCATTTGTTTGAACTGCGCAAGAAAGGCTTCAATCGCCTGTTCCAAGGTGGGCAGACGTTTGAGTTCTCGACGCCGGAGTCGTTGCTAGACATCGATTTCTCTAAACCGCTATTCATCCTCGCGGATCGCTTGGTCATTCGCAGCGATCTACATCAGCGGCTGGTCGACACGGTCGAAATCTGTTATCGCGAGGCCGGCGAGATCTTCTTTGAAGAAGCCGGCACAGCCAATCCCCGAACGCTGCATTTCAGCGAGCGCTTTGCCTGCAAGAAGTGTGGCCAAGCCGCGCCCATTCCGGAGCCGACGCTGTTCAGTTTCAATAACCCGATCGGGGCATGTCCGGTATGCCAAGGCTTCGGTAACACCATCGATTACGACTTCGATCTGATTATTCCCGATCCTACGTTATCCCTGCAGGATGGCGCAGTCGACCCTTGGACTAAGCCGCAATACTCCTGGTACTACGAAGAAGAATTGAAGCCCAAAGCGCGTTCTAAGGTGCGGCTAACGGTCCCTTACATGGATCTGACAAAGGATGAGAAGGAATTCGTGCGCGATCACATCCTTCGTTTTTTCCAGGAAGTCGAACGGAAGAAATACAAAGTGCACGTGCGCGTCTTTATGAGCCGCTATCGCGCCTACACGGAGTGTCCCTCCTGCCGCGGCGCGCGCCTGCGGCCGGAGGCCCTTTGGGTCCGCCTGGGCGATCTGAATATCGCTCAGGTGTCGAGCCTGAATATCGCCCGGGCGGCCGGCTTCTTCGAAAGCCTTCAACTAAGTCCCGAAGAATCCGAGATCGCCGAAAAGGTTCTGCTCGAAATTCGCCAACGCAGCCGCTTTTTGATCGATGTCGGCCTCGAGTATCTGACGCTCGATAGGCTCGCGGCAACATTGTCCGGTGGAGAAGCGCAGCGCATTCAACTTGCGACCTGCTTGGGCTCGCGCCTGGTGGGTGCGACTTACGTGCTCGACGAACCATCCATCGGCCTGCATAGCCGCGATACCGCGCGCCTGCTGCACATTCTCAAGGACCTGCGCGATCTCGGCAACACAATCATTGTGGTGGAGCACGATCCGGAAGTGATGGCGGAGGCTGATTACATCCTCGACCTTGGCCCTGGTGCTGGCGAAACAGGCGGCCGCGTCATCTTCGCAGGAACATATCCTGAACTCCTTGAACCTGGTTCTTCAAGAGAGAATCAATCGCTAACCGGTCGTTATCTGCGCGGTGAGCTGGTTGTATTCCGCCCTCGCGAACGCCGCAAGATCAATCCGAAACGCACAGTGCGTTTCATTGGCGCTCGGGCCAATAACCTGAAAAACATCGACGTTGAAGTGCCGCTCGGGATGTTGGTCGCGGTCACCGGCGTTTCCGGTTCCGGTAAATCCAGCCTGGTGCACGATGTAATTTATCGTGCTCTGGATTTGCAGGTCAATAAGGAACGTCAGCCAGTGAAGGAGAGCGCGGCGGAACAGGGTTCTAATCGCAGGCTCGCCTTAAAGCGTGTGGATCGGCCCGATCTCTTGACCAGTGTCGTGATGGTGGATCAATCGCCCATTGGCCGTACGCCGCGATCCAATCCCGTCACATATATCAAAGCTTTCGACATTATTCGCGACCTGTTCGCGTCTACTCCGGAGGCGGAAAGGCGAGGACATACCGCCGGCCACTTCTCCTTCAATGTTCCCGGCGGCCGATGCGAAACATGTCAGGGCGACGGGACCGTCACGGTAGAAATGCAGTTTCTGGCCGATGTGGAACTGGTTTGCGAAGAGTGCCGGGGTACGCGCTATAAGCCGAGCGTGTTGGACATACATTACAAGAATCTGAATATACACGAGGTTCTTCAGTTGACGGTTCGCGAGGCGCTTTCTTTCTTCGCCGGCACGCCTCGTTTAGCGGGGAAATTGAAAGTCCTTCAGGATGTAGGTCTTGGATATTTGCGGCTCGGCCAGTCCGCTACCACCCTGAGCGGAGGCGAAGCGCAGCGAGTCAAGTTGGCTGCTCACTTGGCGCAATCGACTTGCGAAGGCACGTTGTTCCTGTTTGACGAACCGACCACTGGGCTGCACTTCGATGACATCGCCAAACTGCTGGAGGCGTTCGAAAGGCTGATCCACAATGGCGGAAGCATATTGCTGATCGAACACAATCTGGAACTGATTCAAGCTGCAGACTGGATCGTCGATCTCGGTCCCGAAGGTGGTGAGGCGGGCGGGCGCATCGTCGCGCAAGGCACACCGGAAGCAATCGCGGCAGTTGAGAACTCGTACACGGGCAAATATCTAAAGCAACTGTTTAGTCAAAAGGCCATCGCCTGAGTATGACTCCCGTACGAGATCTGCCCTCAGTCGATAGGGTGGTGCGCCAAGTGCAGCAGCAGCTTCCTGAGGTACCGCAGACTTTGATTGCAAGCGAAGTGCGCGCAGTCCTGGCGGACCGCCGAACTGCGATTCTGGAGGGCAAGAACTTCGACGACCAGCCGGTCGAACAGATCGTCGAGCAACGCTTGGCGGTTCTGTCAACCCCCTCGCTGCGCCACGTGATTAACGCGTCCGGCGTGATTCTGCACACGAATTTGGGCCGGGCCCCGCTATCCCATTTCGATCACGTCCACCGATATTCAAACCTCGAATACGATCTGAATACCGGCAAGCGCGGCAAACGTGACGCGCATACGGCGCCATTGCTTCAACGTTTGCTCCAGCGCGATGCCATCGTGGTCAACAACAATGCGGCGGCAGTCTATCTTGTATTGAATGAGCTGGCTTCGGGTGGCGAAGCCGTCGTTTCACGAGGCGAGTTAATCGAGATAGGCGACGGATTCCGCATTCCTGAAATCATGGCTCGATCGCAGGCGACCTTGCGTGAGGTTGGTACGACCAATCGAACCCGGATTGAGGACTACCGCGATGCGATCAACACGAACACTCGGTTGATTATGCGCGTTCATCCGTCCAATTTCCATATGGCCGGGTTCACGGCGCGGCCAACCTTGGAGGAACTGGCCACGCTCGGGAGAGAACGCTCGATTCCGGTCTATGAAGATCTGGGCAGTGGCTGTCTGATCGATTTGAGCAAGCAGGGAATCGATGAACCGCTGGCCCGGGATAGCATCAATGCCGGCGTGAACGTCATTTCGTTCAGTTGCGACAAACTGCTGGGCGGCCCGCAAAGCGGGATCATTGCCGGCGACAAGGAGTTAGTGCAGCGCATTCGCCGAAACCCGATGTATCGGGCGTTTCGTATCGATAAGTTGATCGTCGAAACACTGGAAACGACACTCCGCCATCTCCTGTTTGAAAGGTGGCAGAAGATCCCCACGCTAGCAATGATCTTGGCGACGCCAACCGAAGTTGAGGAGCGAGCCCGCCGCATCCAGGCAGGGCTTTGCTCGTTGGGTGCCAGCGTTCGTGCGAGCGAGACAGCGATCGGCGGCGGTTCAACTCCCGATCAAAGTCTCCCAACGTGGGTGGTTACGCTGAAAGTGCCGGGCGCTTCTCAATTCGAGCGAAAATTGCGCCTGGGCCGGCCGCCCGTCATCGTGCGCATTGAAAAGGACGAGATTATCCTCGATATGCGCACCGTCGCGGACGAAGAGGAAGATCTTCTAATCAAAGCGATCCTCATGCAAGTTTGAGAAGTTCAAACGCAGCTGGCGATCTCTCTTCAAAGGCCAACGGCTGAGGCTCCGCCGGCTCAGTTCGACGGCGCTCCAGATAAATCCAAGCGCTCAGCAGCAACGCCGACAACACCAGGAAGTGCGTAGCGCGTTCTACAGCCCAATGCTCGATGTTGGCAAGTAATGGCACAATCATGAGGACGCTTAGCAGGCAGGCCAGAAGGCGGATCATCATCTGCCGTGTCTCAGGTTCCCGCACGCACGTGAACGGGATCTTGTGAAATCGAAGCAAGACCGCTCCAATGCAGAGTTCGGCCATCACGGTTGTGGCAGCCGCATGAAGGACCGCCGGAAGCCAGCCGTATCTCGGCCCTACGGAAAGCAGGCAAACCGCCACCAGCGGCGGAATGACGATCATCAGCATGAAGCGGCGAACCACGCTTGACGGTGGCGGCGTGGGATACAGCGCGGCCGCTCGAAATACCCAGTTCGACTCGGCGGAAGCGGGCGTGTCGAAGACGAAGCGCAGACCGGTGATCACGAAGAATGCAATCAATAAGGGTATAGCCAGCAGGCTCGCGGGCGGAACAACACTCCCTGGTATGACACGGCCGACCGCGCTGTCCGCGACGATTACGAAGCCCATGCCCAAATAACCGCCAAAGAACATTAAGTGGCGCTCGCTTCGCGTCAGAACGCGCCACATGAAGCTGAAGCACGCGTGCTCGAATGGCGATCTGACAAAAAGGGCGGCCAACCACTCCGGCGTACGCCAATGAAATCGCAAGCGAGCGCTGCCCACGCTGTCCGATGACGATTCGGCCAGTTTCTTGAAATGGCGGCGATAGCAGAGCGTATACGCCACTATGGTCAGCACGACCGAAGCCAGTAACATTGTCAGCGCCTGCCTGGATAAGGCAAGCATGGCGGGAGTGGCGCGGTGGATCATCCGTTCATAGAGGCCAAGGAACCAGAAAGATGGCAGGAAGCGCATGTACTCGGCGGCGCTTTTGGGGACCTGACCGGCAAGTAATTGCAAGAAGAAATTGGATAGAAACCCGGTTAACAAGGCCACTACTAACAGCATTCGCACCACGACTGAGACTGCTTTGAACCAGGATGCGGGCAGAACGATCATCAAAACTCCGACCAGAGCAAAAACGCTGAAGAAACTGAATAGGCTAGCCAGAAGGACCGTCGTGATGTGGGCGGTGGCAACCATCAGGAACGCCGCAAAAGAGCCGTCGCTCAGCGTCACGATGGCCGGAAAGAAGAACCAGGAGACCGCGTTGATATCGATGGCGAATAATATACCCATTCCGGTTAGGGCGACGAAGTTCGCGAGAAACACACTGCTGATCGGGATCGGCAGCGCCGCCAGGTTCGCGTAATCGCGGCGGTCCGGCAAAAGGCGGTTCCATCGAAGAACCATAACAAGCCCGATGATCGTCATGGACAACACAACAAAGAAGTATTCATCGCCGATGGATGCCCGGTAAGGATTGAAGCCCCGCTGTCCACGAAAATATTGGATGAGCGTGGAGTACTTATCCAATAAAAAAAGAGATGCGAATCCGCCTGGAGCGGCTAATAGGGCAAGAACGGTTCCCACACCGAGGCCCATTTCTCCCGAACTTTGCTCTTCCTCACTGGCGAATAGGCGCCGGCGAAAATGTTGGACCAGATAGAC
This sequence comes from Bryobacteraceae bacterium, assembly GCA_036272835.1. Taxonomy (GTDB): domain Bacteria; phylum Acidobacteriota; class Terriglobia; order Bryobacterales; family Bryobacteraceae; genus Bog-105. The sequence continues at coordinate 132,956 of DATAXY010000025.1, forward strand.
GAAGGGGCGTTCGGCGAGACGAGTTTGGGGAGGAGGTGTCATGCGGTCATCACCGTATGGACGATTTGTTCGGCCGTCTGGGTCGCGTCCGCTTCCTGAACAAGGTGGGAGAAGGCGGCTTCGAGCGATGGCATCGATTGAAAGCTCTTCAAATCATCGACCGTGCCATAAGCGAGCGGCTTGCCCGACTGAAGCACGATGACTTGCGAGCAGACCTTCTCGACAACTTCCAGCACGTGAGAGCAGTAGAAGATCACTTTTCCTTCGCGGCTCAATAGCGAAAGCAGTTTGCGGAAGATGAGCGCAGAGGTCACGTCGAGGCCGGACAATGGCTCATCGAGAATAATCACTTCCGGGTTATGCAGAATGGCGGCAATCAGCAAAATCCGCTGACGCATGCCCTTGGAATACGCCGACATCATAGTGTGCCGGTTAGAATGCAGCGCGAATAGCTTCAGCAGTGCATCGGCTCGTTTTGCAATCAAGCGCCCCGGTAACGCACGTAAACGCCCGACCAGCTCAATGTATTCAAGGCCCGTCAGAAACGGATACAGGTTGGCTTCCTCGGGCACATAACCGAGGAGGCGCTTGTAGCCCGCTAGATCCTCTCGGATATCGGAACCGCGATAAAAGACGTAGCCCTTGGTTGGCTCCAGCAACCCAGTGATAATTTTGACAGTCGTGCTCTTGCCCGAGCCGTTCGGACCAAGGTATCCGAGGACCTCGCCGGGACGTATGCAGAAGCTGACGTTCTCAATGGCAGGGACAGTGGCGTAGCACTTCGTGAGGGAGCGTGCCTCAAGCATGCACGTAGGTTACTACATAGGGTACTAAAAAGCAACCCACCCGAAAGATTGCTGACTAAAGCTTAGCGGCGAGCACCGGCGTAGGGGTGGCCGCCGGACGGTCGAGGAGACATTCGTCGTGAACCGCCCGCACAGCCTTTTCCAGACCATTAAGGCTCACCACTACTCCGATAGTCAGTTCACTAGATCCTTGCGCGATGGCGATGATATTGACCTTTTCACGCGAAATCGCGCTGAATACGCGGCCGGCGAGCCCGGGCGTGCCTCGCATCCCTTCCCCTACTACGGCCAGAAGACCAACATGTTCATCGACGGCGATGGGTTTCAAATAACCATGCGCCAGTTCGATATTCAGATTCGCCTCCAGGGCTTCTAGCGCCGCCGGAACGTCGCGCCGGCGAATGAGAAAGCAAAAACTCTGGCGATAACTGGAGCTGGTGAATACCAAAATCTCGACGTTGGCTAAAGCCAGAGCATCGAGAGAGCGCGCCATCAGACGCGTTCCACTGAGGACCGCATTGGCTGGCTCCATGGAGATCAGCGCGACATCAGACATCGAGGTTACGGCACGCACTCCCCTGGGCTCATCCAGATGAGAGACGATCTGGGTTCCCGGCTTCTCTGGCGCAAAGCTATTTTTGCTCCAGACGGGAATCTGGCGTTCGATCAGTGGCGCGAGCGTGCGCGGATGAAGCACCTTTGCGCCGTTATAGGCAAGTTCAGCCGCCTCGGCATAGGTCACTTTGTCTAATACGGTTACATTGGAGACCAATCGCGGATCGGCGCTCATAATTCCGTCGACATCGGTCCAGATCCAGAGTTCGGCGGCATCCAGCGCAGCAGCCAATATCGATCCCGAAAAATCGGACCCGCCACGACCAAGCGTGGTGGGACGGCCGTCAGCGGTCGCTCCATTGAAACCCGTGACGATTGGCGTGATGCCTTCCAGAAGCAACGGCTGCAGGCGATCCGCGCACTTGCGGCGAGTCGGTTCCATCTGCGGAGAAGCATTGCCGAAGACCGCGTCGGTAACAATGACATCGCTTCCGTTGATCGATTGCGCAGGAATGCCGATTGCGTTCAGGTAGTAAGCGAACAGAGCGGAAGAGACCCGCTCGCCCACTGCCACAGCTTCGTCAACGGACCGTGGCGGCCGTTCTCCCAGCATCAATACGCCGTCCGCAATACGCCGGAATTCAAGGATCAGCGATTGGATCGCGGAATGAGCGGCATTGCAAAAAGGCGCGGGCGCCGCGGTCTCAGCGAGCAAATCCTGACATGCCACGACATGCCGGTCCAGCAACGTCGCAATGTTCGCATCGACGGCGGCGCGATCGCCCAACTCGGCGCGGCGCAAAGTTTCAAGCAGCAGGTCGGTGATCTTCGACATGGCCGAGACGACCACCACGACCGGACGTTGCGATTGCTGTGACTCTATGATCGCGGCCGCGGCGCGCATCCGTTCGGAGCTGCCCATGCTGGTGCCGCCGAATTTCATTACCAATAAATTATTCACGTACTGCTTCCTTGCTTTTTAGCTTCCTTACCATTCGAAGTGCGCTCACGAACTAATCGCAGGATAATCTCTTCCACTTCTTCGATTGTGTGATGGGTGGTGTCCACCAATTGCGCGTCGGGCGCCTGAACCAGCGGCGCTTCACTTCGCGTCCGGTCCCGATGATCTCTTTCGGCCAGTTCGGCGACGATCGAGGCCGTCTCGGCTACTTGCCCCCGCTCTTTATATTCCAGGCTACGGCGCCGGGCGCGCTCTTTCGGATCGGCATCAAGGAAGATTTTGACGTTCGCATTGGGAAACACGACGGTTCCGATATCGCGCCCTTCCATAACCACGCTCGACACCTCTGCAATCTGGCGCTGCACTCCCAGCAATGCCCGCCGAACGCCAGGAACAGCCGATACACGGGAGGCGGCTGCGGATACTTCGGAGCCGCGAAGTTCGTCCGTGACATCTTCGCCATTGAGGAAAATATGGCCGTTCGCCGGTCCAAACTCGATGCGCGCGTGCGCGGCAAGTTGCTCCAAACGATGCATATCTTCGAGGGGGGTGCCCGTGCGAAGGGCCCAGAGCGCAACGGCGCGATACATTGCACCGCTGTTGATGTGAACATAGCCGAGCTTCCGGGCGACTCGCCGTGCCAGAGTTGTCTTGCCCGCGCCTGCCGGCCCGTCAATTGCTACGATGATGTGTTTGGAATCCATATCGCCTGCACCCTTTGCTGGGCGGCTAAAGGTCACGACCGAGGCGGCTATCCTTCACTGCATTGTGCAGTGCATTGAATACAGAAGTTGTCGCGGCAACCGCGAAACGAATGATGGTCAAGATAAGTCGATCCTCTAAAATGTTGCGGCTCAAATTGAGTATGGCATGCGGTCCGGCGTGTTGACGAGCCGGGAAACTGAACGAATGGCGGCCCGGCGCCCTGCCTTGCTGTGGATGGTTGGGGCGGCCATTACGCTAGTCGCCGCCGGTTGCATGTATCTGTTGTGGCTCGTCAACGAAGACAGGATGGGCAGCTTAACGACTACTCAGTCATTGCGAACGGAGACGGCTATCTCGAGCATGGCATGCGGCCGTGCCGGGATTTCTTCACGCCACAGCAAACTCTGACTTACCTGTTGAGCTACGGTTCGGAGATCCTGTTTGGCCATCGGTATTTGTCTCTGGCGTACGCGAATCTGATCCTGACCGGCGCTCTGTTTGTCGCGGTTGTGCTGCTGGCACGCAGGGCGGTTGGGTACCTGCGCGCGGTGTTCATCGGTTTCAGTCTATGTTGCGCGTGCACGTTAATTCACGGCATTCTCTGGTACAACCCGCTCGGAATTTTTCTATTGACGCTCGTATCCCTGATTTGTACGGGCGTTCTAGAAAGGCTTCAATGGCGGCCACGCGATGTTTTGCTGTACTTGCTGGTGCTGGTCGCGACCGGCATGACGAAACTGAATTATCATGCGGCGGCAGTGGCATTTGCGATCTTCACCTTGGTGTTTCTGTATTTTCAGAAGCGCCTGACGGCTAAGAAGGCGATTGGGTTGGGGGTCTTCCTTTCGCTCTGGGCAGCCATTGTCCCCGCGACCGTCGAAATGATCGTCACGGGCGTGACTCCAGCGCAATGGATCTTCAACGTCCTCATATTGGCGTCAAGCAGAATCAGACATTTCGCACTGTTCTTCAAACCTGTCTTCTGGATAGGGCCGGTTTACCCGACCGCCTACACGGGCAACCCGTTCTGGTGCGTGTTCGGCGGCGCGTTGGTGGGTTATGTCTGGCTGGCGAGAAAACTTAGGAGGGAATCTGCGACTCCGACTACTGCCCTTCCGCGCTGGGCGCCTACATCGTTTGCGGAATTGCTGCTTATGGCTTTTCTTCTTAATCTCGGTGGTTGTCTCCATTTCCAACGTCGATATCCGTCGGTGGGCGAGTCCATTCTGGTCTTAGGGCTGTTGAGCGTCTGCATTGGTCTTAACCACCTGATCCCCACATCGCACGATATTCGCCCGGCCGCGGATGGGCCAGTATCGCCCAGATCCGTCGAGAGTTCCGCGTTAGTTCAATGGCACTGCAAGGCAGCTCGCGCCCCGTTGCATACTGTCTTTCAGGCGAGCGGGATGGCGTTATCGCTCTGGCTGACGATCGCGAGCATGGTTGGAATTCTCGATCACACGAGACTCGCGATTGGCTTCGTGCCTCCGTTGCGTTCTTTTCCGCACCGCGTGACAAGCGGTAGTTATCTGGACGGAGTTTTTCTGTCGGACCTCAGCTACAGCCAACTCGAGTCGGCGAAGCAGTGGCTAGAGCGATTGCATATCGGGGCGAATTCGAATCGCGTCTACTGGGGCGCGGGAATCGAGATGCTGTCGCGTGAATTTAAGACGCAACCGCTACGAAAAATCCCAGTAGGCTTCAATTCCACGACCATTCGAGCTGTCACGGATGATGCCATCATTAAGAGCCTGCACGATCCGAAACGCAGCATCTTTCTAGCGGACCCGCTACGGTTCGGAATGTATGCATCGCCAAACGCTACGCCGCTATCTGGATCACAACTGGCGGTTGGCGCAAAAACAACCCTTGCTCGTGTATACTCGCTGAAAGCCGGATGGCTAACGCAACTGATCTTCCGTTTCGCGGAGCCAGTCGGGGCGTTTTAAGACTTCGCGTGGCTTACTGCCGTCGGGCGCTCCGATGATGCCGTCGCGCTGCATCATATCGAGAATGCGCGCGGCCCGCCCATAGCCCAAACGGAGCCGGCGTTGCAGAATGGAGGTCGAGGCCTTGCCGGCTTCGAGCACCACTCGCACGGCCTCTTCATATTTCGGATCCTGCTCGCCCTCGAAGGCTTCGCTATCGTCGTCCTCCCCGCCCTCTTCAGACGGGGGCGTCATCAAGTAGCTGCGATCGTAATCGGGCACGGCTTGATCCTTCCAGAAGTCCACCACGCGATTGGTCTCCGTCTCTGTGACAAATGCACCGTGCACGCGAACTAATCGGGACGATCCCGGAGGCAGATACAACATATCTCCCTTGCCCAGAAGGTGCTCGGCGCCCATGGAATCGAGGACGGTACGCGAATCGACGCGGGTCGCGACGCGGAAGCTGATACGCGAAGGGAAGTTCGCCTTAATCAGACCGGTGATGACGTCGACGCTGGGCCGCTGCGTGGCCAGAACCAGGTGCATGCCGACGGCTCGCGCCATCTGGGCCAGTCGCGTAATGCATTCTTCAACGTTGGCGCGCTCCAGCATCATCAAATCGGCCAATTCGTCGATGAGGATCAGGACATAGGGAAGCGGCCGCAGATCTTCGTTCTCTTCCGGCGCCTCAAACAGGCTCATAGGCTTCTCACGAAGCTGCTCCATCTTACGATTGAACTGGTCGATGTTCCTGACGCCGTGCGCAGCCAGCAATTTCAGACGCCGCTCCATTTCGAGCACCGCGTTTCGTAGCGCATTAGTCGCCTTTTTCGGTTCCGTGATGACCGGCGTCAGTAAGTGCGGGATGCCTTCATACATCCCCAACTCGACGCGCTTGGGGTCCACCATGATCATGCGCACTTCGTCCGGTGTCGCTTTGTAGAGAAACGACATGATCATGGCGTTGAGCATCACGCTCTTACCGGATCCTGTGGAGCCGGCAATCAAAAGGTGCGGCATGGTTTCTAGCGATGCTACTTTAATGCGGCCATTGATGTCCTTGCCCAATGCAATGGTCATTTTAGAGGGCGAATCCTGAAATTCGCCCGATTCCAGAATGGCGCGCAAGCTGATCACTTCACGCCTCGTGTTGGGTACTTCGATACCGACGGTCGGTTTGCCAGGGAGGCGTTCGATCAAGACCGATTCGGCTTGTAGCCCCAGGCACAGGTCCTCCGTCAGCGTAGTGATGCGGCTGTATTTGATACCGGCTTCCGGTTTGTATTCAAATGTGGTGACGACCGGGCCTGGATTGATTTGCGTAACCGAGCCGCGCACATTGAATTCCTCAAGCTTCGATTTAATACGGCTCGCGACTTCCTTCAGTTCGAGGCCGTCGAAGCCGTTTCCGGGTGGAATTTCATTCAACAATGACGTCGGGGGAAGAGCGTAAAGACGCCTGCGCCTGGCCAGAGTTTGCGCGGAAGGCTCGATTTGTTCTTCCCAGGGAGGCGAATCGGAGTCGTCTTCTGCGGGAGGCGGGGCCTGTACACGCACAACCGGCTCCGGGACCAGCGGCCGTATGGGAATATCGTCGTGAGTGGCCGTGTGTGCCGCTTCTTTGTTGACGACCGGTTTAGAGGTTTCCGGAGCGGCGGGTTCGGGCTCGGCCGTGATGACCCGCGAACTGCGTCTTTGGGTGCGTTCGGCGGCTTTGGCTTTGGCGCGTTCGATGGCTCGCTGGCGCCTCTGTTCACGCCAGGCGCCCCATCGCGACCATAGCGCGTGCCAGCGGGCGGCGGGACCTTCGAGAGCGTGAACGAGCGCGGCGACTTCGAAAGTGGTTACAAAATAGAGCGCCACAATGGCCGCGGCAGCAACGACGATGGCCGATCCGGCGAGATTGAACCGTGAGAGCAGAAAGTCAGCCAGCAACATGCCTGCCACGCCGCTCGGTCTGACGCCGCCTGGCAGAGAGATCGACGCCGGCAACAGCCCGCACGCCGCCGATAGTGTAAACCAAAGAGCGAGCGATCCGGCAACGCGGATCGCGGGATTTTGGAGCGGCGTGGACCGGACCCATTTCCAACCGAGTGTCCAGATAAGTACCGGCAGCAAATAGGCACTCAAGCCGAATGTCTGCAGCAGCAAATCGGAAGCAGTCGCGCCGAACGGACCCAACAGATTATGGACGTGGCCGCCAGTGGCCGTGTCCCATGACGGGTCCGCGGGGTTGTATGAGGCGAAGCCCAGAACGACAGCCAGGCCGGCCAATAGCAATAAGAGCCCTACGACTTCATTGAGCCGTGAGTGACGAGAGGGTGAGAGAAACATCATCCGCCGATGCGGAAGAATGCAGCCAGAGCAATCACTATTATGCCAAACACGATGCGGTACCAAACAAACACCGACAGGGTGTTGTGCCGAAGGTACTTCAGGAAGAACGCGATGACAATGATTCCGACAATTGCACTAACGACAATCCCGACCACGTAAGGCAACCGCATTCCGGGCGGGATACCGCCATGTTTGTATAGATCGAACGCGTCCTTCGCGGCTGCTGCGCCGATAGCTGGCGCAATCAGCAGAAACGAGAAACGAGCGGATGCTTCGCGGTCCAGATGACGAAAACGCGCGGCCGTAATCGTTGCACCGCTGCGGGATGTTCCCGGCACAACTGCCAGAGCCTGCGCGAGACCAACCGTGATCGCATCCATCCACGTCATCTGTTTTAGGCCGCGCTTCTCTTGGCCTACGCGATCGCCAATTCCCATCACAATGCCGATCAAAATGAGCATGGCGCCGATCACGTATGGATTACGCCACGGGCCTTCCGCCAGTCCTTTGAACAACAGGCCGGCAATGCCCACTGGAATGGTGGCGGCAATCAGGTACCAGAGCATGGCGCCGCTGTTCTCGTCCGGCTTGGAATTGCCATAGCTGAACCCGAGACCGTTGGCAATAACCGTGACCCAATCGCGAAAGAAATAAATGAAGACCGCGACCAGCGTGCCCACATGCAGTGCGATGTCAAAACCAAGACCGGGATCGTGCCAATGAAATATCTCGGGAATCAGAGCGAGATGAGCTGTGCTGCTAATGGGTAAAAATTCGGTTAATCCCTGAACAATAGCAAGAAGGATGGCTTGATACAGCGGCATAATGGTGTTTGCAGTACGAAATCTTCCCCTCGAAGCGGAGGTTTGCTCTCGTAGTGTAGCGAAACGACCGAACCAAAATATGAGATCGACCAAAATCGTAGCCACGTTGGGGCCCGCGACGGATTCCGAACAAGTCCTTCGCAAATTGTTTGAAGCGGGAGTCGATGTTTTCCGGTTAAACGCCTCCCACGGGACGCAAGACGACCACGCGCGCCGCGTTAAAGCTGTTCGAGAGTTGTCCGCAGAGTTAAAACGCCATGCAGGAATACTGCTGGATCTGCAAGGCCCCAAAATTCGCTTGGGCACATTCAAGGATGGACCTTGCTTCCTTGAGGACGGCAAGATATTTACAATTACGACCGAGCCGGTTGAGGGGACGGTCGAGACGGCGTCGACCAGTTACCCGGATTTTGGCCGGGATGTGAAGCCGGGCGATGCGGTTCTCATTGCGGATGGGACTCTTCAATTACGAGTGTTGAGCACTGATGGAATCGCGGTTCGATGCGTGATCGAGCACGGCGGAATGGTCAGCGATCGCAAGGGCATCAATCTGCCGGGAGTGAATGTCAGCACGCCGTCGCTATCGAAGAAGGACATCGCGGATGCGCACTTCGGTGTGGCCCAGGGTGTCGATTTCTTTGCGCTGTCGTTCGTGCGTCAGGCGAAAGATGTGATGCGGCTGCGCCATCTGCTTGAAGACGTGGACGCCAAACAGCCGATCATCGCGAAGATAGAAAAGCCGGAGGGTTGCCAGAATCTCGATTCAATCCTGGAGGAGTGCGAAGGCGTGATGGTCGCGCGCGGCGATTTGGGCGTGGAAATGGCGCTGGAGCGTGTTCCGGCGATTCAAAAATCGATTATCGATAAGGCGCGGTTGCGGGGAAGGTTCGTAATTACGGCCACGCAGATGCTGGAATCGATGATTGAAAATCCGCTTCCGACGCGCGCGGAGGTCAGCGACATCGCGAATGCGATTTACGATGGCACCAGTGCTGTCATGCTCTCGGCGGAAACCTCAGCCGGCAAGTATCCGGTGGAATCGGTACGAATGATGGCCAAGATCGCATTCGAGACGGACTGCGCACAACGGAAGCAAGGCTATCGCGAGATTCCGTTGAGTGCGGAGGCATCGATACCGCAAATCATTTCCGATCTTGCATACCATGCGGCGCGGTCGGCGGGTGTCACGGCGGTTGCGGTCGGGACGAGCAGCGGCGCCACAGCGCGCCTGTTGGCACGTTATCGCCAGCCCGTGCCAATCTTCGCTTTCACGTCGACCGATGCCGTCGCCAGGCAGCTATCGATTATCTTTGGCGTGGAGGCGATCGTCACTCCCGAAATGCATTCCACTGACCAGATGCTGCAGGAGATGGAACGCCTGTTGATTGAAACGGGGCGCGTTCGGCCGGGCGACAATATCGTGTTCGTGGCGGGCCAGCCGGTGAATCGGCGCGGCTCGACAAACATGCTGAAACTGCACCAGGTGAGCGGGTTCCGCACCTGACCGATACAAAGATGTACGACGCAATTCTAGTAGTTTCTTTCGGCGGCCCCGAGCGGGACGAGGACGTGATGCCGTTCCTCGAAAACGTCACAAGGGGCCGCAACATTCCACGGGAACGGCTGCTCGTAGTAGCGGAGCATTACCACCACTTCGGCGGCAAGAGCCCGATCAACGATCAATGCCGGCAGTTGATCGTCGCACTCAGCGCGGAACTGAAGGCGTCCGGTCCCGATCTTCCCGTTTACTGGGGCAATCGAAACTGGCATCCATTCCTGGCGGATACACTGCGCCAAATGAAGCACGACGGCATCACCCATGCGCTGGCGTTCGTCACGTCGGCTTATAGCTCGTATTCGGGTTGCCGGCAGTATCGGGAAAACATTGCTGCGGCCCAGGCGGAGGCAGGCGAAGGCGCGCCAAGAGTCGACAAACTGCGGGTCTTTTACAATCATCCCGGCTTCATTGAGGCAACGGCGGATCGGGTCCGTGAGGCGATGAGGCGGTTTTTACCAAACGAACTCCCCCAAACCAGGTTCGTATTCACTGCCCACAGCATTCCGTGTTCGATGGCCGATACAAGCGCGTATGAGCGTCAACTACGGGAGACGGGGCGGCTGGTTGCCGGGGCGATCGGCGTGGAGCGCTGGGACCTAGTGTTTCAGAGCCGGAGCGGACCGCCAACGCAGCCGTGGCTGGGGCCGGACATACTCGATCACATTCGGACCTTGCAGGCGGAGGGAGTCCGGAACACGATCGTCGCTCCGATCGGCTTCATTTCCGACCACATGGAGGTCCGTTACGATCTGGACACCGAGGCGATGGGGTTGGCCGGGAAGCTGGGAATGAAGCTGGTTCGGGCGGGGACTGTCGGGACCCACCCAAGTTTCATCAAAATGCTGCAGAATCTTATAGTTGAGCGGTTTTTACCAAACGAACTCCGGCTGGCCGTGGGGCAATTTGGCCCTAATCACGACGTTTGTCCGGCGGATTGCTGCCCTGCTCCGCCGCGAGCCGGTAGACCTCCCGTTTTGGCAGGCCAAGGCGCTTTGCAACGGCCTTGATCGCCTCTTTGCGGTCTAGGCCCGTTTCCGTCTGGAGGCGCTGAATTTCCTGAAGCGGATCAATGGCTTCCAAAAGATCGGTGTGCTCGGCTTTAGCGATCAGGAGGGTGAATTCGCCCTTGATGGCGGGGCGATTTTGGAGTTCTCTTTTTAAATCTGAGGCTGTTCCCCTAAGAAATTCTTCGTGGATTTTTGTCAATTCTCGGGCCAGAACGATGCGGCGGCTACCGAGGACGGCTTCCAGGTCGTCTAGAGCGGAAAGAATACGATGTGGGCTCTCGTAGGCGACGATAGTACCCAAATCGGCCGAAAGATCCTCAAATAGCTTACGGCGTTGCGTGGTTTTGGGCGGCAGGAATCCGATGAAGCGGAACTGGTCGACAGGAAGGCCGGAAGCCGTGAGGGCGGCGAGAGCTGCCGATGCGCCCGGTATGGGGACCACGGGATAGCCGTTGTCGATTGCGGCCACCACAAGACGGTACCCGGGATCGGAGACCAACGGCGTGCCCGCATCGCTCACCAGCGCGATCGACTCTCCGCGCGAGAGCCGGTCGAGGAGATCAGGCGTCCGGGCGGCTTCGTTATGGTCGTGATAGCTCACCAGTGGCTTGTGAATCTGATAATGTTCGAGCAGTTTTTGGGTTTGGCGCGTATCTTCGCAGGCGATCAGGGAGACTTCGTCGCGCAGCGTTCGAAGAGCCCGGAAAGTGATGTCTTCGAGGTTGCCGATTGGCGTTGCGATCAGGTAGAGGGTGGCGGCCAAGACACTAAAAGTGTATCGTTGAACCTGAAGTATTTACTTGCGGAACAATGCACGTTCTATTTGAGGCACAGGATGCCGGTATGACAACCGCGGGCTCTTACATCCATTGGCATAACGAGCGCAGCCCGTATGCAGTGGAACTGAAAACCGGGCTCATCGGGCAAATTATCGAAGAAGTTGCCGCCGCGGACGATCTTGGGGTGGAGACAGGAGGCGTGCTGGTGGGGACGTTTCCGCGAGCCTCGGAACTGACGGTGAGGATCGAGCGAATTATACGGATCGAACGGCGGGCTGAGGATGGAGCCGAGTTCGCATTGAGCAGCGTGCAACGCGAACGTTTTCGGGCAGCCGTGCGCGAGGCGAATACTCGGGAAACGTCCGCCGTCGGATTCTTTCGTAGCCAGAGGGGCGGGCCAATTGCGCTTTCCGACGAGGACCGGAGATTGTCTTTAGAGGAGTTTAAGAACTCCGTACATGTGGTTCTGCTGGTGGGAGCGGAGCTGCCCAGATCGGCCGCGATTTATTTCTCCACCGGTATGCAATCGCCGCCCGAACTTGTCGTGCCGGAGTTTGGGTTTAGCTTGGATGCACTTCGGTCCGCGGCAACCATCCATCCACCCGCCTTCGCAGTACAGCCGTCCGCACTGACGGCGTTTCCGTCCCAAGAGCCCGCGCAACCGGGCGTCGCGTTGACCACTGTTAGCGAAGAAGGCGCGCCGCGATCGGTTAGCTTTCCCCCGGATCAGCCGCCCATGTGGAGAGAATCCGGCGGCCGGAGTTGGGGGCTATTTACCGTGCTGGCCATTTTTCTCACGATTGGAGCTTTTGTAACGGGTCTCATCGTGAGACCGCTGCTCCCGGGTTCGAAACTGGAAAGCGAACTTCCTCGTTCGGATGCGCAGCTCGATTTCGGAGTCGAAAGCGGACCGGACAAGGTTCTTCAAATCTCGTGGAATCATCGAGCGGCTGTGATTTACAAGGCAAACTATGGCGTGCTTGCCATCGCCGATGGCCTGCAGACGCGGCAAATCAGACTCAGCCGGGATGAGTTAGCGACGGGATCGGTGTCCTACGAACGCGTGAACGACAGACTATCGATTACTTTGCTGCTGAATATGCCGGACGGAACGACGGTCAGCCGGTCCTCTTCCTGGCCGGTTAAGTAACCGGAGAGTAACAGGTGCGCGCGCTATTGACCCGGTCAAACGCGCTATGCGATCGACGGGCTGAATCCTCCGCCTCCCCCAACCGGTTAAACTGTAAAACGTGATGAGTACGCGCAGGATGTTCCTGCTGCAACTGGCAGGAGTCTCGCTGAGCCCTCTCGCGCTGACCAAGTATGTAGACGCCCTCCCCATTCCCGATAAAGCCGAACCCGTAAGCAAAGGGCACTACCGCATTGTCATGCGGCAGTTTCAATCAAAAGTTCATCGCGATTTAGCTCCCACCACATTTTGGGGCTACGACGGCATGTCGCCTGGTCCGACCTTCGACGTTCGCTCCCGAGAACCCATAACCGTCGAGTGGGTCAATGATCTACCTACGAAGCACCTGTTGCCGGTGGATCATGCAGTGCACGGCAGCGGCAACGACATCCCGGAGGTGCGCACGGTTGTGCATCTTCACGGCGGAAAAGTACCGCCCGAAAGCGATGGCAATCCGGAAAAGTGGATTGTGGCGGGACAATCCAAATTGTCTTTCTATCCCAACCGCCAGGATGGGGCTGGCCTTTTCTATCACGACCACGCCATGGGAATCACGCGTCTGAACGCTGTGGCTGGATTGTTTGGACAGTATCTGATACGTGACGCATCCGAAGACTCGCTCAATTTGCCGAGTGGCTCATATGAGATACCGCTGTGTATCTATGACCGGCTGTTTGAATTAGACGGCCAACTCCAATATCCAAAGCCGCCTTGGACGGCCGAATACAACGGTAATGCCATTCTGCTAAACGGCAAGCTCTTCCCTTTCCTGGCAGCCGAACCGCGGCCTTATCGCTTCCGGATATTAAACTGCTCAAATGCTGGCTTCTATACCTTGTCGCTGTCAAAAGATGATTTGAATTTAGTGCCGGGCAGCGAACCTATTCAGATGATCGGGTCCGATCAAGGCCTATTGGCTGCACCGATTGCGATGAAGAGTGTTGCTTTGACCCCAGGTGAGCGAGCGGATCTGGTCATCGACTTCGGCCCTTATGCCGGCAAATCCGTTTATCTCAAACACTCGAGCTCACCGATCATGCAGATCAGGGTTTCGGCCCTCAGAACAAGCGCTCCGCTAACTCTGCCGCCCAAGCTGCGCAGCATTGAACGCACGCCCGAATCCACTGCTGTAAAGACGCGCGAGTTAGCCTTAGTGGATTATAAAGATCCTGCCGGCCAGCCTACCCACATGTTGTTAAATGGTGTCAACTATGACATGCCAGTCACCGAGACACCTGCGCTCAATTCCACAGAGATCTGGACGCTTGTAAACCTGACAGACGACACCCATCCCATCCACCTTCATCTGGTGCGTTTTCAGATTCTGGACCGGCGGCGCTTTGATTTCGAAGTCTACAGGAGGACCGGCAAGTTGGCTTACATCGGACCCGCGATTCCGCCTGACCTTCAAGAAGCGGGATGGAAGGACACTGTTCGAGCGGACGTACTCATGGTTACCCGCATCATCGTTAAGTTCGAAGGCTACAAAGGCCGCTATGTCTGGCATTGCCACGTGCTGGAGCACGAAGACAACGAGATGATGCGGCCGTACGAAGTGGTCTAGCTACTGTTGCGAAGCAACTGTGCCGGCGTCAGGATCCAGCAGCAGCCGACGTCCGAACCGCGGTGTGTGAACGAAATCAAAGAGTCCATTAAGGGGACCCGCAAGCGCATCGAACGACTGATCGCCAAGGCGACCCAGGCTCCAATTATCTTCGATAAACCGAGTCAGGGAAGTGATATCGGAAAGCCCGTGATCCACATAGTTCTGTTTGGCGTACGGGCTGATTAACAGGAGCGGAAGCCGGGTTCCATAGCCGCAGCGATCGTTGTACGCTCCAGGTTGCGGTGTCCCGCAATACCGTGAGCCGGCCAGCGTATCATTGGCCGGATCGTTCGATTGATTCACAATCGGGGGCATTACATGGTCATACCAGCCATCCGAGTCATCGTAAGTGATGAAAATGGCCATCTGGCTCCAGAAACGTGTCTGCTGCAACTGATTGATCGTGTTCACCAAAAATGTTTGCTCGGCTAACGGGCTGGAATCGGAGGGATGTCCGGTCTGCGGTTTTGATGCCTTCAGAAACACGACCGATGGCATGTTGCCGGCCGCAACGGCGTTCCAGAAATCGGTCATCGCATAGTTATGGTTCGCTTGATCGGCAGAGGCGCCGACCAAAGCCGGCGAAGCCGGTGGCAGGTGATGCGGATTCGATGTACTGGAGTAGTACATAAAAGGCGCATAGTGGCTGTTATAAGTGGACGGGCAGCTAGTGGGATGAGTCCCCGTGGCTTGCGGATAATCCGCGTAGAACCAGCCCCACGAAACTCCAGCGGCATTCAGCAGATCTCCGATGTTCTTGCCGGTCATCTGAACCGGAGTCCCGTTGGCCGTAGTCACGCAATCATCAAAACCTGCTTCCACATTGGCGATCACGCTGCCGTTCGCAACTTTGCCGCTAATCGACTCCACACTGTTCTGATGCGTTTGTCCAGCGACTAAATTCAGATGGCCCATGACCGTGGTGCCGAACTCGGTGTCGAAGTAGTTATCGCTCATTGCAAAATACTGCGCGTAGTTCCAAAGGGCGGTCACCGTGTTGCCGTCGTAATAGCCCATACTCAGGTAGGGCGTGCAACCGGCACCCGTAGCGCTGGTAGTCGTGGCGAACAGATTAATCAGGCCCGAGTTATAGGCGGTCTGTTCGTCCTTGTAGTGGTTATCGTTGTCGCAGGTCGTCTCTTGTGCGCGGTCCAAACGAAAGGGCGCAGTCGCGCCAAGATTGTTCAGCACCGGAGTCAGCCCATTCACCGGCGGCGTGTGCGGCAGAGAAATAAACCGCGATTCCCCGTACGGATTCGCCGCAGTCGCAGCTACTCCATTCGGATACAGCGCGTTCGGATAGGTCCCGAAATAATGATCGAAAGAGTTGTTTTCGTCGAAGATCACAACCACATACTTGATGGGAGTGATTGGCGAATCGCTCGATCCTAACATCGTGGAAAGTGACACCGCCGCTAACCCCAAAACGCTCCAAATCCGTGTAAACATTGCCTCGCTCCCTGGTTGGTAGTTATTGCAGCAGTATTCTAACGTTCGCAGATTACACAGCAATGAAAATCTGCTAGTTTAATTTGTCTGGTAGAACCAGAACTCTAAAGCTTGTGCGTCCGCGGAAATGCCGATGGGACAAAATTGGTAACGCCTGGTGGGCTAAATTCACTGTAAGAATTCACGAGGCGACCGGAGAGCCGCCTCGTGATTAGCTGATTAGTGAGTTACTTTAACGAGTGCACCGGGCGGTTTGTAGCGCGTTGTGCGCGACCAATTTAGACTTCGTCCGAGCCGGCGCTCAGCACGTCCTCGCCGAGTCCTTCGGAAAGGCCTCCGTTGTAAACACCGCGTGTCTCGTCGCCATAGTCGCCCAGCGTATCGCTGAGCGAAAGTTCCTGCTCCGGCGCTGGTTCTTCCTCGACCACGTCCTCGCCAGCGATCTTCACGCGCCGATAGTATTCCATGCCGGTGCCGGCGGGAATCAGAGGGCCCATGATGACGTTTTGCTTGAGGCCGCGCAAGTAGTCGATCTTGCCGTTGATAGCGGCTTCGGTCAACACACGCGTGGTCTCCTGGAAGCTGGCGGCTGAGATGAACGAATCCGTCGAAAGTGACGCCTTGGTGATGCCAAGCAGGATCGCCTTGCCATCGCCGGACGTCCTCCCACATCGATGACGCGAGCATTCCCTCTCTACCGCCTGGTAGGCATGTTGGACCCGATCACCGCAGCCGACAAACAGGGCGTCAACGACGGTTTGCCTGAGACCTTCCGGAATGGATTCGGTACAACGGGCTGCGGCGGATCAAGATCAAACTGAATGGAAACGACTTGGCCTGAGACGTGAACCGCGTTGTGTCGGTGGACAAGGGGCGGCGGAAACGCAGGCCCAAATCGGAAGCGCCGGGACGTGAACCTAAGTGCTTCAGCTCATGAAAATCTCAAAATAGAAGGCACGCAGCGCGTTTCCTCCGAATTCAGTACATTGAACAGCCTACGGCGCGCGACCTGGCCGATATCCCGGCTTTCGACATGCGCCGGGCTTCCCGGCTGATTCCCTGGTTATCGACGAACCGCTGACGTGCATCGGCGCAATGCTGATGGCTGAAAAGCTAGGCTATTCCGGAGCGGTTGAAGGCCTGCAAAGGCATCAGCCAATCGCTTATCAATGCGGGGCTCAGGCAGAAACACAAGCTATTTCTTGTGCATGCACGACCTGACTTGCCCAGGCGCATCGTTAATCGAATCAGTGGGGCTGACTGCGCATTTGAACCGGAATGGCAGGAGACCGAGTATGCTTTGTTTGTTCAGGATTTACGCGGTGTCGCGGCGAAGATGCGTGAGATCGAACCGTCACTTGCTCTTTGATCGGTCCGAGAACGATTCGCCAGCGCTGCGGGTTCCTAGCAGTGGCGCAAGATATCAAATTGAAGCAGATCTGGCTCTCCACGCTTCACCGACCCGACAATCTCTTTATACTCCTGACCAGCAACGCTCCTCTGATCAATTATTGCTAGTTCAAGTGCTGGGCAATAGAGAATGCCATCTGCGTCCTTAACGAAATAAATCGAATACCCTAGGTGCCGTTGGGGCGGCCGGGCCATGTCAAGGACAACGGGTCGGAAATTATTCGCCAGCACGGCACTTGTAACCGACTGCCCACCAGTTGCGCGGTCTCGTACTGTGAAGGCGCCGGTTGCTACGTCCCATGAGATCACTACCGCAAAGGGGGAGCCTTCGGTATCGTGCGGCGTAGGAATCTCACGTATCCCTAGATACACAGAGCCTTCATTGGTACGCGCGATGCTACAGCGCAACTTTAGATCATAGACATTGTTGTTTCGCACATAACGAAACAATTCCGCCGTGAGAGGCAGATGGGACGCATTATGTATGAATAGCCTATGTAATAGATCAGGCGTTGATTCAAGCATTTTTGTTATCTGAACAGATGACCGAGGCGCTCGACCCGAGAAGCTCCGGTTCTCATACCAGAGCATTCAAGCCGACTTGGCGAGCTGTAGAACCCGTACAACCAAATAGCTTCAGGCGCTGTACCCACGCCCCGCCCGCCTCAAGACGGAGCCCTCCGAGCGCGCGCAACCTCGCCTTAGCCCGCGATCGCCCCAGCCCCAAATCGTAGCGAGTCCCATCGGGTCCAACGGACCTAATTACACGGTCCTCCCTGTGATGCCACCACCGCGCCCCCCAAAGTGCAGGATGACACGCCGTCCACGGTAATAACCGCGTGAACCGCTTGAATGATTGCTGGGCAACCTAATGCGGAAACTAGTACCGGGGCACTGCAACTAGGTATACCGGATGTGCAGAAGTCGTTTCTCCAAAAGCATTCGCCGTTCCGAGCGACTCCGGATTGGCCCACCACGATATGGCCAGCCTGACGTTAATCGAGAAGTTTATAGGTACATACACGAATTGCCCGACTTCGCTACACACGGCGCGCTGGTCTCCACTCACATAGTAATCACCTTCTTCGTCGTCGATTGGCAGGGATGCCTCGCATTGTAAATCAACATTTTGGCTGGCCGGCATAGGGTCGCTAAATGAACAACCGCTTGCGCGATTACTAGGGCTATACAACGCTAAGGATTGTGACCAAGTGTGGGTGATACCAAATGTACCGGGCATTCCTGTGCCCTGTATAACTCCGCTAACAAATACGTTCGTCCCATCGCTGAAGGTACTCGTGTATGCATATCCTGACTGGGCGGACGCATCACCGCGAAAACTCAACACTAGCCACAAAAAACGACGGATCGCGCAACAAACGTGTAAATCGTTCGCATACTTCTCCTTTTGAAAAATTCTGATAGACTTAGTGACCCACAGGAGACATCGAGGGAAGGGAAAAAACAATCATATGTTTTTTTTCAGATTGAACGTGCGCTTTCAGGCGGTTAAAACCAATAAGATGAAAGCAAACATCCCCAATATCAAGGGAGCCAAGGCTTCCTTTCGAAACAGCGGTCTCTTGCTCGCCTTTCGCAGGAGTGTGATCATGCTCTCCGCGTTATCGTGGTGCATGCGAGTGAAGCTTATAAGATACATTAAGTTTACTCCCATCGTTCACGGATACCTTCTTTGTAGAAGGTTCTTGTTCTCCTAAGTCCGTCTTGAAGAAACTAAACAATCAATGATGAACGCATACGAATCATAATAGTCCTGCCCCCCGTAAGGTGAGAGTCAAATAAAAGCAAAATACTATCGTCTGTTGGTAATAAACGCCACTTGGGCGGCAGTGTCAACATTTATATTGGGACAATTGCGTTACTTTCTGATTAAACCACCTTGAAAACGAGATGGAGTCAGGACTATTTGGCTGACACGCACGGTATGCGGGCCGCCAACCTGCTTCCCGCGCAATCGAGGTGTCCCGACGCATTCTTGCTGCATCTGCATGAAGGCAGAAGCAAAAAGGCGGCTCCGAAGAGCCGCCTTTCAAGCCATACAATCAGTAACGGTTAAATTTCGTCGCCGCCCGCGCTCAGCACGTCTTCAGCAAGTCCTTCGGAAAGGCCGCCGTTGTATACGCCACGCGTATCGTCGCCGTAGTCGCCGAGCGTATCAGTGAGCGAAAGCTCCTGCTCTGGCGCTGGCTCTTCTTCGACCACGTCTTCGCCGGCGATTTTCACGCGCCGGTAGTACTCCATGCCGGTGCCTGCGGGAATCAAGCGGCCCATGATGACGTTTTCCTTCAGACCGCGCAGGTAGTCGATCTTGCCGTTGATGGCGGCTTCGGTCAACACACGCGTGGTCTCTTGGAAGCTGGCGGCGGAAATGAACGAGTCGGTCGAAAGCGAGGCCTTGGTGATGCCAAGCAGGATCGCCTTGCCCATGGCCGGACGTCCGCCCGCCTCAATGACGCGGGCATTCTCTTCGCGGAACTTGAACTTGTCCACCACCTCTTCAGGCAGGAACTCCGTATCGCCAATATCCTCGATTCGAATCCAGCGCATCATCTGCCGCGAGATCACCTCAAGATGCTTATCGTTGATGTTCACGCCCTGCAGGCGGTAGACCTCCTGAATTTCGTTCACCAGGTACTTCTGCAGTTCCTTTTCGCCGAGCACGGCAAGAATGTCGTGCGGGTTGCGGGGCCCATCCATCAGCGGATCGCCCGAACGGACGCGCTCCCCTTCTTGCACGTTGATGTGGACGCCGCGCGGAATCGCGTATTCCTTCTGCACGCCGTCATCGCCAACGATATAGAGCTTGCGCATACCCTTGGTGACTTCGCCGTACTTCACGACGCCATTGATTTCGGCGATGATCGCCGTCTCACGCGGCTTACGAGCTTCAAACAGCTCCACCACGCGCGGCAGACCGCCGGTGATGTCCTTGGTCTTCGTAGTGGCACGCGGAATTTTGGCGAGAACATCGCCCGCGTGCAGTTGCTCGCCGTCCAACACCATCAGGTGTGCGTGGGTCGGCATCAGGTAGCGCTTTTCTTCCGATCGGCTGCCGCCCTCCGGCCGCATCACGATAGTCGGGAAGCGCTTCTCGTCGAGGGATTCGGTAACCACCACCTGCATATTGCCGGTGATTTCGTCCACCTGCTCCTGGGTGGTTACGCCGTCGATCAAATCCTTGAAATGGACCGTTCCGGTGATCTCGGTTAGGATCGAGAACGTGTATGGATCCCATTCCAGCAGGACTTGATTCGCTTTGACTGGAGCGCCGTCCTGAATGTTAATCTTCGCGCCATACACGACCGGGTAGCGTTCGCGTTCGCGCTGCTTTTCGTCAACGACGATCAGGATGCCGTTGCGGTTCATCGCGATCAGTTCGCCATGATTGTTGCGAACCGTGTTCACGTTGCTGAACCGAACAAAGCCGTCGCTCTTCGCATCCTGCGTGGATTGCTCGCTGATTCGCGTCGCCGCGCCACCGATGTGGAACGTACGCATAGTCAACTGAGTGCCCGGTTCGCCGATGGATTGAGCGGAAATGATCCCGACCGCTTCCCCGCGCTCGACCATACGGCCAGTCGCAAGGTTGCGTCCATAGCAGAGGCGGCACACGCCGCGCTTTGACTCGCAGGTTAGGACCGAACGAATCTTCACGCGCTCGATGCCGGCTGCTTGAATCGCACTGGCAAGTTCTTCGGTAATCTCGGAATTCACACCGACGATCACGTTGTTCTCGTAGTCGCGCTGATCTTCAAGCGCCACGCGGCCCACGATGCGGTCGCGCAACGGTTCGATAATTTCGCCCGATTCGATGATCGGCTCCACGTAGATTCCATCCGCGGTGCCGCAATCGTCTTCGGTAATGATGACGTCCTGCGCCACATCGCAGAGCCGGCGCGTAAGATAACCCGAATCGGCCGTCTTCAACGCCGTATCCGCCAAGCCTTTACGAGCGCCGTGTGTCGAGATGAAGTACTGCAACACGTTCAGGCCTTCGCGGAAGTTCGCGGTGATCGGAGTTTCAATGATTTCGCCCGAGGGTTTGGCCATCAAGCCGCGCATCCCGGAAAGCTGGCGGATCTGTTGTTTCGATCCGCGAGCGCCGGAGTCGGCCATGATGTAAATCGGATTCAGAACGCGGCCGCTGCGGTCGTCCTCTTCCATGCCCTTGAACATCTTGTCGGACACGGCTTCGGTAACCTTCGACCAGATCTCGATGATCTTGTTGTAGCGTTCGGATTGGGTGATCGCGCCTTCCTGATACTGCTGTTGCACTTCGATCACTTGCCGCTCGGCCTCGCCGACTAACATTCCCTTATCTTCGGGAACAACCATGTCGTCGATACCGATGGAAATACCGGCGCGGGTGGCGTAGTTGAAGCCCAGTTTCTTCACTTCGTCCAGCATCTGAACGGTAATGTGCAAACCGAACTTCAGGTAGCAGTACTGCACCATCTGCGCCAGGCCTTTCTTCTTCAAAAGGCCGTTGATGAACGGCATCTCCTTCGGAAGAACGTCGTTCAGAATGACGCGTCCGACCGTTGTATCCATATACTGCTTGGAGAACTCGATCGGCTCGGTGTGCAGAATATTCTGGCTGTCGAACGCCTTGGTCAGATCGATCACCTTGCCCGTGTAGCGCAGCTTAATAGCGGTCAGCGTTTCCACTTCGCCCATCTCTAACGCGATCAACACGTCGTCGATCGAGGCAAACGTACGCCCCGCGCCCTTGCTGTTCGGACGCATCTTGGTCAGGTAGTAGAGGCCCAGCACCATATCCTGTGTGGGAATAGCAATCGGCGCTCCGTGCGCGGGCGACAGAATGTTGTTCGCGGCGAGCATCAGCGTCGAGGCTTCGATCTGCGCCTCGGGCGACAGCGGAATGTGCACCGCCATCTGATCGCCGTCGAAATCGGCGTTAAACGCCGTACAGGTCAGCGGGTGAAGCTTAATGGCCTTACCTTCCACCAGCACCGGCTCGAAAGCCTGAATACCGAGGCGGTGTAATGTCGGAGCGCGATTCAACAGAATCGGGTGATCCTTAATGACTTCCTCGAGAATGTCCCAAACCACGGGATCCTGCTGCTCCACTAGTTCCTTAGCTTGCTTGATGGTCGTGCAGTGGCCGCGTTGTTCCAGGCGATGATAGATGAACGGCTTGAAAAGCTCCAGCGCCATCTTCTTCGGAAGACCGCACTGGTGCAGCTTCAACTCGGGGCCGACCACGATCACCGAGCGGCCCGAATAGTCAACGCGCTTGCCAAGCAAATTCTGCCGGAAGCGCCCTTGCTTGCCCTTTAGCGTATCGGAGAGCGATTTGAGAGGGCGGTTGTTAGCGCCACGTAGCACACGGCCACGGCGGCCGTTGTCGAACAGCGCGTCCACAGCTTCCTGCAACATGCGCTTCTCGTTTCGGACGATGACGTCGGGAGCATGCAGCTCCATCAACTTCTTCAAGCGATTATTGCGATTGATAACGCGGCGATAGAGATCGTTGAGATCGGAGGTAGCAAAGCGGCCGCCATCGAGCGGCACCAGCGGACGAAGCTCCGGCGGAATGACCGGAATCACATCCAGAATCATCCACTCGGGCTTGTTGCCGGATTTACGGAAGCTCTCGGCGACGCGGAGGCGTTTCGCGTACTTCAGCTTCTTTTGAGCCGAGGTTTCCGTACGCATCTTCTCGCGAATCTCCAGGCTGAGCGATTCGATATCGAGCCGCTTCAGCAGTTCCTTGACGCCTTCGGCGCCCATCATGCAAACGAATTTGCCGGGAAACTCCTGATCGAGCTGGCGCTTCCGTTCATCGCTAATAACTTCGCCCATGCGTAGATCGGTCGCTTCGCCCGGATCGATAACCACAAAGGCTTCGTAATAGAGGACGCGCTCCAACTCGCGGAGCGTAATGTCGATGAGGTAACCGATGCGGCTGGGCAGACCTTTGAAAAACCACACATGCGAGCACGCGCTGGCCAGTTCAATATGACCAAGGCGCTCACGGCGCACACGCGATAATGTTACCTCGACGCCGCACTTGTCACAAACGACGCCGCGATGTTTCATCCGCTTGTATTTGCCGCACAGACATTCCCAATCGGCCACGGGGCCGAAGATGCGCGCGCAGAACAAGCCGTCGCGCTCTGGTTTGAATGTCCGGTAATTGATGGTCTCCGGCTTGGTGACTTCACCGTGTGACCAACTCCGGATTTTTTCCGGAGAGGCTAGACTGATCCGAATGGAATCAAAGTCGGCGATGAGATTGGCTCTGTCGTACGGAGAGGATCGATACATGAGTTGTCCTTAAATATCCTTTTGACCACGGGCCCGTTTCCGGAAGTGGCAGGGGACGGAGCGTGGGTCCCAATCTGTGACGCTCCGCCCACTGTTGCCTAGGTTAGTCGGCGGCATGAGCCAAGTCCTGCAACTCAGGTGGCTTTTTCATTAGCTCGACATCGAGGCAGAGGCTCTGTAATTCGCGGATCAATACATTGAACGATTCGGGGACGCCCGGTTCGGCGGCCGCCTCGCCCTTGACAATGGCTTCGTAGATTTTGGCCCGTCCGTAGACGTCGTCCGATTTGGCCGTGAGTAACTCCTGAAGAATGTAGGCAGCGCCGTACGCTTCAAGAGCCCAAACTTCCATTTCGCCGAACCGCTGTCCACCGAACTGCGCCTTGCCGCCGAGCGGCTGCTGCGTAATCAGCGAATACGGTCCGATCGAGCGCGCATGGATCTTGTCGTCGACCAAGTGGCTCAATTTCAACATGTAAATATAGCCGACCGTGACGGGTTGCTCGAAGGCGGCCCCGGTCATTCCATCGTGGAGTTGGATCTTGCCCGAGGTGGGCAGGCCCGCATCCACTAGTTTGGCCTTGATGTCGCGCTCGGTTGCGCCGTCGAATACTGGTGTAGCGAAGTGGACGCCCAGTTTCGCTGCCGCCCACCCAAGGTGCGTTTCTAAAATCTGTCCGACGTTCATACGAGAGGGAACGCCGAGTGGATTCAGAACGATTTCGACCGGCGTGCCGTCCGGCAGATAAGGCATATCTTCTTCCGGAACGATCCGGGCAATGACACCCTTATTTCCGTGGCGCCCGGCCATCTTGTCGCCCACTGAAAGCTTGCGCTTCATGGCGATGTAAACCTTGACCAGTTTGATGACACCGGGAGGCAGTTCATCGCCCTTACGCAGCTTAGCGATTTTCTCTTCGGTGATCTTTTCGAGTACCGCGATCTGGCGAGATGTCATTTCTTCGATCTCGTCGATCTGTTCATTCAAGCGCACGTCGCGCGTGTTCAAACGCATGCGCTTCAAGTCGCGCGCGCGCAGTTTTTCGAGCAAGTCGCGAGTGAGCGGCACTTCCTTCGAAAGCAGCTTCTTATTGGTCTTCTCGTCGTGCAAGTCGGCCATCAGTTGCTTGCCTTCAAGCAAGGTTTCGAGGCGCTTGGCACGCTCGTCGCTCAGAATGCGCTTTTCGTCTTCGAGGTTGCGATGCATCCGCTCTTCCTGCAGCCTGAGAATCTGCTTGGAGCGCTCGTCGAGTTCCGCGCCCTTGCGCGAAAACACCTTGCAATCGACAATGGTGCCTTCAATACCGGGCGGGCAATAGAGAGAAGCGTCTTTCACGTCTCCGGCCTTTTCACCGAAGATGGCGCGCAGCAGTTTCTCTTCCGGGGTCAGTTGCGTCTCGCCTTTGGGCGTGACTTTGCCGACCAGAATGTCGCCGGGCTTCACCGTAGCGCCCACGCGAATAATGCCGCTCTCATCGAGATTGCGGAGGAACGATTCCGCGATGTTCGGAATATCGCGGGTGATTTCCTCGGGGCCCAGCTTAGTGTCGCGGCTTTCCACTTCGAATTCCTCAATGTGAATCGAAGTGTAGTAGTCTTCCTTGACCAGCTTCTCGCTGACCACGATGGCGTCTTCGAAGTTATAACCGCGCCATGGCATGAACGCCACCAGGACGTTCCGGCCCAACGCCAGCTCGCCCATTTCCGTGCAGGGTCCGTCGGCAAGCACATCGCCCTTCTTGACCTTTTGGCCTTGTGCGACGATTGGCTTCTGGCTGATGCAGGTGTTTTGGTTCGAGCGTTTGAATTTGGTGAGCTGATAGATATCGGCGCCGACTTCGCGAGACATCTGTCCCTCATGCGCTCCGCCTTCCACACGGACGATGATACGTTCGCTGTCGACGGAATCCACGACGCCCGGACGTTTGCAGATGACCACCGCTCCCGAGTCGCGGGCCGTAACGCGTTCCATGCCGGTTCCGACATAGGGCGCATCGGCGCGCAATAACGGCACCGCCTGGCGTTGCATATTGGATCCCATCAGCGCGCGGTTTGCGTCGTCGTTTTCGAGGAACGGTATCAAGCTGGCGGCCACCGAGACGAGTTGTTTCGGGCTGACGTCCATGTACTCGACCTCATCCCGATGCTTCAGGACAAAGTTGCCGGCTTGACGGGCGTTGACCAGATCGTTGACGATCCGGCCGCGTTCGTCGATCGGCACGTTGGCCTGCGCGACGATGTATTTGTCTTCTTCCCAAGCCGAGAGGTAGTCGCAGTGGGCCTCTATTTCCGGCTGCTGGGTAGAGCTGCCCGAGGTGTTTAGCGCCGAACTGCCGGAAAGCTGCGCGGCAGCCTTCTCGATCTCTTCGCGCGGCACCACTTCGTTCACCTTGAACGGCGTGGCGCCAGGGTTCAGAATCTTGACCTCGTCAACCAGTACCCCTTCCTTGACGCGCCGGTACGGGCTTTCGATAAATCCGTACTCATTGATCCGCGCAAAGCAGGAAAGCGATGAAATAAGACCGATGTTCGGCCCCTCAGGCGTTTCAATCGGGCAGATGCGGCCGTAGTGCGTGGGGTGAACGTCGCGGACTTCGAATCCAGCTCGTTCGCGCGACAGACCGCCAGGTCCAAGCGCCGACAGACGCCGCTTGTGCGTGATCTCCGAAAGCGGATTCGTCTGATCCATGAATTGCGAAAGCTGGCTGGACCCGAAAAATTCGCGGATGGCGGCCATAACTGGCTTAGCGTTCACCAGGTCGTGCGGCATGGCCGTCGACATTTCCTGGTACACCGACATCTTTTCCTTAATGGCGCGTTCCATGCGGACCAGACCGATACGGAACTGGTTTTCGAGCAGTTCGCCAACCGCGCGGACGCGGCGATTACCTAAGTGATCGATATCGTCGACAGCTCCCAAGCCGCGACGGAGCTTCAATAGGTAGAGAATCGTGTCGATGAAGTCCTTCTGGTCGAGTGTGCGTTTGTCGAGAGCCGTGGCATCGGCCTTGTCATAGAGCTTGATGTTGAATTTCATCCGGCCCACGCGCGAAAAGTCGTACTTGCGGGGGTCGAAGAACATTCCCTGGAAGAGCTGGGTGGCCGTGTCCAACGTCGGCGGATCGCCGGGACGCAGCTTGCGGTAGATTTCGAGCAAGGCGTCGTTCTGGCTCTTCACCGCATCCTTGCGCAGAGTCGAAGAAATTACGTTCCCCGCCTCGTCGCGATCCGGGAAGAAAATATCGACGGTCTCAATACCCGACTCCGCGAGTTTTCCCAAAATTGTGGACGTCAGTTCGTGATTTGCTTCGACCAGAACTTCGCCGGTGGACATGTCGATGACGTCGGCGGCTACGTAAGCCCCTTCGAGATCGTTCGAAGCCACCTCGATTTGATCGAGCTTGGCCTTCTGGATTTCGCGAAATACGGAGTTGGTGATTTTGCGCCCTTGTGGAACGATCTGGTCGCCGGCCTTGTTACTGATGGCATGGGAGAGCTTCATGCCGATAAGGCTGTCGTTCACGCCCCAATACAGCTTGCTCTCACGCAGCGAAATGCTGGTCAGTTTATAGAAGGCCCGGATGATATCGGCATCTGTCTTGAGACCTAACGCGCGGAGAAATACGGTTCCATAGAACTTGCGTTTGCGATCAATGCGGACGTAGAGCAGATTCTTGTTGTCATATTCAAACTCCACCCAGCTACCGCGGTAGGGAATGATTTTGCCAAGGAAATAGCCCTGCGCCTGCACGCGTTCAAAGAAAACGCCCGGCGAACGGTGAAGCTGAGAGACGATGACCCGTTCGGTCCCATTGATGATAAAGGTGCCGTTCTCGGTCATCAGCGGGATTTCGCCGAAGAAGACTTCCTGTTCCTTGATGTCGCGGACGGTCTTGTTGCCGGTTTCGGCATCCTTGTCGTAGACGGTCAGGCGAATCGTTACCTTCAGCGGGGCGGCATAGGTCATGCCGCGCTCTTCGCATTCGGGGACGTCATATTTCAACTGCAAGGCCACGGGGTCGCCGCAGCGGTTGCAGAAGGTGACGATGTTCTTGTTGAAGGTGCCGCACTTATGGCACAGCACATCCCCGGCGTGGAAGGGATCGGTGCGAATTTCGGCGCCGCAATTCGGATTCCGGCAAATGGTGCGCAGATGGTGCAGACCCTTCAGGTTTCCGCACTTGCACTCCCAGTTGCCGATCGAATAATCCACGAACTCGAGTTGGCTCAAGCCGCGGAAGTCCGAAATGGGGAATACGGAGCTGAATACGCTTTGCAATCCGGCGTCTTCGCGCTCCTTGGGCAGCAGGTCCATTTGCAGAAACCGCTCGTAGGAACGTTTCTGTACCTCAATCAGGTTGGGGATCGGAATTGAGGTTTTGATCTTCGAAAAATCAACTCTCTCTCGGAGAGCACCGTTTGACACGTTAGGCATCTAAACTTTGTCCTTCTGGGCGGAACCCCGTAAGGTGTTCCTGGCGAAAAGCTGACGGCAAATTGTTGACGATAATAGGCATTCGCGAAAATAAAGCTCACCGTGCGGCACTTAGGCGGCAGCGGTTAACCTTGATGAACCCAGCGGCAGATCCATCGAAAAAAAACGCAGCAGAAAAATACGGCGCACAAAGTGACGAAGCGC
Organism: Bryobacteraceae bacterium; assembly: GCA_036272835.1. GTDB lineage: Bacteria > Acidobacteriota > Terriglobia > Bryobacterales > Bryobacteraceae > Bog-105. The sequence continues at coordinate 161,024 of DATAXY010000025.1, forward strand.
ACCAGCCGTTGGAAACCAAGCGCAGTTTACGGAACAGGGCGCAGACCTGGTCGCATCCGGCTGACAGGTCGAGCGCGAATTCCAACAAAGAGACGTGGATCCGGATCGCAGGCATCCGAGAGGGTCCGGATATGCCCCGGAATTACCGGAGGGATTAGGTATAGCCAGAGGGAAAATATCAGACATGCGAAAGCCCCGCACAGCTCTCTAGAGCCTGCGGGAAGGTCTCACTTAACAGAACCAACTGATCCGTTGACGGATCGCCCAAATTTGACGTCAACTCTACAATAGCAGGCTCGGCCAGCCGCGTCAACAATAACGGCTGACCTACACCATTTTTGGACTAAAACTTGCTCGGAAACCAGGGATCTAGTATTTCTACTTGACTTCGACGGTGGCGCCGGCGTCGACAAACTTCTTCTTAATCGCCTCGGCTTCGTCCTTCGTCACGCCTTCCTTCACAGGCTTGGGTGCGCCATCGACCAAATCCTTCGCTTCCTTCAGCCCGAGGCTGGTGACTTCGCGGACGGCCTTGATCACGTTTATTTTGTTGGCACCGACAGCGGTCAGCACCACCGTGAACTCAGTCTTTTCTTCCACTGGGGCCGCAGCGGGGGCCGCACCAGACGGCGCTGCAACTGCCACGGAAGCTGCTGCCGCCGACACGCCAAGTTTCTCCTCAAGCAATTTTACGAGCTGAGACGCTTCGAGAAGCGTTAGGCCCTGAATCTGTTCTGCGATTGCGTTAATATCCGCCATAAACTCTTTAAACTCCCTTACAATTCCTGTTTTAATTTTTGTTTGCAGGCGGAAATCCGCCGAAGCGAAACGAAACTTTTCCGGGAACTACTGCCCGAACTTGCCTTCCTTCGCGGCCTGGTCGAGCACGACAGCAAGATTGCGGCCCACCCCATTAACGGAGCTGACCAACCGCGTCGCCGTCGCATTGATCAGGTAGAGGAGTTTGGCAAAAATCTCTTCCTTGGGTGGCATATTGGCCAAGTCGTTGATCGCTTGAATATCGATCACACGGCCTTCCACCATGCCCGCCTTGAACGTGAACGCCGCGTTATCTTTGGCGTACTTGGTTAAGGCCTTGGCCAACGCCACCGGATCCTTCGCCGTGTACGCCAGAGAAGTCATACCCTTCAGCTCATTCAAGAGTGCATCTGCGGGCGTTCCTTCAGATGCCTTGGCCGCCAGATTATTCTTGACCACGCGGTAGTTGCCGCCTGCCTCGCGGACCGTCTTCCGTAGGGCATAGTCCTGGCTGACGGTCATCTTCTCGTAGCCGGTCACGAAAATATTCTTATTCTCGTCGATTGCCTGCTTGAGCTCGTCGAATTCTTTTTTCTTATCGTCTTTATTCTTCATTCCGCAGCACCTACCCTTGCTTGCCGTTGTCTTGAAGGTTGCCTATTTCGCGAGTTCAAGCTATCGCCTTGGCATTGAATGACGTCACGTCCAAGTGCACGCCCGGACCCATAGTGGAGCACAGCGTCGCACTCTTTACGTATTTCCCCTTCGCTGCCGATGGTTTGGCCTTGATGACAGCCTGGATCAGGCTATTGGTATTCTCGAGCAATTTATCGGTCGGAAAGCTCACCTTGCCGACCGGAGCGTGGACAACACCCGTTTTGTCGACCCTAAACTCTACCTTGCCGGCCTTGATTTCCTGGATCGCCTTCGCCACATCCGTCGTCACGGTGCCCGTTTTCGGGTTCGGCATCAGGCCGCGAGGCCCCAGCACCTTTCCGAGACGCCCCACCGAGCGCATCATGTCGGGGGTGGCGATCACGGCATCGTAATCGGTCCAATTCTCGCTCTGGATGCGCGCGACCATCTCCTCGCCCCCGAAGTAGTCGGCGCCGTTGCTTTCCGCTTCGCGGATTTTATCGCCGGACGCGATCACCAGCACCTTTTTGCTCTTACCGAGGCCATTAGGCAGCACGACTGTGCCTCGAACCATCTGGTCGGCATGCTTCGGGTCCACTCCGAGGCGCATATGCACCTCGACGGTCTCATCGAACTTTGTAAACTTGATCTTTTGAACGAGCGTAACGGCTTCTGGAAGCTGGTAAGGCTTTGCCTCTACCTGCTTCGCCGCCGCCTCAAACTTCTTACCGGGCTTCTGGCTCATATTGTGATTGGTCCAAACGGCTCGGGCGCGATTAGATCGCCCCTTACCTCCCAAGGAGATTCCAAACCTTTTATATAGAGTATCAGGCGATGGTCTTTGATGCAAGAATCTTCGCGCCTGCCAGACTGAATACATCCAGAGGCCAAAGAGATGGGAAGATTTGAAACCTCAGCGGCGTTCTACCGCCATCGTGAACCGTATCCGTCAGCGTTCTTTAATGCCGTGGCAGCGCGGTTGGGATTGACGCGACAGACAAGAATGCTCGATGTAGGATGCGGACCAGGAAACCTCGCGATCGGATTTGCACCGCTCGTTGGCATGTGTACGGCCGTTGATCGCGAACCCGAAATGTTGCGAATGGCGCGTAGGAACGCAGCCGGCGAGAACGCAGATATCACGTTTATCGAGAGCGGAATCGAGGATCTGAACTGCGAAGCGGCTTGGTTTGAATTCGTGACGATCGGGCGAGCATTGCACTGGCTTCCGCGGGAAGCGGCCCTCCCGGTGCTGGAGCGCGTGATCGCTGCCGGCGGTCACATTGCGATTTGCGGGTCAACGGCTACCGATGCACCGGTGAACGCGTGGGCCGCGACATTCCGCGAGTTGCGCAAGACTTGGGCTCCGGATCCCGGCGAGTCTCGATACAAGGTCGACCTGGATCGTTGGTTCGATCCATCGCGGTTCACGCAGATGGAAGATGTGGCCGTGAAACACCGGCAAAGCGTCACGATTTCCGATCTGATTAGCCGTGCGCTTTCGTTCTCCACCTCATCTCCCGCCGTGTTGGGCGAACGCCGGCCGCAGTTCGAAGCAGCGCTTAGGGAAGCGCTCGCACCCTTCGCTGCTCAGGGAGCGCTTGAAGAAGAATTAGTCGCGAAGGCCGCGATTTTTGGTTGAATCAAGAGCCGCCTCGATTATCAGTGGTGTGATGGTAAAAGATGTCCAGCCATCCGCAAGCCGCTCCTTCCGTTGAGCAACTACGGGCACGCGCTCGTCCACCGGGACCCGCGCGCGGTGGGCTGAAACAAATCGGGTTCTATCTCGATCCGTTGCACTTCCTGGCGCGGCTGCAGCGCACGTATGGCGACCTGGTGGCCTTCCGCTTCTTGCAACACGATGCCATTCTGATCTCGGACCCGGAACTGATCCGGGAGATTTTAGTTACGCAGCACGCGAACTTCATAAAAGGACCTGCGCTTCAACGTTCGCGAGCGTTTCTCGGCGACGGCCTTCTCACCAATGAGGGCGCGGCCCATTTGCGCCAGCGAAAGCTGATGCAGCCGGCCTTCTATCACGATCGTTTGCGCACCTACGGCGCCACGATGGTGGAATTGACTGCGTGCCAGATGGAGCGTTGGCGGCAACGCGACTTGAGTAAGAAAGCGTTCGATATGCGCGGCGAGATGGTCGCGCTGACTCAGGCGATCGTCGCCAGAACCCTCTATAGCGCCGATCTCAGCTCCGAATCCGAGCCCCTAACCCAAGCGATCTCCGACCTGTTCGGTTTTTTCCGCTTGCTACGCCTGCCGGGCGGCCGCAACATCGGCAAATTTCCGATACTCGGCAGCCGATTGCGCAAAGCGGAAAAGAAGCTCGACGGCCTGATGTACAAGCTGATCGCAGAGCGCCGGGCTTCACAGGCGGACTGTGGCGATCTGCTCTCAATGCTGCTCTTGAAAGATGCCGATGGCGACGGGATGAATGACAAGCAGATCCGGGATGAGATGTTAACGCTGTTTATCGCCGGGCATGAAACGACTGCGAACGCGCTGGCCTGGACATGGAAACTTCTCGCTCAAAATCCCGAGGCGGAACGCCAGTTTCACCATGAGCTGATGCAACTGTTGAACGGGCGGCTGCCGAATTTCGACGACCTCGACCGATTGCCTTATACCCGAGCCGTCCTAGCGGAGTCCATGCGCCTGTATCCCCCGGCCTGGCTCGTGGCGCGCCAGGCGAAAGGTGCGTTCCGCCTGGGTTCTTATCGGTTCGGCGCGGGCACCGTGTGCATGATGTCCCAGTGGATTGTGCATCGCCACCCGTTATATTGGAGCGAACCGGATCGGTTTCTGCCCGAACGTTGGCTTGCGGAAGGAGACCGTCCGAAGCTGGCATATTTCCCGTTCGGAGCCGGTCCCCGCGTTTGTATCGGAGAGCGTTTCGCCTGGATGGAGGGCGTGCTAGTGCTCGCAGCCATTGGGAGCCAGTGGCAATTTCAGATGCGCAAACCCGAGGCAGAGCCGGGTTTAGAGCCATCCATTACGCTGCGTCCAAAAGGCGGCCTTCCGATGGTTGCCTGCCAGCGTTAAGCTAGCGGCGCCAGTAACCGCGGTAGTAACGGCCGCCATAATAGCGGGGCCCTACCCAAACAGCGCCGGCAAATGGGCGCCTCGCATAATATCCGGGGTGCCATCCGTAGCGGGCTCCAGCCGGATACCAATAACCGTCAATAAAGACATATCCCGGCCGGGCGACTGGCGCCGCATAGGCTACCACCGGTGGAGGGGGCGGGGGTGGCGCGTAGTAACCGCCGGCATAGCCGACGCCCACTCCTAAAAACACTCGTGGCGCTGCGAACAAGGAGCCACCGGCCAATAGGAAGGCTGCTAATAATTTTGCTTTCATCGTTTTTCTCCTGTGCTTCATTCTTGAGCCGTTTGCCGGCTTTCGCACCTGGAAATGCAAGCCGTCTGCCAAAGCTAACTCATTGATAATAAACATCTGGAGCAAGTGGAGTGGTTGCGCTCCACCAGTTGGTGGTTGGTTTTGGCCAACGGAGCATAAGACCAACGCAATTTATCGGTCACACTGATAGCAATGGATCGTTTAACCGGGTCAATAGCTCCCGCTTTGCGCGTCGTCCTGGTCTCTCCGCGCAATCCTCTGAACATCGGCGCCGCTGCGAGGGCAATGAGTAATTTCGGGTTTACCGACCTCCGCCTCGTCAACCCGTATGACCTTGCGTTCAAGGAAGCGCGCTCGGCTGTCCGCTCGCACTACATCCTCGAACAAGCCCAGGTAGTCACCACCATCCAGCAAGCCACCACCGGATGCACGCATGCCATCGGCACCACCGCTCTCGGCAATCGCGACCTGCATGTCCCGTTGATTCGCCTCGAACGTGCCGCTCGTCTCATGCGCGGCCAACTGAAGACATCATCCGTCGCTTTGCTTTTTGGATCGGAGAAGTTTGGGCTCTCAAACGAAGATCTCAGCCATTGTCAATGGATCACTCGCATTCCCACCCGTGAGGAGCATGGCTCGATGAACCTCGGGCAGGCTGTCGCCATCTGCCTGTATGAATTGCGACGGGACGCGGCTGCCGCCCGAGTTGCCTTCGAACCACGCGCGCCTGCTCCGGCTGAAGAACTGGAGCGGCTCACCGGCGTCTTATTGGATGTGCTGGCGCGAAGTGGCTATGTCCAGGATCGCTCGGCCGCATCCGCCGAGCTTAAGACTCGCCGGCTCGTCCGCCGCTTCCGCCTATCCGCGAGCGACGCCGGCGTCTGGACCGGGATGTTTCGCCAGGTGCTATGGAAGCTGAGACAGGACTCCGCATCGTCCGGCGTTCCATCTTCAGATGCTATTCTGAATCCCGATGACGAAGGTGCAGGTCACATATAAGCTGTCCCGTCCGCTGACGGATGCCGACTTCAACAACATTGCGCGCATCCACTCGGTATACGGCATCCTTGCGGCACGCATTCAACCGGCGCTCGACGAGTTATTTGTCGAATATGATGCCTCGCGGCTCTCTCCGAGGGATGTCCGCGGCGCACTGGAACAACACGGACTGCCGATCGCAGCGGGTTCGTCTAGTTCCGCGACTCCAGCGGCGCCAGCGATACAGACGTAAGCCAGAGCGCTTCTCACAGTTCCCGATGATTCATTGACTAAATTTGCCTCGTGGATAACGGGATGGCTGCCGGCTCGATCATCGATCCGGATCCCATGAGTAGAAGGAATTCCAATCCGGATACTGCTACGTTGGGCATCATGAGTACGAACCGGTTGGAGGAACTGCGTCGGCGGCACGCGCGAGCCGAAGAGGGTGGCGGTGCGCAGCGGCGCGAGCGCCAGCATCGAGAAGGCAAGCTTGCGGCGCGCGAGCGTATAGAATTGCTGCTCGACGAAGGCAGTTTTGAGGAACTCGACAAGCTGGTCCGTCACCGCAGCCGCCATTTCGGCATGGATGAAACGGTGATCGACGGCGATGGAATCATCACGGGATACGGTTTGATTCACGGCCGCACGGTCTTCGTCTTCGCACAGGACTTTACCGTTTTCGGTGGCTCCCTATCGGAGTCGAACGCCCTCAAAGTTGTGAAGGTGATGGACCTGGCACTGAAAACCGGTGCCCCCATCATAGGCCTCAACGATTCCGGAGGCGCGCGGATCCAGGAAGGCGTCATGTCGTTGGCCGGGTACGCCGATATATTCCTGCGCAACACAATTGCCAGTGGCGTTGTACCGCAGATCTCGGCCATTATGGGGCCTTGCGCCGGAGGAGCCGTCTACTCGCCGGCCCTCACGGATTTCGTGTTCATGGTGGAAGGCGTCAGCCACATGTTTGTGACCGGTCCCGACGTGATCAAGACCGTCACGCATGAGGATGTCGGCAAGGAAGACTTGGGAGGAGCCCAGACGCACAACTCTGTAAGCGGAGTCGCGCAGTTTCTGGCCGCCAACGATGAAGATTGCCTGCGGAGCATTCGCGCTCTACTGCGATTCCTCCCGCAGAACAATCTGGACGGCGTCCCACAGATCGAGTGCCGCGATCCGGAAACGCGTCAAGACGCCGAACTGGACACGCTGATCCCCCTTGAGTCGAATAAGCCCTATGACATTAAAGATGTCATCGCGCGGGTGATCGACGATGGCGATTTCTTTGAAGTGGCGGAGCACTTCGCCCGCAACATCGTCGTTGGATTCGCCCGCTTGGGAGGCGATGCAGTCGGAATTGTTGCGAATCAACCAGCCCACCTGGCCGGATGTCTCGATATCGATTCCTCCGTGAAAGGAGCGCGGTTCGTGCGCTTCTGTGACGCCTTTCAAATCCCGATTCTGACGTTTGAGGACGTACCCGGCTTTCTCCCTGGCACCGAGCAGGAGTTCCGCGGCATTATTCGCCATGGCGCTAAATTGCTATATGCCTATGCCGAGGCGACTGTGCCCAAAATCACCGTCATCACGCGCAAAGCCTATGGCGGAGCATACTGCGTCATGGGTTCAAAGCATCTACGTACCGATGTAAACCTGGCGTATCCGACGGCGGAAATCGCCGTGATGGGCCCCGAAGGCGCGGTAAACGTTCTCTACCGCCGGGAACTGCAATCGGAGAATGGCGCCCAGGCATTGCGCCAGGCAAAGATCGACGAATATCGCGATCAGTTTGCCAACCCGTTTATCGCCGCGGAGCGCGGCTATATCGACGATGTGATTGAGCCGCACGAGACTCGGCCAAGAGTGATCCGCGCCCTGCGTATGTTAGCCAACAAAACCGACACCATGCCGCGCAAAAAGCACGGCAACATCCCGTTGTAAACAGCTTGGCTTCAGTTCGTTTGGTAAAACGGCCGCTCCGCCTCAAATATCCGCGTCCATTGGCGTTCATCTGCGGCCATTTATCCCCAGTTCGTTTGGTAATTTCGGCATTCCCGTTTTTCGAAACTTTTCTTTCCCCCATCCCTTCAACGAGTTCCCCGCAAATTTTGCGCTCGGCCGCACCCTCCCGCTGTCATACTCGCTCACGGATACGCAGATGAGTCTCGAAAATCACCAGAACCCCGGTCAGCACCCCGACGGCCAAGAAAGGGCGCGCTCTACCGGACCGCGCACTCCGCAGGGCAAAGCCGTCTCTTCGCAAAACGCCACTACGCACGGCTGCCGCTCCAAGACGCTCATCTTACCCGACGAAGACCCCGCCGAATACGAATCTCTCCACAAAAATTGGTGGGACCACTACCAACCCGCCGGCCAAGCCGAGGAAACCTTGGTCAAGCAGCTAATCGACAATCATTGGTATCTCATGCGCGCCGAAAAGCGCAGGGAACAAGTCGATTTCGGATTGCCCGCCGGCGTCCTGAGCTGGACCGCCGATCAGCAAAAGCTGTTCAACAACATGCAGCGCTATAAAACTGCGGCCGAGCGCGCTTTTCAGAAGTCCTTCCACGAAGTCGAGACCTATCTTCGGGATGACCGCCGCGACAAAATCGCCGCTGAAAAGGCCGATCTCATGCGCGTGAAAATGGAACTGCAAATCAAGAAACTCACGCCTAAGCCGCCGCCTCCTCCCCGTAAGTTCACGCCGATTGAGGAAATCAGAGCCAGATTGCGGGGCGATCAAGATTTCCATTACACGCCGGAGAGAACGCCGATGAGCGATAGCGACGGCCCGGCATCCCGCTCCACCGGCGAGAATCCCGCTGAAAAGCTGTGAGGAAAGGTCGCGTGCTCACTCGCAAAACGGCCAGCGTTTTGCCGCGGTGACCCGCACTCTTACGCCTTTCCCAACGTCCCGTCGAACATCCGCCAAATCCCCAGCGGATTGCCGTCCAACAACTCCGGCGGCAAAACTTCCGGCGGAGCATTCTGATAACAGATCGGCCGCACAAATCGACAAATCGCAGCAGTGCCCACGCTCGTGAATTTGGGATCGGCCGTCGCCGGATAGGGACCGCCATGATTCATCGCTGGCGAGACTTCGACACCCGTGGGGTAACCATTGAACAGTAGACGTCCTACCTTGGTCGCTAGGAGGGAGATCAAGCCCCGGTACTCGGAAAGGTCTTCCGCCGTTGCGTGCACGGTTGCCGTCAGGCTGCCTTCCATATTCCGCGCGATCTCCTCTAGTTCGGTGGGCGTGCCCGCGGAAACCACTACCGTGGAAGGTCCAAACAATTCCTGCCGCAGGATCTCGTGCTTTTGGAACGATTCGGCATCGGTTTCAAAGACCACAGCGCCCGCTTCGGTATGCTCTTCAGACGTCGCTTGAGAGGCACTCGTGCTCCGAACCCCCGGCAGTTCTCGCCGCTGCCCAACCCCGGCCTGATAAGCCCGCAGAATGCCCGGATACAACATCGTTCCCGGCGGTTCGGCTTCTACCAAACTCCGCAGCTTCGTGATCATGAGATCCAAACCGTCGCCCCGCAGACCGGCCACGACGCCCGGGTTGGTGCAGAATTGGCCCACTCCCAGCGTCACCGAATTTTTCAGCCCCTGGGCGATCGTCTCACCGCCTTCCTTCAGCGCGCCGGGCAGTACGAATACCGGATTCACGCTGCCCATCTCGGCATAGAACGGGATGGGCGCCGTCCGTTGCGATGCCGCGTCGAACAGAGCCCGTCCCGCCCGAAGCGATCCGGTAAACGCTCCCGCCTGAATCGCGGGATGGCGTACCAGGGCCAGGCTGGTCTCCGGCTTCGCGCCATGCAGCAGCGAAAATGTGCCCTCCGGGAAGCCGCATGCTCGCGCTGCTTCCACGATCGCACGCCCGACCATCTCGGAGGCGCCCGGGTGCGCAGGATGTGCTTTAAAGACCACCGGATTGCGGGCGGCGAACGCCGATGCCGTATCTCCGCCGGCCACGGAAAACGCCAAGGGGAAGTTGCTCGCCCCCCAGATCGCGACGGGCCCAATCGGGATCAACATCCTCCGCAAGTCCGGGCGCGGCAGAGGCTTCCGATCCGGAAGCGCCGGATCGATTCGCGCATCCACCCACGACCCTTCCAGGACCAGCGCCGCGAACATTCGCAACTGGCCAACCGTCCGGCCGCGTTCGCCGGTGATGCGATCCTTCGGAAGACCGGATTCCTGAGACGCTCGCTCAATGAGACCGTCACCCAGATCCAAAATGTTCGTCGCGATGGCTTCGAGGAACGCCGCCACCTGCTCTGCGGTTGCCGTCCGGTACTCGGTAAAGGCTCCTGCCGCCAGCTCGCCGGCCCAGTGAATCTCTTCCGCAGTGGCCTCGGCATAAGCGGGTCCCAGATCATGTCCCGCCTTCGGATCATACCCGCGAATGCTGTGGCCGCCCAGCGCCGATTTCGTCCATCCGATCAAGTTCTTTCCGTGAAGTTCCATATCTTCAGTTTGCCGTTTGGACAGTATTAGTCAGCGTTCCGATTCCGTCAATCGTGATCCGAATCTCGTCCCCCGGCTCCAGCGTGAACGAGTCCGGCGGCACAATTCCCGTCCCGGTTAACAAGATGCAGCCCTGCGGGAAGCTGTTATGCCGGAACAAATAAGAGACCAGAGCCTCCGGCGTCCGTTTCATCCCGGCCAAAGTGGTGTCCCCGGTAAAAGCGACCTTGCCGCCCCGCGCGATGGAGAGTTCGATCCGTGTCGTTGCGGGCAGCGGCCCTCGAGTAATGTACACGCATGGCCCTAGCGCACAACATGCGTCATATACCTTGGCCTGCGGCAGGTATAGCGGATTCTCACCTTCTATCGATCGCGAGCTCATATCGTTGCCGATGGTGTAGCCTGTAATCTTACCCGCCGGAGTAATCAGAAGTGCAAGCTCCGGCTCCGGTACGTTCCAGGTTGAATCGGCTCGAATGGCGACGGCTTGACCGGGGCCGGCTACCCGATGCGCCGCAGCCTTAAAGAACAGCTCCGGGCGCTCGGCGTTGTACACGCGGTCGTAAAAGTTTCCGCCTTCCGTACTCTGTGATTCTTCCATCCGGGCGGTGCGGCTACGAAAGTACGTGACCCCAGCCGCCCAGACTTCCTGGGACGCGATGGGTGCCAGCAGTTCGCTGGGATTCGGCCAATCTCCTGGTTCCGCTCGGCCGGCGCGGGCGCTCAATACGGTTCCGATGTCCGCGCGGGTGGAAATCGCCGAAAAATCCAAGTCTTGAAAGTGGTAGCATCGCCCGTCGATTTCGACAGCGCAGCCCGTTCGTTTACGGTAGAGCTTCATTGTTGGCAAGTTGCGGAGATCGGGCGGTCGGAAACTCCCCCGTCGTCCCCAACGTGAGCATACCCTATACGGCTTAGCAGCCTTCCCAGGAATTCCCTGGCGCCCTACGTGCGGCGAGTTACCGGCGTTTGGTGAATAATCGACCCTGGCGTAGACAATCGGAATCCCGCCCGCTCCATGCCCGTTTGAATATATTGGTTTCTCATGAACCAACGCCAAACGTTGCCGGTAAGCACGTTCTCGACGCTCAGCAGCGAAATGCCGATATCGATGCCGATCACGTCATGGTTAACCCAGAGCTTTTTATCTTTCCAATTCGGATTGAAAGCGTCCGTGAAACCATAGCGCTGGTAGACTTTGTCGCCATATACGGTTTCCATCGCCCGGAGCACCGGGATACAGATCTCCGGGGTAAACATCACCGAACCCGCCACCGCGCACGGCACCAGCGTACCGTTGATAGGACCGGCGGACGGCGGGCCGCCCCAGGCTACGTACCCATTCTGGCTGTCGGAAACAGTGATGCCCCACATGTTAGGCCCGTAATCGGAATAGCGCGATCCTAAGCTGATGCAGAAGTCGCGATGCGCATACGTGGCGATCACCGAGTTCTGGAAGAAATTGGTGCCGTACGGATCGCCATCGATTTGGTGCCGGAAGTCCACCCAAGCATGCGAATACTGATGGGTGAAGAGCGGGCCGCCGCTGATGTACGTCCACACCTGATCGCTCGTTTGATAACGCACCTCAGGCCTCAGCCACATATACCAGCTCTGCGGCGGTATGCCACGACGCGACGCCCCGATCGCCATCAGGTACAGAATCGACGCCTCGCTATAAGCGCTCCAGCGGGATTTAATGAACCCCGTTCCCGGCCGCACGCCATGGGAAAGGATGTAAGGATCGCCGTCCAGCATCCAGGCAAAATCGATGCGGTCGAAGATCTGCGTGGCGAGCCGGCGCACTTCCCGATCGGGAAAATACTCAGAGACCGTAAGCACTCCGGCGATCAACAAAGCGGTATCGATCGATGAGATCTCGGAGTTCAAACGCCGCTGGCCTGTGCTGGCATCCATAAAATGGAAGAACCATCCATGATCGTGGAAAGCGTGCGCCCATAGCCACCGCAGAGTTGTCAATGCGCGGGCGCGTGCGAGGGATTTCGCGATCCAGCCACGGTCGGCGGCGATGCACAAAGCGGTTAACCCGAATCCCGTGGCCGCTGTACTGGCGACATTGTTACCCGACGGTGCGCCGTCCATTCGCGCCCGGTCGAGAGTCAAACCCGTCTTGTCGTTGGTTTGCTCCCAAAAGTAGCGGAAACAGCGTTGTGCGTATTCCTCTAGAAAACGGCGGTCCTCACCCGACACCGCCGCGGGCGCGGGAGGAGGCACAATCTTCGCCGAAAACGCTTCGCGCGCAGTCATTAACGCAGCCGCGGATGCCAACACAAACTCGCGGCGGCTTACTACATTTCGGTCGGTACTCACAGGCTGTAGGCGGACACTCTTTTGGACGAACTGAGTATGAGACTGGCTTCAACAAGAACGCTGAAGCCGGTTTCTCATTTTAGAAGCAATTGAAGTGCCACCGCAACCTGTCCCTTTATGCTAGCCGCCTTCCTCTCATTGGCCGTCTCAGTTTAATCCGGCCTTCCAGCGTTCGATCAGCACAAGCTGTTTCTCCACCTCTTCGCGTTCCGGGGCGTCCGTCTCCAGCCGTAAATACGTCTCGAGATCGGCCTTCGCGGCGCGATGGTTGAGTTGCCGCAGATGAATCAGCCCGCGATGACGATATTCCTCCGCATATTCCGGCATCGCTTCTATCAGCAGGTCCAAAACCTGTTTGGCTTTGCTCAGAGCCTGCCCGCGCAGATAGATCGCCTTCAGATTGCTCAGCATCCGCACCAGGATCTGCCTCTTTGTGACGGGAGCCAGTACGGCCGGATTGGCGCGCAGGTCCACGCCTGCCGTCTCCTTGGCCAACACACAGCATTCGGCGAATGACAGGATGCGCCCTCGATGAAACGGGTCCACCCAATAACGGCTTCCCGGATCCTCATACGCAACAATAAAATGCCCCGGTAACCCGACACCGTACACCGGCTTCGATAGCCTCCGTGCCACTTCGATGTAGACGATTGACAGAGAAATTGGAATCCCCAGCCGCCGCGTGAGGACCGAATTCAGGCAACTGTTACGCGGGTCGTAATAATCCCCCTCATTCCCCCGAAACTGCAGCGTGTCAAAGAGCAGTTCGTTGGTGACCTGTATGAACTCGAGACCCGTCGAATTAGCTCTCAGGCGTTCGCGAACTTGTTCGGCGAAATTTGCGAGGCGGAACAGCGAAGATTCGAAATCCAGCCCGGGAAACTCCACTCGCGCCAATTCCAGCGCCGCCACGTCGAGGGTGGTCTCCGATTTTTCATTTTGCAGGGCGTCGCGCAGCCTTCGCACGCGTGCTAGCTTATCACTTCTTCGCGGTCCCTCAGCAACACGCGCATAAATGCCGCAGTGAGCCAATTGAGCGTGCCGTCATAAGCGCTCCGCCGCGCTTTAATATCAGGCGGTTTGCAGTTGACTGCAGGCCGTCGCGACATCCGGCGATAGATCGGCCACTTGATCCAAGTGCACGATCGCAAATAGATCCGCCACTCGGCTCCGCGCGCCAGCGATGCGCATTCTCCCGCCCAGCCTCTTCATTTGAGCGGAGCTGACGATGAGCATGCCCACTGCGGAACTGTCCAGAAAGTCGACCTTGCTCACATCCAATACAATCTTGCGCCGACCTGCTTCGAGCAGTTTCTGGATCGCGAATTCGATTGAGCTGAGACTTGATCCCGTGTGCAGCCGTCCGGCGAGCTCTACAACCGTAATGTCCGGGGATACTTCGCGCGTGCTGGATTCCGCTGTCATAGAATTCGGTGCGTCTTGGACCGCTAGCCTATCACATTCCGCCTGCCTTTAATGACTGGGTTCAGCCCATCTATACCTTTTTTAGAATTGCGATCTGGCCGCCGTGGTACGCCGAATGTTGAATCACACCATGCAGCAGTACATAGAAGGTCTGCGGTTGGCTCGCCGGTACGCGTTCGTCCAGTCGTTCTTCCGGAAATTGGAGGATGGCCTGTTCCAAGGCAGTCGTTTCCGCATCAAGCAGCGCTTTGGCATCTTCCCACGAGCCCTCCATAGGCGGCCAATTCTCTGCCTCCGATGCATCCCTCACACTGGTTACCGACAACCGCTCTCGAGCGATCCGAAGCCATGCCGCCATATGCAGAACCAGCTCCCAGATCGTGTGCGAGTCTCGCAGAGGACGCAACCGCGCACGCGTTTCGTCAACGCCGCTAAGAAGTTCTTTCAAGGAAGGGCCAAGCCAGGAAGTCCCATCATGAAGCAGCCGCAATTCGTTTGCGATTCGTGCTGTTTCAGTAACTCCCACTGGCGCCGGCGTCATCGTTCCAGATTACTAATCTCCCTTGAACGATTTGAGCTCGGTCCCATTTGAAGAGCTCAGCGTCGTGATCCACATGTACTTTGCCCCGCTCTTCGCCGGATACCCGATAACGGTCACTACGTTGCCTTCTTCGAGCGAAGTTGCGGTCCACCCCTTTAAATGCGCCGGGCTGGTCATCTGACCTTGCCACTTCTCCACATGGCCTTTATCATCCTTTACATCGAACTCCACCACGCAATGCGGATTAACGAAGTGAAATTCCGTTACGACGCCCTTAAGCGTGATCTTCTTCGTCTGATCGAAGGCCGCCAGTCCATGGTGCGCGATCGCCAAAGCCGCCGTTGCCAGCAAGGCTAGTAATGCGCCGTTGATTTTTCTCATCGTGTGTCGCTCCCTTCCTGAATCCACCGGTCAAGTTCACGGACGTACTTAAGTCCGTTGAACGAATACGTGGGGACGGTCACGACGAGGTAGCCTTTACCCACCAGAGGCTTGCCATCCTTATTCTTGTCGTTGTTGGCAGTGGCAATCACCCAAACGTCGGAATTGATGTTCGGGTTCTTTGCCGCGGGCGTGAAGAAGCCGGTTGGGCTCACTTTCCCCACCGAATCCCGCTTACTACCGTCAACGTCGTAAAACACTTCCATCGACCAGGTCGCATCCACAGGGCCTAATTCCACATCGTCGGCGGTGTGCGACCTGCCGTCCGGCCCTCGTTGATATCCGATGGCCTCATACTGTTGATAACCTCGCGGATACGTCTGGTCGCCGAAGGCCGCCATCGACGATTCTGGCGTCACCTTCACATAATCGACACGATCGTAAATCGCAACAGCATTCTTGAACGTTGCGGATCCAAACCTCACGTCTCGCTTCCCGAGCGCTGCATCGGCTGCGACGTCTACTTCAGCAACCAGCTCGCGCGATGTCGAGGAAACGATGCGGCGAACCGACACGCCCGGCCCGATTACCAGATCGGCCGCCGTCGCCGGCACGGGGAAACGGTCCCCAATCAGGCGAATACGCGCGCTTTGCGAACCCGCCTTTAAGGACGGCGGATTAACGACGAGCACCGTCGG
This sequence comes from Bryobacteraceae bacterium, assembly GCA_036272835.1. Taxonomy (GTDB): domain Bacteria; phylum Acidobacteriota; class Terriglobia; order Bryobacterales; family Bryobacteraceae; genus Bog-105. Next base: position 176,622 of record DATAXY010000025.1, read on the forward strand.
ACCCGACGAGGCCCGCTGCATTTTGACATCGAAGCCGAACTCCTGATACTGACCCCAAAACCAGCGTCCCTCCGCCTCCGACCCATCCGGAGAAACCCACATTGCTTCGCGCGCTTCGCTTTTGAGATCGTCGGAAGGCGCGTTCGGCGTGGCGCCGCCTTGCGAGCGTCCGCGCCATGCGTATCCCGCGTAGACCATGATGTGGCCGCTCCGAAGTAGAGCGGAGCCGTCGTCGACGGATTTCAGAACCACTCTCGTAAAGTATTCTCCGTCCGTACCACCCGGCTTGACTTCCATCTCTCCATAGAACTTGCCATGGCCCAGCACATGAGCAGTCACCAGCCATCGGCCAGTTAGCTCCGGCTGGCCCGTATGCGTGCTCCAGGCCGCCCACTCTGGAGTCTCAAGCGGCGCGCTCCTGGAGAGATACGCGATAGCCTCCGGGTTCGCCGGAAGCCGATAGCGTGCAGCGTGAGCCGCGACAAATTCCTTCCAATCGTCCGGAGTTCGCCGCCATGAAAGCGCGCGCCCGAGAGAATGGCACTTAGCGCATGTATCCAATACCTTTTCGCTGGCGACTCCGGTTTCGTCGTGAATCCGGCGCTCGGCATAGTACATTACGGGCTTGGCTTCGTCCGGCGCGAGGCCGTGTTGAGCGCTGAGATACCTCACAATGGCTCGCGCCTCGGGCGGAGTCAATGTCACTCTGCTCGTACGAATCATTCGCTTCAGCGCATCTTCCCAGCCTTCCGGCGTCGCTCGTTCCGAAGAGATATATTGCATGTTCCCGCGCCCGTCCGCTGGATGGCACGTTCCGCATTTGGCCAACACCAAAGGATCGGTAACCGGAATACCTGCTGCCGCTTGGGCCTGGGCGAGCAACGGTAACGCCAAAATCAATGGAACTACGGTTCTCGCCGCGAGCATTGACCCATTAGTGTGACCGATGTCCGGCCCGAATGCAAGCGGAGGCCAAACTTCCTTGCTATCCTGACCCATACCAAGTGCTGCAGCAGTTCTGCCAATGGCTCTACCAGTCCGGGATTGGGACGGCGATCCGCGACTCGGTCTGGATATTTCCAATTATCGAAACGATTCACGTTCTGGGAATCACGCTGCTCGTCGGTACCGTGGCGATTCTCGATTTGCGCCTTCTGGGCTTGGTCTTAAAACACACAGGCGTCTCGCAAATCGCCCGGCAAATTCTGCCGTTGACGTGGACCGGATTCGGGGTGATGTTCATAAGTGGCTTTCTGCTGTTCTCGGCGGAAGCGGCTAACTCGTATGGAAACCCTGCCTTTCGAATCAAGCTGATTTTGCTTCTGCTGGCCGGCCTGAATCCTCTGATCTTCCATCTCACCATTTATCGTGACGTGGCTGCCTGGGGCGATCGTGTGGCGACGCCGCTTCAAGCGCGCCTGGCGGGAATCTTTTCGCTGACGTTGTGGGCCGGAGTCATTTGCGCCGGCCGCGCAATTGCCTATTTCCAAAATTAGCGATGTCCCTTTTGCCGCTATTTGAATGGCTAGGTCAGACGTCTCTCGGCGTCTTCATGCAGCAATCCAGTTACGCGTTCCCGGTAGTCGAAATGGTCCATCTTCTTGCGCTCGCCATGTTGGGCGGAGCCATCTTGATTATCGATTTGCGATTGCTGGGACTGGGGTTGAAGAGCCATTCTGCCGAGGATCTCGCCCTGGAACTCATGCCTTATTTGACGGGGAGCCTTATCGCAAGCGTAGTCAGTGGACTCCTGTTGCTCTCGGGTGAGCCCCTGAAATGCTATTACAACCTCGCCTTTCGTCTAAAAATGCTGTTTCTCGCTCTGGCTGTGCTGATCTACTTCGTCGTTCAGATGCGAATCTTGAAATTCGAACGGGAAGGCGGCCGTAAGTTCCTTCAAAAATTTGTGGCCGTTGTCTCGCTGCTGCTTTGGTTAGCCGTCGGCTTGGCCGGCCGTGCCATCGGTGTAATCTAACGACCAGACCCGAGCTCGCAGCCTCGACTTTGTCGGAATAATCCCACCCATTTCGCTTCCGCCATTCTCAAGTTTTCCGGTCGTACGTCCGATAGCTCTTTTAGAACGCACTGGAGATGCGCTTGCACTGGATACGCCCAGCGTGTTTGGCGCGCCCGGGCGTGCGCCGGAACGAGCGCAAAGGGCGGGTTATGCCCGTCTTGCGCGGTGAAAAAAAGCGCGCAAGGGCGGGTTATGCCCGTCTTGCGCCGTGGAACTGTACATGAAAAACAATACAATCGCGCAACACGTCACTCTGCCGCCTGCAATATTGGGAGCCATCACGGGGCTCTTGGCCGTACTTTCGATCTTTGTTATCACGTCATTGACCGCGTCCACCGATTCGCTCGCACAAAGCTCGCTTCCCGCGCTAGGACAGCTCTCTAAAATGGATCAGCCGCTCTTCGAGATCCGCAGGCTTGTCATCTTGCAGGCTTTTGCTAAAGACGCAAACGAGGCCCATTCCTACGACAGTGGCGTCAACACAGATCTTGAAGCTGTTCGGTCCCACGAACGCGAGTACAGCAAGCTGCCTGCCGACTCACAGGACCGCGAATTGACACACAATTTTGAAAGTTCGCTGGATCTGGTGTCATCATCGGTGGCCGAGATTTCCGAACTGAGCCACCAGGGCAAAAAGGACGATGCCGTTACTGCGCTTCACGAGCGTCTCCTCCCAGCCTTCGATGCCATCGCTAATTTAGAACAGCGGCGGACCTCGGTTCGTCTGGCCACCGCTTCCGACTTAGCCAGCAGCGCGAGTGGCTTCGGGGGTTCAAGCTTGGTTGCGGTCTGGATAGGATCTGGTATTGCGCTGGCAGTATGTGTCTTGCTCTGCCTGTACTCCCGGCGTCGAGTGTTTCGCGAATTGCTGGCCATTGTGGCCAGTTTTGAAGAGAATGCCAATCGCCTGGCTGCATGCGTTTCGCAAGTATCGTCATCGGGCCACACACTCTCAAACGGCTGTTCACAACAAGCCGCTTCCATAGAGGAGATCTCGTCTTCAGTTGAAGAGATGAGTGCGATGACCTTGCGTAATTCGGAAAATTCAGCGCGAGCGAGTTCTATGATGGCCGACACGTCCAGCCAGATTAGCCGTTCCAACGTAGCGTTGAAAGACATGATCGCGTCTATGGAAGCCATTCAGGCGTCTAGCGAGAAGGTCGCCAAAATCAACCGGACCATCGATGAGATTGCTTTCCAGACCAACATACTCGCCCTGAATGCGGCCGTCGAAGCGGCCCGGGCCGGGGATGCCGGTATGGGGTTCGCGGTGGTTGCCGACGAGGTCCGCAATCTCGCCCAACGTTCCGCGGCGGCCGCGAAAGACACGGCCATCTTGATTGAGGAAGCGATTGAAAACACTCAAAAAGGCAGCCGCAAGCTCGATCAGGTGGCCAGCGTGATCAAAGCGATTACCGAAGGTGGCGGCCACGTTGGTAATTTGCTCGAGGAAGTCAAGGAAGCCAGCAGTCAACAGGCTCAGGGGATCGCACAAGTATCGCAGGCCATTGTTCACGTGAGCAAAATTACGCAACAGGCAGCTGCTGGAGCCGAAGAAAGCGCTGCCGCTTCCGAAGAACTTGGCGAACAGGCGCGCTCCATCCTAAAAGGCATTCAAAGCCTTCAGGCGCTGGCGGGCCTTTCCAAAACTCAATCGTTCAGCTCTCAAGAGATACCCGCTACACCCACTCCTTCAGCAGTTTTCGCAAAGGAGCCCGTCAGAAAACTGGAGCTTCTGAAGAAGAGTGAACCTCTCCGGTCCCTCGCACCCATTGAGTCCACGGACCCGGAAGATTTCCTGCCGATGGACAGCGGGGAATCCGCTCGGTCCGAGACGTTCAGCAGTTTTTGAGCAGCACCAAAAGCAATCCGAGATCCTCAACAAGACTATTTTCTATTCGAGCGGAGATTACATGAAAGACCAAGCCGTTATCGATCGAGCCCTTCCCGTAGGCCAGGAACGTGCGGGAAAGTATCTGACTTTTTCGTTGGCCAGCGAAGAGTTTGGAATCCGGGTCTTGCAAGTCCGCGAAATCATGGGACTGCAAGACATCACATTCGTGCCTCAAGCCGAACCGCATATTAGAGGCGTGATCAACCTGCGGGGCAAAGTGGTGCCGGTCATCTGCTTGCGCACAAAATTCGGGATGCCCAAGATTGAGTCCACACAACGTACCTGCATCATCGTCGTGCAAGTGCGGGGCGAGGATGGGCTAATGCTGATGGGGGTCCTGGTGGACTCGGTTTCCGAAGTCGTCACGCTAAACGGATCGGAAATCGAGGACACCCCCGAATTCGGTACCGGACAAGACCTCGGTTATATCCTTGGGATGGCCAAGGTTCGAGATAGCGTCAAAATTCTGATCGATATCGAACAAATCCTTACCGCTTCCGAGATCAGCGGTCTGGAACGCCTGCGTAAGTAGGGTTCGGAGAAAGATGATGATCGACTCACCCACTCTCTCCGAGACCAGATCCAAACTTCAATCCTCGTTGGACGATATCGCTGCGCAGGTCATGCTCGGCGCTGAACCGATCCCTCAGGACACGGTTGACTCGTGGACGAGCAGCCTAAGACTCCTCTCCGAATCTGCCGCGCAACACGAATTGAGCGAGGTTGCGGAGCTGACGGCGAATCTTATTGATGCTTTGCCGGACGGCGACAGCACGCCCATTCTCGATAGCATCACCAAGCTCCAGGAGGCGCTCCAGCGAAGCGAAGAGAAACAGGAAGGCCTGGGCGAGGAGATTCAGCAGGCCGGCGACGGCGTGGTCGAACCGAGTCCGATCGAACAATCGACTGAGGAAATAGATCGTAAGTCTTCTACCGGGCCAGCGCCGGTTAGCACGCCAGCCGCGTCGCTCGCATCGGATCCGGAATTGGTCGCCGAATTCATCCTCGAATCGCGCGACCATCTCTCTTCCCTCGAAGGCCAGCTACTTGCACTCGAAAACGACACGGCCAACACCGACGCGGTGCACTCCATCTTTCGCAGCTTTCACACGGTCAAGGGATTGGCGGGATTTTTGGATTTTCCCGCTATTCAGGCCGTTGCGCATGAGGTCGAAACGCTGCTGGATCTGGCCCGCAACGGACAGATGTCGATCTCTGGCCCAGTGGTAGATATTATCCTCGAGAGCGCCGACTATTTGAAGGAAGAAATTGAGCGCGTCGAGGCCCAACTCGAAGGCAGAGTTCCGGCCCCTGCCCGGGAAAGCGGGGAATTGATTAAGCGCGTCCAAGAGCTCATGGTTGGGACGCCCGTAGCGGAACCTTTATCTGAAGACACACTCGCCGAACCGCAGGCTGCACCGCGGGTGGAAGACCCCACAGCCGAGGTCGTGCCGCAAGACGCTGTCGCGCCAGAAACAAGGCCTGCTCCGCCGTCCGAACCCACAACCGGTCCTTCCAGCGTTGCTGCTGCGGCGCCACCAGCGAAATCTTCTACTAATGATCGAAGCGTCGATTCTGAGGCAGCCCGTTTCATCAAAATCGATACCTCTAAGCTGGATTTTCTAGTCGACATGGTGGGCGAACTGGTTATCTCCCAATCCATTCTTCGGCACGATGAATATCTCGCAAACGCAGCGAATCCGAAGCTGCAGCGTAACCTCTCACAACTCTCGCGAATTACGGCCGACGTCCAGAAGACGGCTATGTCTATGCGCATGGTGCCGATTGGACAACTCTTTCGCCGCTCCGTCCGTCTGGTCCGCGATCTGACCCACAAATCGGGCAAGAAAGTGGAGCTTAATCTTTCAGGCGAGGACACCGAACTCGACCGCACGTTGGTTGAGGATCTTGCCGATCCGCTAATGCACATGATCCGAAATGCCGCGGACCACGGCGTGGAGCCCCCGGCGGAGCGCATCGCGAACGGAAAAAATCCGGTGGCGCGCATTTCGCTCAAAGCTTTCCATCAGGCCGGTCACATTACCATTGAACTGTCGGACGACGGACGCGGATTGAACCGCGAAAGGATTCTGCGCAAGGCCGCCGACCGCGGCTTGGTATCTGCGGATGCGCCTCTGACCGATTCCGAAGTCTATAACCTCATCTTTGAACCTGGTTTTTCGACCGCCGAGAAGGTTACCGATATTTCCGGCCGCGGCGTCGGGATGGACGTTGTTCGCCGCCACGTGCAGAAACTGCGAGGGCGTATTGAGATCCAATCTACTCCGGGCCAAGGCACAACGTTCTCGATCAAGCTGCCGCTGACGTTGGCAATCATCGACGGTTTGGTCGTTACGGTCGGAAAGGAACGTTACATCGTTCCTATTTACGCGGTCCGGGAAATGTTCCGCCCTTCGCCGGACAAGGTGTTCACCGTCGAAGGAAAAGCCGAGATGCTCCTCGTGCGCGGTTCCTTGCTCCCCGTGGTTCGGCTGCATAAGGTCTTCGGCGTCGTTCCGAAATCCTACGAAGCCGCGGCAAGCCTCGTCATTGTCGCCGAAAGCGGCCCGTCTCGCTTTTGTCTATTGGTAGACGACATGTTAGGCAAGCAGGAAGTGGTAATAAAGAGCCTGGGCGAAGCCCTCAAGAAGGTTCGCGGAGTTGCCGGAGGAGCCATTCTGGGCGACGGCCGAGTCGGCCTCATTCTGGACATTGATGCCGTGTACGGGGATCGCACCCATGCCGCCACGCAGTCTGCTTGATCCCAGTCCGAACCTAAGCTTATCCGCCCGCTCGTTCGAAACGGTACGAAGATTGGTTTACGAGAAAGCGGGCATCGATCTGCACCAAGGTAAGGAGCAGCTTGTCGCCGCGCGTCTCGGCAAACTCGTTCGAGCTCATGGTCTGGCTTCGTGCGACGAATACATAAAACGCCTCCTGGCGGACCGCACGACCAACTCACTGATGGAGTTGATCGACGCCATTTCGACCAACCACACGTCATTCCTCCGCGAGCCCGCTCATTTCGATTTTCTGCAGAGGCACATCCTCCCGAAGTTGGCTGGCCGCCCCGAAGTTCGCATTTGGTGTGCCGCTGCGGCCACCGGGGAAGAGCCGTATTCGCTACTTTTTTCAACTATCGAGACACTAGGCTTTTCAGCCGCCAAATCGTGCCGTATTCTCGCCACTGACATTTCGGGCAAAGCTCTCACCGCCGCGCGTAAGGGGATCTATTCCGAAGAGCGGGTTGCGCCCCTACCCCAAGAATGGCTTCCCCGTTATTTTCTTCGGGGCGAAGCGGAGTCGAAAGGGCTCTATCGCGTCAAGCCCGAAATGCAAAATCAGATCGAGTTCCGCAAGCTGAATCTCATTGAGCACATTTACTTGGGCTATCAGTTTCCACTTATTTCCTGCCGAAACGTAATGATCTATTTCGATCCACCGACACAACGGCGCGTCGTCGACTCGCTCGTCGCCCATCTCGAACCCGGAGGCTTCCTCTTCATCGGTCACTCCGATGCAATGACGAGCAAGCATCCTTCGTTGGCTCCTGTTCGACCGGCCGTTTTCCAAAAAACCGGCGTGCCTGCCCGCGAGGGTGCGTAAGCCATGTCTATGCTCACCGTCGGAATCGCCGAATGCCAAGTATCGCGGGACCCTGAATCGGTCATTGTCACGCACGCGCTTGGATCGTGCATCGCAGTTTCTATCTACGATCCTGTGGCGCGTGTCGGCGGTCTTCTGCACTTTATGCTGCCGGAATCCTCGCTCGACCGGGAGAAGGCACAGAGACGTCCTTTTATGTTTGCCGATACCGGCATTCCGGCGTTGTTTAACGCCGCCTATGCCGCCGGCGCCGAAAAGAAACGTCTGATTGTTCGGGTAATTGGGGGCGCACAGGTGCTCGATTCCCAGGGCGTGTTCAACATCGGCAAGCGTAATTATCTGGCTTGCAAGAAAATCTTATGGTCCGCCGGCGTCCTTATTGACGCCGAAGAAGTCGGTGGCTCCGCTTCAAGAACGGTGCGCCTCGATTTGGCCAATGGAAAGGTCCATTGGCATGGTTCTGCGGATCTGGACCAAGAACTGGTACCGAAAGGAGCAAAAGCATGTCGTTCCGGGTTCTGATCGTTGACGACTCGCACGCCATGCGTGCGTTCATCCGCCGGACTCTCGAAGCCTCCGGCTTTGAAGCGGGCGATTATTTCGAAGCGTCTGATGGCATTGAGGCACTCGATCTCCTCGATCGCGAATGGGTCGATATCATCCTGACGGATATAAATATGCCGCGCCTCAATGGCGAGGAGTTTGTCCGCAAGCTGGCGGCCAATGGTCTTACCAAGGCGCTGCCCATCATTGTCGTTTCAACAGACGCCACCGCTACCCGAATGGACCATCTGCGCGAATTGGGTGTGCGTGGCTACTTAATCAAACCCTTTACGCCTGAAGCGTTGCGGGAGCAGGTCGAACACGCCCTGGAGGTACAACATGCAGGCTGAAGTGAGTATTCAAGATGTGCACCTCTCGCTCTCGCAATCGGTCCTGGATGTTCTGGAATCCATGTGTTTCACCATGGTCGATGGTCCCGCTGAGCCTCCCGGGGAAGATTTTGTGCCGCGGATCGAAGTCGAGCTTAGTTTCAGTGGCGCTCGCCGGGGAGACTTCTGGCTCTCCTTCCCAGGACAGACGTCAGTGGAAATCGCGGCCGCCTTTTCCGGATCCGAATGCCCCGATGACGAAAAGATCGCAGATGTAATGAGTGAACTTGCCAATATCATGTGTGGGGCAACTCTGAGCCGGATTCCCGAAAACGGCCTGTTCGACCTGGATTCTCCCGTCGCCACCTGGATCGTTGAGCAGCGTTCCATTCAGAGATTGCCTCAGGCGTGCCGCGTCGATTTCCAGATTGGTCCTGAAGTAGTCTCCGCGGGCATTCATTTCCGGGCAGACGCATGAGTCCGGTTGAGGCAGGCAGGAAGATTCGCGTTCTCGTGGTAGACGATTCGCCATTGGTGCGCCGTCTCTTTCGGGATGCCATCAACCAGCAGCCTGACATGGAAGTGATCGCCGTGGCGCCTGACCCGTTCGTCGCGCGCGACCTGCTCCTGAAACTGAAGCCGGACGTCATGACTCTCGATGTTGAGATGCCGCGCATGGACGGGCTTACGTTCCTTGGAAAAGTCATGCATTACCAGCCGATGCCTGTCATCATCATCAGCTCACTCACACAATCCGCCTCTCGGACCGCCATTGAGGCCTTGCGCATCGGCGCTGTTGACGTCTTGGCCAAACCCCAGGGCCCAAATTCCGTCGGTGAACTACCGCAGACTCTGGCTGCGAAAATTCGTGCGGCTGCTGCTGCCCGGGCTCGCCGCGCGCTCGCCGGCCTCGCACCCAGCGGGCTGCCCGAAACCGACCGCTCCAATTTCCCTTCGGACTCCCTGATCGCCATTGGCGCCTCGACGGGCGGAACCCAGGCCATCGAGGCCCTACTCACAGCTCTTCCAGCCCACTCGCCGCCTATTGTCATTGTGCAGCACATTCCGGCCGCCTTTTCCGCCGCGTTCGCCGCACGTCTCAATTCCCTTTGCCGCATTGAGGTCCGCGAGGCGCAGCACAACGACATTATTCGGGAAGGCCAGGCCCTCATTGCGCCGGGCGATTTCCATATGATGGTTTCGAAATTGTCCTCGCCTTGGCGAGTCGTGGTTCGCTCTGGGCCCCGCGTGTGTTACCAGCGCCCTTCAGTTGACGTGCTGTTCCGATCAGTCGCGGAATGCAACTCGCGTAACACTGTTGGAATTCTTCTGACGGGCATGGGCACGGACGGCGCCGAGGGCTTGCTCCGTCTACGACATCTAAATGGCCGCACTATCGCCCAGGATGAGGAGTCCTGTGTCGTTTTCGGGATGCCGAGAGCCGCCGTCGAGATTGGCGCGGCCGCCCAGATACTCCCCTTATCCAAAATCATGGGCGCCGCTCTGGCTGCCCTGGAACACACTCCGTCTGTCGCCCAGCACGGCTAACCGCGGATTTTGGCCAGCGTTAGCGCTTTGGAGATCGCCGTGCGCCGTTCCTGGGCTCAATCGTTGATAGCGGCACTGGTTGGAACAGTCACACCCAGTCCCGTCCGGTCCAATTTCGACTTTTTCACCGCTACATGATCAGTCCGGCCAGTCTGACCCATTTCACGAGAGATGCTTCCGCGGACTTACTCTGCGCGAAGGATCTCTACCACATCCATATTGGCAATATGGCGAGTAGCAACCCAGATGCTCACCCCTGCAACCAGACAGATTGAGATGGTCGCGAGAACATAAGTCGCAACGTCGATGGCTTTTGCTCCTTCAATCAAACCGCTCAACAGCTTTCCCGTACTCGCAGCGCAGGCCATTCCACCGAAAGTGCCAACGGCAACAGTTGCCAAACCACGATAGACAAACCTTGCGCGCAAGCGACTGGGTGTTGTTCCTAGCGCCAGCCTTACACCCATCTCATGCGTTCGCTGCGTGACTGCATACGAGACGACACCGTAGATGCCGATGAACGCCAACAACAGAGCAAAGCTCGTAAAGAAGACCAGCGCCGTTCGATAGAACGCCGGACGGGCAAAGGCCAGATCCATCCGCTGCTGCATCGTTTCCACGGAGTACACCGGAACACCTGGATCAACCGACTGCAAAGCAGCCCGGATCTCGGCTACATGATCTTCGGCCCGTCCTTCGACCTTGACGACGAAAGTCGAGTCAAATCCTCCGGGGTTGTGCGCCGGAATGAAAGTCTCTGAAGGATCCACATCGAAAACGTCCGAGATGTACTGGCCCATGAAATCCAGATTCCGGACAACGCCGACGATCTTGCGAACGGTTCCATCCGCCTCCGTGACCATATGTCCAACGGCTTCTGCCGGTAGCACCCATAACCTCGCGAATGTTTCGTTGACGAGCACGACATTGGCGTTGGATCGGATTTCGCCATCGGTAAACTCGCGCCTGTGAAGAACCTTCCCGCCTGTCGTTGCAAAGTAGCCGGCCATGATCGGAATAATATCGGTGCCGGTGCCATGCGCCGACGGATGACCATCGAACGCGTACGGACCACCCAAGAACTTTCCAGACAAGAGAGGTAAAAACTCGGTTGAGCTTGCACTTCGCACTCCCGGCAGGTGCCGCAGACGATCCAGCACCTCTTCGAAATACTGCAGCCGAAGCCCAGGCTTGCCGCGGACCGTGCCATCCAGCGCAACGCTCGCGGTAATGACGCCATTGGCCCTAAATCCACGGTCGATATGAAGCTCATGAGACACCGCTCGCGCGACCGAGACGGAAGCCGTGAGTAAAACAATTGTGATCGTTATCAGGGCCGCAACCAGCACATCGCGCACGATCCGTGAGCTGTGCAACTCAGTAGATCCTCGGGCGGCAAAGATGTGCATTCGGCCAATGCTCAGGGCAGGCAACAGTCCGAACAGTACTGCGCTTAACGCCGCGAGCCCGACCGTAAATCCAAGCACCCTCGCATCGAGAATCGTGTAGGCCTGCGATGGCAAAGCGGCCGGTTGCACTTTGCTGGCTAATGAAGTTGCCCAGCCTGCCACGATTAAGCCAAGCCCAGCCGAAACGATCGCCAGGAGCAGACATTCCGTTAATACCTGCTGGACGAGACGCGCCCGGCTTGCTCCCACAGCCGAACGGACGGAAAGCTCGTGCTGCCGATCGGCTGCCCGCGCCAGCATTAGATTCGCTAAATTGGCGCAGGCAATGAGCAAAGTCAATATCACGACGCCGATCAGAAGAAGCGAGGCTTGTTTGACGTGCCCCGCCAGCTCGTCCTCGAGGGGCATCATCGTTGGAATCCAATCAGTCCGTAACCTGCGGTGTGGCTCGAGGTGATGCACATCGGCCGCGAATGCCGCACGTGCTTGGGTCCAACTGATGCCGGGTCTCAGACGTCCGATCGTTGCCCATCCGTTGTTACCTCGCGTATACTCAGCCGCTTTCCATAGAACTGTGCTTGCCGGATAATCAAAATCCGCGGGCATCACCCCGATGATCGTCAACGGCTCGTCCGGATGCGGTTGCAATCCGTATGCGCGGATCGTCTTCCCGAGGACCTGATCGCTGCCGCCGTACAAGTCTTGCCACAGCGCATAGCCGATCACCGCGACTGCAGAATCTCCCGATGCAAATGTTCTTCCGATTACCGGTCGCGAACCCAGCAAGGAAAAGAAATTGCGCGAGGTCATTGCGATGTGGGCCCGCAACATATGTTGCGGATCGCCGATGTTCAAGTCGCCGTCTTCAAACAGAGCGGCATCCTGAAGGTAATCGGAATGCCGCCAGGAGTCGAATTGCGCCGCACTATCATGCGGAGGAAGAAAATGAATCAATGCCGCCAACCCGGCCGGATCCCGAAAAGGCAGCGAGCGCAATAACAGTGCGTTAACGACACTGAAGACCCCCGTATTCGCGCCAATGGCGACGCCAAGCGCTACAACCGCGAAGCTCGTATGCCAAGGATGTTTCGCCCAAAGCCGCAACGCGTGCCGGCTATCGCGTCCGATCTCGTTCGCAAGCTAAATGGGAAGCGAAACCGCGAGGCCGAACAGTAGACGCATCCAAAGCCAGACAACTCCAAACCCCATGTGCGCTTCTGCTAGTTCATCGCGAAACTCCTGCTCGATAGCTTTCTCATACTCCTCCCGAAACGCTGTGGGGTAGAGATATAACAGGAGGAAGCTAGAGGAATCAGATGCGCTAGATTCTTAGAGTTTCGATCCGCCATCAACCGGAATGCTGGCACCTGTGATCCAGCGCGCTCCATCGGAGGCCAAAAAAGCCACTACATCGGCAATGTCCTCAGGCTTGCCGAGCCGCTTCAAGGCCTGCATTCCCAATGCGACTTCACGCCCCCCTTCGGTTTTCGTAAAATTTGACAGATCGGTGTCGATTATGCCCGGTGCGACAGCGTTCACGCGTATGCCGCGAGGCCCGAGAATCGCGGCCCAATTCTTAACCAGAGTCTCAAGTGCCCCTTTGGTAGAGGCATAGGCAAGGATCGAAGGGTTCTCCAGACTCGGATTGCCCACCACCGTGCGAGCCACGGCCGAAGAGATAACGACGATGTTTGAGCCCTCGCGAAGTACCGGAAGAAGTTGCTGTACCAGGAAGAACGGGCCTCGGACGTTTACGGCAAACAGGTTGTCAAAATCCTCTACAGTGTAATCGCCGATAGGCGCCGCCTTACTGATTCCGGCGTTCGATACGAGCACATCCAACCGATCGCCGACGATGGAGCGCACCTGCTGGGCAACGCTCGCAGCGCCGTTCGGAGTTCCCAAATCCGCCGGGATGGCATCGGCGCGTCCGCCTTTCGTTCGGATGGCGGCGACCACAGATTCGGCTTCCTGCGCGGACCGGCTGTAATGAACCAGGACCTTTGCCCCTGCCTCAGCAAGCGCCAATGCGGTGGCGCGCCCAATTCCTCTCGACGCCCCAGTCACAAGCGCCGTCTTGTCTCGGAGTGAAGTCATTTCCATTGCCGTGTTTCCCGGTCACGCATTCGTTCCGCCATCGACCGTAAGATTTGCGCCAGTAATGTACGAAGACTCGGGACCGGCGACAAACGCCACCAACGCGGCAACCTCATCAGCACGCCCGTAACGGTCCAGGGCTGTGTTGGCTTTTTGGGGCACGGCCCACTCGCCGGCGGCAGGATTCAAATCCGTGTCGATCGGACCGGGTTGGATGTTATTGACTGTGATACCCCGGCTTCCGACCTCTCTCGACAACCCCTGAGCGAACATCTTCACGGCGCCTTTCGTGGCCGAGTATGCCACTAACCCGGGAGTCATGACGCGTTCGCCGACGCTCGAGCCGATCATAATGATGCGGCCGCCATTATTCATATGTCTAAGTGCCGCCTGCGTTGCCGCCAGTGTGCCGCGGATGTTGATGTTGATCAAGCGATCTATTTCTTCCAGCGGGGTCTGTTCAAACGTCTTCGGAATAACTGTGCCGGCATTATTAACGAGCACATCAAGGCGGCCGAAACTGGAAACGGTTTCTTCCACCGCGCCTTTAACCGCCTGCGTGTCGGCGGCGTCCGCCTGGATAGCGATGGCCTTTCCGCCATCCGCTTCAATGGCTTTCACTAGCGATTCGGCGGCATCCGCTCCCTTCGAGTACGTGATGGCTATATTGAATCCGTCAGCACTCAGTCTCTTAGCGATTGCGGCGCCGATGCCGCGCGAACCGCCCGTTACAAGTGCCACTTTCTGTGTTGAGTTGGACATTGGGTCTCCTTTGCGTTCTCCGGCCGGAGAACAATTCATCAATTCGCCGATTCAAGCGATTTCGATCTTCGAATCTGTCAGACTGTTATCCGATGCGCCATCCTTGCAACCAGTTTGGGCGCTTTGGGAATACCAGCCATTCCGATTGGGAATACTTGATGGCGCCCTGCCCCGGCAAATACAACCGATTCCTTGGAGGATAAAGGCACGTGGACAAATTCGATGCGATGCAGATGTTCGTCCGAATCGTCGAAAAAGGCAGCTTCTCCGCGGTTGCGAAAGAACGTGGAATTGGTCAGCCCGCCGTCAGCAAACAAATCTCAGCCCTTGAAGACGGACTCGGCGCCCAGCTTCTTCATCGCAACTCTCGTTCAATTGCCTTGACGGAGGCAGGTCGTGACTTTTATGAATCGGCGTCGCGCATTGTCGATGATTTCGAAAGCGCGACTTCACGAATTTCGCGAGGCCAGACCGCACCGAAAGGCCTCATCCGCGTTACAGTTCCGCCGACGTTTGCCCGTCTTCATATGGTGTCAAAACTGCCCGCTTTTTTTGCTGCGTACCCCGATATGTCGGTTGAAATGGCAGCCTCGGGAAGTCCGACAACAATCGTTGAAGACGGCTTCGATCTAGCTATCCACTCGGGCGACCTCCCGGATTCTAATCTGGTGGCGCGAAGATTCGCGCAGACGACGATCATTCTTGTCGCGACTCCTCAGTACCTCACACGCTACGGCGCACCGGAATCGCCGGAAGACCTCAGCCGCTTCCGAGCAGTGGTCTTTATCGAGCGGGGTTCCGTGCAGCCGTGGAAACTTGGCTCCGGAAAGGACACGAAGTATGTTATTCCCAAAGGAGTCTTTCGAACCAGCGATATCGAACAGATGAGAATGGGTGTGCTTGAACACTTAGGGATTGCCCAAGCGCCGGCATGGCTTTTTGCCGCGGAACTCAGAGAAGGCACGGTGCTCCGTCTTCTAACGCCCTTTGAGCGGACAGTGCCGATTCTTGCCGTGCGGCCTGCCAGCCGCAAGATGTCTGTTAAAAGCCGCGTGTTTGTCGAGCATCTGGAGAAGACTTTTGCGCTCTGTTCCCAGTTCAATCCACGACCCGGCTAACCTTGCGCCGAGTCGTACCTTAAATAGGCCGAATTGTTAAAGCACTTCGGTTTACGAATGAAGATCTAAGCATCTAACGCCTACGCAGGCCCTCTCCTTTCACCTGCCCGCCGCTATAATAATCTCAGCACCACCTTGTGCCTTTCAACCGCTCGCTGACCTTTCCGATCGCCCTCGCGCTCCTTTTGAGCGGCGCCGTTCCTCGCCAATCGTTTGCGCTTGATCCCAATCGCACACTGACACAATATGTGCACCGCATCTGGGGCCAGGATGAAGGCCTGATTCAGCCCACCATCTATTCCATCCTGCAAACCAGCAACGGCTTCCTTTGGTTGGGCACGCAGGATCGCCTGATCCGTTTCGATGGCATTCGCTTTCACGAATTTTCTGAATTCAACGATTCGCAATTCGAACATAGCCTCATCCGCTCTCTTTTCGAAGATCGGGATGGCAATCTGTGGATCGCTTCCCTCGGTAACGGTGTCGCGCGTCTCGCACCAGATGGCTCGGTAACTCGGTTCACCACCCGCCAAGGGCTTCCCAATGACGAGGTCTTCTGTATCGTTTCCGATGCGCAAGACCACATCTGGTTCTGCACCAATGGCGGCCTCGCACGATGGGATGCTCGAGACGGCTTTCGGACCTTCACCACGGCCGATGGCCTGCCCTCGAATCAGACGCATTCTTTCTGCGAATCGAAGGACGGAACGCAATGGGTCACCGCTTTCGACGCCCCGCTGAGCATTGGCCGGAACGGCCACTTTCAACCATTTCATGCGCAATCCGGCCCCCCCTTGCCACGTGCCATCTCGGCCCTCCAATGTGCCGAGGACAATAGCGTTTGGGCCGGCTCCGACAACGGCCTGTTTCACATTGAAAATGGCGCGGTGCGGCAGTTCACCAGCCGGGATGGCCTGCTGGATGACTCCGTCTTTGCTCTAGCCGCCGGTCCCCATGGCAGCATTTGGATCGGCACCCGCTCCGGCATCAATCGCTACCGGCCGATCGATGGCAGCCGCGGCGAATTCAGCACCTACAGCACCAGGGACGGCCTTTCGCACAGTTCGGTACTGGCCTTGTACGTCGATCGTGAAGGCACTTTGTGGGCGGGCACGAAGAATGGTTTAGATCAATTCACCGATGGCAACGTGACCCCGTACACCACGCACGAGGGCATGCCGGGCAACGACGCCGGCCCCGTGATTGAGGATTCCGCAGGCCGCCTGTGGGTCGGCACGCAGGACTGCGGCCTGAGCGAATTTGACGGTCACCGGTTCCACACGCTCACCACCCGCAATGGCCTGGTAAGTAATCGCATTTTGAGTCTGGAAGTGGACCGCCGTGGCGACCTGTGGGCCGGAGGCGAAGGCGGCCTGAATAGGCTTCGGGACGGCCGCGTCATCTCGACCTTCACACGGCGTAACGGCCTCCCGGGCGACGTCCAATCGCTCTTCGTCGACAAAACCGGCCAACTCTGGGCTGGTACCGACGAGGGGCTCCGGGTCTTTAATGGCGTCCGATTCGAGCGTCCCAACCTGCCTCAGGCTTCGAAAGTCACCGACGTACTCGCCATTGCCGGCACCCAACACGTGCAGCTTTTTGTTAGCGCGGACCCGGGCGGTCTATACGTTCTGAAAGATGGCGTCTTCCGCCCCGCATCGATCACAGGCGTTCCACACTCGGTCAGCTCCTTCTATATCGATCAGGTCCGGCACATCGCCTGGTTTGGCACCCTTGGTTCGGGTTTACTGCGCTGGCAGAATGGCGCCTTGACCCACATTCACACCAAAGACGGCCTCTACGACAACCGTATCTACAGCATTCTCAAAGACGACTCCGGTAACTTCTGGCTAGCGTCAAGCAAAGGTATTTTCCGCGTCAGCGAAAAAGATCTCGAAGACTTCTCGGCCGGCCGCATTCGAACCGTCACCAGCATCCCCTTCACCACCGGCCAGTTGCGCTTCGAATGCCAATCGGACGTTCAGCCGGCTGCCTGGCGTACTCATGATGGACGCCTTTGGTTCTCTACCACCAGCGGCTTGGTTGTGGTAGATCCCCGCCACTTGGGTCGCACCACCATCCCGCCCCCGGTGCAGATCACCGCCACATTTCTGAATGGCCAACCCAAGAATCTAAACGGCCTCGACCTGCACGGTCCCTTCCAGAAGAACCTCGAAATCCGCTATGCCGGACTCAGCTTTATATCTCCGGAGAAGGTCACATTCCGCTACATGCTGGAAGGCTACGACAAGTCCTGGGTCGAAGCCGGCACGCGGCGCGAAGCGTTTTTCACGAATCTCCCGCCCGGGCATTTCCATTTCAAGGTGCAGGCGCGCAACGCCGATGGCATACCGAGCACCCGGAACGCCGGCCTCGACTTCGTCATTGAGCCGCTGATCTACCAGCGCAGTTGGTTTTGGGTTTTGGTCGCCGGTTGCCTGGCCCTGCTCATCGCCGCCGGATACCGTCTCCGCATAAACCGGTTGCAAAGCCGGTTCGATCTGGTTCTGGCCGAACGCGGCCGCATCGCTCGCGAACTCCACGATACTCTTTTGCAGGGCCTCTCCGGTGTCACCATGCAGTTGCAGGCCCTCTGGACCCGCCTGCCGCTCTCCCGCGATCGCGAGGCGCTCGCCGACATCATTGAAGATGCCGGGCGTTGCTCCACCGAAGCTCGTCAATCGCTGTGGGGTTTGCGGGTCATGGATGCCTCGCCGCTCGGTTTTCCGGCCAGTCTAGCCAAAATCGCCCGGGAAGCCACCGGTGGCACCGCAACTTCGCTCGTTCTCGATATCGATCGCGTTTCTCACGGCCAATTCGGCGAAATCGAATTTCAATTGCTGCGCATCGCCCAGGAGGCCATCACGAATGTCGTGCGCCATGCCGCTGCCGACACCTTGACCGTCTCCCTCAAAGCAACTGGCCAGGGATTTGTCCTTTCCATCGCGGACGACGGCGATGGCTTCGACGTGGACCGAGATCTTTTTGGCCACTTCGGCCTAGTCGGTATGCGCGAGCGCGCTGCCGAAATCGGCGCCACGCTCTCCGTCTCCAGCACTCGCGGCGTGGGTAGCCGGGTGACTGTTTCCTTAGCCGCGCCCACAGCCACTGCAGCAAAACGTAACCTTCCCAGTGCCTTCGTGCATCTTCAGAAGTAAGCTCACGTGTTCGAAACTACCGAACCTATTACCGTGTTGTGTGTCGACGACCACGCGCTTGTTCGCAAGGGCGTAGCGGCCATTCTCGCGACCGAACCGGAAATGCGTCTGGTGGCCGAGTCCAACAACGGCAGCGACGCCATCCGCCTGTTCCGCCAGCATCGGCCGAACGTGACCCTAATGGATTTGCGTTTGCCCGGCAAGACCGGCTATGAAACCACCCGCGAGATCCGCGCCGAGTTTCCCGATGCCCGTGTAATCGCGCTGACTTCCTATGATGGCGACCAGGATATCTATCGGGCGCTCGAAGCCGGTGTTCGCGGTTATCTCTTAAAAGAGATGGTGCACACCGAAGTCATCCGCGCCATCCGCATCGTTCATTCCGGCAAGCGTTTCGTTCCTCCGGAAGTCTCGCAACAACTCAGCGAGTTTTTTCCAGATTTCGCTCTCACCACCCGTGAAACGGAAGTGCTCAGCCTCATCGCGCTCGGTCTCGGAAACAAGGAAGCCGCCGACCGCCTCGGCACCGCCGCCGGCACCGTCAAAGCTCACGTCCAAAGCATCCTGGGCAAACTGAACGCGCGCGACCGCACGCACGCCGTCACCATCGCTCTGCGCCGCGGCATCCTCCACCTCCATCCCGACCGCAACCAGCCTTCCTGACAAAGGCCGGCTGGCCTATCCGCCTGTCTTTTTTCTAGAGAGGTTCGCCTTTTCGCCGATAACCATTTGGTAGCCGAATAGGGGCAGGCTATAAGGCTCGTGAAAGCGTGCGTTTCAGCAGCATTCACGGCGAAACCTGCGCGTATTCTATCCTCGCGCCACTAACAGGAGCAAGAAATGCAATTGAGTTGGAAAGTGTTGAGCCGGGAAATTCTGGGATTTGCGTGTGTCCTATGCGTGGCCCCGGCCACGCTCAATGCGCAGTGGGATCAAATCCCAATTGGCGACAAGACCGTGCAGTTTCACGGGTTTCTTACGCAAGGCTTCGCGGCTTCCGATCAAAACAATTTCCTAACGATGAAGACAAGCCAGGGAAGCTTCGCCTTCACCGACTTTGGCTTCAACGTGTCGTCGCAGGTCACGAGTAACTTCCGCGTTGGCGCGCAGATGTACGACCGCAACATCGGCCAGCTCGGGCAATGGCATCCGCAGTTGGATTGGGCCGTTGCCGACTACAAGTTCAAGGACTGGTTCGGTGTTCGTGCGGGTAAAGTCAAAACAGTTCTGGGCCTATACAACGACACGCAAGATATGGATTTCCTCCACACTTTTGCGCTGCTCCCCCAATCGCTTTACCCAACCGACTTACGCGCCTCGACTATCGCTCACATCGGCGTCGATATTTATGGGGATATCCCGGTCAGAAAAGCCGGCGACATCGCATACACGGGCTACGTGGGCGCCCGTCCCTATGACCCTTACGGCGGTTATCCCTACGGCCTGTCTGCACTCGGGATGAGTGTTCAGAAAATGAGCGCCCGTCAGACTGGCGGAGACGTTCGCTGGAACAATCTGGTAAACGGGTTGATCTTCGGCGTGTCGTACCTCAACCAGCCCTCATCGCTGAGGGGCACCGCCAACTTGCAAGTGCTTCTTACCGCGGTCTACGGGTACTCGCCATATTCCTCGCCGGTTTACATGCCGTACCAGGACAACGTGACTGCCGACAATCGGACGCAATTTTATACGGAGTATAAGTTTAGGCGATTGACGCTCGATGGGGAATATAGCCGCGAGACCATTTTCGTGAACTCGACCGTCTCTGCCTCCACGAGCCTTGACCAGCGCGGTTGGTACGTGGCAGCCGTGTATCGCATATGCAAGCGCCTTGAGCTCGGCACATATCATTCCCGCTTCTATCCGGATTGGAAACAAGCCGATCTCAGCCTGCCGATCAACCATATCTACGATCAAGTCGCTACCGCCAACGTGATGCTCAACCATTTCTGGTATCTGAAGCTTGAGGGTCACTTCATGAATGGATACGGCCAGCCGTACTCCTTCCAAGGCTTCTATCCCCAATCCAATCCAGATGGTCTGAAGCCGACAACGAACATGTTCCTGCTCCGTACTGGATTCTATTTCTAAACGCGACAGTAACCAAAGGGAGAAACTTCATGAAGATAGCTCAAATCCTGTTCCTCGGCCTGGCGTCGGTCTTGTTGGGCACATCGCCTCTTCAGGCTGCCGATGTCAAGGTGATCGTAAATTCCAGCGTGTCGGCTTCCTCGGTTTCCGCGGAAGAACTGAAGCGCGTCTTTCTGGGCACCAAAAGCTCGCTTGACGACGGCAGTCACGTTCAGCCGGTGTTCGAAAAAGGTGGGGCCGCCCACGAGGCGTTCTTGCAAACCTATCTCGGCAAGACCGATGCTGCGCTGATGACGTACTACCGCAGCCTGGTGTTCACCGGCAAAGGCTCCATGCCCAAAATCTTGGGCTCCGATGCGGAAATGGCGGAATACGTTGCCAAGACCAAGGGAGCCATTGGATACGTGAGTGCCGGAACCAGCACCACGGGTGTTAAAGTCCTCGAAGTGAAATAGCGAAGGTATCATCGTGCGCCGTCTGAACATCACAGCCAAAATCTGGTTAAGCATCGCAGTCTTCGTGGCGGGATTTTTGGTGTCCACCATCCTCTCGCAAGTCGAGGGTCTCCGTGCGGAGAACAGCCTCGATGCCACGTCGAATGGCCTATTTCCAGCGGCGCAACGAAGCCAGCAAGCCGAAGCCGCATTCGAACGCGCGGTGAAGAGCTTTAGCGACGCGGTCCTCATACAAGATGCATCCGGGCTCGACCGCGCCGCGGACGAGGGGCGTTCGGTCGTCTCCAGCTTAAAGGCGATTCTGGCCATTCACGGCCTGTCCCAGGAACGCGCCTCCGAAGTACAACAGCTCTCCTCGTCGGCCGAACAGTTCTTCGCCGACGCGAAGAGCACCTATGGGGCGATACTTTCGAATCCGTCTAATATGAGCGCCATGCAAGATCGTATGCGCGACCTGGCTTCGCGCACGGATACGCTCAAAAGTTCGCTCGTTGCCGCGCAGGAGTATTTTTCGAGCGATCTGCACAAGCAGATTGCTGCCATGCAAGTCTCTTCCGAGTGGCAGCGCTGGCTCGGCCTGATACTCTGCGTGACTACTTTGCTTATATCCGGTCTGGTGGTCAGCCTCACGATCCGCCGCTCAATCACCGGGCCAATCACTCGGGTAATTCACGGCGTCCAGCAAGCTACCGATCAGGCCATGCAAACCTCTGACGTTCTCGCTCAATCGGGTAAAACCGTTGCTACCGACGCCCAGGATCAGGCCGCCTGCATTGAGGAGACCTCCGCTTCGCTCGAACAAGTGTCGGCCACTGTGCGGGTCAACGCCGATCGCGCCACGGAAGCAGACCGCCTCATGCAGCAAGCCGGCCAGACGGTTAATCGGGCGACTCAGGCCATGAATGAGCTCCGGGACTCTATCGAGGCCATTCGAAAATCCAATGACGAAGTCTCAGGTGTCCTGAAAAGCATCAACCAGATTGCGTTCAACACTAACATCCTTGCGTTGAATGCGGCCGTCGAAGCCGCGCGTGCTGGAGAAGCCGGAGCAGGTTTCAGCGTGGTCGCCGCCGAGGTGCGCTCGCTCGCCCAACGCGCCGCCAACGCCGCCCGGCTCAGCGAGGAGATCATCCAGAGGACCATCTCCGATGTCAGCAAGGGCGTAGCCCTGGTGGGTCTTGCCTATCGGGCCTTTGGCGAAGTGTCCGAAAACATTAGCACCAGCAGCCGCACGGTCGCTCAAATCGCCACGGGTAGCCGCGAGCAGGCAAACGGAGTAAACCATATCACTCAGGCGATTGCGCGCATCGGCCACGTCACGCAGAACAACGTGAAGAACGCCAATCGCACCGCGCAAGCAGCCTCCGCCATGAGCCAGCAAGTAGAGTCGACGCGCGACCACCTTAACCAATTAGTCGCAGTCGTCGGACTCCAACGAGACTCCTAAACGCGGCAGGAGAAGCTGTTTTGAGCGGCAGCCGTGCTTGATGGTATTGAGGCTGGTGAGCCGAGTGTCCCGCGGCGGCGCGCAGAAAATGGTTCGGAAATGGGAGTAATTGGAGGAAACGAAGGCTGCGAGTTGGCGTCTCGATGTACGGTGGCCGCCCTCGGTCCCGCTTACCCGGAACATTGTCGAATCTTGGATGGGACGCTACGCTAGCGCGCCAACTCGCCTCACCAGCTCAGTTGAACCAGTGATACCCCTTGCCTGGGCAGCGCGAAATCCAGTTTGGCCGATCCGTCACGAACGTCGCGCCACGTGGGCGAATCCAGCAAGTGCAACTGTCCCGCGGCCTCCAGCTCGGCATACTGTTCCGGCGCCGGCTGTTGCGGCGATCCCATCTTCTTCCACACTGTATAGGCGTTACTGTGCGTCCGGTCGATGCGGTAGTGGCGCACCAGCACGCGCCTTACCGCGCCGGGCAACCCGCTAATGTTCAGATCGACATTTGCGTCCGGGCCCGTGACATCGGCGTCTGCATAATTCCACGCCAGCACAGAGACCGTGCGATCCGATCGCACAGCCAGCGCATCCACATCCTCACCGTTGCGCACGCCGCTCTTCAACATCGTCTCCAAATTGACGGCGCTGGTGCTCTCCACCGCGACACGATCGCCTTGCATCAGCCCAGCCATGCGGAAGATGTTCAGCACAGGCTTGTCGATGCCGTTGGTCGCCAAAGTCCGGAAGCCATCGAAGTATGGTTGATCGTCAAACTGAAAGGCCCAGGTAAGCATACCCGCGATGTTCGTGTGCGAGCGATCGGCCAGTTCGAAGATATTCTTCATCATCACCGCTGTGTATGCGGGATAGAGTGTCCCGTTGCGATAAGCATTTTGCGGATAGACCCGCGCCGAACAAGCGGCGCAGCCTTCCGGGTCCGCCTCACTCAAGATGATCGGCAGCTCTCGAAACTTGGGGAACTCGTTTACCAGTCGAAACCCTGCCTCCACGTCCTCGGCCTCTTTCGAGATGCCCATCAGCACATGGCCATCGACAACTGTGGGGCGGCCCTTTGCATGGTATGAGATGAAGTCGAGCGGCGCGCCGGTAGCGCCCGTCACAAAGTTCTTGTCCGCCGCACAGTGTTCCAGGAACTGGTGCAGAAAGTTGCCCGCGCGTTGGCCCGAGGGTCCGGTCGAAGCCGGACCGCCGACTTTCGCGGTGGGTAATGCCCGCTTTACGGCATCGGCTGTGTAGTCGTAGAGCTTGTCGTACTCTTCCGGCGTGCCATGCCAGTAACCGATGTCAGGCTCATTCCAAACTTCCCAATACCACGACGCCACCTCGCTTTGCCCATATTTTGAGACCGCGTGGCTCACCCATTGATGGACTAACTCCGCCCACTTCGCATAGTCCTTGGGAGGGTACGTCCAGCCGATGTTGTAGTGGTCGTTCTTTGCGCCGGGAATCCATGTTGGTTGATACGGATTGGGATTCGCCGACAGCGCTTTCGGCATGAATCCGATCTCGACGAAAGGCTTCGCGCCCGCGTGAAGATAGGTGTCGAAGATGCGGTCGGTGATGGTCCAATCGTAAATGGGCTTGCCGGATGCGTCTTCCGTATAGGCGTTCGTCGAGCCCCACTTCAGTCCCGGCGTGCCGTTCCCGGTCGCCAGCATGAAATGCGTCCTGATATAGACCGGGGTCCTGCTCAGAGCGCCCAACTCTCCAACCAGCTTTCGTCCGTTTTTCGTGTAGGTATAGTTCGGCTCATCGTAACCGAAGTAGGCATAAATCGGCTTATAAGCGCCGACGCGATTTGCAATGTTCACTTGAATCGTAACTGCGTTTTGTGTCCACCCGAGTTGTAGCGATAGCAGAAAGACGAGCAAACGTAACTTGGTCATAGCGAACGACGCCTTTCAGGATATCGGAGTCATATCGATTGCTAATGAAGCATTCGATAGACTGCCAGCATGCATCGTTCCGTACCTTTCTTGCTATCGCTCGCATTGCTGGCGCCCTTGGCGTCGCGCGCCCAAACCAACGGCTTCGCCGGCCGATGGGATTTCGATGTGCCGGCGCCACATGGCATCGGGTCTAACTGGCTTGGCATATCTGAGAAGAACGGCAAGCTCGACATCTGGTTTCAACCCATTGGCGGGCACGTTTACGAGGTCAGCGATTACAAATTGAACGGCTCGCACCTGACGCTCACCGTCGCGCCGGGAACCAGCAAACATCCGCCGATGATCTGGGAACTGGACGCGAGCAACGGTAAGCTTACGGGCACGCAAAAACAGGGCGACAAAACGATTGCGTTGACAGGACTGCCCGCACCGGCGCTGAATCGGCGCGCGCCTGCGGCGTGGGGCCAACCGGAACCCTTGTTCGACGGCAAGGACCTGAAAGGATGGCAGCCGATTGGCGATACCGCCCATAACAACTGGGTTGTTGAGAATGGCGAGTTGGTCAACAAAGCACATGGCGCGAATCTGGAGACGACTCGAAAGTTCAACGATTTCAAATTGCACTTCGAAGTGAACTGTCCCAACGACGGCAATAGCGGTTTTTATCTGCGCGGACGTTACGAATTGCAGATCGAATATGAACCGGTAGACCAAAATCCGCCCAACCGGCGAATCGGAGCGATCTACGGACGAATCACACCGGCGGTCAAGGTTCCGCCCAAGCCCAGCCAATGGGAGACTTTCGATGTTACTCTGATCGGCCGAACAGTCACAGTGGTGCGAGATGGCAAGACGACCATCGACCACAAGGAAATCGATGGAATTACCGGAGGCGCGCTGAATGCGGACGAAGGCGAGCCCGGTCCGTTCTATATTCAGGGCGATCACACCGGTGGCCTGAAGTTCCGCGACATAACGGTTTCCGTGCCGAAATCATAAAGGAGTTCAGAAATGTCACAGTTGTTACCGCGACGCCGCTTCTTACAGACCGCGGCAGTTGCAGCAGGCGCATCGAAAGCGATTCTGCTGGCCGAGTCCGGCATCCAGAATGCTAGCCAAAGCACGCCGGCGAGCGATCGACTGCGTTTCGGGATCATCGGTGTTGGAATGCAAGGATCCGGATTGCTCGAAAATGCGATAACGCTCGAAGGCGTCGAATGCGTTGGCGCGGCCGATTTATACGACGGCCGTCATACGCTGGCCCAGCAGATTACCGGTAATCCAAATCTGCCCACCACGCGCCGCTATCACGACTTGCTGGAACGTAGAGATATCGACTGCATTATTGCCGCCGTCCCCGATTTCTGGCACATGCGCGTGGTTACCGACGCTTGCAAGGCAGGCAAAGATATTTACTGCGAGAAGCCGATGTCGCACACGATCGATCAAGGCTTCGAAATGGTCCAGGCAGCCAAGGCCAACAACCGCATCGTGCAGATTGGTTCGCAGCGAGTTAGTTCAGCGCTGTGCGCCAAGGCTCGCGAGATGATTCAGGGCGGAGCGATCGGCGATGTCGAGATGGTGGAGTTAAGCCTTGGCCGAAACAGCCCCAATGGCGCTTGGATATACCCGCCTCCGCCGGATGCAACGCCGCAGAACCTCGATTGGGAAACGTGGCAAAACGATACACCCAAGATTCCTTTCAATCCGGTGCGTTTTGCGCGCTGGCGCTGCTGGAAGGAGTACGGAACGGGCGTGGCCGGCGATCTGATGGTTCATTTAATCAGCGGCATGTTGTATTCCCTGAGTTGGAACGAAGCGCCGCGCTCAGCATCGGCCATGGGCGGCATTTTTCGCTGGAAAGACGGCCGGAACATGCCTGATTTGCACACCGTTCTGTTCGATTATCACGGAATACCGGTATATGTACGGCTAAGTCTCGCGGGAGAGACGCCGGAGATGGCGCGTTTCATAGGTCCGAAAGGCATTCTGGAAGCCGGCGGAACGCAATTAGTGTACTTACCGCAAACCGGTAAAGATACTTCGCCCAGTTACTACGCCGATAGCTTCCCGCGTAAGTTGCGCGACGAATACCGGGAACATTGGTACGCCGAGCACGCGGTTACTCCCGGCCACGAGCCGATCGCAGAGAACGCGGTCTTCCATGGAACCGACTGGGATGACGTAAAGCCGCATTTGTGGAACTTCTTCCAGGCGGTGCGAACGCGCAAACCCGTTGCCGAAGATGCGGTATTCGGGAACCATGCGGCCATCGCGTGCCATCTGGCGAATGAATCGTATTTTCAGAAGAAGCCGATCGCCTTCGACGCGCAACGGCACGCTGTGTAGCGGCTTGATGGCGAATTTAGAACAATAGCTTCAGCGCAAATTGAATCTGCCGCGCGGGATAAGTGCTGCGGATGGTTCCAAACGCCGAGCTTGTCGTAACAGCCGTCGGCAATCCGAAGTTGGTGTGGTTTGTCACGTTAAAGAACTCCGAGCGAAACTGGACCGATGCGCGTTCAGTCACATGGAAAGTCTTGTCTGCCGCCAAATCCCATTGACCGAGCCCCGGCGCACGGAAGGAGTTGCGCGCTTCGTTGCCGAACGGATTCGATGCCGGCGGAGTCGTGAAGGTATAACCAGCGAAGTAAGTGTTGACCAGTTGGCCTTTACTCTGCGAGATGGATGATCCCGTGACATTGGGCCGTAGGATTGCTTCTCCGCGGTAATCGTTAGTAAGTCCTGTCACATCGTTAGCCGCCGAAGGCCCGTAGGAGACGTCGATGGGCGGTCCGCTGTTTGCGGTCACAATCGTATTCAATTCCCAACCGCCCAGCACGGCGTCGAACGCATGGTTCATGCTCCCGCCAAACTGGCGTCCTTTGCCGAACGGCAGTTGGTACACCACGCTCGCAACATCCATGAATTCGATGTCGAAGCTGGAAGAGCCTTTTTCAGCGGCCAAATTGTTGATGTTCTGCGGATTGGCCTGATAGTATCCCGGATAATATTCGAGGGCCTGCTCGGAATCACCGAGCGCTTTGGACCAGGTGAACGAGTCCAGGAAATACAGGCCGCGGCTGAAGTGGTGTTCGATACGAGTCGAGAAGCCGTCGTAATAGTTTGACCCGACCGGATCAAGAAACGTGATCGCACCGAAGCTCTGTATTGGCCGCCGAGCTTGAACACCTAACGATTGCCCGGGAAGGTTAGGCACGGCCTGGTTGTAATCGCCAAGGATCGGCAGCCGTAAGCTATGGTTGCCGTTATAAGCAACCTCCAGGACGGTGTTGCCGGTCAACTGGCGCTGCACCGAAAAGAGCCACGACTGCACATACGGCCACTTAGTATTGGCCGGGATGTAGTCGATATTCGAAACGATGGGATTGAAGTTTGCGGGGCTGTCGATGTTGGTAGTGAAGCTGTTCTGCGTGTTGAGAAACGTTGAGGGAACGGTGCCGCCCGCAGGAATCGACTGCGTCAACAGACCAAACAGCGCGAGCGGCGCGTTGATTCCCTCCTGCGCGCTTCCCGGGCGGTTCTCAAACGAGTAGCTGATGCCGTAGCCGCCGCGAATGACCGTCTTTGTATCCGGGCTGTACGCGAAACCAAGCCGCGGACCGAAGTCCTTATAATCCGGATGCACAAGCGCGCGATTGTAAATGCTCCCGTTAGTCGCCCGAATCAAGGTATCGGTGTTGGGATCGAAGTTAGACCAGAGATTATCGCGATCCCACAACGGTGTCGCATACTCCCAACGCAGCCCGATGTTCAGCGTCAGCTTGGAATTGACGCGCCAATCGTCTTGCGCATACAACGATGTGATGTGCTGGCGAAGGTTGGTGACCAGATTGTTACCGAGTTGGATGGTGCTCGGAAGTCCGAACAGAAAGTCGGCCAGGTTATAGGTGCTCGAATCGGAGGGTATAACGCAATTGGATGCCAAGCCCAGAAGCGCGCAGGTAGGCTTGCTGAACTGGCCGGCGTACGTATCGGCGCCGTAAAGGGGGTTGATATCCAGAACCTCAGTACGGATGGCTTCAAATTCATAGCCGACTTTGATATCGTGACGGCCCTTAATAAAGGAGTAATTGAGTTTGGGATCGAAGGATGTCGGATTTTGAAATTGGGGATTGCTGGTCTGCCGCCCTAACTGAGAAAAGCCGCTGATACTTTGCGAATTCAGGCCGCCGGTGAGATTCGGCGCGGCCGGCAAACCGGGGATGCCGTATAACTGCTCCATGCTGGGTCCGCCCAGATAGGGCGGCTCCTTGCCGGCCAAAACGTGATCGAATCCGAAACGGGCTTCGAGCAAAGAAGTGGGCGTGACGGAGAACGTGTACCCGGCTGCCGCTTGCTGCTGGATGGCATGAATATAACCGTTGCCATTGCCGCCGGAAGGACCGGGAATGTCCGGTTGATAGTACTGCAGATCTTTGCGTTGGCTGAAGCGCAGAAACGCGGTCATCTTGTCGTTCACCTGATAGTCGATCTTCGCGTCATATTTGTCGCTGTAATCGCGGATCAGCAGCAGCGCTTCGTAATTGTTCGAGCGGCTCGGACCGTTCTGGGCCGGAAGCGCGCTCAAAACCTGTAGCGCAAATGGATTGATAGCGGTCACCGGAATCTGCGTCCCTTTGGGGTACACCGTTTGATTTACTGGATCGTAAACAGCATTCGGCAGAATCCCGGCGCGGTCCGTCGAGTCGGGAAGAGTATCGAAATTCAAATAGCGCTGTAACTGCCGGAACCCTTCATAATCGGCGAAGAAGAATAGCTTGTTCTTGACGATCGGTCCACCGATGGTAACGCCAAACTGGTTGCGCTGCAGTGTCGGCTTCTGAAATACGGCCGGGCTGAAAGTAAATCCGACCGCGTTCAGATCGGTATTCCGCAGGAAGTCATAGGCGGTCCCGTGAAACTCATTTGTTCCGGAGCGCAGGGCCGTGTTGATGACCCCGCCGCCGACGCGCCCGTACTCCGCACTGAAGTTGGTCGTGATCACTTGAAATTCGGCAATTGCATCGGGCGACGGCTGCACCACCTGGCTCGAATAGCCCTGGTTGCTGGTTCCATATGAATTGTTGTCGATGCCATCCAGCAGAAAGTTATTGTAAGTGCTGCGCATCCCGTTCACGTTGAACGAGCCCTCGCGCGGGGTACCGTTGGCCGCAAACAAAACCGATAGTGGGGAGCGATGCACGTTCGTCGACAGCAGCGCCAGGTCAGAGTAATTGCGACCGTTCAAAGGAAGCTCCACAACCTGCTGCGTGTTGATCACTTGGCCGTGCTGGCTGGAATCCGTATCGAGAACTTCGGCTACGCCCGTAACATCGACGGATTGGGTAATGTTGCCGATTTCCATTCCTATGTCCACGCGCTGGCGGGCGCCGACATCCACTCGCACGCCACTCGTTTTGAAAGTTTGAAATCCAGCGAGCGTCGCGGTGATTATATAGCGGCCAGGTTTGACGTCGAAGAAGTCGTAATTGCCGCTGCCGTCGGACGTGGTTTTGCTCTCAATCGCCGTCTCTTCGTTGGTCAGGACGACGGCTGTCTTGGGAAGTACCGACCCGGTAGGATCACGCACCGTTCCCAAGACCTCAGCGGTTTCAAACTGGGCGGCTGCCGGGAGGGCACAAAAAACGAACCCGGCTATGCACATCAGGTATGAAAGTTTGCCCTGGAAAGATCGCATTGCCGCCCAGTGTGTCAAACCGCTATGAAAGCTTAATGACGAATCCATGGACAACTAGTTTATGCGAGATTGAAGAGTTCAGAACAGGCTGAGTTGGGTGAACGGCTCGGCATCGATAAGGCGGAGAGCGCGAGCTTCGTCGAAGCGGTCCCAATGCTCGAGAATCCAGGCCAATTCCTGACGGCAGGCCTTGGGAGCTACCTCCTGCCGGACAAGGCGGTCGAAGAGTTCATAGGCTTCGGCGTATCGCTGTTGGTCCATTAGTAACCGCCCGTATTCGAAAGTCTGGGGCGATTCTGCTAGGCGCACCGGACCGGTAGTGATCAGCGTGGAGGTTTGGCCGGTGGGAAGCAGGGCTTCCAGAACTTCCGTCGATGGGCCATCCAACAACAGAAGACAGCGAGATTCGTAGAGCAAATTCCGGATCTGGCGGGCATTGGCGTCCGCGGGACCTGTAAGGGTCAGGCCGAGTTGCTGGCTGAGTTCGCCGCAGACCTGGGCGAGCGAGCGGGCATGGCAGGGAACGGGCAATACAGCGTCGAAATCTTCAGCGGTTTCGGAGGCGAATCGATAGCCCTCCTCGCCATCGAAGGTAAGGACTCCGGGCTTATCCGCGAGCGCGGTGTAGAGCGGTTCGAAGGCGGCCGAGAACGCGGGGTTCGGGGCGCCGGACAGACCAAGAGCGCACCGTCGAATCCACCGTTTCAATAGCCGCATGGCTTCTGGGCGATCCGCTTGAGCGTCCACGAAGTTCTGGCGGCGGAGTAGCCCCGGAACAGTGCAGGAATCGAGGGCCATCGTGAGAATGGTGGTCCTCACCGTCGCGGCTTCTTGCATAACGCGGCGGTCCCAGTCCGGCCAGTTCCAGCGAACCGGGCAGCAGCTCCTGGAGAGCAGCAACACCAGGAAATCCGAGGAGACGCCCTCTTCCGCGACGTCGATCAGGCCAGTTTTGGGGTCGGAAACGGCGCGTCTGGTGCAGGTGACGTCGCGACCGGATTCGAGAAATGCGGCAAGCGCGGAGGCAAATGCCCCCTCGTCGTCGCCATGAGCCAGAAAGACGGACCCTCTCATTACCATCTGGATTATTTTCCCAGGGCAACTTTATGACTCGGTGGCAACTGAATTGCTATAAAATCGGCTAGTGCCGTCGATCTAGCGCGAGAAACCTGGACCGCACGGCGTGGAGACGAGCATGAACTTTCAGGTAGGGGACAAAATTAGCGATTATGAGGTCCTGGGCATGCTCGGCGCGGGCGGCATGGGCTGCGTTTACCGGGTCCGGAACTTGATTTCCCAGCGGGTGGAAGCGATGAAGGTCTTGCTGCCGGACCTTACTTCGGAACCCGAATTGGCAGAGCGGTTCATTTCAGAAATACGCGTGTTAGCCGGCTTTCTACATCCGAACATCGCGCAACTGCACACGGCGTTTCAGGCCAACAACCAGTTAGTAATGGTCATGGAGTTCGTCGAGGGACTGACTCTCGCGGAACGCTCGAAGAAGGCGACGTTGCCGTTGCGGGACGTGATGAGTTACATGAGCCAGACCTTGGCGGCGCTGGCTTGCGCTCACGAACACGGCGTTATCCATCGGGATATCAAGCCGGGAAACATCATGGTGACCCCGCATGGAGTGGTGAAGCTGATGGATTTCGGCATTGCCAAATCCAAGACGGAAACGATGAAGACGCAGCCCGGCACCACTCTGGGATCGCTGCACTATATGTCGCCCGAGCAGATCCATGGCGTGACGGTAGACGCGAGATCGGATTTGTACTCGGTGGGCGTCACCTTATATGAGCTAACGGCCGGGCGCCGGCCATTTGAGGGCGACAGCGAGTACGCGATTCTCGACCAGCAGTTGAACGCCCAGCCGAAACCGCCGATACAACTGAATCCGGCGATGCCTCCTGGGCTGAACGACCTGATTCTGACCGCGCTCGCTAAGGACCCCATGCACCGCTTCCAGTCGGCGGATGCGTTCCGGAAGGCGCTGGATACGGTGCAGGCGGGAATGGATCCGCCTAAATTGTCGGAAACGCAACCAGCGGGGCCAGGTGCGCGCTACGCGCAGCCGGGCTATGTACATCCCGTGGGACCTCCCCCGCTGCCGGTTTCTTCCCAGGGGCATCGTGGATTGTGGATGGCCATGGGCGCGTTGGTAGTGGTCCTGGTACTCGTAGGCGCGGGGATTGCGGTGCCGCATTTCCTGCATTCTCATGCGGCTACGATTACGCCGCCACCTGCGATGCCTACCAGTTCGATTGAGCCGGCGAAGCCTGTAAACCGCGAGCCTATGCACACCACTCCGATTTCCCGGCCTGCGCCGGTGTCTCAGCCGGTGGCCACAGCCGCAAATCGGCCCGTCACGGACACCGTGCCTGCTCCACGAAAGGATATGCAAGCCGCTCCCCCAAGTCCAAGGCGAGCTCCGGTGGAGAACCCACAGCCAACTCCTCCAGCCACCCCAGTCCAATCGCCGGTTCAGACGCCGAGTGGTCCGTCGCAGGCGGAATTGGATCAAGCCAACGAGCGCATGGTACAGCTCTCTGCGAGGGCCGCCGCGGTCCAGGGGACAGTCAACTTGCTGCGCCAGCAGATGGCGGTGAGCGGACTGGGGCTGCGGCAGGATATGGCTGCCGCATTAAGCCGGTTGGAAACCCGCATGGATGCCGCCAGCCGCGCTTTACGGGCCAACGATCCGGCAAGCGCGCAGAAACTGATGGATGCCGCGGAAAAGGACGTGGACACTCTGGAGGCGTTCACGGGCAGATGACTTTAAGGAGGCGAAAACCAATGAACAAAAGCTGTTTTGCGCTCATGCTGTTGGCGGCGTGCGCCGGGGTCGCTCCGGCTCAAAAACCGCCCGAAACACAGAAGCGCAGAGTAGCCGTGATGAGGTTCGGCTATGGCACGGTCCGGTCGAGCGTCCAGACAATATTCGGAACGGATTCCGACGTCGGTAAGGGGATATCGGACATGGTCATCGACCAGTTGTTAAAGGATGGGACCTACCGCGTGATCGATCGCGAGATGCTGGACAAGCTGATCCAGGAGCAGAATTTTTCGAATTCCGATCGGGCCGATCCTTCGACCGCCGCCAAAATCGGCAGGCTGCTGGGAGTGGACACCATGGTGGTGGGCGATATTACTCAATTCGGGCGCGATGACCATAGCACCTCCGCCGCTGGCGCGCTGGACCGTTGGGACCACTACGGCATTAGCCGGCTGGGCATGAAAAAGGCCAAAGCGGTGGTCGCGATCACGGCTCGCATGATTGACGTAAACACGGGCGAAGTGCTAGTTTCCGAGAGCGGCCGTGGCATGAGCCAGCGGTCGGCAACAAGTTTGTTAGGCGCCGGCAATAGTGAAGCGGGCGCCGTGAGCATGAGCAGTTCAAATTTCGCTCAGACCATCTTGGGCGAAGCGACTACAGAAGCGGTTTCGACACTCTGCAGGGCTCTGGACGCAGATTCCGGCAGGCTGCCCGTCTCCGCCGTTCCCGTGGTGCACGTCAAAGGCGAAGTCGCCGACTTCACGGACGGCGTGATGGTTGTGAACATAGGAACCAAAGATGGCGTGAAGATCGGCGATCACCTAGAGGTGACACGCACACTTCGGACCATCCGCGATCCCGTGACCGGGAAGATTTTGCGGAGCGTCGACGAGAAGCTGGGCGAGTTCAGGGTAACCAGTGTGGATGCCAATTCGGCAATGGGCAGTTTCTCGGGAACCGGGAAGCCGAAGGTATCGGATATCGTTAAGACGAATGCGGATGAGTAACGTTCCCGGCCGCGTTTCCTGGGTATAATGTGGACGGATGCTCCAGGTTGTCGCCCTGGTGGAACTCTTCCTGTGTTGGGTAGCGTGGTCGCTGGCCTTTGTGAAGCCTCGCAAACTGTCAGCCGGAAAGAAAAAAGCGGTTAGAGCGCCGTCATCTCGATGGGGTATTGGTCTCGAAACTGTCGCCTTCGCGCTCCTTTGGATGTACATTCGTCCGGTTGGCTTTGAGAAATCGCCACTGTCCTTGATTGCATCCATGATTCTGGGGCCGCCGTCGGTTGCCCTGGTCTGGGCGGCCACCCGCCATCTGGGCAAACAATGGCGCTACGAGGCCGCGCTGAGTGAGGATCACGAACTGATCCAGACAGGCCCATACCGCTGGGTTCGTCATCCCATTTACAGCTCGATGTTAGGCATGCTGCTGGCTACGGGAGCGGCCTGGACGTGGTGGCCGATGTTTGTCGCGGCCTTAGTCTTTTTTCTGGCCGGAAACGAAATTCGCGTCCGCGCCGAGGATCGCCTGCTTGCAGAACGTTTTGGGCCGTCGTTCGCCGCATATCGCTCCCGCGTACCGGCCTACATTCCAGTCATCCGCTGATTTCCCGGGTTCACCCGGACTGCGTTCGTATAATCACCTCATGCCCGGGCCTACCCACGAGACGCGCCCTCTTCACGAGCCTTTCCGGAGGTTGCCGGCGTATCGAGACGAATCGTTCTTACGTAGTGCCGATTCGCGACCCCTGCGGATTCTCTCGGAATATTTGTGGCCTCTATCTCATTTTCAAGAGGAGAAGGTCCAGGACACCATCGTGTTTTTCGGCTCCGCGCGGATCGCCGAGCGTGGCCGTTTAGCGCGGTATTACCACGAAGCGAGGGAACTGGCCCGTCTGGTCACGGAATGGGCCATCGAAATTGCAAACGATCCCGAGCGTTCCTCCACCACGCGGAGATTCGTGGTTTGTTCAGGCGGCGGTCCCGGCATTATGGAAGCGGCCAACCGCGGCGCCGCGGATGCTGGCGGCTTGTCCATCGGCCTCAACATTGGGTTGCCTTTCGAGCAGCGGCCCAACCCGTACATCACGCCCGAGCTTACATTCGAGTTCCATTACTTTTTCATGAGGAAGTTCTGGTTTGCGTATCTCGCTAAGGCATTGGTAGTCTTCCCGGGGGGTTTTGGAACGCTTGACGAGTTGACAGAGATCCTGACCCTTGCCCAAACCAAGAAGATCGAAAGCAAAATCTGCATCGTGCTGTACGGATCGGAGTTCTGGAACGAGATTCTGAACTTTCCGGCCATGGTGCGCCACGGCGTAATCTCGGAGGCAGACCTCGATCTGTTCACATTTGCCGACGATCCTGCCGCGGCGCTGCATATCCTGAAGGACGAACTCACCCGCCACTATTTAGCGCCAGGCGCTCCGGGCGCGCCGGTGGAGGAGGCGCCTGAAATTGCCAGATCGCGGACACCTGAGGCGTAAGGCTTACAAGGAGTGCCCGAGCCTCTTTTCGAGCAGCGCACGATAAGTTCTGCTTACGCGTGATCGGGCGCCGCACTTCAAGATCACTTCGAACTCTCCGTGAGAGATTGGCTCGAGATGCAAGATGCTATCGATATTGACGATGGCGGATCGATGGACGCGAATGAATCGCATCGGGTCCAGGTTTTCGGCGAGGTCGTTCAACGCGGCGCGGTACAACAGTTCTTTTCCCGCAAGGTGCAGGTTGACATAAACTCCAGCGCCTTCGATCCAATCAATATCCGCCACGCGAATGAAGCGGGTGGTTCCTCCAGATTTCACGACGAGCCGATCCAGGTGGCGTTCCGTTGATGGCCTTTCGGAGATCATCCGCAGGACGCCGTGCGCAAACTCTCGCATGCTGCGTTCGTCGAGGCGCACCTTGGCGCGGGCCATTGTAGCTTCCAATCTTTCGTCGCTAAAGGGCTTCAGCAGGTAATCCAGCGCGTTGGCTTCGAAGGCGCGGATTGCATGTTGGTCGTATGCTGTCACAAAGACAGTCAGCGGCATGCGCGCGACCCCAATCGTCTCAACGACGGCCAAGCCATCCAATTCGGGCATCTGGACGTCGAGAAAAATCAGGTCTAGCCTCGCGCTCTCGATCATTTCGACCGCTATTTGACCATTCCGGGCTTCGAGGATGGCTCGTACATACGAATTTTGCCGCAACAGGTCGCTCAGGCGCTGGCGAGCCGGCGCTTCATCATCGACCACCAGGACACGTATGCCTTCATCGGGCGGCGCGGTCATCGGCCTCCTCCTTAACCAAATGAAATGGCAATGTGATGGCCACTTCGGTCCCGCCCGCGATGCCCCGGTTGACGGCAAAGCCGCTAGCTCCATTAGGATGAAGTCCCGCGATTCGCTCGCGAGTGACCGACAGGCCCAGTCCGGCGCATGTCTCGAGCGTCCACCCGGCCGGCAGTCCAACGCCATCGTCGATGACACGGATCTCGACTCGGCCATCCATGCGTTCCGCCGTCACCATCACTGTTCCCCCCGAAGAGCGGCGCGAAATACCATGACGAATCGCATTCTCGACCAGCGGTTGGATGAAAAGGCAGGGAACGGCAGCATATCGCACGTCGGGCGAGATCTTCGTTTCAATGCGAATGCTATCGCCAAAGCGAATTTTTTGGATGGCAATGTAATGATCGAGAAAGGCCATCTCTTCGGCCAGCGGCACTTCCTTGCGATCTTTTGATTCCAGCGACAGCCGCAGCAGATCTCCTAAATGGCCAATCATGCTCCGCGCCAGTTTCGGGTCGCGCTCGACTTGCGATGAAACTGTATTCAGAGCATTGAAGAGAAAATGCGGATCGAGTTGCATGCGCAATGCATTCAAGCGGGCTTCAGAGAAGCTTCTTTCCAGACGCTCCAGCCGCAGCTCGCTCGAAATATAGCGTTCGTGGTAACGATAGATCTGTCGCGCGCCCAAGATGAGCCAATAAACCAGCCAGCTCCAAAGGAACATGCCCCGCAGCGCGCCGGCAAGAGTTTGCGTGTTGAGCAGGGCGTTCCAGGGACCGATGCCGATCAGTGCGCGGACCGCTGCGAATACGTAGATATACGCCGCGGTCACAAGCGCGCTGGGCACAACATGCGCCATGATCCTTTGCGCAAGCTGCCTATCGGAGAAGGGCAGTCTTCTGTCAACCCAAAAGATCACAGGCGCCACGAGGCCCCAGGACCACCACTGCGCGAGCGAGCTCATCAACATCCGGCGCCACATGCCGCCAGTGAGGCCGGGCAGCGAAAATAGCCAGCCTATAGCGGTCCACGCCAGGACGGCGAGGACACAGCGACCGATGAACGAGTCCCTCATTCTCCGGTCAAACGGAGGCCATTCAAATCGTCGAGACGCATAATCAACCCCCATCCGTAAAAGTTATTCGCAAGGGCAACGGCTACTTCATTATCTTCGGCCTGGAGCGGCAGCAGGAAAGAACCATTCTCCAGGGAGCAACGGCCATCGGGCGTCTTTCTCTCCTGCGGCGGCATGTACAGATTCTTATCCGCGAACACCGGCTTTCCGTTCACAAAGACCCATATTTCACGCACCCATCCGATGGAAACGCGCTTTTGCTCCGAATTGCCGGCATGAATGCTAGTTTTCAGCCAAACCAGCCCGAGCTCCGGACGAGGGAACGGCAGGCCATACATACGGCTCACGTTTACGAGTCCATCGCGTTCGGCTTCGATGGCTCTCCACGCGGCGTCAGGCGAAGGCAGGTCCTCGATTTTCGGAACCTGATCGGCCGCAAGCTTGGAAAAGGGTGCAATCTGCCAATTCCTGACATAACGGGAATCGGACGCGGTTGGATCTTTTTCCGGTTCCCTTGCCAGGCCTTCCACCGCGCCTGGATCGACCGTCAGATTCGCGAAGATTCCGGGACCTTGCACCATCAGGCCACCTTCTTCGGTATCGCCTTCGAGACGACCGATCTTGAGCGTTGGTTTTTCTGCGCCGTTGATAAATATATCCATGCGCCGGCCCGAGATCACGAGCTTCACGTGGTTCCATTCGCCCTGGTGCAACGGCGCCGGCGACTGATACTGCGGAAACACATCCCATAGCAAAACGCCGTGGCTTTGCGGAGCGTATTGAATGCAGTCCGGTGCTTCCTCGCACTTCGGGCGGGGCCGAAGATAGAACATTTCGTAGCTCTTCTCGTCAGTCTTACGGAAGACAAACCCCGCGCCCATCCCGCTGCGGGCGTCCACGTCATACTCGATCGTGCCATTGCGAAAGATGAGCCCGTTGAGAACCGCCTGTCCCGATGCGATGTGCTTCGCGTAATTGCCCGGCTTCAAATCGATGGCGGGGGCGCCCAGATGTTCCACGAATTCGACCTGCCCCGCGGTGGTGGTCCAGCGGCCGGCGGTCATCGGGATTTTCAAGCGCTCACCA
The DNA here is from genome assembly GCA_036272835.1 of Bryobacteraceae bacterium. Taxonomy (GTDB): domain Bacteria; phylum Acidobacteriota; class Terriglobia; order Bryobacterales; family Bryobacteraceae; genus Bog-105. Next base: position 214,915 of record DATAXY010000025.1, read on the forward strand.
CCTTGCGCCGAGTGGATCGCGATCAGCAGGCATAGACTAACCGCCCGCAAACAAAAGGAGTTTTTCATGTCCTCATGCTGCTGCGCACAGGCGTTCAGGTCACGGGAAATGATGCAGCCTGGACGATGTTGTCATAAAGCGGGCGCTTTGCGCTACATCTCGGCGCACGAAACGGGTTGCGATGGAGCAGGCATAAGCCCTAAGATAAGGCCGCGCCGTGGCGGACGGGCTTTTTCGAGGCTGGAAATTGTGGCCAGTTTAGCCGCTAAAACGAAGAGCAATCTGTAAACACATCGCCGTTACTCGCGCGTTTGCGACGGTGATAGTGCGTCAGCGCCTAGGGAGCGATCAGCACACCGCTGTGACACTTTTCACGGAATAGTTCCCCATTCCAGCCTTGGTTAGTAGCCGTAGGGAACAGGGCAGCTGCGAAGTAGAATCAAACGATCGCAGCCCATCGTAGTAGCCGGACGGTCACAATAGCAGGATGCGTAAGAATAACCGTGTGGATAAGGGGCGCTGGACATCGTAGCCGTAGCCCGAACGACCTCAAGAGTAATTCGATCACAACGGGAGCCCTGACCTCGCGGTCCTTGCACGTTGCACGCGCAAGTTGTAAGTCCGTTCATCTCAAAGGTACTTTTACAAAGAACTCCCTTTGCCGCGTCGGCATTGAAGCTTCGGGACCGGATTCTAGTCCAGGACGTGAAGTGGATTAGCGTTCGTCGGAGTTGGTAATCGAGGCGGCAGCTGCAGGTCGGGGATCGGCTTGGCTTGAAATAACCGTTTGGTTAGTTTTGCGATGCGCCGGGCCCAGATGTTGGCTCGTTCGCGCCGGGCGCTGTCTGTCGCGATGCCAGTGCTCGCGTACATGTGTCGATACAACTTCGAAATGAATACAAATGCAAGCCGAGCTCGCAAATTCGGCGCGCAGCTCGAACGTTTCCAGATTGCAGGCAGGCTGTAGAAGTTATCCCAAACACCTTGAGTTCGCACACGCATCTCATCCGAGCTCATCGTCGGATGGGGCATGAACATCTTAGGTCTTTTGTCTGGCGGGATGAGCCAATATCGCGTAATGGAGATGCCGTCGACCCGGGGCGGATGGTCACCAAGTCCTTTCTCCCAGCGCTCGAAGTCGACTGTGCCACAGAACGGAGTCAGCATTACGAATTGGGCAAAGGCAAGCCCAGACCGCTGAGCAAGCTCTGCCGTCGCCCGAAACGTATCCTGCCGGTCCGTTGGCAATCCGAAGATGAAAGATCCCAATACATGGACACCATGTTCTTGGAACTCTCGAAGTCGCTGCACGAGGTTCTCACCAGCGAGATTAAAGTCCTTGAACACCGACTTCAGCCCTTCTTTAGTAACCGCCTCAATCCCGACCAGTGCGCCCTTTATGTGGGCCTTGCGCATGGCATCTAGAAATTCGGGATCCTCGGCGGATTCCATAGTGATTTGCGTGAAGAACACCATGTCCTTTGGCAGCTCGGCGAGGCGCTCCATCAACTCGAACCGCTCTGCCCGGATCGTTTTCAATTGTGCAACCCGGGCAACATTGTTCTGCGCCTCGGCCAATTGGATGTCGGTGAGGGAGACAGGATAGAAGTTATCATCAGCGAGCGCGATAAAGCGAAAGCCGCGACGGCGGAGCTCTACAATTTCGTCAATGACGGGGTCCGAAGGCCGCTGACGGGGACGTTGGCCATCCGTGCGCCACACTGAGCAGAAGGAGCAATGTTTCGCGCACCCTCGGACGGTCTGCACGGAGGCCCACATGTATTGAGAACGATTCAATAAGTCCCACCGCGCAGGTTTAAATTGGTCGGCTTCAATCCGGCCGCCCTCATAGATCCGCTGGGCTGATCCATTTATGTGGTCCTTAAGAGCTTGGCCCCATGCCAAATCGCCGTCTCCTCTGACAACACAATCCGCCGCTCCGCGCTCGAAGGCTTCCTCGGGGAAAAGACTTGAATGAATACCGCCGAAGATGACGAAGGCACCCCGCCTTTTAGCAAGCAGTCCGAGCGCATACCCCCGGAGAGCATTTCCGGTATGAATGCCAATGCCGACAACATCATTGGCATGGATTGTAGACGGCTCGAACGCCTCCACCGTCTCGTCACACAGCCTTGGATCCCCAAACTCGCTAGGCGTGGCTCCGGCTAAGACAAAGAGCCAGCGGGGCGTGATTACTGCGGTCCCGAAAGCCGTGTCGCTAGGGTTGATCAGATGAATTTGCAAATTACTCCTTCATTACCGCGGTTGACAACCAAGCAGAGGAATGCCAATGCCGGACTTCATCTTACTGAAAGGGGATCTGCGATCTGCCGAGCGTTGGAAACTGAAGGTGTTGCCGCAAAGGACCGGCGGGTCTACAACGGTCCGGAAGAGTTCGAGCGAGAATCTGCCGCGGCTTTCCTATGAAGTAACCGCAATTTGATCAACCGTGACGACTTGCAAGGGTAAAAGTGCTCGGGACACTGAGGGACTGACGGAGACTGCGACCATATCACACGACAGCGTAGATCGCGAGTAGTCGCCAAGGGTAGAACTATCCTTCGCCGTCAGGGCGGAACTATCCCGGAGTTGGCCACCGATAACGTGTTCACAGGTCTGGCGTGACCTTCTGGATGGCGGCGCCAAGGATTCTTCAGAGCCCATTCCCGCTCTTTAAAAGTAGTCAAGCCGCCGGGACGTAAGGGCAATTTCGGAAAGATCTTGACTTTGTCGTTTCCCCTGGTCCAGACTATGTATAGTTTGGAAAGTTTATGGCCGACGACTCACCGCAATTGTTGCCCGGCACCCTCTATATGCTCGTCCTCCGTGCTTTGTCGGCGGGTCCATTGCATGGATACGCCATTGCGCGCCGCATTAAACAGTGCTCGGCAGATGTGCTCGACGTCGAAGAGGGTTCGCTATATCCCGCTCTGAACCGTATGTTGCTCAAAGGTTGGTTGCGCGCCGAGTGGGGCGTTTCGGAAACGAACCGAAAGGCGCGGTTCTACCGGCTCACAAAAGAGGGCCGGACCCAGCTCGTGTCCGAAGAAAATGAATTCAACAAATTGGTTAAGGCCATTCAATTAGTGATGAAAACTGCGTAAGGGAAGTGTGCCCATGTCATTCCTGAGAGAACTTTTGCTTCGGCTCCGCTGGTTGGCCGGCCGCTCACGCTTTCAATCCGAACTCGCGGATGAGATTCAGTTTCACATCGAGAGCCGCGCCGCCGAACTGGAACAGAGTGGCGTATCGGCGCCTGAAGCACTGGCAACAGCACGCCGGGAGTTCGGCTCTCGATTAAAAGCCGCCGAAGATACCTCCAGTGCATGGCATATCCAGTCGTTAGAGGACCTGTTCTCTGACTTGCGCTACGCTGCCCACGCTTTCCGGCGCAACCCTGGATTTGCGGCGACGGCGATCTTTTGCCTCGCGCTGGGCATCGGCGCGAACATGACGATTTTCAACGTAACCACCAGCTTTCTATTCAGCGAACCCTCCGGCCGGGATAGCGCATCGCTGATCGCTATTTGGGAGGGCGGAAACAGCGCTTCGTCGCTTACCGACTACAAGTTTCTTCGCGACTCACACATTTTTGAAGGAACTGCGGGAATAAATGTCGAGCGCGAAGTGAACTGGCGAGCCGGCGACCAAACCAGTCGCCTTTACGCGGGCCTCGTTACCGATGACTACTTCGAGACCTTAGGCGTTCCGTTTCTCTTTGGCCGTGGCATAGCTCCTCATGAAGCGTCAACCGCCGTGCTCTCCTACCGGGTGTGGCGCAGTAAGTTCGCTGGTGATCCTACAATCCTTGGCCGCAAGTTAATTCTGGATGGTCAGATTTTTACTATCGCCGGTGTGCTTCCGGCAAACTACCGTTCCATAGTTGGCTTCGCCATTTCACCCGAAGTCTATATTCCGGTACAGCATAACGAGGAGCATATCCAGTTTTACGCACGTATGCCCAAAGGCATGACCCTTCCGATTGCACGCGCGCGATTGCAAAGTGTGTTTGAGCAACTCGACCGCATTTACCCTGAAGACGGCTCGAAGCGAGCAAGCCAGGTACGAGTCATGGGCGTGACCGGATTCGATGTGCTGAATCAGAACATGCCCCGCGCGGTTGCCGCGTTCTTCGCGATGCTGATGATCGTAGTCGGGCTGGTGCTGCTGATTGCTTGCACCAACGTCGCCAGCCTATTATTGGCGCGTGCCTTTAGCCGTTCGCACGAGTTGGCCGTCCGCGTATCGCTTGGCGCCAGCCGCAGGCGCATCGTCCGGCATCTCCTGGCGGAAAGTCTGTTGCTCTCTGCTCTTGGCACTGTTGCCGGACTGCTCTTCGATATCGCTTGCACAAATGTCATAGGTGAAATCGCGCTTCCCGTACCGATCCCGATTCACTTCGTGATTTCGCCTGACTGGCGTCTCATGTGGTACTCATTCGGTGCTGTAGTCGCAAGTGCGCTTGTTTGCGGCTTGTTGCCCGCCCTCAAAGCAGCAAGAAGAGACGTGAACGATGGTTTGAAACAGGACCAGCACCAGACCGGACGTGGGTGGAGTCTGCGCAGCATTTTAGTTGCCGGACAGCTCGCTATGTCGGTTGTTCTGCTGGCAACCGGCTTTCTGTTCGTGCACAACCTGCTCCGGGCCACCTCCATGAATCCTGGCTTTGACGTCCACCATACAATCTGGGCTTACATGCGGCTGGTTCCTGAAAACTACACGGACGCCGATCAAAACAAGCAGATGACTGTTGTCCATGCGGCGCTGGAGCAATTGCGGGGTCTGCCCGGTGTGGAATCCGCTGCGATTACTCGACGCGTCCCCTTAAATGACAATTGCATGATCGGAACAGGTCTGCGAACGGACGTGTCCGCCGCTCCAGTTCACGTCTTGTACGAATGCAACAATGTCGGCCCCGATTACTTTCGCACGATCGGCATTCCCATTTTGCGCGGGCATGAGTTTTCTCCTACGGACCGGAAAGGTTCCCAACCAGTGGTCATCGTGAATGAAACCTTCGCCAAGATGGTTTTCGGAAGCGCGAACCCGGTGGGTCACACGATTACCATCAACTTTAAAGGCGCTGAGCCCCAGCTCATTGTGGGGGTGGCGAAAGACAGCAAGTACTTCACCCTTGGAGAAGAGCAACGCCTCGCGGTATATCAACCGTACTTCGCTTACGCGGAGCCGGTGAATCTACACTTTCTCGTTCGGACAATCAGCTCGCCGGCCACCTACGTGAAGCCTATTTCCGATATTTTGGGCCGCCTCGATTCTTCTGCCGCAATCGAAACAAAGCCAATGAGTCAAGCACTTGGACTAGCCCTGTTGCCGAGCCGGGCTGGGGCTGTAATGCTGGGAGCCATGGGGGTACTTGGGCTCGTGTTGGCGGCAATCGGGCTCTATGGAGTGCTCCTATATTCGATCTCCCGCCGCATGCGGGAGATTGGCCTTCGCATCGCACTTGGGGCAACGCCGCTAGACGTGCTGCGAATCATCGGGGGTCAAACTCTCGTACTCGTCGCATCGGGAATAACGGTGGGCCTGACACTTGCTTTTTGGGTGACTCGGCCGCTCACGTTGTTCTTGGTCCCGGGCCTGAGCACTTTCGATCCGGGCGCTTTCCTCGCTGTAGTGGGCGTCTTGGTGGCGGTTGCGATCTTGGCCATGTTAGTACCCGCCCGTCGAGCGCTGCGCGTCGATCCCATAACATCCTTACGGTATGAATAAGCCGGGGTTCGTCAGATTCCACTAACCGCGTTCCTTGAGTGGTTGAGAAGGAGGCACCGGACCTGGTGCGCCTGGACCCAGAGCCAAAAAGAAGGCAAGTGGGTCTTATCGTAGCGCTTATTGAAGGAGCAGGGGACGGCCCTGCATTATCTTCGATAAGTAACTGGCGCCGACATGTGATTGGCCAGCGACGGTTTCCCCACTGCCTTCACATACAGTACAGTCTGCTTCGGGAGCATACCGCTATAGCGGCTCAGATCGAGCCTGTAGTTTCCATTTTTGCCGGTATCGACCCCGACTTCGGCGAGCGGACTGATCTCTTCACCCGTGGCGCCGTCAAGGGAGTAGAAAATTGTGTAGTGATCGATGGTGCGCTCCGATCCGGGCGGCCTGAAGCTAATTCGCCAGCTCAATACGCGATCATTTACGGAGGCGTTCAGAGAGCTTACGCAATTGTCGATACCGGTTTCGATTTCGGTGCCCTCTTCATAATCGTCCCAGGTGCCGACCATCAGGAATGGAAGCTGAAACTTGGGGCTGAAATATTTGCCGGCCTCCGCGAAGGTGTCCATCCAATTGTTGCCGCAACGCTGCGAAGTGGTTCGCGGGTAGTATGGCGCAGAAACATTCGCGGGCACCGGCGCGCCATTGGCCCACGACGGGCTCCAACTGGCCATGCGATCGTCGAATCCTTTCCAAGCCGCGGCAAAATAGGTCTTGGGCTGCCCATTTCCGCCAATCACGTCGCTTGAAAGCATTGACGCCGCGGTGCTTAATTGCCCGTCCAGATAAGCTTGCGTGCCCCAATTGTCTTGTACATCCGCCGTGGTCGCAGTTGCGCCGCCGCTTGGCTCGACCCATGAAAAATTCCCGTCTGCCTGTTCGTGATTCGGGTTGTTTTCGAAAATCATATACGGATTCACGCTATGATTCACAAAGTTCGTGCGCACTCCGTCCCACAAGGCGCTCCAGCACGCGGTTCCTCCATGGCACATGTAATTCCCGGTCAGGTGGCACTGAATGGGGTTCCCGTTGACATCGTTCCCATCGCATTGCGAGAAATCGATCGCATTCTCCGCGATAAAGAACATTACCACCGGTTGACCGTTCCAGCGAAGATAGTTTGGCTTGGTGAACCAGTTCGTCATGAGGACACCTGAGTCCGCTAAGAGTTTGTTCTGAATGCATTGAGGCTGGTAAACATCGTTTATGTTGCATTGCGTGAACTTGTAAGCGGATTCGTCATACATCAAGGCGACTTTCAGGTCCGGATGCAGCGACTCCGCCGAGTTGGCGAACTTCTTATAGCTTTCGTCTGTCGTGGTCACGATAGTCGCGCAGGGACTGTTGAAAGGCTGGTTGTTCGAGTAGGAACTCGTTCCGGTCTTGCAGGTGTTTGAATCGCCCGACCAGTCGCCTACGATGCCGTCGAATCCGCGCTGCCACAGATCTTCGGCCACGGCATCGGTCCTGTTCTGGTCGTTACTGTCGTAGCCGATCACCAGATGGCTTGACCAGAAGGCGCGCGGCTGATTGTCGAGCGGGCAGGTTTGATTTACAAAAAAGGTTTGGCCATCTACTGTCACGGTGGCATTCTGCACGGATGCATCCTCGCCGAAGCACCACCAGAATTGAGTCTCCGCCAGGATCATTGTGTGGTTTCCGGGATAAAGCAGAGAGTGAACGTCGCCCCACCGCGTTGCCCGGCCTTTCGAAATATTCCAAGTGCCTGAAACGGGCGGGTCGTGCGGCTGGGTAAGCGGAATCGTAGGTCCCGATGTAGAAGACCGATCCCAGAATCCCGCGAATGCATCGCCGCAGAACGGGCCGCTGTTGAATCCGTAATCGGCCTTGGAGCATGCCGCGGTGTTGTTGGTCGTTTGACTGGTATGCGTGGTGGGTTCGCCAAGTTGACTGGCGGTCTGGGCGCAGAGCGCCGCAGGCACCAGCAAAGCAGCGCAGGAAAGTATCATGAATTCGCAACGAGGCTGAAACATGGCCGGCTCCTTTGACGACTAAATCAGACGCGCCGTCTCCCGGGCCGTTTCCCTAACAAAATTGCGAGATGATTTTACTCTAGTGTGCGACGCGGGCCGTTCGGTCGACGTAAAGTTGGAAAACTAAGCTGCTCATAAAGCCTTAATTGCTGTACTATTATTACCGGCTACGAGAAAGTGCATTTTATTTTTCAATAAAGCCGTTCTATTTGTGGCGGCCGCTCGGCACCTACGAAACGGTTGCCGCGAGTCCAGACGCGGGAATAGTGACGTTGACTGGATCCCTCGATGCTCCTAGCCCCGTTCCTGAGCCCTCAGAGCAAGCGTTCAGCGGTTTGGGGCTGCTTCTCTGCATAACTGCGGGCTGGATAGTGGGCCGCGCGAGAGCCGGAGCCAATTAACTAAAGTCATTTGCCGGACGCATCTCTTGTGTGCCGGCCCGGCCGTCGTCCTCGCTATTCCATTGCTCCATACGCCAATGTCCAGAAATCGGTGAATACTTTGGGCGGTTCCGGCGAATCCATCATGCGCTGTGTGAAGAGAATGCCGATCATGGCTTCGGCAGGATCGATGTAGGCAGTTGTGCCGAAGCCGCCGGTCCAGCCAAACCTGCCCGGGGTGTGGAAGATCTCGTTGCGTCCAATATCCACAGCTATTCCCAAGCCCCAACTGGAATGGGTACCAAAGAAGATTTCGGAACCTGAGCGCTGTTCGGGTGTGAGTCGATCTGAAGTCATCAGGTCCACAGTGGCGCGGCAAAGAATTTGCTCGCGGCCGTACCTGCCCTTGTTCAGCATCATGCGGCTGAAGGCGAAGTAATCATCGATTGTCGAGGCGAGCCCGCCTCCGCCCGATTCGAACAGCGGCTCAGACCGCCAGTCGCTGTTTGCCGCACCGTCGAACACGTCCAACCCGTTCGCCTGACGATTGAAGAAATACATTGCAGGCAAGCGGTCAAGTTTTTCGGAAGGCACGTGAAAAGCGGTGTCTTTCATGCCGAGCGGATCGAAGATGCGCTCACGCATAAACGTGCCGAGAGATTGTCCCGACACACGCGCGACTAGGGCCCCAAGCACATCGCCGCTCACGTGGTACATCCATCGCTCGCCCGGTTGCACCATCAACGGCAGTGAACCGAGCCTCCGCAGCCATTCGTCCATTCCAGGTGCTTGCGAAGGCAGCGGCGGGCCGTCGCCGCCAATCCGATATTCGCGGATCGATTTCTGAATTGGATATGTATCCGGCATGGCCATTACGCTGCCGAATCCCATCCGGTACGTGAGCAGATCGCGAAGTGTGATCGCACGCAGCGCAGGCACCGTGTCATCGAGCTCCGACGAGATGGATTTGAGTACGCGTCGATTTGCAAGTTCCGGCAACCACCGTTCAATGGAATCGTCGAGCCGCAATTTGCATTCCTCGACCAGAATCATTGCCGCCACCGCAGTGACGAGCTTGGTAATCGAAGCGATGCGAAAGATCGTATCGTGTTTCATGAGCGCCGGATTGTCGAATGCGAGTGTGCCGAGCGTCTCCAAATGAACATCATCATGATGGCTGACAAGCGCAACGAGCCCAGGCATGTCCTTGCGCTCGACGTATCCCGACAGCACTCGACGCATTCGCTCCAGCCGGGATTTCGACAGACCGGTTGCGCTCATGCTCTGCTCCTCGCGCTCAACGCCGCGACGCGACCAGTTACACGCGCACTCCAAAGCGCCACGGGCAAGCTCTCGCCGGTTCTCTGGTACATTCTTTAGTCCCTCCGTAAGTAAATCCTTCGAGTCTGCCCGGAATCGACATATTCAGGCATGTTGGCGTTAGAAAAAAGAAGCTGGATGCAACGGCCCTGCGCTGAGCGGCGGGGAATTAGGCGATAATTTAGGTTAGCCCGGTCTCTGGAAGGAGATTGTCTATGACTACTGTCGTTGTTAACGGAGCAGAGCGTGAGGTGCAGGCCTCAACCGACACGCCTTTGCTCTACGTCTTAAGAAACGATCTCGAGCTTTCCGGCCCGCAGTTTGGTTGTGGGCTCGCCCAATGTGGGGCTTGTTCCGTGCTGCTCAACGGCAAGGAAGTGCGCTCTTGTATCACTCCCCTGGCGGCCGCGGCAGGCAAGGAAATCACAACACTAGAAGGTCTTCCGGCGCGATGGGCGAAACAAAAGGGCCTTTCGGCGGAAGAAGGAGCGAAAACTCTTCATCCGGTGCAGGAAGCGTGGATTGAAGAGCAAACACCTCTGTGCGGGTTCTGCCAGAACGGCATGATGATCAAAGCGACCGAGTTACTGGATCGTGTGCCGTCACCCACGGTTGCACAGATCAAGGAAGCATTTACGTCCGGTGTCTCTCCGCATCTCTGCCGTTGCGGGAGTTATACGGCGATCATCCAAGCGGTGCAGCGCGCCGGGACTGCAATGGCGAAAAGGAGTAACGCATGATCGCGAATCAGAAGCACGTGGCGAACGGCTCAACGGACGTCTTCGGCGCATCGCTTTCACGCCGCGGGTTCGTTAAGACAGGCGGGGCGCTGCTAGTAGGCTTCGGCCTGCTCAAGGCGGACGACCTGCAGAAGAGCGCCACAACCGCCAATGCACTAGATCCTGCATCACCTCAATCCTGGATCGAGATTCATGCCGACAACACGATCGTGATTCGCACGGGCAAGTCGGATTTCGGCCAGAGTACGATTTTCACGGCATACCGGCAGATCGTCGCAGAAGAACTTGGTGTGCCGTTCGAAGCCATCACGAACGTCGTCTCAGGCGACACCGACCGCACGCCCGATGGTGGTGGGACCTTCGATTTACTCCAACAAGGCATGCCCAATATCCGAAAGGCTGCCGCGTATGTTCATCAAGCGCTGCTCCAACTGGCTTCGCAGAAACTCGGTGTGCCTAAGGATCGGGTCTCCGTGAAGGACGGTACGGTGTCCGGGGGCGGCAAGAGATTGTTCTACGGTGAGTTGGTTAAGAACCAGAAGTTAAACCTCACGATACCTGTCAAAGGCGACGTGACCAGCATGTCCGGATTGACAGTAGCCGGAGAGCCTCCTTTAAAGCCCGTGAGCGAGTACACGGTGGTCGGCAAGTCGTTTCCCAACTCCGTGATCGCTTCAAAGGTCACTGCAAAGGAGATATGGGTTACCGATGTGCGCCTTCCCGGCATGCTGCATGGCCGCGTGGTGCATCCGAAAACGCTTGGGTCCAAATTGATTTCGGCGGGTCCTCTGGACAAGGCTCGCTTTCCGAATACCCAGGTGATCGTAAAAGGAAATCTGGTTGGCGTGGTTGCCCCCACGGAATGGGAAGCGATCAAAGCAGCGCAACAGGTAGCTTCCGGCACGAAGTGGACGGAGTGGAAAGGGCTTCCGGGAGATCAGGGCCTATTCTCATTCCTGAAGGAGGACGCGGACTGGAAGGCCGCTTCTCCCGCGACGACATCGAAGGGGGACTTAGCTTCCGCTCTTGCGAATTCGCCCAAAAAGCTTTCGGCTACGTACCAACTTCCATTTTTCAAGCACGCGCCAATCGGACCCACGATGGCCGTAGCGAACGTTCGTTCCGACGGGATGGTGTATGTCTACACTCACACGCAGAATGCCCAAGCGTTGCGCAGCGGAATCGCGCACATGCTCAGCACGTCTGTGGACAAGGTAGTGGTACGCACATTCGCGGGAGCCGGCCACTATGGCCGATCGAATGGCGGCAACGCCGGGGCGGAGGATGAAGCTGTCATTCTGTCGCGGGCGGTGGGGAAACCGGTTCGGGTGCAATGGATGCGCCCCGACGATTTTCAGTGGTCGACGCAATCGTCCGCAGCCTATTCGGACGTCAAAATCGGTCTGGATGTCCAAGGCAAGTTGACCGCATTTGAAATCGACCACTATATGCCTGCGATGCAGGACGATCGTCTCGTCGGTGCGATTTTGGCCGGCCTGCCCACCATACCCGCTCCGAACGAGAAGGGTTCCATCTTCGGCATCGCCAATGCTCTGCACGATCCGTGGATTTACGATGGCGCGCAGACCCTTATGGAGCGTGCCTACGGAACATTCCAGATCGGGCAAAAGTCATCGCCGATTAATGTCGGGCTGCGCGATCACAGCTTGAGGACCCCTGGGCAGTATCAGCAGAACTTCCCGCGCGAGTTGGCCATCACAGAGGCAGCTACGCTCGCCGGAGTGGACCCCCTTCAGTTCAGGATTCAACACGCACGCGAGAAACGAGTTATCGGAGTGCTGGAATCTGTTCGGGATGCTTCGGGATGGGAGACCCGTTCGAAGCACCCAACAGATACCGGCGATGTGAGACGAGGCCAAGGGGTAGCCGTCATGTTCCGGTCCGGAACTTACTGGGCCTGCGTGGCGCACATTGCGGTCGATACGAAGAGCGGCGCGATAAAGGTGGAAAAGATGACGATCTCGGTAGATCCTGGAATTGTCATCAATCCGATTCAGTTGAAGCGCCAGATCGAAGGCGGCACGGTTATGGGAGTCAGCATGACGTTGCTCGAAGAACTTCGCTTCGATGATAGCGGTGTGGTTTCAAACGACTGGCGGAGCTACCCGATAGCGACAATGGCCGATCTTCCGGAGATCAACGTTGTTCTGATTAACCGGCCTGAGGTCGGGATGTACGGCCAAGGGTCTGAAGCTGCGAATGCTCTGGCGGCCCCAGCCATCACTGGGGCGCTCTTAGACGCGACCGGCAAAGTTGCGCGCCGGCTTCCCCTGAAGCCCAATTATGTCCGGAGTCTGCTGAGAGCCTAAGAACTTTAGCATCTGCAGTGATGCCCTCGCGCAGTGTGTTCTGGGAGTATCCTATCTGTTTGTATGGTGAAGCGCTAAATCTTGCTATGCGGCCTGTCGTTTTGTTCGCCCGCACCGCCATAATCGCTTTTGCCCTACTAGCCTGCAGTCCTGCCTCTGCCCGTAACAAGTGCGAACAACTTGCCAGTTACGCTTCGCCTAAGGTCGAGATCACTGCGGCAGCAGTGGTTGAATCCGGAGCTTTTACTCCAGCGACAGGAAAGGCATTCGGCGACTTACCGCCGTTCTGCCGAGTTGCCGCAATCCTTCATCCGTCTCCTGATTCCGCGATACGCATAGAACTCTGGATGCCCGAAGCAAACTGGAACGGACGCTTGGAAGGCACGGGAAATGGAGGCTTCGCCGGCAACCTCGCTTACGGCGCTCTTGCCGCGGGTATTAAGCGCGGATATGCCGTCGTCAACACTGACATGGGCATGGCTACTCCGCCCGGCGAAGATGCGACCGTCTTCATTGGGCGTCCCGAACGCTGGAAAGACTGGGGCTACCGATCCACTCACGAAATGACGGTGGAGGCCAAACGCCTCGTCGACGGATTCTACAAGCGTCCCGCAACACACAACTACTTCGTTGGTTGTTCCACTGGCGGCGAGCAGGCTTGGATGGAAGCGCAGCGTTATCCGGATGACTACGACGGTATCGTTGGTGGCGCGCCCGCCAACAATAGAACCGGTGTGCATGAGAGCATACTGTGGAATTTTGTCTCCACGGAACGAACGCCCGAAGACCGACTTCCGACGGCTAAGGTGCGCATGTTAGCAAAGGCGGTAATGAACGCTTGCGATCGGCTCGACGGCGTAGCGGACGGCATCATCAGTGATCCTTCGAAATGTTCCTTCGATCCCGCCTCGGTTGAATGTTCCGGCTCTGAGAACGACACCTGTCTTACATCTCGGCAGGTCGCGGTTGTCCGCCGCCTTTATGCTGGGCCGGTTGATCCCCGTACCGGCAAACAGATTTATCCGGGTATGCCGAAAGGGAGCGAACTCGGGTGGGATCATTTAGGTCCCGGCGCAAATGGCCAGCCGCCATTCGCGCCCATTTTTACGTGGGTGTTCGGTCGTGATTGGAACTGGCGAAGCTTCGATTTTGACCGGAGTGTCGCTGCTATGGACAACAAGCTCGCATCTGACTTGAATGCAACCAGTCTGAAGCTCGATGTCTTTCGTGAGCATGGCCACAAGCTGCTCATCTATCATGGTTGGTCTGATTGGCTCGTGGCGCCACTTGAATCGGTCGACTATCGCAATGCTTTGGCGTCGCATTCTTCGGGGAAGGATCTTAACGATTTCTATCGTCTCTTCATGGTGCCGGGGATGAACCATTGCAGTGGCGGAGTTGGCCCTGACCACTTTGACGCCCTGAGCTCTGTCGTCGACTGGGTGGAAAGAGGCCGCGCACCAGACAAGATGATCGCTTCTCAGTTCCTGGCCCATCAGGATTCCGGTCCTCCGCTGAGAACACGCCCGCTATGTCCCTATCCCCAGGTGGCGCAATACTTGGGGAAGGGCAGCATCAATGACGAAGCAAACTTCAGTTGTGTAGCGCCTGATAGATGACTCGAAGCCGGCTTGCAGGAAAAGTTGCCGTAGTAACTGGAGCTGCCTCTGGCATTGGGCAGGCAATTGCGAAGTCGTTTGCTGCCGAAGGCGCACGCGTAGCCATTGCTGATCTCAATCAGCCGGAGGCCGAAGCGACCGCCATTGAAATCGGTCGCCTCACGGGATCTCCGGCCATAGCCGTACGGACAGACGTCACCGACGAAGAGTCCGTCGACGCTGCCGTGGAGCACATCATCCGCGAGCTTGGTGGGGTAGACATCCTTGTCAGCAATGCTGGTGTCCAATGGATCTCACCAATCGAGCAACTGCAGCTGGCCGACTGGAAACGAATACTAGCCGTGCATCTAGACGGCGCCTTCCTCACATCACGTGCATGCTTGCGTCATATGTACGCCTCAGGTCGAGGTGGCTCCATCATTTACATGGGCTCAGTTCATTCCAAGGTCGCCTCCATATTGAAGGCTCCTTATGTCACGGCGAAGCACGGAATTCTTGGATTGTGTCGCACAGTTGCGAAAGAGGGTGCATCGCACGGCGTGAGAGCGAACGTGCTTTGTCCCGGATTCGTCCGTACGCCTCTCGTCGATCGACAGATTCCTGAACAGGCCGAGTTGCTGGGCATCTCAGAACAGGACGTCATCCAGAAGGTAATGCTGAAGGACACCGTTGACGGCAATTTCACTACGATCGCGGAAGTGGCGGAAGCTGCCATCTTTATCGCCGCTCAGGAGACTCTCGCTCTGACAGGCCAATCGCTGACGATCAGCCATGGATGGACGATGGAATGATCACTATTATCTGGCTGCTGCTCGATCTTCAGTGAAGACGTGCGAGCCAGTTCGGAAACCTACCCTGGGTTGGGCTGTGGCTGAGGGAGCCAAGGCTCGGCAAGCTGTTTCTGCTGGTGAAATAGGCCGCGTGTTGGCCCATGAGAGTGCGCCGGCTCAGTGCTCCGCGCGCACTTCCATCAACACGAATCCAAGTTCGCGATTATCGCCCTCGGGCCGGTAGACGGGAACACAGGAGATCCCCACGGTGATCGCTTCAGTACAAGGAGCATCGAAGGTGACGCGAATTTCAAAGACTCCATGGCCCACTTGAGCCGTCGCGCGGCGCTCGCCGTTGATGCGAACTTCAAGCCTACTGTTGGGATCGGCGGCATCCGGACGCCAGCCCTTGATGGTCAAACTCTTCAGCGGCTCAAGAGGCCGTACCGTAAACCGGGACTTCTCAGCAGTCCATCCTTCCGAGTACAGTGCTTCCGACGTTCCGTCCTGTAGAACGTAGCCGCTGAGGGGCGCACGTACGCGGCTCAAAATGTCGCGGATGTAGCCGGACTTCTCTGCGATCTCTCCGTTCTTCGTGAGTTCCATCTTCTGATAAAGCTCAATCCATTTGTCGCGCCGGTCCATTTCGAAGCGAAGATGCTGTACATCAGTTTCGTTCAGCGTGTAGCCCGGTTGGAAGCGGTTCTCAAACGGGCGGTGCACGTAGAACGTTCCATGCGGAGGTGCGATTTCGTTGGCGGGGCGCTCGCGTGTGTAGAGATAAATGGAAATCGACTTACGCGACCGATGGCGCTCGGAGAGTGGCAGATCAATTCGTGGGAACCCATGCCAGGAGTATTCGTTGGTTTCGAATAATACCGCGCGATTGAAAATCGGAATGTAGGCTTGGACGCGATTTTCTTCGTGATTTCGCGGATTCGAATGAATCTCCAAAGAGCCTCCCCACTCCAGGCGCCAATCCTTATTCAAATACACAATCAGGTTCAATCGGCGATGCAGCTTCTGGGCCTCGTCGTAATTGAAATCTACATGAGGGTCCAGATCCTGTCCGTTGCAAGTTCTCATGCGTGCCCCCGCCGTAGTATTTAGGATCTATGAGCAGGTCTGGTATGCCTGTGATATCGCCGATCAAATCCAGAAACTCTCTCGACGCGACCAACTCATACAGATCCTGGTACACAGGACCTATCGTGCGGATATTTTCGTTTACGGCTTTGCCCCAGACGCCGCCATAAATCTCATTCTTGGCGAGAGCCGGATTGAATGCCGGGAAATTTGCGAGTAGCGCCTCAGCGAAAGCCGCTTTGAAAAACCCGTCGATAGCAACATGCTTAAAAGGCTCCGCGCTATGGAACGCCCTCGCGAAAGCGCCGGAGCGCATTCGAACAGAATCATCGATGCGATCGATCCCGGATCGGGATACCACTTTGGCAGAGATCAACTTTAGAGTAAGACAGCGTCCGAATTAGTACTAAATTGTGCAGCGGCTGAGTGAACCGCGTAGCCTGACGCTTGGTAGACTGGCATGCATATGCGTAGCGTTCGATGCCGGCAGACTGTGGCGTGTTTACTTCTGTCGAGCTTAATTTCAGTCCCCGGCTTCGGGACGGAGCCAGTGACGGCGAAGCAGGCCATGGTTGTCACGTTGGAACCTCTGGCGGCCGATGTGGGCGTCGAGGTTCTCAAAGAAGGCGGCAACGCGGTGGATGCGGCGGTGGCGGTCGGGTTTGCGCTCGCGGTCACCCATCCATATGCGGGTAACATCGGCGGCGGCGGGTTCATGCTGGTGCGCATGGCCAACGGGCAAACTTCATTTATCGACTTTCGCGAAGAGGCGCCGCAACTGGCCAGCCACGATATGTATCTCGATAAGGAGGGCAACCCCACGCGCGAGAGCATTGTAGGCTGGCGCTCATCGGGCGTGCCCGGATCGGTGGCGGGCTTCGAATTGGCTCACAAGAAATTCGGAACCAAGCCTTGGGCTCAATTGCTTGCGCCGGCGGTAAAACTTGCGCGCGACGGTTTCGTGGTGGACGATTATTTCGCTGCCCAACTGAAGGCTCGCCATCTGAGTGAGAATCCGGAATCGAAGCGTATCTTCCAGCGCGACGGCGACTATTACAAAGTGGGCGACATTATTAAGCAGACCGAGCTTGGAGCCACACTGCAGCGCATTGCCACGTCCGGCGCCAAGGAGTTTTACGAAGGCGAAACGGCGCGGAAGTTTGCGGAAGCGATGAAAGCGAACCACGGGCTCATCACGCTCGCGGATCTCAAAGCATACAAGGCAGTCAGCCGCAAGCCGATCGAAGGCGTGTACAAGAGATTCCATATCATCTCGAGTCCGCCGCCCAGCGCGGGGGGAATTGGTCTGCTTCAGATGATGGGCATCCTCAACGGCACCCACTACGACAGCGACGGACCGGACTCCGCAAAGGCCGTTCACTATGAAGCGGAAGCCATGCGGCGATTCTATGCCGACCGCAGCGAGTATCTGGGCGATCCAGCATTCTACAACGTTCCCATATCGGCGCTGCTTGATCCCGCCTATATCGCCAAGCGAAGAAGTACTATCGATCCCACTCATGAGACCCCTAGCGATCTGGTGCAGCCTGGACTGCCGCGCTCTGAGAGTGCGCGCCTAAGTCAGACTGAGAGCAACCAAACGACGCACTACGACATTTTGGATGCCCAAGGGAACGCCGTCGCCGTTACCTATACCTTGAACGGAGGCTTCGGAAATGGGATCACGGTCCCCGGTTTGGGGTTCCTGCTAAACAACGAAATGGATGACTTCGTCGCGAAGCCGGGCTCGCCAAACATGTTTGGCATGGTGGGCGGCGAAGCCAATTCCATTGTTCCCGGCAAGCGTCCGGTTTCATCCATGACACCGACGATTATTACTCGCGACGGCAAGGTATTCATGATCGTGGGCGCGCCGGGCGGTTCGCGGATTACGACCGGAGTGATGCAGGTAATTTTAGACGTGATCGATTTCCATATGAATCCCCAAGATGCCGTCGAATTACCACGCTTCCATGAACAATGGCGTCCCGGTTTTTTGTACCTGCAAAGGGGATTTAACCAAACCGCGGCCAAAGAACTGGCGGAGATGGGTTACCAGATCCGGCCCATCGATGGCGTAGCGCGGGTTGTAGCCTTGGTCAACGATAATGGCACGCTCGAAGGGGGCGTCGAGCCGCATTATCACGGCAAGGTGGCGGGTTACTAATGGAATATGTTCTGTCTACTCATTTGTTTGTCCGGCACCGTTTAACCACTGTTTGGCTGGAGCGCATCCGCACAGCGGGTTTTTCCGCCGCCGAGATTTTCTGCGCGCGCCAGCATATCGACTATCGCGATAACGCGCAAATTGCCGAATTAGGCCACTGGTTTCGCGATTCCGAGTTAAAACTGCATTCCCTGCACTCGCCGATGTACAGCGACGACGTGTGGGGGCGTTCGGGGCCACAATCAGTTATCAACATCTGTGAGAAAACTAAGGCCAAGCGTATGCACGCCGTGGACGAAATCAAGCGTGCGATTGAAATTGCCGATACGATCCCGTTCCGTTATCTGATTCAACACTTGGGCGTCACCGGCGACGAGTTTGAGGACGACAAACTGGATGCGGCGTTCTCATCGCTCGAAGAGCTGAAGGTTTTCGCCGGGCAGCGCGGCGTTGAAGTGCTGCTGGAAAACACGCCGAATGCGCTGTCCAGCGGGGAGCGTCTGAATTACTTCCTGTCGATGACGCACCTCAAATTGAATTACTGCTTCGATACGGGCCACGCGCATATGGGGATGGGCGTCGACGTGGAGTTCGAAGCCATGAAGGACCGCATCCGCTCGACCCATATTCACGATAATGACGGAAAATCGGATTCTCACCTTTACCCCTTGAAAGGCACTATCAATTGGCCTAGGGCGATGTCGCTGCTGGGCTCGCGCAAGGACCAGTATCCGCTGTTGCTTGAATTAAAGGAGCCCGAAGGGTTGGACCATCCTATCGACGAGGCAAAGAAGAGCCTTGACGAAATCGTAAGACTGATATGAGTACGGAGCAGGAAAGCGCCGCGGTATCTCTAGTTACGCCCGCGGCCATCGCCATCGCCGACGCTGCGAAATATGCCGGTAAGACGGTAATGATTCGAGGCTGGCTGTACAATCTGCGCAGATCGGGGAAAATCGTTTTTCCGATTATTCGCGATGGCACGGGGCTGATGCAGTGCGTCGCGGTGAAGAGCAATGTTCTCGAAGAAGTATTCGAAACGCTGAAATCGCTTACCCAGGAGAGCTCACTGTCGGTGACGGGCGCCGTTCGCGCTGAGCCGCGCGCACCCGGCGGCTTTGAGTTGGATGTCAACGACGTTCATGTCTACCAGCGCGTGTCCGAAGAGCACCCTTATCCGATCACGCCCAAAGAACATGGCGTCGACTTCCTGATGGATCATCGGCACCTGTGGCTTCGGAGCCGCCGCCAGCATGCCGCGATCGGGATTCGTCATGAAGTAATCAAGGGCATTCGCGACTATTTCGATTCGCACGGCTTCACGTTGGTGGATACGCCGATCTTCACGCCCGCGGCCTGTGAAGGCACCA
The DNA here is from genome assembly GCA_036272835.1 of Bryobacteraceae bacterium. Taxonomy (GTDB): domain Bacteria; phylum Acidobacteriota; class Terriglobia; order Bryobacterales; family Bryobacteraceae; genus Bog-105. The sequence continues at coordinate 234,424 of DATAXY010000025.1, forward strand.
CGACGTTGTTCGAAGTGAATTACTTCGATGAGGAAAAAGTATACCTGACGCAATCGGGGCAGCTTTACAACGAAGCGAACGCGATGGCCTTCGGCAAGGTATATTGTTTCGGGCCGACTTTTCGCGCGGAGAAATCTAAGACTCGCCGCCATCTGACTGAGTTCTGGATGGTGGAGCCGGAAATGGCCTATGCGGATCTGGAAGACGTGAAGCGCGTGGCCGAAGAACTAATCGTCTTCACGACCGGCCGTGTTTTGGAAAATCGCCGTGAGGAACTGAAAGCGCTGGAGCGCGATGTGTCGAAACTGGAGGCGATCCAATCGCCATTTCCGCGCATGAGCTACGACCAGGCGGTTGAAATCCTCCGCGCCAAAGGCAGTGAAATACAATGGGGCGGCGATTTCGGCAACACCGACGAAACCCTTTTGACGCAGGATCTCGACCAGCCCGTGATTGTGGACCGCTATCCTTCGGAAATAAAGGCGTTCTATTTCCAGCCAGACGAGCTGCGGCCTGAGGTGGCGCTGGGCGTCGACATTATTGCGCCGGAAGGATATGGCGAAATCGTGGGCGGGGGCCAGCGCATTCACGACTTGGCGCTGCTCGAAAAACGGCTCGACGAGCACCATCTGCCGCGAGAAGCGTTCGAATGGTATCTGGACCTGCGCCGCTTCGGCACCGTACCGCATGCCGGGTTTGGCATGGGCGTGGAGCGTTTCGTCGCCTGGATGTGCGGCTTAGAGCACGTTCGGGAGACCATCGCGTATCCACGGATGCTGTACCGCACGCGGCCGTAAGTTTCGGAACGATTCGAACGGGCGCGGGTTTTGAACACCATCGCGCTACACTAGCCGCGTGCGAACTGGATCGATTTGTCTCCTACTACTATGTCTCGCTATATCTTTGAGGGCCGCGGGCGATGGGAGTCCGGTCGCCCTTGCCCAGAAGCTATTCCAAGGGATGAAGGCTCACGACGGCGCAGCCGTCAGCAGTCTCTTTGTGCCCGGTCTGACGCTCTCCTCCGTCGACGCAAACGGAAAGGTGTCCGTAACCTCCGGTGAAGAGTTCGCCAAGCGTGTTGGCAGCAGTAAGGCCGATTGGCTTGAACGCATTTGGGACCCGAAAGTGCTCGAGCATGGCTCGATTGCCGTTGTTTGGGCGGAGTATGACTTCCACTTGAATGGCAAGTTTAGCCACTGCGGAATCGATACCTTCACTATGCTGAAGGGCGATACAGGTTGGAAGATAGCGAGCCTCAGCTTCACGCGCGAGACATCAGGCTGCAGCCCCAGTCCGCTAGGACCTCCGCCAGCACAGTAATGAACAGAATTAGCCTTATGGAAGCTTTGTTGCCTGGCGCGAGACCATTTGCCAGCCGTTCCCCTGCCGAGCCCACACTTCGGTGAGATATAAGTGGCTCGTGCCCGTTTGAACAGTTTTGATAACTGCTGAATGCGTGATCACGACCACGGTTCCGTATTGGCGTAGTTTGGTATTGTCGAATTCAATCGATTTATACGTGGTCGCGCCACCAGTCGCATCTTGAATGAATTGTTCCTTTGTTTGCGTTTTGGAGCTGGAGTGCGTGTAACTGAGATCGGGGGAAAGTAGCCGATCCAGGGCGCTCCGGTTGCCGTGCAGCACAGCCGACTTCCAATTGTTTTCCGCATTCAAAACGGCTTCCCTTACATCCGCGGAAGGTTCCGCAGCCCAGGAACTGAATGTCATCGCAAGAACAAGTGCATTTACCCGTAACAGTTGGTTCATGGTTGGCCATTCTTTCACATCCGCATTTCACATAGGGCTTGCAGACGCACATACTTTACGATATAAAGTACTTATGAAACCAACCAGGTACATCATCGCTACCACGGAACTGCTCCTCATCTTCCCAGCCGTTCTCTTCATGACCGCGCTCTTCGTGCGTAACCTCCAACCGCCGCAATATGAACCGGCGCACGCCGCCCAACAGATTGTTGCGTGGTACGCTGCTAGCACGCGCATCGGTCTTTGGGTATTACTCATAACTCTGCCCTTGGTGGTGCTCACAACCGGCTGCGTGACGCTCTTCCGCAGGTGGAGCGATGAGCCTGAACTGCGCGAGGCCGCCCGGCATACTCTGGCAACGCTCAGCAGCCACTGGGCGACGGTATTGGTCGCTGGAGCGACGTTGACAGCCGGAGGTATCCTCGCGATTGTCGCCTTGCATGTAATGACTGATTGAGCTATGCCTGTCGCCGCCATCTACGATATCCATGGAAACCTTCCTGCTTTGGAGGCGGTGCTCGAAGAGATTCGTCAGCTAGGGATCGACCGCGTGGTGGTAGGTGGCGATGTGCTTCCGGGGCCGATGCCGGTTGAAACGCTCACGTGCTTACTGAATCTCAAAATTCCCGCGCAGTTCATCTACGGCAACGGCGAAGTTGCGGTGCTCGAACAGGTGGCGGGTAGGGACCCGGATCGAGTCCCGGAGCCGTATCGCCCGATGATACGTTGGACCGCGCAACAGCTTCCGGCGGAGCATCGGGAATTATTAGCAGCGTGGCCGCCGACGCTTCGCTACGAAATTCCAGAGTTGGGTGAGGTGCTGTTTTGTCATGCGACACCCCGGAACGAGAACGAGTGTTTCACGCGCGCGACCGCTGAAGACCGGCTTTTGCCGTTATTCCAAGAACTCAATGTGTCCTTGGTCGTCTGCGGCCATACGCATATGCAATTCGATCGAATGATTGGGCCGGTTCGAGTCGTGAACGCGGGCAGCGCCGGAATGCCGTTTGGGAAACCAGGCGCCGATTGGCTGTTACTTGGGCCGGACGTTCAACTTCGACATACCGATTACGATCTCGAGAAGGCTGCCGGGCGCATTCGAGACACTGCGTATCCACAAGCTCAGGATTTTGCGGTCAATAATGTACTCCAGCCTCCCTCGGAGGCGAAAATGCTTGAGTTATTTAGCCGCGTCGAGTTGAAGTAAGGGCTTCTGGAGGGACACGGCCTTCAAAGGCGACTCGACGGACGGAAGTGTCCAGCAACCGTCCGTAAAGCCATGGAAGTGCGCCTCCCTACGTAGAGATCAAATATTCTGGACGAATCGCGCCCGCAGAAGTTACGTCAGAATTCCTTGCGCAATCGCAACTTCCCCGATCATCGCGCTCGGAGCGCTTCCACCAGCGACTCAATGTCTCGCTCATCGTTATAGAAGTGGGCCGAGATGCGCAGGTACCCCTTACGCGCGGAGACGAAAATGTCCTGGGCGGCCAAGTCTCTGGCGAGCAGCGATGAGTCCGTTCCGGGTAGCCGCGCCAGCACGATGTGCGACGGAAGCCGGTCCCCGCGATGTGGGTACATCTCCGCGCTCAATTCTTCGAGTTCCCTGCGCAAGAGCGCGCTCAGGTGCAAAACTCGCGATTCGATGGCCGCCGCGCCTAATTGGTCCAGCAACTCGACCGACGCGCGCATGCCATAGAGCGAGGGAAACGCCAGCATGCCGCCTTCGTACTTCTCAGCCGACGGGCTGAAAGCCGGAGCGCCGTGATGCAGGTTGTCCACGTTCCGCCAATCCCAATGGCTGCGCCAACCGATCACGTTTGGCCGCAGCCAGGCGCGTACATCGGGATGAACGTAAAAGAACCCGGCGCCGTTCGGCGAGATCATCCATTTATATGCATCCACAGCCAGCACATCGGGCTGAATCGCACCGCAATCGAAGTCCAGCGCCCCAATACTCTGCGTCCCGTCTAAATAGACGAAGATTCCGCGGTCCCGGAGCGCAGCCACTACACCGGCCAGGTTCGGCCGAAGGCCCGTGACATAATTCGCCGTGCTCATCAGAATCAGGCGCGTCCGGTCGGTCAGGCAAGAGTCCAAATCCTCCCACGCACATTCCACGCCGCGCACGCCCAACTCCGATTTCGCCGCATAGATCTGGTTGGGAAATTCGTGTTCGAGTGTCAAGATCTCGTCGCCAGGCTCCCAATCGAAAGCGCTCATCACCAGCGCCAGCGCCTGGCTCGCGGTGGTGGTAAAGGCGAGATCCTCGGTCTGGACATGCAGTAATCTGGCCAACGCGGCGCGTAGTTGCGCCATGTCGTCGAACCAGGACAAGAAATCCTGGCAGGCCAGCTCATCGCGGTGGTTCAGATGCCGCATCACGGCCTCAACGGCTCGGCGAGGCAGTTGCCCGTAGGTCGCCGTATTCAAATATGTGCGCCCCGCAAGCGCGGCGAATTCCCCGCGCACGGACTTCCAATCCGGTTCACCCGACAGGTCACTCACCTTAGGTCACCGGCATCCCGAGCTTCTTCTGCAAATGCGCCAGCGCGCCGTGCAAGAGCACGTCTTCTGATATCTTCGTCCGCCGCTCCGCGAACTCTACAAGACCTTGCGCCAGCTTCTTGCCCAGCGTGATGCGATACGGAATGCCGATCAGGTCGGCGTCTTTGAACTTCACGCCTGGACGTTCATCGCGATCGTCCAACAGGGCGTCAATTCCCGCCTGCCGGCATTCGCGGTAGAGCAGATCCGCCGCTTCCCGCTGCAGCGCGTCCGCATAGTTAACCGGCGTGATGACAACTGTGAATGGAGCGATCGTCGCGGGCAGGGACATGCCGTCTTTATCGTGAAACAGCTCGATCGCACACGTCAGAATCCGCTCGACGCCGATCCCATAACAACCCATGATCGGCATGACTTCCTTGCCGTCGGCAGCGAGGACCCGAAGGCCCATCGACTCAGAATATTTATAGCCGAGTTTGAAGATGTGGCCAACCTCCACGGCCTTAAAGATTTCCAGCGGAGCGCCGCAAGTGACGCAGATGTCGCCCTTAACAGCCTGCCGTAAATCGAAATATTCGGGCTGAAAATCCTCATCCGGCGTGACGCCTTTCAGATGGTAATCGTCCTTGTTCGCCCCGGCAATCATGTTTCTGCGCCCGCGCAACGCGGTATCGGCGAGAATACGTAGCCCACGTACACCTACCGGACCTAGCGATCCCGCATTGGCTCCGAAAGCCTTGTAAATTTCGTGCGCATGCGCCGGCCGCACTTCTTTGGCCTTCAAGATCGAAGCCAGCTTCGTTTCGCTCAGTTGATGGTCGCCGCGCACCATAATCAGAACCGGTTCGTCATCGCCCACATACACCAGGCTCTTCATCTGCGAAGTTTCCGGCAGGTTCGTGAATGCGGCAATATCGGCGATGGTCTTCAAGCCCGGCGTGTGAAACCGTTCTGGAGTTAAATCGCCCTCGGGATCTGCAATGGCCGGACTGGTGGGTGTCGACACGGCCTTCTCCAGATTGGCGGAATATCCGCAGGCCGCACAGCGGACAACAAAGTCTTCGCCCGCATCGGAGGCCACCATGAATTCCTGCGATTGGCTGCCGCCCATAGCACCCGAATCCGCTTCAACCACGGTGTATTCCAGGCCACAACGGTCGAATATTTTGCAGTACGCCCGATGATGCTTTTGATACGAGACGTCCAGCCCCTCCGCATCCATATCAAAGGAGTAAGAGTCCTTCATGATGAATTGGCGCACACGTAAGAGGCCCGATTTCGGACGCGGCTCATCGCGAAATTTAGTCTGAATCTGGTACCAGATCTGAGGTAGTTGTTTATAACTACGTAGCTCGCCGCGCGCGATGGACGTCATCACCTCCTCGTGCGTCATGCCCAGGCAAAGATCGCGGCCGAAACGATCTTTCAGGCGAAACATATTGTCGCCCATGACTTCCCATCGGCCCGATTCCTGCCAGAGTTCGGCGGGGTGCAACGTAGCCAGCAGCATCTCCTGGCCGCCAATCGCGTTCATTTCTTCACGAATAATGTTTTGGATCTTCAACAGGGATCGCTGCGCCAGAGCCAAATAGTCATAAATGCCGGCCGCGAGCTGCCGGATGTAGCCCGCGCGTAGCAGCAACTGGTGGCTGACCACGTCGGCGTCGACCGGGTTCTCCCGCAGCGTGGGTATAAAAAGGGTGCTCCAATGCATCGGTGGTTATTAGACAATTAGAACAGACACATGAATGATCACGATGCGATGGCGCGGCCTTTAGCCGAGGTCGATCCCGAAATCCATAATGCGATCCAGCACGAATTAGACCGGCAGAATACGCGGCTGGAGTTGATTGCCAGCGAGAACTTCACATCTGAAGCGGTGCTTGAAGCAACCGCCAGCGTTTTCACGAATAAGTACGCCGAAGGTTATCCGGGTAAGCGGTACTATGGCGGCTGCGAGTTCGCCGACATCGTCGAAAACCTCGCACGCGATCGCGCCAAAGTTCTCTTTGGAGCGGAATTCGCCAACGTTCAGCCACATTCCGGTTCGCAGGCCAATGCCGCGGCGTATGCGTCGGTTCTGAAACCGGGCGACACCATCCTGGGCATGAACCTCTCGCACGGCGGGCACCTCACGCACGGGCATCCCCTGAATTTTTCCGGGCAGCTCTACCACGTGGTGGCGTATGGGGTCCGGCGCGACGATGAACTGATCGATTATGACGAAGTGGCGCGGCTAGCCGAGGAGCATCGCCCCAAGATGATTGTTGCGGGCGCGAGCGCCTATTCGCGCGTGATCGATTTCGCGCGTTTTCGCGAGATTGCGGATTCCGTTGGGGCGGTCTTCCTGGTCGACATGGCGCACTATTCCGGCTTGATTGCAGCGGGCGTTTATCCGAACCCGTGCAAACATGCCGATATCGTAACCTCGACAACACACAAGACGCTGCGCGGACCGCGCTCGGGACTCATTCTCGCCCGAGCTCAATTTGGACCGGCGATCGACAAGGCCGTATTTCCCGGAGCACAGGGCGGACCGTTGGTTCATGTCATTGCCGCCAAAGCGGTTTGTTTTCTGGAAGCGGTAACCCCGCAATTCCGCGTGTATCAGGAACAGGTCCTACGCAACGCCCGCGCGCTTGCCAAATCCCTACAGGACGAAAGTTTCCGCGTGGTCAGCGGCGGTACCGATTCCCACATGATGCTGGTCGATGTCTTCTCCAAGGGCTTGCAAGGCAAGCAGGCGGAGAAGGCGCTCGACGAAGCCTATATTACCGTCAACAAAAACTCCATCCCGTTCGACGTGAATCCGCCGCTGAATCCGAGTGGCATTCGTCTGGGAAGCCCGGCGGTCACCACACGTGGCTTTGACGAAGAGGAAATGACCGAAGTCGGAAAGCTGATCGCCGAGGTGGTTTCCGATCTGGGATCGCAGGCAACCATTCAAGAGGCGCGGCGCCGCGTGAAGGCGCTGACGGACCGCCATCCTCTGTATGCCTGGAAACAGCAAATGGCTTTGGCGCATCCGTAACGGGAATTGCCAGGAGCCGTCCGTTATCCGTTTCCGATAGCGATTAACCAAGCAGCGATGCCATAACGTTTACGAGCCTATTCGCTGCCCACGCTATCGAGACCCGAACAACTGCCAACTACCCGAAATACGGGCGTTTCGAGGCAAAACGGGCATTTGCTGATCGAATGACCGTTCGTGGCCACTCAAGTGCAAATAGAAGTTCACGAACCGGCGAGAATCTGCGCGACTGTGTTCACGAAAAACTCTGATAAGATCTTGAGCACGTCATGTCGGCGGCCAAGTACTGTCGAAAATGCGAGATTTCTCTCTAAAGAAAGCGTTCTTGAGGTTTTAAATAATGGCACGAGAAAGCGTACAGAAGAAGTTGCAACGCGTCCGCCCCCCGCGCGTGCAGATATCCTACGATGTCGAAATTGGAGACGCAATTCAACTGAAAGAATTGCCGTTTGTCCTGGGGGTTATAGGCGATTTCACGGGACAGCCTACCGAACCTCTGCCGGCTCTGAAAAACCGGCGCTTCGTTGAAGTCACTCCCGATAACTTCGATGGCGTGCTGGAGAGCATGCATCCTCACCTCAGTTTTGCGGTTGAGAACAAATTGGCTGAAGAGACCGATGCCCCTCAACTGAAAGTCGACCTGCACTTCAAGAGCATGGAAGACTTTGAGCCCGAACAGGTCGCCCGGCAAGTTCGCCCGCTACGCGAACTGCTCGACCTGCGAACCAAACTCAACGACCTGCGGGGAACTTTGCAGACCAATGAGAAATTGGATCAACTGTTGCTCGACGCGGTTTCGAGCACAGAAAAAATGAATCAACTCCGTGGGGAGATTGGCATGGATGCCAAGAAAGAAGGTGAATCGAAATGAGTGAAGCTCAAAACGCCGCCTCGACGATTGCAACCGAAACTGTCGCCGGACAGCCCAGCCTGCTCGATCAGATTGTCGAGCAGGGCCGCTTCGGCGAAGAAACCGCGGCTAAAGAACGCGGAAAGGACCTCATCAAGGAGTTCCTTGCGCAAGTCATGCAGGGCGAGGTCACCGTATCGCGCGATACGGAGGTAATGATCAATGCCCGCATCGCCCAGATCGATCACCTGATTTCGCTGCAATTGAATGAGGTGATGCATCATCCCGCGTTCCAAAAGCTCGAAGGCACCTGGCGCGGGTTGAAGTACACAATGGACGGATCGGAATGCACGCCGATGCTGAAGATTCGAATTCTGAACGCTTCCAAGCGCGATGTGTTACGCGATCTGCAACGGGCGCCCGATTTCGACCAGAGCGCTCTTTTCAAAAAAGTCTACGAAGAAGAGTACGGCGTTTTCGGCGGCGAACCTTTTGCGGCGCTGGTGGGCGACTTCGAATTCACCAAGCACCCGGAAGATATCGAATTGCTGGAACGGGTCTCGAAAGTGGCCGCCGCCGCGCACGCTCCGTTCTTCACCGCGGCCGCTCCCGAACTGCTCAGCCTGGATAGCTTTACGAACCTGGGACAGCCGCGCGACCTCGGCAAGATCTTCGATAACACCGAATACATGAAATGGCGTGGATTCCGGGAAAGCGAAGACTCGCGCTACGTCGGACTGTGCCTGCCGCGTATCTTGATGCGCCTTCCATACGGCGCCGACACCAAGCCTGTTGAGGGCTTCAATTACGAAGAGGCGGTGGATGGCAGCGATCACAGCAAATATTTGTGGGGCAATGCGGCCTTCGCGATGGCCACCCGCCTGACCAATTCGTTCGCTCTGAGCGGCTGGTGCGCGTCCATTCGCGGCGTCGAAGGCGGCGGCTTGGTGGAGGACCTTCCTTCGCATACCTTCCGCACCGACGAAGGCGATGTGGCTCTGAAATGCCCTTGCGAAGTGGCTATCACGGACCGGCGCGAGAAAGAATTGGCAGATGCCGGGTTCATCCCGCTGGTGCATTGCAAGGGGACCGACTACGCGGCCTTCTTCAGTGTGCAGTCCGCCCAAAAGCCCAAGCTCTACAACAAGGACGAGGCCAACGCGAACGCGCGCCTGTCCACACAGATGCAGTACATTCTGGCGGTCTCTCGCTTCGCGCATTATCTGAAAGCGATGATGCGGGACAAGATCGGCAGCTTTATGTCTCGCACCCAGTGCGAGCGCTTCCTGAACGACTGGATTCGTACCTACGTGGTCGCCGACGACAGCGCCAGCGCCACCATTAAGGCCAAGAATCCGCTCCGAGACGCGCGAGTAGAAGTGGTGGATGTGCCCGGAAAGCCCGGCGCCTATCGGGCCGTCGCCTTCCTCCGCCCGCACTATCAGTTAGACGAGTTATCCGTTTCATTACGTTTGGTGGCAGACCTTCCGGCATCCGCCCGGTAGTTCCGCCAACAGACAAATATTAACCAACCAATCGGGCCTTCCAGCCCGGGCGGTACAAGTGTGTCTTCAAATAAAGACTGAAAGAGGAACAAAATGGCAGTTGAAATTTTCTTGACTATCGCTGGTATTACGGGTGAATCGCAAAAGTCCGGAGCTGAGGGCTGGATCGAAGTCTTCAGCTTCAGCAACGGCGCGAGCAACCCCTCGAGCGTTGCGTTTGGTACTGGTTCGGGCGCCGGCAAGGTGGACCTGAGCAGCCTCAGCCTTCAAAAACAGTTGGACATGTCTTCGCCTTACCTGTTTGAGAACTGCTGCTCTGGTACGCACGTAGCCTCGGGCAATATGATTGTTCGCGAGGCCACCGGCACGACGACCACCCAGACGTATTATCAATACGACATGACTGAGGTGTTCGTCGACTCCATCAGTTGGGGTGGCGCTGCGGGCGGCGGAAAGCCCTCCGAATCGCTGTCGATTTCGGCGAAGTCGCTCGCGATCACCTACTGGTCGCAGGCTGCTGACGGTACATTGACGAAGGTCGCCACCAAGGGCTGGAACCAGACCCTCAACGCGGCCATCTAAGTACAGCGTCGTGATTATTTGCGCAGGTCCGCTTTTCGGCGCGCGCGGTTCCCGTAACAGAACCGCAACCGTTAGGAAGCGGACGCGCAAGTATTCAGACTCAACGTTTAGTGTTCATGGAAATGTTTCACGCGCGCGATTCAGAAAATGTTTCGCGCGCGATTCTTATTTGAAGTAAGATCAATCTGCATGACTGCCCAAGAACTCTTCAAAGCCGGAAAGCTCGGCGATGCCATCACCGCGTTGAATACCCAATTGAGAGATAACCCTGCCGACAAGCGTGGCCGCACCTTTCTGTTTGAGCTTCTGTGTTTCTCAGGCGATTTCGACCGCGCCGAAAAGCAACTGAACATTCTCGAACAGGACGGCGAGAAAGATTCCATGCTCGCGACGCTCCTCTACAAGACCGCCTTGGCGGGGGAACGCATGCGCGAAGGCATGTTTGAGAAAAAGACCTTTCCGATACAGGCCGTCAATGGAAAGACGGTTCATGTGCGGGGCAAACTCAACGGCAAAGAGTTCAACATGCTCTCCGATGCCGATCCGCGTATCGGGCCTAAGCTCGAACTATTCGCTGCCGGCGACTATCTCTGGATTTCATTCGAAGATATTTCCTCGATTCACATCGAACCGCCCAAACGGCTGCGCGATCTGTTCTGGATTCCCGCTAAAGTAGGGACTGGACCGTCGTTCCGTTCAAGGGATCTAGGCGAGATCCTCCTGCCCGCTCTTTCGCCGCTGTCCTGGCAGCATTCCGACGACGAAGTCAAGCTGGGCCGCGTCACGGAATGGTGCGAGGATGAACAGGGCGACGTTGCTCCGTTCGGACAGAAGAATCTGCTGGTTGATGGCGAAGAGTTTCCGTTGCTGGAAGTTCGCGAGCTCTTCATCTATTCGGCCGCCGGTTCCGCGCCAGTTGAAGAGCCGGACGAAGAACTGGACCATGATGTACAGTAGGTCCGTCTAGGGTTGTGAGCCTTGCGGGGCAAACAGCGGAGAGCGCAAAAGGCGACTGGTGCCCGTTTTGCGCGTTATAGATTGGAGCGCAAAGGGTGGTTTGTGCCCGTTTTGCGCGTTATAGATTGAAGAATGGCCGATATAGAACCCTTTCTTGTACCCATCCCGGGCGAAAATCCGTGTGGGCAGAACCTCTACTACGCTCCCATTTACGACCAGATCAAGGAAGCCCGGCGCATGGAAGACACCGGGCCCATGGGCGCGTGGGTGCACGAGGCCAAGACCGCTGATTTTAAGCTCGTCATTAAGCTCAGTGAAGGCGCGCTTTTAAAGAATTCAAAAGACCTGCAAATTGCGGCGTGGCTGTTGGAGGCTTGGATTAACCGGGATCATCTGCCCGGCCTGATTTCGGGCTTGCAACTTCTGAAGCGGCTGCTCGAAACCTTTTGGGACAACATCTATCCCGAGAGGGAAGACGACGATTTGGAGATGAGAGCCAAGCCGCTTGAATGGGTTGGCTCGTATTTCGATCCAGGCAAGAGCTCCTCCCCGATTTTTCAGCTCCGCAGTATCCCGATATCCGTAAGCGGCCACAGTTGGTTCGTCTACCAGGAATCGCGCCGCATTGGATACGAGACGGAAATCCAGAAAAACGAGCAGAAAAAGAAGGCTCGTGAGGTCGCCATCAAGGATGGCAAGGTCACGCCGGAAGGATTCGACAAAGACTTTGCGGCGACCCCAAAAGCCACGTACAAGAAACTGGAAGCCGAGGGCAAGCACGTTCTAGAGGTGCTCAGTGACCTCGATGCGGTCTGCACGGAAAAATTTCAAACTTTCGCGCCGTCGTTTCTGCCGCTCCGAAAAGGCGTCGAAGAATTCGCCAATGTCGTTCACATCCTGCTGCTGAAGAAACTGGAGAAAGAACCCGACCCGGTCGAGGCGATCCCCACCGAGCAAGCCGCGCCCGTCGAGGAGGTAGACGGGCAACCGGCGCAAGCTGGAGCGGCAGCCGCGGCGGCGCAAACCCTCGATCTGTCCTCGCTGGCAGGCGGCGAAATCTCCAGCGGCGATCAGGCGGTTCTGCATGTTTTGGCAGCCGCTCAGTATTTGCGTAGAAATGCGCCCAACAGCCCGGTGCCGTATCTCCTTTTGCGCGCGCTACGGTGGGGCGAAGTTCGCGCGAATGGCGCTCTGGATAATCTGCCCGCCCCAGCTTCCGACGTGCGCATCCAGTTGAAAAACTCCGCCGCGGGGAACGATTGGAAGCGTGTTCTGGATACGGCCGAAAGCGCTATGAGCACTCCCTGCGGCCGTGGCTGGCTGGATCTGCAGCGCTACACCGTCCGCGCCTTCGACGAACTGGGCTACAAGGAGGCCGCAAAGGCCGTTCGCGTGGAGCTTAAGGCTTTTCTGACTGAATTTCCTCAGTTGGCAAACGCTATGCTGAGTGACGACACGGGTACCGCTAATCCCGAGACGCTCGCGTGGTTGAAGAAGGAAACTCTGATCGCGTAACCGGAGCCCGCCGCTGGCTTCCGGGCACCTCAGTAAAGTACAAGTAAGTAAGGGAGTATTGCCAAAATGGCCCGCATTCGCGGCGAAGGACCAGTTACCGTTTCCGTTCTGGACCGCTTACTCGACGACGATCCGAAAAGATCCGAAGAAGCGATGCCGACCCGCGCGCAATCGCTTCGGACCTTGAAAGCCGGGGTGCGCCGCGATTTGGAATGGCTTCTGAACACGCGGCAGCCCGTGGATATCCCCACCGGAGTCGAACTGCAGAAGTCGGTATATCTCTATGGCTTGCCCGATATCTCATCCTTAGGCCTGTCGAGCCTGACCGATCGCGAGCGTCTGACTCGTTCGATCGAGTTGGCCGTCTCGCGGTTTGAACCGCGCTTGGCCAATGTCCGCGTCTCGCTGACTTCCGTCGCCGGCGAAAAAGCCCCACAACTTCGTTTCGCGATTGAAGGCATGCTCCGCATCGACCCCCGTCCCGAGCACGTCACATTCGATACTCTGCTGGAGTTGTCGAGCAAGGAATACATAGTGCAAGGGGAAGCCGGTGCGCGATGAACTCTTAGACTATTACGAGCGCGAACTGACCTTTCTCCGTCAGATGGGCGCAGAGTTCGCCGACAAATACCCCAAGGTAGCTTCCCGCCTTGTGCTCGAAACGGATCGTTGTGAAGATCCGCATGTGGAACGGCTGCTCGAAGGCTTCGCGTTTCTGGCCGCGCGCATACACCTCAAAATTGAGGACGATTTTCCGGAGATCACCGAATCTCTCCTGAATATCATCTATCCTCACTATTTACGGCCGCTTCCCGCTATGTCGGTGGTCGAATTTAATGTCGATGCCGAGCAGGGCAAGCTGACTAACAGCTTCACAGTGCCGCGCAACTCCATTCTGTACTCCCGGCCGGTGGATGGCGTGCCGTGTAAATTCCGCACCTGTTACGACACTACTGTGTGGCCGATCAAAACGGTGAAGGCCAGGTGGAGCGCACCGGAGCGGCTGGACCCGCCGGTGAAGGCGCCTGAGGCGATTGCCGCGTGCAGCCTGATGCTCCAGTGCTTTGAGGATGTCGAATTCAAAGGGCTCGAGACCAAGACCCTGCGCCTCTATCTGAACGGCGAAAGCAACCTGCTCCACATCCTGTATGAACTGCTCTTCAATAACTGCTTTCGCATTCTGCTGCGCAATCCGGATAATCCTTTGCAGGCGCCCATTACGCTTCCGAAGAGCTCGCTCCGGGCCATGGGATTCAACAACGACGAAGCCATTCTGCCCTATCCCAGCCGCTCCTTCACGGGCTACCGCATTCTGCAGGAGTATTTCGCTTTCCCTGAGAAGTTCTTCTTCGTGGAACTCGGAAATCTGAGCGTTCTGGCGCAGGGCGGATTCGGAACGCGCGCAGAAATCGTGTTCCTCATTTCGCCGTTTGAACGCAACGATCGCCAACAGTCGCTGGAACTCGGGGTTTCGGAAAAGACGTTCCGTCTCGGCTGCACGCCCATTGTGAACCTGTTCCCCAAGACGGCCGAGCCCATTTTGCTCGAACAAACGCGCTTCGAACACATGGTGATTCCCGACATCCGGCGCCGCAGCGCGATGGAGATTTTTTCGATCGACGAAGTTGTTTCCGTAAGTCCCGACCGGCGCGAAGTCAAGACCTTCGAGCCCTTCTATTCCAATCGTCATGGACGCGAGGCGCGCAGCCAGACTTTCTGGTACGCCTCGCGGAGGCCATCGACGCGCGCCAACGATTCCGGCACCGAGATGTTCCTCTCGCTGGTCGATGCTTCCGGCGCGACCTCGCGCAGCGGCAGAGACACGCTTACCGTGCGCTGCACCTGCACCAACCGCGATCTGCCGTCGCGGCTGCCGTTCGGCAATGATGCCGGTGATTTCGAAATCGAAGGCGGCAGCGCGGTGAAGCGCATCCTCACCCTGCGCAAGCCGACATCGACACTCCGGCCGCCGTTGCGACGGGGCCTGAATTGGAACTTAATTTCTCACTTTTCGCTAAACTATCTTTCACTTGTCGAAGAAGGCCGCGGCGCCTTGCAGGAGATCCTCCGGCTGTACAACTACACCGACTCGACTTCGCTGGAGCGGCAAATCAACGGCATCTCCGCGATCAGTAGCCGCAGGCACTTCGCCCGCGTCGTTTCCGAGCACGGCATCAGTTTCGCCCGCGGCGTGCGCGTCGACATGGAGTTCGACGAAGAGTTGTTCGTCGGCAGCGGCGTGTTTCTTTTCGCGTCTGTTTTAGAGTACTTCCTGGGCCTCTATGCTTCTCTGAATAGCTTCAGCCAATTGGCTATTCGGACCAAGCAAAGAAAGGAGGTCATGCACGTATGGCAACCGCGAGCGGGACAGAGAATCTTACTTTAGCGCGCAACCGCGTGGAAGAACGGCTGTTTGCCGAGCCCTATAGCTTCGAGTTTATGCAGGCGGTTCGACTGCTGCGTCAATTCCATCCGAATCGCGATGAGGTGGGCAATTTTCGGCCGCCATCAGACGAGGTTGCGCGTTTCGGCGTCAATCCCTCCCTGGCCTTCCCGGCGAGTGAGATCCAATCCGTAGAAAATCGCGAAGATGGGCAGCCATTTTTCCGGGTCAACTTCATGGGATTAGTTGGACCGCTTGGAATTCTGCCGATCTACTACACCGAACTAGTCGAAAACAGGGTCTGGCTGCGCGACCGGACCGTGCGCGACTTCTTCGATCTGTTCCATCACCGCATCATCTCGATCTTCTACCGCGCGTGGCAGAAATATCGCTTCATCGTCGCCTTTGAGCAGGGTGAAAACGACCGCCTCTCCGAATATTTGCTCGCCGTCATCGGCCTCCGCACTCCGCAATTGGCCAATCGCCAGCCCATTGCCGATCAGGCGCTTACTTACTACGCCGGATTGCTGGGCCAGCAGCCGCGTAGCGCGGAGACTCTCAAACTCATTTTGCAGGACTACTTTGGCATTCCTGTGACCATCGAGCAGTTCCTTGGCGCATGGTATCGGCTGGATGGGGATTCCCAATGCAACCTCGACGATGATATGCTCGACTCTCAGCAGCTTGGATTCGGAGCCGTGGTCGGAGATGAAATTTGGGACCCTCAGTCGCGCGTTCGCGTGGTGCTCGGTCCCTTGCCATTGCAAGAGTATCTTGATTTTCTTCCTTCCGGCACCGCCTTTGCGCCCTTGCGCAGCCTCGTCCGCTTCATCGCAGGCGACGAGTTTGACGTGGAGGCGCAACTGATCCTCCGTCGCGAGGACGTTCCGGGCTGCCAACTCGGCGCTGGCGGTGAAGCCGCGCCGCAACTAGGATGGGTTAGTTGGTCCAAGAGTAAGATGATGGACCGGGATGCGTCGGAAACGATATTGCAGTTGTGAGATAAGTCGCGAACAAGCTCTGTGAGTCTGCTCGCATTGAAGAGGGATTAAACGAAATGAATGTTAACTTTAGATCGCTTATCGGGAAGATGAACGATACAACACGCGGGGCCCTTGAAGCAGCCGCCGGTTTCTGCCTTTCGCGCACCAACTACAACATCGAAATCGAGCATTTCTTGATGAAGTTACTGGACGTGCAGGACAGTGACTTCACACGAATCATGCAGCACTATCGGATTAACAAAACCCGTTTCACCACGGAGCTAACCCGAAGTCTCGAAAAGATGAAGACCGGCAACGGCAGCAGCCCATCGCTGAGTCCCAATGTCGTCAAGATGTTCGAGCGGGCCTGGACGCTTGGTTCGGTAGATTACGCTTCGCCGAAACTTCGGTCGGGATTCACGATCGTTGCGTTGCTTGCCGACGAAGAATTGTCGCGCATCGCCAAGGATCTCAGCCGGGAACTGCAGACCATCCAACCGGAAGCTCTGCGCCGCGATTTCTTCAACGTGATCGCCGGCTCCCCAGAGGACGAAGTAAAGGGCGTTCCTGGCGAAGCCCCGGCCGACACTGGCACGGTTCCGGCCTCCCAGGGTAAGACACCCAACCTGGACCAATACACCGTAAACCTCACTGAAAACGCGAAGATGGGCAAGATCGATACGGTGCTGGGGCGCGATTTTGAAATTCGCCAGATCGTCGATATCCTGACGCGCCGCCGCCAGAATAATCCCATCCTCACCGGAGAAGCCGGCGTCGGCAAGACGGCCGTGGTCGAAGGATTCGCGCTCCGCGTGTCGCAGGGAGATGTACCGCCGCCTCTCAAGAACGTCGTGGTCCGCACGCTGGATATGGCGCTGCTGCAGGCCGGCGCGGGCATCAAGGGCGAATTCGAAAATCGCTTGAAGAACCTGGTGGAGGAGGTTAAGAAATCCCCGGTTCCGATCATCCTGTTCATCGACGAAGCGCACACGATGATCGGCGCGGGCGGCCAGGCCGGCCAGAACGATGCCGCCAACATTCTGAAGCCGGCGCTCGCACGCGGCGAGTTGCGCACCATTGCCGCCACCACGTGGTCCGAATACAAGAAATACTTTGAGAAAGACCCCGCTTTGGCCCGCCGTTTCCAGGTGGTGAAGGTAGAGGAGCCCACCGAAGCACAGTGCATGGTGATGATGCGCGGGATCGTTCCGTTCCTCGAAAAGCACCACAAAGTGCGCATCCTCGACGACGGGCTCGCCGCTGCCGTGCGCCTCTCGCACCGCTATTTGGCCGGCCGCCAGTTGCCCGACAAGGCCGTCAGCATTCTCGACACGGCTTGCGCGCGCCTGGCCCTAAGCCAAAGCGCGACTCCGGCCGCTCTTGAAGATTTGACCCGCCACATCGACGATCTCGAGGTGCAGGAGCGGATCCTGCGCCGCGAAACCGCCACCGGCACCGATCATGAGGAGCGCCTGGCGCATGTCGTCTCGCAAACGGCGACCCTTAAGGAAGCCCGGGAAAAGGTGAAGACGAAGCTCGAGAAGGTGTCGGGCCTGGTGACCAGGATTCGCGAAGTCCGCACGCAGCTCGAAGAAATGGCGGATAAGAGCCACGCTCAGGCCAAGGCGGCTGAAGCCAGCGCCAGTAACGGAGGCGCCGCTGCGGCAGGCACGGCGACGGCCACGGCAACGGAAACGGAGACGGCGGGGGGTACCGCGACCGCTGTAGCCACGGAGAATGGGCTCCCCAATGCTTTCGCTCTGAAGGCCGAATTGGCGAGCCTTACCGCTGAACTCGACGAGATTCAAGGTGAAACGCCGTTGATGCAGGTCTGCGTCGATGCACAAATTGTGGGCCAGGTGATTTCCGGCTGGACCGGCATCCCCGTCGGCAAGATGGTTAAGGACGAAATCGGCATGATTCTGGAGATGGAAAGCCATCTCGGCCGCCGCGTTATCGGACAGGAGGATGCCCTCTCGGTGATAGCCCAGCGCATTCGGACCGGCCGCGCGTCGCTGGACGATCCCGGAAAGCCGGTCGGTGTCTTTCTCCTTGTCGGTCCCAGCGGCGTCGGCAAAACTGAGACCGCCTTGGCGCTTTCCGATTTGCTCTATGGCGGCGAGCATAACCTGATCACCATCAACATGTCGGAGTTTCAGGAAGCCCATACCGTTTCTACTCTCAAAGGTTCACCTCCCGGATATGTGGGCTATGGCGAAGGTGGAGTTCTGACGGAAGCCGTACGCCGCCGTCCCTACGCGGTTGTGCTTCTGGACGAAGTTGAGAAAGCGCACCCCGACGTCCTCGAACTCTTCTATCAGGTGTTCGACAAAGGCCACATGGAAGATGGCGAAGGACGTGAAATCGATTTCAAGAACACGATTATCCTTTTGACTACAAACGCTTGTACGGATCAGTTAATGAAACTATGTGACGATCCGGACACTATGCCCAAATCCGAAGGCATCGTCCGGGCGATCAAGCCTGAGCTGAATAAGATTTTCAAACCGGCCTTCCTGGGCCGCATGGTCGTGGTCCCCTACTTCCCCGTCCGCGACGAAACGCTGAAGAGGATTGTGGAACTGAAACTCGGCAAGATCAAGCGCCGCATGGCCGAGAACCACAAGATTCACCTCGATTACGACGGCACGGTGATCGACGAGGTGGCCAAACGCTGTACCGAAGTCGAAAGCGGCGCGCGGAATGTTGACAACATTCTGACCAACAGCCTGTTGCCCGACATTTCGCGGCAATTGCTGAGCGCCATTTCCGAAGGACAGAAGCTGTCCACGATTCGTGTCACCATCGGCGAGGATGGCGCTTTTCAATACGCCTGAACCGTTGGAACTAGAGTTGCCTGAAATTCCAGGGGCGTTCTACGCCCAGATGGCTAAGGCCATTACTAGAAGAGCTTGGCGAGGGCTGACAGCAGCTCTCGCCTAAGGAAATGCATGTCCGATACGATCACACAAGCGAACCGGCTGTTGGAAGTAACCTCGCCGGCCGGCACAGACGTTCTGCTACTCCACAGTTTCTCGGGTTCGGAGGGCGTATCCAAGCCCTTCCGTTTCACGCTGAAACTGGTTGCCGACGTCATGAATAACATGCCGGCACAGGTGACCCCCTCTGCAATCGTCGGTCAGCCGATGTCGATTCGCATTACGCTATCCACCCCGGACTCGGCCTCGTCCGGCAATCGCTATATCTCCGGTATGTGCGAGCGGTTCAGCGTGGAGGATGTTGACGATGAATTTGCACACTATACGGCCGTTATTGTGCCCTGGTTCTCCTTCGCCAATTACGCCGCCAACTGCCGAATCTTCCAGCACATGACCGTGCCCGACATCATCTCTCAGGTGGTGAGCGACCTCGGATACAGCGGGCAGTTTCAAAACAACTGTACGAAGACCTACACCAGTTGGGACTACTGCGTTCAATACCGTGAAACCGACTTCAACTTTATAAGCCGGCTCATGGAGCACGAGGGAATTTTCTATTACTTCACGCACACGGCTTCCAGCCACACCATGGTCATGGCGGATGCAACCAGTTGTTACACCACGATGCCGGGGCAATCCAGTTTCCGCTACTCCCCTGTAACTGGCGTTTCGCCCATGGAAGACACCATCCGCCGGTGGCGTTCGGAGGAGGAGATTCATCCCGGCAAATGGACCATGCGGGATTACCATCACGAAATGCCTTCGCAGACTTTGGAAGTGACGACGACATCGGTATCGGATTGCACCGAAGGCATGAAATACGAAGTCTTCGATTATCCCGGCGATTACGCCAAGAAATTCAACGATCCCACATCCCGTTTGGGCGATGTAATGCCGGAAGGCCAGAAGCTGGACGACTCACGCATCGCCAAGGAAGAGACGTATTTCACGGTCGCAGGCGGAATTTCAAGGTGCCGCGCCTTCACCTCGGGGTACCAACTCACAGTCACGGGAGGCGCCGCGGCGGGCGCTTACTTCATGACGGAGGTGGAGCACAGCGCCGTTCAGCAGCCGGCGTATCGAAACCGCGACAACGTCGGCTTTGCTTACGAAAATCGCTTCCGCGCCATCGCCTCCACTGTGGTCTATGTGCCGGAGCACCGTACGCCGAAGCCGGTCGTCTACGGCCTGCAGACCGCGTTGGTCGTAGACGAAACTCCGTCCGGAAATTCGGAAGAGATCTGGCCCGATAAGTTTGGCCGCGTTCGCGTGCGTTTTCATTGGGACCGCGAGAATAAGTATTCATGTTGGCTGCGCGTCGTCCAGCCCTGGGCCGGCAAGATGTGGGGCCAACAATGGATTCCCAGAATTGGCGATGAGGTCGCCGTGGCGTTCGCTGAGGGCGACTGCGACGTGCCTTACGTGATTGGCAGTGTTTATAACTCCACCAATATGCCGATCTTCACACTGCCCGCCAATAAAACGCAAAGCGGTATCCAGACCCACAGCAGTGTCGGCGGCGGCGCATCCGACTACAACATGCTGCGCTTCGAGGATTTGAACGGCTCCGAAGAAGTCTACTTCCAGGCTCAGAAGGATCTAAACTCGCTCGTCAAGAACAACGAGACGCGGACGGTCAAGAACAACCGCACCACAACAATTCACGTCAACGATGCCCGTACGGTGGAAACCGGCAATGACACCATCGATGTCCAACAAGGCAACCGGACCATCACCGTGGACCAGGGGAACATTTCCGAGACCGCGAAGATGGGCAACATCTCCGTGACCGCGAATCAAGGAAATATCTCCACCCAAGCCGACATGGGCAACATTTCCACTACCGCTAGTCTCGGGACCATATCGATCACTGCGTCCGCGCAATCGGTCTCGGTGACCGGCACCACGGAGGTCACGCTGACTTGCGGCGCCAGTTCCATTTCACTCACGCCGGCGAGCATCTCCATCACCGCCCCCATCGTCAACATCAACTCGTAATAGGCCGCCATGCCCGCTTCGCTTCCATTCCGCGACACCGAGACCTCCACCGGGTGGGAAGGAGACAAACTGCATCCCGACGCCCCCGCCGGCAGTGGGGGAACCGGGTTTTTTCGAAACTCTCACTCGCATGAAGAGAAAACCTTGATGGGTGGCGTCTCTGAATTTTTCGATGCGGATATCCATGGTCTCGAAAGCATCGGCGATTCCGTCTATCACGTACGGGCGGACGCCGTGAACGGCCCGACGGAAATGGAAGAAGGCGCTGAGAATGTCTTCTGGACAGGCGAACGCGCCGCTCTCTATGCGGGCGCCGCGATTCAGGAGAACACCGGCTTCGGGCTCGCTGACCTACTAGGACCCGGTTTCATCGAAGCCCTGACGTTTTCCTTCGCCATTCTGGTGGTCAATACGGGGATCGGAGACGTCGCCGGCGGCGTTTTGGTCGGACTGTTGAGCGCGGGCACCGGCACGGCCTTTGGCGTTGCCACTGGCGCGAATGCGGGCACGGATCTGGGCCTGGCAATCCTTGATTGGATCGGCGTCGCTTTTCTGCTGCCCTATATCGCCCCACGTCTTCCGGTCGCCTTTGAACCGGCGCGGCGCGGCGTCAGCCTGGCTTGGGTGGCCGGACGCAACCCGCTCCACAGCCGTGAAGCCGATCGGGAAGCGGCCGCTCGCGTCCTGTCGAAAGCGCCCGGCGCGTTCTTTGCCATACTGCTGCAAGGCATCGTGTCCTACGTGATGCGCGAAGTTGGCACCAATGTCCCGAACCAGGTTGTTTCGAACAAGGCCTTCCCGGATGTGATGACATCCCTGGTTACCAAACTGAACCGCAGCAAGCTCGGCGCCGGCTTTGCTACATTTGTTCAGAGCAATTTTCCAGCGATTCTGGAAAATGCGGTACAGAGCAAGCGAGCAGAGAGCCCGTTGAATTTGTAGTTTAGACCCCGGGAGAAATCGGCCGGATTGATCATATATACCGGATGAAAATTCCGATATTGGACCAGACACGGGACGGGTCGAATTTTGAAAAAACCGAGTATTTTTCTCTGTCTCGTCGAGCGGGAATTCGACCTACCGGGCATTCAAAAGCAATAAAAGTCGCTAAAAGATGAAATTGAACCAGTCGCGTCTGGTCCAATCGCCGGCCATCCTGGGGCATGTGGCGCGTCCGTATACACTTTCTGCGCCTCGGATCACTTACCCGCAGTAAAATAAAAACATCCATTGGAGTACATACCGCATGGCGATTAAACTCACAGTAAACGGTAAAGCGCACAGCGTAGACGTCTCCCCCGACACCCCACTTCTGTGGGTGCTCCGGGACAACCTGAAACTCATAGGAACGAAATACGGATGCGGCATCGGCCAATGCCGAGCCTGCACAGTCCATCTGAATGGCCAAGCCGTACCCTCGTGCTTAATCACGGCTTCATCGGCCGCCAACGGGCACGTAACCACAATTGAAGGTCTTTCGGCCGACGGAACACACCCATTGCAAAAGGCCTGGATCGCGGTAGATGTCCCACAGTGCGGTTACTGCCAAGCCGGCCAGATCATGACGGCTGCGGCGCTGCTCCAAAAGACGCCGCATCCGACGGACGAAGAAATCGATGTTGCCATGAACCAGAATCTGTGCCGTTGCGGCACGTATTTGCGCGTGCGAAAGGCCATCCAGCACGCCGCCGGCATAGCCGCGCAAGCGGAACTGATTCCCATAACAACCAGCCAAATGGCAGGAGGTGAATAAACATGCGAGTCACACGACGTTCTTTTCTCTATGTAACCGCGCTGGCCGGTGGCGGAATGATGATCGGTACCTCTGTCGAGCGGAAACTGTTTGGCCAACGGCCGGCTCAAGCGGACCTGAAGCCGGATACCTTCGTGCGCATCGCGCGTGACGGGACAGTGACGCTGGTTTCGCGCAATCCGGAAATTGGGCAAGGCATCAAGAACATGCTCCCCATGTTGATTGCCGAGGAGTTGGATGTCGACTGGAAATCGGTGAAAGTCGAACAGGCCAATTTCGACACCGCCAGATATGGATTGCAGACCACTGGCGGCAGCCGGGCGGCATCGAACAACTGGATACCGATGCGGCAAGTGGGAGCGGCAGCGCGCGAGATGCTGGTCGCGGCAGCGGCTAAGGAATGGGGAGTTCCGGAATCGGAATGCTATGCCAAGAGCGGCCGCGTCTATCATCGAAACACCAACCGTTCTCTCGGCTATGGCGAACTGGCCTCCGCCGCGGCAGCAATGCCCGTGCCTGACCCGAACACGCTCAAGTTCAAGGATCCGGCGGATTACACCATCATCGGGCATGCCACGCTGGGCGTGGACGTCCCCAAAATCGTATCTGGTAAGCCGATGTACTCCCTGGATTTTACTTTGCCAGGGATGTTGTACGCCTCGTATCAGAAGTGCCCGGTGTTCGGCGGCCAGGCCGCAAGCTCGAATATCGATGAGATCAAGAAAATGCCAGGCGTGCGCTACGCGTTCGTGGTGAATCGCGACCTCAACCCTGGTCCCGTTATGGAAGGCGACCCTGGCCTGGAGCCTGGTGTAGCGATCGTAGCGGACACCTGGTGGCAGGCGGAATCCGCGCGCAAGAAGCTACAGGTGAAGTGGAACGAAGGCACAGCCGCGCAGCAAAGCAGTGCGGAGTTTGCGCAGAAGGCCCAAGAGCTTTCGAAGCAACAGCCACAACGGACGCTGAAGAATGACGGCAATGTCGATGAAGGGCTCAAGAGCGCGGGAAAGGTCCTCGAAGCCTCATATTCTTACCCCTTCATTTCTCATGCTCCGTTAGAGCCGCGCAACTGCAACGCGCACTATCAGAACGGGAAGCTGGAATTCTGGAGCAACACACAGTTGCCTGCCCGCGCCAGCGCGCTGATATCGAAGATCCTGGATATCCCGGAAAGCAATATCAAGATTAATCTGCTGCGCGCCGGCGGGTCCTTTGGCCGCGGCTTGACGAGCGACTACATGGTGGAAGTGGGTTACATCGCCAAGCAGATAGGTGTTCCGGTGAAGCTGATCTGGTCGCGCGAAGACGACATGATGCACGACTATTACCGGCCGGGCGGTTTCCATTTCCTGAAAGGCGGCGTGGACGCATCGGGCAAACTGGTCGCGTGGAGCAATCACTTTGTCAGCTACGGCGACGGAGAGAAGTTCGCTCCGTCGGCAAGCATCTCGCCGAATGAGTTCCCATCGGGCTTTGTCCCGAATTTCGCGATGTACTCCTCGGTGATGCCGCTGCGGCTGAAGACGGGTGCGCTGCGGGCGCCTGGCGCGAACGCGCTCGCATTCGTGATGCAATCGTTCATCGACGAATTGGCACACGCGGCGGGAAAAGATCCGGTTGAGTTCCGGATGGCGCTTCTGAACTCCTCCGAGCGAGATATGGTCGAGGCCGCGGCAAAGCATAAAGTCGAGAACGAACCGAGTCCCACGCGGCGCGGCGCGCAGCCGCAGGCCTACGACGTCGACCGCATGCGCGCAGTGTTGGCCATGGTCGCCGGCAAGTCGGACTGGGGGAAGCGCGCGCTATCCAAAGGCACGGCGATGGGCGTCGCCTTCCATTACAGCTTCCAGGGCTACTTCGCCCACGTTGCCGAAGTGACCGTAACCCCGAGCAAAGCCGTCCGCGTGAATAAGATTTGGGTTTGCGGCGATATCGGCAGCCAGATCATCAATCCCAGCGGCGCCGAGGCGCAGGTGCAGGGCGGCAGCGTGGACGGCTTGAGCGAATTAATGCATCAGGAGATCACGTTGCAGAATGGCGCGGTGCAGCAGAAGAACTACGACACCTTCCAACTGCTGCGATTCAAGCAGGCTCCGGAGGTGGAAGTTCATTTCATCAAGAGCAACCATTCTCCGACTGGTTTAGGAGAGCCGTCGTTGCCGCCGGTGCTGCCGGCCGTATGCAACGCAATCTTCGCGGCTACCGGCGAACGCATTCGCGCGCTCCCGATGGCGAACAGCGGCTATAGCTGGGCTTAGTGGTTTTACTGGTTTACGGGCAGGCGGTTAAGATTCCGCCTGCCCTTTTATTTGTGACGCATGCTGATCTTAATGCGATGCTGCCGCAGCGTTCGCCGCAGGCATGGCCTCCTCGATATCCGCCATCCGTTCGGTCCGATGCAAGAAGTAATACACGAACAACAGGGTCAGCATCAGGATGCCAAGAATGACCATCAACACCGCGAATTGCTCCAACCCGCGCAATGGCCCCAAAGCATCGCGCTCGCTTTGGCTCACGAGCACCATAGAGCCTAGATCGCCTTTTAGGCCGGTGTTGGAATATCCAATCACACGGGGTCCGTTTCCGGTGTCCGCGACCACGTAGCCTGTTTGCCGCCCCTGCAGCGTGCCTTGGGAATCCCGGACTGCCGCGAATTCGTCCGATTTCAAATGAGCGAATAAATCCACCTTTGGGCCACTGATCACCGTTCCGTCTCCGCTCACCAGCAGCGCCCGGGGGCCACCCGCAACCTGCGCCTGTTGAAAGCGCGACAGCATGTCGGTAACGTTGACGGCCGCCACCATCACCCCGATGAAACGGCTCGACGCCTGGTCGAAGATAGGAGCGCCAAAATCGGCGTAGTAATCTTTGTGCACATCGTCGAAAAGAATATCGCCGACGTTGACCGTTCCCTCCGCCTTCCCATGAGTGGATTGCCAGGATGCATTCGTCGTATAGGAATAGTTGCCCGGTTTGGTCGTCGCCGCGACGACTGCGCCGTGTTCATCCGCAATCACTATGCTGATCAATCGCGGGTCCAGACTGCGCCAGTGCTTCAATTCCGTCGAAGCCGGCGAACCGAGCATCTTTTCTACCAATACATCGCCGGCTGGGGCATTCCATTCCTGGCGAACCTTGTCAACTTTAGCATTGGTGGCCGCCTCGTCCTCCGTTCCATATGCTTTGTCGGCGGCCACAACGGCCTCGACCACGGCCGGATCCGCTGCCATCGCATTGGCCTCCATCTCGCGGTCTCGAATAAATTCCGCAACTTGACCGCCGTGCAGTTCAGAGATCGTTCGGAACTGCGCACCCATATTGTTATCGAGCGCCTTGTCGCTCCGTCCCGTCAGATATAGCCCGAAGATGCTGAGTGGCACGATCACCACTACCAGCGCCAGCAGCAGCTTCGTAATCGAGACTTTCACTTCCAACCGATCAAGCATGTTATACCTCTCCTTGCCTGAAGTCACCTTCCAGGAAGGTAGCCATAAAATGCCTTGGCTTGCGGCGCGGCAATCGGACACCGGTCGGGCGGGCACACATGGCCGCTTCCCGATTTCAATCATACTGCTGTTTTGACTCGTCTGGACGACGGACGCGGCACGCGGACGGATGGAGGAGCTTTCTACTTGACGCTGGTCAGAACCAACGTGACTTCGTCCAGGAATCCGAATTTGCCCGGTGAGGTCCGCTTCACTTCGTCGAGTTGAGTACCGGCCCGATTTCGGATGATTACGCGGTCCGGCTCCAGGTCCACCACAACCCGGTACACCGGCGCATCGTCCATGCCATGGCCAACCTTTTTATCGGACGAATCTCCGCTCGGCGCATACACCTTGCGCCGCAGTTGGTGTTCCTCCAGCGTGTAGAGGATACGGTCCTGATCGCTGTGATAATCGACAACAAACATCACTTTACGCGGACCCTTGTGGAACACGCCCTTCTGCATCTGTTTGAGAATGTCGAAGCTGAAGGACCCCTTGTTTTCGCGTAGGAAGCTGTAGCCCGGCGCGTCGTGCACCCACCAGGAAGAGGCCCCAATCGTCCAAGCGCTGGGATTCTCAAAGACGTTGGAAGGAGTCCGTGTTTCCGGCGTCGGCTTTGGAATCTCGGGCAGTATCAGATCCACTTGAAGGCCCTTGCCAGGCACGACGATAAACGGAGCGGATTTGGAAGCATACCGATCTCCCGCCTCGGCCGTCACTTCATAGTTACCGGCGTGCAACGATATAGTCTGTCCATTCGCGACTTCGTGCGAACCGTTTTCGCCTTCGCGCTGGTACAGTATTCTCGAAGAGGCCGGCGACACGCGAAACGTTAATGTCCCGAACGGCTTCAAGCCGTCGCCGGAAACCCGCAAAGACTCGCCCGCACTCACGTCACGCGTCGTGGCAAACTCCTCGAAGCCCGGCTTCCGCAATGTAATGGTGTGGTGCGCGGGAGTCAGGTCCGACGTGAATGTACCGGCTGGGGTAACCGTTCCGGCATGTACTCCATCGATCAAGACCTCCGCATCCGGGGGAGCCGCCGAAACGCTCAAGGTGGCTTTGTGGACGATCGGCGTCAATTGAAAGGCGAGCGGACCCGGCGCGGTTGTATCGCCTGGTTTAATTTCCACGATCTGCTCGGCCGAATCCTGAAAATCGGCATGGCTCACCTTCAGCCGATACTTGCCCGGCGCCAGGGTAATCACTCGCTTTCCATCGGCGAAAGGCCTCTTCAAAGGCTGATCGTTCACGAGCACAGTCGCGTCAGGAACATTCGACGTCATCATCACTCGAACACCTTCGGGGGCGCCGCTTAGCCAAACGCTCAACATCGGTGCGCCGAAAGATTCGAAGGTAACCATGTGCGGCTTGCTCTTCCCGTCGTCTACCTGGAATTCCGTGTTCCCCGCAGTTAAGCCGGTCAACGTTACACCCTCGGCCGGAATCGGCTTCAGATCTTGACCGTTCACAGCGCCCTTTGTTCCTGGCGTCGCAAACACCTGGGCGTTCGAGCCCAATGAACTCACCACCACGCCCGGCGTATCCTTCAGCGCCAACGGACTGGTCAACTTAGCCGTCTCCTTGGGCGCTACATGGAACGAGAACGAGAAGACCTCGCGCGAACCGTCGAGAATCTTGACCGTATGATCGCCCACCGCAATATCTTCCTTGGTCAGCGAGCCGTCGTTCAGATCGGCTGGTTCGCCATTGTCCAACACCAGCTTGCCCGTTTTCAGACTGCTGCTGATTTGCAGGCCCGGCAGCGCAGGCTGCATCACCAAGCTCACGGCGACAGGGCTGGAAGCACTCGCGGGAACGGTGAAACTCTTGATTTCAGTCCGATATCCATCCAGTCTCGCTTCGACCTGGTGTGGACCCGGCGTCAGTTTCAAGGGCTGCGTAACAAAATGGCCATCCACTAGAAATGTTGCGTGAGGAACATTGGCACTCAGGTTGACCGCCACTTGGCCAGGAATCACAGGCGCAGTGGCCGGTCTACGGCCGACCACAAACTGATACGCCAAGGCAGCCCCGATTACGACTACCGCGGCGGCCGCGACCAGCCAAACGGGGAATTTTTTCGCCGGCTTCTCGCCCTTAATAACCGGAGGCTTAGGCTTTGGCGTCTTCGTCGTGCTGGCCGGCGGCACAACAGGCGCCGATTTCGTGGCGGCCGGCGATACGGGGGCCTGCCCCGTTGGAGATTTGAACGGATTTGGAGGCAGGCTCACCGGGGGAGCCACGGCTGGCGTGGAGGCCACGACGGTTTCTTTGGGAATGGGGAGAGCCGCCGCCGGCATCAACATGGTTGCTCCAAGCGGGTCCGGGGCATTTTCCGCGGGCGCCGGTTTCGGAGGCGGTTTAAAGGGCGTAGGCGCAGGCGCGGCGCCCGTCGGAGCCGCCGCCAGTTTCGGCGTGGACGCTTCAACCGTGCTCGTTTTCGGCGGTGCAGCGGCCGGTCCCGCATTGGGCGCCGGACTCGGCGGCGGTGGCGCAACAACGGTTGGCTCCGGCGTCGATGGCTGCCGGCTTAACGCTTCATAGCTACGCTTTGTCTTTCGGCTCTCTGTCACTGCCGTCCGCAGTGTCGCATGCAACTGCGACAGCCGTAGTTCATTCGGATAGACGCGAATCCCTTCTTCGGCCTTGTTCAGAGCGGCTTCCAGATTGCCCGTCGCCTGTAATCCGCGCGCTTCCAGAATGAACTGGCTCACGACTTCCTGGCGCCTATAATCCTGTACGAGCGATGAGAGGCTCTTGGCAATGGGGTCGGATCCGTCGATTTCCAGCGCTTGTTGGATCAGCGGCTCGGCTGAATGCCAATCCTGCGTCATCAGCGCGCGTGCATGCTCCAGCAGCGCCGTCAGCAGCGTTGCCCGAATCGAAGGATTCCGCTCGTCCAGCAGCGCGGCCTTGCGCAGCGACGCCAATCCGGCATCGTAGTTCCTCTCCGCGCACTGCGCCTGCCCTTGCGCCAGCAGGACAGCCGCTTCCGTGCCCCGTTTTGTCGCCTGCTCGGCCAGTTGCGCCAACCCTATGAGTTCCTTATCTTCCGGAAACTCAATCAGCGCTTCTTTGACGACCTCGCCAGCCTTGGTATATTCGGCCGCCGCTAGATGACGGTCCACTTTCTCGATCCAGCGCGAGCGGCTCTCCGCCTTCGATTGATCCTCGCGCCGCCGCGCCAGCCGTTGTACTTCGAAATCCAGCCCCGGGTATTGCGCATAGATGCTGCGCAAGATGTCCCACTGCCCCATCGCGTCGTTAAATTGGGCGCGCTCTTCGTATTGGCGGGCGCGCGCCACAATCGAATTCACCAAGTCCCGGCGATCTCGAACTAACTTCAAAGACTGCTTAAAATGCGGCTCGTTCGGAAACTTCTCCACCGCCTCCTTGATCATCGCCAGCCGCTTATCAAGGTCCGGTTCCTGTTCCGCGCGGCGGTTCACGTCCGCAATCGCCGCTGAATGTTCCTGGCGCTGCAGTTCCTCCGCTTCAATCTTCAAGGCCTGGAACATCGGGTCCCCGGCGTGATTTTTTAGGAACTCCTCGCAAATCTGCAGCACTCGGGCGAAGTTCTTGTCTGCAAGATTCTTCACCGCCTCCGCGTACGAGTTCTTTGCCGCATCCCGTTCCGAGCGAATCTGATTGTAGAGGCTCTGGTACTGGGCATCGCGGTCCGGCGTGGCGGATTTGGGGCTGCGCCGCGAAAACTCCAGCACCCGCTCCAGCTTGCTTAGAGCCGAGCTGATTTCGCCGTTCTGATACGACTGCAGCGCTCCTTGATAGAGCTTCTGCTTCTCCTCGCGGATCTGGATGAATTCCTGTTCCGTTCGGTCGATTTCGCTCAGCACTTCCCGGGCTCGCGTATCGGAACTGTTGATCTTTAAGATCTCCTGGACACACTGCCTCGCTTGAGTATACGACTGATTGTCCAAATGCTCCCGGACCAGCCGGAACCAGTTGTCGACCTGCTTTTCGCTGCGGTGCCGCTCGATCAGCGCGCGAATGCTCAACGCATCCGCATTCGATGGATCGATGTTCAGGACATCCTGAACCTTTTGCAGCGCCAGCGGGTACTCTTCTTCTTCTACGCGGGTCCGGGCGCTTTCAATCAATTGCCGGATCGTCTTCTGCCGTACCGCCTGCTCGATCTGTATGCGCAGCACCGGCATGTCGGGGTCGATGTGGCCTTCCGACTCCAGCTCGGTCAGGATTTCCAACGCGAATTGCGTATCGCCTTCGCCAAATGCTTTTCGTATGCGGTCGATGCGCGGCTGGATCTTACCTCGGTCGAATCGCTCAATCGGTTCGTTGCGCAGAGCCTTTTGCAACGTATCGGCCAATTCGCGAGCGTTGGAAAAACGGTGCCACGGCTGCTTCGCCATGGCTTTGTGAATGGTGCGGCTCAATAACTGATTGACAGCGGCGTTGATATCGGATGCCGGTGGCGGAATATAGGTTCGAATCGCGTCGGCAACCTCGCCTTCGGTCTTCCGAGAAAATGGCTTCCGGCCGGTCAGCGTCTCATAACAGACCACGCCCAGCGAAAAAATATCCGAGAGAGGCGACGCCGGCTTCATTTCGAGCTGCTCGGGCGCCATATACTGCAACGTCCCCTTGATGCCGGTTACCGATCGCGTATCCGCCAGATGAACCACGCCGAAATCGATGATCTTCACCGTGTCGTCGTCCATCACGAAGATGTTGCTCGGCTTCAAATCGCGATGAACCAGCCCCTGGTCGTGGGCCGCTTGCAGACCACGGCAGGCCTGGGTCATGATTTCTACCGTCCGCTCCACCGTCAAACGATGGCTGGAGGACTTGATCAGAGAATCGAGTGTGGCGCCCGGCAGCAGGGGCATCACGAAATACGGACGCCTCTGGCCATCTTCCGCAAATTCGCCGGTGTCCAGGATATCGACGATATTGGGATGGCTCAATCGCGCGAGGACCGTCCACTCACGTTCAAACAGTTCGATTGCACCCGTTTCGACCACGCCCCGCATTGTTTTCAGAGCGACGTTGCGCTTTGTGATAACGTCGTAGGCGCGATAGACGACGCCCATGCCGCCTTGCCCTATCGGCGGGTCTTTCACCTCGTAGCGCCCGTTGATCACCTGGGTTCCGGTCATATGTGCAGAGGTTTCAGGAATTAATACTGGCACTTCAGCATATCAAGTTGCGGGTGAAAAAATCGAGCGCAGCTCCCACTTTTCACGTTATCCGTCAATTGGTCCACCACTTTGCTTTCAGACACTTACCACCGATCAAGCCATAGGCCAGTACGGTATCCACCGGGCCTTTCCGACCCCCAGGATTTGCCTGGATCGGAAAGCCGGGTTTTTCCGAGTTCCACGACAGCCTAAGCGCCACTCGTAAGAGCAACGTAGCTTCCAAAGTTGCGCGCGTGGAATTGGTTTAATCAACTTTAATGTCCACGGAGAACCGCTTCACCGGGGCATCCGGTTATACTACGTGAAAGCAGCACATTGCGATAGAACGACCAGTACCTAGACATCAAGGAGAACGTGTCATGAAAAAAATCTTCGTAGCCGCTCTTGGGCTTTCACTCCTCACGGGCACTGCGCTAATGGCCCAGGATGGGGGAAAGATGGACTCGACCAGCACGAGCAAGAAGCACAAGAAGAGCAAGAAGAAGAGCACCATGACCAGCACCAGCAGCGCTGCTGGCTAAATTGATTGTCTTGCGATTGCCCTGACAGCCGTGACGCAGGCCTTTCGAGCCTCCCCGTGCTGTTCCCCGCAACCTCTTTTCCTGCGGCCTTCGGCTTTATAAAGTTTAATGTTGGCTTCAGGATTATTTTAGAATCGATTTGCGACCATACAACGTGAAGGCACGTTGTGTGCTTATAGACTCAGTTGAAACCAAGGAGAATTTTTAATGAAGAAGATCATGATTGCCGCCCTCGGCCTCTCACTGCTGGCCGGCTCTACTGTTTTGTTCGCCCAGGACAGCACCAGCACCAGCAAGGCCAAGAAGCATAAGAAGAGCAAGAAGAAGAGCACCATGACCAGCACTAGCAGCGCCTCCGCCAACTAGTTTCTGGCAAGAAATCCTTAGTAATTTCACATCGAATATCACGGCGCCCCCAGCTCTTTGGGTGGCGCCGTTTTCGTATTTCTCCACGTTTACGTTTATCTATAATGTAGGTTGCACAGTCTGAGCATGTAATGGAGAAGATTGACCGTCTCGTTAAGCCCGCATTTGCAATGCGCAATGCGTGTCCTAAATGCGGCGCGACGACTGTTTGCATGTCGCGTTTCCGGGTGAGCGATCTTTTGTTCCTGGCGTTTATGATGCGCCCGGTCCGTTGCCAAGTATGTTTCCACCGCTGGAGACGCCTAGCCTCGCCGTTCGGCGACTTGTTTACCAGAGGCAGGCGAGGCCGCATTTAGCATCTTAGTGGGACGATGCCGCTTGCCGGCGCGAATAACCGGGACGCGGCTCAACGATGCCCTTTTCCGGATTCGGAACACCGGCAAGTTCCAACCGCGCCAAGGCATCGCTTTCATTTTCGGCGTGTAGATACACACGCTGCTCTTCCGTGCCTAGTTGGCGGTCGGCTTGCGCCGTCCACATAAACACGGTGAGTTGATCTAATGGGCGGCGCACCAGCACTGCGCTCTCCCGAGGGCTCCTGCCGCCATGCCACTCACTGAGCGCAAACAGTCCTGGAGCGACCCGTGTCAAAAGCTTTGATGCATCGTTGGTATCCACATAGCGGCTAAGACAAACCTTGAGCGAGCCGAGGGACACCAATTTCCCGCGCTTGTGACCGATAGTGGACTGCAATTCCTGTAGCTTCATGGATCGGCCCATCGTTCGCAGCACTTCCACCGCATCGTTTACATAGGACCGGCGATAGGGCGTAGCACGATCCTCTGGCGTCGCCTGTATCAGTCGTTTTGAACCATTTCCAAGTTGCGCCGTGTCATGCTCTAAGGTATCCATACTGTTGTTTGCCAGAAACGAATCGCGACCGAACCTGCTCTCTGTACTCTGCACGAAACAAACAGAATAGCTGGATTTGCTGAAGACTCCGCGTACCTAAAGTAATAGTACCTGGGTCTTACAGGGACTGACGAGCATTTATGGGTGTTTAGCGGCGGCGGCCAAATCGGTTTGGCGATCGGCCCGGCAGTGGTTGTGGCGTAACCGCCCGGCGTTGCTCCCGCCGAAGTTCCAGAACCAGCGCCATGACGTGCTGTTCGATCTGGTCGCGAACAGTCACGTAGACCTCTTCGCTCTGGCCGATGGGATCCTCGACCTTCCACTCGCGGACCTCGATCGGAATCCGCGCCGGCAGCTTCATGCCACTCATGTTGATCAATAAATTAAACCTGGATGGCTCGGCGCTGCTCAAGTCCTTGGGGAACTGACCGTCGATATTAACGTTCTTGTCCTCCATTACCTTTTTCGTTAATGGCTGGACAATCGGAGCCGGCGACAAGCCCGCGCTGTCGCACTCCATGACGTCGGATCCGTACTTACGCGCGAACCCTTCCGCCATCTGGCTCCGGCACGAATTACCGATACAAAGAAAAAGAACCCTTCGCACTGTCACCAGTTTAGCGGAGCCCCAAACTGGTCTCTTCCGCCCCGGCCACTCCTTGCGCCTGCCGCGCTTGCGCCTCGACCTTCTCGACGAATCGCTTGTGAATCGAGGAGTCCGCCGTCAATTCCGGATGGAAGGTCGCCACCATGTGCCGTCCCTGCTCCACCAGAACAGGCGAATCGAGATAGGTAGCCAAAACGTGTGCGCCAGGACCTACCCGGCGAATAATCGGCGCCCGGATGAATACCGCCTCCGTCTTGCTTCCTTCCACGTCGATTTCCGCAACCCGGCTATCGATTTGCCGCCCATAACCGTTTCGTTCCACCGTGAGATCCATCAGATTGAGAGACTCCTGTCGGGGATGAGTGACTTCGGAGGCCAGAAGAATCGCCCCGGCGCAAGTGCCGAAGATCGGTTTGGTTTGGCCGAATTCGCACAGCGGCTCAAACAAGTTCTCCACTCGCAGTAGCTTAAGCATCGTCGTGCTCTCGCCCCCGGGGATGATTAATCCGTCCACCCGCTGGAGGTCCGCCGCCGTACGGACCTCCACGGGATGTGCGCCTGCTTTGCGGAGGGCTTTGCGATGGGCTTCGAAATCGCCTTGAAGTGCCAGTACTCCGATATTTCCGGCCATCCGCCTACCAGCCGCGCGTCTGCATCAGCTCGCCTTCGGGGAGCTTGCTGATCTCGAGACCCGGCATCGCCTCGCCCAATTCTTCGCTCGCCTCCAGCAGCTTGATCGGATCCTTGTAGAAAGTGGCCGCCTTCACAATTGCCTTGGCGCGGGCATCCGGATCGGAGGATTTAAAGATCCCCGAACCCACAAAAACCGCTTCCGCCCCAAGCTGCATCACCAGCGCGGCATCGGCTGGGGTTGCAATGCCGCCCGCCGAGAAATTCGGTACCGGCAGCTTGCCATGTTGGGCAACATATTGGACGAGCTCGAGCGGCGCCTGCAGGTTCTTCGCTTCATGCACCAGTTCTTCCTTCCCCAGAACCGTCAACTGCCTCATTTCTTTCACGATGGTCCGGATGTGGCGTACCGCTTCCACAATATTGCCGGAGCCGGCTTCGCCTTTGGTACGAATCATCGCCGCCCCTTCGGCAATCCGCCGCAGCGCCTCGCCCAAATTGCGCGCTCCGCAGACGAACGGCACCTTATAGTCGTGCTTGTCGACATGGTGCTCCTCATCAGCCGGGGTGAGCACTTCGCTTTCGTCGATGTAATCGACGCCCAGCGCTTCCAGAATCCGCGCTTCGGTGAAATGCCCGATGCGTACCTTGGCCATCACGGGGATGGAAACCGCCTGCATGATCTGGCGGATAATGCGGATCTGGGACATGCGGGCAACGCCGCCCTCTTTACGAATGTCGGCGGGTACCCTTTCGAGCGCCATGACGGCGCATGCGCCCGCGCGCTCAGCGATTAGCGCCTGCTCCGCGTTCACGACGTCCATGATGACGCCGCCTTTCAACATCTCGGCTAATCCGACTTTCAGTCGGAATTGATCGGTATCGAAACTCATCTCATAGCTCCCTTTCTGAAACGTCTAAACCAATGCGGCCTCCGGCTCGTAGGCTGCGAAACTGCGAGCAGCGGCCAGTTCCCGGCTTACAATATCGCCCAGAATCTGCATGCCACGGGCAATCTGATCGGGTGCTAGCCCGCCAAAACTGATGCGCAGACCGCGCGGCTGCCCGCCGTTCGGCGAAAAATACCGGCCTGGCAAAAAGCTTACGCCGCGCTCCTGCACTCTATTAAAAATGTCCTCGGCCAGCAACGGCGCCGGCAATTCGATCCACAGGTTCATGCCGCCTTCCGGCCGCGTAAATGTCGCCCCTGGCGGCAAATACCTCTCGCACGCCTTCAAAACGGTTTCCAATCGGTCCGCTCCGGCTGCCCGCGTCAGCTCCAGATGCCGCGCCAATTCACCGGATTCCGCAAAGCGCAGTAGAACCGCTTGTGAGAGCTGATCGGAATGCAGATCGCTGGTCTGTTTGGCCTCCGCCAATCGGGCCAGAACCGCACGAGGCGCAATTGCCCAGCCCACGCGCAAACCTGGAAAAGAAACCTTGGAGTAACTCCGCAATAGGATCGTATTCCCGCTCTCGTCCAGTTGCTTCAGTGAGGGCAGCGCCGATCCGCAATAGCGAAGCTCGCCGTAAACGTCATTCTCGACCAGCACCACGCCGTATTTCTGCGCCAGCGCGATAATCTTCTGACGGCGCGCCAAGGGAATGGTCGCTCCCGTCGGATTTTGAAAAGTAGGCGTGACCACAAGCAACCGGGGCCGCTCCCGGTCCAGCACCGGCTCTAAAGCCTCTGTATCCAGCCCTTGGCCCCCGACCGGAACCGTCACAAGGCGCGCTCCGGCCCGGGCAAAAACCCGCAGTTGGCCGTAATACACCGGGTCTTCCAGTGCCGCTGTTTCGCCATGCGCCGTTAGCAGCCTGGCGATTAAATCCAACGCTTGCTGGCAGCCGTTCGTAATGATCAGGTCGTCACCGGCACGCGCAATTCCTGCATTTTGCGCTTCATCCAGCAGATAGCGCCGCAACGGCGCATAACCATAGGGCGATCCGAGCTGCAAAATTTCGGCTGCTTCCGGACCGTCGATCACTTGTTTCGCTAACTTTCTAAATGCGGCCAGCGGAAATGCTTCGCGCGCCGGCCGGGCATTCAGGAAATTCACATCCACGGCTCTTCCGCCGATCGCAGCCATCCTGGGCTCCAGCGGCGGCAGGATTGATTCCCAGTCAAACCCGACGCTCCCAGGTCCGGAGACTGCGGCGGTCGAATGACGGCGCTCCGCTACGAAACTTCCCCGCCCCACGTGCCCCTCAATCAGTCCGGATTCTTCGAGAACCGTGTAGGCGGCCGAAACGGTCGTCCGATTCAAGCCGAGCCGGCCAGCCAAATCGCGAGTGGCGGGTAGCCGCTCTCCCACGGGCAGTGAACCCATCTCAATCAGTTGTCCGATCGCATCCGCCAATTGCCGGTAAATTGGCTCATCGGAAGCCGGATTGAGTTGTAGCTGCAGCGAAGAAAGATCCACCATCTGGGCTTAGTCTACCAAATTGGACTGGGCAATGCCAGCCATTCTATCATCCAATCCTCGCGCAAATCCTGGGGGGAACGTTCGAGTTAGGCTGGTTGTGTGCACCGTCGCGGGTTGCGTATCCTCATCTGTTTGTTGGCGGGCGCAATCGTCCTATTGCCGCAGCGCAGAAAAAACGAAGAGCCTAAAACCCAGGTCCTCCCGTTGCCTCCCGAATTGCCCATGGCTGTGGCGGCGAACACTCACGCGCTGGATTTCCATATCTCGCCAATGCTGAAGACTGGGCGTCTTTCCACCCAGATCCACCAGAGCTTAGCGGATCTGATCCGAGACACGCGCGGCGAGACCATTATTAAGCTGCGCGCTTTCGTCTCGGGCGCCGGCGATGCCCGCCGTGTCCAGGATGTCGTGGGCGAGTTATTTACGGAGCACAGGCTGCCCCTCCCGGTGGTAAGTGTGTTACAGGTGGGTGCGTTGGCGGACGATGCCGCCCAGGTTGTGATTGAGGCCGTGGTTGAGACCAAACGCACGCCCAATCCAAACGGGCTCGCTTTCTGGTCTGGCCAGACGGCGCCATCCTTCACGGCCGCGCTTCAGAAGCTCGAAAACAGCGTTGAGACCGCATCTGTGCCCCCGGACGACGTCCTCACCTGCACTTGCTTCACAACGAATATGAATGATGCGGGCAGCCTGCGCGCTTCCGTCCAGCACGCGTTCCCTAAGAGCGAGATCAACGTGGTGCAGGCACTGCGGGAACCCTATGACAACACAAGTTCGTGTGAAGCAGTGGGCAAATTGCCGGCGGCCCCAACTCAGGGACCGGTAGTGCTGCTCGCCGATTCACGGGCGGCTCTCGTCGATGCCGACCGGCTGGTGTTTACCGGCGTCCAACTGACGTTTGGCAATTATCTGGATGATGCGTCCGTCGCCTATCACCGCCTGGAGCGCGCCGCCCGAGCGCTCGACCCGATTGAAACGCCGGTGGTGGTCAATGTTTTCTCGCTCGATGCATCGACCGCGTCCGCCTTGCGCAAGACGCTGCATTTTCCGAATAGCACGTTCACCGTGCAGCCTATCGAAGGTCTGACGGCCATCGACGCCTCGGCCGGAATCGAAGCCGTGCTGGCCGCAAACGTCGCCAACCCCGTCATTCTCAAAAAGTGACACTGAACCTTACGCCAGCACCTGCGAGGCACATTCAACATACTCGCTGACTTTCAGTAAGTGATTCGCGAGTTGCGAAGTATTCGATGTCTTTGCGGCCTCTTCGATCGCGGCTCCTAGTTTGGTCAACTCCGGAAACCCAAACGAAGTGCCCGTGCCCTTCATGTTGTGACCAAAAACCCGCAGCTCTTTCATGCCTTGGCCTGGCGCAAGCTCGCGCATGTGCGAAATCTCCCTTTTCCGGGCGTTGATGTAGTTCCGGGAAAGCTGCTCGAAACCCTCCGGTATTTTGATTCCGTAAGTCGCCTTTTCCGTGGGCGTGTCCTGTGGATGATCCATCGCATCCGGGAGGACGCCCCGGAAGCCTTCAATGACGGCAATCAGCTTCTCTTTCGAAATCGGCTTTGACAAATGAGAAGTACAACCGGCAGCCCGGCTACGCTCCACATCTTCGACCAGCGCGTTAGCTGTGAGAGCCACAATCGGAGTCGGCTTAGCTGCCCGCTCACGTTCCAGAGCGCGAATGGCGCGCGCCGCTGTCAAACCGTCCATGACCGGCATCTGAACGTCCATTAGAACAAGATCGAACTCCCGGTTAGCAAATGTGTCCAGCGCCTCCTTCCCGTTCTCAATAAACGTAAGGTCATAATGCCGGTTCTTGAGATACGCGGCCAGTAAAAAGCGATTGTCTTCGGAATCTTCCGCTAATAAAATTCTCATTCGATTCTCCCCAATCTTGTTCCTCCCGGCTTGTTGCGCGAAGCCGGAATGCTCGTGCTCATCGTGCCGGTGATTCTCACGAAATACCGAAGTGAATAGGACCAGCAGCTCGGGCTTCAGGACGGGCTTCGTTATGTACGCCGCCGCTCCCAGCGCCTTGGCTTTGGTCATATGGCCGGGCTGCCAGTCGGAGCTCGTCATGATAATCGGAAGCACCGAATCTATCGCCCGCAGCCGCTGTAACACATCGAAGCCGTTGGCATCGGGCATATGTACGTCGAGTAAAACCAGAGAGAACCCATGTCGAGATTCCGTCGCTTTGCCCACCTGTTCGCAGGCCTCCGCAGCATTGGCCGCTTCGTCTACGGCCATCCCCCAGCCGGCGCACGTCTCGTGTAGGATCAGGCGGTTAGTCGGATTGTTATCGACAACGAGAACTCGGTGGCGGATAAGGTCGCTTATCTCTTTATTTCCGGTTTCGACGGTACGGCAACTCGGGGTCAGAACTACGTCAAATGTAAATGTGCTGCCCTTTCCCAACTCGCTCTCGACGGCTAAATCGCCATCCATTCGCTTGACGAGCCGCCTGGAAATAGCAAGCCCCAATCCGGTCCCTCCGAAACGGCGTGTGATGGAGTCTTCGGCCTGTGTGAAATCGTCGAAGACTTGAGCCAATTTGCCGGCTGGGATTCCGATGCCAGTATCGCTTACCGCAAACTGAATGTGCCCGGGCTGATTGTCTTTGTGATTCTCCACGGCAAGCGTCACCGTACCCGCTTCCGTAAACTTGATCGCGTTACCAATAATGTTGTTGAGGATTTGCTGAAGCCGGGTTGGATCGCCGACTACGGCGGCCGGAAGCCCGGGCATCACTTGCATCTTAAGGTCAATTTTTTTGAGCGAGGCCCGCGGCCGCATTAACTCCATCGCCCGGTCCACGACATCGAGCAAAAAGAAATCGACCGCCTCGAGTTCAAATCGTCCGGATTCAATCTTTGAGAGATCCAGAATGTCATTGATCAACGCGAGCAGGCTCGCCCCGGCCCGTCGAAAGCGGCCAACATAATCCCTTTGGTCTTCATTCAAATTGGTTTCCCACAATAAATCAGCCATTCCCAGAATCGCGTTCATCGGGGTTCTAATCTCATGGCTCATTGCGGCAAGAAAATTACTCTTTGCGAGATTTGCCTCCTCAGCCCGTTTCTGCGCCGAGATCAAACGCTGTTCCGCATCCTTCTGTTCCGTGAGATCACGAACAACTTTTGAAAATCCACTGAGCGCGCCCTCCGCATCGTGGATTGAAGTAATCAACACATTGGCCCAGAAGCGCGAGCCATCTTTCCGGACCCGCCATCCTTCTTCCCGGTAGAGACCTTGCTGCAGAGCCAAGTCGAGTTCACGCTGAGGGTGTCCGGAGGCAATTGCATCCGCAGAGTAGAAGATCGAAAAGTGCTTCCCGAGGATCTCGGAAGCGTCGTACTGTTTGATCCTCTCGGCGCCCGCATTCCAGGTTGCGACTCTCCCATCGGTATCCAACATGAAGATGGCGTAGTCCTGAATGCCTTCGACCAAAAGGCGTTGTCGCCGTTCGCTATTCACAAGTTGCGCAGAACGCTGCTGCACACGGCGCTCGAGGCTTTCATTTAGTAGTCTGAGTTCCGCGCTCGCGCGCTTGAAATCATCGATGTCGGTCGCAGTGCCAAACCAGCGCACAGTTGCGCCACTCGCGTCTCGTATTGGCACCGCTCGTACGAGGTGCCACCGGTATTTACCATTGCTGGCTTGCTTCAGTCTGACCTTCGCCTCAAAAGGCGATCCGTCGGCAACGGATTCCATCCACACACTCTTGCAGGGCTTGAGGTCCTCCGGATGTATGACATGCTTCCAACCGCGCTTGGAGGTGGTTCCCGCATATTCATACCAGCGCTGGTTATAATAATCGACCGTCCCCTCGCTTCGTAGTGTCCAGACGATCTGGGGCATCGCGTCCGCCAACTGGCGGAATAGCATTTCACTTTTCTTGACTTGTTCCTCAGCGAGCTTGCGATCGGTTATGTCGAAATATATTCCGTTCGCTTGTAACACTTGGCCAGAGTCGTCGTACATGGCAACTCCCCGGCAGCAGAGCCAACGGATCGTTCCGTCCGGGTGAATTACGCGGAACTCCCGTTCAAGCGTGCCGCGCTGGACAATCGCAGACCTAAATTCGCGTTCGGTTGCGGCCGCGTCCTCGGGATGGCGCCGGCTTTTGAACCAGGCGGCCGGCGCACTGCCGCTCCGGCCTGGAGCGCCATACATCTTCCAAACAATGGGATGGGCGGTGATTTCATCTTTCTCCGCATCCCAAGTCCAGTCGCCGATGGAGGCTTGGTCAAAAACCATTTCCAGTTGCCACTCCCGCTCCCTCAGCGACCGCTCCGCTTCGTGTCTCGATCGATCCAGACGATTTAGAGTTTCCGCGCTGTTCCAGATCATCAGCCCGAAGCAGACTACGTTCGATAAGGCGAATAGCGCCAAGCCAAAACGTGCGTCGTACAATCCTGCCAACTGTCCCCGGAGCTGTAATTCGCCTAAGAGAACCGGAGCTAGAAGGGCAACTGGTAACAAGTGCCTCGCCATGAGCCCCCCACTTGCCGATAGGGCCACGGTTCTCATTACGCCTCGATCGGGTTTAGAGAGCAAGATGGCTAAGCTCAAAATTGCCAGGCCGACGGCCATAGAGGGGGCCATCGTCGCGTGTGCGTCCGTTCCATATCTGGCTTGATTCCCATACAGCCAGTTCGTCAGGTTCAACAGACTGGTCACTCCAGCCATGGTCGCCATTATCTGGCCAAAACCAGCCGATCGCCGGTAACGGAGAAGCAGGATCGCGCAACCGGCGAGTAGAAGGCAAAGAGCTGTTGCCATTCCCATCCGTCCCGATCCCGCGCTGTTTGACAGGCCATCCAGATTTCGGAATAGCAGGTGATCGATATGAAAATTCCACGGCGTGACGTATTCGAGAAGACTAAGCGCCCCAATTGCCATCGCTGTTACGGTGCAGATCGTACAAGTGAATGAGGGAAGCCAACCGTTCCCACTGTTTACCAGCTCGAGGGCAGCCCCGGCCGCAAGAATAGCCATCGCTGCGTTTGGCATAGGAGCCGAACTGAACGCGCGAAATTGTAATGCTCGAATGTCCAGGGTCCAGCCCGTCACGATGAGGCCGCCAATCATAGCCGCCAGCCCCGCAAATGTCCGCGAAGCGTAGCGGCAGTGCATGGTTACCATTGCGGACATGCGTTGAGACGCATTGTCTAGAGTGAACCTTTGTTGGCGCCCTTTAGAAAACCAGATTAGAAAGCTCCCCAATAAAATGAGGACCAGTATCGCGTTCAACAGAATCAGTGATGTCCTGTAGGGCGCATTCAAGATGCGAATGTCTTTCGGTGTTCTCAAAGCAATGCGAAATGATTTTGGTTCCTGGTTCTCGTCGTCTTCTGCTAGATAAATCCCGGTGAGTCTAACCCGGCTGCCTGCCTCAATCGCAAGCTTGTTCGCCCCTTCGCCCCCGCCAAGTTGTGCTTGAAACCGTACCGGTCCGGCACGAATCTCCAAGAGTTGATGCTCCGGGCCCGGCAGAATTCCCACGACCTGGCCTTCCAATTGCACCAGCAGGCCATTGTAGGGCGCCTCGGCGAAGCCGTCCTCGTTTTTAATGGCTTCGGCAGCCACAATGTGAACTGGATCCGGCAGCCTCTCGATGCCTAATTGTTCCACCACGGCATTGCGTAGGCTTATCAAGTAACTGGAATCGCCCAAAAAGCCCCATGCGTTCACCCGCATGCCTGGAACCCAGTCAGCCGCCATCAGGCTCTCTATCTGGACCGCCGTTCCGCCTTGTTGGAGATAAAACGTCTTTCCCGACGACCGGGACGTGACGATACCTGTCACCTTGACTCGATGGGTCGTCGACGGACCGTCGAAGCTCATTAGAGTATTGAGTGCCGAAAACGGAAGGCGGACGGGATCGGGCGCCGGCGTCACGACGACCACGCCACTCAAATCGGAGACGAAGAGCCTCAATCCAACCAATTGCCGCTGGTTGTTGAAGATTATTCCACATACACCCGTGACTCGGACCGTGCTGTCGACCAAGTGCTTGAAATTGGCCTTAGGATAGTCAAGAACATGAACGCTAATGACGCCTTCGGGAGTATGCAAATCCAAAAATAGAACGTGTCTGCCCCACATCTCACGGACGGTCGCTGCTTGGATTACACCGCTTACCTCGACGAGTCTGCTGTCGAATTGACCCTGCGATAGCTCCGGGTAGCTCGAAAGACGAGCCGGCGGAAGGCCGCTGTGAGCAATGACTCGAATGGAATCACTTAGGAGAATGGGGGCGAAGCGGCCAGGTCGAGATTGGCCCGTCACCTCAACTTCATCGCCGGCTCGAACGTTTGCATCGTCCAATCTGTCAACGGAGATCGCGTCTGTCGAATCCTGCAGAAAGAAGGAATTTTTCCAACCCGAAAACGCGGTGATCACTCCCCGCACCGTTACAGCGTTTGGCTGAGAGCCGCGATTCTGGCGGATCTCACGAATGCTCATCGCGGCCGTTGTGGCACGCGCTTGCCAAGGAGCCCAGAAACCGATGAGCCAAGCGCAGACGAGAAACGCGCCGGCGATGCGGCTTGCCTCAGTCCGGCAAAGGCGCTCGCCGAAATTCGCCGGATTCTTGTCGTTGCACCTTAAGCGGGACATAACGGTTTCCTGCTTTTCTCCTCCTCCGCCACCCGCCCGGCAGCGGTCAGGCCAGAATCGGCGTTACACCTTTCGCTTGATTAAATATCGACGCAAAGAAACGCGTCACCACAGTTATGTCAGCCGGCGCTTCGATTCCCAACGAAATCTTTGGGTGAACTTTAAGGCGGTAAAATTCAGGTGCTCGTCCCGCCGCTTGTTTGCGTGCAAAGCCGCTTGAATGGCTTGCAACAACAGCGATCCTGAGATTTGATCCTTGATCAGATAGTCCTCAACGCCGCTGGCGAGCACCGAGAACTCCGTTTCCTGGCACTCATCGCCGGTAAGCACAACCACCGGCACTTTGGGTGCTTTGGCGCGGACCCAGGCGTAGCTGGTCGGGCCTGAACTCTCTGGTAAGCCTAGGTCGAGCAATACGACGTCTACTCCGCCTCTTGAGAGGTGACCAAGCCCATCGCTCAGATTGTTCGCCCACACCAGCCGGTATTTGCCTTGACCGTACTCCTGTAAGGCATACCTGACCAATGTCATCGCATCTTCGCTGTCCTCGATCAACAGAACACAATCCATGCGCTTGTCGTTTTGCGCCGTTGCCGCCGTCAAAGTATCTGGACTCGCGCCGTGGGCTGCTGTAGTCGGCATAGATTTCCTCCCATGAAAACCATATCGCCCAATTGGAGGAATCTTGAGACTTATCTTTGCGCTTGAGGCTGAACAAGAACACGGGATCGGCCGGTTAAACTAGCCCGCGCCAACTGGGAGGGGCGGTGCTGAAAATGGATCAGACTAGTCAGACTCCATTTTCAATACCCCATTTTCAGACTCACCATTCAGCCGCTACCGCTCGCTATACGTTCCCTTCTCCTTCGCCACCTTCAACAGCGTCGGATAGAACTGGACAAATGTCGTGTCGACGGCTCCATGCTGTTCATGGCACGAGTAACACGACGCGCCCATCGGTATCTGTTTCGCGGTGCCTTCCTGGTGTCCGAAGCCGAAGAAGCCCCAGTGGCCCTGGAATCGCCGGTGGTCCCGCACATGCACTTCCCGCGCCACCGCATCGGTCTGAAAGTGGCCGCCGTTGTTGATGGAGCCCTTCGATTGCGAGGCGCGAATCTCCAGGACGAAAATCGTCTTGTCCGGCCAGTGCCCTGTCGCCAGGAATTCCCGGTACGCCGGCCGGTTCACAAACACGTTGTCGAATTTCGGGTTGTCGTCCGCCTGGCTCATGGGCGATCCATACGTCATCCCCAGCCCAGACGTAAGAAATACCCACTCCCGATAATCCGCGGGAAACTTTAGTTGCCCGTCAGCCGTGTATTCGGGTCCATCGACCAGCGGCTCATCACTCCCGCGTGCAAAGGGCAATCCCGCCAGGATGGCAAGGGGTAAAACTAGAACAAGCGTCCGTCGCATGAGATCGAAT
Organism: Bryobacteraceae bacterium; assembly: GCA_036272835.1. Lineage (GTDB taxonomy): Bacteria > Acidobacteriota > Terriglobia > Bryobacterales > Bryobacteraceae > Bog-105. Next base: position 279,381 of record DATAXY010000025.1, read on the forward strand.
TGTCTCATTTCACCGGGCATCGAGTCACTTTGTTTCGGGCGGAGTAAGCCTGGGGATCGTACCAGCCAAAATCCTTGTGGGAAGATGCCGTCCGGCCTAGTAACAGGAGGTTACAATTCCTGTTACCGCACTGAAACCACGACGGTTAGCTGCGGTAACAGCATCATACTGCTAACACACTTGCACCTCCGCTTGCGCTAGGCTCACACTACTCTTAGTCTCCGGGTCTTCTCGCTTGGCCCGGTGACTTAGAGGAGTGGCGCGCAAACTTGTCACAACGCCGTTGGTTTGGCAACTCTAGTCTTCGGGGTGGCTGCTACGTCGCAGCCACCGGCCTCCAAGCTCAGAACCATGGGGGGCCTTCATACCGAACGGCGATGTGAACTGGTGGAAAGGGGCAGTCATCTATGAAATCTACCCCAGCAGCTTCGGCGATACCAAGGGTGACGGAAATCGGCGACCTGAACGGCGTCACGGAGCACCTCGACTACCTAAAAAGCCTTGGGATCGATGCTATCTGGATCACGCGTTCTTTCCTTTCCCTGAAGTCGATTTCGGCTACGATATTTCGAATTACGGCGCGATCGATCCCCAGTACGGCACCATGGCGGATTTCGACCGTCTGGTAACGGAAGCCGGAAGGCGTGATATTGGCGTGATTGCCGACATGGTGCTGAATCACACCTCCGACCAGCATCCCTGGTTTATCGAATCGAAATCATCACAGAACTCTCTGGCTAATGAGCCTGACGCGGCGGTAATCGCCAAATGTCTGGGAATTAGCTCGTGCGTCCGGCTGACGGAGGCGAATCTAGCTGAAATCGCGGCGACAAAGAATCCGGAAAAGCGGAAAAAATTGGTGGAGACGTGTCAGCGCCTCGTCGGCATCGGGGAGTGCATCGGACCGCATCATTGGATCATTGAGCAGCAGGTCAATCTGTACGCGACCCGACCGGACATTTTTAATTGGCAGCGAATTGACGTGCGTATGCGCGCCTTGGAGGAGGAAATCACCAGACCGCAATTCCTGAATGACGATACAGTTGCGGCAGAGAGCCGCGCAGACTTTGACCGGACTGAAAAAGAATTCGGCGACCTATTCCGTGATGCGCGAGCAGCCTTCCCGATCCCAAAAAGCGAGCGGATTCATATCACGTTGCCCGAGGTCGTCGAGTTGTCGCTCGCCGATGGGAGCGCTCACTGGCGCATGGCGGCCGATTTTTACGAATGATTAGCGGCATGCGGCCCTCTGGCGAAGAAGTGCGGGCGTTCGTCAAGCTTTGTCCGCCATTTGATGCGATGATGCTGAGTACTTGCGTGGCGCACTTCCATGGCTCCGTCCGGGGCTTCCGGCTTCCGGCTTCCGGCATTGTATGGCGCAGGTCTGAGCGACCTAAGCTGCTCCGTCTACCTGCCGTACTGCGACCGTTTCATCACGAGAGACGACGGACAACGTAGTGCACTCACCGTCATTGCTGATTTGGTGGGCTTGAAGACGAAGGTCATTACTTACGCTGAATTCCGCCGGTCATGGCTTCTGACCGCCTGAGGCGTTGGGGGGAATTGTAGGCGGATCGTCGGCAAACCGTCAAGTGTCTCCAGTTTCGCCGATCCTGGTAGGCGTGAGAATAAAATGGCCAGTAGTGCGGACCTTGAGCGCAGATCGCTAAGGCCGTAATCGCCGCGCAATGTATCCGAAGAATTTACCACTAAACTCGTGGAGGCCTCATGCAAGACACGCAAACGCTTGTTCCGGCTCAGGAGCTTGCCGCAACCAACAAGGCTCAGTATCCCAACGAAAGCGCGGAGTATCGCGGGGCTCGCAATCAGTTACTAATCGAAGAGATCGAGCTGCGGCGCCACTTGGAACGTGTCGCGTCACAGCGGCGTGCGCTGCCTCCCGGCGGTGAGATTCCTCAGGAGTTCCAGCTTGCCTCCGAAACCGGACCCATCCGCTTCTCAAGCCTTTTCGGTGACAAACAGACACTCTTGGTCTACAGCATGATGTACGGTTCACAACGCAAAGCGCCCTGTCCAAGTTGCACTTCGTTCCTGACAGCCTGGAACGGAATTGCTGTCAATCTGCGCCAGCGCGTTGCCATTGGCGTCACTGCACGGTCACCGATCGAGCGCCTTATCGATTACAAGAACCAACGGGGCTTTACGCATCTGCCATTCGTTTCCGATGGGTCCGGCGAGTACACTCGCACCTACGTCAACAGGGAAGACGCAGATGTCCCCGGGTTCAGCGTCTTCAGCCGATGCGATGGAGCCATCCGCCACTTTTACAGCTGTGAGATGAGCGGAGCGATGGCAGATCCGGGCCAAGATCCGCGCGGCGCCCCGGATCTCGATCCTTTATGGCTGATGTTGGACTTGACACCGGAGGGCCGCGGTACCGACTGGTATCCGAAGCTCGACTACGGGCATAGATGACAGTGTCTCGCTATTTCCCGCTCGCTACCGTGACTGCAATGTCGCTAACCGGTTCTTCCGCGTGTTCGCCCTCAGGCTTGCGAATGCGGTAGTAGACGTAGCGCAGCAAATAAAAAGAACAGCCGATTGCGACCGCGAGAATCGCGTTCACCACGAGCACGGAAACCGCTGTAGACAAGAATGCCATCGCGTCCACACGCCGCATTTTGGGCAGCCGCCGCCAAGTGCCCCATTCGAGCAGGCAGATGCCGATATACGCTGTCACACCGGCTAACGCTGGTATGGGAATATGCGAGATGTAGCGATTGCCCAAAACGATAAATCCCAGGATGAATACGGCATGGAAGATGTTTGACATGCGGGTGGTGCCGCCGCAGCGTACGCTGGCCAAGCTGCGCGCCGGGATTCCCACGCTCATAGGCGCGGCAAATACGCCGGCAACCATGTTGGCGATACCATAGGCGCCTAACTCTCCGTCCGCATCGGCGCGCTTCAAATGCTTGTGCCGCCCGCGAAAGTGTTCAACCACGCGCGATGTGATCAAGATGTTGACCGACGAAACAAAGGCGAGCCCAAAGGCCGCCGGCACCACGTTCAACACGTCTGCGGGCGTCCAGGAGAATCCGGCGAACGGCGGAATGTGGAGCGGCAATTGGCCGACTTCCCTTTGATGCAATCCGAAAACAGCGGCCACACTCACCGATGCAATCACGCCCAATAGTGGCGCCGGGGCTCGCGGGACAAAACGTTGCGCCGCAAACGCACCGGCAATCACGACGCCGCTGATGATTACCGCGCCCCACTGGGTCTGCGCGGCATGCGACAGCACCTGCCAGCTCTGGTAGAGCATGTTATTGGAGGTTCGGTCGACCACCGCCTTGACCCCCATCATAACGCCTAATTGCGAAAGGACCATCATGGCGCCAATGCCGCATGAAAACCCTGTGACCACGGGCTGCGGAATCTTCTGAATGTGCCTACCCAGGCGCAGTAGCGAGAAGACCATCATGAAGACGGAAGCCGCCATGCACACTTTGGCTGCGCCGCCGACTCCCTGCAGATGCACTGCTTCGGCAATGAACGGAACGGTGGCGCTCGCGGTACCGCCGATCAGCACGGGGTTGCGCCCCAGCAATGCCGTGATAGGAGCGGTGGCAATAGACGTCACCAGGCCCAGCACGGGCGGAAGGCCCATCATGCTGGCCAAGGCCAGTCCGTAAGGGAGCGCAATGAGAGCGGCGATGATGCCGCCCATAACATCGCCGGAGAATACACGCCAGCTATAACGGAAACGGAATGATCTCAAAGCAGGCAACCTCTGAACAGATTCAGAGCGACGGGGCTAAAAACGGTAGCGGGAACAAACGGGGATCGCGCAAACCGGCATATGAACACAACGAAGGGGTGGAGTGCGAATTGCGGGCGCTCCACCCCTCCCTCAAACAACTGAACGGAAACTTACCCGCGATTAAGCGTTATAGACTTTTTTGCAGGCGACTTTGAATTTCGCCATATCTTCCTTGCTGCCGACCGTTACCCGGACCCATTCCGGCCAAACCGGCCATACGCGTCCGATATACACTTTCTCGTTAGCCATGGCTTGGAAGAATTCCTTGCCCGGACGCTTCACGTTCATCATGAAGCAGTTGCTCTCCGAGGGGATGAATTCGATGTTTTGCGCCGTCAGCCAGTTAAATGTGTCGGTGCGGATGTCGGTCATGATCTTGCGGCGATCGGCCACTAGGGTCGGCACCTTCAAGCTGGCAGTTGCGCCAACCATCGCGGTGATCGGCATCATGCCCGCGCTCCACCCGGCAACTTTTTGGAGGATATCGGGACGGGCAAAAATTGCGCCCGCTCGCAGACCGGCCATTCCGTAAAGCTTCGAGAACGTGCGGAGAACAATCACGTCCTTATCCGCGGCCACCATGTCGGAGCACTTCTCCGCGTGGTGCGAGATGTGGATGTACGCTTCGTCGACCATCACGACCGAACCGGCGGGTTTGTTCGCAACCAGCCAGGCAATGTCTTCTTTCTTGGTCAATGTGCCGGTGGGATTGTTCGGATTGCAGATGTAGAAGAGGCCGGCATTCGGACCGCCCGCTTCCAGCATTGCCTTGACGTCGTGATCCCAAGTGCCCTTCTTCAGCGGTACGCCGATGACTCTTGCGCCGATGAATTTCGCGGCGCGTCCGCCGGCTTCGTAGCCCGGATCGGCCGCCACAAACGGTCTGTCCTTCGAGCAAAACGCCAGTACGGACTGATGAAGGGGAGCGCTGGACCCGGCATAGATCGTGACGTAGCTGTCGCTGCCTCGTCCGATCCCAGTCCTCAGTCCTTCCTGATGTCCAAGGGTATCGGCCAGTTCATAGGTGTCTTCATATTCATAACGGCCGCCGCGCTTCACTGCGCTATAAATGACCTCGGCGGCCTCCGGACAGGGCCCCATTGGGTTCTCGTTCGCGTTGATCTTAACCGCGTTCGGGTCCATGTTCTTGATCATGGAGAGCTGAGCCAGAGCTCGCTCGTTGTAAAAAGGCAGAGCCGCGCCTGCCGAAAGAACCGTCGCGAGCCGTCCGAAGCTCCGGCGGGAGAAGCCCCGTCTTTGAGCGTCGGCTCGCTGTTCGGTGCTGAGAGTCGATGACATTTTGTCTCCTAATTGCAGTTACTAAAACAAGTCCCTGGACTAAACGGAAGGCTGCCGCCACCCCCGCTCATGACATCAAAAATCGAAGTGATATGGGCACCGGTTTCCGCGCACGTCCCGCAATGGTTGTCGCCGCGTGCTGCAGAAGCCGGTATGCTGATTCGCTGCAACGGGGAGCGGATTATCGGATAAGAGCGGCTTACCCAGCATACCCGTGAACTAGTCGAAAGTTTATCACTTCTTTTTGTTGCTGTCTCGTGTCTTTCCGATAGAAAAGTCTTATAAGCGAATCGTTTGCCCGTCGATTTGGGGCGAAGATTGTCGTCCTCGCCCCCGGCAACATAACTTAGAACGCAAACCTCAGGGCCAATTCAAGCTCGCGCGAGAAGTTTGCCTGCGACGTAATCTGGCCGAAAGTGCTGCTGCCGTACGAGACGTTCGGACCGTAAAACAGCGGTGTATTCAAGGCATTCAGGGCGTCAAAGCGGAACTGAGCCTTCAACCGCTCCTTAATGAGAAAGTCTTTGAATAGGGACATATCCCAGTTCGCCTGGCCCGGTCCACGCATCGGAATGGTGCGGCTGATGTTACCGAAGGTATCGACCGGAGCGGCGCTGAACGCGGCGGAATTGATAAAGTCCCCGAGATTCGCCTCTAAGCTGCCGGGAGTTTGCGGTGAAACTCCGGTTGCATTCGGCCGTTGGCTGGCATACCCGAACGATGAATTGAAATTCTTCGCCTGAGTGATTTCGAGAGGGAAGCCGGTCTGGAAGGTGGAAACCGCGTTTACAGACCACCCACCCACGATATTACTGAGAATGAGGTTACTGCTATTCAGGAAGGTCTTACCCTTGCCGAATGGCAACTCGTAGCTGAACGACGTGGTCCAACGCAGCGGCGAATCGATGTTCGAGAAGGCGTATTCAGCCGCCATATTGTACGGGTTCTGCGGTCCTGCTGCGCCTCCGTTCAATGTGTTACCAGCGCCGCCGCCGCTTTCATCCCAGTTACGCGACCAGGTGAAGGACGAAAGGAATGTCAGACCATGGCTGAATCGTTTCTGCGCCTTGACAACCATCGAATAATATTTGGCCTTGTTGTTGTCGTCGAAGAGGTAACCGACTGTCCCGAAGGCAGGGTACGGGAGCAGCAACTGCGACGCTTGAATACTGGAGGTTCCTACAATACCCGATCCACCGTTGCCGTAGAACGGGTTGGTTACCGACTGAGTCAGCGCTGCGCCTTGCGAAAGATAGGCCGGATTGAGGGCATTGGCGTTGATCGTGGCAGTTCCGAGGGTCAGGTGTGCCGATTTAGAGCCGACAAACCCCAATTCCAGCGCGATGGACCCAGGCAACTGCCGTTGAACGTCGATGGAATACTGTTCCACGTAGGGGGACTTTGCCGCGGGATCGATCAGGCTGATGTTCTGGCCAATACCCGTTGCCGCGCCGAGCGTCTTGCCAACCGGCTGCGATACTCCACTCGGAAAGGGATTGGACAATGTACCAGCCGAGGTTAAATTGTTATCGGTACTCGCAATATAACTGGTCGTGGCGTTATAACCTATCGTCGAGATCGGAGAGCCAATGCCAAATTGCGGTGCAAAGTAGATTCCGTAGCCGCCGCGAATGACCGTTTTGTCGTTCAATTGGTAAGCAAACCCAAAGCGCGGGCCCCACTTGTTGCTGTAAGGATCGCCCGCCGAGATCGGATTACCGCCGCCGGCAAATTCCACTACGCCCGGTGTACCGGTGAGATTGTTCTGCGAACTCATGCCCACCTGGATACCGTTGTTCTGTTCCTCCATGCCCGCCTCATGTTCCCAGCGAAGGCCGACGTTCAAGGTCAGCTTGGGAGTAATGCGGTATTGGTCCTGGATGTACAGCCCGTAGTAGTTGACGAAGTCGGTGAGCTTCGTGGAGGTATAGGCCGAACCGCTGTTCGGATCACCCAACAGCATGTCCGCGACATCTGCGCCGCCCGTTCCGGCCGCCGTGTTGATGGATTGAGTAAAGATTCCCGAAAAATTGAACGTCGGAGTGTTGGCATCGTTGCCTGCCGCCTTGATCTTGCGGTAGTCGAAGCCCATCTTCAAGCTCTGTTTCCCGAGTTCCTTCGAGACGTTAGTCGAAAAGTTATCCGACGCATGCACGTAGTAGGAGTTATTGTCGGAGGTTCCCAGGTACGACATGCTGGCCAACGAGATATAGGGGAATTGCGACAGGGAACGCGGAAGGGAATTGGCGAAGTTGGAGGCGAAACCGAGACTCGTTAGGTCGAATCCCTGGCTTACGTCATAGCTATAGTTCGGGAAGCGATTAAAGCCGTAGCGAACTGTAACGACAGTAGTCGGATTCACAGTGAACAAGTTATTGATGGCTGTTGCGTCGACCCGGCGTTGAAGCCGCCATTGGTCCGGCGCGGACTCGGTTGGAAACCAGGTGTTGCCGGGCTCCAGCGAATAATATCGGGCGTAACTCAAGCTGGCATGCCACCAGTTGGTGAAGTTTTCGTCGATCTTACCAGTCATCTCGTTGGCGCGGCAGGGCAGAGTGGCGGAGCCGTTCAAATCGGAGGCGCCATAATACGCCGGAGCATAGGCCGGCATTTGAAACGAGTTCGCAATCGCTAAGCCCACCGGATTGAGCTGGCTCGCCGGGATAACATTGTTCTGGAACTGTTGACGGACACCATTGACTAAAGGCGCGTTCGGATTGTAGATGATCAGTGGGGCACCGCCTTTTTCGATATCGCCCGAGAAGTTGCCGGCTCGCTCGTTAGCTGTCGGCAGACTGAACTGCTGGGAGGCGGATTGGGTGTCGTCGTAGTGCTCTTCGCCGAGATAGAAAAAGGTCTTATTTCGACCGTCATAGAGCTTCGGTATCCGTATCGGACCGCCAAAGCCCGCACCCCAGGTTGTATTGGGCTCGGGAGTAATGGGTACCCCGGCCGCGTTGTTGAAGAAGCTGTTGGCATCCATTCCGGTACGCCGGATATGGCCATAGGCGCTGCCGTGATATTCATTGGTACCGGATTTCATCAGAGTATTAAACATGCCGCCGCCCGTTCGCGCCATTTCGGCGTCGTAGGTGTTGGCTTGGACGTTCACTTCCTGGACTACTTCAAGGGAGGGGATAATGATGGCGCGATTATCGGCGTCCGTAATCGGAATGCCGTCCAAAAGATAATTGTTACCGCGCACAGGTCCGCCGGCAATGGATATCTGCGACGAGCCGGATTGGTCCTCCATGCGGTTGTAAGCCGGATTCCCGACCGGAATGACTGTATTTACCAGCTTTGAAAGCAGGAAGGGATTGCGGCCCATGTTAGGAAGATCCGTAACCTGCTGGTTATTCATCACCTGCCCCTGGGACGCATTCGATGTGTCGACCAGAGGGGCAGCCTCGGTCACCTGCACGCTTTCGGTTACGGCGCCAATTTCCAACTTCAGGTCGGCCGTCTCTTCCTGTTGAGTGGCAACCGTGACTCCCTTGCGCTCAAACTTTTTAAAGCCTGCCGATTCGCCGGATATGGTGTAGTTCCCCGGAACCACCTGGCTAAAGATGTACTGGCCGGCGCTGTTGGTGACAGTCGCATGCGTCTCGGAAGTGCCTTCGTTCGTCAGCGTGACTTTCGCTCCCGCGACGGACCCACCGTTTGGATCGGTGACGGTACCGCGCACGCTACCATAAATCGACTGTGCTTGCAGAACCACGGCCCCCAGGCCGAGTATGCAGACCGCGGCGGCTACGCTCGCCCGGTTTAGAAACTGAAGTACTCTCGGAACAGACCCCTTTGCAGTCGGATACAACATACTCACGCTCCTTGTTTTGCGGTTTGCCGATCAATGTTCGACCGGCTCAAGCCAACGCCCGGCTTACGGGGCCGCTACTACAGAGAGCGAGGGTCCGACTGTGGACGTAGTAAATTGTCGTGTGGTCCGATTGACGGGATGCAACGGGACAGTCTAGAGGGACGCGATTCCACCTACCGCCCCTCTAGGAATCTACTACTTGGAACTTAGGGTTCAGTTTACCATTCTGAAAAGAATGGCCGGCAGATAGTTTCGATAGAAAACGCTTATGGCTTGTATAAGCGCAGCTTGGGTAGGCGGCCGTGCTTTCCATTCGCCAAAGACGCAATTAATGGTCGTCTGACAGGGTTTTCCGCAGTAAAACGTCGGCATTCCGCGGAAATCGCATCGGATCTTCAGCCAACTCACGGGGTGTCAAGCTCGATTTGGTGACGCCTGCTTTCGTGTGTTCCGATGAGTTGGAGAGCATGTGATACATCTCATGGGCAATCACGCGCGCCAGCGCCTTCCCGTAAAGCATCGAGTGCATCTCGGCCGTCTGGGGACCATAGAGCCTTTGTAAGGAAAGCCTCACCCGGTCGCACTGGACTTCCCCGAATGACAGCATCTCGCCGTCACTGGAGTAGGTCCAGGCCAGGGGTCCTCTCTCATCGATAAGGGCTCCGATAGGCAGTTCTTCAGTGCTGCAATGCCCGTTCATCTTGAAGATCAGCAGATCTCCAAATTGCGGGTCTGGCGGCAGTTCATCTTTGACGCGCAGGTCCAGGCTAATACCGGCCGCGTCGAGGATTGATTGCAACTCACTCTGCATCGCCTTCAACGGCACATGAGAATGGGGCTTGTCAAAATCAAGGAGTACGGTTATCTGATGGGACTTGGGCACCGGAACGATTGAAGGTTTCCAGGCCCAAAGAGGTACTGAGAACAGCAGACACAAAATTGTCACACGCACGGGGTGCCTCTCTATACATGGAGACTGCATTGGCTGCATTCAGGGCAGCCTCTGCTAGCATATACCGGAATTTCGACTTTTTTGTTACGAAACTTTAGGTTCTCTGTAAAAGATGCCGGTCGGAGTTATCCGAAGGCCTCGTAAGAGACGTTGTTACGCTACCCCCATGGACACTGAAGCTCCCCCAGCGACGCCTGTCGCAAAGATTATTCCCAAGGCTCTAACCGCGCTCGGCGACACCCGCATCGACGATTACTATTGGCTACGCGATAAGGATGATCCTGAAGTTCTTCGCTATCTCGAACAGGAGAACGAGTATACGGCCGCCGTGATGAAAGACACGGAGCAACTGCAAAACCAGCTATACGACGAAATGTTGGCCCGCATTCAGGAAGACGACGCAGACGTCCCTCACCCGAAGGGGAGCTATGAGTACTACAACCGTACGAAAACGGGCCAGCCCTATCCGATCTACTGCCGGAAAAAGAGCCGCGACGGGATAGAAGAAATATTGCTGGACCAGAACGAGATGGCCCGGGGCTTCTCCTTCTTTGCTCTCGGTAACTTCCAAGTTAGCCCCAATGAAAAGTTACTGGCTTACTCGACTAACACAGACGGCGATGAGACCTATACATTGCACGTAAGAAACCTAAGTACCGGAACCGATTATCCGGACGCAATTCCGAATACTTATTACTCGGTAGCTTGGACCAGTGACAACCAAGAGCTGTTCTATGTGACGATTGACGCCGCCAAGCGCCCTTACCGGATTTGGCGGCATACGCTGGGCGATCCAGCGGACACACTGGTCTACGAAGAAACAGATGAGCGCTTCGAGATCTCGCTCGCGACTTCGCGTGATAGCAAGACGATTTTCATTGAAAGCGACAGCAAGACCACCTCGGAGGTCTGGTACTTACGCTCGAACGACGGGACGGGAGCCTTCCAAGTCATCTGGCCTCGGCGCGAGGGTGTCCTGTACGACGTTGAGTCTCACGGCGACCGGCTATTTATTCATACGAACGACCGCGCTAAGGATTTTCGCCTGGTCGAAGCCTCGATCACTGAGCCGGATCCGGCGCTTGCGAAAGAGGTTCTGCCGGCAAGGAACGGCGTCTTCCTGGAAGATGTGGAGGTTTTCCAGGACTACTTTGCTGCGTTTGAGCGGCAGGACGGTCTGCCCAGAATTCTGATTCGCAACCTGAACACGGGAGAGGATCACTACGTGGCCTTCGACGAAACGGCGTACGCCGTCGTGCCGGATGCAAACGAAGTCTTCGAAACCACGAAGTTGCGCTTTCGCTATTCGTCGCTGGTGACGCCCTGGTCGATCTATGACTACGACATAGCCTCGCGGAACAGGAGACTGTTGAAGCGCCAGCCGGTATTGGGCGGATACGACCCGGCCGAGTACACGTCCGAGCGCCTCTTGGTGCCGGCGCGAGACGGCGCGCGCATTCCGGTCTCCTTGGTGCATCGCAAAGGCGTTGTTACGGATGGAAAGGCGCCGACGTTGCTCTACGGCTACGGGTCTTACGGAGTCATCATCGAGCCGACGTTCAGCTCGCAGCGAATTTCGCTGTTGAACCGCGGGTTCATATATGCCATCGCGCACATCCGCGGCGGCGCGGCGCTGGGCCGGTCCTGGTACGAAGAAGGCAAGCTGCTTAAGAAGAAGAACACCTTCAACGACTTCATCGATGTGGCGCAACACCTGGCCGATCACGGTTATACATCGCCGGAACGGCTGGCCGTTCAGGGCCGTAGCGCGGGCGGGTTATTGATGGGGGCCGTAACCAACATGCGGCCGGACCTGTTCCGGGTAGTGGTGGCCGAGGTGCCATTTGTAGACGTCTTGACCACCGATCTGGACGCCAGTTTGCCACTCACCGTGGGCGAATACGAAGAGTGGGGTAACGCGAATGAGCAGTTGTTCTACGACTACATCAAGTCCTACTCGCCCTATGACAACCTCGGCCGCCACGCGTATCCGAATATCCTATCGACCAGCGGCTTGAACGATCCGCGAGTCTCATATTGGGAACCGGCAAAATGGACAGCCAAGCTGCGCCGGATGAAAACCGGCAACAACCTGTTGTTACTCAAGACCAACCTAGCTGCCGGCCACGGCGGCGCTTCCGATCGTTATGAGCGGCTGCGCGAGACTGCTTTCGTCTACGCGTTTTTGTTCAAGTGTTTGGGGATTGTGGAATAACCGCCGTTTATCCCGACAAGTGTATTACTATTTGTATATACGGCGTGCGCTATGAGTGGGACGAAGCAAAGAACCGGCGGAATCGGCGAAAGCATGGCGGGATCTCATTTGAGATGGCAGCACTGGTATTTGAGGACGAACTCCACGTGGTTCGCCCAGACCGGATAGACGAACTCGGACAACCACGGTGGCACGCAATCGGTGCGGCCCGGATGGAGACCGGCGCCTCGATTATTTTGGTGGTTGCCCATGGATACAGGGAGGACTGGAGTGGCGAAGAAATCATCCGAATCATCTCAGCCCGCAAGGCTGAAAAGCATGAGCTCCGAAGATATCAAGAACAGGAAGTGGAGTGAGGCGGAACTGGAGGTGTTCCGCCGGGCAGCCAAAGAACAGGCCGAAGGGGATGAATCGGGGATAAACTTCGAGGACATACCACGCCTAACCGAAGATCAATTAGCCCAAATGGTTCGACGGCGGGACGTCCGGCCCAAAGTGGCCGTCAGCGTGCGACTTGACCCGCAGGTCCTCGATTGGCTGAAATCCAAGGGACAAGGCCATTTGACTCGGATCAACGACATCCTGACAAATCTAATGGAAGCGGAACAGAGGCGCCACCAATAGCTATTCCGCCTTGAAAGGTTCAAGCGTGAGCGAGCGGTTGTCGTCGCCGCAGTGGAAGAGCCGGATGGCGAGGGTACCGGCGGGCCATAATTCCGGGAAGCGCTCACCCCACTCGATCAGGATCAGGGCGGGTGCATCGAAAAGGTCTTCTATACCCAGGCGCAGCACCTCGGCAGCCGTTTCCAGCCGATACAAATCGATATGGTAGATGCGAACCGGCTGACCGTATTCGTGGATTAGAGTAAACGTCGGGCTTGAAACGTCGTCCGGACTGGCGACGCCTCTGCCTTCAACGATTCCTTTGGTCAAGGTGGTCTTGCCTGCTCCCAACTCGCCGATCAGCAGGACGACGCCTTGCTCGGGGAGCACGCGGGCCAATTCGCGGCCGACGGCGCGCGTCTCCTCATCCGAGTGAGTTTCGAAGTTCATCCATTGCCCCGGGCAAGGCATCCAGAAGGTCCGTCGCGAGCATCGCCTGTTCACCCCAACGCTCGGCTGCGAGTTCGCCGGAACGGCCGTGCAGCCAAACGGCGGCAACAACGGCGCGCTTCCAATCGTTCGGATGTTGGCCCATCACGCCGGCGACCATCCCGGTAAGAATATCCCCCGTCCCGCCGGTCGCCATGGCGGGCGAACCGGTCGGGTTGATCCAGGTCTCGCCGTCCGGAAAGGCGATGACCGTGCGGTCGCCTTTGAGCACGACCGTCGCGCCGCTCACTTTGGCCAAGCTTTCGGCCGCGCCGAGGCGGTCGGCCTGAATCTCCTTTATCGACTTGCCCGTAAGGCGAGACATCTCCCCGGGATGCGGCGTCAGCACGCGGATCTTGTCCGTTTTGGGCAGAGAACCGGCGAGCGCGTTCAGGCCGTCTGCATCCACGACAAACGGGGTGTTTTCATGTTCATACAGCGTTTTTACCAAACGAACTGCCGGTTCTTCGGTCCCGAGGCCGGGTCCGAGAGCGACGACCGTCTTCTTGGCTAGCGTCTCAGATAGGTCATTTTCCAAACGAACTGTCATGAGTTCGGGCCGGACGGCGGCAACGTTGGGAAGCGCCGCCTCAGGTACTGCGACGGTCACTAAACCGGCTCCCGAACGGAGGGCAGCGAATCCTGCCATCGCCGGAGCCCCGCTTTTACCAAACGAACCCCCGACGACCAAGACGTGGCCGTACATCCCTTTGTTAGAATTCTTACTCCTATTGGCGAACAGATGGCGAATCTCGGGCTTCGTCGTCATTCGCAGCCTGTAGTTTGGGTTCGTTTCGCAAAGAGCGGCAGGCGATCCAATGGGCACCACCGCCAGATGGCCCATGAGCTCGTAGGTTGGCGACAGGCACTGGCTCCGCTTCGGGGCGGTAAAGGTCACAGTGTAGCCGGCTGCGACAAATGGCCCAATTGGGTTCGTTTCTTCAGATGACAGGCCAGAGGGGATATCGACCGCGACCTTTCGTGCGACCGGAAAGCGTTGATTGATGGCTTGAATGGCATCGAGCGCTACACCCTTGGCCGGTCCGGTCAGGCCGGTTCCCAGGACGGCGTCGACGACAAGCGTGGAGAAACCGAGTTCGTTCGAAATCCCGCGTTGGATGGGGCACCCGGAAGCCTCCAACATCCGCCGGTTCTCGCGAGCGTCACCAATCAGCGTTTCGGGGTCGAACAATTCGACGGCAATTATGGATTGGCAGAGGCGGCGGAAAAAGAGCTGGCGAGCGATGACGAAACCGTCGCCTCCGTTGTTGCCTTTGCCGCAGATTACGACAACGCTGTGTTCGCGAAGGGGAGCAAAGGTCTCCAGTAGAAAGTCAACGACTCGGCAGCCGGCGTTTTCCATGAGGATCAGGCCGGGGATGCCGCTTTCGATCGTCAGCCGATCGACATCGCGCATTTGGACGGCACTGAGGATCTTCATTGGACCTCGATGTTGCGGGCAAGCAGAAGAGTCATATCATCGAAGAGTTCTGCAGCGCCTGTCCAGTTACGGACCGCCTCCATAACTGTACCGACGATGTCGCAGTCGTCCCGATGGAGATTTCGTTGGATGAGGTCCACCAGCCGATCCGACCCGAACTCTTCCCCGTAGGCATTTTCGGGCTCGGTAATTCCGTCGGTGTAGCAGACCAGAAGGTCGCCCGGTTGCATTGTGAGGCGGCTTTCGTCGTATGTGGCGAAAGGAAACGCGCCCACAACCATTCCGTTGGTATCGAGCGGGATGACCGAACCGGACCGGAGCAGAAGTGGAGAGAGATGGCCGGCATTCGTATAGGTGAGCGTTCGGGTGCACTCGTTGAAGAGCGCAAAGAAAAACGTGGCGTACTTCTCGGGCGCGGTGTGGGCATAAATCTGCTGGTTCAACTGCGAAACGATTCCGGCGGCCTCCAGCTTGACTTGGCCACCGTCATTTTCACAGTTGCTGATCTGGGCGCGTAGCGCGGCCTGGAGGGTTGCCATCAGTAAAGCAGCCGAGATTCCTTTTCCGGCGACATCGCCAATCGCAAAGGTCACGGCGTTTCCCGAGACCGCCTGGTAATCGTAGTAGTCGCCCGAAACCATGCGAGCCGGCTCGCAGCGGACCGTCAGCTTCAGGCCGGTACCGGGCGGTGCTTCCTTGGGATAAAGATTGCTTTGCACTTCGCGCGCGATTTGTACTTCGGTCTGAAGGCGCTCCTTCTCCTTTTCGACCGAGACAAGGCGCTCAATGGTCCCGGTCATTTGGTTAAACGACAAGGCCAAGTCGCCGAGTTGGTCGCGACTGCGGACGGCGATGCGGTGTTCAAAATCGCCCTTGATTACCCGGCGCGTTCCTTCATAGATTTGATTGATGGCCCCCGTAATGCGGGCGGAAAGTGAGACACCGATGGTGAGGGCGACCAACTCCACCAACAGGAAAAGGACTGCGATCCCAACAATCGAATAGTAAATAGCACCGCGGAACATTTCCGAACCGGAAAAGAAGCCGTGCAAAATAGCGGAGGGGCGCGAGACGACCGCCAATATCCCTTCGTGAGTCCTGCCGGGAACCCTCCAGTCATAGTGTGGGCGCGACGTGATGCCCGTAATAACAATGTCGAAACGATTGACTGGAGGAGGGATCTGCCCCGTCTGCCTGGGGAGCTCCTGATAGGAGAAAGAGAAGGAGCCGGGGGAGGAATCCCCTAGCTGAACATCAACATCGGGATTGGCATTCTTGCCGGCGGCTGGCGGGTGAGACTTACCATGACTCTCAATCAGTGCGATTTCGCCCAGATGTGGGACCAAATTGGCGATCAGGCTGTTGGACAGCGGCGCCATCGCGGTGATCTCCTGGCCGTTATGGAACTCGTGCGCCCAGGCATAAAAGCCGCCGTCACGGTATAGCAGGCCATGAACATTTCCCCAGCCAATAGGCGTGTTGAGGGGTGGAGCGCTTTGGGGGTAATCGTGTGTGCCGGTTTGGTCCTTGACTTCCAGTTCGAGCCCGGGCAGGCCCTGATCCCGTTCGGAATCGATGATCTTTTGGGAGGCGTAGGCGCGAGCCTCCGCAGGGATATCTTCAAAGACGGTGACCTCGCGCGCCACCGTGCCGCTGCGGCGATCCAGTTCGGAATTCGCTAGATAGACTGCGAGTTCGCTCATGAACGCCCAAGCGCCCAGACCCGCCAGCACCAGAATGAGCACAATGGGCAGGACTCCGATGAGCGTATAGACGAACAGCAGGCGGTTGCGCAGGCTCCACAGCGAATGCTTGAGAACAAAACGCAGCAGCCGGACGGCTTGCCACACGCCGAGCACAATCACCGTGAGCGCGGCAAAGGCCAGCAGTACGGCCCAGCCAAAGACATAAGCGATTCCGTACACGAGGACCGCTGCAAAGAAGGCGATCCCGGACTTACCGAGTTGCTTAGCGATTTTGCGGAGCTCTATGCGCTTCACCTTGAGCTAATTATCTCTTGTGCACCAGTGGCGGCCGAACAGGATTGGATAGAGTCTTGAGATATGAGCCAGATTGACAGGCGACAGTTTTTGGCGGGTACGGCTGCGGGATTACTGATTCTGAAGCCCCAGACGGTCCGCGGGTATCAGGCAAACTCGGCCGTACGGCTGGGATTGCTGGGGTGCGGGGGGCGTGGAACATCGGTCGCAACATCGTTTTCCAAGAACACGACGGCGCGCGTCGTGGCGCTCGGCGACATTTTCGCCGATCAGTTGGCCAAGGGTAAGCAATATTTCGACGGAGTGGCCACTTCACTCGGGTATTCGGGGCCCGATGAGAAGCTGCTTTTCCGCGGACCACATGCCTATATGGAGATGGCTGGGTCGAAAGAGATCGATGCGATCCAGATTTCGACACCGCCGTTTTTTCACGTGGAACACCTGGCGGCGGCGGTCGCGGGCGGCAAGCACACCTATTGCGAAAAACCGATGGGCGTGGACGAGGCGCAAGCGCGACGAGCGCTGGAGATTGCAAAGAAGGTGGGCAGCCAGCAGAGCGTTGATGTGGGATTCCAAATCCGAAGCGCGCCACCGTTCAAAGCTTTGGTGGAGCGTATCCACGGCGGAGCGCTCGGCAAATTGGTCAGCATTTCGGCCCATTACTATTCGCCGGAGATAACGTATCCGGATCGCCCGGCAGGTATTTCGAAGGATGAGCTGCGACTGCGGAATTGGAACTGGGACTTGACCTTATCGGGCGACATTATCGTCGAGCAAGACATACATGTAGTTGATATCTGCAATTGGGTGCTGGGTTCGCATCCAGTGCTGGCCTATGCGACGGGCGCGCGCAGCGTACTTACTCATCCCGGGGACAATTTCGATAATTATCAGGTCAATTTCACTTATCCGAACAATGTCCATGTCAGCTTGAACGCCAAGCAGTATGGCAATACGAAAGATTTCGACGTTTCGGAGCAGGTATTCGGGAGCTTGGGATACTCCGAATCGCCGTATTCCGGACCGTTGCGGATTGTGGGCGAGAACCCATGGGAGTGGAAGAGCGAGATCGCATCGACAGCTGGGGGCAAGGCGGAGTTTGCGGCGAATGGCGCGTTTACGGACAATCTGGGGCAAGCCGATCCAGAGAAGGACAAGGGGTTCATCGAGAGCATTGTGAGCGGTAAACCGCACAATCAGATTGGCTTGGGAGTGGAAAGCGCGCGTTCGGCGATGTTGGGGCGCATGGCGGCCCGTCATAAGCGCGTGGTCACGTGGGACGAACTGCTGTCGCATGGCGAGAAGTTTGAACTGGGTATGGATCTGAACCAGTTCGCTTAAGGAAGCCAGCCCATGGACACGCAGAGCAGACGAACGTTTGTTGGCGAGGCGATCGCGGGGCTGGCAGCGGCTGTGGCAACAGCAAGCCCCGGTGCGAAGCCGCAGCTTGGGGTGGTGGTGAGTGCGACGGGTGGAGTGAATCCCGATGCAGCTTTGGCGCGAGTGAAGAGGCTGGGCTTCTCCAGTTGTCAGTTGGGGGTCGGGATGGCTCCCGCCGAAATGGCGCCGGCCATTCGCGCAGCAATCGAAAAGTACCAGGTGCATCCGACGGCATTGATGACGTTGGGCGAAGGCCGGATGGTCTGGAATTTGCGGGAAGGCCCGGAGACTATCGGGGTTATCCCGCGTGCCACGCGCAAGTCCCGGGTGGACGCGTTGAAGCGGGCATCGGATCTAGCAAAAGCTTGCGGCGTGAAGGCGGTGCACACGCATTGCGGCTTCATTCCGGAGAACCCGAACGATCCTTTATATGCCGAGACCGTTAAGGTTCTGCGGGACGTGATTGGCTACGCACGCAACAACGGACAGACGTTCCTTTGCGAAACCGGGCAGGAGACACCAATCACGCTGCTTCGCGCCATTCAGGACGTCGGTCTGGATAATATGGCCGTGAACCTGGATGTGGCTAATTTGATCCTCTACGGGAAGGGCGAGCCGGTAGGGGCGTTGGATGTATTGGGAGCGCATGTACGAGGTCTACACGCAAAGGACGGGCTCTATCCAACGGATCCTTACGGTCTGGGAAAAGAGACGCCGATCGGGAGCGGGCGCGTGCGTTTCCCCGAAGTTTTCCATAAGCTGAGCGCGTTGCACTATACAGGTCCGGTGACGATAGAGCGTGAAATATCGGGCCCACGGCAAGAGTTGGATATTCGTGAGTCGCAGGAGTTTTTGACGAAGTTGATCGATCGGGAGTACGGTGCGTGACGATGCAACGGCGAACATTTCTAGCGGGTGCGGCAGCGATCAGCGCCACAGCGAGTTGGGGCGCACAAACGACGGGCAACGTGCTTCCCATCAAGAGAGCGGTTGAGTTTGAAATGCTGCCCGCGTCATTGAGCATTGCCGACAGGCTGCAACTAGCGCGCGATTCCGGATTTGAGCAGGTGGAGTGCCCAACCACACCCGATCCCGCGAAAGCAGCGGAGATGAAGCGGGGGGCCGAGAAAGCCGGGTTGCGCATTCATTCCGTGATGAACATGGATCATTGGAAGTATCCCTTGTCTTCGGCTGATCCAACAGTGGTGGAACGGAGTCTTAAGGGCGCCCGGACATCGATTGAAAATGCGCATTTCTGGGGCGCGGACTCGGTGCTCATCGTTCCCGGCGTCGTAGATGCGACGAATTCGTACGCCGATGTTTATAAGCGATCGCGCGAGAGTATCGATAAGTTACTCCCCTTAGCGGAGCAGTATCGAATTATTATCGGCTTGGAAGAGGTTTGGAATAAGTTCTTACTTAGCCCGCTGGAATATACGAAATATATCGACGACTTTCACAACAAATGGCTTAGAGCTTACTTCGATGTTGGAAATGTTGTGCTGTATGGCTATCCGCAGGACTGGATTTTGACGCTGGGTAAACGGATTGTCAAGTTACATATCAAGGATTTCTCCTTTCGCGCCGATCCGGTGAGTCACGATCGCGTAGCGAAGTGGATGCCATTACTTGAAGGCGATATCGATTGGCGCGCGGTGCATGACGCATTACGGGAGATTGGGTACGTTGGCACCGCAAGCGTGGAGTTGCCGGGCGGCGATGGAGAGTATCTCAAAGAAGTAAATCGGAGATTTGAGCGGATATTGAGCGGGAATGTGGGGTGAAGGAGGCGCCTGATCGCTTATCCTACCGTCTGCATCGCCGGTTCGGCCGCATACCGCTGCGCCACATATTTATCCAGAATCTGGCGGAACTCGGCCACAATATGGTCTCCGCGTAGCGTCGTGAACAGCTTGCCGTCTACATAGACCGGCGCTACCGGGGCTTCAAACGTCCCCGGAAGGGAGATCCCGATATTGGCGTGTTTCGATTCGCCCGGACCATTCACAACACAACCCATCACCGCCAGCCGCATTTCTTCGACACCCGAGTATTTCTCGCGCCAGACCGGCATCTGATCGCGCAGATAAGTCTGGATTTGATCAGCCATGTCCTGGAAGAAGGTGCTGGTGGTGCGGCCGCAACCGGGGCATGCGGCAACTTGTGGTGTGAAACTACGCAGATTCAGCGCTTGTAGGATCTGCTGGCAAACGATCACTTCCTCGCTCCGGTCGCCGTTCGGCATGGGTGTGAGCGAAGCGCGGATGGTATCGCCGAGGCCTTGCTGCAACAGCACAGAAAGCGCGGCGGTAGTAGCGACAATGCCTTTCGATCCGAGGCCGGCTTCGGTCAGACCGAGGTGCAGCGGGTAATCGCAGCGTTCGGCGAGCATCTGGTAGACATGAATCAAATCTTGAACGCTGCTTACTTTCGCGCTCAAGATGATCTTGTCATGGGCTAGGCCAAAGCGCTCGGCAGCCTCGGCGCTGCGGATAGCGCTCTCGACAATGGCGCGCATGGTGACTTCCATGGCGTCAAGAGGTTCGGGGGACTTCGAATTCTCGTCCATCATCTGCGTCAGAAGAACGGAATCGAGCGATCCCCAATTGACGCCGATACGCACCGGACGATCATATTCGACCGCCGCTTCAATCATCGTCCGAAAGTTGTCGTCGTGCTTCTTGCCGATGTTGACGTTGCCGGGATTGATACGGTATTTCGCCAAGGCGCGGGCGCAATCGGGATACTTTTTAAGGAGCAGGTGGCCGTTGTAGTGGAAGTCGCCGATAATCGGGACGTTGACTCCGAAATTGCGCAGTGTATCGACGATCTTGGGGACCGCTTTCGCGGCGTCATCGGTGTTGACGGTGACCCGGACGAGTTCGGAGCCAGCGCGCGCCAACTCCATAACTTGATTCACTGTCGCCGCGGTGTCGGCGGTATCGGTATTCGTCATGGATTGGACCACGATTGGGTTGGTCCCACCGACGTTTACTCCACCCACGTTGACGGCCACCGATTTGCGGCGGGCTAGAACAGCCATCGAATCACACTCCTCCCGCAGTCATATTAAGTTCTATTGTACCGTCCGGGACGGCCGGTCTGAAAGAAACGCTATACTAGGGACGGAGTTCTCCACCCTTGAATTTGCACGGCTTTGTGCGTCTTTTCACGCACATTCAGTTACTGCCGGTTTTAGAAAACGGCGAAGAGACGACTTTGATCGGCGGCCAGGCAGTCATGGAAGGCGTCATGATGCGTTCTCCCCACGGCTATTGCGTCGCGGTGCGCAAACCCAACGGTGAGCTGGTGACGGAAGCCCTGCCGTTGCCTCGGCTTTCTGAGCGCTACCCGATATTCAAACTGCCAGTGTTTCGCGGCCTGGGAACGCTGGGGCAGGCGATGTGGCTAGGCATGAAAGCGCTTCACTTCTCTGCGACGCATGCGATCGAAAATGGCACGGCCGAGAGTAAGCCCGTGAGTTCGTGGGTGATGGCGCTGAATGTAGTGATTTCGCTCGCATTCTTTATCGTGATGTATAAGTTTGTGCCACTGTACCTGGCGACGTTGCTGGGCAAGACCTTCCCTGCCGTGGGCGGCCGGTTCGCTATCAATATGGTGGATGGAACGGTGCGCATCGCAATCTTTCTCGGCTTCTTGTATTTGGTGTCGCGCATGAAGGAGATCCACCGGGTATTTGAGTACCACGGGGCGGAGCACCGTGTGGTGTTTAATTTTGAATCGGGCCAGCCGGTCACGGTTGACAATGCGCAGCGGTTCGTCACGTGGCATCCGCGATGCGGAACCAGTTTTCTGGTCGTCGTGATGGTTCTGTCGATGGTGGTCTACGCATTGTTACCGTTCGACGGTTTCGTGGCCAAATTCCTAGGACGTATCGCTCTGCTGCCCGTCGTTATCGGACTCAGTTACGAGTTGATCAGATTCGCGGCGAAGCGGCAGAGCAGTTTATTGGCCTTGCTGACTCGGCCCGGCTTGTGGTTGCAACGCGTGACCACCCAGCCGCCATCAAACGATCAGACTGAAGTTGCCATTTTGGCGTTGGATCAGGCGATGGAGTTGGAGAAGGAACACGGCGGAGTCCTGGTGATCGCATAGTGGCGACGGGGCTTTCGACACGAGATGATGCGATATAAAGAGCGGCTGGACGAAGCCGAAGCGCGGTTCGACGAATTGACGGGCCAGATGGCCGATCCCGCCGTGATTTCCGACTCGGAACAATACCGCAAGGTGAGCAAGGCGCAGAGCGAACTGGGCGAAGTGGTGGCCAAGTATCGCGAATGGAAGCGCACCGGCCAGGAGTTGAACGACGCGCGGGCGATGCTCCAGGAGAGCGATCCGGACTTGCGCCAGATGGCCGAGGCCGAGGTGGTGCGACTGGAGCCGGAGTTGGCGCAGATCGAACAGGACATTGAGATCCTGCTGCTGCCCAAGGATCCCAACGACGAAAAGAACATTGTGCTCGAAATCCGCAAGGGCGCGGGCGGGGATGAGGCTTCGCTGTTCGCCTATGAGGTCTTTCGCATGTACACGCGTTACGCGGAAGAGCAAGGCTGGAAGGTTGAAGTCACATCTTTGAGTGAATCGTCGGTCGGGGGCTTGAGCGAAGTCATCGCGCTGGTGAGCGGCCGGCGAGTTTATAGCCGATTGAAGTACGAAGGTGGAGTCCATCGCGTGCAGCGCGTGCCGGCGACGGAAACCCAGGGCCGCGTGCACACGTCCACAATCAGCGTGGTTGTGATGCCGGAGGCGGATGAAGTGGATGTGCAGATTGATGCGAAGGATTTAAGAATCGACACCTTCTGCTCATCAGGCCCGGGCGGCCAGTCGGTGAACACGACGTACTCCGCCGTGCGCATCACGCACTTGCCGACGAACACCGTGGTCTCCTGCCAGGATGAGAAGTCGCAAATCAAGAATCGATCGAAGGCGATGCAGGTTCTGCGTTCGCGTCTCTATCAGATGGAACTGGAGAAGCAGATGGCGCAATTGGGCGCCGAACGCAAGAGCATGGTGGGTACCGGCGACCGCAGTGAGAAGATCCGCACGTATAATTTTCCGCAGAACCGGGTGACGGATCATCGCATTGGGCTGACGTTGCACCAGTTGGACCTGGTGATGCAAGGGCGGCTCCAATCGATTATCGATGCGCTGACCAGTTACTATCGGAATCCGCCAGGCCAGGCCGCGTGAAATTTTTTCTCGATACCGCCAACATAAATGAGATCCGGATTGCCGCTGAATTGGGCATCCTGGACGGAGTCACGACGAACCCTTCGCTGATTGCCAAAGAAGGGGTGCCGGTGGAAGAGCAAGTCCGCCGGATCTGCGAGGTAATCGACGGCGATGTGAGCGCCGAGGTTATCGGGCTGACGTCCAGAGAAATGATCGATGAGGGCCGGAAGTTGGCGCGCATTCACAAGAATGTTGTAGTGAAGGTGCCCTTGATCCGCGAAGGGATCAAAGCCGTTTCGGCGTTGTCTCAGGATGGCATCCGCACCAATGTGACGTTGTGTTTCAGCGCCGCGCAGGCGTTATTGGCCGCGAAAGCCGGTGCGGCGATGGTCAGTCCATTTGTGGGACGGCTGGAAGATATCGGTTGGCCTGGTATGGATCTGATTCGGGATGTGGCCGCCATTTACCGGCAATGCGGTTTTAAGACTGAGATTCTGGCGGCATCGGTGCGAGGCACGTTGCATGTGATCGAAGCAGCCAAGTCGGGCGCGCATATTGCCACCATGACGCCCAAAGTTCTGGATCAGCTTTTCCAGCATCCTTTGACTGAGAAGGGTCTCGAACAGTTCCTTGCCGATCACCACAAGGCGTTCGAGACGATATCTGCCTAAGCGAAATGCCGCGGAGTTTGCTGGCGGCGGTGATTGCGGCAGCGATTGTTATTCTATTGCTCCTCATTGCGGCGGTTCTACGCCGCCGGCGTCTGAGCAGTGCCGAACAGGAACGGGCGCGTCGCGAGACCATTCACGAGACCGGGCGAATGGCATCGGGTTTGGTAACCGAATTTCAGGGCGACACGGTGTTCTTTACTTACAGCGTTGGCGGTATTGAGTATCAGGCCACGCAAGATATCTCCCCATTCCGCGCTGGGTTACCGCCGGAAGGCGACCATCTGCTGGTCGGGCCGTGCAGCGTGAAGTATTTGGTCGAGAATGCCGCGAACTCCATCGTGATTTGCGAAGGATGGAACGGCCTGCGTCCCGCCAAACGCGGCTGAGTTACAGCTTCGCCACATCGACCCAGCAGCGTTTCTGCCACGACTCGATACCCAACTCCGCGAGTTGAACGCCTTTGGCGCCCGCCAGCAGATCCCATGGGAACGGCTCGTTCAGCACAACATGGCGCAGAAACAGCTCCCATTGCAGCTTGAAGGCGTTATCGAACGTCTGCTGCTCAGGAACTTTTTGCCATTGGTCGAAGAAGTTGATCGGGTTCTCGATGTCCGGATTCCAGGTAGGACGCGGCGTGGCCCCAGCGGGTTGAATCCAGCAATCGCGCAGACCAGCCACCGCTGTGCCTTTGGTTCCGTCTACCTGAAGCGTCAACAGATCGTCGCGGCGTACACGAACCACCCAGGAGCTATTGAAATGCGCCACGATGCCGTGCTCCAACTGGAACGTGGCATAGCAGGAGTCGTCTGCGGTGCAGGCGTAAGGCTTACCCGCTTCGTCCCAGCGTTCTTTAATATGGGTCGCGCCGAGACACGAGACAGCTTGCACTTCACCGAAGAGATTGTCGAGCACATACCGCCAATGGCAAAGCATGTCCAGGATCATGCCGCCGCCATCCTGTTTGCGATAGTTCCAGGAGGGCCGCTGCGACGGCACCGTGCCGCCCTCGAACACCCAGTATCCAAACTCGCCGCGAACGGAGAGGATTTCGCCCAAAAAGCCCATTTGCACGAGGATCTTCAGCTTGCGCAACCCCGGTAGCCAGAGCTTATCCTGGACGACTCCATGCTTCACGCCGGCCTTCTTGGCCAATTCATAGAGCTCCAGGGCGCCGGCCAAGTTGGTCGCGACCGGCTTCTCGCAATAGATATGTTTTCCGGCGGCGATGGCCTTCTTGACGGCCTCGGCACGCCGTTCGGTGGTCTGGGCGTCGAAGTAGATAGAGTAATTCGGGTCGGCCAGCGCGGCGTCGAGATCGGTGTCATAGCGGAGGCCTCCGAACTCCTGGGAAATGGCCTCCAATTTCATGGCATTCCGGCCGACCAAGAGCAAGTTGGGCAGGATGATTTCGCTTTCGTTGACAGCGATACCTCCCTGTTTGCGGATGGCATCAAGCGACCGGCGCAGGTGCTGGTTCAGACCCATGCGGCCGGTCACGCCATTCAAGATAACCCCGATGGCGTGTGTTTTCTTTTGACTCATGTGTTGAATGTCGAAGTGCACTGCGCCTGAGCGCCTTCGGGCAATCGCGGCGCCTGCTCACCGGCTCGGGGCAGTGTACCATCCAACTCCTGCCGCCAATGGGCGACATCGCCCGCGGGCCCGTAGCAGTAGATCATGCGCAGTGGCGTTTTGCCGATATTGGTCAACTGGTGGAAGACGCCGCTCGGGATATAGACGGCCTGTCCCGCGGTGAGCGTTTGCCGCTCCTCGCCGAGACACATTTCGCCGGTCCCCTCGATGACGAAGTAGATTTCTTCCTGCTCCTGGTTGTGCCAAGGCACTTGGCCGCCTTCGGGATCCAGCGTGACGTTGCCGAGCGAGAAATGCAATGCCTGGATGGGGCTAAGTCCACCTACTACATTTTGGGTAAGCCTTCGGGCCGGGTAACGCCGTCCCGCCGTGGACGCTAAATCGGAGATGATCATAGTCGCCGCTAATAAGCATAACTCCTGTGCATTTGTTACCGATCTTGATCGGGATGAGGGAGTAGAATTTAAAACGGAAGGTCGAATGAACATATCGGTGAAGAGCGAGTACGCCCTGAAAGCCGTTTTTGATTTATCAGCGCAGTACTTAGCCGCCCGCCACCACTCCTCCCCGATGAGCCCAGTAAAAATCGCGGATATCGCCAAGCGTCAGAAGATCCCGCAGAAGTTCCTGGAACTGATATTGGCGGGACTGAAGCAGAACGGATTTGTGGATTCGCGGCGCGGAGCCGACGGCGGGTACTTGCTCGCCCGTCCGGCAGATTCGATTACCGTGGGCGAAGTGCTCCGGGCTCTTGAAAATATCCGGGGGCAGGGACGTGCTCGCGCGAACGACCCTTTTACCGACGTTTGGCAGCGTATCGATGGCGCGGTATCCGACGTTCTGGATCGCACGACCTTCGGAGAACTAGCCCGCAATTGGCAGGAAAAGCAAGCAAAATACGTCCCCGACTGGGACATCTGAGAGGAAATGAACGTGTTCTATCAAGACAATTCATATAGCATCGGCCGCACGCCTTTGGTGAAGTTGAATCGCGTGGCGGATGGCGCTCACGCGACCATTCTGGCGAAAATAGAGGGACGCAATCCTGCGTATTCGGTGAAGTGCCGAATTGGCGCGTCGATGGTTTGGGATGCCGAAGAGCGTGGCGTCCTGACCCCCGGAAAAGAGATTGTAGAGCCGACCAGCGGCAATACCGGTATTGCGTTGGCATTTGTCGCGGCCGCGCGT
The DNA here is from genome assembly GCA_036272835.1 of Bryobacteraceae bacterium. GTDB lineage: Bacteria > Acidobacteriota > Terriglobia > Bryobacterales > Bryobacteraceae > Bog-105. Next base: position 306,006 of record DATAXY010000025.1, read on the forward strand.
GGATATCCAATCACCTTGACGATGCCGGACACGATGTCGCTGGAGCGGCGAAAGGTCCTGAAGGTGCTCGGTGCAAACCTGATTCTGACCGAAGGCGCGAAGGGCATGAAGGGCGCCATCGGGAAGGCGGAGGAGATCGCAAACTCCGATCCGGACCATTATTTTCTGCCGCAGCAATTCAACAATCCGGCTAATCCGCGCATCCATTTTCAGACCACCGGCCCGGAGATCTGGGAAGATACCAGCGGACAGGTGGATGTGCTGGTTTCCGGCGTCGGGACGGGTGGAACCATCACCGGCGTGTCGCGCTACATCAAGCACGAAAAGAAATGGCCCTTAATCTCAATTGCAGTGGAACCCACCAATAGTCCTGTAATCTCCCAGGCCTTGAATCATCAGGAATTGAAGCCGGGGCCACACAAGATCCAGGGATTGGGGGCCGGATTTATTCCCGGTAACCTGGACCTTTCGATTGTCGACCGCGTGGAACTGGTCACCAATGAGGAGTCGATTGAAATGGCGCGGCGGTTGGCTAAGGAAGAGGGACTGCTGAGTGGAATCTCCTGTGGAGCGGCGGTTGTGGCGGCAGTACGTGTTGCCAAGGAACCGGGAATGAAGGGCAAAACGATGGTTGTGATCTTGCCCGACGCAAGTGAACGGTATCTCAGCTCCGCGCTTTTTGAGGGAATGTTCGACTAGAATTATCCCAACGAAGCGGGGTTTATCGAAGTACAACCCCGTGACGACGGCGGGCGCTTATCCTCTTCCCAAACTCGAGCGCCCGCACCTCTCACGAGCTTCAACCGTGCGGCCTCAAAGTGCCGATCCCTGGCTGCAGCGGTCTTCCTCCCGCCGTCCGCCTCCTGCGAGCTATTTATCAGATAGAGCTTTAGTAACCGTCTTTGGCATCGCAAATCCCGCCGCGATCAGCCAGATAAAGCCGGGGAACCGAACCAACGGAATTAAAAATAGAGCTTGCGGAAATACCAGGTTGAACCAGCTCAATTCGCCGGCCACCGCGAGCACAAGGCCCAGAACAATAATCCACTTTGGCAATAGCTTCATGAATGCCGCAGGGATACACACGCCGGCCATTAGAAGACCCATGGGAACAGAGAAGCCAGGTCCGCCAAAAGCAAAGGACACATAATAGAGCCCCTGCAGCAGCGTGGGGTTTTGCAGGACGGCCGGGTGAACCATTGCCCACGTGACGAAGCCGGCTGCCACGCCGTCAAACACCGTCATAAATCCGCCGAAGAGAGCGATGTTAGGGCCGGCGGCAGTCACGCCTAGAAACCGGAATCGGCTCACGATCGACGCGGTGAAGATGCCAAGCGGTATCATCGCGCCGAATTGCAGAAATATGCAGATCAGGGCCGCAGTTGGGTGCGTTTGGAAGTAAGTCACGATGACGCTGGCCGGCTCCCACGGTGGCGGCCAGTATGGCGGTTTCACGCCGAACGGAATTCCGAATGCGCTCACGACGCAGAGGCCGGCGTTGAACAGAACGGTGTAGACGATCGCCAGCGCTCCGAGATGCGGGCTAGCGTGATGGCGAGTGATTGTCGAGGTGGTTGGTTGCGTGCTCATGATTCTCTCCAATCGATCGAACTTTAGACCGGGTCAAGCAAGGACTTGCTTTCTCGATATAATCATTCTCACATAGAATGATTTCTTTTCGTAATATTGTTCAAATATGAAGAAGACGCGTGACGCAGACGAATCGTGCCCGTGCCCGCCCCACCGTTCGTCCGCCGGCTTTCTCCTCGCTCAAGTGGGTGCTCACGCGGCCTCGAAGTTTGCCGAGCGTCTGGCGAAGCTGAACCTTGTTCCGTCCGATGCCGGAATTTTGCGCATCGTCGGCTCGACTCCGGCGATCACTCAGCAAGCGCTGGCCAATACTCTCGGAATCGTTCCAAGCCGGTTGGTTTCTCTCATCGACGATCTGGAATCGCGAGAGCTGATTGAGCGGCGCGACAATCCAGACGATCGCCGCAGTTACGCGCTACATATGACGGGGAAAGGGCGTTCCACCCTTGAGGCAATCGGTCGCGTTGCTCGCGAACACCAGCAGGCGTTGCTCGCCGCTCTTTCAGAAGAGGAGCAGCGGCAGTTAGCGGCTCTGCTGCAGCGTGTCGTAGACGAACAAGGCCTCACTCCCGGTGTGCATCCTGGGTTACGCTCTGTCGGTCGCCCCGAAAGGCAGTAACGGCTCGTCGCTTGCACGAGGAACCGATGCGCCTATTGTGAATCGGCGTATATTTCTCGGCGGACGGCGTCGCGCTCCCGAACCATCCCAAGTTCGGCGAACAGGTCGAAAGCGGAGTGCAGCTTTTGTTCTGACGCCTTGATGTCTCCTTGCGATCGGGCTAGCAGCCCCTGGTTCCAGAAACTAGAACCGAGGCCGGCGCGGTCGCCGAGTTCCTGGAGATATCCTCTGCCTTCTTGTGCAGCGCCATGGCTTCGTCCAGGCGTCCCCAGGCCTGGAGAATTAAAGCCTGACCGCTATAGCTCCGTTGCAGCCAATCCTTTCGCGAAGTGTCTCCGGCCATTTTCGTTGAGAGACGCCTCCGACAGGAAAAGCAGCAGGAAGTCGGATTTGCTCAATCCATCGTTGATGCGCGACACGATGTTGTCGCCGAAACCAATTTCGAACTTGTCGAGCCAACACTCGATATCATGCCCCTCTTCGAGCATCAGCTTGACGTGTTCGATGAACGGCTTGTCCACGCTGGCATGCGAAAGGAAAACGCGCAGCGGCTTCATAGACTTCCTTGTGTATGAAAGCCTGCCCATGCCCCGCACTCTATAATTCAGGTTTGAGACTTACCTTGATAACCATAGCGAAGGACCCCGTCCGTTGAGCCTGGAAGACGATATCCTGCGACAGCGTCATCAGCGCCTGGCGCAAATAAAAGAGCTGGGGTTCGAACCATATGGCCATAAGTTCGAATTCACCTACACCATCCCGCAAATTCTGGCTGAATACGGCGGCAAGTCCGCCGAAGAGCTCGTGCCGCCGGTGCAAGTTCGCGTCGCCGGACGAATCCAAACCATCCGTCCCATGGGCAAGGCCGGCTTTCTGCACTTGCTGCAGCAAGGCCAAAAGCTGCAGCTCTATATCAAGAAGGATGCACTCCCGGAAAACAGTTACAAACTCTTTCAGCTTTTAGACATCGGCGATATCATCGGCGCATCGGGATATCTATTCCGCACGCGGACTGGTGAACTGAGCCTGCACGTGGAAGAACTGTTCTTTCTTTCGAAGATCATGCTGCCGCTCCCTGAAAAGTGGCACGGTCTGGAAGACATAGAGACGCGCTACCGGCAGCGATATCTCGACCTGATCGCCAACCCCGAAGTGCAGAACATCTTCGTGACGCGGTCGAAAATTATCCGGGCGCTGCGGCGCGTGCTGGAATCGCATGGGTTCCTCGAAGTGGAGACGCCCATGATGCAACCGCTCTATGGAGGCGCTGCGGCACGGCCTTTCGTCACCCACCACAACACGCTCGATCTCGATTTATATCTGCGCATCGCGCCGGAACTATATTTAAAGCGGCTGGTGGTTGGCGGTTTGGAGCGGGTGTATGAGATCAACCGGAACTTCCGGAATGAAGGCATCTCCACGCAACACAACCCGGAGTTCACCATGCTGGAGTTCTATCAAGCCTATACCGATTACCGCGGGATGATGAATCTTTCCCAGGAACTCTTGCGCGAGGCTGCAATCGCTGCCGTTGGTTCGACAGAGGCCGTCTACGACGGGTGCACCATCGATTTCGCCAATTTCGCGAGTTACTCGATGCGCGAAGCGGTTACCGTGTTCTGGAAGGGTCCCGATAAGCCATCGCTTGAGGACGTTAGCGATCCCGAGTGGTTGAAGTTGCACTCGCGGGAAAGCTCGCCCGGAGCGGCCTTGGCAGACATCTTTGAACGGCACGTGGAAGATCAACTCTTCCAACCGACGTTCATATACGATTATCCGGTAGAGATCTCGCCGCTTTCCAAAAACAAGCCGGGCGATCCCGCATTTGTGGAACGCTTTGAGATCTATATCGCCGGCATGGAGATTGGCAACGCGTTTACTGAGTTGAACGATCCGCAGGAACAACGGCGGCGATTTGAGATGCAACTGGCGCGTAAAGCGGGCGGCGACGAAGAGGCGCACCAGATGGATGAAGACTACATTCGAGCGCTCGCCTACGGGATGCCGCCGGCGGGAGGGGAAGGGATCGGCATCGACCGGTTGGCCATGATTCTCACTAATTCGAAGTCCATTCGGGATGTTATTCTGTTCCCGTTATTGCGGCCCGAAGGCGAAATCGGATTGGTCGATCGTCTGCGCGAGTTATAAAGTGTCCCGCTTCGAATGGATGATCGCCATCCGCTACTTGCGAGCGAAGCGCAAGCAGACGGTCATTTCCGTGATCACGGCCATTTCGGTGCTTGGCATAGCTGCTGGTGTGATGGCGCTCATCCTGGCCCTGGCCATCAACAACGGGTTTCAGAGCAGCTTTCAGAACACGCTTCTGAGCGCGACGGCGCACGTCAGCGTGGAGGAGGTCAATCCGGAGTTTGGCATCGACCGTTGGGAACGGCTAGCGTCCGAATTTCGCAAGATTCCGCACGTAATTGCGGCAACCCCAGCGCTCTACGGCCAAGTCGCTGTCCGCGGAGCCTTGGTGGGCATGGGCGCTGAATTGAAGGGTGTTCCCCTGGGTCCTGGCACCACGCCCCCACCGCTGCTCCACCACCTGAAATCCGGTTCTTTCTCGGACCTAAGCGCGCGTCCTGGCGAGTACCCGATTTTTGTCGGCTCCGGGCTCGCGCAGGCAACCGGCGTAGTGCTGCATAGCCCGCTCTCGGTCATCGGTTGGCAGCTTACGCCGGTCGGCATGGCGCCCAGTGTGTTTCGCTTCCGCGTAATGGGCATTTTCGAATCGGGCCTTTACGATATCGATGCGCGCTGGGCGTTCACCACGCTGCCGGCCGCGCAGCGCGTTCTTGATTTAGACGATGTCGTCAACGTAATTGAGCTTCGGCTAGACGATATTTTCGAGGCTCGCCACGTGGCCCGCGAAGCGGAACGCATTGGCGGGCACAAGCTGGTCGCCAATACTTGGATGGACCAGAATCGCGCGTTGTTGAACGCGCTGCAGATGGAAAAGCTGGTCAGCGTGATTACGGTGAGTCTGATTGAGCTGGTGGCGGCGCTCAATATTCTGGTAGTGCTGGTGATGCTGGTAATGGAGAAGCATCGCGATATCGCTATTCTCATGTCCATGGGCGCCCGCCGGGAACAGATACAGCACATCTTCGTTTTGCAGGGCCTGTTGATTGGCACCGCCGGCTGTATTCTGGGGCTCACGCTGGGATTTTCCATCAGCGCGTTGTTCGCCCACTATCATTGGCTGCGTTTAGACGAAACCGTATATGCGATGAGCTATGTGCCGTTTGAAAGCCACTGGCGCGATGGCGTTTGGGTGACGGCGATCGCACTCGCAGCCAGTTTATTCGCCACGCTGCATCCATCCCGCAACGCGTCTCGTATCGCACCAGCGGAAGCGCTGCGATTCGAGTGAGCCTCCGCGTAGCCGTCGACGCTACTCCGCTTTTGGTCCGGAGCGCAGGCGTTAAGGGCTACATCTGGCATTGGATTCAAGCGATGCGCAAACGCGCCGGACCCTCGGCCATCGCGGCCTTTCCCTTCATGGGGGCATTGCCACCGCTTCGGCACAATCAATCCATTTATTCTTTGCCCGGAACCATTCCGCGCATTGCCGCCTTGCATGCCGCGAATAAAATTCAAGGCGTCGTCGACCTGCTGACAGTGGGCGCGCACGTGTTTCATAGCTCCAACCAGATTCGCCGCAAACCCTCCCATTGCCGGCTCACCGCCACTATTCATGACTTGACTTCCTGGTCCCATGCCTCACAACATTTGACGGGGACGATACGGCTCGACTCAGATTTCGCAGAGTGCGTATTGAAGCGAGCCGACGCACTCATCGCCGTTTCCGACAACACCCGCCGCGATGCCACTGAGTACTTGGGTATCGATCCTAAGAAGATCCGGCGCATCTATTCCGGCGTGCCCTCGGCGTATTTCAGCGTGACGGCAGGCCAGGTTGAAGCGGCCCAGACGGTTTTTGGACTGGCTAAGCCTTACGTCCTTTATGTGGGTACCATTGAGCCGCGCAAGAACTTGGACCGGCTACTCGCGGCTTGGTCCACCCTTCCCGACGATCTGCTTTCCGAGAGAGAACTGGTCATTGCGGGTCCGTATGGTTGGGGCTCCGAAACCACCTTGGCTACATTGCAGACGCATCCCAGAGGCGTCCGTTATCTGGGTTATGCCGGGGAGGCGTACTTGCCTGGTCTGACCGCCGGCGCGCTTGTCACCGCCTATCCCTCGTTGTATGAAGGCTTCGGTTTTCCTGTGGTGCAGTCCATGGCCGCGGGAGTTGCCGTGCTGACGTCGAACACCTCATGCCTGCCGGAGGTGGCGGGGGACGGCGCTATCTACGTCGATCCGTTGAGCACTGGAGAAATCGCCCAAGCGCTCAAACTGCTGCTGACGTCTCCGTCGTTGCGCGATCGTTTGGGAGCGGCGGGACGGCTACGCGCCGCAAGGTACTCCTGGGATCGCTGCGCCGAGGAATCGATTCAGTTCTTTGAGGAAGTGTCCGGATAATACGAAAAGTCCCAGATCATCAACTGGACCTCGCCTTGCGTGTACTCCACCAGCGCGTACTCGCCGGGTTCGAGCGGTTTTTCGGGCCAGACTTTATACAGTTGGTCGCCGACATCCTGTTGGAATGTAGGGATTTCGTTCTGTGTTTCTACATTCTGCTTAATAGCCGGAACGATACTTATGTTTTCGACGATCCGGGCATCTTTCTTCGGAGTCAATTTGACGATCCCAAAGCTTTCGACCTTGGCCAGACGGAAGAAGAACTGCGGGCGGTCTTCGGTGACCACGAACTTCGAACGCGTCCCCTTCACCACGACCGAAGCGCGGCCGGGCACCAGTGGTACTGGAGAAAGATATTTCAAAAATTGGCGCTTCTTATCGGTGACCACTTTGTAGTCGGCCTGCACCAAGGTCTTCGCCTGGTCGTTATCGATGTAATAGGCCCCCGCGTCTTGAGGGATGGCGGCGATCTGGCGCCTCTGCGCGCGGGCCAGTTTGGCTTCGTCGTCCTCCAGCTTCTGCTCTTCTTTGGCGCCGTCGATGACCTGCTTGCGTGCGGCTTCGGTCTTGGCAAGATCCACCAACGTCAGCGGAATTTCTTCCCAGGCGCTGCGCTCGGTGCTGTAGTAGCGCACGCGGTCGCTGAGCACGTGGTACTCACGCACCAACTGATAGCCGCCGTCTTTGAGATACAGCTTCAAAGGCGCCTGAGCCAGCAGAACAACGACCGTGAGGAACAGAAGCAGAATCGTCCGCACTAGCCACATTTTAACGCTATACAGAAGGTGGGAACTCGCTTACCGCCCGGCCGGTGGTGGAGGATGTTGGCGATGAACCTGCATTTTCTGAATACGCAGATAAGGGATACTTATGATATGTCGGCCGATGTAGATGGCATGATCTTACTCCCTGGTTCGGAGCCGGTCGCACGAACACTCGCACATCAACACCAGGCCACGTTCCTTGATGGGATCATCCTTGCCAGGATGATCGAACAGCAAGCTGATCGCGCGCTACGGCAGATTCGGCCGAATTCCTAGGAGCGGATGGGCAGTGAGCTCGCGTTGAATCAGCTTGATCCGGAAAGTGGTGCTGCGTTAGCCTAGCAGATGGAAGTAACGCTGGCGAAGTCTATCGTCGAGGCTCGGATCGTCAACTGAGCCAGTTCTACACGGCGGCGGATCAGAAGATCGGCCAGTTCGCACGAGAGCCTTATCGACGAACGCAGTGTGCGAGAAGGTTGCGCGAGGTACCGGGTTTCGACCGACGCCGAGCGAGACCGAGGAGGTTAGACACAGTTTGAGGACCCGAGCGACCGTCGCCTGCCTGCGTTGCCCCGATCCGTCCGGGTCAACCATCGCGGCGCATAACACGCGAATTTCTGAGCCGGCAGGCTCAAGGCTTGGCACAGGCCTCTTTAACCGATTGATTTTTATATAGCTAACCCCCATGTCTTCTCCCGAGATCGCTCCCCTTACAACTGATAAACTCATGCCGCTCGCGCAAGTGGCGAGCCATGTCTACGACGACGCCGACCGCTATCGCGAAACTTTTCTCAACGCCGATCCATTTCGCCACGTGGCCATTGACGAATTCTTCGAACTCGCCTTCGCGGAACGGCTGCTCGCTGAGTTTCCGTCGTTCGACTCGAAGCTGGCCAAGAACGAACATGGCGGTACGGGACGAAAGGCCGTGAACACAAGTATTCGCGAAATCAGCCCCACGTACCAAGAGGTTTACGCGACCATTTCGTCGGCGCCGTTTCTTCAATTAGTGAGCCGCTTATCCGGCATTCCGGATCTGATTCTCGATCCCAAACTCTACGGCGGCGGAACGCACGAGAACCTGCATGGACAGGAACTCGATCCGCATGTCGATTTCAATTACGACGAGTCACAGCAATTGCATCGCCGCCTGAACCTAATTGTCTATTTGAATAAAGGATGGCGCGAAGAGTGGGGAGGTTCAATCGAGATTCACTCCAACCCGAGGCGGCCCAAAGAAAACCGCATCAAGTCCTACCTGCCGTCGTTCAACCGCTGCGTAATGTTCGAAACCAACGAATATTCCTGGCACGGGTTTCCGCGGATTAATCTGCCGCCTGAGATGCGCCACCTCTCGCGCAAATCGTTGTCCATCTACCTGTATACGAAGGATCGGGCCACCCACGAGATCGTGCCAATGCATGGCACGTTTTACGTCCAGCGTCCTCTTCCTGCGCAGCTTGCGTCCGGCGCTGTTCTCGCTCCGGCTGACCTGCTGGCTATTGAGAATCTTCTAATCAGGCGCGATAGCTGGATCGAACACTACCAGCAGGCCGAATTGAAAAAGAACGGGGAGATAGCCGAAAAGGCGGCTTACATCCGCGATTTGCTCGCTCGCGCGCGGTTGCCGCTCGCTGGCTACATCGCTCAAAGGGCGGCGAGCGGCTATTACCCGGACGGTTGGGCCGCATCGCATCTGAAGTGTGAAATCCAGCCGCTTCAGCCCGTCACGCGCTTGACGCTGGACGGTACGAGAGCGGACTGGCAGACGCGGCAGGCGACGCTTCGCGTGCGGGTAAACGGAGAATTGCGGGCAGAAACCCAATTGACGCATGGCGCGTTCAGCCTACCCATCCATTTGCCGGTTCCTTTAACCGACGCCTTCTCTCTTGACATCATCTGCGAGTCTGTGGGCGACGGCGGCAAGAACTCTGCAGACGATCGCGATTTGGCGTTTCTCTTCTACCAGCTCACCACCACGCACACGTCCGCCGAAGAGCGTCAGATGCGGGCTTGCATCGAGAGCTTGCGCGCGGAGCTGGCCGAGAAAAATACGCAATTGGCGGAAAGACAGAAGCAGTTCGAGCAAAAGCAAGCCGAGTTGACACACGAACAGCACCGCGCTCCGGCTCCTGCTACGGGACCCATCATCCAGGACAAAGCGGCCGAAGGATTTTACTGGGACCGCTGGATAGGTCCGGAGTCAAGCGTTGTTTTGCGGCCCTTGTCGTCCGTTGCAGCACTCGAATTACGAGGTTGGCGCCCGCCCGAGGCGTCCGGGACTCTTTCCGTTTCCGTGTCAGTCAACGGACGCGTATTGAGCCGAGCCTCCGCGGGACGCGATCAGTTTGTTGTGCTCGTACCGTTGCCTGAGCCGGTCACGGAGCCCTTCGAGGTTCAAATTTCGACCGCGCCGTCGTTTTGTCCGAAAAACCCAGGCCAATCTGAAGACAATCGCGATCTGGCCTTCGTTCTCCTTGAGCTGCGTGCAGTGCCGCCGTCCGTTCCGTTCGCAAAGCGACTCTTGAGGCGGCTTCGCTCGTAAGTATCGCGGTTCGAAGTTTCAATGGCGCAATGGGCACAACTTCGCCGACCGTCTGGAAGCTAAAAGCTGGAATCCGGTGAACGCCGATTGTTGATCGGGTGGCTGCTAGTATGGACCTGATGCGGACTTGCCCCGTTTGCTCGAATCCAGCGAGTGCGGATCTGGGAGAGCTGTCTAATACAAAGGTTGCTCCGCTCGAGCGCACGAAATATAATCTGGTCCGATGCGAGGATTGCGATATCGTTTACCTTTCTCCGCTGCCAACCGCGCGTGATCTGGACATTCTCTATATCGATGAACTTCAGTTCGACTACCACGACGATGAACACGCGCGCGTGATTGTGGACTTCATGGCGAGTCGTTTGCGGGCAGTTCTGGCGCGTATGGCAGCAAGCGACGTCAACGCAGTGCTTGAGATTGGCGCCGGTCCAGCGTGGATGGCGCGGGCGGCAAAGCAGGTTTCGCCGCAGGCGCGCACGGTGGCGCAGGACGTTACCAAAGAGGTGGCGGATAAGTGCCCCTGGGTGGACGACTATATCGTCGCTTCGGCGGATGACCCGCGGTTGGATTCTCTGGGTCCATATGACGTGATTTCGCTCACTCACGTGATCGAACATTTGCCGGATCCGATAGCGATGCTCCGGCGGCTGCGCTCGGTTGCGCGGGGCATGATTTTCATGACAGCGCCGCATCGACCGGTGCGTTGGGATGGAACGATCGAGAGTTGGCGCGAGTACAGCTACAACCATGTTCCGGCACATCTGCAATATTTCAGCGAACGCGGGATGCAGCGGATGGCGGAAGCCGCAGGATTCAAAGTTGCATACTGGGATGCGACTTCCGAAGAGGGCCAGGCCTTTGAGACTTGGCTCAAGCCGGATGAGGTTTGAGCGGGCATGCGTTGGGCCAGCGCTAGCCGCCTCAGAGCTACGCCTATTTTGCGGCAATGCCTATCGAACTGGCGGCGACTCCAAGTTCTCTCAGGTCGCCATTGGGGTCGGGGGGAATACTCTTGTCCAACCCGAAGTCCACAATGATGGTCTGTCCTACGAAAGCATCTTGCGGAATGTCACAGATAAAGACATAGCTACCGGGCCTCAAGTAACGGGTGGACTTCAGCGTCACGCCTTTCGCCCAAGCAGTAAGCGTGATAGCCCCGAGGCGCCGGATGACAATATCCGGGACCACAAACGAAAAGGCGAGCGTCACGCCGTTTGGCGAAGCGTCCGGACGGCGAAGCCTCACCGAAAACATCTTTGCCGTCCAGCGCCAGGCACCGGATTCGACGCCGTAAAATCCTCCCAGCAACTGATGGTCCTCATCCGGATCGCTCATTCTGACGAATGATCTGCCGGATGCCTGCGCTTGCCGGTTCAGCAGTAGCGAATAGTCCTGTGAGCAGTTGGCGGCGCGAAACACGCCGTACCAGCCATCCGGATCTACCGCCAGCCGCTGAACGCAGATGCCCTCCTGTGAAGCAAGCGTGACAGTTGCGCGGCGCTCCGCTGCAACATCGGCGAAACGTCCCAGGGGGTCGATTGCACGCGCGCTAAAGACGGAGACTTCGGCGGTCTGCCGCGTCCGGAGAAATATGGCCAGTTTGGAGTAGACCGCAGAGTCATCAGGCTGCGCGTTCCACTTCGATCTGTCCCGTAACACAAGCATTTGCCTTGAGCCCTTGCGCAGACGGTAAACGTCGATACCGGGCGCCGGATGATCGCCTTCGAGGAAAGACCATTGCCAGTCGTCATGATAAAGGAAGAAGGTTATGAGGTTAACCTGGTCCAGATACACTGTGGCGGGTTCGGGAGCAACTTCCTCGAACCGCCGCATTTGATCGCGGAAGACGTTTTGAGTAACTTTCGGGTACTCTTCGAACCGGTTCAGGGAAACAGCGCCAATTGCTATGGCGACAGCCGCGAGCGCCAGGCGCCGCGCATCGCGCTGTAGGAACAGAGTCAGCCTTCCGGCCAATATTCCCGCGCATAACACGAAAAACGGAAACAGGATGAATTGTTGGCGCAGATAACCGCCAAATGGATACTTTCCCGCGACCGAAGCGATCGCGATCTGCGCCAGCATTGCCAGCGTGATGAGAATCGTGACTAGAGCCCCCCGGCTGCGGCTGCCGTCTGAACGCAGGGCAAATACGTAAAGCGCTACGCCGATAAGGCCGGCCGTGAACAATCCAATGGCCGCCACCCCGTTTGGTACCTTAAAAGGCAAAAACAGGTTTACCAGGTTTTCCCAGTTTCTCAGAAGATACGAGCTGAGTTGTTCCTTGCTCGACGAGTCATAGTAGAAAGCGCGGAGATGCCCAAAAATCCCCGCACGGTCGTGAACATGTAACTGGTAGAGCAAGTATGCTGTTCCGACCACCGGCAAGGTGGTGCAGGCTTCCAATCCCAGGCTAGCGGGCTTTCGTCTGAACTTAAGGCGCAGGCAGCGTGCGAATAACAAAATCAAGGAAGGAACGATGTAAAAGAAAGCGAAATACTCTGAAAGCACGGCCAGTATAGCCCCAATCGAAAAGCCAATTCGAGCCTTGGCTTGATTTCCGCCCTCCACGGACAAAATGTCCAGAAGAAACGAAAAAGACAGTAGGACGAAAAAGACGCTCAGCATATAGGAACGTACTTCGCAGGAAATGATGATTCCAGGTAGGGCCAGGCCGTAAGCTAAAGCGACCTCGCAAGCCCATGCCTTCGATCCGGTAACCTTGCGCCCGATCCATCCAACGAGGAACACTGAGAGAGCTCCGGACAATATCGAGATGGCGCGATAAATTAGCAGCGAGCGGCCCAGGTGAATAACTAACTTCAGCAAAAGATAGAAAAGCGGCGGGTGGGCATTGTCGTAGACTTCCCTCCAAAAATTATTCCAGTTATCCTGCTGGGCGATAAAGACGTGCCAGTATCCGTCGTACTCGATGTGTTCAGAAGCGCCCATCGAGAGCCGGGGAATGGCGGCGATAATCGCGATCAGGATCAGAGCAAGGATAAACCAGCCTCGTGACGGGACATTCCCCTCCACCGGATCGCGGGGCATCGACGTTTGCTGGACCGTGGTTTGCATCTTACTTTGAGGACAGACCAACCAGTGTACCGCCTAGCCGGCGAATTTCGCTTTCGCACACCGGCATCCGCTGGACAAGACTGCTATCAGGAAAAAAGCTTTCGCAGCGCCCTTTTGCCGTGTATGACAAAAGCATAGAAAAGCAAATACAAGAGGCTAAACGGAAGAATGAGAATATCTGGTAGCGTATGGAACGCTCCCGCGCCGGTCAGGCCGATACGCACCATGACGAGGCGCCCCGCGTTCGAAAGATGCTCCCGGTTCAGCCAGAAAAAATCGCCGTTCTCATTGACGATCATGAATTTCGCCGGAAGGCGCAACGCCACCCACCACTTCCACTTCGTCATGATCGGCTCGGCGGAACAGATCATTCCGGCTATCCCATAGCGGCGCTCGCGCAAATGGCGGATGAACGCATAGCGTTGTTCAGATGTCCGGTAGTCCGTCACGCGATAGATGACAGAATTTGAATCGAGCGCGGAAGGCATACCCGGAAAGCAGGTGAGCAGGTCGATCGGAATGTCGCCCCAGATGCTCCTGAGACGCGGAACCACCGCTTCGGTCACCCGCCGCGATCCGCTTTCAATCAGGAGAATGCGATTCACGGCCGGCTCACGGCGGGTCAGAAGATAACGCATCGGCGCTGGTCTCTCACGATATCAAGCGAAGCTCTCTAGAAGAGCAGCGCACCCCCGGCTACCCTAAGCCGCTCCGTTCGCCTCCTTATTAGGTGCCTTTGGCATTGGATCGAGACCTGTCAAGGCCGCGCCTTGGCGGGTTCCGGCCAATGCAGGATCGAAACATCAAGAAGCCAAACGGAGCTTCCCCTTGGAAAGATTGAGGAATGCGAACCGGAATGTATGGTCTCGAACAAAGGTTCAACCGCCCAAGTGAGCTCGCTACCAGGCTAATCGACAGACTCCCAATTCTAGGCCATCAGGCGAAATTTCCTATTTGCGGTGCCGCAGCGGTCGATAACGAGAGTGTTCCTCTTAAATTCTAAGTTTACTGGAGAATCTCCATGGCATTATGCAAGCCATTGCAGGTTGCGGCCTGCTTGTTTCTCTGCGCCGGACTGACACCCGCGCAGTCGTTGAACCGCCCTGCTCCGATCGCTAGTCCGACGGAAACGACCATCGTCGATGGCGGCCTCGGCGCGGCGCCCGCTATCGAGCTGCCGCGCGTCGAGAGCGCCCCCGCTTCGAATTCAGCAGCGGACTTCTCGCGCCCGTTCACCCAGATGACCACGGCCAGCCGCCAATCGAACGGCCTCGCGACGAAACTCTTGAAGATCGGCCTTGGCGGGATTGTACCGGTTCCCGGCATGTTTCCCGGAGCGAAGCGGGAAGAAAGTGAACCTCCAGCACCCGGCAGCGGTAAGCTCGGTCTGAAGAGATTTCTAGTTCACAAGACCTACGTCGAAACTACGGAGCCCGAACAGTAGGGTCCGGCTACGCCCGGTTGATCAGACTAGCCACATAGCCCGCGCCAAATCCGTTGTCGATATTGACGACGGTCACATTGCTGGCGCAGCTATTCAGCATCCCCAAAAGGGCCGCGAGCCCATGAAAGCTGGCACCGTAACCCACGCTGGTTGGTACCGCGATTACGGGACAGGAAACCAGTCCGCCGACCACACTCGGTAGGGCACCCTCCATCCCAGCGCAGACAATCGCCACCCGTGCGCGCATTAGCCGCTCGCGCTGGTGTAGCAAGCGGTGGATGCCCGCCACACCCACGTCGCAAACGGCGTCCACAGTATTCCCCATCGTCTCGGCGGTCAATTGTGCTTCCTCGAGCACGGGGAGATCGCTCGTCCCGGCACAAACGACCGCGATCGTCCCTTTGCCGTACACGGTCCTGTCACGCCACACCCGTACCACGCCAGAAGCCGGGAAATACTCTACTTCTTCGGCCAAATCTCTAACCCGTTCGGCCATTTCCGCTGTGGCGCGAGTCAGCAGCAGGTTGCGGGACTTCCGTAGCAGCGCAGCGGCAATGCCGGCCACCTGATCCGGGGTCTTTCCCATTCCGAAGATTACTTCCGGAGCACCGTGCCGGATGGCCCGATGGTGATCGACCTTGGCATACCCCAAATCCTCAAACGGCAGATCGCGCAGGTCGTCCAAGGCACCGGCAACGCCCCGCTCGCCATTTCGCACCTGCTCCAGAAGCTCTTGAAGTTGTTGAAGATTCATAGTTTGAGCCGCGAACCCCGCGGGCCGCATCCTTTAAAATGGTAGCGTTGCCGCCGAATTGCCGATGACTCGCTTCTTCAGACGCCTGCGACTCACGCTTGACATGATCAAGTTTGAGCATTCGGTGTTCGCCCTGCCATTCGCGCTAACGGGTGCGCTGCTGGCATGGCGCGCGAGCGGTTACCACGTTCCCAACCTCGCCGGGCACTTCGCCTGGATCATCGTCGCAATGGTGGGTGCGCGGTCTGCAGCCATGACGTTCAATCGGATTCTAGATGCGCGTATCGATGCCCGCAACACCCGCACAGCGGGGCGTCATCTGCCCGCGGGTCTGGTCTCGTTGCGCTTCGCGTGGGGATTCACGGTCGCCGCTTCACTGATTTTCGTGCTGGCGGCTCATGAATTGGGTCCGCTTTGTTTTGCGCTCGCGCCCGTCACGCTGGCTATCTTGTTCCTCTACTCCTTTTCGAAGCGCTTCACGTTGCTCTCGCACCTGATCCTGGGGTTCTGTCTCGGCATTGCGCCCGCGGCAGCCTGGATCGCGGTTCGCGGGACGCTCGACCCGCACATTATATGGCTCACGGCGGCGGTCATGTTCTGGACAGCCGGCTTCGATGTGATCTATGCGTGCCAGGATTGTGATTTCGATCGTTTAGAGGGCTTGCATAGCATTCCGCGTTTCCTGGGCCTGGGGCGCGCCCTCATGGTCGCCAAGCTCTTGCATCTCGCTATGGTTCTCTGTCTGTTGGCGCTGGTAATCCAATTCCATCTAGGCATCCTGAGCTTTGCCGGTGTGCTGGGCGTGATGGTCCTGCTTGCCTATGAGCACAAACTCGTCAACCCTAACGATCTTTCGCGGCTCAATGCTGCATTTTTCACCGTGAACAGCTACGTCAGCGTGCTCTTCTTCGCCTGTGGAGCGGCCGACATTCTTTTGAAGCAAAGACCTCTACTATGAAGCCAAGCATCTCGACGCCAAACCTGGACGACCGGCGCCTATACCCCATTTACGAGAAGATCGAGGCACGCGAGCGTCTCAGCTATGAGGACGGCATCACGATGTTCCGAAGCAACGATATTCTGGGCCTCGGATACATGGCCAATCGCGTCCGCGAACGGCGGCACGGCGATACAACTTATTTCAACGTCAATCGCCATATCAACCCGACCGACGTGTGCGTCGCCAGTTGCCGGTTGTGCGCCTTCGGAAAGAAGGCCAAAGATCCGCATAGCTACACCATGTCGCTCGAACAGGTATGGGAAGTTGCCGGTAAAGGATATGCCGAGGCCGTCACTGAGTTTCACATCGTTGGCGGCCTTCATCCGGAACTCACTCTCGATTGGTTTTGCGAAATGCTGCGCGGCCTCAAACTTCGCTATCCGGAGGTTCATTTGAAAGCCTTCACCATGGTGGAGGTCGCATATTTAGCCAAACGAGCCAAGCTTTCCATTCGCCAGACGCTGGAGCGTCTAAAGGATGCAGGTGTGGACTCGATGCCCGGCGGAGGCGCCGAGATCTTCTCGGAGCGCGTGCGCCGCATTATCTGCGACCACAAAATCGATGGCGAGGAATGGCTGGAGACGGCGCGAACGGCGCATCAAATCGGCCTCAAGAGCAACTGCACACTCCTTTACGGACACCTTGAAACGCCTGAAGACCTCTCGGACCATCTCGTGAAGCTGCGATCCGTTCAGGATGAAACCAATGGCTTCGTTACGTTCATCCCGCTGGCTTTCCATCCCCAAAATACGGCGCTTTCGCACTTGCCGAAAACTTCCGGTTTCGACGATCTGAAACAGATCGCGATCGCGCGGCTAATGCTCGACAACATTCCACACATTAAGGCGTATTGGATCATGATGACTCCGAGCGTGGCGCAAATCGCCCAGCGTTTCGGAGCGAACGACATTGATGGAACAGTAGTTGAGGAGAAGATTTACCACGATGCCGGGGCGACCACTGCGCAACACCTTCGGAGGCAGGATCTTCTGCGTCTCATTCGAGAAGCGGGTCGAGAACCGGTAGAGCGCGATACTGCCTATAGACCCGTCACGCGCACGGAGTCTGCATTCACTGTGTTGGTTTGAGACCGGGCATCCATACCGGCAACGCACTGACGCAAAAACGAAAGAATGCGCACCAGTGTCTGCAGCAGCTTAGGTCCACAGTTGCCGGGATCCGAGTCGGGATCGCCAGGACGCCAATCCGGGCAGACGAGATATGCGCCGAAACGATTTTTTCCCGTGATGTAGCACGCGCCCTCACGAACCATTGACGATAACCACTGGCGTCCAGCCTGATCGACGGCCTTTAATTGGCGCACGTCCAACGCAAGCTTCCGTCCCGCAATCGAGGATTTCGCAGTGCGCCAGCAGCCGGCCAGTTCGGCGATATCGTTTTCCGTTAGCTCGCCAATCAGCTCAAGCCTGAAGTAAGAGGCCGAATCATGGATGTAGAACTTCAGCAGCGAAGCTCGCCTACGCTCTCTCTCCGTATCCAGTTTGATCCGTTGCTGTTCCGTCGCGGTGCCGGGCAATCCCGGCAAGACTTCCTGCATATGCTCTGTTTGGATTGTTCCTCTCACTCCCGTGTTCCAGCTTTTTTGCCGCGAACCGTAAAATATGGTAAACACCCGATACAGCCGCTACGTTGCACACGAATTATAAAGCATTGATTCTAGGCCGTGTACCTGAGTTCGAACACTCCACACAATCAGTATTGCACGTAACGGGAACCTTGACTCCGTTCGACACATCGAACCACAGTAGTACAGGGAAATACACTTCCAATCTCACCGCGTCTACTTTCAAGCTCCACCGTCCCTTAGGAATACTTATCGATGTTTTACAACCGGCGCTTATGCCGAAATGCCCGCTTCGTGTGCTTGATGGCTGCTTTGGCTCCGGTTATGGCTTTGGCTCAAACCAATAACGCCTCGTCCTCATCAGCCCAACAGACCGAAGTCTCCGAGCAACCGCCGCCCCAGCCTGGAACCGTCGCCGTGCGCCCGACCCAGCCGGTTGAAGACAAACGGGCGTTCGGAGTGATTCCGAATTACAAGACCGCTGAAGAGAGCGCGGTATTTGAGCCGCTCACGGTCAAGCAAAAGTTCACTATAGCGGTCAAAGACTCATTCGACTATCCCGTTTTTGCGACGACGGCATTTTTCACAGGTATTTCGCAATTGAATGGAGATAACAACAGCATCTATGGACAAGGCCTCAAGGGCTTTGCGCATCGATACGGGATTGAGTACGCCGACCAAACGCTTGGCAATTTTTTCCCTGAAGCCATCATTCCGACCCTTTTCCACGATGATCCCCGATATTTCCGCCGGGGCGTGGGATCGGTCCACGGCCGGCTGCTCTATGCACTAAGCCGCATGGTCGTCGGTAAGAGCGATACGGGTGTCTGGACGTTCAACAGCCCGGAAATCGTGGGCAATATAGCCGCTGCTTCTCTCGCCAGCACCTATCACCCGCATCAACGGACAACCGGCGATATCCTCTCAGAGGCCAGTAACTTCTGGGAATCCGACGCCGTGGGCAACGTCATCAAGGAGTTCTGGCCCGACATTAAGCGGCATTTCGGAAAGCATCACAACGAGGCTCCGCTCGCCGCCGGCCTTTGATCCCGGCACTCTTAGGCACCGGGCCCCGCCGAACCTTGATGGAACCTCGTTAGGAACGTTGTGTCAAATCTCCCGGCGATGAAATCCGGGTCCATCAAAATCTTCTCGTGCAGCGGAATACTCGTGTGAATGCCTTCGATGACAAACATGTCAAGGGCGCGCCGCATACGCGCCAGCGCTTCCGTGCGGTCTTGCCCATAGGCGATCAACTTTGCCACCAGCGAATCGTAATAGGGCGGAATAACACTGTCCGTATAGGCCGCGGTATCTACCCGAACCCCAATCCCGCCTGGCAAGTTCAGGCCGGTGATCCGGCCCGGCGAGGGAGCGAACGTCTCGGGATGCTCGGCGTTGATGCGGCATTCGATGGCATGGCCGCGCAGCACGATCTCGTCCGGAAGAATCTCGCTCAACTTACGCCCCGCGGCTACGTGGAATTGCGCCTTCACTAAATCGACTCCGGTCACGAACTCTGTCACGGGATGTTCGACTTGAATGCGGGCGTTAACTTCGATGAAGTACAGATTCCCTTGTTCGTCCATAAGGAACTCTACCGTGCCCGCGTTGGTGTATCCGATCGCACCCATGGCAATGCGCAAGCGCTCCGAAATCTGGCGACGCAAATCGCCGGAAACGATCGGCGACGGCGCTTCTTCAATCAGCTTCTGATGCCGGCGCTGTATGGAGCACTCGCGCTCGCCCAATACGCGCACGTCGCCGTGTTCGTCGGCTAGAATCTGAAATTCGATGTGCCGCGGTGCTTCCAGCAGCTTCTCCATGTAGACATCGCCACAGGAAAACGCTCCCGCCGCCTCCGATTTCGCCTGCGCCAGCAGATGCGGTAAGTGGCTCTCTTCCCGCACTACGCGCATGCCGCGCCCACCGCCGCCCGCCGCCGCCTTCAGCATCACCGGATACCCGATCTGTTGCGCGACATCCAAAGCTTGCTCGTGGCCGGAGAGCACGCCTTTCGATCCGGGTAGAATCGGCACCCCGGCCTCTTCCATGATTGCGCGGGCCCGCTGCTTCAAACCCATTTGGCGCGTCACTTCCGGCTTCGGCCCAATGAACTTTATGCCCGAGGTTTCGCAGACTTCGGCAAAGTCGGCGTTCTCGCTCAGAAATCCGTACCCTGGATGAACAGCATCCACATTGGTGATCTCTGCTGCGCTAATTACGGACGGAATGTCCAGGTAACTGCGCGCGCTCTTGGCCGGGCCGATGCAGATCGCCTCGTCGGCAAACCGCACGTGCAAGCTGTGCCGATCCGCCTCGGAATAAACCGCGACGGTCTTGATTCCTAACTCCTTACATGCGCAGATAACTCGCAGCGCTATTTCGCCGCGATTGGCAATCAGAACTTTTCGAAACATGTTTTGGTTTGTGTCAACGTGGGCGAATGGCGAACAACGCTTCGCCGTACTCGACAGGCTTGCCATTCTCCAGGTGTTTGGCAACCACTGTTCCCGCGAATTCCGCCTCGATTTCGTTCATCAGCTTCATTGACTCGATAATGCAGAGCACTTGTTTCTGCTCCACCGTATCGCCGACCTTCACGAACGGCGGAGCGCCTGGCCCCGGAGCGTCGTAGTAAGTGCCAACAATAGGGGATCGCACCGTGATATCGCGCTCTTCCGCTGCCGGAGCCGGGCTTACCGCACTGCCCCCGCCATGTGGGCCGGAAACTGCCTTCGTGGATTGCGGTGTCGCCGCAGGCGCGCCCAACATATACTCCTGATTCGAGGCTTGAGCGCCCTGCCGGATACGCACGCTGTTCTCGCCGCGCCGCACCTCTAGCTCCGTAATGCCTGTCTCCAGTACGACGTGAATCAGTTCTTTGATCTCGTCAATCGTCACAAAACCACCAACTCTTTTCCGGTTGGCGTCAGCACCTCACACCCATGCGCCGTCACCACCACCGTATCCTCAATGCGAACGCCACCTAATCCTTCCACGTACACGCCTGGCTCAATCGTGATTGCCATACCCTCGGCCAATTTCGTCTTCTCTTTCCGGCCAACCCTTGGACCTTCGTGTATCTCCAGTCCCAGGCCGTGCCCGGTCGAATGGATGAACAACTTGTCCAATTGGTAACCGCGCAAGACTTCTCGCGCCGCCCCGTCCACGCGCGAACACGAGACCCCGGGCCGAACGGCGTCAATCGCCGCAAGTTGGCTCTCCAGGACAGCGCGGTACATCCGGCGAACTTTTGGGCTCACCGGCCCAACGGCGCGGGTACGCGTCATGTCGCTGGCATATCCGGCGACCGTCGCACCCATGTCAATTAATAATAGTTGATTACGTTCTATGGCTTGGCCGCTCGGATGCGCGTGTGGCAGCGCCGTCCGCTCTCCCGAGGCCACAATGGTCGAGAATGCATTGCCATCGGCGCCCAATCGCCGCATGCGATAGTCGATCTCCGCCGCCAAATCCACTTCCGTCATGGACGGCCGAAAGTGATGAAGCCCTTCCTCGAACGCTTGCGAGTTGAGATCCACCGATTTTCGTATAGCATCCAGCTCGGCTGGCGATTTCATCATACGCAACTTCTCCGAAGCCCCGGCCACTGGCGCCAGTCGCAGTCCCCCGCCGGCCTCCTTGATCCGCTGGTACTCCGCAAACCCAATGCGGGTCTCTTCAAACCCCAGTTTCCGAACACGCAGCCGCTTCGTCCACTTCAATATTTCCCGAATTAAAGGCCCTTTGGCGACCTTGACCTCGCAGTCCGATTCCCGCGGAGCCTGCGTCTGATATCTCGGATCGGTAAATAGGAGTTCGCGCTCCGCGGTTATCAGTAGTGTCGCGTTGCTTCCGGTAAATCCGCTTAGATAACGCACGTTCGGGAGCGCCGTGATCAGCATCGCGTTCACACGCGCTTCCCTCAACAACTGCCTCAGCTTCTCTCTGCGGCTTTCGAATTCTCCCGCCATTTCAGTCATGGCTCCAGCAGGAGTTTGCCCGTTGTCCTGCGGCCCTCCAAATCCCAATGAGCTTCGGCTGCGTCGGCTAACTTGTAGATCTTCTGTATGTGCAGCCGGAGCCGGCCATCTTCGATCCACTTGAAAATATCGGAGGACCGCCAGCGCAATTCGGCCGGATCGCCGATGTAGTGGGCGAGCGAAGGCCTCGTGAGGAACAATGACCCCTTCTGGCTCAAAATTAGCGGATCGATCTGCCCCACAGGCCCACTCGACTGCCCGAAGCTGACCATCATGCCCCTCAACCGCAGGCAATCGAGACTCTTGTGGAACGTCGTTTTGCCGACTGAATCATAGACCACGTTTACGCCCTTTCCATCCGTGATCCGCTTCACCTCCTCCACGAAATCCGTTTCGGTGTACAGGATCATGTGGTCCGCTCCGCGGTCACGCGCCAAGCCGGCCTTCTCCTGCGTGGACGCGGTCCCAATCACGGTTGCGCCCGCGATCTTCGCCATCTGCACGATCAGCAGACCGGTCCCACCCGCAGCGGCATGCACCAGGCATGTCTGGCCCGATTGCAGCGGAAACGCTGAATGCGTCAGATAATGGGCCGTCATGCCTTGCAGCATGCAAGCTGCGCCGTCCTCGAAGCTGACGTCCGGCGGCAATTCCACCAAGAAATTCACTGGAACTACTGCAAACTCCGCATAACAACCGCGCGCCATCGCATAGGCGACCCGAGCGCCTATCGGCAGAGCGACTCCCTTCCCCACAGCAGTAATCGTTCCTGCGCCTTCATTCCCCAGCCGTACCGGCGTCTCCGGCGCCTTGTAGAACCCCATCCGGAAATAGACATCGATAAAATTTACGCCGGCGGCCGCTATCTTGACGAGCGCTTGCCCGTCGCCCGGCTCCGGAATAGGCAAATCGATATACTTCAGGTTTTCAGGTCCTCCAACGGGATCAGCGACAACGGCTTTCATATGTAGCCGATTCTACCTGTCGGCCCATACTCGAACTTATGAATTGGGAAACGAACGGAATAAAAATCATCCGCGCTGGCGAATTGGACTCCAATACGCCGCAGACACCCGGCATGTCTCGCGCCGCGGCCATCACGCACGCGCGTACGGGCGCGAGCAAGCTTTGGGCCGGTACCGTCGTTGTGCAACCCGGCGCAAAAACCGGGCCGCATCATCACGGCGAACTCGAAACGGTCCTCTATATCATCAAAGGCCGCGCCCGGATGCGCTGGGGCGATAACTTGGAGTATTTTGGCGAGGCCGGACCGGGCGATTTCATCTACGTCCCGCCTTATGTACCCCACCAGGAGATCAACGCCGACCCATCCAGCCCTTGCGAGGCGGTCGTCGTTCGCAGCGGCCAGGAGCCGATTGTGGTAAATCTCGACCTCGCGACTCCTGAACCGGGCAGCGCGGGTTCGGCGCCAGTTCCGTTTCACCCGGAGAAGTCGTCATAAGCCTTTAGATCACCCGAATTTTTCCTCCTGTTACCAGGCCGCCGGGCAGCTAATCTAACCAAGCAAGAGGGAGATTGTGGATTCTCACGACGTAACACGCCGGGAATTCGTCGGTACGGTGATAGCGGGCAGCGCAGCCGCCGCCCTGCCTGAAGTCGCCGATGCGGAGACCGCTAGTCCTCATGCCGTCTCCTGCACTCTTACCATTAACGGCGAATCTCACGCCTTGAATATCGATTCGCGGGTCACTTTACTCGATCTGCTACGGGAGCAACTTCGCCTTACCGGCACAAAAAAGGGCTGCGATCACGGCCAGTGCGGCGCATGTACTGTGCTGGTTAACGGGCGCCGGGTTAACTCTTGCTTGAGCTTTGCCGCTATGCACGACGGCGAGCGGATCACCACGATTGAGGGCCTCGGCCAGCCGGGCCATCTCCACACCATGCAGGCCGCATTTATCGACCATGACGGGTTTCAGTGTGGCTACTGCACCCCCGGCCAAATTTGCTCGGCCGTAGCAATGCTTCAGGAAGTCCGAGCAGGCTCTCCGAGCATGTTGACGCCCGATATCCATGCGATTCACCCAATCGATTTGACGGACGAGGAGATCCGCGAGCGCATGAGCGGCAATATCTGCCGCTGCGGAGCGTATCCCAACATCGTTGATGCCATCCGCACCGTGCAGCAGGAAAATCTGAAAGGGCAAGAGCTATGAGGCCCTTTAGCTACACACGGCCAGATTCAGTCGATGCCGCCGTTCACGCTTATGCGGAAAACAGTCCCGAAGTCCGATACATAGGAGGGGGCACCAACCTTATCGATCTGATGAAAATGGGTGTAGAGCGTCCTGCTCACCTGATCGACATCAATCGTTTGCCGCTGACCGGCATAGAGGAGCACGAAGGCGGTCTCCGCATCGGTGCGTTGGTGCGCAACACAGAATGCGCCAGCCACGAATTGGTGCGGACTCGCTATCCCATCCTGAGCCAGGCAATCCTCGCTGGGGCCTCGGGCCAGCTTCGCAATATGGCCACCATGGGCGGCAATCTGTTGCAGAGCACGCGATGCTACTACTTCTACGATCCCAGTTATCGCGAGTGCAACATGCGTGCTCCCGGCAGCGGCTGCTCGGCGAAGCTGGGAGTGAACCGAATCCACGCCATCCTGGGAGCAAGCGAAGCCTGCATCGCCACCAATCCCAGCGATATGAGCGTAGCGCTCGCCGTGCTGAACGCCAAAATCAACGTGCGCGGTCCCAAAGGTGACCGCGTTATCCCCATTCTCGAATTCCACCGTCTGCCCGGCGCCACGCCGCATATCACGACCAACCTGCATCCGGGCGAGTTGATCACATCGATCGATCTGCCGCCGATGGACTTCGGAACGCGATCCTGCTACTTGAAAGTGCGGGACCGCCGTTCCTATGCATTCGCCTTGGTCTCGGTTGCAGCCATCTTGAGTATGGACACCGGGGGCCCCATGCGAGAAGCGCGGCTCGCGTTAGGCGGAGTGGCGCTGAAACCGTGGCGGGCACAACGGTCCGAACAGGCGCTGGCGGGCAAGAAGGCATCCGCGGAAATCTTTCAACACGCCGCGGATCTGGCCGTCGAAGGCGCCAAGCCATACAAAGATAATGCATTCAAAGTGGAGTTGGCGCGCCGCGCGGTGCTACGCGCGTTGACCACGGTTTCGGCGTAAGAGGGATTTATGGAAGATCTGATTGGCGAACCTTTGGACCGTGTCGACGGCCCGCTCAAAGTGAGCGGACGCGCTCCCTACGCCTACGAACAGAAACTCCCCGCCGCCGTTTATGGCGTGATGGCGATGAGCAGCATCGCGAAGGGCCGCATTACGTCTATTGACACACGTGGGGCCGAACGCGTGCCGGGCGTTTTGTGGGTAATGACGCACCTCAATGCCCCCAGACTGGCGGGCGAAGATGTGAATAAGCCCGACAACCAGAACCGAGTCATTCAAACTCTGCAGGACGGCGAAATTCACTATTCCAACCAACCGATCGCCGTAGCGGTTGCCGAGACACTGGTAGCGGCTGAGGAGGCGGCGTTCCTGATCAAGGTGCGGTATGCATCGGCGAAGCCCAGCGTCAGCTTACAGAGTTCCATGCCGAGTCTGTACACGCCGGCACAAGCGCATAACAATAACCCTGCGATCACCAATCGGGGAAATGCGCAAACGGGCCTGAACGCGGGCACGGCACGCGTGCAAAACGAGTACTACACCCCATTCGAGACCCACAATCCGATGGAGCCGCACGCGACGATCGCGGTTTGGAACGGCCCCGAGAGCCTGATCCTGTACGACTCGACCCAGGGTGTATTCAGCGATCGCGACCGTGTAGCATCGCTGCTGGGTCTCAAGCCAGAGAACGTGCTCGTCATCTCTCCCTATCTCGGCGGCGGATTCGGCAGCAAAGGGCCGGTCTGGTCCCACGTGGTGCTGGCGGCGATGGCGGCACGGCATGTGAAGCGTCCGGTAAAGCTCGCTGTGGAACGGCCGCAAATGTTCGGCGCCGTGGGCGTGCGCTCCTCCACGCATCAAACCATTGCCGCGGCAGCTTCAGCCGATGGCGCGCTTACCGCATTGCGCAACGACACCATCAGCCACACGTCCACTTTCGACCAGTTCGTGGAATCCGCGTCCCTGCCCACGCGCATGCTCTACGCCTGTCCAAATAACAGCACGTCTCAGAAATTAGTCCGGTCCGATATCGGGACACCCTCGTTCATGCGGGCCCCTGGCGAAGCAACCGGCGTCAATGCGCTGGAGATCGCACTGGACGAACTGGCGTATGAGCTGAAGATGGACCCCATCGCTCTGCGCCTGAAGAACTATGCCGAGAAAGATCCCGAAACGAATCTGCCCTGGTCGAGCAAATCCCTCCGCGAATGCTACCGGATGGGCGCCGACAAGTTCGGCTGGGAGAAACGGCCGAAAGAGCCCAGATCCGTCCGCGACGGCAATATGTTGGCCGGCTGGGGTATGGCGACGGCCGAATACCCAACCCGGCGCAGTGCGTCAACCGCCAAGGCCATCATGCACGCCGATGGAAAGTTGGAGGTAGACGCCGGTACGCAGGACTTGGGCACCGGCACGTACACCGTCATGACCCAGGTTGCCGCTCAAACCATGGGTCTTCCCGTATCGAGAGTGCGCTTCCGCCTGGGCGATACCAGATATCCGAATACGCCCGTTTCCGGCGGCTCGCAGACGGCTGCCAGCACCGGTTCCGCCGTGCAATTTGCCACCAGCGCGTTGCGCGAGAAGCTGGCGGGTATGGCCATTGCCGATAAGCAGTCTCCTCTCTCCGGCGCAACTATGGGCGACATCGCCTTTGAAAACGGGCGCATTTTCATCAAATCGAGCCCATCGCGCGGAGAGACGCTGCAGGCTCTGCTCGCTCGCCATCAACTGCCCTCGGTTGAAACGACAGCCACCAGCCAGCCCGGACTGGAAAAGAAGGCGTTTTCGATGTATGCCTTCGGGGCGCAGTTCGCGGAAGTGCGGGTGGATGCGGATCTGGGCGAGGTGCACGTGTCGCGAATGCTGGGAGTGTTTGCCGCGGGCCGCATCTTGAATGCCAAGACAGCGCGCAGCCAATTGATCGGCGGGATGGTCTGGGGCGCCAGCATGGCGCTTTTCGAGCAGAATCTCTACGACGAGC
Source organism: Bryobacteraceae bacterium (assembly GCA_036272835.1). GTDB lineage: Bacteria > Acidobacteriota > Terriglobia > Bryobacterales > Bryobacteraceae > Bog-105. The sequence continues at coordinate 333,000 of DATAXY010000025.1, forward strand.
GGTTGGGCCGCATCGTGAATAACAACCTCGCCGAGTACCATGTGCCGGCGAACCTCGACATTCCACACATCGAAGCCCTATGGGTGGACGAAGTAGACCATCGTGTGAACCCGCTCGGGGTTAAGGGCATCGGTGAGATTGGAATCACAGGCGCCGCGGCGGCTATAGCCAACGCGATTTTCCATGCGACCGGAAAGCGCGTTCGAGATCTGCCCATCACGCCGGATAAGCTAATAGTGTGAGGATTACAATTGCCTGAAGGATCAAGAGCGACATTCACGAAGCTGAATATGAGCCCAGATACTCGCGGTTACGATCCACGGCTGGATCGCATTGAGCGCGCGCTCGAACGGCTCATCGCCGATCACGAAAGATTCCGCCAGGATCACAATCAACTAATGACTGCGCTCTTGCTTCACAACGAATCGGATAAAAGATTTCTGAAAATCGCACATGAAAACGGCCGGCAAATCGGCGAGCAAGGAAAACAAATCGAGAAGCAAAGCCTGCAAATCGAGGCACAGGGAATCCAATCCCGCGACCGCAGCGACGGCATCGATCTGCGCATCGAGAGGCTGATATCGGCCTTTGGAGAGTTCATCCGGAGGACGCCGTTCTGAGCGGCGTTAGTCACTCATTCCGCCCATGCCAGCACTCGTTCGCGCAAAGTGTTTAACGTGTTAGTAAGACTGTCCGCCTCTTCCGCGATGAATCGCGATTCTTCGTCGAGATCTCCCGCCTCTATCAATCAACCGGTTGTAATCGTCGCGCAGTACGGGCCAATCCGAAACTCCAGCCGCCGGGTTGCGCAGTTTTGCCGACAAATAATACAGCGTAAACTCGACGTCGTGGGCAATCTCAGGACATCGGGAGGCTGGGCCGCTTTGGTCGCATCCGCTTCCGGAGTGTCTGTGGCCACTAACTCACTGTACTGTCCGCCGAATCGATGCCGCGATTGCTACGATTGCCAAAATTCGAACTGCCCAAGGTTAGCTCGCGCCTATCGATCCGTAGTGTTTTAAAGGTGGCGTTGTAAAAGTTGTGCTTGCCATAGCCATACAATAGTGGCCAGGGAAAACGATGAACCGGCGAACCTTCACTAAAAGCATCACAGCGGGCGCATTCGGACTTGGCGCCAAATCATTCGCGCATTCCGCATCGGCGCAGAGCACCTCCGGAGCTAAGGCGCCTTACGACGTGTCGATCATGCTCTGGACCGTCTACAGGAAACTGCCATTCGAGGAGCGTCTTGAGAAGGTTTCCGAAGCAGGCTATAAAAACGTGGAGCTGGTCGGCGAATACAGGAAGTGGTCCGAAGACGACTTCAAACGCGCCAACGCCAAACGCAAAGAGTTGGGAATTCGCTTCGACACCACGGCGGGTCTGCGGCACGGCGTGGGCAATCCGAACGATCGGGACGCAATGCTTGCCGATGTTCGCAACGAACTGCCCATCATGGAGAAAATCGAGTGTCCTGCCTGTATCATCATGTCCGGCAATGTCGTTCCAGGAATGCCGCGCGCCACACAGCATCAAAGCTGCATCGACGGTTTGAAGCGGGCCGCCGAGCTAGTGCAGGGCAAGGAGATCAACGGGCAGCCGGTTCGTCTTCTGCTTGAGAATATTGACCCCGAAGAGAATCCGAAATACTATCTGCAGTCCGTAGCCGAAGGATTTGAAATCATTCGCGCTGTTGACCACCCGCAGGTCCGATTCCTCTACGACTTCTATCACGAGCAGATCGCGGAGGGCAATCTGATCGAGAAACTCGAAAAGAACATCGATTACACCGGTTTGGTCCACATTGCGGACGTGCCGGGCCGCCATGAACCAGGCACTGGCGAAATCGATTACAACAGCATCTATCGGAAACTGGCGCAGCTCAACTATAACCGCATCGTCGCGATGGAGTTTTACCCCACGGGTGATCCGATCGAGACGCTGCGGCACGCGCGCGAGGTTGCGCTCAACGCCGGCCGCGCGTAGCCCGGTTACTCCTTCACCGCCATGACCCGCAATCGCCGGTAATCGGCTATCCATTGCCCATCGCGGTACAAGGCCGGACGTAGCTCGTCCACCGTTTCCTCCAGAGCCTGCTTACGCTGCTGTGCAGGAAGGCCTTCAAAGTAATACCACTTGAATTGGCGGATCCAGTTTGCCATGCCGTCCGTGCCTTCTAACGCTGTCGGACGGTCGAAAAGCTGTGCGGTCCGGACTTCCAGGCCGCAACCTTCGAGCAGTGCGGAATACTCCCCTAGCGCCGGGAAATAGGTCCGCGCCAGAGGAATTGCGCCGGCCGCGTAACGCGCTACCGTGTCTTCAATCGCCGTGACAATCGTCCGAATATTGCGCTTTCCGCCCAGCTCGGCAACGAACCGGCCGCCGCGCCTCAGCACCCGCGTAATGGCCCGCGCCACGCCCTCGGCGTCCAACATCCAATGGAGCGCCGCGTTTGAAAATACCGCGTCGAAGGGCTCGTCGAACTCCATGGCCGCTGCGTCTTCCAGGATGAACGAGAGCTCGGGAAAATTCTGCCGGGCCTGGCCGATCATAGCCGGCGACGAATCAAGGCCCATTACTGCCGCCCCACGCCCGGCAATCGTGTTGGTGAGTTGCCCCGGGCCGCAACCGAGGTCTAGGATCCGCTCTCCAGGTTTAGGGTCCAGCAGATCCACCAAGCCCGCACCCAACTCCCAAACGAATCCGTGCCGGGCTTCATAGAGTTCGGCATCCCAAGTCAATTTGCCTGCCATAACCATCATGATGACAGTGAGTACCGTGGCCGGTACTCTAAATTAATTCAAATCTTGGTGTTATTCTGTTGTAGAAGCGAAAGGGGAACTACGGTGCTCCACGACCTCTTTTACCGATTGAAAGCGCTCGTTCAACGCCAAAAGCTTGAGAGTGAATTAGACGAAGAACTCCGCTTTCATTTAGAGCGCCAGGCGGAGAAGAACAAACAGGCTGGAATGCCGCGTGATGAGGCTTTACTCCGTGCCAAAGCTGCGCTTGGAGGAGAGCAAACACGCGAGGCTTGCCGGGACGCGCGCGGTACAAGATTGGCGGAGGATCTTCTTCAGGATTCCGGGTATGCCTTTCGGGGCATTTGGCGAAGTAAGGCTTTCTCCGCTCTTATCCTGTTTGTGCTCGCCCTAGGAATCGGAGTAAACACCGCGGTATTCAGCGTTGTAAATGCGGAGATTATCAAGCCGCTTCCCTTTCATGGTTCATCGAGGCTTCTCGCAGTCTGGGATACTTACTTGCCACAGTTCTCAAAAGTGGGCGTGTCCCCCGCGGAACTTCAGGCATGGCAAATGCAGAAAGATCTCTTTCAAGAAACGGCGTGGTATCGCTATGTATCGCAGGACGGCGACCTGTCTGTACCTGGTTCGGAGCCGGTCGCAGTGCATGCGGACTTCGTTTCGGCAAGTCTCTTTCCGATGCTGGGAGTCTCACCGCTTGCCGGCCGGAGATTCAGCGATACGGAAGATCCATGGTCCGTGCTGATAAGTGAACATCTGTGGCAAAGCCGTTTTGACCGCGACCCGGATGTCGTAGGAAAAACCGTACGCTTCAACGATCGGCAACTAACAATTGTAGGCGTGATGCCCGCGGTTGGACGGTTTCCGGACTGGGCCGATCTCTGGCTACCGAAGGGCCCGCTGCTTGGCGATCAGTTGACGAACCCGGTTCGACATGCGCTTGGCTTTATCGCAAGATTGCGACCGGGCGTCGCTCAGAAAGAAGCAGGCACGCGCTTGATCGCGCTCGCCCGGCAACTGGCCACGGAACATCCTAAAACCAGCACAGGGTGGGGAATTCGCGTTAGTGGGCTCCAGGATGATCTGACCGAAAACGTGCGCCCGGCTCTGCTGGTATTATTCTGTGCCGCGTCATTCCTACTTCTGATTGGATGCGCCAATATTGCGAGCCTTTTGTTATCCCGAGCTTCCGCCAGAGCGAAAGAAATGGCCGTGCGCGTAGCGGTAGGGGCCACTGGCTCACGCATTCTACGTCAGCTTCTGACAGAGAGCCTGGTGCTCGCTTTAATCGGAGGAGCCGCCGGTCTGGTTGTGACGAAAGCAATACTGGCGTTAGCGCTTCCGGCCCACCCACACCTCGACCCAACCGTCATCCTGTTCTTGCTGACTACATCATTGGCAACGGGCATCTTTTTCGGGCTTGCCCCAGCAACTCAGTCGCTTGCCATCGATACTCAGTCGGCCATGAAGTCTGGCGCCATGACGAACAGCGGCATGAATACACGCTCAGCGCTCGTGGTTTTTGAGATTGCCTTAACGATGATGCTCGTAATAGGGGCCGGAATCTTGACGAAGAGCTTTCTCCGCCTAATGAAGACGGACCCTGGATTCAACTCGAGAGGCGTTCTCACCGTGCGCGTTCTCGCGCCGCCTTCTCAGAAACCGGAACTCTTGTTCCATCGCATACAGGAAAAGCTTTTGTCCGTACCAGGCGTTGAGGATGCCGCAGTGACCAATGCGCTCCCGCTGATCGCGGATCGGGCGAATACGTCGCGTTTCAATATCCCGGGCAGCCCGCTCATCGATCCAAACGCCCTCCCCGGCGCGCAAATAAGAACGGCCAGCCCCGATTACTTTTCTGCAATGCAGATTTCCTTAAAGGCGGGCCGTACATTCACCGAACGCGATTTGAACCAGCCCGTAGTGATTATCAACGAGACAATGGCGAAGCGCTTTTGGCCGCGAAGAAATCCTGTCGGTCTGAAGTTCATCAACGGCCCATGGGGACCTAATCCAACCTGGGCCACAGTTGTGGGTGTAGTGGCCAATGTCAAGCAATTTGGTTTAGACTCCGAACCTAGCTTCGATCTTTATTATCCAAGTCTCACGGGGCAATATCTGATCGTCAAGACAAGCCGCGACCCACTGGAGCTGAAGGGCGTCGTGCAGAAAACGATTCGTTCGGTCGATGCGGAATTGGCCTTTTCCGATATACGATCTATGGATGAAATCGCCCGGATATCCGCGCTTACAAGACGTTGGACTATGGGCCTTTTGGTCGCCTTCTCAAGTATCGCTTTGGTGCTCGCTCTCGTGGGAATATTTGGCGTAATGTCGTGGTCGGTGGCACAACGAACACGGGAGATCGGTATCCGAATGGCACTCGGTGCGCAGCCGGGCAAAATGCTTTTACTTTTCGTTCGTTATGGACTCAAGCTCGCGCTGTCTGGACTGGGCTGCGGAATCTTAGGCTCGTTTGCCCTTCGACGTACTCTCGCTAACCTTGTCTACGGCGTCAGCACAGGAGATCCGGCCATATACGCTTTGGTCTCGGCGCTGATATTGGCAAGCGCGCTTGCAGCCTGTTATATTCCCGCCCGCAGAGCGGCAAAGGTAGATCCTCTGATTTCGCTACGGTGCGAATGAGGGCACGCTTCCTAAAGATACTGCTTGACCATTTCCCTCCAGCATCGCGCCCGATGGGCTTCGCCCGGCCAGATTGCCAGATGATTGCCTACACCCTTGCGCCAGAGGGCCTCACTCAGTAGCTCCGTGCTCCCACGAAACGGATCGTCTTCTCCCACCGTGAGTACGATGTCCATTCGGCGCATCAGACTCAAGACCGATTCGTCCGTCAAGCCCGGAACAAAGTGGTTCGGGGTATTGAAGTACAGTTCATCGCTGTAATAGCCATCGAAGAGATTTGGGAAAATGCCTGCCGATTGCGTGAGATCGTACCGGCCGCTCAAGGCAACGATGCGTTGAAACAACTCGGGACGACGCAGCGCGATGTTCGTTGCGTGAAATGCGCCAATGCTGCAACCATGCGCAATCAGGAACGGATGGGGATTCCCGCTGGTGAGGGGCAGAACTTCCTGGAGAACATACTGTTCGTACTGCGAATGGCGAGCCAGGCGGACGCGCGGAGGGCAGTTTCGACAATACAGCGCTTCCGAATCGACACTGTCCAAGCAATATAACTGGATATTCCCCGCCTCAATCGTCTCCTCCAGGGCGCGCACCAGTCCCCAGTCCTCATAATCGTAGAAACGCCCCTCGCGGGTCGGAAAAACAAGCACGCGCGCACCGGCGTGTCCGAATACCAAAAGCTCCATGTCACGGCTTAGCCGTGTGCTGTACCACCTGTGATATTCCCGATTCACCTTCTAACGAAGGTACGCTATTCGTGTGGCTATCCGGTGTCGGTCCAATCAACAAATGCTTGCGATAGGGCCAGATCTGCTGCGTCCAGACACGATAACCAGCCGCGCTTAGGTGCAAACCGTCTGCAAGATAGAGGTCCGGGCGAGGTGTCCCATCCGCCTGCAACATCGGCGAAAAAACGTCGATGAAATAACCGTTTCCGCGCTCCTCGATATCGGCGCGAACCAAATCATTGACTTTTCGGATCCGATCGACTATTCCCCTTCGAGCCGGACTGGGCTTCACGGAAATAAAAGCGAACGGCCTTCCCGGCAGCAGCGCATCGAATTTCGCCATAAAGCTACGGAAGAAGCCGAAGACTTGCTCTGGCGAGCGCCCATCCCCCAGGTCGTTGTCTCCCGCATAAAGAACCAGCGAACACGGCCAAAGTGGAACAACTAATCTCGCAAAAAAGTAGGCGCAGGCCTCCAGCGTCGACCCCCCGAAGCCACGATTTACCACGGCATCGGAGGCAAGATCGGCAGCTAGCGTCTCCCACATGCGGATTGATGAGCTTCCGTAGAAGACCGCCGCATTTCTCGGCAATTCCTTCGCTTCTTTTTCGAGCCCGCGTACGTCGGACTCGTACCATTCCATCGGCATAGATGTTTCAGATCGGTTAAAGTGTTTCAGTTTGGCCCGCAAAAAGGGGCCGGCTACCGTAAACTCTGCACGTCCTGTACCAACTTGTGCATCTCGTCGGCATCGAAGGTCGAGTAGTACCCGCGAATGGTATCACGCTTGTCCACCAAAATGAACTTGGTGCTGTGATCCATGACACCGATAAGGTCCCCCACTTTGAAGACATCATGGGCCAGAAGATGTGTTGTTGCATCATTCCCAGTGAGGAAAACCCAGTCTTCCGTGGGACCGCCAAAGTGTTTGGCGTAGGCGTTCAGAACGGGTGGCGTATCGCGATGCGGGTCCACTGAAAACGAGACCAGCCGCACGTCGGGATCGTTCTTGACTTGCAATTGTAGATGGTGCATTTGCGAGGTCATACGCGGGCAGGGACCGGGACAATTGGTGTAAATGAAGTCGGCGACCCACACCTTTCCGGCCAGTTGCTTACCATCGAAGCTGCTGCCCTCCGAAGTGGTCATGGTGAACGCTGGAACGTTCTCATAAGCCGGCAATTGACTTCCACGCTTCACGCAGGCCGCACCGGCAATTAGAAGGATAAGGATAAAAAGGAGACGAATTTTACCGGCAGCGCTCACGATTGTGCAGGACTCAATACCATCAGCCCGTACAGCACAGGCAAATAAACAACGGACGTCAGTAGCACCCGGCGCGCGCGTAGTCTCGTAGGGTCGAATGATACCCGCACACCGGCGTATAGAAACAAAAGACCCATCAGGAGCGCGCCCACGGCATAAAGCAGTCCTGTCATTCCCAGCCAATTTGGCAGCAAGCTAATCGGAATCAGCAGGACGGAGTAAGCCAGGATCTGGCGAGCCGTTGAAACGCCGTCTGGTTCCACTACCGGCAACATTTGAATGCCGGCTCGGGAGTAGTCTTCGCGGTACATCCAAGCTATCGCATAGAAATGCGGGAATTGCCAGAAGAAAAGAATGGCGTAAAGCGCCCAAGCCGCCGGAGTCAAGTGATGGCTGGCCGCCGCGTACCCGATCAGCGGAGGCATCGCCCCCGGAAACGCGCCCACTGTGGTCGACCACCAGGTTTTTTGCTTCAGCGGCGTATACAGAAACAGATACATCGTCAGGGTGAACACGCACAGGCCCGAGGCGAGCCAATTCACCCCAAAACCCAGCTCCAGACCACCCGCCACCGCTAAACCGATCCCGAACCAAAGCGCCTTCCTGGGAGACAAGCGTCCCGAGGGCAGGGGCCGCGTTTGCGTCCTCCGCATTTTGAGGTCCGCATCGCGTTCATACCATTGGTTTAGGGCGGCCGTTCCCGACGCTACCAGTCCCGTGCCGAGCAGCGTGTTCAGGATCGCCCAAATCGGCCATGCCCCGTGGTGACCGAAGTAATACCCCACCGCCGTGCTCATCAAAATAAGCCACGTGATTCGGGGTTTCGTGAGCTCTAAGTATTCTTTCACTCTCGGATTCTTGAAGCGGCTGAAATGGGCGTCAAAGACATTTTTAGTGTACTCCTTCTCGCGCCGCAAGAATTCTCACCGCGAGAAAAAGTCGTGAATCGCCGTTTCGACGATGCTCTGTCCACGCTTGTTTCACGAGGTTTTGTTCTAATAAACCTGTATCTCTTACATTTATGGCATCGACAACGACCGTACCCGAAACAGTTCCTATTACCGTGGCTCATGGCGACGGTATTGGCCCGGAAATCATGGCCGCCTCGCTCCACATCATCAAGGAGGCAGGCGCTCGAATCGAGACAGAAAACATTGAGATTGGCGAAAAGGTCTATCTGCGCGGAATCGCCGAGGGCATTGAGCCCAGCGCCTGGGAATCCCTCCGGCGCACCAGGGTGTTCTTCAAGGCGCCCATTACGACGCCGCAGGGCGGCGGCTTCAAGTCGCTGAACGTTGCCACCCGCAAGACTCTCGGACTCTATGCAAACATCCGGCCTTGCGTCTCCTACCATCCTTACGTCAGTACAAAGCACCCTGGAATGGACGTGGTCATCGTCCGCGAGAACGAAGAGGACACCTACGCCGGCATCGAGCACCGCCAGACCGACGAAGTGATGCAGTGCCTTAAGTTGATCAGCCGCCCGGGATCGGAAAAGATCGTCCGCTACGCTTTCGAGTATGCTCGCCGGAACAACCGGAAAAAGGTGACATGCTTCACCAAAGACAACATCATGAAGTACACCGACGGGCTGTTTCACAAGGTTTTCGATGAGATCGCCGCGGAGTATCCGGAATTCGAAAAGGAGCACTGGATCGTGGACATCGGGGCCGCCAAGCTAGCCGATACCCCGGAAGCCTTCGATGTGATCGTGATGCCCAACCTCTACGGCGACATTCTCTCTGACGTCGCGGCCCAGATTGCCGGCTCCGTAGGGCTAGCGGGCTCCGCTAATATAGGCGCACATGTGGCAATGTTCGAAGCCATTCACGGCTCCGCTCCCCGCCGCGCCGGCCAGAATCTCGCCAATCCGAGTGGGCTGCTTCACGGCGGATTATTGATGCTCGTTCACATCGGCCAACCCGAAATTGCCGAGCGCATCCACAATGCCTGGCTGCGCACGCTGGAAGATGGCGTGCATACCTATGACATCTACAAAGAAGGTGTCAGCAAGCAGAAAGTCGGCACACGCGAATTTGCCGAAGCCGTCGTTGCTCGTCTGGGCCAGAAACCGGAGAAGCTGAAACCAGCCTCATACTCGAAAGGCGAAAATCAAAAGGCGTCTACCCACCTGCACATTACACCGCGGGCCAAGAAGGAACTGGTCGGAGTAGACGTGTTCTTCCACTGGAACAACCGCAATCCGGTCGAGTTCGGCAAGAAGCTGGAACAGTTCAACGGCGACGGTCTGAAATTCCGGGCACTGAGCAATCGTGGCGTAAAGGTGTATCCCGATGGCTTCAAGGAGACCTTCTGCACCGACCACTGGCGAGCCTATTTCGGCTCCGAGACCAAAGACGCCCCAATAACCCATGGCCAAATTGTCAAGCTCCTGTCGCGTCTCGATGAACACGGACTCGATTTCATTAAGATCGAGAACTTGTATACGTTTGACGGCCAAAAAGCGTTCCAGGGCGAATAGAGCACAGTCAAGCGATGACCGCTCACCCGCCCATCACCGACCGGCCCATCGTCGGCCTGATCATGGGAAGCAGATCCGATTGGGAAACGATGCAGCGCACGAGCCATTTGCTGGACTCGCTTGGGATCCCTCACGAGAGCCGCGTTGTCTCCGCCCACCGCACTCCGGATTGGATGACGGAATACGCCAAGGGAGCGGCGGAGCGTGGCCTGGAAGTCATCATTGCCGCTGCTGGCGGTGCGGCGCACCTGCCTGGGATGGTCGCGGCTCACACAGTTCTGCCGGTTCTTGGCGTGCCGATCAAGAGCAGTGTGCTCAACGGTGTCGATTCGCTTCTCTCTATCGTCCAGATGCCTGCTGGAGTTCCCGTGGGAACTCTCGCCATCGGAGCCGCTGGTGCGACAAACGCCGCTCTGCTTGCCGCGAGCATTCTTTCCGGCAAATATCCCGATCTGCGTCTCCGGCTTCAATCGTGGCGGCGCGAGCAGACCGAATCGGTCCTGCAGGATAACCTGCTGTGACTGAATCGCCCGTTCTGCCGGGAAGCGCCATAGGAGTGCTGGGCAGTGGGCAGCTCGGCCGCATGTTCGCTATCGCGGCGCGCCGGATGGGTTATCGCGTCCATACGCTGTCGCCGGATGGGGACACACCCACCGGGCAGGTAGCGGATCTCGAAATCCAGGCACCCTATGAAGATCTGGATGCCGTTTCCGCCTTCGCCAGCGGCGTCTCTGTTGTCACCTTCGAATTCGAGAACGTGCCTGCTCCAACGGCGGTCGCCGCGGCGAAATGTGCGCCCGTTCGACCCAGCGGACACATTCTGCACACCACTCAACATCGCCTGCGCGAGAAGACGTTTCTTGCGCAAAACGGCTTCCCGCTCACGCCCTTTCGCGCGGTCCGAAGCCTCGTGGACCTGGAGCAGGCCACAGCAGAGCTCGGAATTCCCGCGATCCTCAAGACCGCTGACTTCGGCTACGACGGAAAGGGCCAATTCCGCATTCGCTCCTCCGCAGATCTCAAATGCGCCTGGAGCGTCGCCGGAGAACGCGAAGCTGTTCTCGAAGCCTGGATCGATTATGAACTCGAAATCTCTGTCGTGGCCGCCCGATCCATCAATGGCGAGTTTGTTCCCTTCGGTGCCATTGAGAATCATCATCATAACCAAATTCTCGATCTCTCGATTTCTCCGGCCCGCGTCTCGCCGGAGGTTGCCGATAGAGCAATCGAGATCGCCCACGCTGTTCTTGAAAAACTGGAGGTCGTCGGCGTGCTTTGCGTCGAGTTCTTCGTCTGCCGGGACGGCAAACTGCTGATCAACGAATTGGCGCCGCGCCCGCACAACTCCGGACATCTCACCTTCGACGCCAACCTCACCAGCCAGTTTGAGCAACAGTTGCGGGCGGTCTGCGGGCTGCCGCTCGGCGATGTTCGCCAATTCGCTCCCGCCGCAATGGCCAACATTCTTGGCGACCTCTGGTCGAATGGCGAACCTAACTGGACCGCCGCGGCCTCTGTCCCGAACGTCAAAATTCATCTCTATGGCAAGCTGGAGCCGCGGCCGGGCCGCAAAATGGGGCATTTGACTGCGATAGCCGATACCGCGGCGCAGGCTCTTGCCGATGTCGAACGCGCCCGACGGCTTCTGCTGAATTAGGTGACTCGCCGAGACCATAGGATCGATCTGCTCCGCGGCCTTGCCATTTTCTCCGTACTGCTGCTTCACTTCGACCTGTCCTATCGCTTGACCCAAGATTTCTCGGGCCTCGCCGGCCGGATGATCCACACAGCGATCCGAAACGGGAATTACGGGGTGGTCGTATTCTTTGTCGTTTCGGGTTATTTGATCACGTCCACTTCCTTGCGCCGCTTTGGAAGCCTCGCTCAGGTCTCTCCTCGCGTGTTCTACTCCTTCCGCGCGGCCCGCATTCTGCCTTGCCTCGCGCTGGCCCTCGCGATCATTACGCCTTTAGGCGTTGCGGGGATTCCGTCCTTCCGGGACACTCGGCACGTGCCCCTGTGGCTCGCCGACCTTTCCGTACTGACCTTTTGGCACAACGTATTAATGGCCAAGTTTGGCTATTTCAATTACTGCCTGAATATCTATTGGTCGCTGTCGGTCGAAGAAGTCTTTTATCTTTCGTTTCCGCTGCTCTGCCTGTTGAAGAGACCCAAATGGATCGTGCCGGTCTGGTTGTTAGCGATCACCATCGGACCGATTTATCGGCGCCTTCATTCGAATGACGAAATCCTCTTCCTCTACGGCAACCTGGCTTGCTTCGATGCCCTTGCGCTGGGTTGTTTGATGGCTCTTCTGGCTCGGCATGTTCGGATTGGTGCTCGCACGCGCGACATCGTCCAGATCTGTGCGCTGGTCTTCATGGCGGCAATTTACGTGCGTGGAAGTATCGATGCGACTCCCGTTTGGGGTTCCACTTTAATGGCTGCCGGGGCAGCGGCCATTCTACTTGCCGAAGGTGCGGTTGCACTCGATTCCCCGCCGGTCAAGCAACGGTTCCGTGCGCTCGCATCGATGGGCCGCCATAGCTATGAGTTGTATCTGTTTCACATCGCCGTACTCGGCCTAATGCGCGATCTGGTGAAATCCGCCGGCCTAAATATCACCGCTAAATTGCTTTGGCTTGTACTCTTCTTATGTATGTCGGCGAGCTTGGCCGCTGTGATTGCGCGATATTACTCAGAACCGCTAAACAGCCGGCTGCGACAGTATTTTGTTGGATACTACCGAAAACGACCAGTGCTTTAGGATTGTAAACGTACACGATATTGCAATCATCAGGCGAGTTCAACGTTCGCTACACAACGCTGATCTGTTCGGTCGCGGCCCTGGGCGGCTTGCTCTTCGGCTACGACTGGGTGGTGATTGGCGGCGCCAAACCGTTTTACGAAGCTTATTTCCGTCTTCAAAACACATACCAGATCGGCTGGGCCAATAGCTGCGCGTTATTGGGCTGCCTCGTTGGCTCTATTCTTTCCGGTGCACTGAGCGGCCGTTTCGGACGAAAGCGATTGCTGCTGCTTTCGGCGCTGATCTTCGCGGTCTCTTCGTTATTTACAGGTCTTGCCTCGAGCTTTGTTGTCTTTATTGCCTGGCGAATTGTGGGTGGAATTGCTATCGGCATCTCCGCGAACGTTTCTCCGACCTACATAGCCGAAGTGAGCCCGGCTCAATGGCGCGGACGCCTTGTGTCGCTCAATCAAATGACCATCGTGATTGGAATCCTGGGGGCGCAAATTGTCAATTGGCTGATCGCGGACCGTGTTCCCGACGGTTCGACGCAGGCGATGCTCAGGAATTCATGGAACGGGCAAAGTGGATGGCGTGTGATGTTCATCGCAGTGGTCGTGCCATCGCTTTTGTTCCTGGTCAGCGCCTTTTTCGTTCCGGAAAGTCCCAGGTGGCTTATGGCGCGGGGTGAGGAGGGCCGGGCTCGCGAGATCTTTGCCAAAATCGGCGGAGTCTCTTACGCGGCGCAGACTGGCGAGCAGGTCGAAGCGGCCGCGGAGGCTCAGGTTACGGGAAGGTATTCTGCGTTATCGCCCGCCGTTCGCCGTGTTCTGCTGATTGGAATTGTTCTCGCAGTTTTGCAGCAGTGGAGCGGCATCAACGTGCTTTTCAACTATGCGGAAGAGATATACCGCGAGGCGGGATACAGCGTCAGCGGCATTCTCTTCAATATCGTCATCACAGGCACGATTAATCTCCTCTTCACACTGGTGGCTCTCCGGACAGTCGATCGCTGGGGCAGACGAACCCTGATGCTGCTGGGCTGTGCGAGCATCGCCGTGTGTCATCTATTGATCGGAATTTGTTACCTGTTCCGGATGCATGGCGTGCCGCTCCTGGTAGCGACGCTACTGACCATCGGCAGTTATGCGATGTCGTTGGCGCCCGTCACCTGGGTTATCATTGCCGAGATATTTCCATTGCGATTTCGAGCCGAAGGCGTGGCGATTTCCGTATCCGCCCTGTGGGTGGCCTCATTCCTATTGACCTTCACGTTTCCTCTGCTGAACGCGGCGCTTGGACCAGCGGGCACTTTCTTTCTCTATGCGTCGGTTTGCGCGGCTGGATATGTCTTCGTCTTTCTGCTCGTCCCTGAGACCAAGGGAAAAACCCTCGAAGAGATTGAGCTATTGACAGGCTAGTTTCCTTCTGCCGATTTGAACTTCGGCACGCGTGCAGTTCAAAGAGACCATGCGCAAGTTGGTAAAGGTCTCTAAAGCCGATCTGGATGCAGCGTTGAAAGAGCATAAGGAAGCCAAGCCAGAAAGGGATTTGAAAAGCCAGCCGAGGGAAGGTGGCCTTTCGCCTTTTATATCTCCCTGTCAGAACCCATTCTTGTTGGGTTAGTCAAGTGATTTATTGCCAATAACTTGGTGGACGGCATGGGGCTCGAACCCACGACCCCCACGTTGCGAACGTGGTGCTCTCCCAACTGAGCTAGCCGCCCACTGAACGGACGCGCAGGCGCGAACGCGTGCGGATACTGGACCCAATATAACATTCGGGCGCATGTTAGGATGGCGGTTCGATCCTTCGCGTCCCATGGTTCTCTCCGACGTTGATATACGGCGTTATCTCGAGCAGGGCAAAATTCGCATTTCGCCCGAATTGCCCCACGAGCAGTTCGGCAGTTGCTCGGTAGACTTCCGGCTCGGCGCGGAATTCAGTGTGTTTGAACATAGCCGCCACGCCTTCATCGACGTCCGGGAAAAAGGCGCTATTCAAGACATCATGCGGACGATTCACGTCAAGGAAGGCGACCCGTTCATCCTGCAGCCTCGCGAGTTCGCCCTAGCCATTACGGAAGAGACGCTGGAACTCGACGACGACGTACTGGGTCGATTGGAAGGCCGCTCCAGCCTGGGCCGCATCGGCATCATCGTGCACGGTACTGCGGGCCTATTCGATCCCGGCTGGCGTGGCAAAGCAACCTTGGAGCTCAGTAATTTGGGCATTATGCCGGTAGCGCTCTATCCGGGCATGCGCATCTGTTCCTTTACCTTTGAACAGTTGAGTTCGCCGGTTTCGGTTCCCTACTACAAGAAGGCGGGCAATAAGTACGCCGGGCAGACGCAGCCGGTAGCGAGCAGGCTAACGTCCGAAGCCCCTTCGAAGCGTTAGCGGCCGGAAGACCCAAACCCGCCGGCGCCACGAATGGAGTCCGAGAGTTCGCCTTCGATCCATTCGACGGTCTCGTACCGAGCCACAACGAGTTGTGCGATGCGATCGCCCGCACATATCTCGAAAGGAGTCTTGCCCAGGTTTAAGAGAATGACCTTGAGCTCGCCGCGATAGCCCGGATCGATGGTCGCCGGCGCATTGGGGAGGGTAATGGCGTGCTTTAGGGCCAAGCCGCTGCGCGGCCGAATCTGCACCTCATATCCCGGAGGGATCTCAAGCGCCAGGCCCGTGGGCACGGCTTGCGGAATACCGGGTTCGAGCAGAGCGGCCTCCAAGGAACGCACGTCAAGCCCCGCGTCCTCCATTGGCCCGTGAGCATAGGAGGGAAGCTGGGCCCCCGGGTGCAACCGTTTGATCCGAATAAGCATGGGGAATCCGTTATCATAGCGGCTTCATGCCTGAAGAGCGAAAAGGGCGCGTTCTGACAGTGGCTTCTATGCCTCCGGAAAAGTTGGCGTACGCGCTGGCCCGCTACAGCCGGTCCCCGGATTCAATACGCGATTCGATCGAGTGGGTGCGCAGCCACGACTCTGCAAAATTTCTTGAAAGCTTCTACTTCCAATACGGCCACGCCAGCATCGCCGACCTGGGACACGTGACCGTTTGCTTCGAGGGCATCTCGGAGCTGGCGGCCACCGAGATTGAAGACGAGCAGCTCTGGGATGGGCAAGCGCGCAGCTCGCGGTATCAGGACTTTTCGCAAGCCGGAGTCATTTTACCTCCGGAGTTGACCGGAACCGAACCCGAGATTTACCTATCGGCGGCTGCGCACCTGCTGGATGCATATCGCGTGGTCCAGAGCCGGGCACTTTCCTATCTGCAAGAGCAACTTCCCTGCCCAGCCGGCATGAGGCCGGAGGCTTATCGCCGGAATTTGGCGGCCCGGGCCTTCGATATTGCCCGGTACCTGCTGCCGTTCGGGATTCCGACAGGAGTTGGTCAAGTAACCAGCATCCGTACCCTCGAAAAGCAAGTGCGGCGATTGAAGGCAAGCGAGTTCCAGGAATTACGGGAATTGGGCGAAGAGCTGGCGCGAGCCTGCGCGGCGCCCCCCGAATGCGGCTGGGACAACCATGCGGCGGAGCCGGTCGCGCCCACATTGGCGCGGCATGCGGAAGCCGATACCTACACGCCTCATCTACGCGCCGACTTGACGGAGTGGGCGGCCGATCATCTGCCCCCGGAGGCGGGTCTACCCGTCAAGCCTGCCGATCTCTTGCAACCCGCCGACACTGTCGCCGATATCTGCGCCACTTTGCTCTATCCCGTGGTAACCCGGAGTTACCGGGAGCTTTATGAGTTGGCCTGCCAGTGGAGCGAGGCAAGGCGGCAAGACGTAATTCACCTTGCGCTTGGGAAACGGACCCGGCGAGACGACTTACCACGGCATTTTCGAAACGCGCCCTACGTCTTCGATTTCGTAATGGACATCGGGGCTTATCGCGATCTACATAGGCACCGGCGGTGCCAGCAGTTCAGGCAGTATTACACAAATCAGCTCGGTTACGAGACTCCTGAGGCTGTTTTGAAATGCCAGGCTGGGGAAGTCTACGCCGACGCGCTGGCGCATGCCGACCGAGTTCTGGAGGTGCTGCCGCATCCAGCGTCCCAATATGTTCTACCGTTCGCCGCGCGGTCCCGATTCCTATTCAAAATGGATTTTGCCGAATTGGAATATATGGCGCGGCTACGTAGCGGGGTAAAGGGCCATTTTTCCTACCGCAATATCGCGTGGGCGATGAAACAGGAACTAGAACGGTTGGATCCCATGTTGGGAACACTGGTGGAAGCGACGCCGCCCTGGGTGGAAGATCCTTTGACGCGGTAGTTACCAACCGCTCGCCAGACTGGCTACAAGTTCTCTCGCCGCTTTTTAAAAAGTGAGCTGCGCTAGCCGATAACAGAAGCAAGCCGGACTTTGGTTCGCAAGTTGCTCTGAAAGTTGCTAAGCCGTGACTCAGGACCAATCCGGCGAAAACGAAAAGGATTTTGAACTTATCTGCTATGCCAACCCCGACATTGTCTCCCTACGCACAGAATGAAGTGCTGCATGCGCCGCCGGAGCGGCTGGTCCAGATCCTTTATCAATTGGGGATCAAAGCAATTGTCTCCGCGCGAGAGTGTCTCCGTGCCAAAGACGTCCCTGGACGTGTGCATCAGATTAATAGGGCGTTTGATGTTACCGCAGAGCTCGTCAACGGGCTCGATTATGAAGCGGGCGGTGAGATCGCCTCAAACTACGGGCGGCTCTATGACTACTGCCAGCGACGTCTGATTGAGGCAAATACTTCGCAATCCGACGAGATATTGGCGGAAGTTCAATCCTTGTTTGAGGACCTCAGCGAGGCATGGCAGATTGTAGTTGCGAAGACGGCTGTCGAACGCAGCCAAATCCTCTACTCAGCCGAACTATCCGAAAGCGCCGCCGAATTGGCTGGTAGCGTTAATTGCATCGGTTGAGACCGACTCTTTAAACTTGCTCCTGGCATCGGGTGTGACCCGGACCGGCTAAATGCCCGGTGCCCTTCTATTGAGAAACTCGCGCAAAGCGGTCGGCACTCTGGACCTTGCTATAAACGGATATGCCTCGCTACGCGGCGGTGGATATCGGCAGCAATTCGGTCCGTATGATGGCGGCGGAAGCCGGTCCGGAGACAACACGCATTTTGGCACAGGAACGCCAGGTGACGCGGCTCGGCGAGAGTGTTTTTCGCGATGGGCGAGTCAGCGAGGAAGCCTTGGTTTTCCTCTGCGCCACGCTGGGGCGCTTCGCGGCAGTTTATCAAAAACTCGACGTCCAAGGGGTGCGCGCTGTCGCGACCAGCGCAGTGCGGGACTCGAGTAATCAACAGGAATTTCTAGATCGTGCCAGCGCCGCTCTCGGGACGCCTGTCGAAATCATTAGCGGGCAAGAAGAAGCGCGCCTGATTCACCTGGGCGTCGAGGCGCGCTGGCCCAGACCCAAAGAACGGACGTTGATCGTCGATGTAGGTGGTGGAAGCGCTGAGTTGATCCTCTCGCAGAACGGCGAGTTGCTGGATGCGGTGTCGCGCCCGCTGGGTGCCGTGAGACTT
Organism: Bryobacteraceae bacterium; assembly: GCA_036272835.1. Lineage (GTDB taxonomy): Bacteria > Acidobacteriota > Terriglobia > Bryobacterales > Bryobacteraceae > Bog-105. Next base: position 351,170 of record DATAXY010000025.1, read on the forward strand.
ACCGAACTATTCTTGCAGTCGGATCCTCCGGCGCCGGACGAACTACACCGAATGAACGCCTATATCGACGAGAAGTTGGTTCCGTTTCACAGACGACACCACGAGGAGAAATTCGACCGAGTTGTTGCGACATCGGCGACGGCCGCGGCGATTGTCTGCGCTGTAAATCAGGTGGCGCGACCGAAGCGCGATGCGGCCGATCGTTTGCGGGCGCGTACCACCCAGATTCGCAAACTATACGCGGAGGTGTCCGGCAGAGATTTGGCAGCCCGCCGGAAGATTGTCGGGATCGGACCGCGCCGCGCTGAAATCATCGTGGCCGGAACCGCGGTCTTCTTGCGGGCGCTCGAAACATTTGGATGTACGTCGCTCTACTACTCGACCGCCGGGGTCCGCGATGGCATTATTGCGGATCTGGCGGTACGCGGCGTGGGCCGGGAACTCTCTCAGCTTTCCCGGGAACAGTTGCTGGTGGTGGAGGGAATGGCCAAGCGTTATGGTGTGCTTCTCCGCCATGCCAAGCGAGTCGCATTCCTGGTGCATCGGCTCTTCGAACTGCTGCACCCTCTGCATGGGCTTCCGCCAGCGGCCGGAAAACTGCTCCAGGCTGCTGCTTATCTCCACGACGTCGGCCATTTTGTAAGCGACACGGGTCACCATAAACACTCGGCTTACCTGGTGGCGAACGCGGATTTACCGGGATTTACGAACAAGGAGCGCCTTACGATTGCCAGCCTGTGCCGTTTTCACCGCAAATCGATGCCGCAGCCTCGGCATACCCAGTTCCAGGGACTCGATGCCGAGTCGAAACGGGTGGTGGTGAGCCTGACGCCGCTGCTCCGGATCGCCGACGCGCTGGATCGGGGCCATGGGCAGAGGGTTCACGACGTGCACACGGTCGTGAAGAACGGCGCATTAAACCTTGTGGTTGAGGCCGACCAGGACGCGGATTTGGAGATTTGGGCTGCGGGAGAAGCGGCTCAGGTGTTTGAACAGGTCTATTCGCTGCCGCTCACATTACAGCGGGCGAAACCGTAAGTGATGAAACAGATGAAAAGTTAATCGGGCTGTTTACGCCGTCGGTGCGAGGCTGCGCAACCGCAAGGTTAAGCGGCTTTTGTAACGCGCGGCCGTGTTCTTCTTGATAATGCCCCACTTTGCCGCACGGTCAACTAGAGAGAACGTTGCCGGAACCACTTTAGCGGCCGCTTCGGCGTCCTTCTGATCCAGCAGACGGCGCATAGTGCGGATCTGGTGACGCAACCGGGTCTTCCGAACCCGGTTGATCGCGGTCTTCCGCTCAGCCATGCGGACCCGCTTCAACGATGAAACTGTATTTGCCATTAAAAACTGTTTAAACCCTGAATTTCTGAATTGCCCAGCCTGCGCCCGCCACGGCCAACTTCCTAAAAGGTGTCAACTTTCGGGTGCGGCTCATTTCGAGCTACAATGATAAGGATACCTGAGCGGCCACCGCTATGCAAACGCGCGTCCGCCAGTGCCCAAATTTATCTATTACCCTGAAAGTCCGAGTGTAACCCAACTTGGCTCAGCAGGTTTGCTCAGAGGATTTCGCCAAGATTGATATGGAACAGGATACAAACGCGTCCGGTGTCGCGATGGAAGACACTAAACCAGTTAACGGGGCCAGTGAGCCCCAGTCAAAACCCGAGCGTTCTCCCGAAGCCGGTGAAGCGACGGAGACCGCCGGAACCCGCTCCCTAGCCGCTGAATTGGATCGGCTGGCTCGGGAGAAACGCGATCTGCAGGAATTGATGCAGCGACGGCAGGCCGAGTTCGAGAATTACAAAAAGCGCGTGGAGCGAGAGCGCGGCGAGCTGTTTGAATTCGCGAGCATGGATACCGCCAAGGCGATGCTGCCTATTTTGGACGATTTCGAACGCGCGTTGAAGGTTGAAAGCGCCGATAAAGAATATGCGCGCGGCATGGAACTGATTTATCAACGGCTGTACGAATCCCTTAAGAAGATCGGGCTGGAGCCGATCTCGACCGAGGGAATGTTATTTGACCCCCATCTGCACCATGCCGTGGACATGGTGGATTCGCCAGATTCGCCGGATCAGACAATTCTCGAAGAATACCAGCGCGGCTATAACTTCAAAGGCCGCCTCTTGCGGCCAGCCATGGTGAAAGTGGCAGTTCGCCAGTAACTCTCCTGGGAATATTTTAAAGACGATGGGCGTCGCCAAACGAGATTACTACGAAATACTGAGCGTCGCGCGCGATTGCGACGACCAAACGCTGAAATCGGCCTATCGCAAGCTTGCGCTGCAACATCATCCCGACCGAAATCCGGGAAATGCCGAATCAGAGGAGCGGTTCAAGGAAGCGGCGGAAGCCTATGCGGTCTTGAGCGACCCGCAGAAGCGCGCGGCCTATGATCGGTATGGCCATCAGGGCGTGAACGGCGGAGCGGCGCCGAATTTCGACGAATCGCAGTTCGCCGACTTTGGGGATATCCTGGGCGATCTTTTCGGATTCGGCGATATATTTGGGCGCCGTGGCGGCGGCCGCTCGCAGCGTGCCCAACGCGGGGAAGACATTCGCTTCGACCTTGAGATTTCCTTTGAAGACGCAATGAAAGGCTTATCGGCAGACCTGCTCGTGCCCCGCCTGGAAGCGTGCACAAAATGCCGCGGAACCGGTGCCGAGCCGAACGGCGGCATGGTGACCTGCTCGCTCTGCAATGGGCGTGGCGAAGTGCTCTATCAGCAGAGCTTCCTTAGCATTCGCAAGACCTGTCCCACGTGTGGTGGCCGCGGTCAAGTGATCCGCCAAGCCTGTTCCCAGTGTCGGGGCGAAGGATTCCACCGCACCGAGAAGAAGTTGAAAGTCAATATCCCAGCGGGCGTCGACACGGGCACGCGCCTGCGCTTGAGCGGGGAAGGAAATCCGGCACCGCAGGGTGGACTGTCAGGCGATTTATACGTTGTTCTGAAAGTCACTGAACACCCAGTCTTCGAGCGCCGTGAAAACGATTTGCATTGCACTTTACCCGTCAATGTGGCGCAGGCCGCATTGGGCGCCGAAGTGACCATTGAAACCTTTGATGGCCCACAAGTAATACGCATTCCGGAGGGCGCCCAGTCCGGAGCGCAATTCAAGCTTCGCTCCTTAGGTGTGCCGGAACTGAACTCGCGTGGGCGGGGTGACCTGTATGTGCATTTGGATGTGCAGATCCCAAAGAAATTGACGCGCGAGCAGCGGCGGCATTTCGAAGAACTGCGCAATCTGCTGCCAACGGACAACACGCCGCAGGAAAAGAGCATGTTCGAAAAAGTCCGCGATTTCTTTGGATAGGGCGGCGTCGGCTATAGCACGCGGTCCACGTGCGCCTTTCGCGGGTGCGAGCGCATTCGCTGTCCAGATAGAAAAAGCTACAGGTTCTTCTCTCTCGGAATGACGCGTCCCAATTAGTAGTGAAGGGCTTCAGAGGACTCTCTCGTAGGTCGACTGTTCTGACACCAGAGAAAAAAGCAGCCGCTATCGCAGGATTACGTTATGCCATTCCTAAGGGCGCGGGCATTATCAGAAGGCGCGCCGGTCATGGCTTTGTCTACCTTTGGCAGGGCAAGATTCTTAAGAACGAGGTGATATTGAAGCGCATTCGCTCCTTGGTTATCCCGCCGGCATGGACTTCAGTGTGGATCAGCCCGGACGCGAACGGCCATATACAGGCGGTCGGATATGACGCGCGCGGCCGGAAGCAGTATCGATACCACCCCGAATACCGGCATGTTCGCGACTTGGTGAAATTCGATCGTATGCGAAGCTTTGGGAGGGCTCTGCCGCGCATTCGCCGTATCGTGGGCCGGGATCTGGTCCGTCCAGGACTGCCGAAACGCAAGGTGGTGGCCGCCATTGTGCGGTTGCTTGAGACCACCTACATTCGGGTCGGCAATGAAGAATATGTCAAGGAGAACGAATCGTTCGGACTGACAACCTTACGCAACCGCCACGTGGAGATTCTGGGCGAAGTGCTGCGCTTTCATTTTCGCGGGAAGAGTGGCCAGAGACACGAAATTGCGCTGGACGATGCACGACTCGCGCGGATCGTCAAAAAGTGTAAGTGCCTGCCGGGGAGTGCCGTATTTCAGTACCTGGATGAGGACGGGCGACCCGCGTCCGTAGACTCGGGCGATGTGAACGAGTATTTGAAAGAAATCGCCCAGGGCGAGTTCACCGCCAAGGATTTCCGTACGTGGGGAGGAACCTGTTTGGCCCTCGAGTCTCTTGTCGAGAAAGGCCAAGAGGAGAGAGCCGCAAACATTAAGACGGCTCTGGTTGACGTTGTAAAGTCCGTGGCATCGAAACTTGGCAACAAACCAAACACCTGCCGCAAGTATTACATCCATCCCGACGTGCTGGAGAGTTTTGCTACTGGGCGATTGGCTCAAATGGCTGCCGGGTTGCGGAATGGCGAATCCTATCTCTACGAGAAGCTTCTGCTCTCATTGCTCAAACCGCAGAAACTGGCGGCCTGAAAGGCTACACGGAGGCCGGCTTCACGCGTCCCAGTAGCTTATTCAGAACGGAGATGGCGCGATCCACATCCTGTTCGGCTAAAATGTACGGCGGCAAAAAGCGAAGCACGGTGTCGTGCGTGCAATTGAAGAGTAGACCTTCCTGAATTCCATCGAGCACAATCTGGTTGCCGGGGGTATCCAGTTCCATGCCGATCATGAGGCCTTGCCCGCGAATTTCGCGGATGAAGCTGTAGCGGCGCGCAAGTTCCGTCAAACGCATGCGGAAGTATCCTCCGACAGAACTTATCGAAGGTAAAAGCTCATCGAGAATATCGAAAAACTCCAGCGCGACGCGGCACGCGAGCGGACCGCCCCCATAAGTCGTGCCGTGCATGCCGGGGCGAATGGTGCGCGCTGCCTTCTCGTTGGCCACAATCGCGCCTAATGGGATACCGCAAGCCATAGGCTTAGCGGCGACCACAATGTCCGGCAGTACGACCGGATCGAGAAGCTGGTACGCAAAGTAGGTGCCCGGACGTCCTACGCCACACTGGATCTCATCGAAAACCAATAATGCATTGAACCGGTCGGCCAGTTCGCGCGCCTTGCGAAGGAAGGATTCGGAGAGCGGGTAAATGCCGCCCTCGCCCTGAATCACTTCGAGCACAATCGCGGCGGTGTTTTCATTAACTGCAGCTTCGAGAGCCTGCATATCACGGCGGGGAACGAAGCGAGCTCCCGGTAAGAGCGGCTCAAAATCGGCGCGGTACTTCGGTTGACCCGTGATCGATAAGGCGCCAAGGGTGCGGCCGTGAAACGATCCTTCTATAGCCACCACCTCATGTTTATGCGGGCCGATCGAGTTCCCGTGAGAGCGCGCCATCTTAAGCGCTCCCTCCACGCACTCGGTTCCCGAATTGCAGAAAAACGCGCGATTGAGACCGGTAGCTTTGGCCAAGCGCTCCGCAAGCCGTCCTTGATACTCGTGATAGTAGAGGTTGGACGTGTGCAGCAGGAGACCGGCCTGCTGGCGAATCACCTTAGTAATTCGGGGGTGCGCATAGCCGAGGGAGTTCACGCCGATGCCTGAGATCAGGTCCAGATAGCGCTTCCCATCGAGATCGTATAAATAGCAGCCCTTCCCACGATGTAGGGCTAATGGATAACGCGCATAGTTCTGGAGCAGGTACTGCCGCTCAAGACCCATGATCTCTTCAAGGCTCATGGTGGGATCATTGGGAGGTATCACCTCCGGTTCCGGAGGCACAATTGTCGCCATAGATTCATCATACGGAGTCACCCGCACCTGAAATCACTTCTTGACGTAATCGAACTTCACCAACCCGTTGCGGTAATCGATTGTGAGACGGAAAAGATCCAGCAGCGGAAACCCAAAAACGCCGCTCATGCGCACCGGCACATGCTCTGGTGAGTTGTTTAGATTGACGGAGGTGATGCCAACATTCTGCTGTCGAAAGGTTGCGAACTCCAATTGGGCTCGGTCGGCTTCGAATACCTTGTTGACTTCGCCCGAAAGGCCGCGCACGCGCATATAAGAGTTCGCATAGACTTTCGTCGAAAGCCGGGCGAACGTGGAATCGACGATTGACATCGAGGACCCGGTATCAATCAGGAAAAGCCCCCACGTCTTTCCATTTAGCCGCGTAGGGACCATCAGTTGATGTCCGTAGCGAAAGATCGGCGTGAAGTCCTTTTCGTCTGGCAAAGGAGCGCGGTTGTATCCTTGCGCGCTCGGTTCGCGAGCCGGCTGCGGAGTCAAATGGAGCAGACGCCGCTGGAAATCGATCTGTACGACGTAGCGAGAGAAGAAGTCGGCGCCAATCAGTCCATCTTCATCGCCGGCCGGATGCTTACCTTCGAAAACCCGCATCACGCAAGTTTTGTAAGTCAGAGTGCTGATTTTGCAAGTGTCCGCAACCGATACAAAGCCGTTACGAGGTCCCTTATCGCCGATGCCCCGGCCTTCAATTGTTCCCAGATGACTCAGCCCGACTTTGTCGACCGCCTTTTGATTCACCATAATGCCGGAAGCACCCGTATCGAAGAGCAGTACCAGCCGTTTGCCATTTTCAATCGTGAACTCAAGGCCGAGCCCGCGTATTTTGGTGGCGGTATACATCAAAGGGACCAAATGAAGCGTGGTTTCCTGAAGGCCGCCATCGAGTTCGAAGGCCTTCCGCTTGTTAACCCCGGCGGCAACCTGCGAGCTTGTGGCGGATTGAGTCGCGTAGTGCTCATAAAGCCACGGATGTGCGGCGCGGAACGGGCCGAAGACTTCCCGGCGCTTTTCCGGTATCAAGGAGGGTATCCATGCGCGGGTAATGAGAGCATCTTTGGGATCGAGTTCATGCGCGCGCATGGTGAGTAGGCGGGCGGTCCGGTAATTTGAGGAGGCCCTCAGCATTTCCGACAGAGCGAAAACGGCTCGGGCGGTTTCGGCGATCTTCACAGACCGGTTGAATAGCTGGTTGGCCAAATAGACGTCGCCCATGTAATAGGTGAATTCCCCACGGGCGGTAAGCACTTCGGGGGAATTGGGAAAGTCGGTGGCCGCGGCATCGAAAGCATCGGCGGCTTCATCGACCAAGCCTTCGTAGGTCAGGCTTGAAAGCAGCGCCGCGCGTACTGAGGCATTCTTCGGGTCCGCGGCGGCCGCAGCCCGGAGTAGCGGTAGCGCGACTTTGAAATTCGCGTCCTCATATTCGCTAAGACCGTTCGAGACCGGGCCAGTTTGGGACCGCGCCACGGCTATCAGCGAGAACGCGAGTACAATTCCAGCGGCGATGCGCATGAATGACCTGAGCCACAGCGTACCATGAGTTGGAGGAGTGAAATATCCCGCTGCAATCTACGGCTTACAAGGATTACAGATGGATTGTCGCAGATCCGGAGCGTCTGGGTGGAAATCTTTCCATGTGGCTGCTTGACGCCAACATGGAGCAAATCTCGGCGATGTACAGTATGGGTTATGGACCGCAACCAAATCGCGAAGGCATGTGTGACTTCGTCGCGATTCGCAAGGAAACGCTCCACCTCTCAAGACGCAGTGGAATATGTTCGAAGTCTCCGTCAAGGTGACCGGCTGGATCGATTTGTCATCAGAGCGACAGCGACTGCCGCAGCACTTTGGACGCGAAACCGCAAACACTACCCGATGAAGCAACTTGCCTTTTTTCGATTGAGCGTCGAAGTCATCTAGAAGCACAAAGGGCGCGGATGCGCGCTCCAGACAGCAAAGAAACTCGCTCAGTTTTTGGGTGACGGGCTTGGCGGCGCGACCGTGTTGCGCTGTCCCTCAGTAGGCGGAGATGGAACCCTCCGATACAATACGCTTCGGGATGCCTCTCAATATCTGCATCCCATCACCACTCTTATGAAAGTAAAAACCACAGTTCAACTCTCACTCGATCTCATTCATTTGCAGGATGCGCTCGAGGCAGCCGATGTCGCGATTCGCGCCGGAGTGGATTGGCTGGAAGCCGGTACTCCTTTGATCATCGCGGAAGGGCGGCATAGTGTTCGGCAACTGCGCGAGCGTTATCCCGATGTGCCCATTGTGGCCGATCTCAAAGCGATGGATGGCGGAGGGGGTGAAACCGAAGTTATGGTGAAGGCCGGAGCGAGCATGGTGGTAGTGATGGGACAAGCGCATCCGGAGACCGTGGAAGCGGCAGTGAAAGCGGGGCATGAATACGGCGCAAAAGTAATGGGCGACAACATGGCGATGCCGGATCCGGTGGCTGGCGCCAAACGGCTGGAAGACCTTGGTTGCGACTACATTATTCACCACGTCGGCTATGACATGCGAACATTGCGGAGACAAAGAGGGCAGGATTCGCCGACTCCGCTTGATCGCTTGCGTGAAATTGTCCAAGCCGTTTCAGTGCCTGTGCAGGCCGTTGGAGGCTTGACGATCCAGCAGGCTATGGATACTCCGAAGTACGGGGCGCCGTTGGTCGTGATCGGGGCGCCATTGGTGATCGAAGGTCATATGTTTCGCGCAGCGACAGGCGACATGGAGGGAATGCTGCGGATGATCTGCGAAAACGTTCATGCGTACGGAGCGATCGAAGTGGGTCACGGGGCTGCGGCATGAACGCTCTGATGCCCGGCCTGGTCAATTACGCACGTGAACCGCGTTCCGTTGAATTACGCGAGGTACGTGTTCCGGAAATCGGTGATCACGATGTGTTGTTGCGAGTAGGCGCAGTCAGTATCTGTGGCAGCGACTTGCACCAGTGGCGCGGATCGCATAGCTGGCACGTCAATTATCCGTGCATTCTGGGACACGAATTTGCGGGTACCGTCTTTCGAGCCGGGCCGCTCGTGTCGAAGTTCAACGAGGGGGATCGCGTTGTTAGCGAAACAGCGGCCGTGATCGATGAATCCTCCCCGCTCACGCGAACCGGACTGTATAACTTAGATCCTTCCCGGCGCGGCTTCGGCTATGGTGTCGATGGTGCGATGACAGAGTATGTGCGCGTACCGGAACGATGCCTGCATCGCATTCCGGAGACCCTGATCTTCCAAAAAGCTGCGCTGACAGAGCCTTGCTGCGTTGCTTACAACGCGGTTTGCATGAACGGACGAGTGCGCCCGGGCGACCATGTGCTGGTGATGGGGCCCGGACCTATCGGGTTGCTATGCGCGAAGATGGCGAAGCTTAGCGGTGCGGGTCTGGTAATCGTCGCCGGGTTACCCTGCGATCGGCGACGGCTTGAAGCGGCCCAAGCGGTCGGGGCCGATGTCACACTGGACAGCGGTGTCGTGGAGTATGTTGCTCAATTGGGCGACAAGCTGGGAGTGGATGTAGTGATCGACGCCTCAGGCGTTTCCGCGACGTTGCAAACAGCCATGCAAGCTGTACGTCCCGCGGGGCAGATTATAAAGGTCGGTTGGGGACCTCAGCCTATGCAATTCAGTCTCGATCCCCTAGTGCAGAAAAACGTCACCATCTCCGGCAGCTTCTCGCATAACTGGCCGGTTTGGGAACGAGTCATTTCAATGATCGTATCCGGCCAGATAGATCTTGACCCGATTATGAGCCGCATCGGTAACTTACCGGAGTGGCTCGAATGCTTCGAGAAGATGCACGCGGGCGAATATGTGAAGGCTGTTTTGATTCCCTGACGCCATCGACTTGGGACATCGGGCTGCCGCCGCAAACAGCGGCCCCTCGCCGTGACCAGAATCATGTCGGAAGGAAGAAAACATGGGACGGCGTCTGTCTCCTTCTGGGCGTTTCCAAGAATTATTTGATTACATGCTTCCCTATTACTTCGACAAGAGAGCCTGCTATCCTCTTATGTAGAAGAAGCAGGGAATACATACATGGCCGATCGCATCCATTTGCCGCCAGGCACGCTGGATCTCTTGATACTGAGGGCCAAGGCGAGGATCTCTAATTCGTTCCGGATCACTTTGCTTACGTTGTTCTTGCTCCTAAATCTGCCTCTCGCGTGCCCCGCTCAGGCCGGCTCGGCTCCGATCAAAGTCGGAGAGGCCGCCCTTCGTGCAGATGCCAGCGTCTACCCGATCCCGACTTACCCCGCGGACTCTATTCGAGCTCACCATACAGGCCGTGTTGTGATTGAGGTGGTGGTGGCGCCTATCACGAGCACTAGTCCCCTCGCACGCGTGCAGTCCACCAGAGTCTTAGAAACTCCGGATCGGTCCATGGCGCACGCGGTAATCGCGTCTCTTAAGGATGCCCGCTATATGCCTTTGTTCGACGGTGCGGGGAACGTGGTGCAAGCGTCCGGCCGTGTAGTTTGGGAGTTCCGCATCAACGAACAGGCCAGAAGTGATCGACCCGAATGCAATGCCCAAGCGATCGACTGAGACCCTGGCTGACGCATTGAGCGGGTATCGCGCGTTTCCGGCCGCTGGAGCTGGACGGTTTGCTGGATTCGGAGTGGCGCCAAACCGAAAACTCGCGCCGGGCGAAATCCTATTCGCTCACTCGGCCCGGATGAAAGCAGCTTGAAATTGAATCGGCGAACTGGAATCGCAGGGCGTCCGCGATCGCGCGTTTCCTGAAGGTTGAGGCATAACTAGTGTCGCTTTGGCGCTACCCCTTATCCCCGAACAGGTCTGTAAGTCCGCCGGACGCGCCTACCCATTCACCGATTTCGAAAATATTGTTTCTTCCTTATTCCGAACAATTTACAAAGAAATCGTCGGATTAAAAGTTCGTTTTTGCCTTCTCGCATGCTAGCGTCTAAACCGAAAGCGAGATCCTTCACCCATGTCCTCTCCCGCGCAAATTGCCGCCAATCAGGCCAATGGGATAGGAGATAGAGAGCTGCAAAACTGCCCTCCCCCAGAGACCCTGTGCGACCGCTTCTTTAATTTTGCCCTCGGCCCCAATCGAAACCAAACACCCTGCCAATTCGGCCTTCAGAAGCAAAGATCGAGGTTCAGAGGCCTTGAAATCCGCTCTCAACAGAAGGTCGCGCGTTCGCCTTAAAGCTTGTGAGTATTCCCTAGCATCCAGCAGGGCGGTCACTTCATTTAGGAATTCTCGGTCCTCGGGGCTGATCGCTAACCTCATATTGCTTCGGGTGGCACTAAAGCCCTTGAAGGTTCTTCTCGATGTTGACAGTTGTACAATTCGGAAAGAGAGTCAATGATCCTGATGGTTGGGACAACGACTCGCAGGTTCACATGCAGTGCAGGCCTTAGAGTTGGTTGTCGTCGTAAATGTCAAACGCTCCTGCCCCTACGTGTTGATCACGAGTTTCCCGAACAATAAGAAAGTTATCGAGTCCTGGATAAGGTAGAGATGTTCGTTCGCCTTCGCGATACTCCACTCTCTTCGTTTCGCAGGTAAATGCGTCTCAGCGTTCAACCAACAAAACCCCTTCCTTCATCCTAAAGGATGGATCGATGTTTTCCCTAACGAGATCGCACACGTAATTTGCGGCTCTTGTCATCTCAAGCACGAGGTCGTGAATCAAAGCTACATGGTATTCAAATTCCAAGAGAAGCCCGGTATAGACATCATGTTCGTATGGCCGTCCCTTATAGAATGAAGCCGTTATCAGATATTCGTTAGGCCTATCCGCATCGTGCTCAGAATGCCTTGCGAACACCAGTAGAAGATCATTCACGACGAATCGGAATGACTCAAGGCTGTGACGTATCCGTTCATATCGAGTTGGCCAAACTCTCGATAATAGCCAGACGCAGAGGCCTCGAAGGCTTTCTAAAAACTCAATGGCGACGATGGGTGTTGGAGCTAGTAAATATGAGGTATAGCCTAACCAATTATCTAATCCGGCTCTCTTAGCCCAATCGTCAATGTATGCCGCCCACCTCTCATCGTCGGTCTGCTTCTTACTATCCCAATTGAGTGAGCTGCGAACCCACCCTTCGTGACTGCACTTAATTTCCTTCAGCTTTTGAACAGTAAAATAATTCTCCTGATCATCGACCTGCTTATGATGGATATTGCACAGCAAAATCAAATTTTCGTACTTATTTCTCTGATCGAGGGGAAGGTCAGAATCGCCACGTGGTCCGTCGAGTTGCTCCGCTACGACGTGGGCCGCTTCTCCGACCAATGATGGATCGTCAGTCTCTGAGGGATCGATTACGAGGTCACGGCGGCACTCAGCTAGCGAGCAACGAGACGCTGCTCGCCCCCAGAGCATACGATTTGTCCTTACGCTGATTGACACTGAGTTTCACCACGCAGGTTTCGAGCGTTCAGCCTCCAACAGCGTCGGATGAGTGCTCGCCATTGATCTAAGTTTCTCGCTTTGCCACGTCCGGTACACTGTGGGCAGCATCACTACTCGACTGCTCGCAATTCCACAATTCAACTGAATCTGTATAGTAATATTCGACGTTAATTGCGTTCCCGGAATTCCATTGCCGAACCGCAGAAATTATTTTTGTGTTTGCTTCGCTACCAGGATCACCGTGTAATCCAACAAACACGCATCGGAATGAGGGCGCGAACATTCGTTTCATAACGTGAGCATCTGAAGGCCCAAGGCTGTGACCAAACGTAAAAAGGATACTCCCGCTGCGGGAGAAGGTTGTGAGGCAGTACCTCAAGTACGGATGCCGGGTAATCTGCTGCATCTTTTCAGCGCTTGTTCCCTCGCAAACAAATAGGGGAGCTCGGCCCTCTCTGATGTTCATCTTGATTTGATCTACAAGTTTGCCACCATCAGAGGTGATTTTCGTCAGTATTCCGTTTGACTCGAACAGGTGAAGCCCGCCGTGCAAGAAGTGCACATTCTGTTGGTATTGGCGGGTCTCCCGAAAAGTGTCCCTCCACTCAAGTCTTCCCTCTAAAAACTCTGACCTTCTGAAGCCGTCGCTCCATCCCTCCCAGCCAGCCGTAGCGAGAGTCCAATATAGAAGCAGATCGTAGTTCAAGGTGAAAACGTGGCCAAAGTTCTTCAGAAAGGAAAGCGTCGACGCGTAAGCATCATCGGGTATAACGAACACGTGATCGGGATGCCGTTGGGCAACAGCCCTAACCAGCGCATCTTTTATGAAATCACTATCTACTCGAAACTTCTCGCCGATCTGCAACCCGTGCTCGGCGTGACATGTCGCGAGCTTGCTTGCGATATCCAGATAGCGGATGACCTCTTCGAAATCTTTGGTACCGAGAATCTCAAACGCTTTTTGGGCTGTTGGAGCTAAGCTGAAATCGGTATCGGTGAACAAGGCATTGTAGCTGAAAATGCTCTTATCCCAAGCGATACTGAATCCATTGCCGAGAAGAAGAACACATCTCTCAGGGGGTCCATACTCTTTGGCCTTCTGAAGAGCCCGGTCAAACGAAACGACCTCAATCACAATAAGACATAATACAGTACGCTTGTTGTTGGGCAAGCCCAAAGCTTCAAAACGCTCGCCTAATACTTGCCTCCTCAATTCCTCCAAGTGTTCGACTCTTCCCCGGTAAACCCATCCGAACTGCTTTGCGGCAGCAGTAACCGCTTAAGCAAATTCTCATTCGTCGCATGCGGTCTGCTCCTTCCAGCCCTCAGATCGATCAGCGCACGACGAGAAAGCCCGCTCACTCTCACTAGTTCCGAGAGCGCGATCTTCTTCAGTGCGGGCAAGATCTGCATGGTCCACTCGTCTCGACGTTGATCAACATATTCCGTGTACACATCTCCCTCGTCCCGGACCATGCCAGATTCAACATCTTCGAGACGATTCGATTCTTTGCCGATGTAGATGATCCTGTCGATTTGGATGTGTCTGCGCTGAAGTAGACCGACCGTCTGTTTGTCGCAGACAATGCCCTGGGTATCGGCACACTTCGATTCAGGGTGGTACTCGTATTCGGTCAGAATATCGTTGTACGTTTTGACGCGTGCCATTGTGCGTGTTCCGTGCTGGCCTTCGGTGATGATGCGATACGTGTTGCCGCTGTACTGGTCGATCCATTTTGCCTTGTGCCATTTATTCGGGTCGGTTTCGTAGGGCGCAATCAGATGGAAGTGATTTGGATCGGCTTCGGTTGGATGTCCGAAACTATCAACTTGGGCTGTCAGCAAGAAATTGAAGGGCTTGATCTGCGCTCCGTATTGCTTACCGGCGTTGAAGGTTGAGAATGGCTTCATGACCGCAGGACTGCTGACGGTAACTCGCCCGACTGCTGGCATATGCCCAAAGCTGAGAGCCAATGTTGGCAACCCGAAATGCTCTCGAATAATGTTGAGCCACACTTGCCCAATCCAGTCGCGGTCTTCATCACCGAGATTCATCGGATTAAGCAGATGTCCAAGGCCGTGCTCTTTCCATCCATTGTCTTTGCTGTTGGCGTTCCGGCGCAACAAAACCGGGTCTCCGGTTTCATCCTTTAGAAATAGGGCGTATCGCTTTGCTGAGATCCCAAAACAATAGATTTGTCTCTGCTTCTTCGATACCGGATCGAAGTTCACATCCTCGATTTTGAGCACGGAACCGGATACAAGCGTTGCGTCGTATGTGTTCGGTGCTCTGAACGTTTCGGCGATCTGCCAGACCTGCTCCCATGAGAGAGCCTGAATTGCCGGTTTGCCGTCCTCAGTTGCCAGCGATCCGCCGGGACACGGCACAATCCCACCGTGTTCAGTGGCGACGATCGCCATCGAGTCCGTGTCTTCCATGGCATACGTTCCGCTAAGGCTCGTGACACTGTGCTCAAGCAGGGCAAGCATGAGACGCGCGGCCCCCGTGATCAGTGACGCCATCGGCGAAAAGAAGTATTCTCCGGGCTTTTCGACGCGTGCATTTTGGCTTGAGAATGGCTCAGGGTCGATTCCGTGGCAGATTGTGGATTTCTCCTTTTCCTGCTCATCGCGATTCATTTCAGCGTAGATCCCGTAACTGGTCGCGTTCGCTAGTACTTTGAGAAATTTGTTCAGCGGGTTCTCGGACGGTATCTGCTTCCGCTGTTCAATTGCAACCTTGAAGAAATCCTGTTTCGCCGGGTTGATCTCCAATTCTCCGCGCAGCCGAATTGGTATCAGCCCAGGCAAAGTACCTTTGGGAACAATACGAAACGCATCCAAAATCGTAGGTATGCGTCCAGTCAGAATTACCGATGCAACGACATCAGGTAATGATAACCAAATCGCGTGCCGGTCCGGATTTTCTTTGTCTCCGTAAAGATAATTCGATCCGACCTGCCAATCCTTGCTGACATCCGAATATTTCGCTCTCGTTGGGACAATATCGCCATCCGGGACAATCTTCACGAACGCTGTGAGGAACTTCCAGATTTCCGGCTGAAACAATTTCTCTGGCGTGATCGCTGAGAGCCAATCGCTGATTTCGGCTGCGCAATTCTCGACAACTTCGATTTTCTTAGCAATGACGAACCGCCACAATCCCATGAGACTGTTAACCGTTGGATACATCGACAGAAAATCCACGTACACAACGGGCACAGAAACTTTCCGAATATGAACGCTGGTGCGGCCCCCGAAGAATGCAGATTGCGCATATCCAATAAACTGTTTCGGAAACTCCGGCTGACGCTTCAGTATCGGTGGAATATTCATCGCCTTGAGATGTGCCTTACCGATCGACGCTGGCGAATATGCCTTGGTCTCCTGAAGATCGATCGAATGCCAGTCGTATTCTTCGAGAAGCTTGAAAAGCAGCCCCGCAGTTGCGCGAACGTCCTGCCGGTTGTATTCGATGTATTCGTCAGAAACAACTCCGTGACCAAGAGCCTTTGATTTTCCTGCCTTAACTCCAAAATCTTTGCAAGCTCGCTCCAAACTGTAGTTCTTGTCGGTGAGTGCAAAAGCGAGTGTTTTCAAATCCAGGAAATGCCCCCGGAAGATATATCCTTTCTCGGGTTTGCCCGTTGTTGAGCCTTCTGGAATGAGATCCACAAAGTCAGGATTCTTTCGCGCGGTGAATCCCTTCAATGCGCTCTTGCTGTTGATGTGCTTGATTCCGAGCCTGGGTAGAAACGGATTCCGTTTGTTGGCGTTGGTTTTGTCTTGATACGTATCGAGACCCAACGAGAAGCCACCCTCGAACGCACCTCGGGCTGTTGTGGCGTCAGACGCGATCCGGGAGAGGTCAAAGGGCAAATTGAAGCCGACAATCAGGCCCCTGGTTTTGTATCCGACTTGATAAAGCTTGCGAATGAATTGGCTACGGGTGAGGAGCAGCAGCTTTCGTGATTGTCTTGCGCCTGTGTCTTGCGTGTTCTTTGCCACGTATTCTTTGAGAGTCGAAAGTTCGATTCCGGTTATGTCATCACCAAAGAACAGACCTTCTTCGACGCAATACTTGCCGTCGAAATATCGATAGCTGCCAAAGATTAGGCTTTGTATCTGGTCAGTTCTGGTTTCCGTATCGAATACAAGAAAGCCGGTTGGACGTTTCCTGGACGCTGGTTTCTTCGGCTTCTGCTTATCGTGCTTTTTCGCGTCAGGGTAGACTCGGACCGCGATGTTCAGGGGTGTTGGGTCGGACTGTTTAATCAACTGAGTCGCCCCCCTTGCGAAGTTTCTGCCACCATTTCGCCCCCAACATTTCAGTCATCTCCGCATCGAGCTTTTCAAGATTTTCCGGCTGTATCGAGAGAAATCGCTCGATCAAGTAAGACTGCATGTCAACGAATCCTCGAATACTTGCAGCTGCCCGGCGAAGTGGACTTTGATCGGGATTTTCCAGGGTTCGTGTTGGCCAGTCTTTCTGTGCTCGTGTCAATTCCGCCCGATGATCGTTGACGGGTATTTCGACTGTTGCCGGATGGTTGTTCTTGCCAGCAACATGATGTTTGTCCATTGTTGTTCGTCCTTTCTTTTTACGAAGACAAGCTGCGCACATGACCGAGTGTTTTCTCCGTGTCAATGCTTCAGGTCTCCTCTCGCCGCAATGACATGCAGCATTCTCACCAACTCTTCTTTGCGCAATTGCTGTTCGCTGCGCTGCTTTGATGGGATCTCGTCCTTGTCGGTTTGAATTCACTTCAGACGCTCCTCGCATACACAGATTCGAAAGAAAGCACACCGGCAGAACCGAGGCGATTCAGTTCCTTTAAGTCGGTAACGAGTCGAATCTCGTTTCCATTGGCGTCCTTCACTTTTTTGCCTCTAAATTTCTTCAGAGCGGAACTGTCGCCAGTTCTGAGGTACTTCTGAACGGCGTCCATGTATCGGCCTACCGTGCTGCCGTATTTGGAATTGCGAAGTGAAACTTCCTGCTGGCCTTCATTTGATGGAATTCGCATCACTCGAAGAAGGCTGTCTGTTTTGGATACCGAATACCGTCCATTCGGCTGCTTCTTGATGGCGCGGCCAGCCCAACGAACAACGGTTTGAGACTTAACCCCCGCTTCTTTAGCAGCCTTGCTGAGAGACAACCGATCAGTTCGCATCTTGGCGATTGTCCGAAGGACCTTACTCCAGGTCTCTTGGTCCGCTTCAGGTTTTGCGAAGAAATCGTCCCGAGTTCGGGGCACGGAAGGGGCGGGACGCCGTCCACGGCTTATTTTTCTCTTGCGCCTCACGACATGAGCATGCAGGTTTGTTTTGGCAACAACAACAAAAAGTTTGTGTGTCGAAATTGCCAGGAACAGGTCGGCAGCAGTGATTGGCATCGTTGCCAATCACTGTTGGACAATAGTTTCTGGCAATGGTTGAAGATGGAATGACAGACGAGACCCTACGAAAGCTAAAGGAGCAATTCCAGGAGCTAAAGCATACATTCACGAGTCTCAGCGGTTCGTCGGATTACTCCGTAGCCATCCAAGAGCTTCAGGCACTCACAAAGGATATGCCGTTGCTGGCACCGTTCCTGCGGGACGCAGCAGAACGGATGATGCCTGAAGCGACCCGAGGCAATACCGTACGCCCCGAAATGTTCACTCGTTATTTAGCGGCGATTGACACAGAGGAAAAGTTTGATCTAGTCCTTGCAAGTATGACGGAATCTGATGGTCAGCAGCTAAGCAGGCACTTAACACAGATGCTAAAGAGCGTTCTTCCCAACATTAGGGAGGACGGATTAGAAACTTTAAAGAAATTACCCCATCGGCGCGGTGGTGGAAGAAAGAAGGAAGTCGATGATGAACGAGCAGAACGGATTTGCAAAAAAATCGCAAAGCATATTGAGTCTGGCGTAAGTATTGGCGACGCGCAACGACGGGTTAGCAAGGACGAACGTCTAAGCGAAAGAACCGTTAGAGAAGTCTGGCAAAACCGAAAGAAAAGACACTTGGTGACTGAGAACAGCTAACCAGCGATGACCTGGAAACGTCAACTATTTGAAGGAATATCGGGCCTGCAGCTTGTTCCACCAAGCGGCAAGCCCTAACCAGCACAGGAGGGTTAAGCTCCCATGAAGGCTACAAAAACCGTAGCGCAGTCGTCGCGCGTCCGCAAGTTAACGCCGCGACCGCCAGCAAACATCCACTTCCGACGCTTGTTCGCACCCAGCCATGGTGTCGTGGTTCTTGTCGGATTCGGGATCAAGGTTCGAATCGATCGAGGCCATCTAATGCTAGAGGAGGGCATCGGCGACGATCGCCGTGTAGGTCGATTCCCGCGTGTCCATCATGGCCTCAGCCGCGTAGTGGCGATCGGTAACGATGGCGTAGTCTCGTTGGCAGCGTTGCAGTGGCTTGCCGATCAGAAGATAGCCCTTTCGATGTTGGAACGGGACGGAGTTGTTCTCTGCTCGATAGGTCCCATTGCGGCCTCAGACACGAGGTTGCGCCGTGCGCAAGCGTGTCTGTCTCATTCACCCTCAGCCGTTTTGATTGTTCGGGAATTGATCCGCCAGAAAATCGCCGGTCAGGAGAGCGTTGTCCGAAACAAGCTCAACAAAACGAGCGCGGCTCACGTGATCGCCAGATTTCGGAATCAACTCATGACCGCAGACAGCATCGATACCATCCGGATGATCGAGGGACATGCAGCGGGTGTTTACTGGACAGCCTGGCAGGATGTCGCGATTCGATTTCCGAAGAGCGATCTTCCGAAAATCCCGGAACACTGGACCCAATTTAGTACCCGTCGTTCTCCCATCTCTGGCACGTCGCGGCGATCGCCGAACCCGGTAAACGCTATTCTGAATTACCTCTACACGCTCCTGGAATCGGAAACACGGCTGGCCATCACAGCGCTCGGACTGGACCCCGGCTTCGGGCTGCTTCACGTCGATCAATCGACCCGTGACAGTCTCGTCTATGACTTGATGGAACCGATTCGACCCAAGATCGACGCCTACGTTCTCGATTGGATACTACGGACACCCCTCAAGCGCTCATGGTTTTTCGAAGAACGTGATGGTTGTTGCCGTCTCATGTCCGACATGACCGCTTCTCTAGCAGACACTACGAGAACCTGGGCTGAAGAAGTAGCGCCGATCGTCGAATGGTTTGCGCAGTCGCTTGCGTCCTCAGCCCAGGAGAGCACTCGGGTTCGGACACCGGCAACACGCCTCACTCAGCGCAGTAGATGCGAAGGACAGGGCGTTAGCGCCCCCGCCGCGAAAGAACCAAAAACTCAGCCGAACGTTTGCACCATATGCGGAACCGCTGTCTCACCGAACAATCGCTACTGCCATGAGTGCGGCCAGCAGGAATCGGGTAAGCGGCTTGCCGCAGCCCAAGCCATGAGTCTGGATGCCGCAAGGACACCAGAAGCGCTGGAGAAGAAATCAGCGGCAATGAAGGACCATCGGAACGCTCTCAGGAATTGGCAACCGTCGGATCTGCCGGAATGGTTAACCGATGAGGTTTACATCGCCAAAATTCAACTCGCCCTTGAGCGTTTTTCTAAAGCGGAAATTGCCAGAGCCCTCGGAATCTCCAAAGATTACGTCTACGAAATCGTGCGTGGCGATAAGGTGCCACATAAACGGCATTGGGTGAAGTTGGCGGAATTGGTGGGGATGAGCTCAGAAGAGGGGTCGAAGAGACGGTAAAGCCCGGTAAAGGGGAAACCGGCGATATATAATTCTCGGAATGACTCGGCTCAAGTGGGACAAATCACAGCGTCTTGGCTAAATGATTGCGAGAATGATTAGAGGGCCAGTTGACGTTGCGAACCACGGAATTGCGGTGTTCAGCCGGGCGTGTCAGATGTTGGCCATCATAGTTGAGCCTGTTTACTTGAAGTGGCGAAAGGAGGTCGCAACAATTTGATTGCGGGCGAGAACGATGTGCGTTCGAGGCCGGTTTACTCGATACCCGAGGCAGCCGGATACCTAGGCATACCCATCAACACCCTGGTTGCTTGGACCGTGGGGCGACGAAAGGCGAATAGTCCCAACTTTTATGTGCCGATACTAAGCTTCGTAAATCCGGATCTCAGGAAGTTGTCCTTTTATGATCTTGTAGAAGCGCAGATTCTTCGTGTCGCAGTCGAGCGTAAGGTACCCCTGAGGCAATTGAAGCGAGGATTGGCATATCTCAGAAGTAAGCATCCGCTTAACCCTAGACCACTGCTCACTTATGATTTTCTAACTGAGGGCAAGTATTTGTTGGTCGGTGGGATGCTTGGGTCTAAAGAAAAGGACCAGGATGCCCTCGTAAACGCCTCGGTGCACGGGCAACTCGAAATGGCCAGCGTAATTGGAGAACATGTCAGCCTTCTGCTTAGCGGCATCGATGAATCTCTCAAATTCGTCGCGCGCGACCACGGCTCTAAGTTGCCTCATACGTTGTTTCCGAAAGGCGGACACCACTTGGTTTCGATCACGCCAGGAGTGGTTTCCGGTCGCCCAGCTATCGAAGGTACACGCATACCAACTAGGATCATTGCTCAGCGATTTCGTGCTGGTGAAGACGCCAAGACATTAGCGAAGGACTATCGTCTTTCAAAGGAGAAGATTGAGGCGGCGATCCAATACGAAGCAGCCGCATGATCCTCACGTTCTTTATCTGGACGAGGACATAAGCGGTAATAAGTTGGCATCCCTGCTACTGCAAGCACGAATAGCGGTGAAGAACTATGAATCACTGCTTAGGAAAAATAAGAAGGTTCCGGATGGTCGTGTGATTCTCACTAGCGCCAAGGCTAACTTTGTACTCGTAACGACAGACAAGAGGATGGAGGCCGAATGGGTCGAGGACATCATCATGAACAGGGCAAAGGTGCTCCTTTTAACTGATGAGTGCGGTGGCCCGATACATTGGGCGTCAGCACTAATTTGCGGACAGTCAGCCTGGACAAGAGTTCTTCTTGATCATCATGGCGAGCCTCTGACCATGAGGGTTAATAGAAACGGCTCCGTTACAAAAGTGACGGGAGAAAAAGAACTCAGGGAGCGTAGCGATGCTCTGTTTCAGTCAAACGTTGTTCGTGCCAAGCGGAGCGGGGAGACGTTGCCTCGCCGCGTAATGAAAAAACACGCGTGAAAGTGTGCACTAGATGAGGTCAACCCCTAAGCCCATGCGGATTACACCTGAGTTAACTTCACTCTGTAAAAGGCAACCACCAGCCCGAACTGATGAACGCAGCATTCCGTGCTGTACTGAAACTTCCGCACGCAGCAGTATGAAGGACGCAGCAAGGCGGGAGCGAGCAAGCGCGAAGAAGAAGTCCGCCTAATGCGAACTATCAGCGAAGTTATCAGTGAAATCCGCTTTTCGCTTTCTCGTGCCCTCAGCTTGGTTCATAAGAATGAGACGCTTCTAACGTCACAGCTGGAAGAACATGAAGACCAAATAGCCAAGCGAGAAGTTGAGGCTGAAATCGAATTTTTTGTTAACCAAGCATTTAGGCGCGCTGTTGTAATGGCAGAGGTTAGAGGATTAAAGAGCACCCGTAGCTCCATTGAACGACTTTATAAAGAAGCGCAAGGTCAGCTTTCAAGTTTCGAAGACGTTCATGGGGAGATCTATCTTAAGTGGCAGCCACGGCTAGAGGAGTTCTTAGACGCATTACAGATTGCGCTAGGCGAGCCGAGTTCGGCACTAATAACGAGAGAGATTATCAGCATACTAAAAGAGACTCAATATAGCATCACGAGACCAATATATTTCGGCAGAGTTCCCGAGAAGGAAAAAGACGTGCATGATCGGATCGAAGCGATTTTGCGATGTATATTTCCTGACATGAAGCATAAGCCTCACGTTGGCACGTTCTTGAAAAACTTCGAGCCGGACACTGGCCTTCCTTCGATTAAGACACTCCTGGAATATAAGTTTGTCAAGAGCGACAACGAGGCCCGGACTGTCTTAGATCAGCTGTTTTCGGATGTCGTTGGTTATTCATCCCCTGAGTGGAAAACACTCATCTGCGTTATCTATGAAACGAAGCGTGTCTTTTCGGAGAAGCAGTGGAACACCGAGGTGAAGTCGAGACCGGCTTTTCAGGATTCGGGAGTTGCCGAGAACGTCCAGGTAGTTGTAATCTCTGGAGATTCCCCCCGGGGTTCGAAGGCGTAACCCAAACGATCTCTTGTGCATCGAGTAGCGGCATCGAAACACCGCAAGACGTTTGCCTGGCGCGTTTTTACGATCACCGCAAATCTGATTCGCCAATTCTCGGATTAACAATTTTGAGCACCTGGCGTTCTAGGTCTTTTTAACTAGCCCACTCGATTCGGATTGGGGGGTGCAGTTTTGCCGCTCTCTATCTCCTATCCCCCAATCAGGCCAATGCCAAACTATCTACGGGTCCTCGGACCGAAGAGGGCCGAGCCAGATCCTCTCACAACGCCGTCCGCACGGCGCTGACCGGCCGCACCGTTCTGCTGCCCACCGATGATGTCGAGGAATACAAGAAGCACGTCGCCCGCTTCGAAGCCGAGTTCAAACCCGTCACCGAGCGCGAAAAAGAACTCACCCAGAACATCGCCGAGACCCAGTGGCGCATCGATCGGATTTTCTCCCTCGAACAAGGCATCTACGCCGTCGGCCGCGTCGAATTCGCCGATCTCTTCCAAAACCAGGATGAGGCCGTCCGCGCCGCCATGATCGACGTGAAAACTCTGACCACCTATCAGCGCCAGCTCAACAATCTCTCGCTTCAAGAGGAACGTCTT
>DATAXY010000026.1:0-64412 GCA_036272835.1 Bryobacteraceae bacterium
TCTGGCAACTCGAAGAAGATGTAATCTCCATGAGGAAACTTCACCCGTCGCTGCACGCGGAGACTCTGTCCAAAAAGTGGATGGAACTGATAGTGAACCTTGATAATTTCGGGTCCATGGGCATTATGTTTCTGGCTCGTCAGATCTGAACATACCCGACCTGGACGGATTTGAAGTCTTGAGATCCGTCCGCCGGCTAGTGCGAGCACCGAGAGTTCTTGTTGTCTCCGGGTTTATGGAGGGCCAATTTCTGGGTGCAGCCCGGCTGCTTGGCGCCACTGCCGTTCTGGACAAAGCTGTAGCGCTCGACCAGCTGTTGCCGGCCGTTGACAAGCTGTTCGAGACCGAATGCTGAACATCATCGCCCGGTGAAACGGCACCGGCAGAAATGAAGAATGATTCATTCACTACCGAGGCTCGGTTAGCGCGGTGGACCCCTAAATAAATTGAAAAAATCCGCTGTGGCTGCCGATAACCCTTTGAGAGAAGAGGCTACGGTCCGGCACTTCTACGTAGCGAAGACTCGTAAGCGCGAAAGCGGAACGGAGCATCACGTATGGACGGGCTGTTACGCAGCTTAGCCCCAGTAGGCCTACATAACGAAGTCATTGGCGTCGATGCCCCAGTACAGACGAAGTGTGTCCGCTCCTCGGCGGCCTTAATACTTGCATTACTGCTGGCGGGAATGTTCAACCCAAGCCGTGCCGGTTCTCCGCAACAAGACCCGCAAAGCGTTGAACCTCTCAAGCAATTGAGCCTTGAAGAGCTGGGCAACGTGGAAGTTACCACTGTTTCCAAGGACCCTCAGCGAGTTCTGAGAACGCCGGCTGCAATCTTTGTGATTACGCAGGAAGACATACGCCGTTCTGGAGCCACGAGCATCCCGGATGCTCTGCGCTCAGCGCCCGGCGTACAGGTGGCGCGCATTGATGCGGATCATTGGTCCGTTTCGATTCGCGGGTTTGCCGGCCAGTTTTCAAAGTCCTTGTTGGTTTTGATTGACGGCAGGAGCGTCTACACGCCGCTCTACGAGGGAGTTTATTGGAACGTACAAAATGTGATGCTTGAGGACGTGGAGCGCATTGAGGTGATCCGTGGGCCGGGCGGCACAATCTGGGGAGCAAACGCGGTAAACGGAGTGATCAACATCATCACGAAGAGCGCAGAGGACACCCAGGGTACTGTGGCCACATTGGGCGGCGGAAACGTGGACCAGGGGACCGGCGCGATCCGCTATGGAGGCTCGGTTGGAAAGGACTTCAACTATCGCATCTACGGTATGGGTTCGATCGGCGGCCCGGAATTTCACTCCGACGGCGATGGATTCGATCACAACCGGCTGGGGCAAATGGGCTTCCATGCCAATTGGAAGATAGACAAACAGAACACCTTCACCGTGCAAGGCGATATCTACCGCCAGGACAACGGCGAGAGAATAAATCTGGCCTCGTTCTCTCCCCCCGCCCAGACGATTCTGGATGATACGGCGAATTTCTCCGGAGGCAATTTGTTGGCGCGATGGAAACACACCGCCGAAGGCTCCGACATACAGATTCAAGCGTACTTCGACCGGACCAACTTGCAAGACCTCGAAATCGGCGAAACCAGAGATACGTTCGACGTGGACTTTGTCCAGCATGCGCGCATACATGGCGATCAAGAGCTAACTTGGGGTTTGGGAGCGCGGGTGAGTCCGAGCAATTTCATTCAGACGTCGCCCGTCGTAAATTTTTCCCCGCAAAAGCAGGTTGACTCGATTTATAGCGGCTTCGTGCAGTACGAACTGCCGATCGTACGGGACAAGCTGACTCTGACAGCGGGAACCAAGCTGGAGCACAACAATTTCAGCGGTTTTGATTACCAGCCGAGTGGCCGGCTGCTATGGACGCCTTCAGACCGGCAATCCTTTTGGGCGGCAGTAACGCGAGCCGTGCGGACGCCGTCACGCCTGGATGAGGATCTCGACTTCAATATCCTGGCAGGCTCTGTTTCAGGGATCCCGGTTTATTTAGACGTCGTTGGGGATCCCAAACTAAAGCCAGAGCAAATGCTCGGCTATGAGGCGGGATATCGAACGCAGGTAAACCGGAACTTATATCTCGATTTCACGGCCTTTTACAATCGCTACAGCGACCTGCAGGGCTATGGTCCGTTGTCGCTGGCTGAGGCGGACGACCCGCTGCGGGTCTTGATTCTGACGCCCTATGCCAACGTAATCGCGGGCCACACGATCGGCACGGAGGTCGCTCCGGATTGGAAAATTACGAACTGGTGGCAGGTGCGCGCCTCCTATTCGTTCTTGCATATGCAATTGGGGGATATGCCGGGATTCACCAACGTGGGGAATTTATTGTCTTCTTATCTCGGAGTGAGCCCGAACAATTTAGCGAGCTTCCAATCTTTGTTTAACCTTCCAAAACATTTCGAACTCGATGAGACTTACCGATACACAAATGCGCTTCCCGCAGAAGCCGTGGGCGCTTACAGCACTGTTGACGTGCGGCTCGGATGGCATGTTAAGCGAAATTTCGACTTTTCGCTTGTAGGGCAGAATCTGCTGCGCCCCGCGCACGAGGAATTTGGCGGGGATCCCGGCCTGTTAGTCGGGATTAAGAGAGCAGTGTACGCGAAAATAACGTGGAGAAGGTGATGGGGCTGGCATCGACAAACGGCCTCAATTGCGCGGATCCGATAGATCTGGGGTTAGTAGAACGAGCAGCCTGGTGGCTGCGGCGACTTTTGGTTGGCGCTGCCGTGGTTGTATCGGGTCTGCCGTTTGCCGTTTCAAGTCCAGCCGGCGAACGGCCAAAGCCTACTGAGTCCCAGGTGCAAGTCGCCTACCTTTATAACTTCGGCAAATTCGTCCAATGGCCAGCTAATGCCGCGGGAACTAAGAGCAACCTGTTCAATATCTGCGTATACGGCCAGGATCCATTTGGCGCAACGCTTTATACGACCGTCGCGGACGGAATAATAGACGGCAAACGCGTGGTCGCCAAGAGGATCGTAGATGCGCACGAGGCGGTTAGCTGCCAGATCCTCTTCATCAGCTCATCGGAGGACACCCGCCTGAAAACAATTCTCGAAGACCTGAACAAAGCGGCGGTTCTAACGGTCAGCGACATGCCCCAGTTTTCGCAGCGCGGAGGCATGATCCAGTTCGTTTTGGACGGAAATAAAGTGCGATTTGAGGTTGACCTCACTGCGACTCAGAGCGCGGGGCTGACACTGAGCTCCGAACTTCTCAGGGTGGCAGCAGCAGTGAAGAGAAGTCCGATTCCCGGCGGATGATTACATAATGCGCAGAATTGGACAGAATTCGATCTCCCGGAAGCTCACGTCGGTGAACATGCTCGTAAGCGGCGTGGCCCTGTTGTTGGCCTGTTCGGCCCTCTTTGCCTATGACTTCTACACCTTTCGGGTTGGCGTTGTAAGCAATCTATCTACTGACGGCCAAATAGTCGGGTCCAACACCGTATCCGCTATTCTTTTCACCGACCAACGCGCGGCGGAAAGCACTCTTTTGGCGTTGACGGCGTCGCCTCACATCCTGAATGCTGGAATCTATACGTTGGATCGTCAGCTATTCGCCAGCTATCGGCGGGGCGGCAAGAGCCAAGCTCGGAGGCTGCCAATCATTCCGGCAGGTCAAATCGAGATGCACTGGTTCGACGGGAACGAAATCTCCTTAGTCAGGTCCATCGTTTTTCAAGGGAAGCCGATTGGCTTTGTCTATCTTCGATCAGATTTGCACGCAATGAATGACCGCCTGAAGAGTTATGCACTGATTGTCACTGTCGTAATGCTAGTTTCTCTGATAGCCGCGCTGCTAATTTCGAGGATGTCTCAACGTGTTATCTCCGCCCCCATCGTGCAATTGGCGGAAACCGCACGCATGATCTCTCGCCAGAAGGACTATTCGATCCGTTTCCCAGCAAGCTCCAATCATGATGAACTCGCTACGCTGGTCGAGGCCTTCAACGAGATGTTGACGGAGATTCAACGGCGCGATACAGCTTTAACGGAAGCTCACGACGAGTTGGAGCGGCGCGTCCAGGAGCGTACTACGCAGCTCGCCGCCGCCAATAAAGAACTGGAAGCCTTTTCCTACTCCGTCGCGCATGACCTGCGAACGCCGTTACGCAGTATTGACGGATTCAGTCAGGCGGTTTTGGAAGACTACGGAGAAAAGCTGGATTCCGATGGCAAGAATTACCTTCAGCGCGTGCGGGGAGCGACCCAGCGCATGTCCGGGCTCATTGACGACTTATTAAATCTCTCCCGCGTCACCAGAAGCGAGATGCACAAGGAGAGCCTCAATCTGAGCGCGATAGCCAAATCGGTTGCGGCGGAGCTTCAGAAGAGCGGGCCGAACCGGCCTGTGGAATTTGTGATCGAAGAGAATCTTGTCGCCAGTGGAGATTCCCGGCTGTTGCGCGTTGTAATTGAGAATCTACTTGGCAATGCTTGGAAATACACTACCCGACACGGCCGCGCACGAATTGAAGTTGGCAGATTCCAAGGCGACAACGGCCGGGAAGTGTGTTTTGTGCGCGATGACGGAGCGGGTTTTGATCCGCGCTATGCCGCTCGTCTATTTGGAGCTTTCCAACGCCTTCATTCCACCGATGAGTTTCCCGGTACCGGAATCGGGCTCGCCACCGTTCAACGAATCATTCGCCGGCACGGCGGTGAGATTTGGGCGGAAGCGGCAGTCGAAAAGGGCGCCACATTTTTTTTCACGCTCTAGAAAGAGGAGATGAATAACAGATGATACTTCTGATTGAGGATAACGCCGATGACGAAGTCCTGACGATGCGCGCGCTAAAGAAACACAATCTCGCCAACGAGGTTGTAATCGCTCGCGACGGAGTCGAAGCGCTCGACTATCTCTTCGGGATGGGAGATCACGAAGGACGCGATTTGACGGTAATGCCCCAGCTCATACTCCTAGATTTGAAGTTGCCCAAGATTGACGGCCTTGAGGTGCTTCGACGCATGCGAACGGTCGAGTCTACACGGCTTCTGCCCGTCGTCATTCTGACATCTTCGAATGAAGAACAGGATCGCATCGCGGGTTATGGCTTCGGCGCGAACAGCTACGTTCGGAAACCCGTCGATTTCAATGAATTTATCGATGCTGTCCGGCAGTTAGGTCTTTACTGGTTGATTTTGAACGAGGCTCCGCCCGCAGTGGGAAAGAGGCTAAGCGATGGCTCTTCGATCTGATTCTCTTCTAGACTTCAGATCTCGAGGGACCTTGATAATAAATTCAGAACCCACGCCTTCGTCGCTCCGGACCTCGATCGAGCCCTGGTGTTCCTGGATAATTCCGTAGGAGATGGCTAACCCCAGACCGGTGCCCTCGCCCACTCGCTTAGTGGTAAAGAATGGGTCGAAAATGCGATTTCGGATGGCGTCCGGTATACCCGCTCCGGTGTCCCGAACCGAAATCGTAAAAACGTCGTCATTCTGCCCCGTGCTGATGGTAATTTTCCCGTTACCGGGAATGGCTTCAATCGCATTGCAAATCACATTCATGCATACTTGGTTGAGTTTGCCTCCGGAGCAATAGAGCATTCTTTCCGGACCGTACAATTTCTCCAGTTCGATTCGTCCTTCCATGCGGTGGTTCAAGAAGAGCAGGACGGAGTCGATACTCTTCCCGATATCAACCGCCTTGAACATTTCTTCGTCTAGACGCGAGAAGGTACGCAAACTGAGCACAAGTTCCTTTACTCGATTCAGGCCTTCCTTCATCTCACCCAACCGAATTCGTATCTTCCGCAAATTCACTCGCGAAGCTTCGGACAGCAATGACTCAATCTCCGGCACGACATGATTCAGACGGTCCTCAACGATAAACAGGTTGTTAATAACAAAAGCCATTGGATTATTGATCTCGTGAGCGATTCCGGCAACAAGCTGTCCTAAAGACGCCATCTTCTCGGTCTGGATCAACTGTGCTTGAGTATCTTTGAGCTTTCGGTTAGCCGCGTGAAGACCCTCGTTGGCCCGAAAAAGTTGTTCGGCCATAGCGGCTCGCACCTCAGCCGCCTCCCGGCCGGCGTGTGCGCGCAAAGTCTCAATCTCTTTTGTCTTGAGCTCCTCGACAATACGACGGTTCTCTTCCTGTATCGCCGCTTGTTGCGCCAACGACCTTTGCATCCTTCTGAGATCTGTGACGTCCGTCATGAAACCCCGCAACATTTTCGTGTTGTTCTCGATGGTCAGCGTCACAACGCAGTTCAAGTCTAATATTCTTCCGTCTTTGGCCAACATGCGAAAGCTGAATTCGTGATCCTTGGGTGATGGCTCTATGTTTTGGGGCAGTGTGGTCAGGACTTGCGTGTCGTCGTGGTAGACCGCCGAGTCCCAAAATTCCTTCTTGTACCAATCCTCCAGTTGATAGCCAAGCAAGCTGACTACCTGTGGACCTACATACGTGACTCGCGAAGCGTCCAGATCGAATTCCCAGGGAATCACTCTGGTGGTTTCGACCAAGTGGAGAAATCGCTCATTACTCTTCCGAAGCGCTGCTTCCATGTCGCGCCTCTGTTGACGGAGCTCGCTTTCCTTCAGAGCACGCTTCACAGCAGGGCCAAGCCGTACAAGTCGATCTTTGAGAAGGTAATCTGCCGCGCCGCGTTTCATGCACTCGACGACGACGTCTTCGCTGACGAATCCCGTTAGCACAATGAATGGGATGTCAACCTGCAATTTCTCCACCAACTCCAATGCGTGTAAGGCGCTAAAGCTTGGCAGTGCATAATCGGCAAGAATTATGTCGGGTCTTTCCTCAAGCTTGGCAAGGTATTCCTTCTCCGTTTCGACGCGGTGGCAGCGTGCAATGAATCCGGCTCTTCGCAACTCGCGCGCGACCAAATCGAAGTCTGCTTCTTGGTCCTCCAGAATCAACGCGAAGAGGGGCTGCGGTTGTAGCATTTCCCTAACTCCCTTATCGGCACGCCGGTCTTAAGAAAGAAGGTCTATTAAGATTGTTCGCTATATATACACGCAATAAACGACAGTTAAGTTCGCTATTCTCACCGGAGAGTGCGGTTTCGCTGGAGGTGCGTCAGCGTTCCGTGACGTGTAATGCAAAGAGGAGGAACGACGATTCCCTGGAAAGAAGCCCAGAATGCAAAGCTTGAGGAAGTGCGAATTCGCTTTGAGGAGTGTTAACGGAAACGATCGAGGCGTATCCGGCGTCATTTCAAAGCCGTGCAGCGCTTCAGATTGAAATCCTCGCGCTCCGTCATCAACCCGGTGTTCTGCAGCGGTGGGCGAAGCGGCCGAATTGGCTCCCGTGGGTCGGCTCCTTTGTCCCAATCACGCAGTTTGGGTTTAGCTCGTCTACCAACTCCTGGGTGGTGACCGGCGCCCGTCGACGATGAAATATTCCGATGAGTCTAGCTGATCTTGCTTTCGTGCCGTTCGAGCTTTGCCGCTGTTGAAAAGATCTAATGGTATCACTGAATTTAAAAGATGCTACGTGCTTCGATATTGATCATTTTTTCTACCGTTGCCGCCGTAACGCTAGCACAACCAACGTCGCCAGATCTCGTTGTACTCAAGAACGAGTCTTTGCAACTGACTTTTACGCACGACGGGAGACTCGTCGGCTTCACACCCGCTTTGTCGAAAGATAATTACCTCAAACGGGCAAATCAGCCGCCGCCGTTGGTCGAAGTAACGATAGGCAATGCGGACGGTTCCGGCCAGATCAAAGCGTATCCGCTATCGCCGCGAGTATCGATTTCAAACGATACGGCCGTAATTGAATCGGATCGCGTACGCTCTTCGGCCGGAGATATCTCTATAGGAATTCGCATATCGGTACGACTTTTAACCGAATATGCTGGAAGCCGATGGACCGTTCAGATCAGCAATCGCGATCGTCAGCGCACGGTTTTTGTTGTCACGCTGCCGCGAATTTACGGTATCTGTTTGGGCCCGAGTTCGACAGATGATGAGCTCTATCTTCCTTACTTGGGAGGCGAACGATTTCCGCATGCCGTGAAAGACTTTGCCGACATCGCCGAAAAGCATCTTTCGCCACTCGAAATGGGTAGCCGCCGGATTACCAAGCAAGACGGGCACTACGTTCGTGAGCTGACCTATGCAGGGGGGGCAAGTATGATGTGGCTTGACTACGTTGATCAGCAGCACGGACTATATCTAGCCTCCTATGATCCTGGCTTCCTTGTAACTGTGCTCCATGCGGATACAGAGGGCCCGAGCGCCGGCTCGATGAATCTTGAATTTCGGAAGTGGGTGACTGTTCGGCCGAGTCAAACTTCCACGTTGGCCCCGTTTATTGTGGCGGCGCACGGGAGTGACTGGCACTGGGCAGCAGATCGCTATCGCACTTGGTTTACTGCTCAAGTGTCTATTCCTTTCGCCGGAGACAAGTGGCGCGAAAAGACGGGTGGATGGTTGCCATTTCTCAAGAACGCTTACGGCAAGATTGGTTATCGTTTTTCTGATATGCCCGCTCTGTGGCGACAAGAGCGGGAACTCGGTATGGACCTCATCGTTCCTTACGGTTGGTCCCGTGGCGGGTTCGATTCGCAAGACCCCGAATACTATCCGGATCTCGATCTGGGCGGCCCGATCGAAATGGCACGAGCCTGGCGGCAAATACGCGAGCAAGGCGGCCAAATTATGACCTATATCAACGCTCGTATCTTTAATCGCAGATCTTTGTATTTTTCTAGCTTAGGCGAAGAAGCCGCTGCCAGAAATCCTGATGGTTCATATTCGACCGAAACATATTCACCCGGATCGCCGGAATCCTTTGCCGTCATGTGTCCGGGAAGTATGCGATGGCAAAAGTTGCTTACGGATTTCGGGACAACCGCGATTGCCCAATACGGCTCCCAATTGATCTACTACGATCAAGTTGCCGCCGCCCGGCCGTTCGCCTGCTACAGCACCCGGCACGGTCACGATGGTCCCGGGTTATGGAATCAGGAATATCGTAGCTTCTTACGTCAGGCTTATGAAACTGATCGAAAGCTGAATTCGGGAGTAGCGTTCATGATCGAAGGAACGGCAGATATTTATGCTCCCTACGCGCTTTTTCAAGGATATTTCTGTCCCCGGTACGCTGGCACTAAGTTTGCGTTTCCCGAACTTTATAAGTACACCTTTCCCGAAGTCATTCAGGCCAATTTCTTTCCCAACCCGCGTAATTCGCCCAATACGATATATCCCGGTATCCCCACCTTGCCTCGCGATATAGCCATTTACTGGTTGGCGCGCGACATCTTAGTAGGTAAGCTTTTCGCTTTTATGGACCCCATGACCGAAGACCAGGCATGGTGGGAAGAAGTTGCAAAGTTAGTGGCCATTCGAAAGGTGGCGGCTCCGTGGATCGGCCACGGCACCTTTCGGGATACCGTAGACGTCGGTCACGCGGATGCATCGCTCGAGGTAAAGACGTATCAATGGCGGCAAGAAGACAAGGACGCTACCTTGGTCGCCGTCCTCAACCCGGACAAGCGGGCCGGAGCTCGAATTTCGATCCGTTGCGATCCCGGCCTGAACCATATTCGGGCATTTCGACTGGATTCGGACGGCTCGCAACAAAAGATTCCTTTAGTAGTCACAAATACTCAGGCTGCTTTCACCAGCAACGCAGATCTGCTTTCGATGATCGTGATCGAAGGGAGGTATCGGGTGAAACAAAGACCCTCCCAATGATTTCCTCCCGGTGCTCTCACGAATGGTCATATGCCCACATCGGTCCGATTTCAACAAGTTCCTAGACTAGGCGTGCTACAGTCTGCTGCATGCGATTACGAATCCTCTCTTGGTTTTTCGTCGTTACCGTCGCTTTACACGGCTGGACACCGGACGACATGCTGAGAGTGAAGAGTGTGGGTGACGTTCAAGTATCGCCAGACGGCCGCTCCGTTGCATTCACGGTCACACAGCATAATCTCGAAATTAGTGAGCCGATTTCCCAAATTTGGCTGGCACACGCAGACGGCACTCAGTTGTTTCAACTAACGCATGGAATGCATTCATCGAGCAGCCCGCGATGGTCGCCCGATGGGAAGCGAGTCGCCTTTCTCAGTACACGTTCGGGCGTTAGCAACATTTGGATCAGCACGCCGGACGGCCGGGAAACCGGGCAACTCACTAATTCGAAGAGCGGAGTGAGCGCCTTTCGCTGGTCGAGCAAGGGCCGCTTGATCGCTTTCACCGCGCCTACGGATCCAACGGGAGAAGAAGAAAAACGACGAAATGCTAAGGAAGACTGGCACGTTGTGGGTACCGGCTATGCATATCAACGCTTGTGGGTAGTCCCAGTCGTGACGAACGGCGAAGATCCACAATCGGCGCGCTTGATTACAAAGCAGAACTATCAGCTTGGAGGAGCTTTTGGCGGCGGCTTCATGGATTGGTCTCCGGATGATCGCAAAATCGTATTCGCTCATATGCCACGACCGCGCTTCGATGACTGGCGGAAATTGGACATTGCGGAAGTCGATCTGGAAAGTGGCAGAATACGGCCTGTTGCTGAAACGCCCGCCTCGGAAGATACTCCGCTGTATTCGCCGGATGGGAAATGGATCGCATATCGCCGGAGCGACATTCCTCCAGGATGGGCCATTGATTTCCGAATCTGTATTGTACCGGCCTCCGGTGGTCAAACGCGCGAGTTAGCAGAGACATTTAATCAAGAGCCGTCGCTTATCGGATGGGCGAGTGATAGCCGTTCCATACTCGTGCAAGAGGCGTTAGGCACAACGAGCGCGCTGTACCGCGTGCCGATTGATGGCGCGCCGGTTTCGTTCTATGCGCCCGGTCACGGTAACTTCTCCGGTGCGTCTTTGAATTCGACACGAACTGTGATTGGCTTCTCTGCCCAAGACAGCGCCACGCCCCCCGAAGCGTTTTCTCTTTCTCTCTCGGGTTCCAAGACTCCGCGCCAAGCCAGCAACGTGAACGCGGATCTTCCGAAGTTGCCTCTAGGTTTGACGCGTGTCATTCGATGGAAGGGACCTGGTAACTTCGATATAGAAGGTCTTTTGACTTATCCGGCCGATTACCAAAAGGGCAAGCGCTATCCGTTGATCGTGATTAGTCACGGCGGACCTCCAGGCGCCTTTGCCCAGGATTTTATCGCCTTGCCGGGACATTATCCAATCGCTGCGTTTGCGTCGCATGGCTATGCAGTATTGCGATCCAATGTCAGGGGCAGCACCGGCTATGGAAAGCGATTCCGATATGCGAACTATGACGACTGGGGCAACGGAGACTTTCACGATATGATGGCGGGCGTAGATAAAGTGATCGAAATGGGAGTTGCTGATCCCGCGCGTCTCGGTATTGCTGGCTGGAGCTACGGCGGGTACATGACGTCGTGGGCTATCACGCAAACCCATCGCTTTAAGGCCGCATCGATAGGGGCGCCGGTCACAGACCTTGCCAGCATGAATGGCACCGCCGATATGTGGACATTTGTTCCCGACTACATGCACGCCGAGTCCTGGGAAAATCCAGAGGTCTACATCAAACATTCGCCCTTGTACAACGCGAAAGGTATCACCACACCAGCGCTGATCCAGCAGGGCCACGATGACACAGTCGTGCCGCTTGGACAAGGCGAAGAATTTTATAACGCACTCCAGTCCCAGGGCGTTCCGGTTCGGATGGTGGTCTATCCGCGTTCCAACCATACACCGCGTGAGTCGAAGATCGTGCTGAATATCATGCACGAAAATCTCGATTGGTTCAACAAGTATCTAAGCCCCGGGCGTCGGAATTAACTTAGAAAACTTGTCCATTTTTAGAACTATTGATAAAGGAGATACTTCTCGCGGGTTACGAGAAACTGCTTCAGACCGCTGGCGTAATGACTCTCAACCGTCTCTGGATCCTCACCATTTTTGAGCGCCAAGATGGTCGAGGCGCTTCCAATGAGCCGATGGTTTATATCGATATCGATCTTGCCGGGATATAGTTTCTGTAGCGCGTAAATGATCTCTAGTCCCAGCCGCACGGAATTCAAGGCGTTACGGTCAGTGATTATAAAGCGAACTCCATTGATGTCCTGATCTTTGAAATGCGAATAGGTGGGATGCATTCGCATAGGATATGCGCGCACTCCAGATATTCTGCGATTGTTTAAAAATCCCGCAAGTTTGCGTGCATCCAGCCAATCGGCGCCGACCTGCTCGTATGCGGCCCTGGTTCCCCGGCCAACCGAAAAGTTCCTGGTCTGTTCCAACAAACACAGGCCTGGATACAAAGTGGCTGCATCGAGACTATTCATATTTGGTGAGGGATCGACCCAGGTAAGATTGGTGTCGTCCCACCAGTCAGCGCGCTTCCAACCTTCCATCTTGATAACGTGGAGATCCACTCCCAGGTGCTGTTCGCCGTTGACGTACCGGGCGAGTTCTCCAAACGTAAAGCCGTGCCGGATGGGAACCGCGGCGCAACCAACATAGGAATGCTGGTCGGGATCGATCACAGGGCCTTCCACGTGAGTACCGGTGATTGGATTTGGCCGATCCAGAACGTAAAACGGCAGGTGCAGATTCGCTGCTTCTTCCATGCTGTAAATCATCGTGCAGGAATAGGTGTAGAAGCGCGCTCCCACATCCTGGATGTCGTAGACGAGCGTGTCAATGCCCTGGGCCATCTCGGGCGTAATTCGATGCTTTCCACCGGCGTGCAAGCTGTACACCGGAAGTCCTGTCTTTGCATCGGTCGTGTCACTCACGTTGGGTTGATCCTCAATCCCCAAGAGACCGTGCTCGGGTGAGAACAACGCTTTTATGTCGATCCCAGCCGCCAGCATTAGATCGATATTACGCTGGCCATCGCTGCTCAGCCCGGTCTGGTTCGTGATGAGACCGATATGCTTACCTTTCAGCGAAGCGAAATTTTGGCTGCGTAGTACATCCAAGCCAGTCAGGACGTCACCGGCAAAAAGCTGGCCTGCGAGGGTCGAGACAGCCAGAAAAACGAACCAGTGTTTCTTAGCAACCAAGATGTTCACGCGATCTCCTTTGAAAATTGGTTCTGGTGGTCGATACGCTGAGCCATGCGACTTAGCCCCATGATGGCTGCGAATGCCGCGGCAATCATTCCAAATGTCCAACGCAGGCCAGCGGCTGCCCCAATTTGTCCAGCGAGCCAGGGAAGGATCATGCCGCCAGCGAGCGCTATTGTGAACAGGATTCCGAAGACAGTGCCCGAATGCGATTGGAATCGGTCTCCTGCAATCCCTAGCGAAGTGGGATAAATGCCTGCCAGCGAGCAACCGCAGATAATGATGCCGAATGCCGCTATAGCCGGACTTGGAGCGAGTGCGGCAAGCAACGCTCCAATACCAGCCCCGGAAGAACAGAGCAGCAGCGTCCGATATGGGTCCATGCGAAGAGCGGTCCGGCTCAATACGGCGCGCAAAATCATAATTGACGCCCAATATCCGGCAAGAATCCAGGAAGCGAGTGCGATGGAACGCAGGCCGATGTCGCGGATCAGGTACGTGGAGATGAAACCGCCGAGTGTGAATTCCACACCCGATTCGAAAAACAACAGGAACGCGAATGCCAGAACCAGCGGCGAACGCAGAAAGCGCCGCACATCCCCCAGCGGAAACGCGTGACGTTGCTTGGGCGCAGGAAAACGTTGCGACGACGCAAATACACCCACGGCCGCACAGAGAGCGGAGGTTGCAATCAGCAGCGGCGCCACCGAGTAACGCGCCAGTAAGGCGCCGATTACGAACGGTAGAAACAGCGCGCCAAACCCAAAGAAAACGCCCAATCGATTCAACGCGGCGCCCTTGCGCCTTGGATCCTCATGGAGGTCGGCGATGAGCGTGTTTGCCGCTCCGTTCAGCGCTCCGCCGCCGATGCCGAACAGAACAACTGAAGGCAGCAATGCCACAAATGTGGTTGCGTTCAACACGGTAGCTAACCCTGCGGCGACCAGCAATGGACCTACCGCGAGCGGGGGCTTCATACCGAACCGGTCCATGGCCAGACCCAGAACAAGGCTCGACGCGAGCATGGCGCCGTTCATCACGAGAAACAACTTTCCGATCTCAGGCGTGGCGAGTTGCAGCCGGACTGCGAGCAGTGGCAGGATGGCGCCCAACACAGCCATCACTATGCCAAACACAAACATGCTGGCGTAAGCAGCGCCGCTTAGCAGCGCAATGGAGCGCGTATCAGGCCTCCGCATATGCAACGGGCGATCGTTCGAAGAGTTTTTCCGTATAACGGTCGAATACCCGTAGGTTATGGTCTTTGCTGATTCCAGGGACGTTCGGGGAAACGAACGTTTGCGTCTTAAGGCCTTTCGCTTTCAGCCGGGCTCCGGTTTCCGTCAGGAGCGCCATCGCAACAAACACCGCGCCGATGGTTGACCCCGCACCGATCTTCTCCGGATCGCCAATGCTCACGAGCGCATCTTCCGGGGGAACACAATTATCTATCGCGATATCGGCCAGGTCGCTCAACTTCTTGCCGCTGGAGTGTGTCGCCTGAGCGGTAGCGGCATTCGCCATTGAAGAGACAGTGATGACCTTCAATCCCTTATCCTTCGCGTAATAGGCGGCTTCGATGGGAGCGGCATTCAGCCCGCCATGCGAAAACACGACGAAGCAGTCGTCAGGGGCAAACGCAAAACTCTGGAGGAAGTTCTGAATATAACCTTCTTGACGTTCGAGCCATAAGAGTTCGCGCGCACCTCCAGGACCCACCACGTTGTGCCACATTAGCCGCGGATCGTAGAGAGGAAAGAAGCCAACGAAGCTTCCGTATCGCGGAAATATGTCCATTACCGGAATCACCGAATGGCCGCTGCCAAAAAGATAAACGCGTCCGCCTGCGGCGATCGAATCGGCCAACATTTGCCCAGCACGTTCAATTTTTTTCTCTTCGCGATTGTGAATCGCAGCGAGCACATCGCTGATCTGCTCGTAATACACTTTTGCCGACATGAGTTCAGTCTCCTATCTAAAGTCCCGTCTTAAGCCAAGCGAGCCGAGCGGCGCCCAGCAGTCCCGCGTCTTCGCCCAGCGCGGTTGTTTCGATGCGCACATGTTTTGCCGCAACGGGTTGGGTCCAAGCTAGAGCATTGCGCCGAATTTGTTCTAACATCAAATCGCTCGCCTGCATTACTCCGCCTCCGAGGACCACGATTTCTGGATCCAGTACGGCGATGAGCGCACTGATCCCCAGCGCTAAATAGTCCGCGGTTTGACTTACGGCCTCCAAAACCCGAACGTCTCCTGCGCGAGCTGCCTCTATAGCCGCTTCGGCTGTTTGCTTTCCTGCCCGCCGCGCAAGGGCAGGTCCTGCCGCCTCGGTTTCCCATCCCCCACAAGCCAAATACTCGGGCTTCCAGGGACCAGCGACTAACATCCAACCTGCAGCTCCAGCGATTCCATGAGCTCCTTCGACCGGCCGGCCATCGGAAATAATTCCCACACCGATGCCAGTTCCCACTGCGACAAAAACAACGTGCCGCAATCCGCGCGCTACTCCGAGCCATTGCTCCGCAACCGCGCTGGCGACACGATCACTGCCAATCTCAATTGGCACGCTTAGGTGCTGCTCAATCTGCTTGCGAAAAGGATAAAAATCTTTTCCCCATAAATTTGGCGCCCATGCATTACCGGTGCCCGGGTCATAAATGCCGGGCACAATAATGCCGATTGCCGCAATCGAGTTGCCTTTCAGTTCGTCATATCGAGCGACAATCTGCTCGACAGTGGACTCGACGGCCGGCGTCGCGGGAAGCCTTTGCTTCTCAAAAATACATCCGGAATCGTCGATGAGAGCGATTGACGTCTTTGTACCTCCGAGATCGACTGCCAGGACGTGACTCAATCGTGTCCTGCTCTCACTGTGTGCCACCACGGCGGATCGTTTGCGGAAAACGATTGGCTTCCAGTTCGAGGATGATACTGTATCGATCGCCGCGTATGAGGCTTTGAACAAATTCGAACGGTTTTCCCGTTGCCAAGTAGGTCACTCGTTCCACCGCTAAAACCGGCGCCCCGGGAGGAACGCGCAGCAGTTCGGAACGCATCAAGTCTACCGGGATTGCTGAATATGTCTCGCGCGCGCTGAACGGCTGCAGGCGATAGCGGCTGTGCAACAGTTCGTAGAGCGATGCATTCTCCAGATCCGCTTCCACCAATCCAGGCACGAGTTTTACAGGAATGTGCGCCGTTTGAACTGCCATAGGTTCGGCATCTGCTAGCCGCAGGCGCTTCAGCACGAAAACTTGCTCCCCAAAGGGAATTTGCAGAGCTTCGGAAACACGCTCAGTCGCGCCGGTCTCGAAGCGTTCAAGTATCCGTGAACTGGCCGTCAGATGGTGACGGCGCATCTCCTCGCTAAAGCTACTCAATTCACGTGGCCCTTGACCAAGCTTGGGCCTGGACACAAAAGTCCCACGGCCCTGTTCGCGCCGGACGTATCCGACATCTGAAAGATCCCGTAGAGCCTGACGCACCGTGACCTTGCTTACCCCGAAAGTTTCGGCGAGCTTACCTTCATTCGGAAGCTGCTGCCCGGATTGCCACTCGCCTGACTCGATGGCGGTAATCAGGGCGCACTTGAGCTGATGATAAAGCGGAACAGGCAACTCTTTGTCCAACGGAGACATATGCACTCTGGAGTATCATACTATCATTACAATCACCTCAACTCGCCGAAAAGTTTCCTAAAATCGGCGGGCGCTTTACATATGGTCATTGTAATGACATAATCTCACTCATCGGCGGTCTCGACAAATATCGAAGGAGGTTAGAAGGATGAAGAGTCTAATTGCTTTTTGCGCTCTATTGCTTGGCGCTTCTCTTTGTTGTATCTCGCAAGTAGTCACAGGCGACATTCTGGGCACAATTACCGATCCAAGTGGAGCCGTAGTGGCCCAGGCAAAGATTGTCATCACAAATGCCGGAACACACGAAACACACCAATTGACGTCCAGCGGCGCGGGCGAGTACATCCAAACCGCACTACCCAGCGGCTACTATTCCATTACGGTAACTGCCCCGGGTTTTAAGACCGCAGAGGTGAAGAACCTGAAATTAGATGCGGGCAGCCTTCTGCGCCAGGACGTCAGGGTAGCGCTCGGCGCGACGAATCAGACGGTACAAGTTGCAGGGGGAACGGCAGCGCTTGTGACCGATACTGCGACGCTCAGCTCGGTCATCACGGAACAGCGGGTTGAAGATTTGCCCTTGAATGGACGCAATTTTTTCCAGTTGGCAGATCTGGCGCCGGGCGCCAACGAGGGGCCGGCGGCGCCACTCGCGAGTGGAACCCGGCCGGATGACCGCCGCGAATGGGCTTCCGTCTCCGTTTTCGCGCAGTCGGACACCCTGAACAACATTATGGTGGACGGTCTGGATAACAATGAAAAGTCTATCGGCAGCACTGGCATACGGCCTGGGGTCGAAGCGATCGCCGAATTTCAGGTACAAACCAACAATTACCCTGCGGAGGTCGGCAAGACGCCCGGCGCGGTAGTCAACGTGATTACGAAGTCCGGCACCAACGATTTTCACGGCGCGTTGTACGAATTTGTCCGCAACAGCGAATTCGATGCCGTGAACTTCTTCACCAAACCGGGTGCTAATGCAGAGTACCGGCAAAATCAGTTTGGCGGCGCAGTAGGCGGCCCCATTCGCAAGAACAAGACCTTCTTCTTTGTTGACTACGACGGTTACCGGATTGTCCAAGCCGTGGCGTATGTCAGCACGGTGCCGACGCTGTTCGAAGAGCAGCACCCAGGAAATCTTTCGGACATCGGCGGCCCCACGTTACTGGCGACTCAGCTTAACCCGATCGCGTTGAAGTATTTCACGCTGTATCCAGCGCCGAATCTGCCGGGTACGATCAACAACTATGCTTCCAGCCCGAACCGAACGCAGGACAGTGACTCATTCGACGTCCGCATGGATCAGAATTTTTCAGATAGGGACCGGTTGACGGCGCGGTACAGCTTCAATAACGTGAATACTGCCACGCCCGATAGTTTCCCGGAAGTCAACGGGATTCAGCCTGGTGCGAGTTCTGCGTCCTATCCGGGCACATCGCCTGATCGTTCGCAGCAAGCCCTGCTGGCATACACCCACATGTGGGGCGCGAACAAAGTCTTTGAGCTTCGAGCGGGCTATACGCGGATCAACAACGCCTCCTACCCGGTCGATTATGGGCAAGATCTTGGGAATCAGTTCGGCATCGTTAATTCCAATATCAACAACACGACAGCTTGCCTGGCGCAAGTCAGCATTACCAACTACACAGGAATGGGTAACTGCGGCGCGTTGCCGCTGATTGATCTGGACAACATATTCCAGTATGAGGGCTCCCTGTCGCAGACGATCGGCAAGCACACACTCAAGTATGGAGCGGATCTGCTGCGCCGCCGCGTTTACAATTTCCAGAACGGATCCGGCCCGGGCAGCTTCAGCTTCACCGCCCTTCCCGGCGCAACTGGAGTTCCAGCGGCTGCGATCCCCCTAGTCAACTTCTTCGAAGGGGATGCTTATTCAGTTTCCCGGAGCGTTCTGCTGTCGGCGTACTATTTTGAGCGATGGGAGCCGAGCGCCTATGTGCAAGACGATTGGCGCGTGAAGCCCTGGCTCACCTTGAACCTGGGTCTCCGCTACGACGTCTTCACGCCCTACACTGATGCCAGCGGAAACCAACAGTTCTCGTGTTTCGATCCGAATACGGCAACGCTATTGACGGCGAAACAGAACGGGGTTTCCGCGACCTGTAACGTTAAGACCGATTTCGCAAATCTGGCTCCTCGTTTTGGATTTGCTGCGAGCCTCGGTCATGACACGGTGCTACGCGGCGGATATGCGCTTGTCTATTTCAACGATCAGACTGGACCACTATATCCATTTTTGAATCCGCCTTTGTATAACACTTACTCGCCTAATGTTGAGACTGTGGGGCTATCCACGCCCCTCCCTCTGCCATCGAACTTGGCTGTGGCGTCCTCGCGATATGGGATACAGGACGACTTCAAGAACTCCCGCGTGAACCAAGTCAACATGAACCTCCAGCATGCGTTCAAGGGGACAGTGCTGACGGTTGGTTACGTGGGTGAGTTCGCCCGAGCGCTGCGGATAGTGCCCAATATCAATTTGGCGCCGCCCCAGCCGGCGCCATTGAACAGTTATGTCACGCAGCGACCCTATTACAGTGTGCTGCCTAACATCACCGGTATCTATATGGTGTCGTCGTTTGGCGCGACAAACTACGACGCTTTATTGACCACCGTTGAACACAGGCTCTCGCACGGCCTGAGTTTTATCGGCAGCTACACCTGGGGCCACTCGACCGGCGATTTCCAGAGTTACTCGACGGGAGGCAGTTACTACAGCGCGATTCCTTCCCAGTACGGCAAATTAGAGTGGGGCGATACCGACCTGGACATTCGCCAGCGGTTCTCGTTGATGTTGAATTATGCCCTGCCCTTCGGCAGCAGCCTGACCGGCTGGGAAGGAGGCGCTCTGAAGGGATGGCATTTTAATGCCATCGCGGTCTATCAGACTGGTTCCCCGTTTTCGGTGCTGAATTCAACGCCCCAGAGCAATACCGGTGTCAGTAGCGATCGCCCCAATGTGACCGGTGATCCGTATCTTTCGAATCCGACGATCCAAGAATGGTTCAATCCGGGCGCGTTCGCACCGCAGACGATCGGGACGATTGGCTCAGAAGGACGCAATATTCTGACGGGGCCGCCGTTCCGGCACCTGGATTGCTCTATCTTCAAAGATTTCAAAATCCAGGAACGCTACACGCTCCAGGCGCGGTTTGAGTCGTATAACATAACGAATACGCCCAACTTCGCACTTCCTGCTGCAACGCTAGGAACTACGACAATCGGCACAATCACCAGCACCCGAACCGGCAGCACGCCGCGCGATCTACAATTCGCACTGCGCTTTTCGTTCTGAGAGCGCGCAGCAGGAGAGCGCAGAAGTTGAACCGAGCCGTTGCGTTTTCATTGTTGGCGC
The DNA here is from genome assembly GCA_036272835.1 of Bryobacteraceae bacterium. Classification (GTDB taxonomy): domain Bacteria; phylum Acidobacteriota; class Terriglobia; order Bryobacterales; family Bryobacteraceae; genus Bog-105. The sequence goes on from DATAXY010000026.1 coordinate 20,027, forward strand.
TTTGCGGGTTTTCCGCACTCGCTGCCGTCGGCGATGACCGGGCACTCCAGCAGAAAGTAGACATGATCTTTGCTGCCTACGACAATGCTGACTCGCCCGGTTGCGCTGTCGGCGTTGTGCAGGACGGCAAGTTCGTGTATAAGCGCGGCTACGGAATGGGCAGCATCGAGCTACAATCGCCGCTCTCGCCGGAGTCCGTCTTCTATATGGGCTCAGTTTCGAAACAGTTCACTGCGGCCAGTGTTGTGCTAGCCGCCGAGCAGGGATATCTTTCGCTTGACGATGATATTCGCAAATGGATACCGGAGATACCGTTTTACGGCCATCAGATCACCCTTCGCCAGATGCTCCATCACACAAGCGGTCTTCGCGATGAACTCGGACTACTATCGCTCGCCGGAGACCCAGTCGAAGATATTCATACAACTCAGGAAATGATTGATCTGATCGCCCGTCAGAAGAGACTCAATTTCAATCCTGGAGACGAGTATCAATACAGCAACTCGAATTATTTTTTGCTGGCGGAAGTAGTGCATCGCGCCACTGGAATACGCTTCTCGCGGTTTGCCGACGAAAACATTTTCGAAAAGCTGGGCATGGTACACACGCGCTTCTATGATGACCGTGCGTTAGTTCTGCGAGGCCGCGTTCCCGCTTATTCGCCACGCCAAGGCGGCGGGTTCCGTGTTGACTGGTCCACGAACTTCGAAAAGGTGGGAGATGGCGGCTTGATGAGCAGCGTTGACGATTTATTGTTATGGGACCGTAACTTTTATAATGACAAACTGGGAAAAGGAACACTGCTTCGGGAGTTGCAGACACGGGGAGTCCTGAATAATGGAAGGACCATTAATTATGCGCTCGGACTGGAGTTGACGGATTACCGCGGATCGCCCGTGGTTGAGCATGGCGGCGCCCTCTTCGGTTACCGCACTGAACTATTGCGTTTTCCCAACCAAAACTTTTCCGTCATCTGTCTTTGCAACTTGGCAACTTCAGATCCTGCCTCGAAAGCTCGCCAGATCGCCGATTTATATCTCGCCTCGAAGTTCCGCAAATCCGCGCAGATGGCCACAAAACCCGGTGGATACGGCAGTGATGGCGCTCAAATCGGAGGGCGCGGGCCCGATGTTACTACCTTAGCCGGACTGTATCGCGATCCGGTCAACCGCTCTTTTATTTTGGTCGCCGCGCAGGATCATGACCTTGCGCTCCGCAACACGCTGGCGGACCCTACGTCGCCGTTAGAACCGCCTGCCATTCTCGTCTTGGCTGCTCCCAACGTCTTTGTGGATCCGAAAGGTTCGAAATATGTTTTCGAATCCTCACCTTCCGGGGTGCGGATGGCGTGGACCACCGCGTCGGGCTCCAAGCACGAATTCGACCGAATTCAGCCAGCCCAACTTACTGCCGCGGAGCGAAACGGTTATTCGGGTGATTACTATAGCGACGAACTGCTGGCTACGTATCGGGTTCGATCGATAAATGACAAGTTGAGCCTGACGGTTGGGCGGAGCGAGCCGATTGAATTGCGGCCGACGCTGCACGATGAATTTCGAGCAAATCTGCCTGGCGAATTTCGTGAGCCCATCGTGATTCAGTTCAAGCGCAACGGTGATAAGCTTACGGGCTTCGACCTCTTTGCCGGTTCTTCTGACGGAGTTCGCAATATCGGATTCGTAAAAAAGTAAGCGCAATGCAGCCGGGTAGCTACTGAGTGATGCAACTATGAAAAGTGTTTTTATCCAAATATGTCTTGCGCTGAGTGCTGTGGCTTATCCGGCCTGCGCGACGGCGCAGGTGAAAACCGGTCTCGACGTCCTCGTAGAGGAGCAATTTCTACCGCTAGCTGGTAAGCGTGTCGGACTAGCGACCAATCAGACCGGCGTTACTCTTGATGGACGCCGAAATATAGATGTGTTCGCGGCAGCACCCAACATCAAGCTGACCGCGATCTTTTCGTTCGAACACGGTCTCAATGGGACGCGCGAGGACACCCACATCGGCAACAGCATTGACGAGACAACGGGAATACCAATCTACAGTCTGTACAACGAAGGCCTGCACAAGCCGACACCCGCGATGCTGAAAGATGTCGATGTGCTGGTTTACGACAAACAAGACAATGGCGCTCGCTTCTACACTTCGGTAACGTCGATGGCTTACCTGCTGGAAGCGGCCGCCGAACATCACATTCCGTTTTATGTTCTCGACCGCCCGAACGGAATCGACGGAGTGGATGTTGCCGGCCCTCTCCTTGATACGAAATATGTCTCGTTTGTGACCTACATGCCTGGTTTTCCGATCCGGCACGGCATGACAATGGGCGAGATGGCGCGCTATTTCAATGCCGAGAAGAAGTTAGGAGCTGACCTTCACGTTATCAAAATGAAAGGGTGGCGGCGGTCAATGTGGTTCGACGAGACGGGGCTTGAGTGGGTCAATCCCTCACCTAATATCCGCAACTTGACAGAAGCCATTCTGTATCCAGGCACTTGTTTGTTGGAAGGCAAATCCGTTTCAGTAGGAAGAGGAACGGATACGCCATTTGAAATCGTGGGTGCGCCATGGTTTCGGGCACGCGAAGTGGCTGCATATTTGAATGGTCTTCATTTGCCCGGTGTGCGGTTTGTACCTCGGCGGTTTCGACCCAGTGCCGCAATATACAAAGATCAGGACTGTCAAGGCCTGGATATCCAGATCGTAAACCGCGACGTGTTTGATCCAGTGCTTATGGGGATGGAGTTGGTGGCGGCAACATTGAAATTTCACCCCGGAAAAGTGATTCTGACTCCGCGCTTGTTAGGCAGCGATGAGATACTCGCCAAATTCCAAGCTGGCGAAAGCGGGCGGCAAATTTTGAAGGAATCGCAATCGCAACTGGCTGAGTTTCGCAGGCTACGCGCTAAGTATTTGATATACCAGTAAGCCCGATGGCAACGATTAACAAAAAGATGCGAGGCATTACGCGCACAGAGATATGATAAACCGACGTTCGTTTGCTCAATTCTTGGGCGGTCCACTTTTATTTTCATCACTCGCGAGAGGCTCCGAACAAGTGTCATCGCCGGTTACGAGCACGCCCGGGAAAATCATGGCGATTACCGCCCATCCGGGCGATGGCCTCTTCACCATGGGGGCTGCGCTTGCCAATCAAGTCGAACGCGGGGGAAGCGCAATTCTTTTGAGTTTGTCGCTGGGCGAAAAGGGCGCTCCGAATAACATACCCGTTCACGAGTACGGTGAAATGCAAAGGATAGCTACTCAAAAGGCGACGAGCCTAATAAATGCGGAGAACATTTTCATCATCTATCCCGACGCCGAAATACCATTCAACGACGAAAGCTCAATGCGGGTATGTGATGCCATCCGCGAGCATAAGCCGGATGTCGTAATAACCCATTGGAACGGAAGTTGGCACAAAGATCATCAGAACTGCCATCTGATCGTGCACGATGCAATCTTCTACGCGGGCTTAGACCCGCTCTCACGCAAATATCCGGCACACACTGTATCAAAAGTCTTCTACGCCGAAAACTGGGAAGATGCTGCCAACTTCGTGCCTGATTCATATATCGATATTGAACCTGTGTACAAGAAGTGGCTCCAAGCTTGCGACTTCTATCCAATGTGGAGGGGCCAAACTGGTTTCTTCCGCTACAACGATTACTACAGCAGTCTCGCCGTCATGCGCGGATGTCTTGCCGGATGCAAGACCGCAGTGGCGCTGATGTCAGATGCGAATCAGCGCGCGCAGCACCTTCAGTCTCTCTAATTGCAGATTTTATGCGGAAACTCTTGCTTTTCATTTCTACAATCATTGCCTTCATCTTGCTGTCGGCGAATGCCCTGCAGCCTCAATCGCTCCCGTCACCTGAAATGCCGGTGGCCGCGGCTCATCCGGTCAAGCGATTAGCCGAGGAGACCAAAGACCAGGACGAACGCTTTGCGGATGCTTTTCAGGAAGTCCAGAAGTGGATCCAGAAAAAGGCGTTTCCAGGCGCCGTTCTTGCCGTTGGCCAACACGGAAAGCTAGTTGTCTGGAAGTCCTTTGGGAAAATGGATTACTCCGCCGGCGCTGCCCCGGTTCCCAAAAACGCCATCTTCGATCTCGCTTCTCTTACCAAAGTTACTGGAACCACGACCGCTGCTGAAATTCTTTACGACCGTAAACTACTGGACTTGGATGCGCCGGTAACTCGATATATCCCAGAGTTTGCTGGTACGCCGGGACACGAGCAGGTGTTGGTGCGGAACCTGCTGAGCCATAGTTCCGGATTGAATTCCCGGAAGGTGCTTTGGAAACAGGCGACGGATCGTGAAGGCATCATGCATCTGGTGTACACGTTGCCGATGGATTTCCAACCAGGCCAAAAGATGCAATATCGTGATTACAATTTCATCCTCATGGGCGAGATCGTTTATCGGATCACAGGCCAGCGCCTTGATCGGTTTCTAAAAAAGAATGTATTCAAACCGTTAAATATGAAGGACACAGGCTTCAATCCTTCTCCGAAGTTGCTGAATCGGATTCCGCCCACGGAGCAGGACAATGTGCTTCGGCATGAGCTGGTGCACGGCGTCGTACACGACGAGAACGCTTTTCTTATGGGAGGAGTCAGTGGTCATGCGGGTCTCTTCTCTTCCGCGCATGATCTCGCGATTCTCGCTCAAATGTATTTGAACGGTGGCATCTATAACGGTAAACGTATTGTTAGCCAATCGACCCTCAAAGTTTTCATGCAGCGCCAATCCATGCCGCCCGGCACCTCACGCGCTCTCGGCTGGGATACCCCTGTAAAAGGGTCTTTCCCGGGCGATTTAGCTTCTCCCCACGCAATTATCCACACGGGTTTTACCGGCACATCGATTTACATCGATCCGGACCGCGACGCCTTCATCATTCTTCTGACCAACCGCGTGAACCCGACTCGCAAGAACCTTCTTATCAGTAAAGCCCGCCCGGCAATTCATACTGCCGTTCTCGAAGCTCTCGACGGCACTCATGTGCAAGCCGGTGCGCAGCCGCCATCAACGCCCACTCATCAAGTGATCTATTTCGCCTTTCAGAACCAGGGTAATAATATCTGGGCGATGCTGACGAAGCGCGACCTGCATCTTTGGGAAGAAGAACAGACAGCGGGAATTGTGCTTGCACTGCAAGACATCGTGCCCGCTCCTCACACCCCGCTACGGCCCGTCGATTGCCGGAGAGTAAATCTCTACCGAATCGAGAAGCTGCCGGTTCCTGCCCCGTTGACATGGTCGCCAACCAGGAAGGATTTCCGTGTACCGGCGATGTTTGGCGAGATGGTCTGTACCGATCGAAGAGCTTCGTAATGGCGATTCGCGCATTTAATGCTGCTCTAGGAAGCGTCACTTTTCTATTTTGTCTGCAGAGTGTTTTCGTTTTGTCCGGGCAAACGCTCCGGATTGACCCCGAACTTGCGAAAACAATACGTGAAGTGCGAGCCGAGGACAGCGGCAAAGAGGCGATGGATTTCTTAATCGGCGTCTATCGAACCGATCGATGGGCCAATTTCGCGAAATTTCAAGAAAGCGCAAAATACTTGCAAAAGACCATGCGCGAAATCGGGTTGAGCAATGTCGAGTCGTTCTCAGCGCCTGCGGATGGTGTAACTCAGTACGGATTCTGGACAATGCCGCTCGCCTGGGACGTGAAACAGGCGAGGCTTGAGATTGTTGAACCGGCCGTTCCCGAAGAGATGCAAGTTCTTGCCGACTACCACCAGGAGCCAGCATCCCTGATTATGTGGAGCGGTTCAACACCACCCGACGGAGTCACGGCTGAAGTCGTCGAATTGAAACCCTCTACTCTGGAACAATTAAATCGCATCGACGTGAAAAACAAGATGGTGCTGACCGAACCTTCGCTGAATCTCGCTCGCCGTGGGGCGCTAAAAGCTGCGCTCTATAAACGCGGGGCTGCGGGCATGATCAGTTACGCAACGGAAAACGCCGATCTGACTAACGACCACTATTGGATGAATGCATGGGGAGACTATGGTTGGGGCTTTACCAAAACGAGTAGTCCGTTGGTCGGCTTCTCGATCACACCACGTCAGGGCGCATATCTGGGTAACCTGCTTGCCCGCGGAACAAAGGTTCGAGTGAAGGCGCTCGCCCAAACGCGCTACTACTCCGGCCAGTATCCTTATATAACGGCGGTCATCCCAGGCAGCAGTTCCGGCGAGGAAGTTCTCGAATTGGGTCATGCGTTCGAGTTAGGAGCGCAAGACAACTCGACCGGTGTAGCCGCAATGCTCGAGGCAGTTGCGACTCTCCGGCGCCTGATAGATGCAAGTAAGTTGCCGCGTCCCACGCGTAGCATCCGAATCCTGATTATGAGTGAAGATTATGGCTCCTCTGCGTACGTCGCCACTCATATGTCGCGCATGAAACGGACGATTGGAGCTATTTGCATGGACACCGCCGCCGGGCCCTACAACGAGACCGGAGGTTATGACTTCGCGCTCAATCCCGATGTGAGCCGCTCGTATCAGGACGCGCTAATCATTCATGTGAGCGAAAGTTACTACGCCGGATTGCGGCAAAGATTTCCGCGATGGAGTCCTTACCGCGCAAGATCGGACTCCTACCTGAGCGACCCGATGATAGGTGTTCCAACTGTTTCTGCGACAGGCAGTACCGGGGCCGAGAACCTGCATCACAATAGCGCAGACACGCTGGATCACGTGGACCCGCGTTCTCTCAGGGACCTCAGTTCGATGGTTGCCACGTTTCTTTACTACCTAGCTACGATTGGCGATAACGAAATCCCTTGGCTTGCCGAAATCACCGCGGATCGAAGCGACGAAAATGCGATCGCCGCTGCTGCTCCCTTCTTAAGCCGAATCGCCATAGCGCAAAACAGTGATTCTGTAGCTTATCAACTAGCGAGCGGCCTTGCCCAGGTCAATTACAATGCCGATCGCGATCAGGAAGCTCTCATTTCCGTTCTTCGCCTAGCATCATCTGAAAATAGGGCGAAGCTACGTGCAGAGTTGAATCCTTTACTGCAGCACGAACGCCGATTTGCAGCCGAACAGTGCGAAAGACTGCAAGAGGCCGCAAATCAACGGGCGATCGCGATTGGGTCCGCGACACCCATTAAGCCCGCACAACCGACCAAGGTGTCAAGTGCCGAAGCATCGGGTCTCATCGTCAAGCGGAAACGATTTGGGCCGGTCACGCTCGACGATTTGCCGCTCGATCAAAGGGAAGGTTATCCGGGTTTCGGAGATACCCCTGCGCCACTTACCCTCCTTTACTGGTGCGACGGCAAACGCACCATTGCCGACGTTGCCCGTTTAATTGAACTGGAGCAGGGGCCGATGAAGTTTGATTTTGTTGGCTATTTCAAATTTCTCGCAAAACACGGATATATTGAACTTGTTCCGGCTGTGAAGTGAGACTGTTATAAGGAATGAATAGACAATTTGTTGCCGTGATTGCTCTGGCTTTTTTCGGTCTGGATAGGCAGGCCTTAGCGCGACAATCCCCTGCGCAGAGAGGCGTGCCCCAAAATCCATCGCCAATGGTTGAGCACACCCGCGCGCATCTCCGGCTACCGGCACAACGCCCGGAAGGACGGCGCGAAAAATTGTCGTTAGGTACATTGTTCGTGCCGGCAAAGCTTCAGTCGAAACCGCATGCGCCGGTGCTCTTTTTCTTTCATGCGCAAGGCCTCGTGCCCGAGATCGCCGGCGCCCGCAATAACATGGTGGTCGTCAGTGCCGTATTGGGCGCGGGCTCTCGTGTTTATGCAAAGCCTTTCCTCGATGTGGCAGTTTTCGGAAACTTGTTGAAAGAGGCAGAGACTCGTGCGGGAATGAAACTCGGCCCGATTACTCTGGCAGGTTGGAGCGCGGGTTGTGGCGCGATCCGGCAAATCATGAGCACACCGGAATACTACGACAAGGTTGCCAATACCATCATGATCGACGGCATTCACACTTCATATGTTGACGGCAAACCAGGTCCCCTTGAGTCTCAGATCAACCCACAACCTCTTCAAATCTTTATTAAACTTGCGCGTGATGCGATGGCAGGCAAGAAGCGCGTTATCATCACGCATTCGGAAATCTTCCCGGGAACCTTTGCCAGCACTACGGAAACATCCGACTACATTTTGAAAGCCTTAGGATTACATTGCCGGCCGATCCTGAAATGGGGACCGATGGGGACACAAGAACTAAGCGAAGTGCGTGCAGGCAAGTTTTTCATGGTTGGCTTTGCGGGAAACTCGGCTCCTGACCATGTAGATGAGTTACACTCGCTTCCTGAATACTTGAAGTGGCTAAAGTAGGAAGTCCACTCCACTCCAATGTAAGAAGAGCTCCAGTTCACGACGTCCGCCCTTGACACTTACTTGGTGGGCTCTCCCTCTTCCACGGTTAGGTTCTGATCGGCTTTTACCTGCTTCAAGACCTGGGTGATCCCGCTGGGCCATCGTATCTCCACGCGCTCCGCCATCGAATCCGCGCCTAAACCAAAATGTGCCCGCTTGTCGCTCGATGAAAGATAGCTGCCGCTGGTAGATATCGTTGTGTACTGGGTACAGCCTTTCGTCACAACCTTGACTACTGCGCCAATGCCGTCGCGATTGCTTTTGTGACCTACCAGGTTCAAGGTCAGCCAGTGATTGGACGATACCGTCTCATTATGCAAAACATGGGCTGGCCCATCGTTGATAGAAACGACCACGTCCACGCGTCCATCGTTGTCCAGATCTCCGATCGCTAGTCCTCTCGCTACCCAAGGCTCCTGAAAGACCGCGCCAGACTTCGATGAAACATCTACAAAGCCATGGCCGGTATTACGCGCGAGCAGCATGGGCTCCCGATAATGCAAATTGGGATTGATGGCGTCGATGTTATCGAGGTCGTGCCCCTGCGCCACTATCAGATCTTTCCAGCCGTCGTTATCGTAATCGAATAGCTTTACGCCCCAGCCGGAATAAAACTGAGTCATCCGCCCAATACCTGAGCTTTTGGTGACGTAATTGAACGTGCCATCTTTGTTGTTGGCAAACACGGCATACATTTCGTTCGAAAGATCGTCAACCACTAAATCCGGATAGCCATCGTTATCGATGTCATTGAAATCCGCGCCCATGCCGGCAAACGTTTTACCGTCTTCGTCCACGGCCACCTGCGCGAGTAAGCCCCGCTCTTCAAACGTCCCATTGCCCCTGTTGTGATACAGAAATTCCGGCATGGAATCGTTTGCGACAAACAGATCGATATGGCCGTCGAGATCGTAATCGGCTAGGGCAATGCCAAGGCCCTTGCCTGGTTTGTCCAAATGTAGTTTCTCTGTTACGTCAGTGAAGTGCCCATTGCCATCGTTGTGGTAGACCAGCGGAGCGATGGGCTTAAATGTATTCGGATGGCAGTAGGTACGGCCGGTCTCACTGTGCTCACCGCACCAGATATCGTCGAAGTCCCACTGCATATAGCGCAGCACGACAAGATCCAGCAGCCCATCGTTGTCCAGATCAACCCATGCGGCGCTTGTCGACCAGCCGCTGCCGCCCACGCCAGCTTTACTGGTCACATCAGTGAAGGTGCCATTACCATTGTTGTGATATAGCTTGTTGCCGCCATAAGCAGTCACATACAGGTCTTCATAACCATCGTTATCAAAGTCACCCACGGCGACGCCCATGCCATAGCCGGTGCCCTGCAATCCGGCCTTTTCGGTTACATCCTCAAATGTGCCGTCGGGTTTTTGATGATACAGCCGGTTCCATTCTTTTTCGCTAGTTTTCTGAGGAATGGTTCCCAGCGGAGTAGGATCTGTGAGTCTCGCGCCGTTCACCAGGAAGATGTCCAGGCGGCCATCGTTGTCATAGTCGAATAATGCCACGCCCGAGCCCATCGTCTCCGGCAGATACTTCTTGGACGTGTGGAACGCGACATGCTGAAAGCGCACGCCGGTTTTCTCCGTGACGTCAACAAAGTGTCCGGGAACATTCGACGGCGCCGATTGCCATGCTATAGCGCTGAGAACTGAAAGGGAAAGAAGAGAATAGACCGAAAGTGCGACGCAGCTTGACATCAGGGCGACGAAATGACGTCCATTGAACAGCTCCAGTGCCGATTTCGATCCTGTCATCTCTGCCATTATCCCCGCGGATCATCGTGAGTACCCGAGTTTGCACCAGATCCGCTCGAGCGAACAGCCGCTGACTGCACCATCACAGCGACGTCAATTCTGCTTCTCCGAACCAGGCTGCGATTGGAACCGGTTGTCGTGCGGATAATGTTTCCTTCCGAGTTGAAGCGCATCCTGAGCGCGATCATTCATGCCCAGAAGCTTCGCAGCAGTGGCAAAGCCAAGAAGCCCATCCGCATTCAAAGGTACTTCTTGTAAAACCAATGAGAACTGGGCCAGTGCCGGTTGTGGTTGTTTTTGCTGTAGCAGGATCTGGCCAAGGACGAGACGATCCCGAAAATCGCTTGGCTCTATTTCAAGTAGCTCCGTGATGGCTCTGGCTGCTTGCAGACGCTGGCCGGAATCGAGGTAAGCCCTAACGAGGGACTTGCGCGACTCCATAAACGTCGGTTCAATTTCAATCGCTTTTTGGAAGCAGGTGACAGCAGTCTGAAACTCGTGTTGCCGAACAGCAACTGTGCCAGCCTGGTATGCTGCGACGGCCGCTTTGATATGCGTTTCATATGCATGTGCGGTGACTAGAGCCACGCTCATCAGTAAGATCGTTTTCAAGGCTGAACGTCCTGGCCGTGTAAGGCTTCGTTCACGCGCCGATCGCCAGCTTCAGCAACTGCGTCGGTATTCGCGGTGCGAAGCTTGGCGAACAAAGCCTGCGCTTCTGCCGTTTTTCCAAGAGAACGGTATGCGCGGGCCAGGTTATAAATTGCGCTTCTGGAATCCGGGTCGATGCGCGCCGCCAATTCAAGATCGGGAATCGCTTCCTTAGTACGTCCCGCTTCCAGAAGAAGCTTGCCTCGAAGCGTTCGGGCGGAGGCCGAACGCGCATTCAGCGCAATGGCGCGATTCACTTCCGCCAGCGCGGGTTCCGTCTTCGTGGCGTCGAGTTTCAACAAGCATTCAGCTGTAAGATAGTGGAGATCGGAATCGACAAGTCCGTCCTTATTGGCTGTCTTCAGCGTAGTTAGGGCATCGGCGACATCGCCTTGCTTATATTGAGTCACCGCGAGGAGAAACCTTGCGTCGGGCCGATCCGGAGCGAGGCGAGCGGCTTCTTTGAAATCCGTGGAGGCGTGGTCTAGTTTCCCTAAGAGTGAATTAGCGGCGCCACTAAATATGAACGCCTCGGCTGCTTGCGGAAATCGCTGCGTTGCCTGCGAAGCTACTTCAGCGCTTTTCGTGTAGTCTCCTCCTTCGGCGCAAACGGTAGCCAAGTTCAAGTACGTATTGAGATCGTTCGGATCCTTTTGGATCGCGGCGGATAAGACAGCGTAGGCGTTCTTGTACAGCCCTAGCTTCGAGTAGGACACCGCTAGTAAATTTGTGGATCGCGCGTCTGCGACACCGGCGGACTCTTCGTTTTCCAATACCTTAATTGCTGCTTGATAGTCGGCGAGTTCAAATTGGCTGAGAGCCACCGCGTAGCCATGGGTTTTTCGGTCCGGTACGTCAGGTGGCAATTTGTCGAAGATCTCGAGCGCGGTTGCGAAATGCCTGCTTCTCCCAAACAGCCACCCCATCTCAAACGTCTCAATCGGAGATAGATTTTGGCATTTGCGAAGCCCGCTCAGCTTAGTTGCCGCGGCGTCGTTCTTGGCATTCCGCAGCAGATCGCGCACGGTCCGAAAGGTCGCCCGGGGGTCACAAGTATTCGCTTCGTCACTTGCGCTCCCGCTTGTCTGACACCACGAACCAAACGGCAGCAGAAGAACAGCGAAGAAGAGGGCCGCCCTAATAGACATAGGTCTTCGGGCTAGCGAAACGAATGGCTTCCCCATTCTGTGCCTGCAATTTCTGAAAAGCCTCGCGCTGGGCCTCAGCGTCAGAAGTTCTGTGGAGTGCACTGTACAACTGTGCTAATTCGAGGTGGAACGCAGACGAGTTCTGCGCCGCTGGTGGCAGAGAGACAAGCAGTTGAACAGCTTGTTCGGCCCGGTTGAGATGTTGCAACGTGCGCGCGAGTTGAAGTGCAACCTTACTGTTTGAACGGTCTTCCGACCACGCCTGATTCAGATGTTCGAAAGCCGGCGCCCACTCCTGCTTTTGGGCCTCAAGTAGACCAAGTTCGCCTAATGCGACAGGGTCATTAGGGGTGACGGAAAGAGCTTCCTGAAGCAAGGTTCGTGCCTCACCTTCTTTCCCCTGAGAAATGTAGGCGCGAGCACAGCCGATCAGTGCAGACGGCATTTTAGGAGATGCCGTTAATGCCTGATTGTAAGTATCTAGGGCACCCGGCGAATCCCCTTCCGCCAGCTCTCCATCTCCCAGCGCGACTAATAGTAAAGAGTCTCGCGGATTCTCTGCCAGAGCCCGCTTAAGCACTTCCTTCGCACTATCGAAGTATTGGAGTTGAATGAGTTGCTCGGAGAGCGCATAGGCAATGTCAGCCCGCGAAGGCGCCTTGTCTTGCGCACGCGCGAGCCACGGGATTGCTTTTCGCGGATCCCCCGCTGCCGCGTAATCAAGGCCCACATGGAAATAGGCTTCTACATGTCCCGGTTTCAGGTCAATGGCTTGAAAGTAATAGCCCCTCGAATCCTCAAACTTCTCTAAATGAGAGTATGCCAATCCGAGGTTGAAATAGACGGCGTCGTCCGCTTTATCAGCGGGGATCTGCTGCAAGTATTTGATTGCCCGCGCGTATAGCCCATGTTTTGCAAAGAGTGTTCCCAGCGAAAACAGTAAGCCCGGCGGCATATTGTTCAACTCCGGGTAAAGAACCTTGTCGATTCGATCCGGTTGATTAAGTTCGATAAAGGTTTGCGCGAACCAGAGAGCAACTATTTGATCTTTGATTAAATTCTGGCCGCTAGCGATTCCCGTTCGATCAAATAGACCAGCTGCCTTGGGCCATTCTGCCGTTGCGACGTATGCGCCGATCAGGTAGGTGGCTGCGGACGTATTGGTGGAATCCAGGGTCAGAGCGTGGGAAAGAGCGTCGGCGGCATCTTTCGGTTTCTTGTTGCGAAGGTATGTGGCGCCCAAATCCGCAAACAACCGCGAGGACTTGGGATCTAAGGAAACGGCTTGACGGAGTGCATTTTCCGCCGCTAGAGTATTGCCCGAAAATTCGCTCGCAATACCGAGCAGATCGTAGAAAGAACTGGAGCGGCTACATTGCGTCCTCACGGATTCCAATAGGGAGACGGCGCCCGGCGCATCGTTGCGCTGGAGTGCCGAAAGTGCCGGCTTTAGACTGTCTTCACAGCTGCTAGTGACAGCGAAAAATATGAAAAGCGGAAGCACAGCAGGCGGAGTGTGGGCCTCCAACCGGCGGAGGCCCCGCTCAACTGACTAGAATATCAACTTGAGAGCAAACTGAATCTCACGCGGAAATGTGCTGGTTTGAAGACCGGTTATCGATCCGAAGTTAGCGGCCTGAATGTTATTGTTCGGCACACCCAAATTCGGATGATTAAAGATGTTGAAAAATTCTCCCCGGAATTCAAGCCGCACTCGCTCGCGTAACGGGAAGTCCTTATAAGCGCTGAAGTCGACATTCTTTTCTGAAGGTCCAGTTAGATTATTGCGCCCTTCATTTCCGAACGTATAGAGCGCCGGCAGAGCGAATGCGCTTGTGTTGAACCATTCCTGCTGGGTCTGGACGAATCCGCTGTTTGGATTTCCGACTAATTCAGCACGCTGAGAACCTCCGCCGACATTTGCAATGTCGCCTCCTGCCAGAATGTCGTATGGCTGGCCGGAGATCAACGAGACGATGGATGTCATAGTCCAGTTCCCCAATAAACCCTCTCCGAATCTGTTGCCGTTTGCGAAGTGGGCCTTGCCTTTACCGAAGGGTAATTGATAAATACCGCTCCAGACGAACATTTGGGTGCGGTTGTAATCCGAAGGAGCATACTCTCGGCTCAAGTCATAGATCGTCTCAATACTTCCCGATTGTCCTTCCGATTGGATATCCATAGACTTCGACCAAGTGTAAGAAGCCAGGAAGGTCAATCCAAAAGATAGGCTCTTTTGCAACTTAGCTTGCAGAGCATTGTAATTCGAGTTTCCTACGTTTTCATCATATGAGAATGAGCCGGAGGCATACTGCGGGAAGGGCTGCCCTCTAGAGGCCAGCGTTCCAGGGCCCGGTATGGTAGCGGTGTTCGCCTGAGGCTGAATGAATTGATGGCGCCCTTCAGACCCGACGTAATCCGCGGAAAGAACGAAGGCGTGGCCTAGTTGCTGTTCGATGCCCGCGTTGTACTCCATTACGTATGGAATCTTGTTTCTGGGGTCGGCGCCGAAATCAGTATACGGCTGCAAGGGATTAAAAAAGTACGAGTACGTTGGCAGGTTGTTGAAAACGAGATTCGGCACACCCTCGTTTTGGTCGGCCAGCGTCACACCCACGCCTGCGGGCCAGGACTGTCTCGGATCTTGCCCCTCCTGCACAAGAGTATTGTTGTGATCGTCAAACATGGCGAATGCCGCGCGGAACACGGTTTTTTGGCTTGCCCGGTAAGCCACGCCAAAACGCGGTTCAAATCCGTTATAGTGAGGATCAAAGTATGTGCTACGAACGTTTGGTTGAGGATAGAGCGGCGGAGCAGGTGTCGAGACCAGGAAGTTTCCGGTCTCGATATCGAGTCCCGAAACGACTTTCGCGTAATGACCGGGCATCACGAGATCGTATCTGAGACCCATGGTGACGGTCAATTTGGAAGATACTTGCCACTGATCCTGTACGTAGCCAGCGTACCAGAAAGTCCGTTGATCCGCTGAAGTGTTGCCCAGAAACCCAGACAAGTTGGTCGGCAATCCGAGCAGGAAACTCGCCGGACCATAACCCGTGCCATTGATTTGGCCGTTTGAGGAAGTGGAATTCTGATTGAAGTCAGCTTCCATGCCCCATCCGTCGGCAAAGCTGTGGATATGGTAAATCATCGCGCCAACGCCGATGGTGTGCTTACCACGGACCACAGAAAGATCCACGTGGCCGTCGTTGTTTTCTTCCGGCCCGATCGGAACCGCGTACTGGGATACACCGTTGAAGCCGTTGGAAATGCCGATCTGCGGCCCCAAGGCGATACCGTTCTTCGCCGGCGCAAGCTGATCGAAGTTCGTCGCCGTCAGGAAGGACTGGCCGGCCGGCTCGTCAAATACTCCGAAATTGGTGTTAGTGTATCCATAATGCAGGCTCAGAATGACTCGCGGGCCGAAAAGGTGCGTGTAACCGACTGCAACAGTCTGGGCGTAGTTAATCACAGACGATGTGTATGTCGGCAACGATTCAGGACGAATCTCGTTGATATCCGATCGATTGTAGCGGCCGAAAATCGTATCGTTGTCGCCGAAGCGATGATCGATTCTTATTCCTGTCTGATCGCTCGGCGTACTGGTATTTCCCTGAAACTCATAATTCGGTAATACGCCCTGAGCAACATTTAGATTCGGAAGCGGATAGTATTTTTGCAACATGAGCAGCGAGGAGGGGTCAAATAGGGTCGCGGGAATCTTGTTGCCCGGGAACTGGCTCCGCGTGACCGACCCGTCCGGGTTAGACACGCTCGTATAGGGATTGTAGATCGGCGTCGAGATTCCAGAAAAGTCGCCGGAGCGCATCGCCCCGGTAGGCACATCCTCGAGGTAGCTTATGCTCTGGACAGAACGGAACCCTTCCCAATAAATGTCGAAAAACGTATTATTGCGGCCATTGAAGTGCGGAAGGATAACAGGGCCCCCGAAGTTAACACCGTATTGATTTTGCTTGTAAGGCGGCTTCTGTATATCGAAGACACTGCGAGAGTCCAGAGCGGAGTTCCGCAAAAACTCCCATAGTGAGCCATGGAATTCATTCGTTCCCGAGCGGCTCACAATATTGATATTCGCTCCCGACGAGATGGCGAATTGCGAATCGGTGATGTGCGACTGTACGTTGAATTCCTCCAGAGCGTCGGGCGGCGGGCTAATAGCCCAGGTGTCTGAGAAGAGTTGATTATTCAACACCCCATCCATGGTGAAGTTGTTTTGCTGGCCTCGTTGTCCGTTGACAGACGGACTAATGCTACCCCCACCCTGTTGTATGGTGAAGCCATATTGCTGCCCTGTCTGTTGAGGAGCAGCGCCCGGTACCAGCAGCGACAATTGGGTGAAGCTTCTCCCGTTCAAAGGCAGATTAACGATTTGCTGGTGTTCAACCACCTGGCCAATGGTTGCATCGGTCGAGTTAACGGCTGCAGGAGCCCCGGTTACCTCCACTGTCTGTGAGAGCGATGAGACGGAAAGCTTAAAGTTGATAGTGGCGCTCTGGTTGACAAGCAGCTGAACCCCATTCCGTGTTGCGGTTGCAAACCCTGACTTCTGTACGGAGACGTCATAAGTTCCAGGGGGGACAAGTGGAATAGTATACGCTCCGTTGTCACCCGTAAGAGCCGACCGTTGGAATCCTGTTTCTTTGTTTGTGACGCGGACCTGAACACCGCCAACAGCGGCCTCCGTGGGGTCCGTAATAGTTCCGTTGAAAGAACCGGTTGTAGTTTGACCGAGACCTATGCATGCCAAAACTGCAACAGGCAGCAGAAGACGTCCTAGTCTTCGCGCGAATTTCATTTGGCTCCTAACCTCGAAAATGGGGGGGCTTCGTACTCCCATTTACTAGAAATAGGTATATGACAAATTGACGCCTCGTGTCAACGAATTTGTTAACAGCCCAGTATGTTAACGGCGCAGTAAAAGTACGCTTTCGCAGTGTTACGAGTCCTGCGGTAAAATCGCTCCGGCTTGCATCAGGAATTCACTTTTGGCAGTCGAGGGGCTATGCCATTCAGTAGCATGTTGCGTAAGGCAATCTGAGTAGCGAGGTGTCCGTATGCGAATCATTAAGCCGCTAACTCGAACAGCTTTTCGATGAAGTCGATGTTACACCGAACATCACTCCCGCTAGCGATATTTAAAATTGTCCCACTCCCGGTATGAACTTCCGGCGCAGACCGGCTACAAGACAGTTGCGAAACATTTCCGTCATTTCCGGCTAGATTGAAACTCCTTGAGGACGGTGCCGATCCCGGTGTACTTTTCTAAAGTCTCGAACTCAAGAGAAACGCCGAGGCCTGGGCCGTCTGGCACAGAAAGCATGCCATCTTCGTCCAACTTCCACTTAGTGGCCACGATGTCATCAATGAAAGAAGAACCAGTAAGATATTCGACCATGTCGGCATGCTGCATCGCGGAGGTCAGATGCAGATCGGCGGCCAGACCTAGCGCGGTATTCCATCCATGGGGGACGAAACGGATGCCGTTCTCCTCCGCCATCCACGCGATCTTGCGTTCTTCGGAGATACCACCGACCTTCGTCACATCCGGCTGGACAATGTCGAAAGCTCGGGCTTGCAGCCATGGCGCAAAGGACTGGCGACGCGTTAGCACCTCGCCCCCTGCAATGGGAACGGGTGAGTTCCCGCGAAGGAGTGAATAATCAGCGAGGTTATCGGGGCAGATCGGCTCTTCGAACCAGAACACGTCATAATCCGCAAGCATTTTGGCGGTTCGCAGCGCCCACTTGTATCCCTGACTCCAGAAGGCATCGCTCGCTCCTGCGTCCACCATAAGTAACGATTCAGATCCAATCGCCTCTCGCGCGGCTTTGACGATCTGTTCGTCTAAGTGGTAGCTGTGCCGCCCAAACGGCCCCCAGCCAATTTTGAAAGCTCGGAAGCCCTGCGCACGAATTTGCTGCAAATGATCTGCGAGCGGCTCCGGCTGCTGCATCAGTGTTGACGCATAAGGGCGAACTCGTTCGCGATACCGGCCGCCTAAGAGACGGCCGACGGGCTGACCCGTAACTTTGCCGAGAATGTCCCATAAGGCGATGTCGATCCCGCTGATGGCGTGCGTGATGGTTCCGCCTCGTCCCAGCCAGAAAGTATGGGCTCTCAGCTTTTCGCTAACTCGCTCAGGCTCGAGCGGGTTTTCCCCGAGGTACAGCGGTTCCAAGACCTTCAACGCTGCCGCAACTAAGCCGTCGTTGGTAAACGACGAACCCCATCCGGTGACACCTTCATCCGTGTGCACGATGATCAGCGTGTGGATACAATCGCTCGGCTTAACCTCGTTCGCCCAACCGCCCTCGGGCGTTCCACCCCTTAATCCAGCTGCCTGTATTTGTACAATCCGCATCGTTAGCGCACCAGGTCTAGCTTCTCAAACGCTCAGAACCGAGCATGGCGATTCCCTAATGATGGCGCCGACATGGGTGCGGAAGCGGCCGAAACGGTCCTGCAAGTGACCACGGCCAATGACGACGAGATCGGCTTGGCATCGGGTAGCCTCATCCCGAAGAACGGACGCAACAGTACCGCCTTGAACACAAACTTCCCAACTGGTGCCGGCCTGCTTCTGGCACTTGTCTACTTCTTCCCTCGCGGTCTTAAAGAGAAAGCTCTTGAGCTCTGCATGGATGGCCCCTTGCGACGAAGCTTCCGGTGCGCCGATGACGTGCACCAGGCGGACGATCCCGCCATAGATGGCAGCCATGCCGGAAGCTGCTTCAATCACCCGCGCGGGATCCGAGTAAATGTCCACTCCGCAGATGATGGAGCCTATCTCGCCGTCGATCGGATGAACCTTTTCAGAATGAACCGTCGTCCAAACGGGACAGAGGCTGTCGTTCAGAACTTTTGCCGTCACTGAACCGAGCAGAAGCCAGCGAAACGTGCCGAGCCCGTGCGTCGGTATGACGATGAGATCCGCTTCGTTGCGTTTAGCATAACGGGTGATGACTTCCGCCACTTCACCTATGTCAATGATGCGAGTTACAGCCACGCCATCAAAGACGCCGGGGGCAAAGGCGGCAAGTTCCGATTGGTTTATTTTGACCAGGTCTTCATAGAGTCTGGGCAGCTCTGTTCGAAACCGCGGCGGATCCGGAGGCTTGTCCATTGCGTGTAGCAGCGTGATCTGACTGCCGAACCTGCGAGCAATCCACGCCACGTAGGGCGCGGTCTGCAGGCAGCGCTCTGAGAAGTCAACAGGAAAAAGAATTCTGCGAAAGCTTATCATCTTCGCTCACTAAATTTAAGGTCAGCACGAATTCATCAACCAGATGATCCAAGCCGGCCAGTCGGATCCTTGTGGGACTGTGGCTGCGTTTCTCAAATCCGATTTGAGTTGGTGCGAGCCGCTGGAAGCCGCCATTGTTGCGCACTCAGCGATACCAAAGGATAAGCGGCAACTCCAGAGGAATGAGCGCCAGCGGATGATAGGGAATAATTCTCGGCGTAAAGTGGCTCGCCGGCCGGCCCGCTGAAACAGCAGCCGAATAGTGATAGGCGCCTTCCGAACCGATGAGCGATTCTCCGCGCGTCATCATTTGGCGAACGGGTTCACTGCCGGCAAGGGGGTCCGCGTATAACTCCACTTGGATCTCACTGTGATTAAGATCGTCGAGATATACCTGAACGTGAAATACGTGCTCATTTCCTTCGGTTACTACGCTCATGGGGCCGAAGCGCAGTTTGGCCCAATGCTGCGACACCCTTTGCTTCCAGTTCAGTAGGTCTACAATTTTATTTGCTCCCGAACTTCTGCTGCGATACGCAGCCGCGAGCGGGACGTAGTGTTTCCCGGTATATTCGCGAACTGTTCGACTGGCTGAGAATGCCGGCGTCAAGCGGGCCATACTCTCACGCATTCGATTAATCCAACCAACCGGAATGCCGGCTTCGTCGCGATGATAGAACTCCGGAACGATCTCTTTCTCAAGCAGCGTATACAATTGTTCCGCCTCAACGGCATCCCACCCCGGATCTTCGCCGTGTTCTCTTCCGTCTCCCAGAGACCAGCCCACTTCTGGTGAATATGCTTCCGCCCACCAGCCATCGAGTTCTGAAAGGTTCAGCCCGCCATTGACAAGTATTTTCATTCCACTGGTGCCGCACGCCTCCCAGGGGCGCCGAGGCGTATTCAACCATAGGTCGACGCCTTGCACTAGATGCTCCGTAAGCCGCATATCGTAATCGCTCAGAAAGACGACCTGCAATCGGGCCGGCGTCTGACGAATGAATTCGACCCATTCCCTGATCATCTCCTGGCCCGCAGTGTCCTGGGGGTGAGCTTTGCCCGCGAGAATTATCTGCACAGGGCGCGCTTTATTATTGAGAATCGCCATGAGGCGATCCCGGTCGTGCAGAAGCAGGTTGGGCCGCTTATAGGTAGCGAATCGGCGTGCAAACCCAAGCGTGAGATTGTTCGGATCGAAGATATGCTCTGCTACCCCCACTTCTTCCGCCGACGCCCCATGTCCTGCCAATTGTTGGGATAGCCGCTTCCGAACGTATTCGATCAGCGATTTCCGGGCCGCCGTCCGCATCTTCCAGAGTCGCCCGGCTGAGACATTCCGTAAATCCTCTTCGAGTTTGCTCAAATCGTCTCGCCAGCGTTGTTTCCCGCATGCTGCCGTCCACAACTCATCCGCCTCTACCGAGTCCCAGATGGGAACATGAACACCATTGGTCACGTATCCAATGGGCACTTCAGTTTGGGGCCAACGTGGAAAGAGACTCTGAAACAAGCGCCGGCTCACATTGCCATGTAGACGGCTCACGCCATTTACCGATCCACTGCCATGTATTGCCAGATAGGCCATACTGAACGGCTCCGATGCATCGTCGGGATTCTGCCTGCCTAGAGCCAGCAGCGCTTGCATTCCTATGCCTAAGCGGTCCTGAGCGTAGCGCCGGCAGTGGCGTTCTACCAGGTCCGGGTCAAACCGATCGAATCCAGCCGCCACTGGCGTATGTGTCGTGAACAGGTTCCCGGCGCGCGTGACCGCAAGGGCTACCTCGAAGGGCTGTTGGGTCTCGACCATGTAACTGCGCGCTCGCTCGAGAACAAGAAATGCCGCATGGCCTTCGTTGAGGTGGCAGATATCGGGATGAATTCCGAGCGCGCGAAGGAGTCTCCATCCACCAATGCCCAGCACCAATTCTTGCGAAATCCGTAGTCCGGGCCCGCCTCCGTATAGCTCGCTCGTGATTCCACGATACTCAGGCAGGTTGGCTGGATCGTTTGTATCCAGAAGGTAGAGCATCGCTCGACCTACTCGGACTTCCCAGACACGGATCCAGAGTTGAAAGCCGGGCAGATCGAGCGTCACACGCAGCCACTCGCCATTTCCTTGCCGGACAGGGCGAATCGGCAGTTGCCCGGGATCGTTGAAGGGATAAAGCGCCTGCTGTCTGCCGTCCGCATCGATGTGTTGCCGAAAGTAACCCACCTGGTACAGCAAACCGATTCCGACGACGGGAACACCAAGGTCACTGGCAGCTTTGAGTTGATCGCCGGCGACGTTTCCGAGGCCGCCCGAATAGATGGGCAACGCGTCGCTTAACATGAATTCCATACTGAAGTACGCGACCGAAGAAAACGGTGGCGGATTGTAGCTCCTTTGAAACCACCCGGAACTCTGTTCGCTCTGCCGTTTCTCTGCAATCAGTTGATCCAGTCTCTGCCGGAATTGAGGATCCGATGTAACTGCGCTTAGCCTCTCCCGGGAAACGGTTTGGAGCATCACCCAGGGGTTCTGTGTCAATTCCCAGAGCTCCGGGTCGAGCTGGCTCCACAACTCGTCCGCGGAATGGTTCCAAGACCATCGCAGATTCAGTGCCAGTTCAATAAGCGCTTCGGTTGAAGGGCTATCCGGCGGGAGGTTTGTTTCAGATGTATTCATTTTGATAAAGGATTAATCTCTCCGGGCCCACCCATCACGGGATTCGACTGCCGCCATCATACTCGAACCAGGGGAAACGCAATCGGTTTCCCAATATCCCGATGATCAGGATCGCCGGCAATTCCAATACACTCCCGCCGCATGCGCGACAACATGGACGTGAATGCGGGACGCATCGCCGGCGGTCAAGCTTCGGTTTCTGAAACGAGTTTGCGCCGGCGCGGATCGGACCCGTCATGCAATCGTAAAATCAATGGCGCGCATCATAATCCTGGGTTGCGCCGGCAGCGGAAAGACGACTTTGGCCCGGCAGCTTGGCGAACGCACCGGCGCTCCCGTCATTTGCTTGGATGCCATCTGGCAGCCACGGTGGGGTGAAAAGGACGTTCCCGTTTTCCGAGCCTTGATGAAAACGGCGCACGAAGGCGAGGAGTGGATCAGCGACGGCAATTTTGCGGTCGCTACCTTCGATATCCGTCTACCCCGCGCCACCGTGGTGATTTGGATGGAGTGTTCAAGACTAATTTGCGTTTGGCGAGCCGTCATGCGCGTGTTCAAACGCGGTGAGCCGCATCGAATTGGCAAACTCCTGGATGTGCTGGCATTCATTTGGAAATTCAACGCTATCAATCGACCGCGCATTGAGGCGATGAGAATGTCTTATGGTCCCCACGTACCGGTTCGCAGGCTGACTACCAGCGGCGATATCGCTTCCTTGCTGTCCTCTTACGGCAGCGGATTACACTAAAATATAACTATGTCGAGGGGTTCGCACACAACGAATTTGCGCAAGGTCGGCGGATCGGTCATGTTGGCTGTGCCGCCCTCTCTGCTCGACATCCTACACTTGCGGCCCGGGGCACAAGTTGGCCTCACGGTCCGGAGTGGACGGCTGGTAGTCGAACCGCAGCAGCGGCCTCGCTACACTCTGGACGAATTGCTTGCTCAATGCCAACCAAAGGCCCGGCGCAGCAAAGAAGAGCGCGAATGGCTGGACGACAAAGCGGCGGGCAGGGAGCTCATCTAATGAAGCGCGGCGAAATCTGGTTGGTTGGCCTTGATCCTACGATGGGCCACGAGCAGAAGGGCCGCCGGCCACCCGGCGCCACCATGGACGACGTGCTGGCCACACTGGCGCCGATTTTTGAATAATTTTCGGCTACAAATCCCTACCTTCAATCGCTTTTCGGCCGCAGCTCAAACCTAAGAATCGCGTCCCCCAGGTGGATCTCATCCCCCGGCTCCAACAGCGTTCCCCGATTCCCGCGATGCACCGGTTGGCTCGCTCCGTCTCTTACGATCCAAAGTCCATTGTTCGACGGCCCCTTATAGTTACGATCGTTGAACAGGCGATATTCGCCGGCCTTCTGCGTGAAGATGACGTGGGCGTGCTGCCGCGAAACGCTCTGGTTTACCGCACTGTCTTCGTCGAATGCAAGATCATTCCGGCGGCTCGGGCCATCGGCGCGATAGACCTCCGATGTTCGTCCGATGTTCGTCCGCGTCTTTAAAATGGGAAAGTCCTGAACGTTGGCCGTCCCATGCATCACGACTAACGTTGCGGTCGCATCCCCAAGTCCCGGACTGGCCTTGGAACGATCGACATCTGTTTCGACTGACAGCCAGTTCTGCTTGGACGTGGGAAACTCCGGCGTGGTATGCAGTTCCACGCGCAGATCGTCAGGAAAACGATAATTCTGGCGGAGCAATCCGCTCCTCAATTCATCCGCAAAGTAGTTGGTCAAGAACTGATGCTGAAGGATGCGAGCCTGCTCTTCCGATACACCCAGCAATTTGATCCGCACCAGGTTATACGGGAACACATTTCTGCCGCCGGCGCGGTGGCCCTTCGCCTTCACGGCATCAAGCACCGCGAGCCGTATTTCCGCTAATTCCGGCGCGTCCTTCACTACCGGATTCGATCCAAAGGGCGATTCGAAAATCGCGCGCCCCAATTTTTCAAATACATTCGAGATAGCCATACTGACCTCAGTTCTTGTCCTGTTGCGGATCGCCGGAAACGATCCCAAGTTGTTCTGCCGCTTCCACCACTTCGCGAGCCATTGGCGCCGCGGATAGAGCGCCGTATCCCCCGTGCTCGACGACCACCGCGAACGCGATGCGCCGGGCCGGTGGCTTGTCATACGGTGCGAATCCCGCGAACCAGGAATGCGGTTCGCCTTCATTCAATTGCGCGGTACCGGTCTTGCCGGCAACGCTTATGGAGATGCCGTTCATAGCGGTGCGGCCGGTGCCGCTCGTGACCACGGCACGCATCGATTTCGCCATAAAATCGTTGAGTTCCGGCGCGAGGATCAGTTCCGGCGGGTCTGTGCGCGAGTTACTCGCATCGAGAACCCAGCGGCCCTCCGGCATCGCGCCCCCAGCCGCAATAGTCGCCGCAACGCGCGCCATTTTAAACGGAGTCACCAGCACCGGTCCTTGCCCATAAGCGGCAAACGGTAGCATCTTCTTCAGGTCCTTCATGTCGCCGGCGTCGATGCCCAGCATCTCAGCAGTATCGTGCAAAGCCTGCGAACCCACGCTAAACACACCCAATTGCGCGAAATATGCATTGCAGGATACGGCAATCGCCTGGCCCATGTTCAATGTTCCGTGCGCATGGTCTTCGATGTCGTCGCGAATCTCCCTGCGCCATCCGGGAATAACGGTGCCACAACGTCCATCGCCGAGCCAGTGGCAGTTATAAGTCTTTTCCATCGCCTTCGGATTCAGGCGCAGCGCCGCAATCGCAGTGACCAGCTTAAAGGTCGATCCCGGCGGATACTGGCCATAACGGGCGCGATCCAAGAGTTGATCGGGAGTGGAAGGGCCTTCCGTGGACGGTTGCGGCCAGCTTGCCATCGCGAGCACATCTCCGCTTACCGGGTTGACGATCACGACGGCGCCTTTCTTATTCTGCGCCGCCAAATGCGCCTGAAGAATGGCTGCCGCGCGTTGTTGGAGCCGGATGTCTACGGTAGTTCGAACGTCGCGATTCCGATTCAGGAGAGCTTTGAGCAGCGGGTTGTCGCGATGGTGCCGCACACGAACAATGGGCGCGAGTTCGTTGATGTTGGTGAAGCCTTGCAGGCGCGGGCCGGAATCGCGCTCGATCAGTGAGGAGTTCGCCGCATGAAATTTTTCGCCGGTACGAAGGTCGCCGAGAAAATCTTCCGCAATCGGGCCGAACGGATAATGCCGGCTTTCCTGGCGCGAGCACACCGCGTCGATGTTGATGCCGAGTTTGGCGTATTGGTCACGCCGCTTTTCGAGTTCGTCCCAACTGCTGGTTGCCAGCAGCACTCCATTGCGGTCGTAGATGTCGCCGCGCGGGATGGACGCGGCAAGCAGAACCAAGCGCGGGTTATATTCCGGCCGTTTGACACCGTCCTGCGTGATGACGTGCGCCTCACGAATCAATAGCTCGCGATCGTGCAGCACTTCCACGTTGACGGCACAAATCAGCAGGGCAGCCATGCCGGCGGCGAGCGCCAGCCCCAGAGTGCGCGTGGTGCGGCGGAAGGGCGCTTTGGCTTGGAAGTAACGGGCGCCATCCACGGCCTTCGCGCTTTGATTCGAAATGCTGAGCAGAATCGCGAAGATGAGGAAGTTCGACAACATCGCCGTGTTGCCGGAACTGAGGAACGGCGACACAACGCCGGAGAGCGGAATCGCACCCAGTACGCCGCCCGAGATCAGCAGCATCTCTAACGCCACCAGTGTGCCCAGCCCAATGCCCAGGAACATGCCGTATTCGTCCGGAGATCGTTGCGCAATACGAAAGGCCCGATATACCAGCAGCCCAAGCAGCAAGCCGACGGTCAAGACTCCGCCGAATCCCCATTCTTCGGCGATCGCTGGAAGCACCAGATCGGTATGGCCCGCGGGGATCACGCTGGGATCGCCCCAACCGGGACCCGATCCCCAGGGGCCGCCGGTTGCAAAGGCCCACAGAGCATGCGCCAATTGATCGCCTCCGCGCACATTGTTATCCCAGGGCGCCAGCCACATCGAAACGCGTTCGACAACCGTATGCGGCGCGCCCATGTGGTAGCTGACGGTCACGCCTACAACCAGCAATACGATGCCTAGTGTTGCCAATCCCAGCTTCCCGCGCGCGATCGCGAACAAGGAAAGAAATACAAACCCCATCACCAGCGCGGGCCCCATATCTTTCAATAGGAAAAACATGGCCAGGCTGCAGGCAACGGAGCACATGACAGGCAACGCGTGACGGAGACGCGGTAAGTTCAGCCAACGCAGTAAAAATGTCTTATAACGTAGATCGCGCAGCCATTCCCATCGTGCGGTGAAATAGGCGGCCATGAAAAAGACCACCAGGATCTTGATAATCTCCACCGGTTGAAATGGGCCCAGGTTGACCTTGGCATCGCTTCCCGTCGGTCCGGAGCCCAATGCGACGAGTGCCACGAACAACCCAAACGCAGCCAGCAGCGGCGTGTAGATAAAGCGCGCAAAGTTGTGGTACTGGAACCCCCGAAAGAGCGGAAGCAATAGGATGCCGCAGCCGGCGGCCACGCCCCAGGCGAAGCGCTTGAATTCGAGCGTGTCGCGCAATGGGTCGCGCAAGCTGATCATCAGAATCAGCCCAAACCCGGTGAGCACGTGCAACGCCGGAAGGATCAGCGGATCGCCCCGGAACTTACGCCAGCGCCAAGCGAGATGAACGATCCAAAACCCAGCCAGATAGAGCAGGCACCACCGCCAAAAGACTTGACGGAACTGTTGCGGGGTGCGGACGACCAGCAGCGGTTTGACTTTCGCGAGTGGCACCAGAGGCAAAGTCGCCGGCTTGACACCCGCAACTGGCGACGGCACGCGTAACCGCGCCAGCACGCCCACGTTTGGCACGGGCCGATGGCTATCGAGGTACGACTCGATACGCTCAGCGCTAGCTTGGCGTTGGTCTGACTCCTCAACCACTTGCAGCATAGGCAGCAAACGATCCGGACCGCCCGTCTGGTTCAGGTTCACCAGTTCATGGTTGGCCAACCGGCGATCCGACTCCGCGAAGTCTTGCGTCTTGGCCAGGAATACTAGCGCGAGCCCGCAGCTTACCGCGGCAGACGCACACAAGAGCAACAACAATTCCAGGCGGCGCTCCCGCGGTTTGAAACGCTCGGCCGCCTCAATATCGCGCGCCAGGACCGTAGACCAAGTGTTTGTTACTGCCATGGCGAGCTCAGGTGGCGTGAACTAGTCAAAGGCTGCCGGTGACGGGGATGCCGGGGAACTTCTGGCGGTGGCTGAGATTGCAACCGGAGTTGCTCCTCCCGATACCGATTGAGCCGCTCCAGGCTGGCGGAGACGTTTGGAAAATCGCTGATGGGCTGATAGAGTTCTCCGGCTCGCTGAATATCGCTGCTGGCGCGCTCCAACCACCACTGCCGCGCGTTCCAGGGAAGAGTGTGGTTTGCCCGGAACAGTTCCCATCGCGCCCGGATCAGGTAACCATCGGCTTCCTGCTTCGTCTCCTGCGGACCAAAACGATAGCCCAATTGCTCGGCCTGGTGGAGTTCAGCCAAGGCCGGCCCCAAATTGCGGTAGGAATAAATATAGACGCGGGCCAAGGCGAGATGCGGATACGGCGAATGAGGCAGCAGCGCTGCGGCCAACCGGAAACTTCGGATGCTGCGTTCCGCGCCGGGAGGCGTCGGATTGGCCGCCAGTGCCGCGTAGCCATCGCAAAGCGCCAGTTTGCCTCTCGCTTCTGCACCGGACGGATTGATCGCCGATGCGTACCGCAAACAGAGCGTCGCGCGCGACCAATCGACGGCGCTCAGGTCGCGCTCCGGACTATTGCGGAATTCCGCCAGGATTTGATCCGCCGACCAAAGCAGATTTTTATAAAAGGTCGCATCCAAGGCCAACTCGGCAGCCACCCGTCTGGGCAGCCGGCTGATAAAACCGTGCGGCTCTTCTAACTGCCGGTAGAGATTCCAATCGGAAACCAGATTCTCGACAGGCCCATGCGCGTAATCCTTGGGACGGCGTAACGGATCGCTCTGTTGTTGGAAATCGTAGGAATACGCGAACGGCATGAACGCAATCAGGCCCACTGCCAAACCGGACAAACTCGCGAGCAGCAGCGCCAGGGAAGGGAAGTGCCGGCGATACCGCGCCAGGAACGACGGGAGCCCCGGCCATCGCGGCTTGCGAAAGCTTTGTAGAACGATCCGAAATTCTCTCTTCGGCTTCGGCAGTAGTTTCAGCACGGCTCGGGTCGCTGCGGTCGGCTTGGTCAACCAACTGCGGGCGGCCACAGCATCTGTGCGCGACTTCCGAATGGTTGCGTTCGCATTCCAGAAGTCCTGCTTCTCGACGGATGCCGCTACTGGTCGATCGGCGAGGAACGCGCGCAGATCGTCTTCAAACTCCTGCGCAGACCCATAACGCCGCTGCCGAGCGGGAGCGAGAGACTTCGCGATCACAGCTTTCAAAGCATCCGGACAATCGTCGGGCAGGGCCCGCAAAGGCCGGCACTCCTGGATCAAATTCTCGAGTTTGCGCGTGCTCTGGGCCTGATACGGTGGCGTTCCCGCCACCAGCTCGTACAACGTAACGCCTACCGCCCACAGATCCGAGCTTGGGTCCACCTGCGATTTGCTAAGCCGTTCCGGCGAACAGTAACTGGGACTTCCCAGATTGTGGTGCGTCAGGTTATGGGTGGTTGTGATCACCTTGGCGATGCCAAAATCGAGGAGCCGCGGATCGTCCGCCATGCCAATCTGAACGTTGGAAGGTTTGATATCGCCATGGATCACGGCGGTCTTCCGTCCATTGGCGTCCGAGACAAATGAATGCAGTGTCCGCAGTTGGCTGCACGCTTCGGCGATATAGCGGGCGGCACGCTTAGGTTCGATTCGTTGTTCGTCGTGCAGTATTTCGGCCAGCGTCTTGCCCGGAAAATACTCCATCGCGACGAAGAAGCAGTCTTCGAGGTCGCCCGATTCAAAAATCTCCAGGATGCGCTGATCCTGAGCATGAAGTTCTTTTTGGATGGAGGCGCCGCGGCGTTCGGCCGCAATCACCACGGGCGTGAAATCGTCCCGCGCGTATTCAACCAGCTTTAGTACAACCTCCCGGTTCGCGTCCGGGTCATGAGCCAAATACACGTCCGTCAAACTTCGGCTCAGCTTTCGGATGATCCGGTACTTGCCGAATTGGACTAGGTTCACCACGGCGTTGTGCGTTTACCTCAAGCCATGGGATCCCATGGAGGACGCTTCCTTACGCGCTTTCAAGCCGTTCCCAGTAACGCTGTTGTTCACGAGCGATGGCCTCGCCGTGGTTGCAATCTCCACGCCGTCATGCGGCGCGGACGCCGAAAGACCATTCTGTTCGATGCGATTGTCCGCTAGGCGGGTCGTGCTGGCCCCTTCAATGGCGACCCCCGGCCCCGCGTTCCCGTGAATGAAGTTGGCAAGCAATTCACCTTGCGACGTCCCTAGGATTCGAACGCCCGCCGCTGCGGCGCCTGAAATATCGGAATCGTCGATCTCAATCGAGGAATCCTCGATCAGAATTCCGGTCTGAAGCGGATGCGTCGCATCGCCAAGAATCCGCAGCCCTTTCACCCGCACGCCATGCACGGATCGCGCAACAATCGCGGCCGTATCGACAGCGGATGCCGGATCCTGCCGCACCAGCGCCTCGCCGGAACCAATGACATCTATTCCCGTCTTCAACGCAATCGGACCCAGATACTGGCCAGCCGGCACGTCGACCGTGTCGCCCGGATGCGCAATGGACAGGGCGCGGGTAATCCCGAACGGATCGGTGGCATTCACCGTAATATGCGAAGGCGCCGCCACCGGCGCCGGCGTAAACCCTGATTTCGAAGGATGGCGCGGTGCAAAATGTTCGTACCCACCCCAAAGTCCCGCACCGATCAGAAGGCCCGCGGCAAACCAGGCCGCGTCTCGAAAAAAGGCGCCTCGGGAGTGGCGTACCGGCCGAACTCGTGTAGCCGAATGCCGCGCCCGAGCCCCCCGGACTTGCAGCGATTCGCTCCCCACGAACTCCGGTCCCGGAACAAAGACGACGGTGATGTTGTCCCGCCCCCCCGCTTCGTTGGCGGCCTCCACAAGCTGCCAGGCGACGGCCTCCGCGTCGCCGTCATAACGTTCCACGATCGACCGTATCCGGGCGGAAGGTACGGCATCGCTCAAGCCATCGCTGCAGAGCAGAAGTGCGGCATCGGATCGCAACGGAAATTCCCGCACATCGATAAAATCGGGATCTTCCGGCGAGTGCGGATGCGACCCTACGTCCCGAAAGACCTCGTTCCGGCGAGGATGGAGCATCGCCTCCTCTTCCGTTAGTTCGCCGTGGTCTTCCATTTCGCCCACCAGCGAATGATCCGAAGTCAGCTTTCGCAGATTCCCATTCCAAGCCAGGTACAGCCGCGAATCGCCCACATGGCCAACGGTCACGCGATCGCCCTGCACCGCCGCCATCGTCAGGACGCACGCCATCCCGCGCCAAGCCTCATGGCCGCCGGCGAGATCGCAAATCCGGTTGTTCGCAGCCGTGATGGACTGGCGGATCAGCTCACCGGTCTCCTCGCCGCCGCTTGCCATCTGCCGGGAAATCACTTCGACGGCCGTTTCAGCAGCCAATTCGCCCGCGGCATGCCCGCCCAACCCGTCCACGACCGCGAAGACTCCTCGCGCCTCGTCCACAAAGACGCGGTCTTCGTTAATTGGCCGTTCCAGCCCGGGATGGGTGGCCACTCCGGCTTGCCATGCCGTTGCCGCTTTCATCGGGCCTCACTTTCGAACTTCGAAGCTCAGCGTGAGGACTTCGCCAACGCCGATTTCCGACCGCGGCGGCAAAATCTCTTCCACACCACGCTTGAGACGTTTGCCGTCCATCCAGGTTCCGTTCGTGCTCGTGTCCGTGATGAAAAATTTGCCCGCCGCCGGGTCCCGCCGAATCATTAAATGTTCCCGTGACACTTCATCGTTCGTATACAGGGCCAAGTCGACCGCCTGCTCGCCCCCGCCGCGTCCAATCCGAACCTTGTTCTGGGTCAGCAAATAAACCTGTTGCCCGGAATCGTCCTCGTAACGGACTTCGGCAAATACTGAATCCGGCATACGGCGGTGTTCGACACGCTGGCTGGTGGTCTGGCCCGCCGTTACCGATGGCTCCCTTCCCAGCAACGTGGTTTTCGTGCCGCGGTAGCCCGGTTGGACCGTTTCACTCAACTCGGAATGTATCTCTACATCGCTGCGCGGCACTTCCGGGTCCGAAAAGAACTCGACGCTCCAGTCGGGCATCGCAATCTTGAACTCTTTGGCTGGTTTCGCGGCGCGGCGCACGCCCAGAACGGTCGAAGGCGAATTGAGTTCGATCACCCGGGCCCGCAACGCGCGCTTTGCATCGTCGGCGATCAAGTCGAACACGCCGCTCAATGTCGCATGGTCCTCGGGATTGAGATAAATGGTGAAGACGCAGGGAAGCAATACGGTGTAGGCCATCTCAAACCGGCCTAACTCCATGTTGCGTATGAGTTCGCCGATGATGACGTTCCCGTCAAGCTTCGGTTCACTCAGCTTGCGGTTCGGATTGCCCAAGTGAGCGCCCCTCCTTCTGCCCTCCACTGACGTCGCGACAGAAAACGCGTTTCAGACGAGGCTGTTAAACTGCTTTCACGCCGACGCGGCTATCTTACTGCTCTCCTACGCGGGAGATCAATAGAAAGTTCAACAGCTTTTGGGGGTGCTCAGATTATTTTTTCCACATTTCGCCTAATTCCGCGCCCAATCCCCCTAATTCGGGACAGCCACCACGACTGCCGATTTCGCGGGATGAGCCACTCGATGTTGCCCCAATCGCGGCGGCCTTGCTACACTAATAACTTGAAACGTTTGGGATGTGCCCGGACAACAAGGAAATCATGGCAAAAGTTTGTGAAGTGTGCGGTCGCGGACCGCAATTCGGGCATCGTGTCAGCCATGCCCATAATGTGACCAACCGCCGCTGGAATCTCAATCTGCAAACCGTTCACGCCTTCGTTAAGGGCGCGGGCAAACGGATTCGTGTCTGCACGTCTTGCATCCGCAACGGCAAGGTGCAAAAAGCCCCGCTCGCGTAATCAGTCTATTCAACCAATTTCACTAAATCGGCCACAACCGATTGGATGTCGAATTGATCCGTCGCCAAATCATGGCCGGCGCCGTCAATTGTGACCAGGCGGGTTCGCGCCGGAATTAATCGCAGAGCGTCCTTCATCTCCTCGACTGTTCCAAAAGGATCTTTCGTTCCGTTGACGAAAAGCGCTGGCGTGCGCCAGTCAGCGAAGTGCCCGGTGCGTAGCTGATCCGGCTTCTTAGGTGGATGCAGCGGATAAGAAAGCAGCAACAGACCCTTCGCGACCTCGGTGCTCTCAGCCGCCAGCATGCTCGCCTGACGCCCTCCATACGAATGTCCGCCCAAAAAACGCGGTCCGGGAGCCATTTCCCGCAATTCATCCAGCGCATCGTGCAAACTGGAGCGGTCGAGCGCAGCCAGATGCGGCGAAGGCGGACCGAATGCCCGTCGCCGGCGAAACGCAAGGTCGCATCGGATCACCACAAACCCTGCCTGCGCAAAACCGCTCGCAACCGCTACCAACAACTTGGAATTGCAGTTGCCGCCGGCTCCGTGTGTCAGTACGATTCCCGCACCGGTAGGCGCGGAAGGTTCGTGCACGAAACCGTGCACCGTGGCGGTATTGATCGGGGTAACCCGCATGGTCTCAGAATAATCCTGTGTCAGGTGTTCCTCTGCAAGTGACGAAGGAAAAATATAGAGACGATGGACATCCGCCGCCAACTGATCCTATTCTTCTTCTTCGTGCTGATTTGCGTCCGGCCCATGCAGAGCGCCGGGACCTGGATCAAGGTGACCACACCCAACTTCGAAATGTACACGACT
The DNA here is from genome assembly GCA_036272835.1 of Bryobacteraceae bacterium. Lineage (GTDB taxonomy): Bacteria > Acidobacteriota > Terriglobia > Bryobacterales > Bryobacteraceae > Bog-105. The sequence continues at coordinate 52,845 of DATAXY010000026.1, forward strand.
AACGACCAGAAGGATGCGGCTCGTGCGTTACAGGTCTTTGAGCAAATCCGCTATTTCTTTGTCGCGAGTAGTCCCTCGAAACCCGTCTCGTCATCGCCCGTGCGCATCGTCGCGTTCCGGTCTGAGCGTGAGTACGCGCCGTACCGGCTGAATGCAGGCGCCTTCGCATACTACGTACGCTGTCATAACCGGGATTACATTGTTATGCAGGACATTGAACCTGCGCATTATCCGGCCGCCATGCACGAATACACGCATTTGATTGTCGAGCACCTGAATCTGCACTTTCCCGTTTGGTTGAACGAAGGCTTGGCGGAATTCTACTCCTCTCTTGAGGCGCGCGGAAATCAGGCAGTCGTTGGAGGCGTTCTGCCCGGGCGGATGGCCATTCTCAAATCGAGACCTTGGCTCGATTTGAAACTGCTGTTTTCCGTAGACCAGAGCTCCTCGTATTACAACGAACGAGACAAAATGTCCGTCTTTTACGCCGAAAGCTGGGCGCTCACCCACATGCTCGAACTCGGCGACACATACCGGGGCCGTTTCCCCGAATTTCTCTTGGCGGCGGCTTCAGGGAAAGCCGTTGAAGACTGTTTTCGGAGTATCTACGGGAAGGATTTGGTCGCGGTCGCCGCCGATCTCCGAACCTATGCCAATCCTTCGACCTTGCGAGCCGGCATCGTCGACGTGAAGCTGCCGCGTTCCGCTTTCGATACCAAGACTGCGCCCCTACCGCCGCTCGAAACGGAACTTGCGCTCACCGATCTGCTCGCTTCACGCAAGCAAACATGGGGCGAAGCCTCAAAGCGGCTGCGCAAGCTGGCTGACGATCATCCGGACAACCTGGCAGTAGAGGAATCCATCGCTTATCTGGAATGGCAGCGAAATCAGACCTCGGCGGCGCGCGACCATATTGCCCGTGCGATCCAACTCGGCTCTACGGATCCGGACGTCCTATATTTGTACGCGCAGCTTCTACACCAGACGAATGCGCCCGAAACGGAGGTGCTCTCGGTGCTGGAGAGAGTCGTGGCCGCAAGGCCGGACTTCGCGGATGCGCAGTTGAACTTGGCCCTTACTGCTATGAACATGCAGAATTGGGGGCGTGCCGCGACGGCGCTGTCGTCGATGAAGACGATCCGGCCCGATCGGGCGTTCGCCGTTTTCTCCGCCATCGCCACATGCGACCTTTCGCTTGGGCATGTTGAAGCAGCGCGGCAAGCCGCTCAGCAGGCGCAACAGTACGCCAAAACCACGGAACAAAAAGGCGAGGCTCAGAAGTTGATTGCCCAGTTTCAATCCATTCAGGTTTCGCCGCCGGCTGCGGAACCTGAGCCGCCAGAGGTTGCTCCGGAGCCTGTCGCTCCGCCCACGCCGCCAGTTCCTCAACAACCGGTTTCGTCGAAACATGAAGCCTCGCGCGACGAGCCAATGATCCACTGGGCCGGAGACGTTCAGCACGTGGAAGCAACCGCCCAAACCTTCGAATGCCACGGCAAAGAACTTCGACTCCATGTGCAGGTTAACTCGCGGGCCATGGTCTTCCAGATCGACAATCCAAACGAGGTCCTGATCCGAAACGCCGGATCCAAATCGGTCGAACTGACTTGTGGGCCTCAAAAGCCATTTCACTTAGGAATCTTCTATATTCCGACCCCGGACTCGGGTGCCATCGCAGGCAAGGTAAAAGAATTAGTCTTCTAGAAACCGAACGCGCGCCCCCAAATTCGAACTTCTAGATTCTAAATTCTGGCCCCTGTCTCCGCCTCTCCATGCGATACGTTATTAGTTATGGTTTCGACAGCCCCTAAGCGTATCGCCGCTCCGAAGCGGCTTCTCTACGGCCCCGGCCCTTCCATGGTGGACCCACGCGCCTATGAGGCCATGGCTCAACCTGTGCTGGGTATCCGCGATCCGTACTTTCTTCAAATCATGACAGACGTCCGCGCCGGCTTGCGGAGGGTTTTCGGGACCACAAATCCGATGACCTTCACAGTCCCGGCGAGCGGCAGCGGCGCAATGGAGGCTGCCATCGCTAATTTCGTCTGGCCCGGAACCAAGTTCGCCCTCTTCGCCAATGGCCACTTCGCGAACCGCATGAGCGCCATGGGTGAACGCCAGCGCGCCCAGGTGGTTCGCCTCGACAAGCCCTGGGGCCAAGTATTCACAGGAGCGGAGGCGCGCGAGTTCATCGAGCGTGAGCGTCCGGATGTTGTGGGATTCGTGCAGGCCGAGACTTCCACCGGAGCCTACCAGTCGGGACGCAACATCACCGCGGCCGCGCACGACGTAGGCGCCTTGGTCATTGCCGATTGCGTGACGTCGCTCGGTGCTATGCCTGTTGAACTAGACGATACCGGCATCGATATTGCCTATAGCTGTTCTCAAAAAGGCTTGAGCTGTCCGGCTGGCCTTTCTCCAATTTCCGTTTCGCCGCGCGCCTGGGAGCGCCTCGAAAAACGCCCCGAATTGCCCTTCACCTGGTATCTGGACCTGCGGTTGATGCAGAAGTATTTCGATCCTCCTCACGTCTATCAGCACACGCCCGCACCCCCGCTCTATTATGCGATGTATGAAACGCTGGCCGTCATCGAAGAAGAAGGTTTGCGCAATCGATGGGAACGCCATCGCCTGGCCTCCCTCTTACTTGAGGCCGGACTCGTGAAGCTCGGGTTTAAGTATCTCGTCGAAAACCCCGCTGACCGTCTCTGGCACTTGGCTACCGTCATGCCGCCGTCCGGTGTCGACGAAGCCAAACTTCGCCAGGATCTGTTGAACAAGTACGATATCGAGGTTTCATCCGGCCTCGGCGAACTGGCTGGCAAGATTCTGCGGATCGGTATCATGGGCCCGCTGGCCACGCCCGAGAACGTGGACTTCCTGCTCGAGGCGCTTGCCGCCTGTGTGGCGAAGTAGAAACCTAGAGAAACCCCGACCCGTTCAGCATTGAAAAATTACGCGCTTCGCCGCGAGATCCGCCAACACATCCATGTCGCCCTCTCGCCAGTGCGTGAGAGAAATCCAGCACCCGGGTCTCGCCGAGTGGGGCCGCGGCGTTTGCCCTTTCAATCATGAAAAGTAATCATCGTAGACGACCGCTGGCTGCCAACCGTTGTAGTGTATAGCTAGCCCTCGGAGCTAAATCATGTCAACTTTCAATCTGTTTATTTTGTTCGTTGTCTTCTTTGGTTTGATCTGGATATTGCGATGTTTGAACGTCATGCGCGAATACGAGCGCGCCGTGGTCTTTCGCCTCGGGCGCGTGCTGAAGAAGGCAAAAGGACCCGGAATCGTTCTGATCCTCTGGCCGATCGATAAGATCACTAAAGTTTCGCTCAGAGTGACCACCTGGGAGATTCCTCCGCAAGACGTAATCACTCGCGATAACGTATCGCTGAAAGTGAATGCAGTCGTGTACTTCCGTGTGGTCGATGCCATTCGAGCGATTGTGGAAGTAGAAAGCTTTCGTTTTGCGGTGGAGCAGGCGGCTCAAACCGGGCTGCGCTCCGTACTGGGCGAAGTGGAACTGGACGATCTGCTTTCGCAGCGCGAAGCACTGAATCAGAAGCTCCAATTAATTTTGGATGAGCACACAGAGCCTTGGGGCATTAAAGTATCGACGGTTCAATTGAAGCAGGTGGACCTCCCGCAGGAGATGCAGAGAGCCATTGCGGCGCAGGCCGAGGCCGAGCGCGAGCGGCGAGCGAAAATCATCGCCGCGGAAGGCGAGTTCCAGGCTTCCGCGAAGCTTGCTGAGGCGGCGGCCATTTTGAATCGCGAGCCGGCGGCTATCACGCTGCGCTATTTGCAAACACTCATCGAAATCGGGGTGGAGAAGAATACAACCATTGTTTTTCCGCTGCCAATGGATCTCCTTGGGGGCCTCGGATTGAAAATTACTGAGCCCACGGGTGGCGTGCCGATCATGCCAAAGGGATAAACGGCGCCGCCGCCTCGAAGCTGGCAGGGTGAATCCGACGGCTCGGGTTGATAGTCGGTCGCACCATCGGCCAGCCCGCATTCGAAGCTATGGCAAACGCCACCAGACTATTTTGCTACCTCAGAACCCAGGCGAACCTTCAATTGGGGTACCAAGGTGCGAAGAAAAATCTCACGATGCCGAGCCCATCCTCCGGGATAGGGAAGATCGATGATCGCGCCATGCGATCCTGTGCGCTCAGCCGCACGTCGCACATTGTTTTGGACCGAACGCAATAAGGTCACAATGGTGGCAGGGTGGAGCTGCCGGATTCTTCGCCCGAGAGATGGCTCACTCGCGAGACGGGCATCCCGGCGCGATCGCGGGTCCAAATGGTCGACCGGTTCGGCGCACGCATCGATCAGGTAGCAGCCTGACTCTTGAAAAATCCCGAGGAATCGGTCATCTGTTACCGAGGGGTCGATTGCGCAAAAGGCATCCCGGATCGCGCGATACAACCCGGAATCCTGCTGGTAAAAAAATCGCCCCGAAGCAGGCGGAGCCTCCCCAACGAACAGCAGGCGAATCTCAGCCGGTCGATACCGGCGCCGCAGGCGTTCGTTGCTAGTCTTCATGAAAGTTCGGCAGAAGGGGCGCATTATGAAACAAGAGAGTATCGAATCATGACTGAAAACCAGCTCAACACCAACGCCGCGGACAGCCTAATTGAAGCGAAGTATCGGTGGAACCGGGAGAAGCCCTCGGTCCTCGTCTTCGACGTCAACGAAACGCTGATCGACTTCGAGTCTATGAATCCGCTGTTTGAAAGGCTGTTCGGTGACAAGCGTGTCCTCAGAGAGTGGCTGGGCCATCTGGTCATGTACTCCATGACCATTACGCTATCCGGCCTGTATAAAGACTTTTTTTCACTCGGTCAAGGTCTTCTTCAAATGGTCGCCGCTATTCATGACGTTCCGCTCAAGCCATCCGACATCGATGAAATCAGGAAGGGAATGATGACGATGCCGGCGCATGCCGATGTCGCGGAGGGTTTACAGAAACTGAAGGCGGCCGGCTTCCGCTTGGTGACCCTGACGAATTCACCGCCCAATCCGCAAGGCCAGAGCCCGTTGGACCACGCGGGCCTTGCCCGATTCTTTGAGAGGCAGTTCAGCGTCGAAACGGTACGCACGTATAAGCCGGCTCCACTCGTCTATCACTTGGTCGCGCAGGAATTGGATGTTCCGCCGTCCTCGTGCTGTATGGTTGCGGCCCATGTCTGGGATACCATTGGCGCCCAAAGCGCGGGCTTTTCCGCCGCGCTGATCACGCGTCCCGGAAATGCCGTTTTGCCTGTCGCGGGATTGCCGCAGCCCAACTTCGTTGCACGGGATCTTCCAGCTTTAGCTGCAATGCTTCATGCGGCGGCCCGGGCAGCCGTGATCTAGCTTCGGGCGCTCCACGCCAGTTGGACGCTCATTGAAGTGATACAATTCGCCTGCTTCTTCCAGGAGCGCTAGCGATGCTCAGAGTTGTCGAAGGAGCAGAAAGGGGCATCCATGCGAAATTCAGATTGTCCCGCCGCGGCCCATGATGGATCGGCGGAATTGCTTCTGCCACATCGTATCAATCGGATCGCCGTACCATGGACCCGCGTTGTCCTATGTCTTATCGGCATGTTCTCCGCGACGCTCGTTCGGGCCCAAATCGTTCAACCTCCGGAGCCGGTTGATCCAAGTCCTAATGACGGTGAAGTGTATTACCTCATTAATCAGCTCTCCGGACTGCAAATGGACTTAGATAACGACTCGACCAAAGCTGGCGACAACATCCTTGTCAACGCGAGAAGCTTTACGAATATTAGCCAGAGATGGGCATTCACCAAGGCTCTCAGTGGTAACTGGAAGATCAGCAATACCCTTAACGGCCTGTGTGTGGACAGTGCCGTCTCGTGGGGCGTCACCTACGCGGTTCAGAACCCGTGCGGCATTAATATCCCGACCCAGGAGTGGTCACTCACCTACGTCAGGAACGGCTACAACATGATTCGGAATGTTGCCACGAAACTTGTATTGGACGTATCCGGCGCAATCCTTTCTTCTAGAGCGCGACTGATTGAGTCGCCGCTCTGGGGGCCACCAAGGCAAAGCCAGTTATGGCTATTCCGCGCTACGTTCTTTCGTGGGAACGATTCCAGTCTTCAGGAAAAAGCGGAATTTGACCGCGTCGCGGCGAATGACTCTTCCATATACCCCTGGTGGCACGACGCCTATCTCCCGGGTCAGGACATCCTTCAAATCTTCAAAAACAACGGGATGAACATGATTCGAGTTCGTCCGGCTTCCATCAACACCACCGTCACATACGGGCACATCAGCTTCCCGGTTACAACTGGCCCTTACAATCACTACACTTTGGCTCCCCCGCCCGCCACCCAGATCATTCCCGCATCGGCCACCGGGAGTGCCGGAAGCGCTGGGGATTACGCGGAGACGGATTGGTCGGGCATCGACTTGGCAGTGCGAGCGAAGAAGCTAGGCCTGTCGGTCAACGTAACTCTGTTCTACGATGGCTGGAACACATCCGACACGCCAGGGAACTGGGCCGGTAAGACTCTCGCCCAGTTATCGGGCGTGCCATCCTCCGCGGACTGCACCGTCGCCGCCAATTGCCTGATGTACAACTACGTTAAGCAGGAGATGGAACTCTATCGGGCCATGGGGGCTTGGCCTGATCTGGTTGCACTCGGAAATGAAGTCACCAGCGGCATGTTCAACTCGACGGGCAGTGCCGGCCTGAGTAGCACAAACTGCAACACGAATAACAATGGAGGTGGAACCTGTTTCATCGCCATTCAAAAAGCGGCTATGCAGGCGGTTGTCGACGCCGCGTCGGATACATCAAACCCCGCGCTCCTTGGTCCCCCGCTGCCGCCGCCCATCCGCTGCATTCACATCACCGGGGATCGTGATCTCTACACATACTTTTCTGGAGCGGCAACAACAAATGGGGTCCCTCTCGATGCCGTCTGCGAGAGTTACTATCCAGGCTGGCACGGCCCGACGACACAAGCGCAGTATGATTGGTACCACTCAAGCGGCCAGCAGATTGCGGAGCCTAATTTCGCTAAGGAAGCCAGCCAGCTTGGCTTGCCAATCTTCAATATCGAAGATGGCGTCTCATACGCATTGCAATCCAAGTACAGCACTGCGAGTCCCCAGGACCCGTGGTATGGGATCAATCCGCCAGGACCTTCCCCAGCGCTTGCCCGGCAAGCGATGATCGATCTCAATAAAGTACAAAAGAGCGTGCCCAACAATCTTCACATGGGCATGGAGTGGTGGGCCGGCGAGGCAACAGGGAGTTCGGGTCCCGCGCTAAGCCCGCTAAATGATTATTGGTGGACCGGTGGCGTCGGCGTGTTTGACGCCATGACCACGCCCGGGGATACCCGTGATAACGCGGCAATGCCCGTAATGCTCGCGCTGGGTGGAAAGTTGGATCCAACCCTGAGCTACAAGTTTGTGAATGCCGCTAACGGGCGCGTCTTGCAAACCGCGAACGCATCCACCGCGGCCGGCGCCGCGCTGAGCACAGGTCTGGATACCGGGCTTTCAGGCATTCACCAGCAATGGCGGATCATTGCCCAAGGCGGCGATGCCGAACAAAACGGCGCCATCTACCCCGCGCCGATGGATCATCGTGGCGACGGTTATTTCCAGATCGTCAACATGAACCAGACCAACGGGCTGAACGTCCTGGATTCGCAGAATGGTGGCCCAGACAACTCCGTCGTGCAGAATCCCCAGAGCAATAGCACCGAGGCCATTACTGGCAGCGCGAACCAGGAATGGGACATTCAGTCGGCTGGCAACTGCGGCGACATAGCGGCAAACTGCGCCAATCCGCCGCTCACCGCAACCGGGAACTATTACACGATCATCAATAAAGCCACTGGTATGCTGCTGACCGCGAACGGAACGGATGCCAATGCGGCAATTGTTTCCCAGCCCCCGGCTACGGCCTCCAATGGAGATTTCACGGTTCCGGCCAGCAAAGGTCAACTGTGGCGGATCGTTCCCGCGCACATTACGGGACGTGCGCTTTACCCGTTTAATGGTTTCCGGCCGCCAGTGGCCAATCTGCCTGCGGTGAACTCAGAAAATGCCGGTCGGGCGATTCCCATCAATTTCAGTCTGGGCGGCAATCAAGGGCTCGGCGTGATCGCCCTTGGCTACCCCACGGTGACGCAGGTCGACTGCCGGAGTGAGGCGCCGGTCGGTACCGCGATGGAGACGGACACAGCCGGCAATAGCAGGCTCAGCTATGATCCTTCATCCAAGACCTATACTTACGTGTGGAACACCACCAAGAGTATGGCGGACACGTGCCAGGAGTTCACACTGCTACTGAACGACGGCTCGGATCACATCGCGTATTTTCAGTTCAGGTAGCCAGTTCAAACTCTCCTACTTCGCCGGACCGTCATTGCTGTCGGCTCCTATTGGCGCGCAATAGATGATATGATATCCTTTGTCCTATGGCTCTCCAATAGGAGGCAATTGCCAGACCACAAAAGGCCGAAGAAAGGAAGGCGCGATTTCGCCGCAATCGGGTGTTATTGAAAATAGTCGACGAGCCAAATTCTACCGGCTCACACGCGCCGGCAAGAAACAACTCCAACAAGAAGCGCCTAGCTGGGAGCAGGCGATCGCGATACTCGCTCGTTTTCTAGCATCAGGGATGCACCTCTTATGAAAACCCTCCGGAGCTTCCTTGTGCGCTTGAGAGGCCTTCTTCCCGATAAGTACCGGGACCTCGACCGATCTGACGAAATCGGAGCGAATCTCCAGCTCCACATCGACGACAACCTGCGTCGTGGCATGACTCCCGAAGCTGCGCGGCGTGAAGCGATGCTCAAGCTGGGTGGCCTGGAATGCACCAAGGAAGCCTACCGCGATCAGGCGACTCTTCCGTTTGTCGAGAATCTGCTCCGCGATCTTTGTTTCGCTATTCGCCAACTCCGCAAGAACCCCGGCTTCGCCTGCACTGCCGTGCTCACGCTCGCCTTGGGAATGTGCGCGAGCATCGCCATATTTGCTTTTGTCGACGCGGCTCTCGTTAAGCCGCTCCCGTACAAGAACCCGGAGCAGCTCGTTGGGGTCTACGAGAAGATCGAAAAAGTCTGCCCGCTCTGCAATCTTTCCTATCTCGATTATCTCGATTGGAAACGCCTAAACACTGTCTTCAGCGGCTTTGATGCGTACAACCATCAGGGATTTATGCAGAAGACTTCCGCTGGTACGCGCCCGGCATTTTGCACACGCGTGACGGACGGCTTTTTCAAGACGCTTGGCGTCAGCCCGATCCTCGGACGCGACTTCCGGCCGGGCGAGGATCAAAGGGCTGCGCCGCCTACCGCGATACTCAGCTACTCAAAATGGCAGAAAGATTATGGCGGGAAAGATGACGTTCTTGGACAGGTTGTCATCCTGAACGGCGAGGCCGTAACCATTATCGGCGTGCTCCCCCGCAGCTTCCATTTCGCTCCATCTGCGCCAACTGACTATTGGCTGACCATGCACGCCAGCTCCGAGTGCGATCTGCGGCGCAGTTGCCATAGCCTGTACGGAATCGCTCGCCTGAAGGAGGGCGTGACCTTCCAGGCGGCGCTTGCCGAAGTAACTGCGATTGCCGGGCGGCTGGAGCTACAATATCCGGGAACCAATAGAGAGCAAGGTGCAAACCTTTCGCCTCTTACCCAAGTGATCTTAGGGTCCATTCGACCGATTCTTTTGGTGCTGTTATCGGCAGCCTGCCTTCTGTTGCTCATCGCTGCCGTAAATGTGACGAGCCTGCTGCTGGTGCGCACTGAAGGCCGGGGTCGAGAACTCGCAATTCGCAGCGGCCTCGGTGCCTCTGCGTCGCGAATTACCGTCCAGTTCGCGATCGAAGGTTTGGTTCTAGTTGGCCTGGGAACTACTTCGGGATTGATCTCGGCAGACTTGGCCATGAGGCTGCTTAAGGGGCTTATTTCGGAGAACGCGCTGCTCGGCATGCCGTATCTGAACAATCTAGGCTTAAATGCCAGAGTACTCGCCTTTGCCGGCCTGATCGCGTTTCTATCGGGCTTGTTGTTTTCTTTGGCCCCGGTCATAAGTTTGTCTCTGGCAGATGCACGCCAGCGTCTCGCGGAAGGAGGCCGTGGTTCGTCCAATCGGGTTTGGCGGAGACTGGGGTCCAGCCTGGTCATCGTAGAACTTGCAACTGGGGTCGTTCTTCTGGCGGGCGCGGGGCTCCTGGGACAGAGCCTCTATCACCTCCTCCGGGTGAAGTTGGGGATACAGCCCGATCACGTTGTGCTGGTCGACGTTGCTGTGCCGCCGGCTGGTTATTCCAAGGATGAACAGTTACTTGCGTTAACACGTAAGATCGTCGCCGGCGCCTCCACGTTTCCCGGTATAGAGTCAACTGGAATCTCGACTAAATCTCCGGTCACCTATGCAGGCAACACAACGTGGTTCAAGATCATCGGTCGACCTTGGCACGGGGAGCATAACGACACTCCTGTTATCTCCGTAACCCCCGACTATTTTCAGACAATCGGAGCTACATTACTTCGTGGCCGCCACTTCAGCGACATGGACGATGCAGCGCGGCCGAGAGTGGTGATTGTCAACGAGGCATTCGTGCGTCAGTTTTTTCCTCGTGAAGATCCGATTGGTAAGCAGCTATCACCGCTTTCCGACCCGCCTAAGCCGATTCAGATTATTGGCGAGGTGCAAGACATAAAGGAGAGCGGTCTTGATTCGGAAACTCGACCCACACTGTATTACCCGTTTGCTCAGGAAACCGATACGTATTTCTCAGTTGCCGCTCGCAGCTCGGGTGCGGACGTATCCGTCCTCTCCGCATTGCACCGAATTATTCGCAAAATCGATCCGGATCTCGTAGTCATGCGCCCGCGAAGCATGACTGCGCAGATAGCCGGTTCGCAGTCGGCGTATTTTCATCGATCGGTTGCAGTGTTGGTAGGAGCATTCGCTCTCTGCGCTCTTCTTCTCGGCGTAATCGGACTTTACGGAGTGACAGCTTACTCTGTTGGGTTGCGAACTCGCGAAGTCGGCATACGAATGGCCTTGGGCGCGGAGCGCGTCGCGATTTACCGTTTGATATTGACCGAGGCTGGCCGATTGATCACGGTCGGCCTCGTCCTTGGTGTCCTCTGCTCGATCGGGACCGCCAGGTTGATACGAGGCTTGCTATTTGGCGTCAGCGCGTGGGATGCACCCACTCTGATATCGGTAGCCGCGATTATGACTCTCTGTGCGCTTGCGGCCAGTTTCGCCCCTGCACGCCGGGCGGCTTCTCTAAATCCAGTTGCGGCATTGCGTGCAGAATAGCCTTGTCAACGCAAAACCGGTCACCGAACTCAAAATTATTTCCCTTCCACTCATTCCAAAGCACTTAACACAAAAATGCCCGATACCAAAGGCCCGTTTTTGCCTCTTCGCGTGCTAACGTTTCGGGCGAAAGCGAGGAATTTCCCCTCTTATGTCGACGCCCTCTCAAATCGCCGCCAACCAAGCCAATGCGCAACTCTCCACCGGACCGAAGTCAGAGGCCGGAAAGGCCAAATCGTCCCTCAA
>DATAXY010000027.1:0-109986 GCA_036272835.1 Bryobacteraceae bacterium
GTAGTCCCTCTTCGCCTATGATGTCTTCTGGCTTCTTGTAGTCAGCCAGCAACTTGTCGATGAGTTTGAGGTCAATTGCCATCCGGTCTCCCTAGTGTGATCCTTTCGATGGCCGTTTACACAGTTCACTTTATACGCTCCCGAGGAGCAGAAATCTCAGCGCTACTGTGTAAATCTCCTCATCCAGCAAGTCCTCTAACGTTACCGGACCTGTCGACGCCGCGACGAAATTGCGTGCTTCCGACGATCGCTTCGAACCAGTCCACCTGTGCCTCCTGGCCTAGTTGGTAACTCTGCGGCCCGTATACCTCACGACCATCGAGACCCAGTTCCGACTTGCGCATGGCCACGTACCGCCGCACCGTAGGTTCACCGATTGCGTCCTCAGGATGCTCTTCTCTCAGCCGTGTATAGATACGGCGCGCCGTGTGTTGCTGCTTCCGCTGCGCTTCCCGGTCCTCCTCCAGAATCCGGTCTATGTGATCTTTTAGCGGCCCCAGCCGCACTTGCTCCCGGCTTGCCTTTTTTTCGTTCTGGCAGGATCGCACTGGCTATCGCCTGGCGTACCCTCCGGCAATGCACTCCGTGCCCTTGAATCGTCTCTCCCGCCGCGTACCCGCGCCGGATCTCTTCGAATAACTCCACCTCTGCCTCCTGTTCATGCCGGAATGTTGTCATTCCGGGTTGGCAGGTGGGCCATTTCAAATGAGCGAGTGGGCCAATTTAGACAAGCGAACTCAGCCTGGAAGCGAACCCCAGAATCTGAGTAGCGGACTCGCGATTAACCCTGACCAAGCGGACTGCTTCAGCCTAGCGAAGCTTGTGCTTCGAAATCAGCATATCCCCGTGTCTTTGCCTTAATAAAGAGCCGACAGTCTCCAGGCCGGCGAACTTGTTCGAGAATGATCTTGATGCTGACATCGGTCCACCTGAAACCGCCTCCTCTTCGGGTCGGGTTGAAGGCTTCCCTTGGCAAGCTTGGGAATGAAGTCTACCGAGTTCAGCGGGCTCGCTTTGCGATTACTCCGTTAGGGCACGGATTCGAAGGAGGCGTGAACTGTCGGCGGTTGTAGATGTTCAGAATGCACCGCCAGGGCCGCAGTTGTTCTTTGTTTTCAACTCAGTCACAGCCTTCCAAGCGGTTGGTTGCGAGTTCGATTCTCGTCTCCCGCTACATTTTCTCAACAACATAGAAGACCCGTAGTTCACGCGTTTACGCCGTTTCCTCTTCTGAGCCTGCTTTGGGACGCTGATCGTGTGGTCCTGCGGCGGGCCCGCTACCTGCTCACGCCGGTTTCGCCGATGTTGATGCCCGGTTTGATTAGTCCCCATGAATCGCCTATATCACGGTTTACAAGAACCATAAATTTCTAATTCAAAAAAGCATAGCCACGGCGATACTTCTCTAAAGATATTAATGAGTATCACTAGCGGGCTTTCCTGGAAACGGATGCGGCGTTATATCGGCGCTCGTTATCCCCAGAGCCCACTTGATCGCGCCAATGTACATCTCCTGAATGCGCGGGTCGTCCATCGTCTCTTCGAGATGTCCGAACGATGAATACCAGACACGTCCGGCGCCGTAATTCTTCGCCCAAACGATAGGATAGTCTCCATCTGTGCGCAAAGCGGCCAGCCCCTTAAAAATCCCCACGTACTGCTCTCGGCTAATGGCGCGAGTGAAATCCTTTTCTGGAGTTAACGCCGCAAAAGTCGAACCGAATTTGCTCCCATCCATCCGCATGATCACGTGATCTACGTCTCGGGAATAGTTTGGCCCGACAATGGTGAATTGATCTTTGAATCTGAATTCACGGGGGAACCCCTGAACGCCGGGAAACTTGGGATCCTCCACAATGATGGGCATCGCGGCGCTGGGAAATTCGCCCACCAGATTTCCGCCAATCATCCGGGCATATTCCGGCCAGAGCAGCAGGTGGCCGCCGTTACCGGCATGGCCCGCTACAAACCCTTTACCATCATCATGAACAAAGGAAAGCAGATCGGCTTTCTGCCGGTCCGTTATGTTCCAAGGTCCCTCGCCCATATAGAAGATGGCGTCGAAATAGTCCAAATTTCTGACGTTGACGCCGTCAATCTTCTCCTTTGTTAGCAAGCGCATATCGGTCCGGATTTCCGTAATCCATTGACCGGATTCACGGCCCAGGCGCTCGATCGTGGCCAATGTGTGCGAAGCCGAATCATGGTGATAGCCACTAGAGGAGTACCATTCTTGAGGATCGGCAATGGCAAGCAGCTTCTTCTTTCCCGGCCACGGATCGTTTGCCGGCCTGGTCTGTGGCGCCGCTTTTGGTTGAGCGGCCTGTCGCGCATTTGTCAAAACAGCTGCCGAGAAAAGTGTGAGCGCTAAGCAAGCATAATAAGGTGCTGAGCGGATTAGATGCAATCTGAGCAATGGATACCTCATTGGGCTGGCCGCCGGAGTTAGTGCGGCAAAGTAAACGCGTAAAGCTGATCGTTGGCGGCTACAAGAATGTATTGTCGCCCGTCAAGAACATAAGTCATTGGAGCGTTAGTAACAAACTGGTCAAGATTCACATGCCAGAGCGTTTTGCCCGAACTTGGATCCATCGCCATAAAGTTCCCCTTAGAATCACCGCCAAAGACAAGGTTGCCGGCGGTTGACAGAAGACCGGAAATCAGAACACCGCTTCCGTCGCCCAATTCATGGGCCCACACTACTTTGCCCGTTTGATAATCGATCGCGTCCAGCACGTATTGCGGGGGCAAATTGAAGTGGCCGAAGCCGGCGGTGGTGAAGTAAGCCCACGTATGCGCTGCATTGACAAGAATCAAGCCGTGCTTTGGATCATAAGTCGGCGCCCACCAATTTGTGGCGCCTATGGGGTAAGGCGAGACTAGCGTGCCGGCGGGGCTGGCGTCTTTGCTGTAATCGGGAATGGGACGGCCCTGCGGGTCTATTCCTTTTGCCCAATTCGTTTCAGGCATGTACTTAGTCGTAACCAGATGCTCGCCTGTTACGCGATCAAGCAGAAAATAGTATCCGTTTCGCGACACCTGCGCTAATAACTTTCGTGTCTGTCCTTTGAATTCGGCGTCGAACAGAATTGGCGTTTGGGCCGCGTCGTAATCATGCGTATCGTGTGGGGTCGCCTGGAAGGCCCAGGCCAGTTTTCCCGTATCCAGCTGTAAGGCCACGATGCAGGCAGTATAAAGGCTGTCTCCATTGACTGTCGGATGGGGAGCGCGGTGTTGCGGTACACCATTGCCAGTGCCGAAATAATAAAGATTCAATTCTTTGTCGTAGGTGCCGCTTAACCAAGGAAAACCACCGCCTTTTGACATCGTTTCGGCATCGGACCATGTCTCTGAACCCGGTTGACCGGGCTCCGGATCTACCCACCACCGCCACTGCAAGGCTCCCGTTTCCGGGTCGCGCGATTCCAGATAAGCACGAATATCGTCGTTATTTCCCGGCGCCACAATTACATGATTCCCGATAACCAAGGGAGCCGTAGCGGAGAAAAAGTCCTTGTTGACGTCGGCGATTTGTACCTTCCAGCGTACAGTGCCGTCTCTCGCGTTCAAACAAACCAGATAGTCATCCGGCGTCATATAGTAGAGCCAGTTGCCATACATGCCGAGACCGCGGTTTCCCACGTGAATTGCTTTGTTGTTCGGCCACTGCCAATGCCATAATTCACGGCCTGATCGCGCATCGACGGCCCAGATATGGTCGGTGATAGAAAGATAAAGGACGCCATCCTTCAATAGCGGTGTGCTCTTGATGCGACGACCCTCGCTTGCCTGCTGAGCGTAGGAAACATTCCCAAAATCCACTCTGTGTGTCCAGGCCAGGCCCAGAGAACTAACGTTGGATTCGTTCACTTGCGAGATGGGACTGTGCCGCTGCCCGGAGTAATCGCCGTTATAGGTAGGCCAGCTATCGGCGGGCGGATTCTCAAACCAAGATTCCTGAAACGCGATAAGCGGTAAAGCCAGCGTATTCAAGAGAAGATATGCCACTCCGGAGACCGGCAGGAGCCGCTTGGAACCGAAAATCATTTCAATGTCACCAGATAAGCCAAGAGATTATGGATGTCCGCATCGGTGTATTGGGCAAGCAGTTCCTTGTGCGCCGCTAACGGATCGGTCAAAGTCACTGACCGGAGCTGTGCGCGCGGCCAGGTGCGATACTCACCCGCTGATTCGACCATCGAAACAACGAATTCGTCCTCATATTTCAGCGTTCCGGAGTCCGTCTCGCCCGAAGCCAAGACGACTTTGACGCCAATTGGCTGAGGGGGTGGTGTCAGGAAGGCAAACGTGAGGGCGAGTGGCGCGTATCGCGCGCCGATTGTCTTGAAGTCACCAGATGGAGAGTGACATTTGCTACAACCGCCTTTGTTGTTGAAAAAGACAGCGCCGGCTTTTTCATCGCCCAAAAGTAGCGATACGTCGGTCATCTTCCGTCCCGCGTCCTCCGCTGTTCGAAAATGTAAGAAAGCAATTATCGCCGAAAGGTCCTGCGGCGCGAGCAAGGCGAACGACGGCATTCCCAGGCTAGGCCGGCCAGCCTTGATCATCGGGACCAGTTGATCTCCATTCACATCCGCGCGTACAAGAGGACTGCGCACCAGACTCGGAGCCTGCTCCGTACCTGCTGCTTGCGCTCCGTGGCAAAACCCGCAACTCGCACCAAACAGATCTGCGCCGTGCTGTATGACGGTTTTAGCGGGAGTCGGCTGCACTCGCCTAGCGGTTCCAGTGGCGGCAACAGCAACCAGCATGATACTCAGCGATACCGCCTTTGCAAGCTTAAGCATGTGCTCTCCGGTGCTCACCTTTTCGCCTGCCCGCTGACATAACGCTCGGCCTCGACTGAGACGTTCGAAAGGTTCCTTAATGAACAACTTCCGCGCGTTGTCAATAATAGCTACTATAGCTACTGATTTCAAGGAACATTTTTGCGCACGGGCGCTCACCTGTCACTTCACAGGCGTACTGCTGGGCATGCTGGTAGCCGGAGAACGAACCGGTTCATTAGGTGCCACTTTGTCAGTGGCTGCCCACTCCGTTGCCCTAGTAAGCACGTCCATGAAACCCGGTTGGCTCATCGCCAGAAGATCGTGGCCGAGAACGATCATTACCACTCTGCCTTTGCCGAAGGGCACCGTCCAGATCACTGGCTCTTGTTTGCCAGTCCCTCCCTTTATTGTTGGATCGTCGTAGGCGGCGGCAAGCACATGGGCGTTCGGTTTGAGATCTATTTTGTGATACAGTTCGTCGTTAGCCACGAAGGTAGGAGGCAAACCGCTGCTGATCGGATGATCGCGATCGACCCATTCGACGGCAAATATGTGTCTTCTGGTATGACCGATGTTTTCGAGTTTCCAAGTCATGCCCAGCATGTCTGAGAAAGCCGCCCAGGGTTCACCCTCGAGCCTTCTTGCTTCTGTCGGGCTCCCTCCGGCTTGCCCAAAGAGAGGGCCATAAGTTATTCCGTGAACTCCGACCATGCCTTTGCCTTGGCGGATGAAATCTTCAATTGCCTTCTCCGTGCCGCTATTGAAGCGAGGCCCATAGTAATAATCGAGAATGGCATCGTAGCCAGCAAGTGTCTCGGCACTGATTCCGCGTACTTCTTCTTCGAGTTTTGCGTCAAATCGTCCAGTGTTGTTCAGAACCCCCTGCATAAAAGGCGCTGTGCCCTCCCACGGGTGCGACCAGTCGGAGTTGCCGGTAAGTATTAAGACACGGATCTTATCGGCCGGTCGCGGAGTCGATGCGGTCGCGAGCAAAGCCACGCACCATACGAACAAAGATTTTCTCATGTCAATCTCTAGCCTCCACACCTGTAACTCTTAAACAAGCCCCTCCTGGCCGTCAACGCCCATTTTTGAGATCTGTCCTTCTCGGAAAGTCGATATTTGGCTGGCCTTGCCCCCTGACGCGAGACAAACAGTTAAGACCCTGGTTACCGTTCGATGATAATTGCTTCCCTTTGGTTGAGCAATCAAATTATTGGCAGATCGACACTCGCGGTCCGGTGCCCTCCACTGATTTGCCGAAAGGGCATCCAGGTGGAGGGCCTGACTAAGCAGAGATCGATCGCTCGATCCGGTGACCGCCCACCATTTCACCCACCCCGATGGTTAGCTTGCCCAGGCAAGGCCGTCTGCGCCTGCGCCGGCCTTAATCAGCTTCTGCACCTTCCAGGTCGTCAGATCAATCGCGGAAATCTCTCCTGAGGAATTGCAGGAGACATAGGCAACCTTGTTGTCGGGCCGCACCAAAATTTCTTGCGGGTGCGGAGCGACGTCGATCTTTCTTACCACTTCTAACGTCTTGAGATCGACAACGGCAACCTGGTTCGTCTTCGGCACGGCAACCAGCAAATAGCGACCATCCATGGTCGGAGCTGTTCCGTATCCGGGTGCGGGAAGCGGAACCCAGGACTTCACGGTGTCCGAAGCAGTGTCGATAACCGCCAGGCGCGGCTGTTTCTGGTCGGCAGTGAAGACCAGCTTGTTGTCGCGAGAGATAGAGATGCGCTGCGTTTCATCAGAGATCTTGATGATTGTGATGGTCTTTCGGCGCTGCAGATCGAGCACAGACACGGTACCCGGGCCAACGTTGGCAGTATACCCGCGGCGGCCGTCGCTTGAGATGGCGAGCATGTGCGATTCCTTTTGTCCAGTAGGAACCGTTCCGACAATCTTCAGCGTCTTGGGATCTATCACCGTGACCGTATCGTCCAGCTCCGTTGTGACGTAGAGCATTCCATCAGCCGGGTTGAAGACCGGACAGTGTGGACGCACTCCGTGACCAAAATTGACCTTAGAAATGATCTTGCGCTCTGGGATACTGACGACGAGCATTTCGCTGCCGTTCAAGCCGGGATGGCCGACACCCACATTCCCATACATAGGCATGTATGCGGTCCTTCCGTCGGGAGAAGCCGCGACTTCATGGCCGTGAATCGCCTTGTTCTGCTCGTCGACAGTGGCGATTTCCTCGTCGGAACGCGGATCGACGATCCCCATTGTGTGGTCGCCTTGATTGGCCACAAGTAACTCGGGAGCCGGCGCGCCCCCTTTGCCCGTCAGGGCCTGGGAATGCAACAACATAAAGGCTGCCGCGAGGGGCAGGCTTGCAACTAAATATTTGGTTCGCAACATAATCTGAATCGCTGATGAGATTGTATGCATTTCAAATCGAGAATGGCGAGTTTGTCATGCACGTTGGCCGGCAACAGTCCGAAGCGATCGGCAAATCAGTCCGATATGCAAGACGATCGCAGGGCTCGACGCCGAATAGATCATGTGTGACGGCCATATGGTTAGGCAAGCTGCTTTTCTCAAGCTTTGCGACCGAGTCAGCGACGCTTTGAGCTGAAAACTTTGTTCAGCGTTGAAATCGTACGCCTTAATCCGCGACGTGAGAAAAATAAGATGATGAGAAAAACAAGATCAATGGAGACGCGGCGTAGTTTTCTCAGATTCGCGATGTTATCCGGAGTGGCCGGGGTCTCTGGGTTCGTGCCGGATTCGATTCAGCGGGCGTATGCCATCGAAGCGGACCCAGGCTCCAGTTATCTGGATGCTGAGCACATCGTCATATTGATGCAGGAAAATCGGTCATTCGATCACACCTTTGGCACGCTTCGAGGGGTAAGAGGCTTCGATGATCCGCGCGCGCTTCGGTTGGCCAACACCAATTCCGTCTTTGTGCAAACGGATGCCGCCGGGAATTCATTCGCTCCGTGGCGGCTTGATATTCGCGATACGCGCATCACCTGGATGGGCTCCCTTCCGCACTCGCGAAACAGCCAAGTGGATGCGTGGAACGATGGTCTTCATGACCGATGGATCGACGCGAAACGCTCGGACGAATACCCCACAGTTCCCCTGACCATGGGCTACTATACGCGAGAGGATCTGCCGTTTTATTACGCCCTTGCAGATGCTTTCACAGTATGCGACCAGAATTACTGTTCGGTTATGACCAGCACGACTCCCAATCGAAGTTATTTCTGGACTGGGGCGATACGCGACCAAAAGCGCACCGATTCCAGAGTTTTCATGCGCAACGAGCAATACGAGCGCAAGGGCATGATCTGGAAAGCTTTCCCAGAGCGCCTTCAGGAAGTTGGTATTCGTTGGAAGTCCTATCAAAATGAGCTGACTCATGCAAAGGGTCTCACTGAAGAACAAGAATCATGGCTTTCCAATTTCAGCGATAACGTATTGGAGTATTTTGCGGCGTTTCATGTCGAAGCTTATGGTGGGAACAGGGTTGAGTCCTACGGGCAGTTGACGGATCATCAGCGCGCATTGCACGATGCCGCCTTTGTAACGAATAGAGGGGATCCATACTACCGGACCTTAGAAGATCTCACGTTTACGGATCAAGGTCAGCAGAGAATGATGATGGTCCCGAAGGGAGACGTTCTGCACCAGTTTCGGAAGGACGTGAATGAGGGCAAGCTGCCCGCCATCTCCTGGCTTACTGCTCCGGAGAACTTTTCGGATCATCCCTCAGCTCCCTGGTACGGCGCTTGGTACGTATCGGAAGTCATGGATATCTTGACCCAAAACCCAGCTATCTGGAAAAAGACGATTTTCATTCTTACGTACGATGAAAATGATGGCTACTTCGACCATGCAGCATCGTTTGTTGCGGCTGATCCGAAGCGGCCCGAGACGGGTGGGGCTTCGGCCGGCATAAATACGGGTCTTGAATATACCTACGTCGAAGACGAATTGGTCCAAGGCGTAAGTAAGAAAGATGCGCGCTCGGGTCCCATGGGAATGGGCTTTCGTGTTCCCATGATTATCGCTTCACCGTGGAGTCGTGGTGGTTGGGTCAATTCACAGCTGTTCGATCACACCTCTACGTTGATGTTTCTCGAAAAGTTCGTACAGAGCAAGTACGGCAAAACCGTGAAAGAGGACAACCTCAGCGATTGGCGGCGTTGTGTTTCTGGCGACCTTACTTCGGTATTCCGTTCGAGTGATGAGAAACTGGCTCGGCTCGAATACTTGGACCGGAATCAGTTTGTCGTTGGGATTCAACGAGCGCGTTATAGAGAAATTCCGTCGGATTACAAGAAGCTCGATACAAAGCAGATCGAGGACATTAATAATGATTGGCTGCATTCGATGTTCAAGCCGCATCAAGAAGCCGGGACCCGCCCTGCCTGTGCCCTCCCCTACGAACTCTATGCCGACGGTGCGTTAAGCGTGGACCGCACGAAATTCGTGTTGCGCCTAAAAGCGGGGAGTGTAGTCCACGGAAGTCGTTCGGCCGGCGCTCCGTTTAATGTTTATCTTCGCAATGCACAAAGCAGCTCAGACGAGACCGCAAACCAGATGCGCGTGGCCACGTACGCCGTAAGAGCCGGCGACACGCTGGAAGTGGAACTTCCGCTATCCTATTTCGCGGATGGCCAATACTCATTGGAAGTTCTTGCTCCGAATGGCTTCTATCGTTCCTTTGTGGGAGATTCACAATCATCACCCATGCGGGTGCGAACTGGGTACGAGCAGAATGGAGTGTCACTGAATGGCAACTTACAGGTGACTCTGGAAAATACCAGTGAGAGGGCACTGACAATTACTATAGAAGATCATTCCTACGGCACCAGTTCCATCGTCAAAAAACTTACTGCCGGGCAAAGAACCTCGATCGTTCTCGATTTGAACCGCAGCCACGGCTGGTATGACTTTTCGGTGAATGCCGAAAAGGTCGGGCCTGTGTGGCGCTTTGCCGGACGCGTGGAGACCGGCCGCCCGACCCTTAGCGATCCTCTAATGGGCAATGCAACCGCGTAAGTGGGCGCTCCACGTACTGGCGCAAGGCTTGAACCAAATTCAAGGCCGCGGTTGCGGGCGCCTCCCAATGGAGGGCGTAGATCTCCCGGATACCGTTGTCGCCTGCAAAGAAGGAATCGTCTGGCGCGTGGCCGCACTAATCCCCGAGTCTTCCTCAGTGAACGAAAAGCCCTTTCAGGCTGACCATGCGCTCGAGTTTGTGATCGCTGAGGCGGAGTCGGTAGGAGGCAGAATCGTTCCTTCAACGGGAACGCCGAGTTTGGCGCAACTCGCGATATAATTTCCGTCCTGACGACATGAAGACACGGCGAGAGTTTCTGCAAACGGCTCTGGGTGCAGGGACAGCAGCGGCCATGCTGCCGCTCGGGTCGATGGACGGGATGGCGCATTTGGATGCGCAGAAAGCCACCCGGCCGAATATCGTGTTCATTCTGGCCGATGATATGGGGTCTTCGGATCTCGGTTGCTATGGATCGGAGATCGAGACGCCAAATCTCGATACCTTGGCGCGGAACGGGCTGCAGTTTGCGGACTTTCACAACAGCCCACGTTGCTGCCCATCCCGGGCAGCCCTGATGACCGGGATGTACTCGCATCAGGCTGGGATGGGTATGATGACATCGGACTACGGGCGATATCCATATCCGGCTTACAAAGGAGATCTGAGCCAAGGCTGCGTGATACCAGCGATCGTTGCCGGTCTCATTTCAGATCGGGCAGGAACTAAAGTTACTCTAGAAGATTGCGTTCGAGAAGCAGCCTTCAGTTCCGACCTGTCCTTGCGATCGTTCTCGCTATGTTCAGCGTCCAGTACGGGGCGTCGATCGCAAAGCAACTTTTTGCGGTTGCGGGACCGCTATGGACGGGGACCTTGCGGATCTGGTTCTCAGCCCTCATGCTTGCCGTTGTATTTCGGCCGAGGCTGACCCGTCTAGGGAAAGAACAGTGGCTTGCAGCAATACCATATGGCATCGCGCTAGGGAGCATGAACCTTCTTTTCTACTGCGCGCTGGACCGCATTCCCTTAGGACTCGCTGTAACGGTGGAATTCACCGGACCGCTCATGGTTGCGTTGCTTGGTTCCAAGCGGTTTCTGGATGTTCTCTGGGCAGCTCTTGCAATGGCCGGGATACTGCTGATCGCGCCATGGTCCTCGCCTGATCATGTAAGTGGGGCAGGGCTACTATTCGCTCTGGCCGCAGGCATGATGTGGGCGGCATACATCCTGCTCGGCCGTCGCCTATCGCGTACCTTCGAGGCCTCAGACGGCGTGGCGGTCGGCATGTTGGCCGCGGCATTGGCGGTTCTGCCGATGATCGCGTTTGCGCCACTGAAGGTCCGCTTTGAACCGCGCGTGCTGATCGCGGGCATAGCCGTAGCCGCTCTATCAAGCGCTCTGCCCTATACGCTTGAGATGATAGCGTTGCGAGTTCTGCCACCGCGCACATTCGGCATCCTTATGAGTTTGGACCCTGCCGTAGCCGCTTTGTCCGGTTGGATCGTTTTAGGTGAAAAACTGCATCCGGCACAGTGCATCGCCATCGCGCTAGTAATTGCCGCAAGTGCCGGGACCACCGTTACGGTACGCCAGGTAGAGAGCACGCTCGAGGTTTGAGTTCAGACCGTCGTGTAGATCAATCCGACGGTTAAAACAATCATAATCGCGGCGGTTCCCCAGGCAATCGTGTTCTGCCACCGATTGTTTGTGAAGTTGCCCATCAACCGGGGCCGATTCACCAGGATAAGCATATAAATCAGAATAAAGGGCAGCAGCACGCCGTTCGCCACCTGTGACAGCAGGATGAATTTCAATAAGGGGAGCCCTGGGATCAGCACGACCAGTGCCCCGCCTCCGATTAGCAAGGTGTAAAGCCAATAGAAGATAGGTGCCTCACTAAAGCGCTTATCGACTCCCGATTCGAAGCCTAGCCCTTCGCAGATGTTATAGGAGGTTGCGAGCGGCAGAATCGCCGCCGATAGCAGGGCGGCATTCACCAGACCGACTGCGAATAGGAGTGAGGCAAACTTACCAGCGAACGGCCGGAGGGCCAGCGCGGCTTGGGCTACGTCCGTGATTTGGGGATGGTCCGAATGATAAATCGTTGCGCCGCAAGCTACCACGATAAAGAACGCGATGACGTCGGTTACAATGCAGCCGGTAATGACGTCCAGCCGGCACAGCGAGTAGTGGCGCTTATCGACGCCCTTCTCCACGACGGCCGCCTGCAGGTAGAACTGCATCCAGGGGGTAATGGTTGTACCGATCAAGCCAACCACCATAACCAGGTAAGCCGGATTCCCGCTGAACGTCGGAACAAACGTTTGTTTTAAGGCCAAATCCCAATTCGGCTTGGCGAGGAAAGCCGAAATGGGATAGGTGAAATAGACCAGCGACGCGATAATCAGGATCCGCTCCACAGGCTTATAGCGTCCCCTGACGATCAGCGTCCAAACCAGCGCCGCTCCGGCTGGCACCACCAAATACTTGCTTACGCCGAAAATGGCCATACCCGAGGCCAAACCAGCGAATTCAGCCACAATGTTGCCGAAATCGGCCATCCCGAGCACAACCATGGTGAAGAAGGTCGCTCGCAATCCGAACTCCTCCCGGATAAGGTCCGATAGGCCCTTTCCAGTGACCGCGCCCATACGCGCCGCCATTTCCTGCACGACGATCAAGGCAACGGTCGTGGGAATCAAAGTCCACAGCATTTGATACCCGAACTGTGCTCCGGCCTGGGAATAGGTCAGGATGCCACCCGGGTCGTTGTCTACGTTGGCGGTGATGAACCCCGGCCCGAGAACGGCCAAGAACGCCACCAGGCGGGTAGCGACTAATGCGAGCGCGGGTCTCCTTCTGATGGCGGTTTGCGTCATGATTGAGAGGTTAGGTTCTCCCTATTGTGAATCACTGCCGTTTCAGAGCTAATCGAACAGAAGCATGTAATGCAAAGCGGCCCAAACCATCTAAGAAGAGTCCGGCCCCATAGCGGGTATTATTTCCGTTTTGCGCGATTTATGTTAGGCGGTTAGAAGGGATAATCCCATGCCACGCATCCATCTTTGCTTCCTCTGGCACATGCATCAACCGTTCTATAAAGACCTGGTTACCGGAGAATACAAGTTGCCGTGGGTGCGTTTGCACTCGCTCAAGGATTATTTCGGCATGGTGAAAATTCTAGACGAATTTCCAACCATACATCAGACGTTCAACCTGGTGCCGTGTCTGCTTGAGCAGATAGAGGACTACGCCGCGGGCCGCGCGTCGGACCGATTTCTTACAGTCGCGTTGAAACCGTATGACAATCTCACGCTGGAAGAAAAGAAATTTGCGCTGCAATATTTTTTTCTGGCCAATGAAGATCGGCAAATTCTCCGCTATCCACGGTATGCCGAACTGTTTGCCGTTATGCAGCGTTGCCAGAACAACCCCGGTATGGCGGTGAGCGCTTTCGACTCGCAAATGGGGCGCGATCTACAGGTTCTGTCGCAACTTGCCTGGTTTGACGAAGAATACTTGCGAAACGATCCGGACATCTCCGCGCTCGTGTCAAAAGGGCGAGTGTTTACCCCGCAAGAAAAGGAGAGGCTGGGAAGGAAGCAGTTGGAATGTCTGCGAAACGTGATTCCGGCTTATCGCGCCGCCGCGCAACGCGGTCAGATCGAAATCAGTACGACGCCGTTTTATCATCCGATTCTCCCGCTCCTGTGCGATTCGAATATCGCCGCCGTTTCACACCCATACGTTCCACTGCCTACCCAATTCCGCTATCCGGGCGACGCGAAAGTGCAGTTGGATCGGGCCTGCGCGTATACGAAAAAGACTTTCGGCCAAGCGCCGGGGGGAGTCTGGCCGTCGGAAGGCACGGTTTCCGACGAAGCGCTGGCCATAGCCGCTCGAAGCGGATTTCGTTGGATTGCTTCCGATAACCAGGTGTTAGCGCGAACGCTGGAGGAGCCGCAGACGCCCGCGTTGACCTATCAACCCTATCTATGGCGGCGCAATGGCGACCAAATCCACATCGTATTCCGTGACCATCGGCTGAGCGACCTGATCGGCTTTGTGTATCCGCGCATGGACGCCGGCGAAGCCGCAAAACACTTCCTCGGCGAGATTCGGACGAACTGCTGTGAAATTCTGGCCCAAGGGAAGGACGCGCTGGTCCCCGTGATTCTCGATGGAGAGAACGCGTGGGAGAACTATCCCGAGAACGGCCGCCCTTTTCTTCGCGAGCTTTACGGCCGGATTGCCGCCGACCCGCGGTTCTCCGCCCTAACCATGAGCGAGGCTCTCGCGGCTATACCTTCGCGCGAGATCTCTCACGTGTTCCCGGGCTCCTGGATCGATGGGACGTTCGACGTCTGGATCGGCAATGCCGAGGACAATCTTGCTTGGGAGCATCTGCTGGCGGCGCGCCGCACTTATGATTCTGTGATGAATTCCACCCAGCGCGAGAGCCTCACTGACGAAGCTAAGCGCACTGCCTGGGAAGAGCTTCTCATTGCCGAGGGAAGCGATTGGTGCTGGTGGTACGGACCTGAACATTTTTCGGCCAATAAGAAGGAGTTCGACCAACTCTACCGGCAACACCTCACCAATGTCTACCGTTTGCTCGGGGTAGATCCGCCCCATGAATTGGGGGACACATTTCTCAAAGCTGGCGAGCCGTCCTTACATGAGAACCCAAGCGGGCTGATTCAACCAGTAATCGATGGCGAAATTACGTCCCGAGTGGAATGGAGCGGCTCCGGGCGCTATCGCATCGACCCTCGTTCGGGAGCAATGCATAGCCAGCGGTGCCTCGTTCAGGAACTGCGCTATGGAAGCGATGGCCAATACATCTATCTATCCGCACTATTTACGGAGGGACGCGCGCCTAAGGAGCCACTTGCATTTCGCCTGCACATCCGCAACGAGGCCAAGGACCAGTTCATCATATTCGCCTCAGGTGGGCCGGGAGTGCTGGATGTTGTGGCTCCAGGGCTGCCCGAATCCGCGGTATGTGCGGCTTTGGGCACCATCTTCGAAATGCGCCTTTCCATGAGCGCGCTGCAGACGCGCCGCGGAGAGCGATTGTTGGTTCAGATCACGCTCGTGCGCGACGGACTGCCTGTCGCGGTGTTGCCGATGCATGGGGAACTGGAGATGCAGTCGAGCGAGTTGGCGGCGTATGCGGGGTAGAGAGGGCTGAGTCAGAGGGCTGCAGTCCGCGCCCGTCATCGCGGCGGCACTGGGGCGCGCTGCTGCAAACAGCGGTCCGGTCCGACTGCCCAAATGTGTTCGTTACACCTGCAGGCGCACTCCACTCAATGGCTCTTCAAGAACAATCGGGCGTCGCGAGTGCCTCTTCCTCCCGAATCGCCGCGAGCCACTGATCAACAGCCTCTTTACAGGCTTGGCGTAACTGATCTAACTCGGAAACTTCGATGGGCATACCCTATCGTAATCCGCTAAACGCGAACGCAATCCGACCCTGTAGCCATTCCCGAATCGTGTGGGCGCTACACGGCAATTTAAGCTGCGACCGCTATTCTGTAGCTTGCGTTCTGGCATGGAAATCGTCGTGGTTGGGGCGGGAGTGTTCGGCGCGTGGATCGCGCTGCTGAGCTCTCGCGCGGGACATCGAGTTACACTCGTCGAGCGCTTTGGACCGGCGAATGAACAATCCAGTTCCACCGGCGAGTCTCGAATCATCCGAAGCGCCTACGGGCACGACAAGATCTACACCGTGATGGCGCGACGCTCTCTTTATCTGTGGACTGAATTTCTCCGCGAACAGAAACGCCCGGAGTTGTTTCGGCAAACCGGCGTTCTCTGGATGGCCAACGCCGTGGAGCCGAGTCTGCGGCAAGCGCGCGCGATCTTTGAGAACCTTCACATTGCGCACGATTGGATGGATACATCCGATATCCGTAGCCGGTATCCACAAATCCGAGCGCCTGAAGACGCCGCCGCCCTGTTCGAACCGGATGCCGGCGCGCTCCTGGCGGAAGGCTGCGTGCGAGCCGTGGTGGAGGCGGCGACGCGTGGCGGCGTTCGCCGTGAGGTGGCCACCATACAACCTCCTGCTGCCAATCGCGGTCGCTTGGAGTGTTTGGAAACGAGGAACGGTCAGCGGATTCGGGGCGAATTGTTCGTCTTCGCCCTTGGCTCCTGGTTGCCGAAGCTGTTCCCTATACTCCAGGGCGTTATTCGTTCGACTCGCCAGGAGCTGTTCTTTTTCGACATTCCTGACGGTATCAAAGATTTTCAGCCGGACATGTTACCGATTTGGATCGACCAAACGGAGCCGCGCATCGGTTATGGCTTTCCCGATTTTGGAGGAGGTTTGAAAACGGGCTTTCATCGCCTCGGACCGGACTTTGATCCAGATTCTTCGTCCCGCCTGGTCGAGGCGTACCAAATTTCTGAGGCGGCCGCTTACGTTGAAAATCGCTTCCCAGCCATCCGCGGCGCGCGGTTGCAGTCGGCTCACGTCTGCCACTACGAAAACACGCCGGCGGGCGACTTTCTGATTGATCGTGATCCCGCGATCGAAAACGCTTGGTTCGCCGGCGGAGGTTCCGGCCACGGGTTCAAACATGCTCCGGCGATCGCCGAATATCTCCTGACCATGATCGAAAACAAAGGGGCGCCGGAGCCCCGGTTCTCGCTCACGTCAAAACAGAATGCGCCGCAGACACGTGTTATCTAAATCCAGAAAGCCCTGGTCTCCTCACGCGCCCATGGCCTTGCACTCGTCCAAAACGCGAATGATCTTTTCACCGATGGCCAGAAATTCCCGGAGCGTCGCAGGTTTTTGAATATAGCAAGACGCTTGGGCCGCAGCATCGCCGATCACATCGTGAGGGGAGGAGCTGAGGATCACAACACAGACGTGGCAGAGTTCCGGCGTGTGCCGGATGAATCTCAATAGTTCCGGTCCCCCGATTTTTGGCACGTTGAGATCGAGGATGATCAGGTCGGGAATGTCCGCAACGGGATGTTCGCCTTCGCGGGCCAGATAGCTGAGCGCCAGCTCGCCGTCGGTCAAGCTCTCTATGTGCAAGTCTAGCCCCTGCCCATTCAGCGCTTCCCGGGTAAGAAAGACGTCGGCTGGATTGTCCTCAACAATCAGTATTCTGATAGGCCCGGTCGTCTGCTGTGCGCACATGGTTTACGTTCTCTCGAGGAAGGGTGAAGGAGAAGCGAGACCCGATGCCCGGTTCGGAATTTACCCAAATTCGGCCCCGGTAATGCTCCACGATTCTCTTGCAGAGCGCGAGCCCGATGCCGGTACCCTCGTACTGCCTTCCATGCAAACGCTTAAAAACATCAAAGATCTGTTCGTGATATCTCTTCGCAATTCCGATACCGTTATCCTCCACCGAAAATGTCCAGCCGCCAATGCTTTTTTGCGCGGAAATGAAAACCCTTGGTTGCTGAGAACCTCGGTATTTGAGCGCATTACTGATGAGATTTTGGAATAACTGCCGGAGATGAACTGGTTGGACCGGAAGATTGGGGAGACTTTCGCTCGAAATTTCGGCGCCGGACTCCGCGATGGCGGTTTTGAGATCGAAAAGCACCTGTTGCAGTATTTCATTTGTCGGAACCGGCACGTCAGGGACCTCTATGTCATCGACGACTCTGGTGTACGCGAGGAGATCGCGAACCAGATTCTGCATTCGATGCGCTCCTTCAATCGCAAACTGGATGAACTGGTGAGCTCTTTGATCCAACCTATCCGCATAAGCTGTTCCCAGAAATTCGGTGTAGACGGCGACATTGCGGAGCGGCTCCTGAAGATCGTGCGCGGCGGCATACGCGAATTGGCGCAGCTCATTGTTGGAACGGCGCAGCCCCTGCTCGGCTCTTTTCTCCGCGTCGACATCTTCCAGGGTCAAGACGGCCGCGGAGACCTGGCCCGCTGAGGTTAAGACCGGAGCCCCACTGACTCGTACCCAACGGGTACCTCCGTTAGCGCGTTCGTGAAGGTACTCTTCACCTGTGACGATCTCGCCGCGGGTAAGAACTCGTGGGAAAGGATGGCGTTCCAGTTCTAGCGGAGCGCCGTCCGGTTGGCAGAGAATGAACCTGCAGGCATCGACCAGTCGGACGCCAGGGATCAGGTCGCGATCGAGTATTCGCGTCAGGCGGGGGTTAGCCATAAGGACGCAGCCCGATTCTGCCTCTGTAACCAGTACTCCTATCGGAATGTTTTGAAGGATCGCCTGAAGACGGGCGCGTTCGCGTTCCAACTCCGCGGTTATCCGAAGCCGGTTTGCCTCTTCGCGTTTTCGATCTGTGATGTCCATCCAGATGCCGCAAACCGCGTAAAGCTCGTTCTCACCGGCTTTCAGCGGGAACTTCACGGATATGCAGACATGCGGACCATCGGGATGAGGCGCCATCTCTTCGGTCTCGACGGGTGCGCCCGTCTTGATAACGAGTTGGTCGTTCCGTCTGTAAACCGTGGCGGCATCGAGCGAAAACAATTCGTAATCTGTCTTCCCCAGAATTGCCGGGTCTTCGCCAAAGAACTTACGAAATTGCCGGTTTGCAAACATATAGCGGCCCTCGAGGTCCTTCATGTACACGGCGGTAGGACTATTGTCGAGAATCGAATGCAGGCGGTCCTCGCTTTGGCTAAGCATCTGGTTCGCTCGTTGTAATTCCAGCGTTCGCTCAGAGACTCGCTGCTCCAGTTCGGCTTGCGCGCACTTCAGCTCGATGTTTGCCGCTATCGTTCGCTCGCGTTCTTGCTCCATTTCGGCTACCAGGGCCTGGTTTGCGCGACTGAGACGGACGGCGCTCATCGTCGCCCGATGTGTGACTCGGGAGGAAGCGATCATCACAACGAAATAGGCGCACCCCAAAATGCCGAGGAACGTGTTTTCGAATCCGGGCAACGAGAGAAAGGCGATCGAGGCCGGCAACACCAGGGACGCGCAAAACACGGTCGCAAGCTTTTGGGACGGGGCCAGGAGCGTTGCACCCCCGCCCACCATGCCGGAGAGCACAATGGCGGTGGTGGCCCGGCCGGCTTCATTCAGGTGTCTCAGGAAGATGAGCGGAAAGGCGGCCCACAAAACAGAAGTTGCAAATATCCCCCAACTGAAACGATCTATCGGCCGCCTTCCTTTTCGGGAATCGAGACTATGCTTGTCAGCCCGATAGTAGCGAATGTCGACGCTTCGAATGGCCAGAACGATCGTCATCATCATCCACCACACACATGGCAACAGCAAAGATGTCTGGCGAGCAGAAATCAGGGCGAGGCCGCTAGAAGCAAGGATTGAGACAAGCACCCCGCCTACCCCGTGCCGATACAGCAGATCGGCGGCGTCTTGATCGACTACATCTCCGCTCGTCACGATTTGTGGATGGCGCGGGCGGCCAATTTACTCCTCCCCGAAGGGCCCAATACCTGCGCCTCTAGAGCAGTTAACTTGAACCCGAGTGCTCTTTAGGCTAGCTCATCCGGAAGAGTAGAATCAACAAATGTTTACCAGCGCCGGCCGGCCTTGTGAAAAAATCTGAAGAAATAAACTTCAAGAATTGAAAGGCATTCCGGTAGCATACGGTAATGTGGTGGCCGCGATTCGGGCTTAATGCCGCTTTCTCGGCGCTTCCGGCGGCCTGGCTGCATTTTGTGCCACGATGTCAATCCAGCCGATCAGCTTGCGATCCCCCTTCCCCTGTCCGGCCTCCGGGACGGCTCTCGTCGAGAAGACCCGAATATTCCTCATTGCGCGATGTGGCAGGCGGGCTTTCGTCCCGTTGCACCACTTGCCACGGAGCTCCGTCTCCGGAGTAGGCATCGAGGAGCGTCTCGCTTGACTCGCCGTTCACGACCCGGCTGGCCACAGCATTTGTGTGTCTTTCGTGGCGATCGCCTGGCTTTCCGACGCCGCCCTTTCGTCGGTATGCGCCTGAATTGTTGTCACCGAGTGGCGTCCAAACGATCGCTGTATCGCCGCGAGATGCGGCAGGGTTCCGCCTGGCCCACTTATGCCGAATTTCGTGGCTTCGTGAATCTGGACCGGGTCGCTAGCCGCCGGCTCGAAGCCGCTTGCGCGGTGGGAGAGTTGGCAGGCGACGAACGCGATTGGCGGTCAAACGTATGCATAAAGGACATCCCCTCAGTAGCCACTAAGCTAGCAGATTTTCGAGGGACTTAGCCGCCCTCACGGAACACGGATCCCTGTAGCGGAAAAGACAGGCCGATGCGAAATACGGCCCAATTGCTACGTACGCAAAATTGAGACGGACGATGCCGGCCGCGCAACGGGCGCCATCTACTTCGATCAAGACCGGCGCGAGATCTTCCAACGCGCCAAAGCAGTCTTCGTTTGCGCTAACGGCGCCGAGACTCCGAAGTTGTTATTGATGTCGAAGTCAAAACGGTTCCCTGAAGGGCTGGCGAATTCGAACGGTTTGGTTGGAAAGTACCCACCTCATGGGCACTTGCCGCATGGGCAAAGATCCCCGCGCTTCGGTGGTGAATGCCTTCAGCCGAACGCACGACCTTCCCAACCTGTTCCTCGTGGACGGAAGCAACTTCGTCACGTCTGCCCGGCAGCAAGCAACGGCTACCATCCAGGCGCTGGCGTACCGCGCAGCGGACTATGCCATCCGGGCGGCAAAACGGGCGATCTGAGCTAGCGTAACGTTACTAAGCTGCTTCAAACCGGCATCTCCAAATCCGTCAAGACACAGTCGAACTACTCGTTCTTCATGAGATCCAGCGCCTCCCGGCCGTAGCGACGCTCTGGTTCTGCTTCTCAAGAAGCCGCCTTGCTACGAGGCATTCACTGGATTATCTTCGACCACCAGTAAGCGCAGCCGGCCGCGACCTCCAAGCAGTCTGGATGAAACAGATGCCCCCACATCACAGACCAGTTCCAGTTTCTTTGCTGCCGCGCGGATGCCCGGAACAATGTGTCCCAGGAACTCGCCATTCGCCATCGGAACGCCGGACACGCGCCTGCTCTTCGCCTAAGCAAGAACTGCGGGCTTCAAGTAGCCAGTTTGAAAGTGCCCGGGACTAATCCGCGCGGAGAGCTTGCATCACATCCACGCGCGCGGCTCGCATCGCGGGCCATGCGGACGCGACCACAGCCGCTACCAGCAATACGCCGGCCGCGCCAAGTATAACCCACGCCCCCGGCATCCGTACATTGCCGAAATAACTGCCTGCCAGCCGCTGCAACGCCAGCCCGCATGTCAACCCAGCACCGATGCCGATCGCGGTGATGACCGCCCCCTCCGCAATCACGCGCGCCAGCAGATGGCTCGGTTGCGAGCCAACCGCCAGCCGGATGCCGAATTCGCGTGTCCGGGCGCTCACCGAAAACGCCAATACGCCCGCAACGCCAACCACCGCAATCATGAGCGCCACAATTGCGAAGCCGCCGAACACGATGGTGTTCAATCGATCCGGCGTGAGTACTTCGGCGCGAACATCTTCGAGCGTGGAGGCGCGCTCTACCGGCTGATCCACCGAGAGGCTGCGGAGGGTCCGCGAAATGGGGCTGATCAGAGCATAGGGATCCGACCGCACGTGGACAAAGAGGCGGCCGCCAAAGAGCGGTCCCTGCCCGAATGGTTGATAAACAGTCATAGTTGGAGCCGGAACCAAGTGCTCGTCGTCGATATCGGCGGCGATTCCGATGATGCGCATCGGCGTCGGCTTCATGCCGATAAACTTGATCACGGGATCCGTCCAAATGAGGCGCCGGTTGAGCGCCTCCCGGTTCGGAAACATCCGCCGTGCCACGGTTTGGCTTACGATCACCACAGGTTCGCTGTCCTTGCGATCGCGATCGTCGAAATCGCGTCCGGCGAGGATCGGCACGCCGAGTGCGGCGAAGAATCCGGGTGTCACGATCCGGAATTGGCCCCGCGGATCGTCTTCCGCCGTCGCGCGCGCGTAACCTTCGGCGGTGAATTGCAAGCCAGGGCCAAAGGTGGCTCCCTCGCGCCACGGCGTAAGCATGCCGAGAGCGACGCCGTCTACACCCGGCAACTGGCGCACACGCGTCATGGCTTCTTTGTAGAAGCTCACGATCTCGTCGTCAGTTCGGCCATACGAAATCACAGGGACGTCGATCGACAGGACGCGGCGCGTGTCGATGCCGGTGTCGATGGCCTGAATCGCAAGCAGGGTCTTAAGCAGCATCGTAGCGCCAGCCAAGAGGACGAAGGAGGCGGCAATCTGGGTAACCGCAAACGCCCGTAAGCGTCGCGTCGCGCCCCCTGTCACTCGCACTCCGCCGTTGGCCATGCTGATTCCGGTCGAGCCATCGCCCGAAGGGAGGCGCGGCACAAAGGCCAGGAGCGCCGCAGCGGCTAACGCCAATCCGGCGCCGACCCATAGAATGCTCGAATCGACCGTCAGATCTAGCGCGCGGACCGAGAACCGGGATGCGTACCGCGCCAGGATTGCGACCATGGGCCGAGCGCTGAGCACACCAAGCGCCGCCCCGGCGCCGCAGAGCAGGAGGCTTTCCGCGAGCAGCACCCGGCGGAGCGCGGCCGTGCTTGCGCCAAGAGCGGCCCGGACAACCAGCTCGCTTTCGCGCCGAATCGTTCGCGCCAAGATCAAGTTAGCCACGTTTGAGCAGGCGATGATGAAGATCAATCCCGACGCGGCCAGCAGCACCCAAAGCACGGTCCGGGCTTTGGACGTGATCTGATCCCGCAGACGCACCGCGTCAATGCGGAAATCCGCCTTCGAAGGATAAGCCTCGGGATGCTCTTTCATCATCGCGCCCTGTGCCGCCCGCAGTTCCGCGCGAGCCCGTTCCAGCGTTGCGCCAGGGGCCAGCCGGCCAAACAACTCCGTCATGCGATGGACCCTGCCTGTCACCATCGTTGCCGACAAGTGGTGTGGGCTGGTCACAACGTTGGCAATAATTTCGGTCTCTGCCGGATATGGGATGGATGGTTCCAATACTCCGACCACCGTTGCTGTGCGCGTACCGAACGATCCGAGCCTGACGACTCTTCCCAGCACCGACGGATCGCGGTTCAATGCGGTGGTCCAGAATCGATACGTGAGCACGATGGCGCCGGCGGCATTCGGGCCGTCGTCTCGCATGTCGAGCAGCCGCCCGATCACCGGATGCAGACCCATTACCTGGAAGTACGTACCGCCGACCACTCCTCCCTGTACCTCGCGCGGTTCGCCCAGGCCATTCAGGGTGAAGCCGATAGTCGAGAAATCGCCGAAGGCGCTAAACGATTTAACCCGTTCCCGGAGGTCCTGAATCTCCGGTACTGAAAACGTCGCATTGTCCATGCCCATGCCCCGAGCGCTCTGGCGGATGTAAATCAGTCTGTTTTCATCGCGATTCACCAGCGGTCGCAGAAGAATTCCGCGTACCAGGGTGAAGATTGCGGCATTGGCGCCAATGCCAAGCGCGAGCGTAAGGACCACGGTGATGGTAAGTCCCTTAGCGCTCGAAAGGGCGCGAAGGGCGTATTTCACGTCACGCCCAAAAAGCCCAATCCCTTCTCGTAAACCCACGCGTTCGGCGCTCATTTCCGTCATGTCCGATCCCCCCTCTCGATTCCGTCACAGTAACGTCGTTCGACACCGGCCGTTTTCGACCGCCGGGCTCAAAAATCTTGAATTCACAGAATCCATTAACGAAGCAATACGCGACGCAACCGCCGATGTTCCATTCGCGGCGACAACAATCGCTCCCCCGCGCTTCAGCAGAAAGGGGCATGCAAACATACGGGCGAGGGATGAGCGGCCGACTATCCGTCTTGTGCTTCGACGTAACGTCTTAATTCCGCGAGTATCCGCACGTTCTCCTTATGGAACGCATATAAGATTAGGGGCTCTGCGATCTTCAGCCATCCGGGTATGCGGATCCTGAGATCGAGCTCCCGGAGGACGAATGTCCGGCTCTCGATAGGCTTAAGCGTATACCGAACGTGGACGTCAATGTCTGCCTTAACGGGACCTTGCTGCAACAGCATGGTGTGATGAAAGGCAATGTACTTCGGAGGATCATATGCCCTGACCGCACCAGGTCTCTTGCCTGCCGGTCCTGCGTCCAAATAAGTTGTACCGGGACAGACTGGATACGGCGACACCTCCGTTGTGCCTCCAAACGCTTGTGAACCGGGCAGCCAACGACCATACTCCGGCATATCGGCAAGCAGCTCGAAAATGGTCTCGGGAGAGCCTTTGATTTGCGTTGTGAACCGCGGGTGTGTAGTAGCCATGCTGTCCTTTTGTCGAGGGGAGGCCTCTAAATTCTACAAATTAGGACCGGCAGCCCGGCAGCGTCCGTTTCGGCCACCGGTGGTTTTCGACCACCTGGATGTTAGAGACATCCGGCAATCAACGATTCTGCTGATGGAACTGTACACGAGCCCGGCTGGATATTATTGAGGCGTAGATACGCCGGTGGAAGGAGTTCCCTAATGAAAGCAAGATACGTCCAGGTGGAGAAGGCGGGGACATCGCTCAAACCTATAATGCTCGATGTCCCCCGAACCAAAGGCAGGCGAAGTGAGAGTGCGGGTCGAAGCGTGTGGAGTTTGTCATAGCGACTCGATAACGGTTGCCGGTCTGTTCCCT
This sequence comes from Bryobacteraceae bacterium, assembly GCA_036272835.1. GTDB lineage: Bacteria > Acidobacteriota > Terriglobia > Bryobacterales > Bryobacteraceae > Bog-105. The sequence continues at coordinate 24,401 of DATAXY010000027.1, forward strand.
TTTATCACGTATCCCCGGGTGCCCGGCCACGAGATCGTCGGGAAAGTGGATTCCGTCGGTGAAAATGTGCCGCAGTGGAAGACGGGTCAACGCGTCGGTATCGGGTGGTATGGCGGAAACTGCCGCCGGTGTGAACCCTGCCGTCGTGGCGACCTGGTCGCCTGTCAGAATCCTTTGATTCCCGGCGTTACTTACGACGGAGGCTACGCCGACTATGTCGTGGCCCCCGCGGAGGCGCTTGCTGCGGTACCCGATTCGTTGAAGAGCGTCGATGCAGCTCCCTTGCTTTGCGCCGGAATCACAACCTTCAATGCGCTGCGTAACAGTGGAGCAAAGCCTCCGGACACGGTCGCGATTCTGGGCATGGGCGGTTTGGGCCACCTGGGAGTGCAGTTTGCGGCGAAGATGGGATTCAACACTGTCGCCATCGCGCGTGGCGCCGACAAGGAAAAGTTCGCACATGAACTCGGCGCCCGGCATTACATCGACAGCACCAATGCCGATGTCGCCGCATCGCTCCAAAAGCTCGGCGGCGCTCGCGTGATCCTCGCGACGGTGACCGAAGCCGACGCAATGTCGGCGGCAGTTGGTGGCCTCGGATACAAAGGTGAGTTTGTGATTCTTGGTGTTCCCGCCAAGCCGATTCAGGCAGCCGTGCCCGGATTGGTTCTGCAGCGGCAATCGATTTACGGTTGGCCAAGCGGCACCTCCATCGACTCCGAAGACACGCTTCGGTTCAGCGAGATCGCCGGGGTTCTGCCAATCATCGAAAAATACCCGCTGGACCGCGCGGTAGACGCTTACGAACGTATGATGAGCGGCAAGGCCCGTTTTCGCGTAGTGCTCGAGACGGGAGCTTAGTTTAAGGTCACTTACGGCGCGTTGCCATCCGTTCCATCCTTGACCTTGGCAGACTGGACCGTAAGCCATTTGGATCCTTCTTGGGAGACCAGGGCCTCAACACGCTCGGCCAGCGACGCTGAGGCGTTTTCGGCAGATCGATATGCTCCTGCCTTTGCCAGATACAAGAATTTCTCGTGCTTCAAGGCTTCGGAGGTAGTGCGGTAACTCGTCCAGTTTGAGTTGTACTGGTTTAGCTGCTGCATGCCTTCGGCAATAGCGATGAGCACGCCGAGCCCGGCGGCAATCGACGAACCGTAGGGCACATGCGCCGTGGTCACTACCGGGATCACGGCGGCCGAAGCGATGGTCACAACCTTCAGAAATTTATAGCGCCGCTGGTTGAGGGAGCTCTTGCCAGAATACCAAGTAATCTGATCGTCCAACCGGGCGAGCGTTACCTGCTCCGGCGTGACCGCCGTCGAATCGGGCATTACTTGCCTTTCGGGGTGCCCATTTTGGATTTGATAGCCGATGCTTCCGCCAGATCGGACTTTGCGCCGCCGGCGTCGCCCATCGTCTGTTCCAGTTCCCCGCGATGCTGGTAGGCGATTTGCTCGATGGCGAGGGAATCGGGATGAGCATCGATACACGCCTTGAAGTCGGCGAGCGCCTCATCATTCTGCCCGCGCGCCAATTCCCATTCCCCCCGGTCCAGGTAAGGCGCGGCCCAAGGCGGGTCCAGAGAGATCAGATGCGAGACGTCGTTGATCGCTTTCGCCTGTTTACCGTTCCGCCACTCGCGCCGCGCGGCGTTGCGTAACTGAATCAGCTCGGCTTGATTTAGCGCGCTCGGTGGCGGTACGCTCTTCGCCACATCGGCGTTGGATTGCCCATCGAGCGTGATGGGCCCATTTGGCGTTTGCGCCGCGGCGGCGGGAGTAGCCCCTCCGTCCGGTTTCGTGTTGGGAGGAGCGGGGTTCTTGTGCAGCACCGCCCAGACCACCGCTGAGACTGCTAATATCCCAATCGCAGACCACACCACCGTCGTCATTCGGTTGTTGGCCGGGGTTTTACTAATGCCGGCCGGGGGCCGCGGCTCCGGATGCCCCGGGACCGGCGCGAGGGGCCGCGCCGCCGGTGGAGCGAGTACAACTTTGACCAGTCGTTCCACCGCGGGATCAAACCGTCCGTCAAACGCGTCCAGCCATTGCAGGTTTCGCAGGAAATACGCCAGTTCGTCCGGCGGCGATACGTTGTCCAACCGAAAGGTGACGATGGAAAGCCCTTCGTGGTCGGCGTTTTCGACTTCGCGCGCAATCTGCTTATCGGAATGCGACGCCGACGAAAGCACCAGCACCATCACTTTGGCGCCCCTGATGCCGTGCAACACCGCGCTGGGCCAGTCAGCGCCCGGCGGTATATCGCGCGGAGCCATCCAGCATTCGATTTCTCGCGATTCCAGAGCGGAACAGATACGCTCCGCCGACGCTAAATCGGGAGACTTGTAACTGATAAAAACGGTGGGCATGAGCGCCTCTTATCCTCGCGAGCGCCGGTAACCTCCGCCCACCAATCCGAGATCGACGATGGCGGCAATGAATAGACAGACTAGCTGGAATGTACCTAAAGGCGCCCCGATATTGTGGAAATAAGTATAAACGATCAGGGTCAACGGCAGAAAAATAAATCCCAAAATGGGGACCAGAACACCATTGAACACGTGAGTAAAGAAGTTTGTTAAAAACCAAAGCAAGACGATGGCGACGCGTGGAAAGGCTACGGCGAGGAGCGCGAGCAAGCAGGACATAATTGGGGGTCCGAGGACTTCCTCCTGATTGTTGACTCTAACATCCGCATCCTATTTAGCAAAACAGATTTGTGCAAAGAGATTAGTACGCCGCTACTGCCAGTACTGCCACTGCTTCGCTGTGATCACGTAAGCGCATAGCGCCGCATTGGTGACCGCATGCATCCAAATGCAATCCGCGAGCGATTTGGAACGAATCATCCAAGCGTTGTAAATGATGCCAGCGAGTAGACCCACATCCCAGTACGGCCCGTGCTCGGAGGCAAAGAGTACGGCTGTAATCCAGAATGCCGATGGCCGGTATGTGCCGAGTGGCGTCTTCCAGAACTCAGTGTCTATGAGCCATCGCATCAACCAGCCTCGCCAGAAAAGTTCTTCGACGACCGGGACAATCGCGACCGCCCGCAGCGTCCGCAAGAAGAGGAACGCAGGATTCCGCAATGCATCCGCGCTAGTGGTGGAGTGTGCATGTCCGACGATGCCGTTCGAAAGCAATATCGAATGACGATAGCCGGGAAGAAGCGCATCCGGCGCGATCCAGATTAAGAAAACGGCAATCCCGATCAAAGTGCTAAACAACCAGTGCCGGGGGCGCAAGGATACCTCGCGCGGGAAGCAGGTCAGGCAGACGGCGCCCATCGGGACGTACCACAGGGCCGCTCCCCATGCCGGAGATAGGGGCAGATGCGGAAAAACAAACAGACAAGCAAGGAATACAAGGAACGGCGCAGTATAGGCCGCCCACGGATTCTGCGCGCGCAGCGTGCTGGAGATCATCAGCCGATCTGGCTGACCAGCGTACGGATCTTGTTTTGCTCTTGGGGCACAGACGACATTTGCAGCGCCTTTTCCGCTTCGGCTTTTGCCTCTTGCTTATCTCCCTGCTTTAAAAGAGCCAAGGCCAAGTGGTACCGGAAGGTCGAGTTCTGCGGCTTCTCCTCGACCAGTTGCCGAAAAATGCGAATGGCTTCGGAATTCAAGTTTTTCTTGTAGTAAACGTAGCCCAGTGTGTCGGAAACGTCGGGGCTATTCGGCGCTCGCTTCTTCGCCTGTTCCGCCAGTGTCATCGCCCGATCCAGATTGTCACCAGTTTCGGCGCCCAAGAAGGCTAGATTGTTTAAGGCAAGCGTGTTTTGAGGATCGACACCCAGGACGCGGTTATACATATCGGAAGCTTCCTTTTGACGCCCGAGAAACTCCAGCAGCATGCCCCGATTCAGATACGCCGTCTCGTTCTTCGAGTCGGCGTTGCTGGCCTGTTCGAAAGAAGCCAGAGCGGCATCGTATTGGCCCAACTGGCGCTGCACGATGCCGAGGCGAACCCAAAGATCAGCCGAATTAGTCGTGGTCTTGAGGATGGTCTTTAGATTATCGGCGGCCTGACCCCAAAGGGCTTTCGCTTGCGTGGGGTCCGTATGGTCCATCCCGGCGGCGGCAATCTCAAAGTTGGCCAGCGAATATCGATATGGCAGAACTTTTGGATTCTGGTCCACGAGGCCCTGGACGGCCTTTACTGCCTGATCCGCCTTACCCTGCATAAGGGCCAATTGTTGCAATCCGAGAAAGCCCCTAACGTCTTTGGCGGCCCAGGCGGCATCAAGCTGCTCCTTTGCCTTAACGAAATCTTTACGTCCAAGGTACAGATCCGCAAGTTCCACGCGGGCGTCGGTCATTTTCGGATACTTCTGTACAAGTTGCTCCAGCTCCGGTTGCGCCTGATCCAGTTCGTTGATTCCGATCAGAGCCCGATCCCGCACCAGCCGTGCATCCGCGTTCTGGGGTTCTGCGTTCAAAATGATATCAGTCTGCTCCAGCGCCTTAGCATGCTGTTTTCGATCTTCTAGAATACGTCCGATCACCAGATGTGCCGGCATCAAGGTCGGCCGGATATGCACAGCCTCCTGAGCTTCGGCCGACGACTTGTCGAAATCTCCCAATGCAAAATAGGCTCGCGCTAAGTCCAAGTGCAGAATCGCGTCCTTCCCATTGTTCTGGACCAGCTTTTGCAGGTCCGCCAGCGACTTGTGAACGTCCGGGCCACGGCCGGTTTCGAGGAGCAGAGACGCATAAAGTTCGTTGGTCATGCTGTCTTTGGGATTTTGCTCGACCAGGTGTTTCGCCAACTGCAACGCGTCGGCGGACCGCCCCAGCGCGGAATAGGCGCCTACAATGCGTTGTTGATAGTGCAGCGCATTCTTTGAGTCTTCCTTGACTCCTGCCTGATATTGGTCCAATGCCTTGTCGAATTTGCGATTTCGATAATAGAAATCCCCCAACATCTCGCGGCCGGCGGGGAAATGGGACCGATCGTCCAGCACTTTCTTCATCACCGCTTCAGCTTCGTCGGGCCGGTTGTGTTGAGAGAGGAAATTGGCCAGATTGCTAACGGCTGTCGGGCTCGTCGGGTTATTGGCAACCCTTTCGCGCAGCACAGCCTCCGCTTTTGTTGGATCGTCGTTGTGCAGATCCATCAAATAGAGCAAATCATAGGACGGCCCCCAGGTCTTATCCCGCGCCATCATATCCTGTAGTAGTTTCTCGGCCTCCTGAGCATGGCCTAGCGATGAGAGTGTCTCAGCATACCAACCCACCACCTCTCTTGAATAAGGATGGATGCTATTTGCCTCCTGGAACTCGGCGAGGGCTTTCTCCTTATTGTTTGTGGCTAGATCCAACATGCCTTGCAGCCGGATGCCGTTGAAGGAATGGGGGTCTTTCTTCAGAATCTTAGTAGTCAGTTCCTTAATATCCGGCAAAAGATTCTTCAGCTTTTTTGGGTAAGACGAGTACGCTGCCAGATATATCTCGGCGAGCCTCGTTTCTGCATCGCTGTTGCTGGGCTGCAAATCCACCGCCCGGCGTAGGAATTTCGCCGCCTCGACCGGTTGATTCTGGTCCAGCAGATTCAATCCCTCACGGTAATAGGCTTCGCCGAACTTTTTATCTCTCGTGATGGCCTTACGATACAGGATCGACGCTTCTTTGTACTTCTTGTTCGCGTGATACTTGTTCGCCGCTTCCAATAGCCGCTGCGGGCTCTGGTTACACGCCGACAGGGACAAGAGGGCGAGGATCTGAGCGCAAACGATTAAGTACTTCATACCATTCGAATTCTAAGCGTATCGCAAACGCAGTACAAGATAGTCATCATCCGAGGTTGGCCTTCATTCGCAGAAAGCCACTGCCGGTCCGTCATAGACGCCGCAAACAGGCACAACCGGCCCTTTGCGGTCCATAGAGACCGCCTTTGATAGAAGTGACACTTGGACTACAGAAATCTCACAGAAGTGAGCGAATTTTAATTTGCAGTTGCCGATTCTCTTGCGTCTATCCCCTAGAATCTAGGCGTCTACCTGGTAAGTAGCGGGTCGCGTAGGGGCGGTTTGCGCCGCGACACGCGCGGCTTCCTCTTATACTAAGAGCATAAAATTGAAAGGACACGCAGATTGCCCTTTGTTCCGCTTCCCGCGTGGCTGGACATCAGCCTGTGGGACATTTTTGAAAACCTAAGACCAGTTCCACTTGCTGTAATCGCTCTGTTACTCTTATTCTCGCTGCTCTCCTGGACCATTGTGTTTTCCAAAGGAAGCCTCTTCAGTCGCGCCCGCCGGGAGAATCGGGCGTTTATCCGAGCATTCCGCAAGGCAAACAATTTGCAAGCCGTCGCGCTTGCGAGCGAACAATATGCCGCGGCGCCTCTGGTGGCCGTATTCGACTTTGGCTATGGGGAAGTTGAGCGGCAGATTAAGCAGCGGGGCGCGCTGGTGAACAAGTCCGCGATCGAGCGAAGTTTGCAGCTTGGCATCAGCGAGGAAATCACCAAGCTCGAACAAAATATGAATTGGCTCGCGACGGTGGCTTCCGTTTCGCCGTTTATCGGCCTGTTCGGAACCGTTTGGGGAATTATTGACGCGTTCCAGGGCCTCGCCAATGCCGGCAGCACCACGTTGCGAGCGGTCGGGCCTGGCATTTCGGAGGCCTTGTTTACCACTGCCATCGGGTTGGCCGCCGCCATACCAGCCGCGATCTTTTACAACATTTACGGCACGCGTATTAAGGAAATGGGAACCCGTATGGAAGACTTTGCCATCGAGTTCCAGAATCTTGCTGAGCGCGATTTCGGCGGATAGGAAGCAAGCATGGCGTTCTCATTCAACGACAACGGAGGGGGAAGACGGGGACGGCGGTTCGCGTCCTCCTATTTGAACGCCGAAATCAATATCGTTCCACTGGTGGATGTCGTGTTGGTGCTGCTGATCATCTTCATGATCACCGCCAACGTAATGGAGTTCGGCCTGGATATCCAGGTCCCCAAGGTTCGGAACGTAAAGAATACCGCCAAAGAACTGCCCGTCGTGAATATCGTGAAAAACGGGGAGACGTATTTAAATGAAAAGCCGGTGAACATCAATCTGCTGGCGGGCAGCATACACCAGCGGTTTCACAACGCGACCGCCGTGTATGTGCGGGCAGACAGTCAAACCCCTTGGGACCCCATCGCGCAGGTCGTGTCGGTGCTCGGCGAAGCCAAGTTCGAGGTAATGATGGTGACCCAGCCGATCGATACGGCCCCACGCGGCCGCCGCTAAGTCATGGCAGCTCAGCTTGACATTCTCGACGAACGCGATCCGCTGGGAGGAGCGCTGATTTGGGCGGTCTGCATTCATTTGTTCCTAGCTGGCGCCCTTTTTTTGTATTCGTTCTGGCTGGCCCGCCCGCGCGAGAATCTTGGCGACCAAAACGCCGGTGGGACGGCTGTTGCAGTCTCATCGATCAAATCCATTCCCATCCCGCGACGGGAGGCCCCGCCGAATCCGGTCGCTAACGATTCGCAGTCGAACGTGCCCTCCGCGCCGGCTCCGAAACAGGTTGCGAAAGCGCCGGTTCCGGATAAGAACGCCATCGAAATTCCGGACAAAGTCATTCCCAAGAAAACGCGGCCCAAGCCGCAAGTTCAGCAGCGCTACACGCCACCGGCGCCTGACAACCAGGTCTATAGCCACACAAAGCAAGCGGTATCGAGCCCGATGTATGGCGGACCGTCGGGTGCGGGACGAATTGGCGTTGGTCCCAATACGCCGCTCGGAGCAAACAACCTGGGGTGGTACGCGGAACTCGTCCGCCAGCGTTTGGCTCAGAACTGGAGGACGAGCGGTCTCGCCGATGTCGGCGCTCCGTCCATCGTTAACTTCACCATCCTGCGCGACGGGACCATCCGCGATGTCAAGCTGCTCCAGGGAAGCGGCAATCCCACCGTGGATAACTCCGCTCTGCGAGCAGTCTACGATTCCAATCCTTTGCCAGCGCTTCCTCCACAGGTTGCAGGCAATTCATTACCGGCTCAATTCACGTTTCAATTACGCTGATTAACTATGCTGACGCGAATCTTTACTTCCTCATTCCTGGTGCTTGGACTTTCCTACTGGCTCAGTGCCGGACCGCAGAATCAAGCCATCAAGGGGTACATTCCGGCCCACCCCGGGAAGCCCAACATCGCCGTTCCGGACTTCCGGGCGTCGGGCGCCGCCGCGCCTTTAATTGCAACCTTCAATAGCACGGTGCAGAGCGACCTTAGTAGCTCGCCGCTGGTCAACTTTGTTCCGAAGACGCTTTACCCGCTGCAGGTGCCGCAACAGCCGCGCGACCTGATCGGTGGTACAGCGCCGCCGGGCGTATCGCAGGCGCCTCAAGGATATCGCCTGACCGACTGGGGGATGCCGCCCACGAATGCGGGCAACTTGGGCATCGGTTATGGAGCGGTGGACAATAACCAATTGGTCGTCTTTGGCTGGTTTTACAGCACATCCCGGGATATCCCAGCCTTGCAGCAAGCGCAGGCATTTGGCAAAATTTACAATGCCTCTCTGGACGCAGCCGGAGCAGCCGATGCCGGCCATCGCTATGCCGCGGACATCTTGGCCCTCTTCGGCGGCAAGAGCCTCGTCGGTACGAAGATCGTTTTCGTGTCGAATCGCTCGGGTGCAAAGGAGATTTGGGAGATGAACTACGATGGCACGCAGCAACGTCAATTGACGCATTACAACAGCATCACCACGTACCCTTCCGCCGCGCCCAACGGCCGCCTGATCGCATTTACCAGTTGGGTCAATGGATACCCGGCCATTGTCATGTTCTCGCTCGACAGCGGGCGGCAGATGGCGTTTTATAATCAGCGGGCATCCATGAATGCCTTCGTCAGCTTTACTCCCGATTCCAAGCGAGTCGTGTTTTCGTCCACGGCAGGAGGCGGACCCGCTCAGCTCTACATGGCGAATGTGGATGGCAGCGGTCTGCGCCGGCTAACCGATACGGGCGCGATTGAAGTCGAGCCCAAGATCAATCCGAAGACCGGGGCAGACTTGGTCGACGTATCTGGACGCGGCGGGCCTCTGCCGCAGATCTATCACATGAATATGGAAGGCGCCGACGTGACTCGCCTCAGTGCGGGCACGGGTGAAGCCACCAATCCCGCTTGGAACCCGGATGGGGACAAAATAGCCTTCGCCTGGACCAAGGGCTTTGAACCTGGAAACTACAACATCTTCATCATGGATGTAGCATCTCAACAGACCGTGCAATTAACATCGAACGAGGGCCGCAATGAGAATCCAAGCTGGGCCCCCGATGGAGCGCACATTGTCTACGCCTCTCTTCGCGGGAGACGATCGCAAATTTGGGTGATGAACGCCGATGGCACCGGGAAGCATCCGTTAACTTCTGCTGGAAGCAACGAAAAGCCCGTTTGGGTGAATGCGACTCAATAAACAAACGACAAGAAGAGAAATGAGAAACCGATCAGGGAGGGAATGAAAAGAGAAATGAACAATCGCAAGGCAACACTTGGCTTAGTCGCAGGAACGTTGTTGGTATTCGCCGCGGGATGCCATCATAAGACAGCGCCGCCACCGCCACCACCGCCGCCGCCCACGACGGAAACCGCGCCGCCACCCGGTGCGCCAACCATCAACTACTTCAATGCGGAGCCGACGCTGGTCAACGCAGGTCAGCCTTCCACGCTGCGATGGTCGGTCAGTGGCGCCACCGATATTCAGATCGATCACGGCATTGGACAAGTGAGCCCCAACGGGCGCCGCGCCGTGTATCCTACCGCAACCACAACCTATACGCTGACCGCAAGCGCCGCTGGTGGTACACCCGCCACCGCGAGTGCGACGATTACCATCAGCGCTCCGCCGCCGCCCACGCCCATTACGCAGGGCCAGACGATGTCTTCGGCTCAGGCCCTGGCCACCCAGGTTCAGGATTTGCATTTCGACTACGATAAGAGCGCCATTCGCCCCGAAGATCAGGCCGTGCTGGTTGCCGACGCAAATGCATTGAAGACTATCTTCGCGACCGACTCCAATTTCATTGTGACCGTCGAAGGCCATTGCGACGAGCGTGGTTCCGCGGAGTACAACCTGGGATTGGGAGACCGGCGCGCGTCCGCGACTAAAGAGGCGCTGGTCAATCTGGGAGTTCCCGCGGATAAGCTAAAAACCGTTAGTTACGGCAAGGAGCGGCCGTTGTGCACTGATGCCGATGAGGCGTGCTACGCGCGCAACCGCCGCGCCCACTTCTCGCCCGGCCAGTAAGACACGTGATAAGCGCCCGGGGACCGCGATGTTCATCGGTCCCCTCGCCATTTCATCAGCGGCCGCGAAAAGCCGCACGGCGCGGACGCACTCTGTTTTAGAATCAAGAGAGCGCCTTCAAGGGGCGCGTAGCTCAGTTGGTTAGAGCGCCTGCTTCACACGCAGGAGGTCGCAGGTTCGAGTCCTGCCGCGCCCACCAATCTTTTCAATAACTTGCCAGGATGCGTGCATCAGGCAGCCGCCCGATGTACGGAATGGATCGAGGGACCCCTTCAGTTCACCGCTCCATCGGACGCTTAGCGGCATCGTCTTGAAGCCTCTTCTTGGCTTTTGCCATGGACTTCCGCCTTCTTCTGCTCGAACCGTTCCGCAGCTTCCTCTAGGGCGCCGCTGACTGATATGCGTGTAGAGCTCCGACACGCGCTTGGAGAGGTGGCCGGCCTGGGCCATCAGCACTGGCAAGGGCGTACCCATCTCGATGTGATTGGTGATGAAAGTGTGTCGAAGCCATCTCGATCCTCCTTGCGCTTCAGCGCAGAGCTTCGTGTTGTTCCTCCAGGTTAGTCGGTATAGCTTCGGGACGCCTCGATTGATTTCCCTCGTTATCGCGCGTTTCGCTTGCGGCCCTTGGAAGGTGCTTCCTGTTTTGCCGGCGGCCTCCGGGGAATCTCCCGCTGAATGTCGACCAGTTTATCCCGGCGGGCGCTGTCCAATTCGTAAGCTTGCTGCAGGTTCATCCAGAATTCCGCCGACGTGCCGAAATACTGGGCGAGACGCAGCGCCGTGTCGGCGGTTATGCCGCGTTGGCCCTTGATGATCGCCTGGATGCGATTCGCGGGAACTTTCAGCGCGGTCGCCAGAGCGTTCGCGGAGAGTTCGAGTGGCTCCAGGAACTCCTCGACGAGATACTCGCCTGGCGTCACGAGCGGAAGCAGGGCGTCATCCGCTTTCGCCTTACGAGTGGTAGTCAACAATTGCGGCGTCATACGCTTGTCCATCCTTCCATGAAAAGCGGATCCGGTACCGATCGTTGATCCGGATGCTGTACTGGCCCTTGCGATCGCCCTTCAACACTTCCAGGCGATTGCCGGGCGGAACTTTGAGATCTTCGAGCGTTGCTGCGATAGGCAAGCCCAGTAGCTTTCTCTGCGCAACGCGGCCGATCGCTGCGACTTTCTAACGCGGCTGCCGAGAGCGATCTTCTCCGTGTCTCTGTACGCATAAGAAGCAATCACAATGTTAGTATATTACGAAGTACGTACAGCGTCACGCACGAAACAGTAAGCGGCAACGATGTTTTAGAGATTATATTCCCGCGCGTCGCGCGATGAACTTCGATCCGAACACCGCATTGCGGCACGAATAATTCAATGGACGAACCAAATACAGACCTGATCCAGGGCACGCTGGAAACGCTCATTCTCAAGCCCCTGGTCCTTGAACCCATGCATGTTTCGGCATTGCTCGACGACCTGCGGATCGCGCAGCGGGCACGTAAGATCCTCGGCTCGGAAACGGTATGGAATCCCGCTGATAACCGCGAGTGCCCTCCGAATAGGAAGACTCTAAGTCTTTACTGTGCATTGGAGAAAGCTACTTTGGAGGTAACCGGCGGGTTCGAACACCGCGGCACTCGTGATGGAGGAGGCAAGAACGGCCATTGAGGAGATCGCACCACACCATTCCAATTACCGCCACTTGCTGATGGGCTATAACAACGACCCTTCCACCACGTTCGCGAACATTCAGGAAGTGTTTCGCTTGACCGAGAAACGCATTTCCGACCGTACAAGAGAACAAAGGCAAGGCAACAAATGACAGGGCAGTCGTGGGAACCCTGTTTACACTTCGACAGAAGATGTTGTATCCTCCATGTAGAAGGAATAGGGGAGTATATGTCCGATCGCCGCATCGATCTGCCGCAAGGTACGCTAGATCTCTTGATACTGAGGATTCTCGACCTCGAACCGCAGCATGGGTGGGGCATTTCCGAGCGAATTCAACAGATCTCGAGCGATGTGCTCTGTGTTCAGCAGGGCTCGCTATATCCTGCCCTCCACCGGCTGGAGCGCCGTGGCTGGATCAAGGCCCGCTGGGGAACATCTGAAAACAATCGCCGCGCCAAATACTACGAATTGACGAAAACCGGACGCAAACAACTGGCAGAGGAAAAGGACGTCTGGAGGAGACTGACCACAGCCGTCGCCCAGGTGCTCGGGGCTATTTAGGTTTGCGTTATGTTAACCGATCTATTATTTCGCCTTCGTACACTCTTCCGCAGGAAAGCCGTTGAAGAAGAATTGGATGCCGAACTGCGCTTTCACTTTGAGCGGCAAGTCGAAAAGTACCGGAAATCTGGTCTGACACACGACCGGGCTCTGCGTCGCGCACGAATTGAGTTTGGCGGGCTTGAGTCAGTGAAAGAGGAGTGCCGGGAAGCTCATGGCGTGCAACTTCTCGAGAGCACCTTTCAGGACGTTCGCTACGGATTGCGAACTCTGCGCAAATCTCCGGGCTTCGCCTCCGTCGCCATGTTGACTTTAGCGCTGGGCATCGGCGCGAACACCGCGATATTCTCAGTCGTTTATGCCGTCTTACTGAACCCTCTGCCCTACAAAGATTCATCGCGTCTGATCGTGCTCAATGAGACGACACCGAAAGTTGGTATGGTCAGCGTTTCCTATCCCAACTTTCTGGACTGGCGCGCGCAGAACCGCGTGTTTTCGCGAATGGCCGATGTGCACGGCATGGGCTTCAATCTCGCCGGCATCACAGAGCCGGAAAGCATCAGCGGCGAAGCCGTCTCTCCGAATTATCTGTCGATGTTGGGCATGCATCCTTTCCTAGGCCGCGATTTTATGGCGTCGGAAGAGAAGACCGGCACGGCGCCGGTAGTACTGCTGAGCTATGGGTTATGGCAGTCGCACTTCGGCGGCGACCGTAATGCTCTCGGCCGTACCATCACTCTCAACGGACGCGGATTCACAATCATTGGGGTGCTGCCGCAAGATTTCCGTTCGCTTGAAAAGGCGGACGTGATCGAGCCTATCGGCGTATGGGTCACAAACAATTCCGAAGCTTCCGACAGAGGCCAGCGTGGCGACAGTCTTGTGGCCGGCCGCCTTGCGCCCGGTGTTAGCTTCGGACGGGCTCGCGCGGAAATGGAAGGAATCGAGGCGCGGCTGGCGCACGAGTATCCTGGCGCGAACGACCAGTTCGGCGTTTCGCTCCGCCCCATTCGCGACGTATTTGTGGGGGATATCCGCTCCGCAATACTGGTGCTGTTTTGCGCCGTAATATTTGTCCTTCTGATCGCTTGCGCAAATGTAGCGAATTTGTTTCTCATGCGCGGCGCGGGCCGTAGCCGGGAAATCGCTGTGCGTATGGCCATCGGCGCAACCCGCGGCCGCGCAGTTCGCCAGATGCTTGTCGAAAGTTTCCTTCTGGCGTTCTTCGGCGGACTCCTGGGCCTGGTTCTCGCGGTGGCCGGCATTCACGGAGTAGTCAGCATGATTCCAGTCGATACGCTAGCAGGCGCAAACGTCACTCTCAATGGGGCTGTGCTGATTTTCGCGGGGTGCGTGGTGGTCATCTCCGCCTTCCTGTTCGGTCTCGCACCCGCCTTACGCGCAACCAAAGCGAGCGTGCACTTCCATCTAAAGGAAGGCGGCAGAAACGCGACCGGCGGTGTGGGGCCCACCCGCTGGCGAGCGGCTCTCGCGGTAATGGAGATCGCCCTCGCACTGGTTCTTCTCGCCGGCGCCGGCCTGATGATGAAGAGCCTCTATCGCCTGCTTTCGGTCGATCTCGGAATCCGGCCCGAGCGCGTGCTTTCCATGGAGATGAGCTTGCGCACGTCACAATACGACAAAGATCCAGCCATCCTGAATTTTTGGCAGCAGGTTCTCGACGGGGTCCGCGCGCTGCCCGGCGTCGAAGCGTCGGCATTGGGCACCGGGGTTCCACTTACCCGTGAACACTCGCGTGACGACATCACCATAGAGGGCATGGCTCTGCCCAAGCCGGGCAGCTTCCCGCATCCGGATATTCACGCCGTTAGTCCGCGTTATGTCGCCACGCTCGGTATTCAACTCCTCCGCGGCCGCGTGTTCACGGATGCGGACCGTGAGAATGCGCCGCAGGTTGCAATGATCAATGCGATGCTGGCGGAACACTTTTTTCACAACGAGAGTCCGGTAGGCAGGCGCATCCATTTAGGGCGGCCATCGCCAACGGAGCCGCCGAAATGGATGACCATTGTTGGGGTGGTTGGTGACACGAAGCTCTACGGGTTGGCAAATCCGTCGCGCCTTGAAGTCTATGTTCCTTTCCGGCAGTGGGCTTCGAGCGAAATGCAGTTGATCGTGAAATCGCGAGTCGATCCCGCGGCGCTGATCTCGGCGATTCGCCATGTCGTTGCTTCGGTCGATAAAGATCAGCCCATTTTCGCCATCGCAACCATGGAACAATTGGTCGACGATTCCGTCTCGACGCGTCGCATTACTCTTATCCTTCTTGGGCTCTTCAGCGTGCTAGCGCTGGTCCTCGCGGCCATTGGGATATACGGCGTCATTTCTTACGCCGTCGCACAACGTACGCACGAGATCGGGATTCGTCTCGCACTCGGCGCTCAAAGCAAAGATGTGGTCCGCATGATTCTGGCCCAAGGAGCGACGATCACGGGTGCCGGTGTGGTGATTGGCATTATCGCGGCACTGGGCCTCACCCGATTGATGTCGAAACTTCTCTTTGCCGTGAGCGCCGCAGATCCGTCTACGTTCGCTGCAGTAGCGATTATGCTGATGCTCATCGCGATGGTCGCTTGTTACATCCCTGCCCGCCGCACTTTGCGCGTCGATCCCATGATCGCGCTGCGCGACGAATAGTTCGCGACGACAGGGTACATAATGTCAGTGCGGCAGTATTACAATGCCGCGCGGAGCGTTCGGTTGAGCAACAAGCGAGAAGAACCAATTACCCGGCGCAACCTTCTGGGCACGGCGCTGGGAGCTACGATGCTCGGGACCGCCGTCTTTGGCGCGCAAACGGCGCCCACGGTTCCGCCACGCACACGGGAATCTATCGATTTCGACTGGAAGTTTTTCAAGGGCGACGTGCCGGGCGCACAGGCGCCGGCCTTCAATGATGCTACCTGGCGCAATGTGGATTTGCCGCACGACTGGAGCATCGAAGGTCCGTTCGCGGAAAATGAACCCACTGGTGGACCTGGCGGCTACCTGCCGACTGGCATCGCCTGGTACCGTAAGCGCTTTGCGGCGCCCGCCGGATATCGCAACCGGAAAGTCGTGGTGGAATTCGACGGCGTTTATCAAAACAGCGAAGTGTGGATCAATGGCAGCTATCTCGGCAAGAGACCGTACGGCTATATCACGTTCGCGTACGATTTAACGCCTCACTTGCGGCCCGGCGAAAATATTCTGGCTGTGCGTGTGGACAACTCCCACCAACCCAACTCACGTTGGTATTCGGGTTCGGGCATCTACCGTCACACCTGGCTGGTTGTTACTAACCTGGTTCATATTGCCCAATGGGGTACCTTCGTCACGACACCGCACATCTCGGACCTTGCTGCCACCGTTCGAGTGAAGACGCGGATCCGAAACGACTCCGAAACGGCGCAAACTTGCACTCTACGCAATGCGATTCTCGATGCCGACGACCACCCGCTGGTCAGCGCCGAAACAGTTCAGGAAATTGAACGCAACGGCGAATACGTATTTGCGCAAGACTTGCGGTTGGAAAAACCTGCACTCTGGAACCCCGAAACTCCCAACCTCTACAGAATGCGCTCCACCGTGCATGTGAGCGGCAACTTAGTCGACCAATACGATACGCCGTTCGGCGTGCGCGAAGCTGTGTTTGACGCCGATCGCGGGTTCCTTCTGAATGGCCAGCATATGAAACTCAATGGCGCGTGTTTGCATGAAGGCGCTGGCTCGGCCGGAGCGGCTGTACCGGAACGCGTTTGGGAGCGCCGTCTCGAGATCCTCAAAGAGATGGGTTCGAACGCTATTCGCACTTGCCACAATCCGCCTGCTCCGGAATTTCTGGACCTGTGCGACCGTATGGGATTTCTGGTGATGGATGAGGCCTTTGACGAATGGCGGGTGGGCAAGGGGCAGATCGGACCGTACGGCTATGCGCTCTATTTCGACGAATGGCATCAGCGCGACGTGACCGATTTTGTGCATCGCGATCGAAATCATCCGTCCATCGTGTTGTGGAGCGCTGGAAATGAGATTCCCGACCAAACGCACCCGGGCGGAATCGAGACATTACGCGAGCTCCTCGAGATTTTTCACCGCGACGATCCGACCAGACCCGTAACCGCGGCGTGCGATCAAATTGCCGCCGAGCCAAAGGCCACTCCGGCCGAGTTTCTCGATCTTCTGGACGTTGTGGGTTATAACTACGTCGATCGCTGGCGCGACCGCCGGGAAAAGTACTGCAGCATGGATAAGCTCGCCTATCCGCAGCGGCGTTTCATTGGTACGGAAAGCTCCGGCATGGGCGGGGTGCGTGGAGATTATAGCTGGCTGTGGCCCGGCGCTGCTCCCACGTTCTTTGGATTTAGGAGCAACTCCTGGCTCGATACAGAACAATTATGGAAATTTGTCAGCACTTACGATTACGTATCGGGCGACTTCATGTGGGCCGGTATCGATTATCTCGGTGAAGCGCGATGGCCGTCCAGGAGCTCTAGTTCGGGCATCTTGGACACGTGCGGCTTCAAAAAGGATGGGTTTTACTTTTACCAAAGCCAGTGGACCAAGAAGCCGATGTTGCATCTGTTTCCGCACTGGAATTGGAAGGGACGCGAAGGACAATTTGCGCGGGTTTTATGTTATACAAATTGCGATATCGTGGAGTTATTCCTCAATGGTAAGTCGGCCGGAATAAAAGGTTTCGAATTTCCCCGATTAGGCATGGAGAAAAAGTACGGAACCTATCCCGCACGCGCCCGCGTTCTTCGGACGACTAACGATTTGCATTTATCATGGGACGTTCCATACGAACCGGGGACGCTAAAGGCAATCGGCACAAAGGACGGAAAAGTCGTAGTAGAGACTGAGGTCTCGACCACCGGCAACCCGGCCGCCATCGTGCTCTCCGCGGATCGCCCCAGCATTCATGCAGGCCAACGCGACGTAGTTCATATCACCGCACAGATCGCGGACGCGCAGGACCGCACCGTGCCTGACGCGGACCACGAAATTACTTTTAATATTCAGGGCGAGGGTAAATTGATCGGCCTCGATAATGGCGATCCTGCGAGTCACGAAGATTTCAAAGCCAATCGCCGAACGACCTTTCACGGACTGTGTCTGGCCATCGTGCAATCGACCAGGCGTTCAGGCGAGATTCACGTTAGTGCCTCATCGCCCGGTTTGCAGTCCCATAGCCTGACAATTGCGAGCACCACGTGATTGTTCTGATTGTGAAGCCGATAGCCTCTTCCCAAGTAAGTAACGTGTTCCGTCCAGTGATGTCTCTATACTTGGGGGGTAACTCGAGTTGCCGGACAGTTCACGCGGTGGGCACGCAGGATTTCACGCCCATCCTGTTACCAAAGCCCTAGCTGCGATCGGAGTTGGTACTGCCGTGTTCCACGCCGTACGTTATGGCATGGGCATATTCGGACCCGCACGGCCTTATCGACTGCAGCCGCAATCGGATGCCACGGCCGAGTCGGAAGATTTTCTATACCGGCTGTCGTGTCTCACAGACGCGATAACACATCGCCATGCGCGAATCACTGTCCTGCGCAACGGCGCTGAATTTTATCCGGCAGAGTTCAGCGCCATCGATGCCGCAACGCACACGATCAACATTGAAGCCTACGAATTTCTAAAGGGTGACCTTACGCGCGAAATCATTGCGCGCCTGGCACGCAAGGCTCGTCAGGGCGTCCGCGTCC
This sequence comes from Bryobacteraceae bacterium, assembly GCA_036272835.1. Taxonomy (GTDB): domain Bacteria; phylum Acidobacteriota; class Terriglobia; order Bryobacterales; family Bryobacteraceae; genus Bog-105. The sequence continues at coordinate 42,585 of DATAXY010000027.1, forward strand.
GCATGATTATCGACGCCGTCGGCAGCTTCCGCACCGGCCGGTCGTACTTCAACCCGCTCACCGGCGCAGGGGGCCACGTCGCCTTCTATCACCCGCTGAATTGGAGGGATTGGCCATACATCAATCACCGGACGCATCGCAAGTTGCTGATTGCCGACGGGACCACCGGATTCATAGGAGGCGCGGGTTTTGCCGACCACTGGGTGCAGCGCACGAATGGTAAGTTACCTTGGCGCGATACCGTACTGAAAGTGGAGGGAGCGGCCGCTGCCAGCCTCAATGCCACGTTCGCTCAAGGATGGGTTGATTCGACCGGCGAGCTGCTGTTTTCGAAAGACCAGTTCCCGTTGGAAGGAAAACCCGGTGACACGGCGTGCATGGTCGTGATGAGCACCCCGGGCTACGACGCGACGCGAGCGCAAATGCTTTTTCAGACGCTCATCGATTCCGCCCGCCACACAATCCAAATCACCAGCCCGTACTTTCTTCCCGACCGCAGCGCACGACACGCCCTCAAGCGGGCAATGAGGAATCGGGGGGTGCGCGTGCAGATTCTCACAGCAGGCCCGCAAACGGATCACAACTCTATCCGCTACTTCAGCCAGGCGACTTCGGCGCGCCTGATCCGATCCGGAGTCGAATTTTACGAATACCAACCCGCCATGATTCACGCGAAATTGATGGTAATCGACAATCTTTGGAGCCTTGCCGGATCCACCAACTTCGACCCGCGGTCGCTCCGATTGAATAACGAAGTGAATATTGCAATCCGCGACGCAGCCATAGCTTCTCAGCTGTCCGGCCAGTTTACGGACGATCTAAAGCAGAGCAGGCGCATCACCGCAGACGGCCTTCGCCGCGAGAATCCGGCTACACGTTTGATTGGCCATGCCGGTTGGCTGGTCGAAAGCGAAGAGTAATCGCCTCGGCGCAGCAGTTTCACGCGTTAGGCTGATAAGAGATTCAAGTGCGGGGAACAAAGGTCCTAATTGTCGACGATGAACTGGGGATTCGCCAATCCCTCTGCGGCGTGCTCGGAGACGAAGGTTACGAGTGTAGCGCGGTCGAGAGCGGCGAGGCATGTCTAACCGAGCTGGCTCGGCAGAACTACGAGGCGGTACTTCTGGATATCTGGCTTCTGGGGATGGATGGCCTCACAACGCTTAAGCGGATCCAAGAAATGCCCGCGGGCGCTCGTCCCGCGGTCATAATGATCTCCGGCCACGGTAATATTGAGACCGCGGTGAAGGCAACCAAGCTCGGCGCCTTCGATTTTGTCGAGAAGCCGTTGACCATCGAAAAGGTGAGCCTATCTCTGCAACATGCTATTCGACAGCGCCGCGCAGATTTGGAGCTGGAGCGGCTCCGCGAAGATACGGATGCGCCGGAAATCATTGGTGACAGTGTGCCAATGAAGGCCCTGCGCCAACAATTGAAGTTGATGGCGGGCACGAATGGGCGCGTCCTGATTTATGGAGAGAGCGGAACGGGTAAAGAACTCGTGGCGCGGGCCATCCATCGTTCCAGCCAACGCGCGAGCGGGCCGTTTGTCGAAGTAAACTGTGCCGCGCTGCCGGAAGACTTGATCGAAAGCGAATTGTTTGGCCATCGCCGCACCAATAACGACGGAACCGTGGACCACAAGGTAGGGAAGATGCAACAGGCGCACGCGGGAACGTTTTTCCTCGACGAAGTCGGGGACATGAGCTTGAAAGTGCAAGCCAAGGTGCTCCGGGCCCTGGATGAGCATCGTTTCGAACCCGTGGGAGCTGCCCAGACCATCCAAGTCGATGTGCGCGTGGTGGCCGCGACGAATAAGAACCTGGAAAAAGAGATTGAGCGCGGCAATTTTCGCGAGGATCTGTTCTATCGGTTGAACGTGATTCCCTTCACCGTGCCTCCGTTGCGCGAACGGATCGAAGATATCCCACAGTTGGCAGCGCATTTCCTGCGCCGCTTCGCGGTTGCGTATGGACGACGGCCGAAGGAATTGAGCGATGATGCCGTGGAGGCCCTCCAATCGCACCACTGGCCCGGTAATGTGAGGGAGTTGCGTAACCTGATGGAACGCATCGTCATTTTGTATCCGCAGCACACGGTGGAGGCGCGCCACCTTCCCCTGGGAGCGGCGCGGAAAGGACCGAACGGGAAAGTGTCCGAGATCTCAGGTAGTTTGCATGAGGTGAAAGAGGCGGCCGAGCGCGATTATATTCTTCGCAAGCTGGAGGAGACCGGCGGCAACGTTACCCGCGCAGCGGAGTTGTTGGGGCTGGAGCGCAGCAATCTTTATCGGAAAATGAAGACGCTTGGCATCGCTCCGAAAGAGTGAAGAGCCGCGAATGGTGGCTTGAATGAACTACCTGATCACTGGCGCGACTGGTTTTCTGGGAACGAACCTGGTAAATGCTCTGCTGGCCGCTGGAAACGAAGTGAACTATCTTGGGCGGAAGCGAAGCACGCGCCTGGATTCACGTGCCGCTTATTTTTGTTGGCAGCCCGGAGAAGTCCCGCCGCTCGATAGCATGCCGCGGTTGGACGCCGTGGTGAATCTCGCAGGCGAGCCGATTGCACAGCGTTGGAGCGCCGAAGTGAAGCGGCGGATTCGGGATAGCCGCATCCAACTGACGCGCCAATTGGTCGAAGCCTTGGGCCGGTTAAAACATAAGCCTTCAGTGTTGGTGAATGCATCGGCGGTCGGATATTACGGGGATCGCGGCGACGAGATTCTAATCGAATCAAGCGCGCCTGGCAGCGGATTTCTCGCAGAGCTTTGTGTCGATTGGGAGCGGGAAGCATTGCGAGCGACTGAGTATGGCCTGCGCGTCTCCAGCGTCCGGACCGGCGTGGTGCTGGGGCGTGGAGGCGGTGCTTTGCAACGGATGCTGCCGCCGTTTCGTTGGGGCTTGGGCGGCCAGTTCGGCAATGGCCGTCAATGGATGCCGTGGATTCATGTGCGCGACCTGATACGGCTCTTCATTTTTGCGGCAGAGACTAATCGGATAACCGGACCTATCAACGGTGGCGCTCCAGAACCGGTACGCAATGCGGATCTTACGCGCGCGTTGGCGCGGGCTCTGCACAGACCGGCTTTGTTTGCTCTTCCGCGCTTCGCATTGCGAGCAGCGTTAGGCGAGATGGCCGAGTTCTTGTTTGCGAGCGCGCGCATGGTCCCGAGGGCCGCTGAAGATGCCGGGTTTCAATTCGAATTCCGCGAGTTGAGCGCAGCGCTGCGAGACTTGTTGCTCATTAACTAATAGCAATAGCGCTTAGCGGAACCCTCGCAATAGGGCACAACCGGGCCCCGCTGCCTCGGCGGTGTCCACGCAGTTACGAGAGCTAATGTGTCGGAGCCGTTTGTGTCACCTTGGGGTTGCAGAAAGAACACGGTTCCGTTCTCCACGGCTTCGACCGTGTAACTGTGCGCCCCTGTGCCGGAACCCACGAGATTACCAGAAGGAGTCCCTTTCCTGACGTCATAGGAGCATGCGGAATTTACGGAGATAGTCGTTCCGGGAAACCATTCGAAGATGGGCAGGTTCAGAGGAGTCGCGGAAAATGTTTCGACCTGGCAGGGCGGTGCGACTTGCTGTACGTTGACGGTTAAGGTATCGAGTATGCTGTTGTCCGGCGCGGGTGTTACCAGATAAAATATTTCGCCGTTTGTTAGCCATTCCCCAGTAATGGCGCTCGACAGACCCCCCTGAGACGACATAAATACGGGGCCGTTCCAATCGCCAACGCGGATGTCGTATGGACAGCCGGCATTTGCTGTAATGGTGGCTACTCCAAGACCCGAGTAGGAGATTACCGGGTTAGGCGTCGCTGAGAAGTTCGCAACCACGCAAGAGGACTCGAAGGGTCTTAAGGCGACCATTAAGGAGGCCATGGTGCCTTGCGGGGTTGTATTGCCCTGCTGCTGCATATAAAACATCATTCCGTCTGTGACCCAGTTTTCCGCATAATTGTTGGACTGGCCATACGTAGTACTGAAAAGTGTCCCGTCCGGGCTTCCCACCCGAATGTCATAGCCACAAGGCGCGTTTGCTTGGATAACAGCGGAAGCCGTTGTGGAGTTAGTAATAATCGGATTTGGATAAGTTCCAAAGTAAGTGGGAGTGCAGCCATTCACCGTATTAGCGAAATTGACCGCGAAGGGGGCCGAGACGCTGCCACCGAATGTATTATCCCCCGAATAGATAGCGTAAACCGTGTAATCTCCGAAGGGGAGTGAGTTAAGCAAGATGGATCCGGAGCCATTTGACAATGCGATTGTCGCATTTGCGGTGACACTGCCGTTTGGTACGACCAAACTCACTGTCCCGGTCGGAGGTCCTCCGCCAAGCGTGGAAGTCACGGTCACATTAACTTCAATTGCCGCGCCTATGGACATAGTTGTCACCGGACTCAGTAAAAGGCTTGTGGTCGTGCGTTGGAGCGCTCCGTTGTTCCAGTTTTCAAATAACGTCTCCGCGTAAACCGACCCGAGACCGGTCGCCAGATCATACCCGGGCCCGGCTTGATATGGCGCGGAAGGCGAGCCAAATGCGGATTGTCCGGGCACCGAATTGCTTCCAACTGTGATGTCGTAAAAGTTACACGGACCACGCCCGCTTGGAAATGCCGAACCGTTGCAGTCCGGAATGTTGTCCTGCGATTCTAAATTGTAGAGAGCAGGATTGATTTGCCCCTGGCGTGAGCCGAGGCTTCCCACCAGTTGCGCCACAATCCCGGCAAAGGATGGGGCCGCGGCAGATGTACCACCGATGAAATGGAAATAAACCCCTTGCGTACCGACAACGCAGTCGGTCAGTTCCAGGCAAACAAGGTACGGGTCGTGGACCGTCGAGGCGTTAAAGGAGACGTCGGGCAGATCGCGCGCATTGTCGTCAGGCACTCCCGGCAGCCCCAACTGCCAAAGTGGTTTGCTAAAAATGGCGCTAGGTCCTCCGCTGCCTGCAATGATGTTGGGGGTTTGGGAACCGGAACAGCTTCCCGCAAGGCAACTCTGGTTCCAGACATCCTCCGGAATATGGCCACTCGCTGTAGTGTATGAATCCGTGTAGGTGTTCCAGCACGCCTCAACACCGCACAACGCCTCATCGAACTGCGTGCCCCCAACCGCGACATCGTAAGGCGAAGATGCCCGGCCGCTGACTGAGAGCGGCCCTGATGCCGTCGCCTCGGAAAACGCGTCGCATCCCGCCGAACCGTTGTCTCCTGCGGAAACGATAAATGTCATCCCTTGAGCTGACGCTTGTTGCCTCATTGAGTTCAGAAACTGCATCTCCGCCGCTCCAAGATCCGCTTCGCAGTCGCTGAAACTCTCCGTTACGACGTCCGCCACATTCGCATCGACTATGTACTGCTCGGAGAGATCCAGGCCGTCGGTCGCGTTTGTGGACCGGGAAACAACGAGGTCCACCGTCGCCTGCGGCGCGATCGCCCCGGCCCAACTGACATCCAGGAGCGGCTCGGCCGGATCGACTTGGCCAGGGTTAACGCCATTTACGATCACATTCGGCTGGTTGGCGCTCAACCCGAAAATATTGCGGAAATTCGCTACGTTCTGAACCGCAATGTTCGAAACTCCGACTACCGCGATTGTGGTTCCCGAGCCACCCCCGTACCAGTATGGGACTGAGTAAATGACGTTGAAGTCCCCCGGCGACAGAGCCGCCGATCCATCGGGGAATTGCAGTTCGCGGCGCGCACCCGACCTCCCAACCTTGGCCAATGCCCGCTCCGGACGCAACACGATGTCCGACCTCGGACGAAAGTTATTCAACGTCGCGATGCCAGCCACCACATCCTTGAACGCGGGCGGAATTACGGGATCGCTCGCATTTGCCCAATGCTCTTCGCCATTCTCAACGTACTTGTGGATAGCTGTGCGAAATGTGGATTGAACCTGCTGCGCTGTGCCGGAGAATTCGATGCTGACATGTCCTTTGGATGGTCGAATATCTCTGAACCCCTCGGACCCCAGCCAATACGTGACAGCCTGCACTTCCGCCGCGCTCGGGCCATATTGCTCGCCGAACTGATCCGGTGTCAGCCATTGATGGAAACTCGGAGAACGTTTGTCCTGAAGAGCGGTCAAGAAGCCGCTCAACGAAGCCTCCTGCTTCGGAGAGCGCTTGAGTACCAAGAGCATCCGGTCCATGGCAAGCGTAGGCGGGGCTTCGCCCCGGTCATACTCCGGTCGCGCGAGAGGGTGGGTATTGGTCAAATATCTTGAGACAAAGGGGCCGGTAGCCGCCTCCATTCCGGGCCATACAACACAGACCAGTGATGCAGCAAATAGGAAATGGAGCGTACGTTTAAATACGTACATTCGTAGAATTCCTCAGTACTGTAGCATTTCCTCTATACTCGATTCAAGGTGCTACGCCGCTGTCTTTGGTTGAGGCAATTGACTGCCGCGAACTTACCCTGCTAGTACGAGCTGTGTGACAAGGCAAAGGCGACGTACGCCCCGTGAACAGGCGCTGGGTTCGCGGCACGGGCGACCGGCTCCGCAGCCGCACAAAAGACCACGTATTCCCGTCCATTGATCTCGTACACCCCGGGAATGCCTTCGAGAGGTGTGTTCAATTGTTTCTCCCAAAGGACCTTGCCGGTACCTTCATCGATTGCACGAACCTTCCGGTCGCGTGTGCCGGTGAAGATCAGGCCTCCCGCTGTGACCACAGGGCCCACCTTAGGGAACATAGACCCGGTATCTGTGATGCCCTTGGCAGCGAGTTCCGGCACCCCGCCTAACGGAACACTCCACTTGATTGTCCCTTCGTTCAAGTCATAGGCAGTAAGTGAAGTCCATGGCGGCGATATGGGAGAGAGCCCGGAACCGGTGAACATAAATCCGAACCCGCTCACGTAACGTGCGGTTTTAGTGAAATTTCCACGAAATGGTCTGTCCGTATCGTTGCCCCCACGTTCCGGATGGTCAAGATATGCTACCAGGGCGTCCAAATCAGCCGCGCCCAGCTTAGGAAAAGCCGGCATGGAGTTCCGCCCCTGCCTTACAGTGCTCTTGATATCCTCCAGGCTCAAATGCTGAGTGACGTAAGCCAGCGACGGCACGGCCGGAGGTTCACCGGTCCGATCCTTCAGATGACACTGCTGGCAGTTTGCCTGATAGAGCAATCGTCCACGCTGCTCGGGAGGGCCGGTCGATGGGGACACCGCGGCGGTCTCCGGCTCCAGTTTCAGCATGCAAGGGAGGTCCTTCGAGACCACGTACAATGTACCGTTCCTTGGATCTACCGCCGCGCCGCCCCAGTTGGCGCCGCCATTGTTGCCTGGCATCTCCACGGTGTCACGCAGCCCCGGTGGAGTAAAGAGTCCTTCATTGCGAGCGCCTCGAACTTCCTCGCGAAAACGCGCGCTCTCGGCGGCGTTCATATAAGGACTCAAATCCTTTTCGCTGAACTCCTGCCGCGCGAAGGGTGGAGGTTTTAACGGAAAGGGCTGCGTCGGCCACGTCTCTTCGCCCGGAACGTCTGAACGCGGAACGGCGCGTTCCTCCACTGGCCAAAGCGGCTGGCCCGTGACGCGGTTGAACACCCAAAGAAAGCCTTCTTTACTGGGCTGCGCCACCGCATCGACCATTTCGCCATTGTGCCTCACCGACAGGAGCATCGGGGCGGTCGCGTTATCGTAATCCCAAATGTCATGATGGACCATCTGAAAGTGCCAGATGCGTTTGCCGGTACGCGCGTCCAGTGCGAGCAAACAATCGCCGAACAGGTCCGCGCCTTTTCGATCCCCGCCGTAGAAGTTATACTTTGGGCTCGCCGTCGGCACATACACAATCCCGCGCTTCTCATCAAGGGAAAGCTCAGTCCAACTGTTCGCCCCGCCCACGGTCTTCCACGCATCTTTCGGCCAAGTGTCATAACCGAATTCACCAGGATGCGGGATGGTATGGAACGTCCAAACGAGCTGCCCTGTGCGCACCTCGTATGCACGAATATCGCCGGGCGCCGAGCCATAACCTTCATTCGTTGCCGACCCTAAAATGAGCAGGTTTTCGAATATTCGACCCGGAGTCGTGGATTGGACAAGCGATAAGCTTTTCGGGTCTCTGCCAAGGCCTTCCCTTAGATCGACAAAGCCGTCTTTGCCGAAGGATGGAATGATTTTGCCTGTTCGCGCATCGATCGCGTATAGCAGGTTGTTGCTCGCATAGAGCAGTCGCCGTTCGGATGCATCCTGGCTCTGCCAATAATTAATGCCACGATTGGTGATCAGCTTGGTCTTAGGATCGGTCTGATGTACCCATACCTCTTTGCCAGTGCCGGCATCGAGCGCCACGATTGAGTTGTTCTTGGCTAAAACGTACATGAGACCGTTTGCGACGAGTGGATTGAAGAAGTATTTGTTCGTGTCTCCGGTGGAATAAGTCCACGAGATTTCTAAGTTGGCGACATTGGACCGGTTGATCTGGCTTAGCGCGGAGTATTGGGCAGAGTCTGGCGCACCGCCAAAATCCCTCCACCCCATATGCTCGGTATCCGCAGGCTCAGGTGTCCGGCCGGAGATGAGAAAACAGATCGCCGTCGCACCGAGCAGTATTCCGCCCAGCAACCGGCTCATCCGGTAAAGGTGTTTTTTTGTACCCGTATGCTTAGAACTCCTCACAAAGGTTACCTCAAGCGCTGAGTAAAGCCGGAATCAACTTTCGGAGACATCCTCGGCCGCATCGCCTAAGCTAGGCGGTCGTACGTGAACACTCCGCCCGCCGACGTGGTTCTTTATAGGAGCTAACCGTAATCAATCAACGAACCTTATCTTTTGAGATTAGGACTGTTTGGGATGATGTGGACGGTTTACGGCCCTCGATGTTCGGTTATTGTTCGGTGCTTCCCCGGAGCAGGTCGGTCCTGACCCAATTCGAATGCTTGCAGGAAGTAAATCGGACGAAGCATGGCCGCTCGTCCCGTTGGGCTGAGCGGCCGCAGGTTCTTTGATCTTTCTTGGTGCGGAGAGGGGGACTTGAACCCGCACAGGACTGCTCCCGCCCGTACGCGAGGCCTAGGACCCAATAGCTGCTCTGGAATGCCGGCCTCCTCGTAACAGCGGCCATTATAAAGAATCAATGCGATATCACGCTTGATACTTGCCGAAAGAGGTCCAGGTCTTCTGCCTTCTCGATTTCTGTCGTGCGCTCTCAAACACGCCCCAAAGGACTCAAATAAGTCGGCCTTGCGCCATTTCAACGTCACGCACTACATGATAGAGAAGGCGTCAACTATTTGGTCCAAGAAACCGGCATCGACCGGAATCCGGCAGATCAGGTGGAGGTCAAAAGGCCGGACGACCAGCGCGACCGATACTTGTCGGAAGACGCGCTTCGGAGACTCAACCGGCCGCTTGATGAGAAGCAATACTACAAGAGTACACAAGAAATCGATAAGACGTTCTATCGTCTGAGGCTGATTGTGCTGATCGCTCTCACAACTGGGATGCGCATAGCAGAGATCTTTGGGCTCCAATGGGAGGACGTGATGTACAGAGAGGGGCTGCTGGCGGTGAGGTCCAAGCTGAAGGGCGGCAAGATGAGCTATGTCCCGATGCCCGACGAACTTGCCAGCGAGCTGCGGCGGTACCCCGCAATATTGGTGATGATCGAATTTTTCCCGCCCAAAGCTGGAGCGACATGCGGGCGACAGAGAGTGGAGAAGAGCTTTGAGCAGGTGCTCAAACGGGCGGGATCAAAAATTTCCGCTTCCACGATCTGCGCCACACCTTCGCTTCCTGGTACATGATGAATGCGTCGATCGCTGGCGCGCAAGCATCTGGCGAAGACCGGTAGCAGGGCGCGAGAAATCTGGAAGCTTATGGAGATGAAAATTGCCGAACAAGCGAACGCCGGTTGAGGATGTTCGGTTGAGTTGAGTTGAAACCCTATGTTTCCGATCTCCGCTAGGTCCTTTAGAATGTGGTGGCCAGGGACGGAATCGAACCGCCGACGCCAGCCTTTTCAGGGCTGCGCTCTACCAACTGAGCTACCTGGCCTTTTCGGACGAAACCCTTAGTTTAACAAACTGCCGTCTCGTCACGCCTGCTGAGCGGCGGGAAGCCGGATGTCCACCTGCAACCCGTGCGGAGCCCGATTCACGCACGCCACCGAACCGCCGCAAGATTCAATGCAGCTTCTAACGATTGCCAAGCCTAGCCCAACACCGCCCGTCTCCCGACGGCGCGCGAATTCGGGCCGGTAAAACGGTTTGAACACGTTCTCGAGTTCGTCCTTTGGCAGCCCCGGACCGTGGTCCGCAACCGAGATGAATACCTCGTCGCCTCCGTTCTTCGCGGTCACCAGAATCGGACCTGAATCGCCTGCATAACGCACCGCGTTCCGCACCAGGTTCGCTAACGACCGGAAAAGATACTCCGGATTGGCCATCACCGCGATACCGCTCTCCACTTCCGTTTCGATCTGCGCCTTTTCCGATCCCTCCCGTTCCACAACCTTCCGCACCGTCTCGGCCACGTTCACTGCCGTCAACTGGGTAGGCGCGCTGACCTGGGTCTTCGAGAACGCCAGCAGCTCATTGATCAGACCGGAAATGTGCGTAACCTCCTCCCCCACATCCGCTACATACTCAGCTTGATCATCTGTCGCGCGTTGCTCCAGGATTCCGAGCGCCACTTGAATTCGCGCTACTGGCGAGCAAAGTTCGTGTGCGATATCGCCGAGAAAACGCCGTTGCCCCGAAACGTAGCCGGAAAGCCGCTGAGCCATCCGGCGTATAGAGTCGCTCAGATGACCCAGCTCATCATGGCGGTCCTTGAGCAATTCCACATCGAAGTGGCCCTCTGCTATCTGTCCTGTCGCATTTGTTAACCGTGTAATCGACTGCGTCAAACCGCGAATTAGCGGGAGCCAACATGCCATCGAGATGAGCACCACTACCAACACGATCGCTATCCAAGGTTTGTAGTCGAAGAAGAACGAGTTTGTCCACAACGAGTCAAGGCGCCATATCAAATCACCGGGTAGTGACCCCCGGTGGCCGGACGTCCAGATTGGTATGTGTACGTCTACCCAATACTCAGCGGGATGGTGCGATTCGATAAGCGTTAGCGGAGGCGCCCCATTCGGTCCAGGTCCGCCTCCGAATCGCGAGAGATGCAGCTTACCATGCCTTATCGAATCGATGATTCCTTGTGGCAATGCGACTGGCTTTCCCGCAAGCTGATGAGCGTCGACGTCAAACAAGTAAAACTCAGCCGGATACAATTTTGAAGATTGCTCCAATAGCTGATCCCACGACTTCATCGTCACAACCGGCAACTGCAATCCAATGAGCCGCGAAACCGAAAGGATACGGTCTCTTGCCGGTGCCAATAAGAATGACCCTAAATCCAGCCGAAGTTGGACTCGGACAATAGCGAAAAATACCACCCCGAGCAACAGCACGTTGAGAAAGGCGAGCAGCAAGATCTTGACGGAGAGGGATCTTCTGTTGATCACGCGGCTGTCTCTGGACTCGGTTTGCGCATCATATATCCGGCACTGCGGATAGTAACGATGAAACGCGGCGATTTAGGATCGTCACCGAGTTTCTTGCGAACGGAAGAGATATGTACATCGATCGAGCGGTCGAATACGTCGAAGTTGCGGTCAGCCACTTCGAGTAGAAGCTGCTCGCGTGTCTTCACCCGTCCGGCGGCTTTGGCTAACGACCAGAGGAGATCGAATTCAACCGCCGTTAGATGCAGCGTTTGATCGCCTACCGTCGCAAGCCGCGAAAGCCGATCTATCAGAAGATCGCCGACGAGTACTACTTGTGATTGGTCCGCCTGATCCGTAGAAGCGATAATCGAGCGCCGAATCACCGCGCGCAACCGGGCCAGCAATTCACGCGTGGAAAACGTCTTCGGCAAGTAATCGTCGGCGCCCAATTCCAGGCCCATTATGCGGTCGGCTTCCTCGCCCCGGCCAGTCAACATCAATACGGGCACGTTGGAGCTTTCGCGGATTCGCCGCAACACCGTGAATCCGTCCATCCCTGGAATCATCACGTCCAGAATCAGAGCGGCAAATGGCTGGCCCAGCGCCATCTCCACGCCTTGTGAACCGCTATGCGCCGCCGATACCCGGTAACCCATAGGTTCCAGGTAATCGCGAATCAGGCGGCACAGTTTGACGTCATCATCTACCACCAGAATCTGCTGAGCGGCAGAGTCGCTAATCGTACTTGCCATGAGTCGTGCTTACTTTATTTAACAACTTGTAGCGTCCCAGACGGCGGATTTTACCTCAGCTTTACAAACAAGCGCCGGATCCTCACAACCGCTTTACATGTCGCTGTTGAAGTGGGCTTACCTCGATGGCAAATAACTCCAATTTCCCTTCTCCGGCCCAACCGGGAATCTTCCGAATCTTGGCTGTGACAATTGTTTTATTCGGCTTATTCGCTCTCTCGGCGACCGCACAGGTTCCTACCGGTGGCACGGTGCAAGGAACCGTAAAGGACAGTTCCGGCGCCGTCGTACCGGGTGCGGTCGTCACGTTAAATCATGAGGATAGCGAGACACAGACCACCAAGGCCGACTCCCGGGGCGGGTTCACATTCCGGCATCTCGCTCCCGGAACTTATACCGTTTCCGTCACTGCCCCAGGCCTGGAACAGGCTGAGATTGTATTGGTCAGTTTGGCGGAGAACCAGCAGTTTAACGTGAATGTCGCGATGGCCGTCAAGACCCAGGTGCAGGAAGTGACCGTTACCGGGACCGGGAACAATCAGGTGAGTACGGAAGCGAGTAACAATGCCTCTGCCCTGGTCTTAAAACAAAGCGAACTGGATGCACTGCCCGACGATCCGGACGACCTTGAGGCTGACCTGGAAGCCCTGGCGGGACCGTCGGCTGGACCGGGCGGCCCGCAGATCTTTATCGACGGCTTCACGGGCGGCCGTCTTCCGCCGAAATCGTCTATTCGAGAAATTCGAATTAACTCGAATCCCTTCGCTGCCGAGTACGACAAGATGGGGTTTGGGCGCATCGAGATCTTCACCAAGCCGGGCACCGACAAGTTCCATGGCCAAGGCTATTTTGGTATGAGCGATGCTATTTGGGATTCGCGCAACCCATTTCTGACCGAGAGGCCGCCCTTCAAGACCCAACTGTTCGGCGGCAATGTGAGTGGCCCGCTCGGCAAACGAGCCAGCTTCTTCCTGGATCTCGATCGGCGTCAGATTGATGACGACGGCATAGTGAACGCCATGGTGCCGGCACCCAGTTTCTTAAGCGGCCAAACTCTGCAGAGTTACTACCCGACTCCCCAGCGCCGAACAACCGTCAGTCCGCGCCTCGACTTCCAATTAAGTTCAACCAATACGCTGAGCATGCGTTATGCATATTTGGCAAACAACGAGCAACCCGCTGGTATAGGCGCTTACAATCTTCCCGCAACTACTATCGGCGGCATCTCACTGCCCAGCGCCGGCTATACCTATTCGAGCGGTGAAAATCTTATCCAGGTTGTCGACACCAGCGTTATAAACGCTCGGACTATTAACGAGACCCATTTTCAGTTCGTGCGCGATTCGCTGAGCGAAGCCAGCCTGAGCGCCACTCCCGGCATTAATGTATCGAATTCCTTTGTGGCCGGAGGTTCTGGTTACAGCGCGGTGGGATATGCAAGAAGTTACGATACTCAAAATCAATATGAGTTGCAGAACTATACCTCCATCACTGCCGGAGCGCACATCATTAAGTTTGGCGGGCGCGTAAGGGCTGACGTACTTGACGATTTCTCCCCGAGGAACTTCAATGGCACTTACACGTTCTTAGGGAATAGCTCCGGGTTATCTTCACTACAGCAGTATCTGGATACCGTACAACTACTGAACGCAGGCTACACGAGTCAAGAAGTAACTGCCATGGGCTATGGCCCTTCGCAATATAGTGTTAACGCCGGGAAACCCTACATTGGGCTTTCGCAAGTCGATTTCGGGCCCTTCATTCAGGACGATTGGCGAATCAAGCCGAACCTCACGGTCAGCATGGGGTTACGATTTGAAGCACAAACCAACATCTCCGACAAGACCGACTGGGCTCCTCGTCTTGGCTTCGCCTGGTCGCCAGATGCCAGGGCCGGCGGCGGACGAGCGAAGACCGTCATTCGGGGCGGCTTTGGCATCTTCTATGACCGGTTTCAGATCGCCAGCGTGTTGAACGCCGATCGCTACAACGGTTCCAACCAACAGACGTATGTAATCGAAAATCCGGTGGTTTATACGAGTTCTTTCGATAACACCCAGGCTATCAGCGCCCTCACGTTGTCGAATTCGGAGCAACGCTACCAAATCGATCGCGCCTTGCGCGCGCCGATGCTGTTGCAAACTGCCATCGGAGTAGAACGGCAACTTTTTAGCCATACCACGTTATCCGCGAATTTCATCGACTCCCGCGGAGTTCATGAGTTGAGAACGGTAGATATCAATGCCCCGCTCCCAGGAACCTATACGTACAGCGGCGTTGGCACTGTCTCGGCGGATTCCGGCATCCGGCCATACGGGGACATCGGGGACATCTACGATTACCAGTCAACCGGAATTTTCAAGCAGACTCAAGTGATGGTAAGCGTGAATACCGCGGTTGGCCGGTGGGCTAATATCTTTTCCCGCTATATGCACGGAAATGCCCACAGCGACACCGACGGCATCAATACAATGCCGTCCAATCCGTACAACTTTAGCAACGATTGGGGCCGGTCGTCATTGGACATATCGAACCTGCTCTTTGTCGGCGGATCCATCTCGTTGCCCAAGGGCGTGCGGCTGTCCCCGTTCATGATTGCGCACAGTGGCGCTCCCTTCAACATCACCACGGGGACCGACCTTTATGGCACCGGCCAAGCCGCGTCCTCGGCTCGCCCAAGTATTGTCAGTGGTCCTGGCGCGAACATAGTGGACACACGTTTCGGATATCTCGACACCATACCGCAGACCGGACAGACGATTATTGCGCGCAACTCCGCAACGGGGCCGGGCTTTTTTGAGTTAAATCTGCGCTTGAGTAAGACCTGGGGATTCGGAACCACTAAATTTCAAGGTATTTCCGGCGGCAGCACCGCAAGGCAAGGCGGAGGACCTCCTGGAGGTGGGGGACCGCCAAGGCAAGGCGGAGGAGGCCCTCCCGGTGGCGGCGGCCCGCCCCCTGGTATGGGTAGTGAATCGAGCGAACACCGCTACAACCTGACGCTCTCAATCAACGCCCGAAACGCATTGAACCACGAGAATGAGGCGTCTCCGGTGGGTGTAGTGACATCACCTTATTTCCTGCAATCGACCTCAATCGCTGGAGGGTTTGGCCCCGAGTCGGTTTCCAGCACTCAACGGCGCATCGATCTCCAGATAAGATTCACATTCTAAGCGCCATCCACGCTACTGCAAACTCGCCGGATTCGCATGGCGGGACAGTAACATTCGCGACAACTTTAGCGTCGTTTCAAGTCAGGGATTGCACCGAGGGGGCCCTTCGTGTCCCCTGTGCCGATCGGAAGTCATTGTTCGGCCGGTTTTCCCATCACCAACGTCACAATGCATATAAGGAATCGGAGATGAATACTCCTGCCGCTCTGGATGCTGAACATCGCGAGAGCCGAATGCCGCCTCCCGGCATGGATCCGAACGGGGAAAAGGGAAAAAGCCACTGGTGGGTTTGGCTGGTGGTATTTGCGGTGATCGGTTACGGCGGTTATTACTTGTACCGGACCCAACAGGCCGATGCAGCGGCGGCGGCCAGTAAGAAAGCGGATATGCACACGCCGCGTATGTCTTCCATTGTGGCAACTCGGGCCTGGTCCGGAAACTTACCCATTTATTTGAATGGTTTGGGCTCGGTGGCCGCCTACAACACGGTCACGGTGAAGGCCCGCGTGGATGGTCTACTTACCAGCATCGATTTTCAGGAAGGCCAACTGGTGCATAAGGGCGATGTGCTGGCCACCATCGACCCGCGCCCGTATCAGGTGGCGCTGGATCAGGCGGTCGGCAATCTAGCCAAGGATGAAGCCGCGCTGAAAGACGCACAAGTGAACCTCGATCGCGATCGCGAGCTCTACAAAGATCAGATTATCGCCAAACAGCAGTTCGACACCCAGGCGGCAAGCGTCGGCGGAGCGCAGGGATCGATTGAATCGGACCAGGCGGCGATTGCCAGCGCCAAACTGAATTTATCGTTTTGCAAGATCCTCGCGCCTTTGACCGGACGCATCGGTCTGCAGCAGGTCAATGCGGGCAATATCGTTCATGCCGCCGACACGGGCGGAATCGCGGTCATCACCCAATTGCAGCCTATTAACGTGCTCTTCAGCCTCCCCGAACAGGACTTGCAGAAGGTCTTGAAGAAGCTCTACGCAGGCATCAAGCTGCGCGCCGAAGCCTACGACCGCAACGACACCACAAAGATCGCGACAGGAACCTTGACGGCGGTGGATAACGAGATCGACCAGACCACCGGCACGTCGAAATTGAAAGCAGTGTTCCCGAATGAAGACAACGCACTGTTTCCCAATCAGTTTGTGAATGTGAAATTGCTACTGGATGTAGATCGTGGGGTGGTGATTATCCCAATGGTTGCTGTGCAACGCGGGCCGATTGGCACCTACGTTTACTTGGTGAAGCCCGATAAAAGCGTCACAGTACAGCCTATTGCAATCGGAGACACCGAAGGCAATAATGTGGCGGTTGAGAAAGGGTTGCGGACCGGCGATCCCATAGTGATAGACGGCGCCGACAAGCTAGCCGAGGGCATGAAGGTCGAGGTGCGCATGACCAATGGCGCGCAGACGCCCCGGAGACAAGGATGAGTCCTTCACGGCCGTTTATCCTGCGGCCAGTCGCGACATCCCTCTTGATGGCCGGGGTTCTACTCGCCGGCGCCATCGCATACAAGGAACTGTCGGTTTCCGCTCTACCTGAAGTAGATTATCCCACCATACAGTGCCTGACGTTTTATCCAGGCGCTAGCCCCGAGGTGATGGTCTCCTCCGTCACAGCACCGCTGGAACGGACTTTCGGGCAGGTGCCCGGCCTGAAGCAGATGACCTCCACCAGTTCGTACGGCGCTTCTGTGATCACCCTGCAGTTCGACCTCGATCTCAACATCGATAACGCCGAGCAGGAAATTCAGGCGGCCATCAACGCAGCCGGCACCTATCTCCCGCCCGACCTTCCGAATCCTCCGATCTACAGCAAAGTAAATCCCGCCGACGCGCCGATTTTAACCTTGGCGCTTACGTCGAAGACGATGCCCTTGACGAAGGTAGAGGACTTGGCCGACACCACTTTGGCGCAGAAGATTTCCCAGTTGCCCGGAGTTGGCCTGGTCAGCATCAGCGGTGGACAAAAACCCGCTGTACGTATTCGAGCCAATCCGACGGCGCTGGCCGCCTACGGCTTGAGCATGGAAGATCTCCGCACCGCCTTGGCGGCCACCAACGTGGACCAGGCCAAAGGCAATTTCGACGGGCTGCGCCAAGCGTACACCATCGGCGCTAACGATCAAATTCTGACTAGCGCGGGTTACGAGCCGATCATTGTCGCTTACAAGAATGGCGCTCCGGTGCGTGTGAGCGATGTCGCCGAGGTTTCCGAGGGCCCGGAAAATCTTCAGCAGGCCGCGTGGATGAACACAACGCCGGCAGTCATCCTGAACATCCAGCGCCAGCCGGGAGCCAACATTATCGGCGTGGTCGACCGCATCAAGGCATTGCTACCGCAACTGCAGGTATCCATTCCCGCTGCGATTCAAATTGCCGTCCTCACCGACCGCACGACAACCATTCGGGCTTCGGTGAAAGACGTGCAATTCGAATTGATGCTGACGGTTGCGCTGGTCGTCATGGTCATCTTTCTCTTCCTCCGGAATCTGTCCGCGACTGTCATTCCGAGTATCGCAGTCCCGTTGTCGTTGGTTGGAACATTCGGTGTAATGTATCTGCTCGGCTACAGCCTGAACAATCTCACGCTGATGGCTTTGACCATCTCCACCGGATTCGTCGTCGACGACGCGATTGTGATGATCGAGAACATCTCGCGATACCTCGAGGAAGGCTTCAGCCCTTTGCAGGCAGCCTTGCGCGGATCGGAACAGATCGGTTTCACCATCGTGTCGCTGACCATTTCACTAATTGCGGTGCTGATTCCACTCTTGTTCATGGGTGACATTGTCGGACGCTTGTTCCGTGAATTCGCGATTACACTGGCGGTGACCATCCTGGTCTCGGCATTCGTTTCTTTAACTTTGACCCCCATGATGTGCGCCAAGCTATTGCGGCACAAACCGCACTCGGAGCAGACCTGGTTATATCGCGTCTCCGAGCACGCATTCAATTGGATCATCGCGCAGTACGGGAGCACTTTGCGCTGGGTTCTGCGGCACCAACCGCTAACCTTGTTAGTTACCGTGGCGACGCTTGGCGCGACCGTCTGGCTGTTCATCATCGTTCCCAAGGGGTTCTTCCCGGTGCAGGACACGGGCGTGATTCTGGGCGTTTCCCAAGCACCGCAGACCGTATCGTTCCCCACCATGGCGCGTTTACAACAGAAGCTCGCCGGCGTGATCCTGAAAGATCCGGCGGTGGAGAGTCTTTCGTCGTTCATCGGGGTCGATGGCACGAACATGACGCTGAACAGCGGCCGCATGCAGATCAATCTGAAGCCGTTGGAAGAGCGGCGCATCAGCGCATTGGCCGTAATTCGCCGATTAGAGCCAAGGGTAGCCGCCGTCAGTGGAATCGCTCTCTTTATGCAGCCGGTGCAGGACCTCACCGTGGAGGATCGCGTCAGCCGGACGCAGTACCAATACACGCTTGAAGACACAGATCCTAACGAGTTGAATCTCTGGACGGATCGGTTGATGGACAAGCTGCGAACCCTCCATTCATTGCGGGACTTGACGACCGACCAGGAAAACGGAGGGCTTCAAACAGACTTGGTAGTAGACCGGGACACGGCCTCTCGTTTGGGCATTTCGCTTTCGGACATTGACAATACGCTGTACGATTCGTTTGGGCAGCGGCTGGTATCGACGATGTTTACCCAGTTGAACCAGTATCACGTGGTACTGGGCGTTCAGCCGGCGTTTGCAGACAGTCCGAATTCACTCGATAAAGTTTACGTCCGGGCGGCGAACGGCACCGATGTGCCACTTAGCAGCTTCAGCCATTTGGAACAGCGCACGGCGCCTTTGACTATTAATCATCAGGGGCAGTTTCCTGTGAACACGATTTCTTTTAATTTGCCGGTGGGCGAATCGCTGGGCACGGCAGTAACGGAGATCAATGCGGCAGAACGCGAAATCAGCCTGCCGCTGAGTATCCATTCGAGCTTCCAGGGCACGGCCGCGGCGTTCCAGAATTCTTTGGCGAACGAGCCGGTTCTGATTTTGGCCGCCTTGGTAACGGTGTACATCGTGCTCGGCGTTTTGTATGAGAGCTACATACATCCCATTACGATTCTTTCTACTCTACCTTCGGCCGGGGTTGGCGCGATCGCGGCGATTTTCATAACGCACAGCGACTTCAACGTAATTGCGCTGATCGGCATCATCCTGCTGATCGGCATTGTCAAGAAGAACGCGATCATGATGATCGATTTTGCATTGGAAGCCGAACGCGAAGGCGGCAAGCACCCCCGGGAAGCGATCTATCAGGCCTGCCTGCTGCGGTTTCGCCCCATCATGATGACCACCATGGCGGCCTTGTTTGGAGGCCTTCCGTTGGCGCTGGGAACGGGTGTTGGGTCCGAACTGCGGCGGCCGCTCGGAATCACGATTGTCGGCGGCCTGATCGTCAGCCAGGTTCTTACGCTTTATACGACGCCGGTAGTGTATCTGTTCTTCGATCGGTTGGCGAAACGGATCACTGGTTCGCGGGCCATCGAACCGATGCGCGCTCCGGTGACTGCGGAATAAGACAGTGAATCTTTCCGCGCCTTTTATTCGTAAGCCCATAGCGACCACGCTGCTGACGGCGGCGCTCGCGTTAGCCGGCGGCATTGCGTTCCGGTTTCTCCCAGTAGCGCCCCTCCCTCAAGTCGAGTTCCCCACCATCCAGGTGCATGCGAACCTTCCCGGCGCAAGCCCGGAGACCATGGCTTCCTCCGTGGCCACACCTCTCGAACGTCAATTCGGCCGCATTGCAAGCGTCACCGAAATGACCTCCAGTAGCCAGTTGAGCACCACATTCATTACGCTGCAATTCGATTTGAATCGCAACATCAATGCTGCTGGGCGAGATGTCCAGGCGGCGATCAATGCTGCGCGTAGCCAACTGCCCCAGGACTTGCCGAGCAATCCCGGCTATTGGAAGGTAAACCCCGCCGATTCGCCGATCATGATTCTCGCGATGACATCGAAGACACAGGATAAAGAACGCATGTTCGACGTTGCGGATTCAATTGTGTCGCAGAAGATCGCGCAGGTGGAGGGCATTGGCGAAGTGAACGTGGGCGGCAGTTCCCAGCCTGCGGTCCGCGTTCAGGTGAATCCCGAAATTCTCAACAAGTACGGCATCGGATTGGACGATGTTGCAACCACGCTGGCGAACGCCAATGCCAATCTAGCCAAGGGACAGGTCGCCAACTCAAGAGTCCGCTGGCAAATCGGCACCAACGATCAACTGTTCAAGGCAAACCAATATAAACGGCTGTTCGTCGCCTACAGGAACGGCGCGGCCATCCGCTTGTCGGATCTGGGCAACGTGATCGATTCGGTTTCCAATACACGGAACGACGGAATTTCTAACGGCAAGCCCTCCATCATGATGTTCCTGATGAAGCAGCCTCAGGCAAACATCGTAGATACGGTGGAGCGCGTGAAAGCCATCATGCCGGAGCTGCGCGCATCGATTCCGCCATCGATCAAGCTGGACGTTCTGCAGGACCGCACCGTTACCATTCGCGCCGCGATCGACGACGTCGAGATATCGCTGCTGATTTCCGTGATCCTGGTGATTTTGGTGGTGTTCGTTTTCCTCCGGAACGTATGGGCCACCATTATCCCCAGCATCGCGGTGCCGCTTTCACTGCTGGGTACCTTCGGCGTCATGTATCTTCTGGGCTACAGCCTGGACAACCTCTCGTTGATGGCGCTGACGATCTGCACGGGATTCGTGGTAGACGATGCCATCGTGGTGATCGAAAACATTACGCGTTTTCTGGAACAGGGAGTACCTCCGTTCAAAGCGGCGCTCCAGGGCGCGAGCGAGATCGGATTCACGGTCCTGTCGATGAGCACCTCGTTGATAGCCGTCTTCATTCCGATCCTGCTGATGGGCGGCGTCCTAGGCCGTCTGTTCCGTGAGTTCTCAGTTACACTCGCGATTGCCATCGGCGTCTCCCTCATCGTTTCCTTGACGACCACGCCTATGATGTGCGCGAAGTTTTTGCGTGACACGCATAGCGGCAAGCATGGCTGGCTCTATCGGTTAAACGAGAGGTGTTTCGATTTCGTTCACTCCAGCTATGCCAGGAGTCTGGCGGTGGTCCTGCGCCATCCGCAAGTTACTCTGATCGCGCTGCTGGCGACAATTGGGCTGAATATCTACCTGTTCATTATCGTGCCCAAGGGCTTTTTCCCGCAGCAGGATACAGGCCGCCTTGACGGGTGGGTGCAGGCTTCGCAGGACATCTCGTTCAAGGCGATGGATCAGAAGATGCATCAGTATGCGGACATCATCATGAAGGACCCGGCTATAGACGCCGTCAATGGCTTCACCGGCGGAGGAACACTGAACTCGGCCAGATTCTTCATGACTTTGAAGCCGTTGAGCGAGCGCAAACTTTCAGCTGATCAAGTCATCGGCAGGTTGCGAGGCAAGATGGCGGTGGTGCCGGGAGCGACCTTATATCTGACCGCGGTTCAGGACATTCGCGTGGGCGGACGCAGCAGCAATTCGCAATACCAATATACGTTGCAGTCTGACAGTTTGGAGGCGCTCAATGAGTGGGCGCCCAAACTGATGGACAAGCTGAAAACAATCCCGATTCTGCTAGATGTTAACAGCGACCAGCAGGTGCGCGGTTTGGAGACGACCATTCATATCGATCGCGATACGGCATCGCGGTTGGGTGCAAGCCCGCAAATGATCGATACGACTTTGTATAGCGCATTTGGCCAGCGCGAAGTGTCCACGATGTATACCGGCATAAATCAATATCACGTCGTGCTTGAGGTTCTGCCCGAATTCCAGCAAAATCCAGCCTCACTGGATGACCTTTACGTGAAGACTTCGACCGGTAATACCGTACCGATCTCTACATTTACTCATTTCCGGACGATGCTGACTTCACTCACGGTAAATCACCAGGGGCAGTATCCCGCCATTACACTATCGTTCGCTTTGGCGCCTGGCGTGGCATTATCACAAGCTGTCGACGCGGTGCAGAACGCGGAGGAAGAGATCGGCATGCCCGGTAACGTGCGCGGCGGATTCGCGGGGACGGCACAAGTGTTTCAGACATCCATGGCCACCGAACCGCTCCTGATTCTCGCGGCGTTACTGGCAGTCTATATCGTTCTCGGCATGCTCTATGAGAGCTATATTCATCCGATTACGATCTTATCGACGTTACCTTCGGCCGGCGTAGGAGCAATTCTGGCGTTGATGTTCTTCCATACCGAAATGAGCGTGATCGCTCTGATCGGCATCATTCTGCTAATCGGCATCGTAAAGAAGAATGCCATTATGATGATTGACTTCGCGCTCCAGACGGAGCGGCAGAACGGCTTGACGTCCCACCAGGCGATCTATGAGGCCTGCCTGATGCGCTTTCGCCCGATCATGATGACGACAATGGCCGCGTTATTTGGCGGGTTGCCTCTGGCGGTGGGCAGCGGCATGGGATCGGAACTCAGACGCCCTCTCGGCATCACGATCGTAGGTGGATTGATTCTCAGCCAGTTGCTGACGCTTTATACGACACCGGTCGTTTATCTCTATCTTGATCGTCTGCAGGCGTGGTTCGGCCGGCAGCGTTATCCGCGCTTGCAGTCATATTTGACAGAAAGCCCAACCGGAGATTGAAAGTAAGGAATCTAACAAGCAATTTTCGTAATATTGCTAGTCCTTGGCAAAAAGTACCGCGTAAGCTTTGCGTAAGCAGAATTTAAGTTACGCAGATGCTTCAACTTACAAGATTGGCGCTTTCATTGCATATGATGGTTTAGTATGAAGCTGATATCGTCTGTTGTACTCACCTTAGTGCCGGCAATGATGCTGGCGCAAGAACCAAACCCTACGCAGTCGATCGCCCAGCAAAACCAGGCTACCGACACAACCAACAATGGAAATACGCCGATCTTCCGTGTGCAGGTCGTGTCGCGGTCGGTACCCGCGGTCAGTTATCGTGATCGAAGCGGCTGGACAAAGATCGACTTTCAGGGTACATCTTTAGCCTCACAGGCGAAAGGCGCCGCCCAGGTGCGTGGTCAGCTTGGTCATGTGGAGATCAAGCTCGACGTGAAGGATCTTCCGGCGCCAAGAAGCTTCGGGCCGCTCTACCTTACGTACGTGATTTGGGCTATAACGCCCGACGGCCATCCTAACAATTTGGGTGAGGTGGTGGTCGATTCGCATGGCAACTACAGCGGCCAAGTGACCACGGATCTTCAGGCATTCGGAATGATCATTACCGCCGAGCCTTATTTCGATGTTCACCAGCCGAGCGACGTCGTTGTGATGCAAAATTTTATCCGTAAAGACACGGAAGGCAAATGGGAAACAGTAAATGCGAACTTTGAGTTACTGCCGCGCGGTAACTACACTTATCATGTTCCTGAAAAAGAACTAAAGCCTGTCGACCTGAACTCGAATAAGAAGAGCCCGCTGGAGCTTTACGAAGCACAGAACGCGGTGCAAATCGCCGAATATGCCCGCGCCGACAAATATGTGCCGGACGTATACGAGAGCGCCGAGAAGCTGTGGCAGCAAGCCCAGGACTATCAGGCGAGAAAGCAGTGGAGACCCGCAATAATGGTCGCGCGCGAAGCTGTGGCGAAAGCTGAAGATGCGCGGACCATCGCGCTGCGAAGAGAAGAGCAGGAAGCGTTGGCCAACGAGCGGAAGGAAGCGGCTGCGCGCCAGGCTGCTGAGCGGGAGAAGGCTGCAGAATCTGCACGGCAGGCGGAGCTAGCGCAGCAGCAGGCACAAGCGTCCCAGGAAGAGGCGCAGCGCGAGGCTGCCCAACGGGCAGCGGCCGAACAGGCAACGCGCGAGGCCGATGCAGCTCGCGCACAGGCGGCTACGGCTGCCCAGCAAGCTCAGCAGTCGGCTGAGGAGGCAAACCGTCTCCGCGCCCAGGCCGAGCAACAGAAGGAAGCCCTTCGGCAGCAATTATTGCAGCAATTCAACGCTGTACTTCCCACGCGTGAAACGCCTCGTGGCTTGGTCGTCAATATGCAGGACGTCCTTTTTGCAACTAGCAAGTACGATTTAACAACGGCCGCTCAGATCGCTTTGGCAAGAATTAGCGGGATCGTCATCTCGCACCCTGGTCTGAACCTTCACGTCGAAGGTTATACCGACAGCACAGGCTCCATGCAATTCAATCAGAAGTTATCGGGTCAGCGTGCCGATGCGGTTCGTGATTTCCTGATAAATCAAGGGATCGATCCTGCTACCATAACCGCGCAAGGATATGGCGAAAGCTATCCCGCCGGGTCGAATGACACGTCCGCCGGCCGCAAGATGAATCGCCGCGTGGAACTGGTCGTCTCGGGCGAAGTCATTGGAGTAAAGATTGGCGTGCCGCCGGCCCAGGACAGCACCAGCGCGAGCCCTCTGCCGACGAGCCAGCCTCCGGCGAACCTGCCGCAACAGCATTAGGCATACTAGACAGACGAAGCTGCATACCTCTCAGTCTTGTTTTCGCGCCGCCCACTTTATTTGGGCGGCGCTTTTTTAGTTAAAGATCCTCGCAACCGGGATGGCAATATCTCCGGCCGTGAGATCATCCTCCTCCCAAAGAATGCGAAGAGCAGAATCCTTGTGATATTCCCAAACGACCTTCTTAATCGGGTCGATTACCCAGCAATAAGGTGCACCCCATTGATGGTAAGCCTCACACTTAACAAATAACTCTTTTGGGCTTTGAGAAGGCGACAGGACTTCCAGGCAGATATGAGGCGGATCTATCAGAAAGCCGTCTTCGAATCGCGCTTCCGGCAACACAAAAACGAGGTCTGGAATCCGCACGTCTTCACCCCTACAGATCGAGAGCTCACGGACAACGGTTCCTCGCCCTTCCTCCTCAAAACGCTCCAGCAGGTGTTCGATCCGCCGCTCCATATTCATGTGCGCTAGCGTGCCCATGGGTTTGGGAATCAATTCACCGTTGATCAGCTCACGCTCGGGCTTGAAATCGCCGTGTTTATAGTTCTCAAGGAATGCTCGCGCGGCGGTTGCCATGATTCGCTCTCCTTGACTCATTATCGACGCACTTAGTTCATTTTCCAACGTTCATTTCAAAACTCCCAAATTGAGCGCTTGCTCCGGCCGCGTCGCCACACGTAAAGCCGACACGTAGCCCGCGGTCCCATGGAGGGAGGGTGCTGACATTGATCGGCTTGCCCAGCTCGGTCCAGTTCTTCCCATCGGTACTGTAATCGAACTTGATCGACACGGTCTCGTTCGATTGAACGCGCAAATCGATGGCGCCCGAGCCGGGGAGCGCCGATGTCGCGAGCGTCTGCAGCTTACCGCGATCCCGCCGCCATGCTTCCAACCGACCGCCTCGCACGCCGAGACCCGCCGCGTTGTTGCGGTCGCCGATTATCGCGATACCGGCCAGTTCACCGCTCTGCATTCCAGCCGTCTTTAACCTGACGTGGGCCGTGAACGGGAGGGCCTGCACAGACATTGCGAGAATCGCTCCCAACGGGTCCACTGCATGCGCCGGATTGGGCGCCAGCGTCAACACGCCGCTAGCATCCTGCACCTCGGGACGATCGTCAATCGGCCACTCCCAGGTGGCCCTCAATTGGGCTTCCCTGAAATCGTCGTCAATCGAGTAAGCATGAGACAACTCAGACTTGCCGGTGGGGCCGTGGCCGCCGTTGATTTCCGGCCAGCCATCCGGCTTCCAGTCGACACGGTCCAGCAGCGACTCGCGACCGACATATACGGATTCGCTCCGCGAGTATGCATGATACATGAAATAATCTTGTCCCTTCGGAGTCTCAACGACAGTACCGTGGCCCGGACATACCCATTGATTATCGGCAGCAACGATTGGGTTAGCCAGATCTTTGTGCCAAGGTCCCAGTAAGTGCGGCGCACGGGCTACGCCCACTGCGTAATCGCACTTACGGCCACAGCAAGCTCCACCGGCATAGAAGAGGTAGAACATGCCCGCGTGACGGATAATATCCGGGCCTTCGACCACCTTGCCTTCCCATGCCAGATCGTTACGAATCAATTCATGCGGCTCCCCGGCAAGCTTCAGTCCGTCTTCGGTCGTCTGTTGTGCATAGATGATGGTCGGCTTGTTCTGGCTGTTGCCATCCTCCTTCCACACCAGATAGGGCACACCCTGTGTATCGCGCACAAAAGAAGGATCGATGGAGCCCACACTCTGGCAGACCATTGGACCGTGATCGGTATAGGGCCCTTGCGGCGCCTCCGCAGTCGCAACACCGACGCACATGGGGCCGCCGCGTTTTCGGGCGGCATAATAGACCCGAATATGCCCGCGGTCGTTCGTTAACTCCGGCGCCCAGAAGTTTGCAACCGCCCACTCGGGCGGCGTCTCAAAGACCGCGCCCTCCGGCTGCCATCTTTTGAGATCGGTGGAGCGAAACAGAGGATAAATCGGCGCCCATTCCGCGGAGGTGTTGGCGGCCCAGTAGACATTTCCCACGCGCATGATGCTCGGGTCCGGATGGTCGCCGGGCAAGACCGGATTCCCGGCAATTGCCAATAAGCCTACAAACACGATAAGGGCTGATGTTCGGGTCTGGATCATATTGGAATCTTACGCCGTACTCAGATGAACGAACTTTAGTGCGACTCGCTGTCAACAATGTACTTAGGGTACTCGTTCGAGTAGGTAGGGAACAGAAGAAAGTTTCCCGTAAAGAGAGTGACTGAAATGAAAAAGCTAAAACACTTACCCATCTTTTTGGCGCTTGGCCTCGCATCCAGCTTTGCACTGGCGGCCCAAGCGCCCGACCAGCAGAGCAACGCGCCACAAGCCCCTCAGGCGGCTCCGAGGACGCCCGATCCGGCGCGGCAGGCAAAGCACCTTGCGAAACAGCTCAACCTGACGCCGGATCAGGTAAACCAGATTGAGCCGATTCTGGCCGGCCGCATTCAACAAATGGAGGCGATCCGCAGCGACTCTTCGCTCAGTAAGCAAGACCGGGTCGCGAAGATGCGGGCTTTGCGTCAGGACAGCGTCGCCAAGATCAAGTCCGTACTTACCAGCGACCAGCAGCAGAAATACGATCAGATACTGCAACAGCAGCATGACCGTATGATGCAGCGACACCAGGAGAGACAGCAAACAGCGCCGCCGGCATAACTCACTTACTCATGCGCGCCTGCGTTATCTCACGATTTTTGCGGGCGTCAGCGAAATCCGGCTTTAAAGCGATCGCTTTATCGAACTGCGCAATGGCAGCGGAGTAGTCTCCTTGTTGAGACAACAGTTCGCCCCATAAATTGCGCAGCGAGGGATCGTTCGGATAGGCGGCTACGACCAGCTTCAGGTTTTCGGCCGCCTGACCCAATCTTCCAGCCTTAACCAGTGCGTAGACCAGGTTGTAGCGCGCATTCACGTTGTCCGGATCTAGCTTCAATGCAATTTGAAAGTCTTGGGTGGCCTCCTGCAAACGACCCACCCGGCTGAGCGCGGCTCCGAGCAAGTTGCGCGGCTGCGAATCCTTGGGTCGCAGCAGCACTGCTTTCTCCAGCACCGGAACGGCACTTTGGGTTTCGAGCCGGGACAGCATCAACGTACCAAGATCCAGATACGCCATCCCATCGTCCGGATATTTCTCGATGCGATGGCGAACCACCGCCTCTTCGAGTTCGCGCCGCCGGTCGCCTGGCCCTTTCAGCAGCAGTTGCAACCACAGATGTCCCATCTCATCCGTCGCGTGATTCCCCGCCTGCACCATACGCGGGGGCCGGTTGGGATTGCGCGGATTCGCGTCCGAATTGTCATAGTGATAGCGCATCGAAATCACTGTCCCCTTGGGCAGGAATACGGGTTGTCGATAGCGATACACGGCCTGCCAATTCAGGTCCCAATCGGGGATGCGGATCAACCAGACGCGCTTACCATCGGGCAAGGTCGCGTAGCCTTCAAGCAGCTTCCCCAGGTAATGTGCATGCGGGTACACGGCGAGAACTTCAGCATCCATCGGCAAACGGAAATCGTCCGATACCAGGAAGTCGCGATCACCAGCCGGTATGCGCAACGCTCCATCGTGCTCCAGTTGGACTAAGATGGGAAACTGCGTTTGGGGCTTGTTAGTGAAATAAAGGCCGATCGAGGGCTGAACCTTCTCGGGCTTACCGGTTAGTTGTAAGTGCGTATTCAGGACTAGATCATTACCCGGATCGAGTCGCCAGGCGAAGCCGTCAGGTTCCACTCTGGGTACCGTGCCCGGCTTCCAGAACAAGAAGTGTCCAGCGGGATCGAACACGCTGCTTTCGATATTCAGGTCCATACCGGGAAACCCGGCCCCTGCCTTTACCTCTTGCCTTTCAGCCATGTGTAGACGGTCAATAATCAAGTTCGCGTGATGAACGATGCGCTTATCGCCAGGGCGTATCTCAATAGCCCGCACATAGCGCGTCGCCGAAATATGCGGCTTATAGATGAAGTTCCAGAAGACATCGGGGCCGGAAGCCGATAAGATCAACGGGTGGGACGCCTCAAGAATGAGGTCCGGTGGTCCCAATTGCCATCCATTCGTGAAGTGCGGTGGCGCTGGGGATTCGGAGGCCGGACCTTCTGGGGCGTCCGCATTCACCCAAGCAGCGATACATTGGATTTGCGCGTCGGTCAATCGCCGAGCATCGGCGAAATCGCCGTAACCCGGTTGGGGCAGCCAAGGCGGCATGTAGCGGCTATGCGTAACCGCGGCGATCTCGCGTGCATGGCGCTTCGCGT
This sequence comes from Bryobacteraceae bacterium, assembly GCA_036272835.1. GTDB lineage: Bacteria > Acidobacteriota > Terriglobia > Bryobacterales > Bryobacteraceae > Bog-105. The sequence goes on from DATAXY010000027.1 coordinate 71,726, forward strand.
CCTCATACGTCAATAGCGAAAACGGTCCCGATTCACCGGGACGATGGCAGGGCGCACAACTTCGATACAAGATCGGGGCTATGTCGTGCGTGTATGTTGGCGGCTTCGTCTGCGCGACTAGTGGAATGGCGAGTAATGCAATCGCCGCGTATTTCATTCCACGTCTGCGAGGGCACATCCGATAACGTGAGTTTCCGGATGGGCGATCGGTTTACCGTCGAGAAGGTCGGCGATAGCGTCTTCCAAGTCGTGCGTCTTTGCACTCTGATGACCCTTGCCGAAGTCGGACCATCGGTCGTCTATGCGCCCGTGATAGCGAAGCTTACCTTCGGCATCGAACACCGCCGCTTCTGGAGCCACAGTCGCGTGCGCCCGCTTGACCAAATCCTGATTCGGGTCGCGCAGGACAGTACCCGGCAAACGATATTCGCTTACCTGCGTCGCGATGTCTTTTTCGAGTTCGGTCTTGCCGGGATACACCAGCCAGAACGTGACTCCTCGCGCCGCAAACTCCTGCGAGATGCGTTGCAATTCCGGAGCATAGCGATTCGTCAGGGGGCAATCGGTCCGCACAAACAATAGGACACGAGCCTTCGCGGGAGTATCGAACGGACTTAAACCGGCTGCAGCCGCGAGACCGCAGGTCATCAGGAGCGCCAGAAACCGCATGTAATCCATCTTAGGACGCGCGGGGCGAGAACGGTTAATACATCGGGGACGGTCGGACCTTACGCCTCGATTGCTTGTGGATGTTTGGCCTGTTTGCGGTCCAGATACGCCTGCCTACTGTCAAGAATCGCCTTGCGGGCTTCGCGCGGACCATCCCAGCCTTCCATGCGCGTCTTGCTGCCTTGCAGCTCCTTATATATGGTGAAGAAGTGCTCAATTTCGCGGCGCACGTGCGGAAAGATCTGATCGATGGTATGGATGCTGTCGTAGCGCGGATTGCGATTTGGCACGGCCAGCACTTTCTGATCGTTTTCTTCCTTATCCACCATATGCAGGAGGCCCACCGGCCGCACCTCGATCAGACAGCCAGTAAAGCTCGGGTCCGAAACCAACACCAACACGTCTAGGGGATCGTTGTCCTCGGCCAGAGTACCGGGAATGAACCCATAATCGCCTGGATAATGCATGGGCGAATATAGAGCGCGGTCCAGCCGGAAGACGCCAAGCTTGCCATCGTACTCGTACTTATTCGCGGAGCCTTTGGGAATTTCGATGATCGCCCGAACAACTTCAGGGGTGTCCGGACCTGGGTCGATATCGTAGAGCTTCACGGGTTCAGGGTAGCAGAATTGTGCGCCTGGGACTCGTTTGGATAGTGTGTTCGTGCGACACTCGGGATGATGGCGACTAAGCTGCGTTGGGGCGTATTGGGAGTTGCAGGAATTGCGGTTAAGAAGGTAATCCCTGCCATGCAGAAAGGCGAGCGCACAATCATCGCAGCTATTGCTTCGCGTAGCCTCGAGCGGGCGCAAGAAGCGGCTGCCGAGCTAGGCATCGCACAGGCTTATGGAAGTTATGAAGAACTGCTGGCCGATTCGTCGATCGACGCCATTTATAACCCGCTGCCCAACCATCTGCATGTTCTGTGGACAGCGAAGGCGGCCGAAGCCGGGAAACACGTCCTTTGCGAGAAACCCATCGCCTTGAGCGCCGCGGAAGCGCAGGCTCTGATCGCGGTACGCGACCGGACGGGCGTGAAAATTGGCGAAGCCTTTATGGTTCGGACCCACCCCCAGTGGCTACGGGTTCGAGAGCTGGTGCGGACGGGAGCGATCGGTGAATTACGTTCCATCATCACCGTGTTCAGCTATTACAACGTCGATCCCAGCAACATCCGCAACATTGCCGATATTGGCGGCGGCGCCGTGATGGACATTGGGTGCTATGCGATCAATATTTCGCGTTTTCTGTTTGAACGTGAGCCGGTGCGCGTCTCTGCAATCATAGACCGCGATCCAGTCATGCGGACCGACCGGCTAACGTCGGCATTGTTCGATTTCTCGCCGGGGCAGGCGACGTTCACGTGCTCCACGCAGATGGTACCCTTCCAACGAGTCGAGGTGCTGGGCGCGCGCGGGCGCATTGAGATCGAGATTCCTTTCAATGCCCCGCCCGATAAACCCACTCACATCTTTATCGACGATGGTTCCGAACTGGCAGGCCGCAATGCCCGGGTGGAAGAGTTCCCCGTGTGCGACCAATATACAACCCAAGGCGATGTCTTCTCCCAGGCCATTCAGGAGAACCTTCCGGTGCCCGTACCGGTTGAAGATGCCGTGGCCAATATGGCGGCAATCGATGCCGTTATCGCGGCCGGCGATTCCGGCATGTGGCAGATTGTCGAAAAGACGTAATTTCTCGTATAGTTGAAGTAGACAATGTTCGATTTACTCAGATTGGTGTTCAACGGCAAGCCGAAGCAGGATCCATCCAAGCACATCGCGAGTGTCACACCGGAGGGCCGGACCATCGTGGATACGCAAAAGTTATTCCGGTTAGAAAAGACCCGCCGCGTCATGGATCTGTTGGCGTCACGGCAGGTGGAAGGCGTCCGCCAAATCGTCATTACCCAAAAAAAATAAACTCCGTTGCCTTTCAATCTCCTCCTTTTCCCGCTACTCGCCGGGTATTTATTTCTGCATACAAACCGGTATCTGCGTTGGAAAGCGCAGACGCTGGATGGCAATCGATTGCTGCTGGAGGCCGCTAAGTACGGCATCGTATTTGGAGTTGCCGGGCGCGCTGTAACTTACTTCGCCGCATTTATTCCAAAGGAACGATATGTAGAGTACGCCCTGCACGACGTAGCTCCCTTTGATTACGTGGGGACGGCGGTTGCAGCCTTGCTGCTCGGCATTCTCGGCGGCCCGCTTTCCAATTTGTTTTTCGACGAACTGGCGGCCAAGGCGCTCGCTCTTCGCCGGCAAGGCAATCATCTGCTGCGCCTGCTGAATGAAGCAAGCGAGGAGGGCGACCTTATTTCGGTGACACTGGACACGCGCAAGTGGTACGTGGGGTATGTGGTGGAGACGCCGAGCCTCGATCCGAAGGACCAATTTTTCTCGATCATCCCGATTTTCAGCGGTTACCGAAACAGCGACACGCTCGAAGCGCGCCGGTTGACCGAGTATCGCTTCGATTCGATATCGAATGTGGATGCGTATGCGAAGGTGCTAAATACGAGCCGCGTGATCGACGCGAACCTGTTCGACGTCGATCTTTACGAGTCGTATTATGCAGGCGCTGGGCGTGACAAGACGGAGTAAGTGGTTTGCCCGCCGTGCTTGGATCGCGCATAAAGCGCACCAGCGTTGATCGATTCGATATTGGCGTAGGCGCGGGATGCTTTGGATCTGCCGAAGTCGAGCCCTTCCGCGCGTTCCTCGAATGACTGTATAGTGTATCTCCAGAGGTCATACTTTTTTCATGAAAACGACAGCAGTCATCTTTGTTCTGGCCGTGGCCATGGGTTTCTCACAAAGTGCCAGGCAGAAGTTTCAAGAACCGATGCCACCGGGCCCGGATCCAAACTCGCAATATCATTTAGGTCCTGATTCGATGCCGCAGGAAGGCGTGCCGAAAGGTGAAATTCGCGGGCCGTATCATCTGCCAAGTCACGTATACCCCGGCACGCAACATACATATTGGGTATACGTGCCTGCCCAATACAATCCGGCAAAGCCCGCCGCGCTGATGATCTATCAGGATGGCCAAGCCTTCAAAGATGAGAATGGAGATATCCGCGCGCAGAACGTGATGGACAACCTCATCTACCGGCGGGAGATTCCGGTGATGCTGGGTGTGTTCATCAATCCTGGACGCACGCCTGAGCAAGTTGAACCCTCGCCGGCGACGGGGTGGGGCGATGGAACGACCAATCGCGTCATCGAATACAACAGTCTGGACGACAAGTATGCGCGGGTGATTACTGAAGAATTGATGCCAGTGCTGTACAAGGAGTACAACATCTCAAGAGATCCCGAGATGCATGGAATCGGCGGATCGAGCTCCGGAGCGATTGCAGCCTTCACGGTTGCGTGGGAGCGCCCTAACGATTTTCGAAAAGTATTGAGTAACGTCGGCAGCTTTGTGGACATACGGGGCGGGTACGTCTATCCGGAGAAAGTGCTGGCGAGCGAGAAGAAGCCAATTCGCGTGTTTCTTTGTGACGGGCGCAACGATCATCGCGGGTTTGGCCGGGATGGCGTTTATAACCAAAAACGCGACTGGTTTTACCAGAACGTGCGGTTGATGAAAGCGCTGACGCAGAAGGGCTACGACATGAATTACACGTGGGGCATGAACCTGCATGGGCAAAAGTTCGGCGGCGCGATTATGCCGGACATGATGCGTTGGCTGTGGCGCGATGGTCCCGTATCGACCGATCCAAACGACATGGTGGAGCGGTCGTTTCGAGAAGCGGTGAAGCGGGATTGAGCCGTGGCGGCCGTCAAAGATTCAGAAATTAGACTCTTCCCGTCCAAGACGGATTGGACGGTGTGGCTTAACAAGAATCATCGAAAAAGCGCGGGACTCTGGCTGCGAATCGCCAAGAAGGGCCCGGGGTTGGAGTCGGTGTCTTATAAAGAGGCGCTGGAAGTCGCGCTCTGTTACGGATGGATTGATGGGCAGAAGAGACCGGAAAGCAAAGAGTCTTGGCTGCAACGCTTTGTTCCGCGCGGGAGCAAAAGTCTGTGGTCAAAGATCAACCGGGAAGCGGCGTTGGCTTTGATCGCAAGCGGACAAATGAAGGCCGCCGGATTGGAGGCGGTGGAGAGCGCGAAACAAAGTGGACAGTGGGAAGCCGCCTATGATTCGCCGAGTGGAGCAACCGTGCCGGGCGATTTTCAAGCCGCTCTGGAAGCAAATCCGAAGGCCAAGAAGTTTTTTGAAACTCTCGATCGCACAAACCGGTATGCGGTTCTTTGGCGCATTCAGACGGTGAAACGAGCGGAGACTCGCAGCCGGAAGATTGAGCGGTTTATTGCGATGCTGGAACGGGAAGAGAAAATCCATTAGCGGACAGTGCGGGTCTGAGATACGCTCTTAGGTGTCGGGGAGAACCGAACAATGAGAGTCGTCGCGTTTGTAGTCACAAGTCTGGCGCTATCGGCGGCCTTTTGCCAGACGCCGCAAACGGGCGCAATTAGTGGAACCGTCGTGGACGACCAGGGACGACCAGCCGTTGGTATCAAAGTTGCCGCACTTCCACTCGCATCCATGGCGATGGCTGTTCCATGGAAAACGACCGGCAGTGACGGAAAGTGGCAATCCGCCGGACTCAAGCTAATAGGGTACTGGCTCGTTACGGAAGACGAGCCGGCTGGATATCCGAACACCATGTCGCGTCTATACCAACTTAATCCCCAGCTCGTGTATTTAAGTCCCGAATCACCCGTGGCAAATGTTGTCATCCGGCTCGGTCCGAAAGCCGCGGTGCTCACAGGGTACGTAACTGATGCGGTCACCGGATCGCCCGTCCGGAATGGCGGTATCGAACTATGGCGCTCAGATGATGTCAAGCGCTCTATCGGGGGGCGGCCGGTACAGGCGCAATACAAAATACTGCTTCCGGCAAGCACGGCGGTCAGCTTGAAATTCAGTGCCCCTGGTTATCAGTCCTGGTACTACCCTGGCGTTGCGGACGCTTCACGTGCCACTTCTCTCACGCTTGAATCCGGACAACAACAAACTTTGGATGTGCGACTCCAGCCGCTGCCGTGAGTTTCGGCTGGCTATGCGCGCTAACGATGGCTCGCGCGCTGCAGCCGATCGAGGATTCCGGCCCATTCCGGCCGATCGGGCGGCTTGAAGATGCCGATCCAGTCATATCCACCCTCGTCGGCGCGATGCAGTTCGGCGTAGAGCAGTGCCGCAAATGCTTCGGGCTCTGCCGGCAATTCAAGAATCCAGCCTCGACCGAGTGGAAGTGTCTGATCCGGGTCGAGCAGATAGATTCGCGTATGCGGGGCGTAGTGCCTGGGATGGAGTCCAGGCGCGAGTGACACATTCACAGAGCCGGGACATGATTGAAACAAAACTTGCGCGGCGTTCTCCAATTCCCGCTGCGTGATCATGCCGGGCCGTAGGATGGCCGGCTTCAAGCCAAGCAGGGAGACGATGGTCGATTCGATGCCCACCTCGCACGGCCCCCCGTCTAAGATCATGTCCACGCGATCGCCCAATCCCATGCGCACATGCTCGGCCGTAGTAGGAGAGACTTCACTGAAGCGATTGGCGCTCGGAGCGGCAATCGGAACTCCTGCGGCGTGGATCAATTCCAGCGCCAACGGGTGTGCGGGAACGCGCACACCAACGGACGGAAGGCCGGCTGTCACTAGGTCCGGTACGATCTCCGATTTCGGCAGAACCAGAGTCAATGGTCCCGGCCAAAACCGCGCGGCCAGCCGTTGGGCGGTATCGGGCCACGCGCTCACAACAGATCTGGCCATTGCATCATCGGAGACGTGCACAATCAGCGGACTTGACACAGGACGTTCTTTAGCCTCGTAAATGCGTGCGACCGCCACCGGATCGAAGGCATTTGCGCCTAGGCCGTAGACTGTTTCCGTGGGGAAGGCGACCAGCTTGCCTTGCTGAATGAACTCCGCCGCTCGAGCTACTTCCCCGGGAGCTGGCATGGGCTAATCCGGCAAATCGTCCTTGGCGTCGCCGGCGATCTTGCCGGTTTTGCGCCAAACCAGGTAGGCATGGATGAGTGAATCGATATCGCCGTCCAACACGCGGTCGACGTCACCGATCGAGAGTTTCGTCCTGTGATCTTTGATCATGCGATACGGCGCCAGAACATAGCTGCGGATCTGGCTGCCGAAGTTGATTTCCAACTTAGAATCTTCGAGTTTGCGATCGGCGACGCGTTTCTTCTCCATCTCGTATTCATAAAGTTTGGCTCGAAGCTGCTTTATGGCGCTCGCGCGATTCTTGTGCTGCGAGCGTTCGTTCTGGCATTGCACAACAATGCCGGTGGGCAGGTGAGTGAACCGAACCGCCGATTCCGTTCGATTGACGTGCTGGCCACCGGCGCCGCTCGCCCGGAATACATCGATCTTCAAATCGTCCGGCTTAATGTCGATGTTTATATCGTCGTCTACCTGCGGGTAGACGAACACGGATGCGAACGAAGTATGGCGCCGCGCATTGGCATCAAATGGAGATATGCGCACCAGGCGATGGACGCCGACTTCCGACTGCAACTGGCCATAGATATTCTCGCCGTTGATCTCGAACGTGACGGACTTGATGCCCGCGCCTTCGCCTTCCAGGCGGTCCGTAATCACGGCTTCAAACTTCTTCCGCTCCGTCCAGCGCAGATACATGCGCAGCAGCATTTCCGCCCAGTCCTGGCTCTCCGTTCCACCCGCCCCGGGATGAATGGTGATGATCGCGTTGCGGGCGTCGTTCTCACCCGAGAGCAACATCCCCGTCTCCAGGTCCTCCAGCCTCGATTCCAGCGCCTTCATCTCGCGCTCGACATCCGGAACAACGCTTTCGCCCTCGCGCGCAAGTTCAAATAGCGTGTCGATGTCGGAGGTGGCCGATATTACGGAGGCGGCGTGCTGAATGGCTTCTTCCAGCCGCTTGCGCTCCTGCATGATGCGCTGGCTTTTTTCTGGGGAGTTCCAGAAATCGGGGGTCCCGATCTCCTGTTCTACTTGATTCAGTTGCTTGCGCTTCGCGGGGGCGTCAAAGATAGCTCCGGACAGCGTCTGCCTGCTGCCGGAGCGAAACGTACTCTCTTTCCAACTCTTCCAAGGTCATTCAAGACATAGTGTACAGCGAGCTGTGTTAGGGCCGTTGTTCGTTACAATGAAAGTACGAAGTTCAACAAGGCGATTTCGTGGGAACCTTTGCGCGTTCCCTCTCGCGAGCGTGTGGTCATGCCGATCACACCATTAATTTCAGAATCTTACAGTCATAAGTCATGCCGCAAACCACAGAACCCGCGCTTGGTATCAATAGCTGGTTAGAAGACGAACTCTATTATCAGTATCAATTCGACCGGAAGAGCGTCGATGCCGAATGGACCGATCTGCTACACCCTCCCGTGCCCAACGGAGAACCCCAGAACGGAGGTGGAACGCACCAGGCGGCTGCAGTAGAAATAGAAACCGTGCCTGTTCGTCAGCCGGAGCCTCCGGAGCCGGTTGCAGCCGCGCCCGCGGCTCCGCCAGAAGAACCTAAGGCTCAACAACCGCCACCTGCCTCTGTTCCGCCTCCTCCGCCGCCCGCCCCGCCAGTGACATCCGTTACAGCTCCGCCCCCTGGCGCCAAAGCGCTTCCGGCGCTGCAGACCGTCAGAACCGTGGGTCCTGGTGATCAATTGATGCCCTTGCGCGGCGCGGCGGCGCGTATCGCCGAGAACATGACCGCAAGCCTTTCCATTCCGGTTGCTACGTCATACCGGCAAGCGCCTACGCGGATTCTCGAGGAGAATCGCAATGTCGTCAATAAGCATCGTGCTCTGCAGGGGCGCGGCAAGCTGAGCTTCACGCACTTCATTGCGTGGGCGATTGTGAAGGCGCTGAAATCGAATCCTTCGCTGAACCATGCGTTTGCCGAAAATGGCGGCGAGGCGTTTCGAGTGGTGCGCTCGCAGGTGAATCTCGGGTTAGCCGTGGATGTGGCGGGCAAAGATGGCGTCCGATCGCTGAAAGTCCCGAATATCAAAAACGCCGACGGCATGAGCTTCGCGCAATTCGCTGCCGCTTACGACGACGTTGTTGCGCGTGCGCGCAACAACAAATTAACTGTGCCGGATTTCGAAGGCACAACGATTTCGCTCACAAATCCCGGCACTGTGGGAACATTCAGCTCCGTGCCGCGGCTGCTCCCTGGACAGGGGGCGATTATTGCAACGGGCGCAATGGATTATCCCGCCGAATTCGCCGCGACGAATGAAGAAACGCGCGCGATGCTGGGCTTGAGCAAAGTTCTGACGGTTAGTTGCACTTACGATCACCGCATCATTCAGGGCGCGGAATCGGGTGCGTTCTTAGCAAAATTGGAGCAACTGCTGGCCGGCGAAGGCGCCTTCTACGAAGCCATTTTCAGAGACTTGAAGATTCCGTACTTGCCGGTACACTGGCAGACCGACAGCCGGATGTCGCCGCAGCGCTTCGCTTCGGCTAATACAGATGTCGCCAAGGAAGCGTCGGTCATTCAGATCATCAATTCCTATCGCGTGCGCGGACATCTGATCGCGAATACGAATCCATTGGGAAGCGAGCCGATCTTTCATCCGGAACTGGACCCCGCATCCTATGGACTCACGATTTGGGATCTGGATCGGCCGTTTCTCGCCGGCGCTGTGAAAGCGCCAAGCGGCGCGATTGCGTCCTACATGCAGCCGTATGAGACGCTGCGCGAAATTCTAGACCGCTTGCGCACGACTTATTGCGGCACATTCGCTGCCGAGTACATGCACATCCAGGATCCGGTTCAAAAGCAGTGGCTGCAGGACCGGATGGAAGCGACGATGAACCAATGGCCGCTCGATGAAGCGACTCGGCATCGCATTTTGAGCCGCCTGATTCAAGCGGAGGAATTCGAACAGTTTCTTCAGAACCGATTCGTGGGACAGAAACGCTTTGGCCTGGAGGGCTGCGAATCGGCCATCGTGATCTTGGACGAAGTATTGGATCGTGCGGCGAACCAGAATGCGCATGAAGCAGTCATCGGCATGGCACATCGCGGCCGACTGAACGTGTTGGCAAACGTTGTGGGCAAATCGATGGCGCAGGTGTTTTCGGAATTTGACGGCGAGCCCGATCCGGAGAGTGTGCAAGGCTCCGGCGACGTGAAATACCATTTGGGAGCAAGCGGCATTCACCGCTCCACGCAGGGCAAAGAGATTTTGGTTTCGGTGGCCTTCAATCCCAGCCATCTCGAAGCTGTCGATCCAGTGGTGGAAGGCTTAGTCCGTCCGAAGCAGGACCGTTTGGGAGATGAGAAGCGCGAGCGAGTGATCCCGATCCTCATTCATGGCGACGCGGCTTTTGCCGGGCAGGGCGTGGTTGCCGAAGTGCTTCAACTTTCGCAGTTGGAGGGATATCGCACCGGCGGCACTGTTCACCTGGTCATTAACAACCAGATCGGGTTCACCACGAATCCGTTTGATGGACGCACGAGCGTGTACAGCACCGATGTGGCGCGCTCCGTGCAAGCCCCGATTCTGCACGTCAATGCGGACGATCCGGAAGCGTGCCTGCGAGCGGCGCAACTTTCTTACGACTATCGGCAGGAGTTCAAGCGGGATATTGTCATCGATATGATCGGCTATCGGCGGCAGGGCCACAATGAAGCGGACGATCCAAGCTATACGCAGCCGGTGATGTATCGGAAGATCAAGGCGACGCCGACCGCTGCAACGCAGTACAGCGAACGATTGATCCGGGAGAAGCTGGTCACGAAAGAAATCGTCGACAGCCTGCGCGAACAGGTGCGATCGCGGTTGAATGCAACGTACGACGAAGCCCGTAAACATCGCGAACAGTTCGTTATTGAGGAGTTTGCGGAGGCGCCGGCGGAACAGGTCAATCAGCCGATTCCGGCGACAGCGGCGGATTACAAGACTTTGGCGCATGTGGTCGACCGGTGCACGCATCTGCCGGAAGAGTTTCATCTGCACCCGAAACTGAAAGCCTTGCTAGACAAGCGCCGCGAGATTCTGAACGGCGGAGCCATTGACTGGGGCTTCGCCGAAGCGCTGGCGTTCGGCAGTCTGGTGATGGAAGGAACCCCCGTTCGGCTCAGCGGGCAGGATGTTTCCCGCGGCACCTTCACCCAGCGGCATCTGGAATTCAGCGATTATGAGACTGGTGAAAACTACATACCGCTGAAGCACCTGAGTCCGAACCAGGCCAAATTTGAAGTGGTGGATAGCCTGTTGAGCGAGTATGCCGTGGTGGGATTCGAATTCGGCTACAGCGTGGCCGATCCGCTGACGTTGGTCATGTGGGAAGCGCAGTTCGGCGATTTCGCCAACGGCGCGCAGATCGTGATCGATCAGTTCCTGGTATCGGCAGAATCGAAATGGAATCAACCGAGCGGGCTAGTGCTGCTGTTGCCGCATGGATTTGAAGGACAGGGCCCGGAACACTCCAGCGCCCGCATCGAGCGGTTTCTACAGCTTTGCGCGGAAAATAATATACAGGTCTGCAACTGCACCACGCCCACGCAATACTTCCATCTGCTACGACGGCAGATGCATGGCGGACACGACCGGCGCGGCATCCGCAAGCCCCTGGTGGTCTTCACACCGAAGTTCTTGCTGCGCTATGCGAAGGCGTCTTCCCGGTTGGAAGAACTGACCAGCGGCGCTTTTCAGGAAGTGATCGGCGATGGGCAGGCGGTTGGCCAGCAGGTAAAGCGAATTCTGCTCTGTTCCGGCAAGGTGTACTACGATCTTTTGAACAAGCGGCAGGAACTGGGGCGCAACGATGTGGCCATCATCCGCTTGGAGCAACTCTATCCGTTCCCGCTGCAGCGGCTGACTGATATTCTCCGGCGCTATTCGGATTCCGCCGAACTGTTCTGGGTTCAGGAAGAGCCCGAAAACATGGGCGCGTGGGGCTTTGTCGAAGAGCAAATGCAATCGATCATCAGCCCGGGCGACAATGGCGGACCGATGAAGCGCCAACTACGCTATGTCGGCCGCGCCACTGCCGCGAGTCCAGCGGCAGGCGCGCACAAGGTGCATGCCGATCAACAAACGGCGTTGGTGCAGGAGGCGTTTTCAACGACTCCGGGCGTTGTGCACAAGGCGCGGAGATTGGTCCGAAAGAAACGGTAAGGCGGTTGGCAACCAGTCCACGAAATATTGTTCACATCTAATCACAAAAAATACGCGCAACCAGTTTCCCGTTTAGATTGAGGCGGTTGCGGTTTCTGCCCCTGCAGCTTGGAACTAAGTTCACACTGGCTGAGGAAATGCCGATCTGTATTGTGGATTGAGGCTCTAGAGGAATAATCGGGCCAGACGGAAGATCTCTTCTATGGAACAATATCTACAGAGGGTACTTATGCCGACTCCTGCAGCAGCCATGGACCCGATCGCTGAATTGGATCAATTGGCAAATTCTACCCAACAGACATTCGGTTTGGAGGAGATCAGGGCTCTCCGAGGTTTTCTTGACCAGCGCGAGATAGATGCGCTCGTGCCCCCACCCTTTGTGCAAGGCCACGATTTTCTCACAGAAGACCAATCAGCTCAAGTAAAGCTTGTGGCTCGAATAATCAGCCACGTCGCGAGTACCTTTGGCCCGAATAAAGTGCTGCCCTGGTTACATGAACCGTTCTTGCGTTTCGGGCAGCGGCCACCCCTAGATCTTATGAAAGATCATAGCGGCGCCCAGCAGGTCGAGGAGTACTTGGTACAAATCGACGAAGGTTATTTTGCCTAGCCTCTGGCGAATTTCAAAATACACCAATCTCAATGGAATAGGCGGTACTAAGGCCAGCGGAAGATGGCACTCGAAAGGGCACCCTGTCGTTTACCTTGGTCTTACATCGTCTGGAGTCTTATCGAATACCTGGTCCATCTTTTGGAACAACGGTTCATGCCTCTCGACCCCGTTTGGATCGAAGCTCTATACCCGTCTTCTATCCAAGTCGAAGTCGTTTCAGAATCGGCGCTACCTTCAGGCTGGAGCGCTGATTGTAGCCTTACTCGTAACCTTGGAGACAAATGGCTCGGGGAAGGACGAACACCGCTGCTTGAGGTTCCAAGCGCGGTCGTTCCAGACACTCGAAATTGCCTGATTAATCCTGCTCATCCCGATTCCCGAAAGATCACAGTGCATGAGCACCACTTCTCCCTGGACAAGCGGTTGGAACAAATCGCCCGATATGTCTTTTCTTATCGTGAAGAAGTTCCTTTTGTACGTAGAGACTGTTAACAGCAGCGCTAGTTACTCATCCCGATGCGCAATCCTTAATTCGAAAGCCGGCAGGCAAATTGCGACATACTCGGCAGCTTCGTTTGGGGTGCTGTAGCGGACCCATTCACCGGGCTCGGCGATCAACGCCTGACCACCACGGACATCTAAGCTGCCGCCTTCGAACTCTACGTGCAGCAGACCGGAAAGCACGAGCGTCAGTTCGCGAAATTCGGGACGCTGGCCGGGCTCGCTCCAACCAGCCGGGCTTCTCATGTGCGCCACGCTAACCTCCCTCGTGTGCGTATTGACGTGTCCGATGTACTCGTCGATTTGTTTGCCGCCGGGTACGGGTATCGCGTTGGGAGCGGGGATGAGTCTTGGCATGATTGGAAATGCGGCTAGAGTTCGGCTTCGACCTCGATTTCGATCAGCATACGCGGATCGATCAGTGCGCGCACTTCGACCATGGTGGCACAAGGGCGGATTTCGTCGAAGAACTCCTTGTGCGCGCGGGCATACTCCTCCCATCGGGCGATGTCGGTAACAAACATGCGCGTTCTGACGATGTTGGCAAGGCTGGCTCCAACTTGGACCAGCGCGCGTTCGATGTTGCGAATACATTGCACGGTTTGTGCATAACCGTCATTCAGACCGACCAGACTCCCGTTGGCGCCAGTCGCGGTTGTTCCCGTGATATAGATCCGCGTGTCGACACGCACCAGACGGCTATAGCCGACAATGTCTTCCCATTTCGCACCCGATGAAATTTTTTGGCGTTCGCGCATGGCATGCTCCTAGGCGGATTGTAACGTCGCAGCTTGCAACGTCAGGGTAAAGCGCGTACCTTTGCCGAGATGGCTCTCGACGCTCACCGTGCCGCCCATTCTCTCGACCACTTCCTTGACGATCGGCAGGCCGAGACCAGTGCCGCCGGCAGCTCTCCCGCGGGCCTTATCGACACGATAAAAACGTTCAAACACCCGTTTCAGATCTTCGCTCGGAATACCGATGCCGGTATCGGCGACCGAAATACGAACGCGGTCATCGCCGTTGTAACCACACTCGATTGTCACTTCACCCTGTTCGCGGTTGAATTTAACGGCATTGTCGAGCAGGTTGACCAGGGCCTGCTCCAGACGAAAACGATATCCGGTAACCACGCATTCGCTGCAACGATCCCGATTGATGCGAACGCCGCGCATGGCGGCCGAGCTTTGAACCGTATTGATGGCGGAATCGACGACTTCGCGGACAGAAATTCGGTCCGGAGACGCGGCAGGCGCATTGGCGTCGAGTTCGGAAAGAACGAGCAGGTCGGAGGCAATGTTGTTCAGCCGGATCGCCTGAGCCAGAATGACCTCAACGAATTTGCGATTGATCTTCTTATCTTCGAGCGCGCCATCGAGCAGCGTCTCCGCGTATCCACGAATTGCAGTGAGCGGCGTCCGCAGTTCGTGCGAGACGTTGGCCACGAAGTCCTTACGGGCCTGCTCCTGACGCTGAATATCGGTAACGTCATGAAGCACTGCGAGCGCGCCTCGGCGCGGAGAGTCGCCAAGAGGCAACGCATGCGCTTCAAACCAGCGTCCGTCGGCGGTCGGGGAGCGGAACTGGTCCTTCTCCGATTCGCCGCTGGTCACCACCAACTGCAGAATATCGCGCAATGCGGGTTCGCGGACGACTTCATACAGCGCACGTCCTTCGGTTACGGGTGTTCGCGTGCTGAAAGCCTGGGCAAAGGCGTCGTTGCAAAACACCACCTTCAGGTTTTCATCCACGGCCAGAACACCTTCCGCCATGCCGGCCAGCACCGTTTCGCGCCGCGAACTTTCGAGCTTCGACCGTTCCACGATTCGCCGTACCTGCTCGGCCATCCGCTTCATCGCTCGCGAGAGATCGCGCAGCTCCGGCGGACCCTCATCGGGAAGTTCTTCGCTGGCCATGGGCAGCGCCGCCGCGAAGCGCTCCAGCCGGGTAGCGCGCTCCGACCAGCGCTTGGCCAATAGATAAGTGAAGACAAAACCGCTGGCAGTGGCCAGCGCCAACAACACCGCCAATTTCCAGAACTGGGGCGATTGGCAACCCGCGGTGGACTCAGGCCGTATCCAGAATATGCCGGTCAGAATTGACGCGACGGTGACCGCCAGCCATCCGCCCACCAGTTTCCCGACTGTGCTTCCCTTCATTTAGTTGCAGACCACCTCGGACTATCACTATTTGCGCACACTGCTTATCATGTGCGCGACGAACATTTGGTGAATAATCTGCTACAAGCGTGCGAAGGCGGAGGAGGTGCCGGTAATTCAGCCTGCCAGGTGCTTCAAGAACCAGCCTTGGCTGCTAAAAGCACGCTTTCCGGGCTCGCGTGCGGGTCGCGTATACGTACCGACAGAGTTCATGATGTGCGAGCCCGCGTCGTCTTCCAAATACTTGGCCAGGATGCGGTCGCGCAGCCGGCGTACCAGTTTCTGATTTTCAATGGGAAACAGAATCTCGACTCGGCGGTTTAGATTCCGCGGCATAAGATCGGCGCTGCCGACGTAAATCTGCTCTTCGCCTCCATTCTGGAAGTAATAGATGCGGCTATGTTCGAGGAAACGGCCGATAATACTGCGGATCCGCACAGTCTCGCTCAGGCCAGGAATGCCGGGGCGCAGACAGCAAACTCCGCGGACTATCAGATCGATGGATACGCCGGCTTGCGCAGCCTCATACAGGAGATGCGCCATGGGCTGATCTTCGAGCGCGTTCATTTTGGCGATGATGTGGCCATCGCCGAACTGCTTTTGGCGTTCGATTTCCCGGCGGATGAGGCGCTCCAGTCCGGCTCGCAAGCTATGCGGCGCCACCAGCAATTTGCGGTACGCGGTCTTGGCCGAATAACCGGTTAGATGATTGAACAGATCGCTGACATCGGCGCCAATCTCCTCATCGCAAGTGAACAAACCAAGGTCGGTGTAGAGCCTGGCGGTCACAGGATTGTAATTTCCGGTGCCCAAGTGGAGATAGCGGCGAATGCTATCGCCCTCGCGCCGAACGACCATCGCCACCTTGCAATGCACCTTCAAACCGGGCAATCCATAAACGACGTGTACGCCTTCCCGCTCCAGTTTCTGCGCCCACTCGATATTGCTTTCCTCATCGAAGCGGGCCTTCAATTCAACCAAGACCGCTACTTGCTTGCCGTTTTGTATGGCTTCGAGCAACGCCTCAACGATGGGTGAGTTTCGCCCGACACGGTAAAGCGTCATTTTAATTGCCAGGACGTTGGGATCGCGGGCGGCGGCATTGAGAAAATCGATCACCGGCTGAAAGGATTCAAAGGGCAGGTGCATCAGGATATCGCCCTGCTGGATGGTGGAAAAGATTTCCGGCTTGGGCCCAACCGTGAGCCCCGCGGGCGTCGACGAGATGAACGGCTTGTCCTTTAGACTTGCTCGGTCGATGGAGAGCAGAGCCTTCACTCGACTCAAGTCGATCGGGCCGTCCACGCGATAGATGTCCTCCTGATCGAGTTCCAGATTGGTGGTTAGCAGATCGACCATTTTCTGAGGCATAGCCATGCTGACCTGTAGGCGCACGGCATCGCGGAAACGGCGCCGCCAAACGGCTTCCTGAATGCTTTCCAGAAGATCGTCGGTTTCGAGTTCCTGAATTGCGAGCTCGGCATCCCTGGTGACATGGAAAATGTGCGATTCCACAATATCCATCTCGGGAAACAACATTCGAAGGTTAGCGATGATCACCTGTTCCAGCCAAACGAACGCGAGATCGGCACCCTCCGCGGGCACGGGGACCAGTTGCGGCAACAGGTCCGGAACCTTTACGCGGGCAAAGCGCTCGACACCGTCGCCGTTGCCTACCACAGTTGCGACGTTCAGGCTGAGATTGGAGATATGGGGGAAAGGCCGACCCTGATCCACTGCTAGCGGAGTAAGCACAGGATAGACCACCCGGCGAAAATAATCGTCCAAAGCCATTCGCTGTTGGGGGCTCACATCGGCGAGCTCAAGGATATGAATGCCTACATCCTTTAGTGCGGGCATCAGTTCGTCGCGCCACAGCTTGTAAATCTCCCCGGTAATATTGGTAACTTCATGACGGATCAGCGCCAGTTGCTCGGCGGGTGAACGTCCATCCATGCTGATTTCCGTGGTGCGGGTTTCAATCTGCTGCCAAAGACCGGCGACGCGCACCATGAAAAATTCGTCAATATTCGACCCGAGAATCGAGACGAATTTGATACGTTCGAGCAGCGGATTGGACGGATCGGCCGCCTCTTCGAGCACTCGGCGCTGAAAAGCGAGCAAGCTTAGGTGCGGATTCAAATAGAAATCGGGCGAGTCCAGGCGTAGACCAAGGCGAGGTGGTTCAGCACTGGGACGCCTGCGGGCGGTACGGGGTGACGAGGACATATGCGAGCCGGTTGGCCTTTTACTACTTTAGAATGCCGCCGAAAGCTAGTGCGCGTACCACCGAAGTTACCCGGAAGCATTGACCAGGGTGGCGGAAGGTTGTTACGATGCAATTGCGGGGTGGAGCAGTCAGGTAGCTCGTTGGGCTCATAACCCAAAGGTCGCAAGTTCAAATCTTGCCCCCGCAACCAAAGTCCGGATTCGCCCCCTTCTTTCACCGCAGACTCCAAGGCGCTACCGTCCGGCGGCAAACTGTTTCGGTAACCTGGAGCTAAAGCTCGTCTGCAGTGGATTTGGGGGCGGCTTCTCTCATTCTTGGGTATCTCGCGCCGAGGCATTAAGCAATCGCCAATTTGCAGATAGACTAAGTGTATGGAACTCGTGGTCAACGGTAAGCGCAATACAATTTCCGTTGATCCGGAGCGTCCCCTGCTCTGGGTCCTTCGTAATGAACTCGATCTCACTGGGCCTAAATATGGCTGTGGCGAGGGCGAATGTGGCGCGTGCACGGTAATGATCGATGGTGTGGCGCACCGGTCCTGCATCACTCCCATGGGCGGCGTCGCCGGCAAGGAGATTACGACTATCGAAGGTATTGCCGACGGCGAGCGGCTCCATCCAATGCAGCAAGCCTTCATCGAATGCGACGCGATGCAATGTGGGTACTGCACAGCCGGGATGATCGTCTCGTCGGTCGCGCTACTCCGAAAGACGCCGGCGCCATCCGAGACGGCAATCAAGGAAGCTCTGGCAGGCAATATCTGCCGCTGCGGAACATATAACCGAATCGTTGCAGCAGTCCGGCGCGCCTCGCATAATATTACGGCTTCGGAGAGGAGTGAGCACCATGCCTCAGCTTGAAGCGGTTCACAGAGGGCTTGATCGTCGAGCTTTTCTCAAATCTCTCGGCGGCGGAGCGCTGGTCCTGTTCGTCGCCGGTACGGATTCCGATGCGCAGGAATCGGGCGGCGCGCACAGAGGGTATCGGGAGCAGTTGCCCGAAGACGTCGCGGCATGGCTGCATATCGCCCCGAACGGCTCGATTATCGCCTTTACCGGCAAAGTGGAGGTCGGGCAAAATATCCGAAGTTCGCTTGCGCAGGCCGTTGCGGACGAATTACGCTGCGAAGCGAACGCGTTAAGGCTGGTGATGGGCGACACGGCGCGAACGCCGTGGGATGCCGGTACATTTGGCAGCCGTACTACGCCGACCATGGCGCCCGTGCTTCGGAAGATGGCATCGACAATGAGGGAGGTTTTGATCGACACGGCGGCACGGGGCTGGAACGTCGATCGCAACAGCCTCACCATTTCGAACGAGTGCGTTTTCCAGAAGGGCTCGGGCAAGAAGGCAGGATTCGGAGAGTTGGCTGCACGAGTCGACTGGGTCCACACAATCGGCAAAGACGGCCTGACGACCGCGCCATCCGACTGGCACGCGGCGGGAATCAGCACGCCGAAGGTGAATGTCCGCGACATTGTGACCGGTGAGCACCGATACTCGACGGACCACAAGCTGCCGGAGATGCTCTATGGCGCGGTTTTGAGAGCGCCGAGTTTTGCTGCCAAACTGACCTCGGCAGACACAGGCCAAGCGGCCAAGATGGACGGCGCCACGGTTGTGCGCGAGGGCGATTTCGTCGGCGTCGCCGCGCGTGATGAGCACATCGCCGCAAAGGCCTTGCAGAGCATTCAGGCGAAGTGGGACCAACAGCCGCAGATCTCGCAAAGCGAGTTGTTTTCTTATATCAAGCAGAACACTGAATCCAGCCGGCCCGGCCGCGGTGCACGTGCGACGGGCTCGGTCGAAGCTGGATTGCGATCTGCCGTAAAGACGCTCCGCAATACCTACACAGTCGCCTACATTGCGCACACTCCACTTGAACCGCGTGCGGCGGTCGCCGAATGGAACGGAAATAACCTGACCGTTTGGACCGGTACTCAGCGGCCGTTCGGAGTGCGAACGGAATTGGCAGGAGTCTTTTCGATTCCCGAGGAGAATGTGCGTGTGATCGTGCCCGATACTGGTTCGGCATACGGCGGCAAGCATACGGGTGAATGCGCGGTTGAAGCCGCAAGACTCGCAAAACACGCGGGCAAACCGGTGAAGCTGATCTGGACGCGAGAGGAAGAGTTCACTTGGGCCTACTTCCGGCCCGCGGGTGTCATTGACGTATCGAGCGGCGTCAGCAGCGACGGGATGCTGACCGCTTGGGAATTTCATAACTACTTGTCGGGTCCGTCGGGCATCGACACTCCGTATGAGGTCGCGAATAGGACGATCGAGTTCCATGAGGCGAAATCGCCGCTACGCGAGGGATCCTATCGAGGACTGGCATCAACGGCGAACCACTTCGCGCGGGAATCGCACATGGACGAATTGGCGATTACCGTCGGTTTGGACCCGCTGGCGTTCCGGCTCAAAAACCTGAAAAACGATCGTGTCCGCGCGGTGCTGGAGGCGGCGGCCAAACGATTCGGCTGGCCGGATAACAGGCGGACTTCCACGACGGGTTATGGTCTCGCTTGCGGAACCGACAAAGGCGGATACGTTGGGTGCTGCGCCGAAGTGCGCATCCATCCTGACCGTACAGTTCAGGTCACAAGAGTTGTCGAAGCGTGGGAGTGCGGGGCGGTGGTCAACCCCGAACATTTGAAGAACCAGGTAGAAGGCGCAATCGTAATGGGGTTGGGTGGAGCGCTGTTCGAAGCGATCGACTTCGCGAATGGCCGCATTCTGAATGCCCACCTCGCAAAATACCGCGTACCCCGTTTCAATGATGTGCCAACCATTGAGGTCGTATTGCTCGACCGGAAGGACCTTCCATCGGCTGGTGCTGGCGAAATTCCAATTGTCGGCATCGCACCGGCGGTCGGGAACGCGATCTTCAATGCGACCGGCGTGCGCGTCCGATCAATGCCAATCTTGCCTGCGTTTGTTGCGCAAGTCGCCTCGGCCTGAGACGGGTAATGGCGGTTCGGCTCTACGGCGACGCGCTGCGCCCGCGGGCATCCAGCAAATCGAGTTCGCGCTCGAGGTCACGCAAGGTTTCATCGTGAATTTCGCCACGATTGCGCAACTCGACCGCTGTTCGGCGTTCCACGTCGCGGAGGCGGCCCGCCAGGTCCCAGTCATCCCGCGCTGCATGTGTCCGCACTTCACCCTGCTCGTCCTTCAGATGTCCGTTCAGCAGCGCCAGCCGCCGCTGGTAATAGAGGCGCAGAAAGTCCAGCATGTCCCGATCAGCTTCCGAGTCTTCGCTCTGCTTGTGCAATGCCGCCAGGGCGGCATCGATCATATGCTGGCGAGCCTTCAGTTCTTCCAAATTTTGGGGCGAACCGGCCAATCCTAGGGCGCGGATCAAAGGCGGCAGAGTTAAACCTTGCGCGACCAGCGTCACCAGAATCAAACAGAACGTCAGGAAGATGATTTCGTTGCGCAAAGGAAATTCAGCGCCGTTTTCCAATTGTTCCGGCAATGAAATCGCGGCGGCCAGCGCGAGGACTCCGCGTAGCCCGGTCCAGCCGACCAGGAACACAGCGCGTGAATTGGGAGGCGCCGCCGGTCGATGGAGAACACGCCGGCGCAGTCCGTAGGAGATCCACGCTTCGGGAATAATCCAGAGCAGACGAAGCGCAATGACAGCGGCGCTGAAAATAACGCCATCCAGCGCCATCAATCGGAGACTGGCATGACGGATACCGGCGAGT
Source organism: Bryobacteraceae bacterium (assembly GCA_036272835.1). Classification (GTDB taxonomy): domain Bacteria; phylum Acidobacteriota; class Terriglobia; order Bryobacterales; family Bryobacteraceae; genus Bog-105. The sequence goes on from DATAXY010000027.1 coordinate 92,760, forward strand.
ACATATGGAAGTTGCAGCCCCACCAGCATGAAGACCAGGGCGTTCAAGAGAAAGTCCAGGTTGCTCCAAACGGCTTCCGCCTGGAGGCGGGCCGTGAGCGAGAGATAACCGGAGTTTCTGTGCCCCATGTAAAGACCGCACGCCACCGTCGCAAAGAAACCGGAACTCCCGATATCGTCCGCCGCCAGGTACGCCACATAGGGCGTTATTAAGCTAACCGTAATCGCGATTCGCGAATCTTCGATCCGGGACTGCAACCAGTAAGCAGCCATCGCAACCAGAATTCCGACAAGGGTTCCTCCACTGATTTGATAGATCAGTTGGCCAAAACCGGCGATGAACGAAGGGGCCACGCCAGTAACAACCAACGCGACCGCAAATTTCAGGGCAAGTAAGCCGCTGGCGTCGTTGGCCAAGCTCTCGGCTTCGAGGAGCTCAGTGATCGCGCGTGGCAACCCGATGCGCCGTGCGATAGAAGTTGCGGCGATGGAATCGGTGGTGCAGACGACGGCGCCGAGGACCAGACCAAGGTTCCAGGTGAAGCCGGGAATCAGCCAACTGGTGAATGCCGCCACACCGAACACGGTGAAGCCAACCAGCCCGAAGGCCAGCATCACGATCTGGAAAAAGTTATGTCGAAACTCGCGCCAGGAGGTATGGTAAGCGGCCGAATAGAGCAATGGCGGAAGCACAACGAGGAACATCAATTCCGGACTGAGCGAGATACGAGGTACGTGAGGAATGAGACTTGCTGCCAGACCACCGATGACGAGCACGATCGGATATGGTGTCCTGAGCCGCTGCGAAATGGCTGTAAGTGCGGCAGCCGTAACGATCAACAGTAGAAACAGTATTTCGATGTGATGAATGTCGGCGAACTGCATCGATCTCCTAACTTTAAGTTAGCGTCAAGGCCGGCGGAAAATTCGGCCAATCCGTGCATGCATTTATCGGTTGATAGGCTGAAGGACAAGCCAAGTAAGCTGAAAACGATAGCCCAAGTCGTCTATGCGTCAGTCCAAAATTGCCATTGTCGGAGCTCCGCTCGATCTAGGCGCGGGGCGGCGCGGCGTGGACATGGGTCCCTCCGCGATGCGCCTTGCCGGACTAAACACGAAGCTGTTGTCGCTCGGTTATGAGGTGGAAGATTTGGGTAACCTCGCGGCGCCACAGCAGGAGAGCGTTTCCGCCGGACCTGCGACAGCGAAGTACCTCCCGCAGATCGCAAAGGCTTGCGAGAAGCTCGCCGACACGGTAAGGGACGCTGTGACGCAGGCCAAGTTCCCGCTCGTGCTGGGTGGCGACCATTCCATTGCGGTCGGCACCGTAGCCGGCGTTGCGGAAGCCGTTCGCACGACGGCGGGAGGCAAGATCGGCGTCATCTGGATTGATGCGCATGCCGACATGAACACGCCCGAATCGAGTCCCAGTGGCAACGTGCACGGCATGCCTCTCGCCTGTTGCATTGGCTTCGGGCCCGGCGAACTGACCCGGCTCTATGGCTACGCGCCCAAGGTCGAGGGCAGAAACGTGGTCCTGGTGGGCATTCGCGATGTGGACCGGCGCGAGCGAGATCTGGTGAGGCATTCGGGTATTACGGCCTTTACTATGCGAGAAATCGACGAGCGTGGTCTGCGCTCGGTTATGGAGCAGGCGATTGCTCTCGCGACTGACGGTGCCGTGGGGTTCCATCTTTCCCTCGATATGGATGCCATCGACCCCGATGAAGCGCCCGGAGTCGGTACACCCGTGCGTGGCGGCATGACCTATCGCGAGGCGCATCTGGCTATGGAGACGGTTTGCGATTCCGGACAGATGCTCTCCCTAGAGGTGGTCGAGGTGAATCCGGTTCTTGATGTGGCGAACCGTACCGCGCTGCTCGGCGTTGAACTAGTAATGTCCGCGATGGGGAAAAAGATTCTCTAAAGTAGGGCAAGCCCATAGGTTGTTACAATAGCGGGGCCTGTGCTTCGCCGTTTTTGCGGTGCGCGGGAGGAACTTCGCTTTGAACGCTCTTGGATTTTTATTGCGCGCCTACAGCTACATGTTCCACCTGATCCTTAGCCTGGTCTTGATAGCGATGGCACTCTTGACAACCTCCGGCGAACAACTAAGGCTCACCGGCTTGTTCCCCTTCAACGCCTACCATATCGTTCGAGGGCTGCTGGTGCTCGGGGCTGTTGGATTGCTTTCCACTCTTCTCGCCATCTCGGGAATATTCCGTTACCTGTTTCCGATTTGGGTAACAGCCGTGCTGGTTCTGACCATCCGCGGCATCTTTTTCAGTTCCTATAGCTTCCCGGACCGGCAAGCATTTGAAAATGCCTTATGGTTCGCACTTGCCATGCTGGCCGCTTTCTTCGGCGGCCTCTGGGTGCTGAAACCGCGTAGGGGGCGGCTGTAGCGCATCGCGCGCGTGACGCTTTGCCGATGCAAGTTGGCTTCGATTTTGGAACTACCAATAGTTCCATCGCATGCGTAGCCGGCGAAGGTGAAGTCAAGCTCGCGCGTTTTGCGCACGTTGGCGGATCTACGGCCTCGTACCGGTCGCTTCTTTATCTGGAGCTACTGGTTCACGCCTCGCGCAAAACGATCAAGTCGTGGTCAGGCCCGACAGCCATCGAGCGGTATCTCGAAGCCCACGAACACGGGCGATTAATCCAATCGCTGAAGTCCTTTCTGTCGAATCGCGGGTTGCAGAGTACGGAGGTCTTCGGCCGTCGAATCTCGCTTGAGGATCTGATCGCAAACATTCTTCGCGATATACGTGCGGAGGCGAGCGCCTATTTCGGTTTCCCAATCGTCGAGGCGGTTGTGGGCAGACCTGTACGTTTCGTGGGCGCGGAAAATGACGCCGAAGACGCGTATGCGGTCTCCCGTCTGGAAGAAGCGATGCACCGCGCCGGTTTTGAGCGCGTCACGTTCGAATATGAACCGGTCGCTGCCGCATATCATTATGAGTCTACTCTCGACCGTGAAGAACTCATCCTCATTGGAGATTTCGGCGGAGGCACCAGCGATTTTTCGCTTCTGCGCGTGGGCCCCGAAATTCGCAAGAGAGGCCGCGAGCCGGGTGATCTGTTGGGCAATGAAGGCCTCGGCTTGGCAGGCGATGCATTCGATGCCAAAATCGTCCGTCACCTGGTTTCTCCGGCATTGGGAGCGGGCTCGATGCTGTATTCCTTCGGAAAGATGTTGCCGGTTCCCAATTGGGTTTACTTCAAACTCGAGCGCTGGCATCATCTTTCATTCCTGCGGTCCTCGGAAACGTTGAACATGCTCCGCACCGTGCGCGCGCAAGCGGAGCAGCGCGCAAAATTGGACGCGTTGCTTTACCTCGTCGAAAACGACCTCGGCTACCAGTTGCATCGCGCCGTTCAACGCGCGAAGGTGACTCTCTCGCACGCGACCCATACGGTCTTTCGATTTACAGATGGTGATCTGGTCCTGGAAAAAGAAATACGCCGCGATCAGTTCGAAGACTGGATCGGTGACGAACTGGCGTCGATTGAGCGTAGCGTCGACTCTTTGCTCGCCAAGACCGGCGCCGCCGCTTCCGATGTCGACATGGTCTTCCTTACGGGCGGATCGTCCCTGGTTCCTGCCGTTAGGCGGATCTTTGAGCGGCGATTCGGCGCGGACAAAATTCGGGCCGGCGACGAATTCACGTCGGTCGCAAGAGGGCTGGCCTTGAAATGAGACTCGCAATCCGTCGGATTGACGGACCCCAAGGGTTATGCCATGTTGGCGGGTAGATGGCGCCAGCTAGGATCAGGTTGGTTGCGCGAGAGTGGTGTTGACGCGAGGACGCCCGTTGGGCGTTACTCTGTTTCTCGTGTCGGCGATGGCCCATGGAGGCGCATCTCATGTGAGCCCTCCCGACCCGTGCGGCGGTGCGGACAGTCCAACCTCCCCAGTTCAACTGAATCATTTCCTGGAGGGGTCGCCGTTGGCAGGCTTCGGCCACGCATTCTACAATGCCGGAGTGGCTAACGGCATCGACCCGCGACTGCTGGTCGCTCTGGCCTATGCCGAATCCAGCGATGGCAGACACATTACGCGTGGCGATGCGAACAACATATTCAACTGGGAGTACAACGGCAAGCATCATTCGCCCTACCGGTCGATCGAGGCGGCCATCGATTCGCTGGCAGCCGGCCTGAACGAGGGGTACTTTGAGAATCTCGACGACGACTACCGGGTTTACGGAGTGTTTTGCAAGCGACCGTGCTGGTATGGGAGGCGCGCATTGAGGCGAGCGCTCCGAGCTCTCCAATGCGATGGAAAGAGCAAAGAATTTCCGTGTGGTTCGACATCCACTTCGTCTGTAGTGGGGAACAATAGCAAACAGGCCGTGAGGTGAAATCGCGTGAGACTTTTGACCGCTCTGGCAGCTTTCAGCTTGCTAGCCCGGCAGCCAAGCGCTGCGTGGTCGACACTGACAGAAAATCGCCAAGCCTCCGCGTGGGTGTTGCCGGGCGATTACATAAAAGCGCAAAGCGCGCGGATGCACGCCGCCAGACAACCATGGAACTCGTTAGGCATTTGGGCGGCGCGCTTGATACCGCGACCGTTTTGCGCGAGTTTCTCAATAGCTTTCGACCACGGTGGAGAAGCGCGTTTACTGGGATGCTATGTTATTCAGCTCCAAGCGGGGTGGGTCGAAATCAACTCGGGTTACCGCATGCCGGGAAGGCTGGACCTCTTGAGCCTGCCAGCGCACACCCGTTTGTTCGAAGGTCATTTTCTTCCGCCGCAGGGCGCGGAAATCTTCATTGACGCTTTGTCTCCGGAACAGAGCCGGAGGCCTATCTTCTCTGCAGCCAAGGGAAGACGCCTCATTACGAAGATTACCCTTGGAATTGGCGGCCCAAGCGGACTTCTCAAAGAAAAAGAAAGCGCCATGGTCGATCTGGATGTCTACGGCCGTTCTGTGCCTGACCGGTACGTCATCTCGCGGATTACCGTGGGAACGACGCCAATCGAGGCAGATCTGCGATTTAGGAGCGACGATTCCCGCGCCAACGAGCTAATTAGCGCTTTCCGAAGCACGCTAGATAGCCTGTCCAAGTTGCCGAATCGGAAGTGCACCGCAACACCAAACCTTTAAAACGGGGCGGCGTCTTCAAACTCGTACTTCCCGAAATTACACAAGTCTTACAAACCGGCACGTAATTCCCTGCTAGTTTCAAAAAGAGAGATCACCACCTTGACTCCTGACGTCCTAGATATTTCTGAACCCCGTGGGCTCAACTGGCCTACTATCACGGTTCTAGCCTTATTTCACCTCGGCGCAATCGCGGCGTTGTTCTGCTTTAGTTGGCGGAACTTAGCCGTCGCAGTTTTCTTGTATTGGCTTGCCACCGGTCTGGGTATTAGCCTTGGGTATCACCGGCTGCATACACATCGTTCTTATAAGACACCGTTGTTGCTCGAATACTTCTTTGCCGTCTGCGGCGCGTTGACACTAGAGGGCGGACCGATTTTTTGGGTTGCCACTCATCGTATCCACCACCAGAATTCCGATCAGAAGGGCGATCCTCATTCTCCGCGCGACGGAGCGTGGTGGGCGCACGTCGGCTGGCTCATGTTCGGGGAAAGCAATCACAACAACACCAAGGCCATGGCGAAGTATGCGCCCGACTTGGCGAAGCACCGGTTTTATGTGTGGCTGAATAACTATCACTGGATTCCGATGGTGGCGCTCGGCGTAGCGCTGGGCTTCATCGGCGGTTGGGCCCTGGTGCTGTGGGGCATATGCCTGCGCGTCGTGGTGGGCTTGCACGCCACATGGCTGGTCAACTCGGCAACGCACATGTGGGGCACGCGCCGTTTCAAGACTCGCGACGATTCCCGCAACAATTGGTGGGTCGCTCTGTTAACTTTTGGCGAAGGCTGGCACAACAATCACCACGCGCATCCGACTTCAGCGCGCCACGGGCTTGCCTGGTATGAGTTCGATCCCACCTGGATCACCCTGAACCTGATGAGACGAATCGGTCTGGCGAAAAGCATCAAGGTTGCCAAGCTGGACGCCCTAGCGTCCGAACGTCGGGCCGCCTAAGGCAGCCTGGCGGGCCGCCAGAATAGCAGACTGGGCGCCATCGTTTGAAATAATCTAATTGTGAGCGCCGCAACAATCGTAGGCAGCGGTCCCAACGGCCTGTCGGCCGCGATCATTCTTGCGGAGGCAGGCTTCGAAGTAGAAGTCCGGGAAGCCCAGTCTACTTACGGCGGGGGCGCTCGGTCCGGTGAACTCACTCTCCCGGGGTTCCTTCACGATCTCGGCTCCGCCGTTTATCCGTTGGGCGTCAGTTCCCCGTTTTTCTCCAGCCTGCCGCTCGACAAGCACGGGCTGCGTTGGATTCAACCACCAGTTCCGCTCGCGCATCCCTTCGATGACGGTGGCGCGGTGCTGGTGGAACGGGACCTTTCAGCCACTGCCCGACAATTTGGTTCGGATCGGCAAGCCTACTTTGACTTGTTCGATCCCCTCGTGCGCCACTGGCAGCCCTTGGTGGCGGAACTTCTACGCCCGGTGATTCATCTGCCGCGCCGCCCTTTTCTTTTCGCCGCATTCGGCCTGGATGCAATTCAGCCAGCTCACTCGTTCATCACGCGAAAATTCCGCGAGGCTCGGGCGCAAACCGTTCTTGCCGGGCTCGCCGCCCACTCGATTTTGCCCCTCAAGTACCCACTCACCACTGCCTTTCCTCTGATGTTTGGGGCGGCGGCCCATGCCGCGGGATGGCCCATCGCGGCTGGCGGAGCACAGTCGATTAGCAATGCGCTCGCGGGCGTTCTCACCTCGCTGGGCGGTCGCATTTTGACGAATTCACCAGTGGATTCCCTTGATGCTCTGCCTACTCGGGACCTGATACTCTGCGATGTGACGCCGCGCCAGTTCTTATCCCTCGCCGGCGACCGGCTTACCGATTCCTATCGCGATTCGCTTAAAGGCTATCGCTATGGTCCGGGGGCTTATAAAGTCGATTGGGCGCTCAGCCAACCCATTCCCTGGAGGGCCGTGGAGTGCGCCCGCGCCGGTACCGTGCACCTAGGCGGATCGCTTGAGGAGATCACCGCTTCCGAAAGTGCCGCCTGGCGTGGTGAGCACGTTGACAAGCCCTTTGTGCTGTTATCCCAGCCCAGTCTCTTCGATCCGTCCCGCGCTCCCCAGGGCAAGCACACCGCTTGGGCCTATTGTCACGTGCCCAATGGCTCCACGGTCTCGATGCTGAGCCGGATTGAATCACAGATTGAACGCTTCGCCCCAGGATTCCGCGATTGTGTTCTGGCGCGCAAGGTCTATGCCCCAGCCGATTTAGAGGCTGTGAACGCCAATCTGGTAGGTGGCGACGTCAATGGCGGCGCGTTTACAATAAAGCAGTTCGTAGCGCGTCCGACGTTGCGCCGCTACAGTACGCCCTTGCCGCGCGTCTACCTCTGCTCGTCGTCGACGCCTCCTGGCGGTGCCGTCCATGGCATGTGCGGTTATTTTGCCGCGCTCGCCGCTTTGCACCACCGGGACCGGCGGCCGGTCTGATCTCATTAACCATTTTTGGAACATACCGAGCCCATGCCCTTTGAATTCAATCTGGTGGAAGGGATCTCTGTTGCGGTTATATGGGTCGGTTTCTCGATTGCTGAACCCCAACTTACCGCTCCCTTTGGCAAACCAGCTTCATGGTGAGGTCGCCACCTAAGGCCGTTGTGATGTGGCTCGTTTCTGTCAGCATCTTCTTATCGGCCGACAATTCGTAGCGGTCCTCCATGGTGATGTTTTCGCCTCGGGAGTCCTTCGTTTCGGTGCGAATCATTAGCGCAGGTCCGTCCCAGAATGCTTTGCTGCTGGCGTCGCGCCCGCTGATCACGTTCTCCGATTCCTTTCCATCGGTGAAGTAACTCACGTCGTTCGAATTGGTCTTGTTCGCTACCGTCTCCACGGTGTGGATGTTCAGAGTCGGATCGTGATGATCGATCTGCTGAATAATCATATCCGGCATGTGGAACGTGGCAAAGTTGGATTTATCCTTCACCATGCGCCATCGGCCCGAAAAGTTAGGCCGCAATGGCGATGGCACCGCCTGGGCGGAACTCAATATAGGACCGAACCCGGCGACGAGAAGAGCAAGATAGACGAGTTTCCGTTTCATTTGTGACTGGCGAAAATAACGAAGAGCACCATAGCGACCGCCAGAACCCCCAACACGGCAAAGAGGATCAGCAGTTTGCCCTTCGCTCCCAGACCGGTGGTAGGCGCCTTCGGGAGAGCTCCAGGGAATTGACCTGGCATAGCGGGCGCTCCGGCAGGGTGCCCGGCGGCTCCGGGATGACCAGCCGACGCTCCGCCGTGCCCCATGGACTGCATGCTCCCCCCGCCGATCTGCGCTTGGCCCATTGGCGTCATCACGCCCATGTGGCCCGCTTGACCCATCATTGGATTGCCCATGCTGGCGCCGGCCGTGCCCATACCGCCAAGATTGGTCGAGGCTTGGCCCATACCGCCGCCCATCGCACCCATGCCGTACATAGGATTCATCGGTGTCACACGTACACCACCCATACCGCCCATGGGCGCGCCACCCATGCCCGCACCCTCATGACCAGTAGGACTCGCGCCGGGCATGGCCGGGTGCCCACCCGCCGGGGCTGCCGGCGCGCCGCCCATCCCAGCGAACTGTGCCGGCATGGCGGGCGGTTTGCCCATTGCCGGAGGCGCTCCCATACCCGCTGGGGCTCCCCCGGCCGGTGGCGATGCCATTCCGGGTGCGCCTTGCCCTGCCCCGGCTTCCTGTGGTGATCGGTTTCCCATCATCACCCGCGTGAATTCGCTAGGCCCGCTCGGAGGCGGTGGCCCAGCGGGCGTTACCGGCGGGGAGGACATACCAAAGCCCGTCCCACCGAGAGGGTCGTCGGTGCGAAACGAGGGAACCGGTCCGACGGCCGATGGCACTTGCGGAGGAGGAGGAGCGGCACCCTTGCCAAACATGCGCGTATACTCGCCTGGTTCCTGGGCCGCGGACCGCATTGGCGTCGGCGCCTCCGCGTTCATCTGAAACATGCTTGGAAGATCGCTCGGCCGATTCGATAGATCCGGCAGCCGCTCCACACGCGGGGTGTCGAACGCATTGTTCGATCCGAACCCGCCGGTATCTGGGAAGCCCGTTCTGCTCGCAGGCGGATTGAACTCTGGCTTCGAAGGCGGCGAAGGTGCAACGGGAGGAGCCTGCTCCCCGCCGGATTTCATGAAAATTCGCGTGAACTCCCCCGGTTCGTGCTTTGGACTTGAGGGGGGATTGCTGGGCCGCTGTACCGGTCCATGACCGTGGGAAGGGCGATCTTGACTCCGAAAGGCGTCCGGACGGCTGGGAGCCGCCGGAGGCAGCCCGCCCTTGAAAAATCGCGTGAATTCCCCAGGCTCGCCTTGGCTTGGTCCAGGCGGCGGTTCCACCTTGGGCTTGACCGGCTCCACTTTGGGCTCCGGCTTGGCTTCCACCTTTGCCGATTCTGGACCGAACTCCCAGGTAGGCTGCGGGCTGGTTGGTTCTACGGGAATGGGTTCCTTTTTCACAGGCTCTACTTTGACAGGCTCGACGCGCGGCTGAGCGGCTAAACTGGGCGGCGGCGATAAGGAAGCCGCAGCCGGTTTTACTGGCTGCTCGCGAATCACAAAGGGAACCGGACCGCCTCTCAAAACTTGCGGGCTGGGCTTACCATCGCCGCTTGGCTTGGATTCCTTGCCATCTAACGTAGGACGGCTTACGGAAGCCTTCGAGTCTGTATCGGAAGCACTATAGGCCGCTGGTTTCGGCGCTTCGGCTGGCGCTCCAGCCGTCGCCGAATCGAGCTCAAACTGTAGCCATTCGCGAAGCAACAGGCACTTCGGCGCACTCTCAGTCACCACATAACAAAAACCCGGCTCTTCGCCAAAATCGAGCACCTGGTTTCGTGCCGTGGGCGAGCGGAATAGCCCGAGCAGCACCAACCGCAGCAGGGCCGATTGCTGTACGTCGCCACCCGCGCTAGACACCCGATGGACGAATACCATCCGTCCCGTCGCCGCTTCGCGAGCGCGAAACGTTTGCACCTCGCCCGGCACGATCTGTTCCGCCTCCTGATACTTGCCCCCGAGAAACTCAAGCAGTTCCATAGTCAGAATTCTCCCTCAATTCTCCCACCGGCACTACTATTTATTTCGAGCGATTCCAGGCTCGCGCCGTGGCGACGGCCCCGTATGATAGAAAGACGTGTAATTATACGGAAGGGCTTTTTGGCGCAACGGCTTCTCTCGCAACATACAAATACCGCTCGACGTGCCATGTGGCCTGCTGACGGGAGCAATTCCCAGTGAGACATCTTTCGAGAATAGTCTGGTCCGAAGGCATGTATCTGGGGCCGCATCATTTTCAAGCCCAGAGCAGGTACTTCGAAGACGCTATCCATTTTTCTACCGCGTCGCTCTGGTTCAGTCCGTTTGGACTGGCGGGCTACGAACTCAACGCCCAGTCGTTGCGTAACGGCACGCTGCTGCTGACGCACGCCCGCGGCATTTTTGAGGATGGCCTCGCCTTCGACATGCCCTCCAGCGATCCTCTGCCCGAGCCGAAGCAAATCGAACACCTTTTTCCGCCGACGGCCGATAGCATCCTGGCCTATCTAGCCGTCCCGAAATACCGCGCCCTCGGTGGAAATTGCGCCCTGGAGGAAGAAGCCAATAACAACGGCGTCCGGTTCGTAGCAGAAATGAAACCGGTGACCGACGAAATCACCGGCGGAGACGAGAAGCCCGTGCGCTTCGGACGCAAAAACATCCGGTTCCTGATCGAAGGCGAAAAGCGCGACGATTACCAGGTTCTGCCGCTCGCCCGCATCCTGCGCGACGGCGCCGGTCATTTCATTTTCGACGAAAAGTTTATTCCTCCGGTGGTACGCATCCAGGGAAGTCCGGCGCTGATGCAAATGCTGCAGCGTCTCATCGACATCCTGACTCAGAAAAATCTTGCGTTCACCGGCACAACCCGGGGGTACGACCGCCAACAGAGCGGCATGTCGGCCCAGCAAATCTCCAGCTTCTGGTTTCTCCATGCGGTGAATAGCGCGCTTTCTGTGCTGCGTCACCTGTTTTTGACCAAGCAGGGTCATCCGGAAGAACTGTTCTGCGAGATGTCGCGTCTCGGCGGGGCGCTGTGCACCTTCGGTTTAGACTCTTCGCCGGCTATGCTCGCCGTCTACGATCACCTGGACCTGCAGTCCTGTTTTGAATCGCTCGATAATCATATTCGCGATCACCTGGAATTAGTGGTCCCAACCAACTGTGTCTCTCTGCGTCTGGAACAGGTGGACCGCTATTTCTGGGAGGCCGACCTCAAAGATTCGCGCTTCTTCGGCCAGGCGAAATGGTATTTTTCCATCGCTTCGAATATCGGCGAAGCCGACCTGATTACGGGCACCCCGGCGCTTGCAAAGGTTTGTTCCGCAAAGTTTGTTCCGGAATTGGTAAGGCGTGCCGTACCGGGACTCAAATTGACCCATGTGCCCTCGCCGCCGTCTTCGCTATCGCCCCGCATCTCGAACCAATATTTCACCGTGAACCGCAGCGGCCCCTGCTGGGACCACATAATGGAAACGCGCCGCGTGGGCATCTACGTTCCCGGCGAGATTCCCAACCCCGAACTCGCACTACTGATTCTTCTGGAACCATAACTGCTGTAAAACCCTAACTAGAGACACATGGCCCCGATTCCGCAATCTCAACCCTCTCCGATGGCGCCGCCTCCGGCACCCGAGCCCAAGCGCGCCGATAATCTGCCGCTCGTCTTTCAGGAGGTATTCACCGTCATTGTCCGCATGCGCGCCCAGCGCCAGCGCGTCGGCGAGCCGGAAGCGTTCCGTTCTCAAATGCGCGCCGCGTTGAAGGGCGCCGAGCAGGAAGGCCTACGCCGCGGCTACACCCTCGAAGACCTTCGCGTCGCTACCTTCGCAGTGGTTGCCTTTCTCGACGAAACCATTCTCAATTCTCAAAACCCGATCTTCGCCGACTGGCCGCGTATGCCCATGCAAGAAGAACTTTTCGGCGTGCACATCGCGGGCGAGATCTTCTTCCGGAACGTCGAGCGCCTGCTTGGCCGTCAGGATTCCGAGGCCCTCGCCGACCTGCTGGAAGTGCACCAGCTTTGTCTATTGCTGGGCTTCCGCGGCCGCTTCAGCGCCAGCGGCATCGGCGAGATCCGCGCCATCCTTTCGCAAATTGAGGAAAAGATCCGCCGCATTCGCCAGGGCGTGGCCCCACCCATTGCACAAGTCGAGCCGCAACTGGTAAAGCCGCCTTCGGATCGCTGGATCACCATCCTGAAGTGGGTCGCCATCGGCTCCGGCAGCCTCGCCATTATCCTCTTCATCATTTTCAAGCTGGTGCTAGGGTCTGCGGCCGGCGAACTGCAAGGTATTGCGGCACGCATACCCCTCTAAGAGCCTAGACATGAAATTCACCCGCGGCCTCATCATCGCCATCGTCGTTCTGCTAATCTGGTGCCTCCTCACGTGGCGCATCGCGCACATGATCGCTCCGCACGCGCCGATGTTGTATTACCTCCGCATCGGATTCCTCCTCATCGGCATCATCGGATTCGTCGGCTACCTCCTGTTGCGCCCCAAGCCAAAAGGCGAAATCCAACAGGGCTGGGCCGGTATGACCAATACGGAAATCGAGTTCAGCTTCAGTGAGGCTTCGAAGCATCTGCTCACCGTCGGCGTCAAGAACATCAATACCCTGCCGTCGGTCTTCATCCTCGGCGACCCCGGGACCGCAAAAACCAGTTCGATCGCGAAGTCGGGCCTTGAACCCGATTTGCTTGCCGGCTATGCCTATGAGGATTACGTCATCGCGCCCACGCGCGCGCTGAATGTCTGGTACGCACGCCAGACGCTGTACATCGATCCGGCCGGCGCCGTGATCGCTGAACCATCCGTACGAAAGAAGCTGTTCGAAAAGTTCGCCCCGGTTCGCTTCAAATCGGTCCTGGGCGGCAAACAGCCCCCGCCCCGGTCGGTCGTTTTCACCATCGATTGCGAAACGTTCCTGCAACATGGCAGCGGCGACGCTCTTGCCGCGAAGGCGCGCCAGTTCCAAGCCATTCTTAGCGAACTCTCCCAGGAATTGGGTGCGAATTTCCCCGTTTACGTGCTGTTTACGAAGGCGGACCGCATCAACTATTTCCGCGATTTCGTCTCCAATTTCACTGAAGCCGAAGTAACCGAGATATTCGGGAAAACACTTCCTCTGCAGATGGCAACCGGACGGGGCATCTATGCCGAACAGGAAACGAAACGCCTGACCGAGGCGTTCCAGGATCTCTATCACAACCTCTGCGATCGGCGCACTGAGCAGCTTTCCCGCGAGCACAACCCGGCCCAGCTTCCCAACATCTATGAGTTCCCCCGCGAGTTCGCAAAGCTCCGCCCTCTGCTGGTTCAGTTCTTAGTCGATCTCTGCCGTCCCACGCAACTGCGCACTAGCCCCTTCCTGCGTGGTTTCTATTTCACGGGTATCCGGCCCGTTAGCGTTCCCGATCTAGCGCCGGCAGTTGTCGCGCCGGGACCGGATGAGCCTTACGATTCGGGGGCAACGCGTATCTTCAATCCGCGCTCCGCCGGCGGGTCCAAAATGGAGGCGCAGGTGCGGGAATCCGGCTCCCGACGCGTGCCGCAATGGGTCTTCCTGACGCATCTGTTCAGCGATCTGATCCTGGTGGACCAGCCTGCCATGGTCGTCACCCAGGCGAGCACCAAGCTCGATTTCTGGCGCCGGCTGATCCTCGCCGGCGCGACCGCCTTCGCTCTATTGCTTTGCATCTGGTGGATCGTATCTTTCGGCAACAATCGCGCGCTGGTTCGCGATGCCGTTCAGGCCGCCAGCGCCGTCCCCAGCGTCAGCCTCGTCTCCGGTCAACTCGCACCCCTCGATTCGCTCCAGCGCCTCGATAAAGTCCGCCGTACGCTCGCGGTGCTCAACGATTATGCCCAAAACGGCGCGCCTTTCTCTTACAGCGGCTTGCTCTACGTCGGCGAATCAGTACGCCAACCATTGCGCACCACCTATTACGCGCTCTTCCGGCGTCTCTTGCTCAGTCCCACCCAACTCACCATGACAGGCATTTGCCAGAACCCGGAGCAATCGTCTTCCCAAGGGTGGCTTTACATCTACAACACGCTGAAGGGCTACCTGATGACCACCCAGTACGCGGACAAGATCAGGGACTATCCCGGCTTTCTGGGCCCCGAGTTACTGGTGCATTGGCAAAAAGGCCAACAAGTCGATAGCGAGCGCGTCAATCTGGCTCAGGAGGATTTCAACCTCTATGCCGAGGACGCCGCTATTCAAAATCCATACCAGCGCTTCACTAATCCAGATGCCAGCGCGGTAGGAACGGCACGTACATACCTGAACCGCTTTGCACAGGAAAACTCCGTCTACGCAAAAATGCTGGACTCCGCCCGGCGCGCGTTGAAGCCGCTGATCTTTAACGAAGCCTATCCCGAGTCGAAGGGACTCATTATCAATAACTATCCGGTGGATCAGGCTTTCACAAAGGACGGTTATGCCGAATTCTATAAGCTTCTGAAGGACCCGTCGAATCTGTTCAAAGGAGAGGAATGGGTTTTGGGCACCCGTCCCCAAATATCGAGTGACTGGGAAAAGACGAAGCAGAGCCTGATTGACCAATACACAACTGACTACATCAAAGTCTGGCGCGACTTCCTCCACGCGACTTCGTTTGTCGGCTACCAGCGGTCTGCCAGGGACATCGCCGACAAACTCGGCAGGCTCACTGCCAACAATTCGCCGCTGCTTGAAGTGGTGTGCGTAGCGTCGGAGAACACGAGCGTCAAGGATAAGACCATTAGCGACGTATTCCAGCCCGTTCAGAGCGTAACGCCGTCGCCCTGTATTCAGCGGCTAAGCTCGGGTTCAAACAAGAGCTACATCTCGGCGTTGATCAATTTGCAGACCGCCGTTGCCCAAATCCGCGATCTGAGCGCTCCCGAAGCGGCTTCTCAGGTTTCCACCGCCAACTCGATCGAAGCCCAGGGCGAGACGACTACGCGCGAGATCGCATCTGCCTTCAATCGTGACACCGGCGAGCCCAAAGTCGACGTGAAGACAACCGACATTCTCTTATCGCCGCTAACTCCGATTCCCCGCATTTTCGGCGACATCAACGCCGATATCCTAAAGGGCCCGCTCAATAAAAAATCTGGCCAACTCTGTAAGGATATGAGCCCTATGCTTAGCGAGTATCCTTTCAATCCGAAGAGCGGAAAGGACGCCACAATCCAGGAAGTCAATCAATTCTTGAAACCGGGCGACGGCAGTTTCTGGAAACTGGCCGATGACATGAGCAAGGTTATGACGCGTTCGGGCGACCAGTTTGTCGAGGTCCCGGGCCAGTCTATAAGCGTGACGTCCGGCTTCCTGGGCTTCGCCAATCGCATGCTGCATATGTCGGACTCGCTTTATAAGGGCGGAGGCGACCCGAATATGAGTTTCTCCATGGAGCCACTTCCCTCTCCCGACATCGATCACATCACTTTGGTCATTGATGGCGGTACGCTGAGCCAGGAAATGAAGAATCCGGCAAAGCAACTCTTTCAATGGCCTGGAGCCACACAAGGAGTCGACCTTCGCGTCCGCTTCACCGGCGGCGGCGAGGACGATATCGTCACAACGACCCAATTATGGGCCATCTGGCACTTTCTGGATACGGCCGAGAGCTGGACGTCGATGGGCAACCAATTAGCCGTCCAGTGGACTGAGAAAACCACGGCCGGTGTCGTCAAACTGCCCAACGGGCATCCGAAGACCGTTAAGTTCATCCTCGACCCGCAAGGCTCAAGGGTTTTCCAGCCGCGTTATTTCGCGAGCCTGGGATGCTCATCTACGGCGGTGAAGTAAGACGCCCGTATGTGGTGTGCCGCTTGCTTGTCGCGCGGTTCTGTGCATTCGGCGGCGACAAACGCTGGTGAGTGAGCGCGGGTTAGGGCGGGCGTTTTGGGGCGTTGGTTGGTAGATGAAAATCGAACCCAATGGGCTTGGCGGGACTGGATGGTTTTGATATTGGCGCTGGCATTTTGCATCTTTTTATCGCCAAATCGGAAGAGCATCGTCAACTGGTCTTGGCAAGCATTGGTCCTGTTTGGGATGGCAACGAAGTGTGGCTCATTGCTGCCGGGGGGACGCTTTACTTCGCCTTCCCTCTGCTCTATTCATCTGCGTTCAGCGGGTTCTATTTACCCTTGACGATCGTACTCTGGTTGTTTATCATCCGCGGAATCGGCATTGAGCTGCGCAACCAACTGGGAATGCCTTTATGGCGGGAATTCTTTGACGGATGCTTTGCGCTGGCGAGTGCTCTCCTGGCGGTTTTCTTCGGAGCGGCCCTGGCGAACGTGATTCGGGGAGTTCCTCTCGGAAACAACGGATACTTTTTCCTCCCTCTCTGGACTAACTGGCAGGTTGGTCCAAATCCAGGGATACTTGACTGGTACACGGTCATTGGCGGCATTCTTGCGCTGGTGGCCCTTGCCATACATGGCGGCCTCTATGTGGCTAAAGACCGAAGGCGACCTCCAGATGCATGCGCGAAAGGCCGCTCAGCGACTTTTGCCAATCCTTCTAACCTTGTCGATAGTTAGTCTCGCCGCCACTATGATCGTTAGGCCCGCCACGTTATCGAATTATATGCGCTTTCCGATAGCGTTTATAATTCCACTCTTGGTGATTGCGTCTTTGATCGGAATGTTTGTCTTCAACCGGCAAAACAGAGATCGCGATGCCTTTGTTAGCTCTTGTATCTATCTGCTAACCATGCTGACGGGAGCTGCTGCCGGCTTGTACCCAGCTACTGCCTTCCAGCACCGATGCCACATGCGACATCACTATCGGGCGAGCCTTATCGGGACATTACTCGGCATCGGTCGGCCTGATTTGGTGGGGCTTGGGTATTCTGTTGGCCATCGTCTATTTCGTCTTCGTCTATCGGATGTTTTCAGGGAAAGTGCGGCTAGCCCCAATACTGTTCACTTAACAACATCTTCATGATATTCTGTTTTAGGGCGAATGCCTCCAACAAGGAGGTGTTCCATGCGCGTTGCCAGAGTAGAGTCAACCACTCTTGCGACAGTTGGCTACGACGAGACCCGGAAACTGCTGCAGCTGGAGTTTCGT
>DATAXY010000028.1:0-139170 GCA_036272835.1 Bryobacteraceae bacterium
AATAACGGCCTCACATTGAAAGAAATCGAGGAAGTTCTCATCCAGGCGCTGCCATACGTTGGCTATCCTGCCATCGCAACAGCACTGGCTGCTGCTGCCGAGGTTATCAAGGAGCATGGTCTGGACGTCGACGAAAACTACGCTGGCCACCGCGGCCTCCTTTGACACTAAACGGCATCCGCACTGCCGGTGTCGAACGACGCTTGACGGTGCAGAAGCTATCGTCTCGTGAACCACGATAGGTACCGATAAGTCGGCTCCAATCTGCAATGCGCGTTTCACAGGACTGAACCGCACCTAAGTTGACGTAAAGGCCGATGCGTGCTTCCACCGTGAGCACCGGATGGCACGCGGTGAGGATGAGCCGCAGAATGTCATCATCGATCACCTGATCCAGTGAGTGCTCCAAAGCATCTCCGAGCTGCTGCTGTTGCCATTCAAGTTCGCGGGCGATTTCTTCGTACTTTTGGATGCCGATATCGTGGGTGACTCGGGCAATGGCGGCGATGAGCCGTGTGGACTCGATCTTCCACACTGCCTTAATCGCCTTAGGCACATCTTTCATGCCTGGTAGATTACGGCGTTCCGGTATTCACTGAAGATGTCGCGTCGCCGAACTATCCGGTCTTCAAAGGCCCGGCGACCTTGTAAATACTGAAGATGATGCCGGACGGCATTGCTTTCGTGCTGACGAGCTCGAATGAGCGTGGCGGGGTTCCCTCCGCAAAGAAGCGCTTCCCCGTGCCCAACAGGACCGGATAGACGACCAGCAGGACTTCATCCGCAAGCCCATGTTCGAGCAGCGTCGATGTCAGCGTGGAGCTACCCGAGAGGATAAGGGCCGGGCCGTCCTGCGACTTGATGCGGCGAATGCCCTCGACGATGTCTGGTCCAAGGCCCTCGAACGGGCCCCATTCAAGACTTTCCGGACGGTGGGTAGCGATATATTTTGTTGCCGCATTGAGGCCGTCCGCTATCGGACTGCTCGGCGCCTTTGGCCAGAAGCCCGACCAGATATCGTACGTGCGACGGCCAAGCAGCAGATCGAAGCTCTCGCCATGCGCGGCGATGATTGCCTCCCGGCCAGCGGGGGTCCGATAGGGCGCGGTCCAATCGCCGTAGGGGAAATCGCCGTCATCGGCGGAGTGCTGGATCACGCCGTCCAGCGAGATGTGTTCGATGATTTTGAGCTTTCTCATTTGAGTTTCCGTGTTCTGGGGTTGGAGTTTCTATTCTGTTGGCATTGCGAGGAACTCGCGCACCTCGACCGATGCGCGGCAGGCGACGACGGCTTTGCGTCCCCACGCCACGGCCTCATCCATATTGGCTGCGTCGAGTATCCAAAAGCCGCCAATGTGTTCCTTGGTCTCAAGGTATGGTCCATCGGTGATGACCACCTCTCCGCCGGGCTGCTTACGCAGTGATTTCGCGTGGGGCGCCGATTGCAGGCCGCCGGCGAAGAACCTGGAACCGGCAGCCTCCATCTCTTCGTTGAGCACATCGATATCGCGGACCATCGCTTCGCCCTCTGCGGACGGGTCATAGTTGTTGGGGTGGTGAATAGCAACCAGATATTGCGGCATGTCGTCTTCTAAAATGGTCTTCAGCCGGGCTAGTTGCCCCCGCCTTCACCATAACGACGAACGGCGAGACCCGAATTCGACAAATTGTCCAGAAAAATTTTAGTTCTTATGTTTGAGCGGCGGTGTTGCACTCCTCGCCTACCTGCAGCCGCTGTAGCGTTTTACCCACCCGCCCCGGTTGGCGCGTTCCTGGCCTCCATGCCGCTCAACATTTGCGCTACCCGGCACATGAATCGGTAATGACAAGTCGGCTCCACTTCCCGAACCGATCGGTGGAGTCAAGTGCATTATCGCGACTCAGCAAAAGGTCCACACGCAGGCTAATGCGGTTCATCAGGTTGGTCGAGACTTTGGAAGGCCATGCCCGCGTTGCGCGTGATGCGGCTGACTCGGGCTAACAAGCCTAATGGCTACCTTCTCGGCTCATACCGCATCGCCACCGCCCCCGAGCCGAACTCCAGCCGGCTTACGAGCCTCAAGTCGACATGCTTCGATAGCCCCGCGAACAACGTCGGCCCGTGGCCCGCTAGCCTGGGCTGCACCACGAACTCGTACTCATCGATCAATCCCAGCTCCGCCAACGCCAGCGGGAGCTTCACGCCTCCCACCAACAGTCCCTTACCTGGCTCCCGCTTGAGCTGCTGAACGGCCTTCCCCAGATCCCCGCGCACGAACTCCGCGTTCCAATCGACCCGGTCCAGGGTGCTCGACACGACGTACTTCTTTGCCGCGTCGATCGTCCGGGCGAAAGATTCCATCCAATCAGGCCTCGCTCCCGTCCGCGCCGGCGGCCGAAACGCTGCCTCCATCATTTCGTAAGTCACCCGGCCAAAGAGGAGGGCATCGGCCTGGTCGAGGTTCTCGACTGCGTGACGATGCAAGTCTTCGTTCGGCAATATTGCGCGATGATCGCAGCACCCGTCCAATGTGACGTTGATGGAATACCGAAGGGGTCGCATTACGCAAGCGTATCGCCGATGGGGTAGACCGGCAAGGTTCGCCCGCTTCAGGACTATGCTTCCCGAGATTTGTACCCTGAAGCCGGCTTGGGACTCGTGACTCGGCCGTCCAGACGCGTAATCGGCTGCCTCGGCGATTGACTGGTCGCCACTTCGATCGGAACTGGCATTCAAGCATCCGTCCAGATCTTCGGTTGGCTAGCTGTCATTCGAACGGTTCATTGTCTTCGCCCGTATGTGCGGCGAGATTTTCAAATTTTGTATAGCGATTGAGAAAGGCCAGCTTGACGCGGCCGGTCGGGCCATTGCGCTGCTTGGCTAAAATCAGTTCCGCGATGCCTTTGAGGCTCTCCTTATCGGGCCGATAAACCTCTTCACGGAAGATGAACGCGACCATGTCCGCATCCTGCTCGATGCTTCCCGATTCCCTGAGATCGCTGAGCATAGGGCGATGGTCGCCGGGGCGAGTCTCCGGCGCGCGACTCAATTGCGATAGCACTAGAAACGGCACGCGCAGTTCTTTAGAAAGCAGCTTAAATCCGCGCGATAGAGAGCTGATCTCCTGGACACGATTTTCAAAACGTCCGCGACCCTGCATGAGCTGCAGATAATCGATGACGACCAGGCCCAGTTCGTTCTCGGCTTGTAGGCGCCGGATCTTGGAATGCACGTCCATCAGATTCGTTCCGGCAGAGTCGTCGATATACAGCGGCGACTCCACCAATCGGTGCAGCGCCTCCTGTAGCTTCTGCCGCTCCTCCGCATTGAGATAGCCCGCCCGGAAGCGCTGCTGATCGACATAGGCGGAGGCGCACAACATGCGCGTCAACAAAGACTCCTTCGACATTTCGAGTGAGAACACTGCGACCGCTTTTTTGTTAGCAGCGATGTGCTGGGCGATGTTCAGCGCCAAAGCCGTTTTACCCATGGCCGGGCGAGCGGCCAGAATGAAGAGTTCGCCTTCGCGCAGCCCTCCGGTCATCTCATCGAATTTCAAAAAACCTGTACTGGTGCCCTTCACTCGCCGGCTGGTGTCGAGAAAGGCATTGATGCCGCCTTCATATTCTTCGAGAATTTGGACCGGACTGGCAAGCGAACTCTTCGACTGCACATCGCCCAGCTTCATGAAGGCGTCTTCCGCGCCGCCGAGGATCTGAGCCGAATTCTCACCCGCGGTCATGCAACGGTTGATCGTGTCCTGCGAAACCGCAATAATCCGGCGCAGCAGCGACTTCTCTTTGACAATGGAGACGTAGCTCTCGATATTGTAAAGTTCCGGCAGCCCATCGTCGAGAGTTACCAGATAACTGAGGCCGTCCACCGATTGCAACTGCCCGTGCCTCATCAGCTCGTTCGCGAGCGTGACGCGGTCGATGCGTTCGCCGCGCTCGTGGAGTTCCGTCATGCGCAGAAAGATGCGCTTATGCTTTTCGAGACTGAAATCGTCGGCGGAGAGCGTGCCGGCCACTTGCAGGAATGCGGACTCGCTGCTCATCACGGCGCCGAGCACGAAGCGCTCGGCATCGAGGTTGTCAGGGAGTGCGTGATCGATGCTGAAGTCGCGTACCGCCATGACAGGAACCTCGATTAAGTTAGCCGAATGCGCACTCCCAGTTCAATAGCGCCAAGCAATAATCTTGAGGAAGGTTTTGGAAAGCGAATAGACCCATTGATGTGAACGTTACTCATTCCCTTTTCCACAGCGATCCACAGGATTCCCACACGACATTTTCGCATGGAATTGTTTCGTTGCGGAACCGCCCAACGAATCGTGGTGCGCAGGGTCATGCAAAAATTCTGCTTCGGCTGGTATACTTCGATTTGATGATTCTTCAATTGCATCGCCATCATCACGCCCATCGCACGATGGTCTAAACCGGCGGCTGCGTTTGAATGTTTATTTGGCGTTAAATCAGCGATTATAAGCAGCCCGCCCTCATCCGGCGGGCTTTTTCATTGATGGACTCGGGCGTATGACGGAACTTCTGGACTTCGACAAACAAAGTGGTTTGATTACAGCGGTGGTGCAGGATGCCTCGACGCATCGCGTGCTAATGGTGGGCTATATGAATCGCGAGGCGTTGGAAAAGACGATCGCCACCGGACATGTCACGTTTTTTAGCCGCTCGCGCCAAAAGTTGTGGACCAAGGGAGAGAGTTCGGGGCACTTTCTGGAACTGCAATCCATCGCAACGGACTGCGATGGCGACGCCTTGCTGGTGCAGGCGCAAATGAGCGAGCCCGGCGTCTGCCACAACGGATTTGAAAGCTGCTTCTATCGCACTTGGAAGGACGGCCACTGGCAGGAAACGGAAAAGCCGGTATATGACGCGAATGCCGTTTATGGGGCCGCGCGGTGAAACTGAAATTAGGCATTCCCAAGGGCAGCTTGGAAATCGCGACCATCGAACTGTTCCGGCGCGCCGGTTTCACCATCACCACCAGCAGCCGTTCGTATTTCCCGTCGATTGACGATCCTGAGATCGAATGCATGCTAATCCGGGCACAAGAGATGGCCCGCTATGTCGAAGACGGCGTACTCGACGCCGGTTTGACGGGTCGCGACTGGGTAGAAGAGAACGAAGCGCAGGTACAGACCGTGGCCGACCTGATCTACGCCAAGCAGAGTTTTGGAAAAGTTCGCTGGGTGTTGGCCGCGCCCGAATCATCGCAGTACAGAACTGTTCACGATCTCGAAGGTAAAGTGATTGCGACCGAACTCGTCTGCACGACCAAGCGCTACCTGGCGAGGCGGGGCGTTACTGCCAAAGTGGAGTTTAGTTGGGGCGCGACGGAAGTGAAGCCTCCTGAACTAGCCGATGCAATCGTCGAAGTAACGGAGACGGGGTCTTCACTGCGAGCAAACAAGCTCCGCATTCTGGAAACGGTGATGGAATCGAATACGCAATTGATTGCCAACACCAACGCGTGGGCCGATGACTGGCGCCGGCGAAAGCTGGCGGATGTCAAGATGCTGCTCGAAGGCGCGATGAACGCACTGGGCAAAGTTGGTCTGATGCTCAACGTGCAAAAAACGGATTTGCCGGCGGTGCTGGCGCTCTTGCCGGCATTGAAAAATCCGACCGTGTCGCAGTTGAGCGACGGAGCCTGGGTCGCGGTCCACACAATCCTCGAAGAAGCAACTGTGCGTACGATCATCCCACGCCTGAAGGAAGCCGGGGCGCAGGGCATCGTCGAATATCCGCTGAACAAGATCGTGATTTAACATGATCAAGATCGTCTCCATCAGCAAGGCGGAGGAAGCCGATATCGGTCTCACATTGGGCGACCGTGAAGCGGAAATGATTGTCGCGCCTATTATTGAAGCCGTCCGGCGCGAAGGCGACGCTGCGCTGCTGCGCTATGCCAAACAGTTGGACGGCGTCGAAACGCGCAACCTGCGAGTTGGTGAGAACGAATTGGCGGACGCTGCCGCGGCGATGAGCCCGGCGATGCGAGATGCGACAAGAACAGCAAGGGCTAACATCGCACAATTTGCGGAAGCGCAATTACCCAAAGATTGCTGGCGCGAATTTGGTCCCGGCCGCTATTTAGGGTGGATCGTTCGCCCTTTGAGCGCCGCTGGTTGCTACATCCCCTCGGGGCGCTATCCATTACCTTCTACGTTGCTGATGACGGCAGTGCTCGCTCAAACCGCCGGCGTCCCGCGTATTTGCGTGGTCTCGCCCCGGCCTTCTCAAGAAATTTTGGGCTGTGCCCATATGCTGGGTCTTACGGAAGTGTTCCGCGTGGGCGGGGCTCAGGCGATTGCGGCATTAGCCTTCGGAACAGAGACGATTGCGCGAGTCGATCGAATTGTGGGTCCAGGAAATCGCTATGTGTCAGCAGCCAAAAAATTGCTGGCGGGCAAAGTGGGCATCGATTTCATCGCCGGGCCGACTGAGATTTTGATTCTGGCGGCTGACGGCGACCCGCGCGTAATTGCGGCCGACATGCTGGCGCAGGCCGAGCATGATATTGCTGCATCGGCCGTTCTGGTTACAACGTCGACCCGCTTGTCCGGCGCCGTATCCCAAGAGATCGAGCGGCAGTTGGAGATTTTACCCACTGCGGAGACTGCGCGCGCAGCGATTGACGCAGGCAGCGCGATTTATATCGTGCCCAATATGGATGTGGCGATGGAACTGGTGAATCGACTCGCGCCGGAGCATCTTAGTTTGCACGACGAATCGCTGCTCAAGAAGGTGCAGAACGCCGGCACAGTATTTCTAGGTCAGAATTCACCCGAATCAGCGGGCGATTATGCGGCCGGGCCCAGTCACGTGTTACCCACTAATGGTGTGGCGCGTCTGCGGGGTGGTCTATCGGCCACGGATTTTGTGAAGGTGATCGCGGTGCAGAAGCTGTCGACAACGGCGTTGCAGGAATTAGCGCCGGTGATTACGACACTCGCCCGCGCAGAAGGTTTGGAGGCGCATGCTCGCGCCGTGGAGGTTCGTTGTGGCTAGTAAATCAATGCCGGAGATCGGGACGCGGCAGCAGGTATTAAAGCCCCGTCAGGCCGTTTTGGATATGGCAGCGTATCATCCGCCCACCGGTGGACGGCGGAATAAATTGCGGCTCGATTTTAATGAAAATACCGTCGGCGCGCCGCCGCATGTGATCGATTTTATAAAGCGCTATCTCAGTGCAACCGATCTCGCAATCTATCCCGAGTACGATCACGCGCTCGAAGAGCTTGCCATTCACTTCGGCGCGGGAATCGACGAGTTGACGCTGACCAATGGCACGGACGAAGCCATTCAGTTGCTGGTCAATACATTTGTAGAGAGCGGCGATCGGGTGCTGCTCCTGAAGCCTGCCTATGCCATGTACCGCTTCTATAGCCAGTTGGCAGGCGCGCATATTGAGGAACTCGACTACTGTCCGGGGACTCTCGCTTTTCCGCTCGAAGAACTGCTGGAGCGAATCGGCAGCCACACTAAGGCCATCATGATCGCCAATCCGAATAATCCAACCGGCACAGGAATCGGGCTCACGGCGATCGAGAAGATTTTGGAAGGGGCGCCAAACGCAGCCGTGCTCATTGACGAAGCCTATTACGAGTTCAGCGGCGTAACCGCGCTCCCGCTGCTCGACCAATACCCGAATCTGTTTGTCAGTAGGACGTTTTCGAAGGTTTATGGCATGGCGGCGATGCGCTGCGGTTGTCTCTTCTCGCAGCCTGCGAATATGGTCTACGTTCGCAAGGCGCAGTCGCCGTATAGCGTGAATGCACTGGCGGCGATGGCGGCTCGTATCGCGGTCCAGGACGGATCTTTCGTTGAAGATTACGTGCAGGAAGTACTGGCCGCGCGTGAATTGCTCTATGTCGGCCTGGAGCGTTTCAAGATACCTTACATCGAGAGCCAAGCGAACTTCGTATTGACTCAAATGGGCGATCGCGCTATTCCAGTTCGCGATGAATTGCGAAATCGCGGCGTGCTGGTGCGGGACCGTAGCTACGAAATCGAGGGCTGCTTACGGATCACCGTGGGCACACGCGACCAGATTCAGCGGCTGTTGGATGAGCTGGAGCAGATTTGGTGACGCTGAACCAACCTCCTGGCGTAATTGTCTTCGATATGGATGGCGTGCTGGTCGAGGTGACCGCGTCCTATCGTGAAGCAATCCGTGAAACCGTGCGGCACTTCACCGGCGAACTGGTTTCACACGACCTGATTCAGAATTTCAAGAACGCCGGCGGATGGAACAACGATTGGCTCTTGTCGGAGCGCTTGATCACCGACAGAGGCAAGCGAGTCGAATACGCGGATGTGGTCGCATATTTCAATCGCGTATTCCTCGGCGAGAATGGCTCCGGCCTGATCAACCGGGAGCAGTGGATGCCTTCGCCCGGCCTGCTGGATCGGCTGCTGGAACACGCGTCGCTCGCCATCTTCACGGGCCGCGCGAAGAATGAGGCGGATATCACGCTGGGCCGTTACGCGGCGCATATCCCGTTTAATCCAATCATCACGGACGAGTCAGTCATGAATCCCAAGCCTGCGCCGGATGGCCTGAACCTAATCATGCGGCATCACGCCGGCGAGACCTTGTGGTACCTGGGCGATACCGTGGACGATGCGCGAAGCGCGCAAGCGGCGGGCGTACTCTTCATCGGCGTTACCCCGCCTTATCATCCGCGGCACGATGAGATCGCGGGCCTGCTGCGCGGCTTCGGCGCGACGGCTATCATCGGCGAGGTAAACGAATTGGAAGCGCTGGTTCAGGGTGCCCGCGTATGAGGATGGCCGGCGTCGAGCGGATCACGAAGGAGACTCGGATCGCCGGATCGTTGTGCATAGAAGGCGAAGGTAAATATGAAGTCTCTACCGGTGTGCGGTTTCTCGATCATATGCTGGAATTGTTCAGCAAGCACGGAGCGTTCGACCTAACCCTAAAGGCAACGGGTGATCTCGACGTCGATCAGCATCATACGGTGGAAGATACGGGCATAGTGCTGGGCGATTTGTTCTCAAAGGCGCTCGGCGACAGGCGCGGCATCAACCGGGCGGGTTACTTCCTCCAGCCAATGGATGAAACGCTCGCTATGGTAGCCGTGGACCTTGGCGGCCGGCCAACTCTGGTTTACGATCATCAGGTCAACGTGGTGCACGTCGGCGACCTGCAGACGGAGTTGCTCGAAGATTTCTTTACCGGCTTCACACACCACGCGGGCGCGAACCTCCATGCGAAGGTGCTGTATGGGCGATCGAATCATCATAAGATCGAAGCGATTTTCAAATGCTTCGCCCGCGCCATGCGTTATGCGTGCTCGACGGACGAGCGCTTGAAAGACCAGCTTCCTTCGACCAAGGGCCTGCTATGACGGTCATAGTCGATTACGGCGCGGGCAATTTGCGATCGGTGCAGAACACGCTGGACGAGTTGGGCGCCGAATACGAGGTCACGCATGAACCTGCCGGTATCGAGCCCGCCGATAAGGTGATCCTACCCGGAGTAGGTCACTTTGGGCAGATGATGACCGCACTGGATCGGTTGGAATTGCGGCAACCACTTCTGCGCAAGATTGAATCTGGTGTCCCGTTCTTCGGTATTTGCGTCGGCTTACAGGCGCTATTCGAGGGCAGCGCGGAATCGCCTGGAAGTCATGGATTAGGCGTGTTTCAAGGCGCAATTCAGCGCTTTGAAGGCGATGCGCGCGTCCCGCATATGGGCTGGAACTCGCTTGAACCCGTTCGTCCCAGCCGTCTCCTGAATGGGCTGCCGGCCGAGACCTACGCCTATTTCGCGCACAGCTATTTCGCTCCGCTTCACCACTCGACTGCCGCCACCTGCACCTATATCCAGCCCTACTCGGCGATTCTCGAATACAAAAACATTTATGCGGTGCAGTTCCACCCTGAAAAGTCCGGCGCCGCTGGCCTTGCCATCATGCGAAATTTTTTGAATCTGTAAATGCTGGCGAAACGAATCATTCCGTGTTTGGATGTGACGGCCGGACGCGTTGTGAAAGGCGTCAACTTTATCGATCTGCGCGACGCCGGGGACCCGGTAGAGCTTGCCGCGCGTTACAACGCTCAAGGCGCCGACGAGTTGGTGTTTCTCGACATCACCGCATCAAGCGACGCCCGCGACATTATGGCCGATGTAGTCGCCCGCACCGCGCGTAAGGTCTTCATACCCTTGACGGTAGGAGGTGGCATCCGCTCGGTCGCCGATGCGCGCAAGATCATCTTGTCTGGCGCGGATAAAGTCAGCGTCAACACCGCGGCTGTCCATCGGCCGGATCTGATTCACGAATTGAGCCTGGAATTTGGCGCGCAGGCGGTTGTGTTGGCAATCGATGCAAGACGCAATCCTGCCGGGGGTTGGAACGTGTTTACCAAGGGCGGACGTTTCGATGAAGGGATCGACGCAATCGAGTGGGCCGCGCGCGGCCAATCGCTAGGCGCCGGCGAAATTCTATTGACATCTATGGATACTGACGGTGTGCAGACCGGTTTCGATTGCCTGTTGACCAAAGCCGTTGCTGCCGCAACAACTATTCCCGTCATCGCTTCCGGCGGCGCGGGCCATCCAGGAGATTTTGTCGATGTGCTGACCGTTGGCCAAGCCGATGCCGCGCTTGCTGCATCCGTATTCCACTACGGCAAGTACACAGTCGGCGATTTGAAGCGTGCGCTCGCCGAGGCCCACGTGCCCGTGAGGCCGGCCGCATGATCATTCCCTGTATCGACTTGATGGACGGCAAAGTGGTGCAACTCGTCCAGGGGCGTGAGAAGGCGCTCGAAGCGCCCTCAGTCGAAACCATGCTCCAGACGTTCGCGGGATTTCCCCAGATTCAAGTCATCGATCTGGATGCGGCGATGAACAAAGGATCGAACGATGGCATCATGGCCAATCTGGCGAGCTCAGCTACCGTTCGCGCCGGCGGCGGCGTCCGCACCGTCGAGCGCGCGCGTCAACTGCTTGACCAAGGCGCCTTTCGTATCATCACAGGCACCGCCGCATTTTCAACCAGCGGACCGAACACCGCTTTTCTCGGCTCACTCCGGGACGCAATCGGAGCGGAACGCATCACCATTGCACTCGACAGTATGCACGGTCAGATCGTGGTGAAGGGCTGGCGCGAGTCGACATCTTTCACCGCTGCCGAAGTGATGGCCCAGCTAGAGCCGTATTGCTCCGGTTTCTTATGCACTTACGTCGACAAAGAAGGCATGATGCAGGGAACCGACCTCGATTGGTTTCAGGATCTTCGTCGTCGCACGGGTTACGAACTCGTAGCAGCCGGAGGAATCACCACGCTCGACGACGTGAAAGCTCTAACGGCCATGGATATTCATTGCGCTATCGGAATGGCTATTTACACCGGACGCCTGCGCCTGGAAGACTTGCAAAAACTGAACTAGCCAGCAGCTACCAGTAACCCGCTACCCGAGACCGACGCCCCTTCTCCTTGCGGCGCTCTTCGCTGCCTGCATTTTTCCCATCATCATGAAAAAGGCATTCGCATGAACCTACACATTTCACGCCTCATTGCGGTAGGCGGTTCCATTGCGCTGGGTGCGTCTCTGCTGGTGTTTGCCCGCTCGAAACCCGATGTCAAAAACGTCGAGACCGGTCTGGCCGCGTTCACCAATTACGCGAAAGAAAAACCCGGTACTTTCCGAAAGATCACCGTCGCGGACCTGCCGAAACCCTACGCTACACAGGCTGTCGGCAATCCGCCGCATGTGGTTCCTCAGCCGGAGGGCGCATGGCCGCAGGTCCCGGAAGGCTTCAAAGTGGAGCGTTTTGCCGAAAAGCTCAGCGCCCCTCGTGAAATCCGCAGGGCGCCAAATGGCGACATGTTCGTGGCCGAAAGCAACGCCGGCACAATCGAAATTTATCGCGGCATCACCAAAGACGGGAAGCCGGAACAAACCTCCGTCTTTGCCACCGGGCTGACGCAACCCTTCGGCATCGCATTCTATCCGGCCGGAAGGGACCCGCAGTGGGTTTATATTGGCGACACCAACGCGGTGCTCCGCTTTGCTTATAAGAATGGGGACCTGAAGGCCACAGGCGAACCGGAGACCATTATTTCCGGCTTGCCGCGCGGCGGCCACTGGACGCGTGACGTGGTCTTCTCCAAGGATGGGACGAAGATGTTTGTGGCCATCGGATCGGGATCAAACGTAGACGATCCCGATACGCATCCCAAGGAATTTCATCGTGCCAACATTCTGGAATATACGCCGGAAGGCAAATTCATCGAGGTCTATGGCTCGGGCATTCGCAATCCGGTCGGCCTGGCGATCAACCCAACCACTGGCCAGCTCTGGTGTTCAGTAAACGAGCGCGACAATCTGGGCGATAATCTGGTGCCGGACTACATCACGCACGTCCAGGAAGGCGGCTTCTACGGCTGGCCCTGGTATTACATGGGCAATCATCAGGACCCGCGCCTCGAAGGCAAGCACCCGGAACTGGCCGGCAAAGTAATTGTTCCCGATGTGCTTCTACAGCCGCACAACGCTTCGCTCGAAATGATGTTCTATGAAGGAAAGATGTTCCCAAAACAGTATCGCGGAGATATTTTCGCCTCCGAACACGGCTCCTGGAACAAGAAGGATCGCGCCGGGTATGAATTGATTCGCGTTCCGCTCGATGACGGCAAAGCCACCGGCGTTTACGAAGACTTCATGACCGGATTCGTCGATGCCGGCGGCAACGCTTGGGGCCGTCCAGTGGGCGTAGCATCGGCGCCCGATGGTTCCTTGCTGGTCACCGACGACGGATCGAAATCCATCTGGCGAATCGTTCACACCGGGAAATCCTAACCTTTACGCCGTCGCCGGATGCGTCCATGGCCCGCGATACTTGCGGGCCAGTAACTTGTTCGCTTCCTCGTCATGTTTGACCCGCACTTGCTGTGGATCCCACTCCATTGTTCGGCCCAATTGCAGCGAATTATTCGCCAGAATGCACGACGCCGTAGAGATGTAACCCTCCTCGATATCCGATACCGGCCGGCCACGCGTGTCGATCGCATGCAGCAGGTTCAACATGTGGTAGCGTTCGGCCGGCGCGACGTGCGTCTCAAGATCTTTCTCGGTTCGGTCTTCCGGATATTTATCGAATTCGTATGTCACATCCCTATGAACAGCTTGGCCGGTTGAACCCAGCGGAATGTAATCGTAACTATAAACGCTCGTCTTCAACGTTCCTTTTTCGCCATAGAACGTCGCGCCCCACGGATACTTCGGATCGGCCGGCTCGCCGTAACTGCGATGCTGCCAAACCACGCGCAGGTTCGGAAAATCGAACGTCGCGGTCTGCGTATCCGTAATGTTCGCTTTACTGGCCTGATCGATGAAGATGCCCCCCGTCGATGAGACGCGTGCCGGCCAGCCCAGGCCCAGCATCCAACGCGTCATGTCCAGCATGTGAACGCACATGTCCCCGATGATGCCATTGCCGTACTCCATGAACGCCCGCCAACCGCGTGGATGTACCAACCGGTTGTAGGGACGCATCGGAGCCGGTCCCGTCCACATCTCGTAATCCAGGTACTCGGGCGGTGCGGTGTCGGGAGGGTTTTCGGTGGCCCGCATGTGGTAGTAGCAGTAGATCTCGACCAGGCCGATCTTGCCAAGCTGTCCGGTATCGAGGAAACGCTGCTTGGCTTCCACCAAGTGGGGCGTGCTGCGCCGCTGGAGTCCCACCTGCACCACGCGGCCGTGCTGCCGTGCCGCTTCATACATGGCCTTAGCTTCCAAAACGTCGCGGCTGATCGGCTTCTGCACATAGATGTCCGCGCCCGACCGCACAGCCTCAATCATGATCAATGCATGCCAGTGATCCGGCGGCGCGATCAGCACAATATCGAGATCGCGTTCCGCCAGCATCTTGCGGAAATCGCTATAGGTTCGCGGCTTCTTCTTGGATTGTTGCCGCGACGCAACCATATCCGCCGCTTGGGCGAGCATGTTGCGGTCCACGTCGCAGAGCGAGACGACCTCGACCGGTGACACCTGAATCAGGCGGAACAGGTCGATCTTGCCGTACCATCCGCATCCGATAAGGCCGACTCTACGCCTCTTTTCATCCATCGCTCCGGCAGCGTACGGCCCGAGTCCACCCAGCGCCAACGCTGCGCCACTGCTCTTCAAGAATTGCCGGCGGTCCATCGCTCCAGTGTAGAACCCGGCAAATTACGCAATGCCCATCACCCGCGTCACTGCCGCCGCCATCTGCTCCCAATTCGATCGCTCCCGCATAAGCCTCTTCCGGCCTGCGGGAGTCAGCCGGTAATAGCGGGCGCGGCGATTGGTCGATGAGACCTCCCAGGCGCCGGCAATCACGCCGCCCCGTTCCAGGCGATGCAAAGCCGGATAGAGAGACCCGTGGTCAACAGTCAAAACATCCTCAGAGAGCCGCACGATTGCTTTCGCTATCTCGTAACCATTGGCCTTTCCGCCAAGTAGTGTTTGCATAACCATCATGTCGAGGGTACCCTGCAGCAGGTCCATGCGTTCGCTCTGTTTCTGTGCCATAGTTTTGTCACTTCAAGGCTAACATGCAACCCATAGTAGGCTTCCTATGGGTTGAACCACTACTATTGTCCGAATACGGACAATGATAGTCCCGGAAACGGGATGGAAACCGTCGCGGTTGGAAGGCCGGGAACGGTTAATTGAGTCTGACTCAACGCGATAGCAGGTTCGCTCCCCTCTGGCAATTGGCGTGCATTTGCCAAGTTATGACTCCGATCAGCCGACGGACGCTCCTCTGGGGCGGCATGAGCCTGTCCATTTTGCCTGACGCGGACGACGAGCCGCACTATGTTTTTGCGACGGCTGAATACGAAATTCAAATAACGCTGGAGTATCACGATTGCTGCACAGACCGGGGCCTCAAGTTTCTGGAGCATTCGTCGGGGCAGCGCTATTGTCTTTCCTTTGCCGGGGAGGAGAATCGAAATTGTGTCGGTAACTTCAGAGGATCTATCGCGGTGGCACGCTATAAGATCTCCTCGAAAGGCCGATCTCACACGTCCCCTTTGCTCCGCGAATACGTTCTAAGCATCGACCGGAGCGATCGCGTTCCGATGCGCCCTCCCTATGAGCGAGCTATTCAGATCCAGCATGGCCTTGCGAGCGACATTCAGGTATTTGGCTATCAGGACTCTTCGCAACTCCCAAACCAGGGAGCGCAGGAGCCTGACGACGCATGGTGTCTGTTCCGGCAGAATCTCTATTTAAGCGCCAGCGCCGACCCATTTTTGGTCGTGCATTGGAAACATACCTTAGATCGTATTCGTATATTGGACATCATTCCGGAAAACGGAACGCTGCCGGTAGTACACGATCGTAAGCACAGGAGGTGACTGTTCGATGAAGCGCTGGCTGGAAAGCATCTGGAAACGACCAAATCACTTCCGTACCGACGCGGACCTTGAGAACGAGATGCGAGTTCATACTGAGATGGAGATGGAAGACCGGCTCGAAAGAGGCGCATCCGTGGAGCAGGCGAAACGGTCGGTGAATATCGAATTAGGCAGCCCGCAAATTGCCATCGATCGAATTCGCGATCAAGAGTTTCTGACGTTGCTAGAGGGCTGCTATCGGGACATTGTTCTCGGTCTGCGTGCGCTGCGCAAAAATCCTGTTTTCGCGGTGACAGCGATTCTGACGCTCGCGCTTGGCATAGGCGTCAACACAGCGATCTTCAGTTTTCTATATGGTTTGGTCTTGCGGGGCTTGCCGACCCAAAGTCCCTCCGAGTTAATGGAAGTTGGCCTAGCAAGCAAGGCCGATGATAGCGGCGTCGGCGATACCTTTGTGACTAAGAGAATGCTATTCGCTTTGCGGCGAGATCTCACGTCGTTTCAAGAGATTTCTGGTTGGACCGGGTGGAACGTCCCGATCGAGGATCGGCAGGGCTCGTTGCGCATGTACGACGCGGGTTTGGTCACCGGCAACGCTTTCCAGGTCGTTCCTGTCCGGCCTTATCTGGGCCGATTGATCGCCCCTTTCGACGATATTCGGGGCGGCCCATCACAGGGCTGGCCAGTGGTTCTGAGCTATGGATTCTGGAACGACCACTTCGGGAGGGACCCCGGGATTGTGGGTAAGCAAATCAGGGTCTCTGGAGCGCTGTTGACTGTCGTAGGTGTAATCGCTCCCGACTTTAAAGGCATTTGGCCGGGATACGACATCAAGATGTACTTGCCCATGCATTTCGCGAATGTCTTGGCGAAGGAGGACATTCTGGATGTGCCCGATTCGCTGTTTGGATTCACAGCCATCGCGCGGCTTCGGCAGGGAGTCTCGGCCGAACAGGCAGCCTCTGAGTTGAGGCGGTTTGATCGTAGTTGGATGATGCAATTTATCCCCGTAAAGTTCCAGCACATTCCATATTTTGACAAGGCCTATATGACCTCCGCTTCAGCGCGCACCGGAGTTCCCACCTACATTACGCGTACGTACGCAAAGCCGCTCTTTCTAATGGAGGGCCTGGTCGGAATGGTCCTCTTGCTCTGTTGCGTGAATGTGGGAGGACTCATGATGTCGAAGGTCTACACCCGCCAGCGGGAGTTTGCGGTCAGGACCGCGCTGGGCGCGCGCACATCGCGTCTCATCCGGCAGTATCTGGCTGAAAGTCTGACAATTTCTATCGCAGGGAGTGCATTGGGCGCTTTATTGGCGTGGCGCGGTTCGGAGGTTATCTTGCACTTCTTCCGTGATCCGATGATGGGACAGCCGATGGAGATCACTCCGGATCAATCGATGCTCTTTTTCTCCGGAGGGCTTGCAATATTCGCCACGTTGGTCTCCGGTGTATTGCCGGCTTGGCGCGCCGGCCATGCGAACCCAGGCGAGCTGTTGAAGGCCCGCACGACTCTCGGAGGCAAGCGGCACATTGCCGGCCGGACATTTGTGCCGATTCAAGTGGCATTCTCGCTGATTCTGGTTGTGCTCGCTTCCTTGCTGTCGCAAAGCGTTCTGAAGCTGCGCTCGGAGCACACCGGATTTGATACGGACCACGTGACCATTCAGACATCGCCCCTTTCTATCCTCAATCTGAAAGGTGAAGCGCAGCTCAATCTTTATCAAGCCATGGTGGACCGGCTGAACGAGATGCCGGATATTCGCTCGGCCGCCGTAACTTCAAAGACTCCAATGACCGGGGAGGAGGTGATGTCGCGGTTCCAGCCGCTCGACAGTTCATCAAAGGATCGCGAGGACTTCCAACTGGCCTTTAACGATGTCGGGCCGGGATATTTCAAGACTATGAAAACGCCGATTGTCGGCGGCCGGGCATTTGCAAGAAACGACAGGTCCACGAATGTCTGCATTTTGAACCGCTCGGCGGCGGCGCTCTTGTTCCCGCATGAGGAAGCCCTGGGCCGGTATGTTCGCGCGAGTGATGAGCGCGAATTTCCGAAGCATCCAGAATGTCGAGTGATCGGAATCGCGGCAGACGCTAAGTTTTCAGACGTCCGGCAAGGACCGCCCCGGACGATCTACTTCCCCATTTCTTTACAGCGCATTGATCACCTCGGCAACCTGGTGTTTCTGATCAACTCGCCAACCAAGCAATCGGCGATAGCGGCATTTCGAAAGGTTCTAGCGGAGAAAGCTCCAACCATACCTCTCGTAATCTTCGTCACGTTGCGGGAACAGATGGACGCCGCATTGGGCAGCGAAGAACTCATCACGCTGTTGAGCAACTTCTTCGGCCTTGTGGCGTTGCTCCTCAGCGCGCTAGGCTTATATGGCCTGCTCTCCGCCAGCGTCGTACAGCGAACAGGAGAGATTGGAGTGCGAGTTGCTTTGGGCGCCAACCGCTGGCTCGTGGTCCGCATGATTCTGCGTGAGGCGCTGGCAATGGTGGCGGTAGGCATGGCAGTGGGCGCACTAGGTCTGATCTTTGTTGGCCGTTTGGTCAGGGCCATGCTGCATGGGGTCTCTGCGTTCGATCCACTGACGCTCACGGCAGTCGCCATCACTCTAATTGTGGTTAGCTTCTTAGCATCTCTGTTCCCTGCATTGAGAGCCGCAACAGTCGACCCGATGGAGGCGTTGCGAGTTGAATATTGATCGGACCGGTTGATCGAAGCACGCTCCGTGCGTCTGCTAAAATCGGTTCTGAAGGCAGCGGGTTTTCCGTGACGCAGAGAATTCCATCTGGCATCCTTCCCTTCAGAAACCGGCCACATAAGGCCCGTCAGTGCTGTCCGCTCACTTTCCTTCTCTTGCTGTCCTCAATCGCCTCGCAAGCAACCCAACCGAACGAGGTATCGCAAGCGGTGCAGAGCAACATCGCAATCCTGCAATTTGTCACGAATAAAACGCTGACTCCCCAGGAACGAGAACAGGTGGCCCAGGAAGTTCGCTTTTACATGAACAAGGATCCACAGAATGTGACCAAGCGCGACGGATTGATCGCTCAAACGTTGACGAATGCGGGGAAGTATCCGAAAGATGCGCCGCGCCTGCGCGAATTGTGGCGCTATGACATCGCTGCCAATGTTCCCCACAACGACATCGAGTACCAGATGGCGGAGAAATACGATCCGGCCGTCGTCATGGACCGCGCGCACGGGCGTGTCGTGACCGAAAACAGCTTGGTCTCGCTACGCGCCTGCACTGAATGGCTTGCGCAGAACCTTCATAAGCCGCCGCCGGGCCCCACCTTTATTGCCACCGAACGGAATTATATTGGCTCCTCTTATTCAAGCTTCTCCGGCGACGTGCAGGATGCGTATGCCCACGTTGCCCGGAACTACCCGCGTGCGGTCGACTTCTTTAGGGGAGTCGTGGCGGCCCAGCGCGCACGTTTTTTTGCCGGGAACGCGAAAGACGTGAACGATAGCAAGACTGCGGCGTTAGATGCGGCTCTCATCTCCCGCATTGCGTATAACATTGTGCTGCGCCGTGCCGGTGGGCGCGCCGGGACAGGGGCGCGCGTGTTCGATTACATGGTCCAGCAATCGCTCCTCAACCATCAGCTCCAACGGTCGATTATGAAGAATCCGCCGCTTCCGCCGCCGAACTAGTAGAGTTCAATCTGTCCAGGCTCCTAGCCAAGACCAGTAGCATCCCAATCCGCTGCTGCGGCAGCTATAATCGAGGCACACAGTGACCGCAATTTCATGACCTTTTCCGTCAAAGCCATGTCAGGGCCGATTTTGCGCGTTGCTTTCGCGCTCATGGGTCTCCTGGTCGTGGTGGGCTTGGTCGCCCCGTTCATTGACGCCACCCGGTATAGCGATCTCATTCGCCGGGAACTGGAATCCTCTCTCGGCCGGCGTGTCGATTTTGACAGCGCCGCGTTCTCGTTATTCGCCGGACCGGGCTTTTCCCTCGAAAACGTCACCATTTATGAAGACCCGCGCTACGGACTCGAACCCTTCGCCTATGTCGGAACTCTCGAAGCGCGTGTGCGGCTGGATAAGCTCCTGCTCGGAAAAATTCAATTCGCTAGCCTGCGCCTGGTAGACCCTTCCCTCAATCTGGTCAAGCGCAACGACGGAACCTGGAACGTTGTCGAGCTGGTAGACCGCCTCAGCGTCCCGCGAACGATGCCGTTGAGTCTCTTTCCGGCGGTGGAGGTCTCCGATGCCCGCATCGACTTTAAATTCGGTACCCGCAAGACAACGTTCTACATGACGCAGACTGACATCTCGATCTATCCCGAGAGCTCCGGCAAACTGTACATCCAGTTTTCGGGTTCCCCCGCAAGGACCGACCGCGCTGGCATTGGCTTTGGCCATCTGCGCGGGACTGCCACCTGGTATCTCAATCCGCCAACGCCATCCGCGAATCAACTGGAAGCGAACGTTACGCTCGATCCCAGCGACTTGAGCGAATTGACGACTCTGTTCGAAGGCTACGATCTCGGCATTCATGGGACGGTCAGTTCCCAAGCGCGCATTGCTGGACCGGCAAATGCCCTTCGCCTCACCGGCGAGCTTCGGCTACAGGACGTTCATCGCTGGGATCTGCTCACATCGCAAGGCGAAGACTGGCACATCCGCTATCGCGGCGACATCGACGTGCTTGCCCATAGCTTCGACGTCGAGACCCGCCCGTGGCGCGCGGGCGAAAGAACGCCGGTATTGCTGGAAGTGCACACGACCGACTTCCTCACCCAACCGGAATGGACGGTGCTCGCGCATCTGATCGACATACCGGCAGAAAACCTGTTGCCGCTATGCAAACGGATGGGCCTGGCCGCTCCCGATGGATTGGCGCTCGGCGGCACCCTCCAAGGGGAAGTCGGCTATTCGAATAGCGCCGGTTTCCGCGGCGGAGCCACCATCCGGAACGCGGTCGCTACGCTGCCCAATCTACCGCCGATCCGCGCCCCGCTCGCCCGCATCGCAATCTCGGGATCTTCCATACATTTCGATCCGGCCACCATTGAAACGCCCGATAAAGGCACGCTTGAGGCGAGCGGCGACTATTACCCCGCTACTCAACGCATAGTGACCACCTTGACCGCGGTAGAAGTGAAGCTGGCGCCACTGCGGGAGACGGTTTCGAAGTGGTTTGGAGAGCCTTCCGCGCTGCTGGCCTTTAGCGACGGTACGGTTACCGGCGAAATGATATACAACCATCAGGGATCCGATCCGGCATCCTGGTCGGGCCAGTTGCAAATCAAAGATGGGTCGCTTCAACCGGACGGTTTGGCCGTGCCTCTGCGGCAATTCAACAGCCGTGTGCTATTTGAAGATTCGACTCTGGACCTGCCTCGCTTTTCAGCCGTAGTCGACGGCTTGGCGATCCGTGGCGAATATCACTTCAACAAGCACGCGAAACATCCCGAGCGATTGCGGATTGAATTGCCGGCACTCGACCTTGCCAGATTGCAGACCGCGCTAGACCCGGCACTCCGCGCTCAGGGCATTTGGGCCAGGTTGCGCTTCGGCCGCCGGGAGATTCCAGCTTGGATGAAGGCGCTGAACCTGGACGGGGACGTCACTGTGGATCGCTTTACCGCAGGCGATGCCGATGCTGGCTCGCTGCACGCTCGCTTGCTGTGGGACGGCGCAGCCGTGCAGGTCACGTCGCTTCAACTCAACTCGCCAAGCGGCCGGGTACACGCGCATGGATCGATTAACCTGTCCGGATTCGCGCCGCTTTATCGTTTCACGGCGTTGGCATCCGGCTTTCCTTGGAAAGGCGGTTTGCTCGGATGTGACGCGCGGTTCGAATCGAAGGGTTTAGGCGCCGATGCCATCCAAAATCTGCGAGCGAACGGCACGTTCACCGCGACCGATGTGGATTTATCGCCTACCAATACGTTTCAAATCGCCACCGGTTCCTTTAGCGTCTCGTTTCAGCAAGGTTGGCCGAATTTGCAAATCTCGCAGATACAGGCAGACGACGGCGACGACGATTGGGAAGGGCAAGCCGCCAGCCAAAGCGATGGCCGGTTGATCCTGGACCTGCAACATGCCGGACACCAGCGGCGTGTTATCGGCACGTTGGACCCATCCCCCGTTGTGGCTCCGCCTCTCAGCAAGGTCGCTCAACAATAAGCATTGAAGGTTCCGCTAAAATCGAGGTTCAGATGCATGCTCTCGACTCGGCTTGGACCACGGTACGCCAGGAATTCGATGCCGGGCAGCGGAACGCGGCTCTGGCCGCGCGTTTGAGCCTGCTCCATGATTTAAATCAATTACTGCGGCGGCTGCGGCGCTATGAAAGCGAAGCGGACTGGGCATCGACGACACTCGATGCAGCGGCTCGATTCGCGTCCCAGGTGGCATTATTTGCGGTCCGTGCCGACAAATTGGTTCTCCTCGGGGAACGTGATCTTCCGGTTGCACCCGGGCTCGAGATCGCCCGGCAAGCGGGCGCTGCTTTCGCGAACGCCATCTCTACTAACGACACCGTTGTCGCTTTGCGTACTTCGGCAGAGGTTGGCGACGCCCTTGCGTCCGCCACGCCAACGGACCGCGCTTGCATCATGCCCATCGCAAACCGCGACCGGGTCGTCAGCGTTCTGTTCGCGGTAAGCGGACCGGCGGAGAATAATGTCGACGCTCTCGAACTGGTCACCGGGCTCGCCTCCGCAGTGCTCGAGCGGAGTTCAAATGCTAATTTGCACGCTCAGATCCAGCCGGCGCCAAGCGGCGCTCCGGTCGCTCCCGTGAACAGGACCGCTTTGCCCGCCTGGGCGAGTCTCGGAGAAGAGCAACGCTCCCAACATATACGCGCTCAACGGTTCTCGCGCGTCAAAGTAGCTGAGATGCAACTGTACCGGCCGGAGGCTTGCCGGCAAGGCCGCGAGCAGAACAATTTATATCTGTTCCTGCGTTCTGAAATCGACGCCGCGCGCGAAGCCTATCGCCGCCTGTTTATGACCGCACCAACTATGGTCGATTATCTTCATCTTGAGCTCGTCAAAACAGCCGCCGCCGGCGACGAGTTGAAATTGGGAGCCGAATACCCTGGGCCGCTGTATTAATCCATCACCTCTTACGCGGCGAGTCCCGGTCTGGGCATGCCTGCTACTGATACTGTTCTCTGCTGGATTGTTGCTTTCCACTCCGGCCAGGAAGCATCCGGCGAAGCCGCCGCCACCTCCCAAGCCAAAGGTTGTCGGCGCGGCTGGTCTCATCGCTGTCGCCCAGCATGAACTCGACCTGAATAATCCCAGCGCCGCCGCCGAATATGCGAAAGCAGCCTCCTCTCGGGCTCCGATGCTGGACGATTACGCCCAGTACATCCGCGCCGAGGCTGAGTACCGCCTGAAGAATTACTCCGAAGTGGCTAAATCTGTCACGCGTGTTTTCGACCAGACGCCTCTTTCGCCCTTCACTGGTGATGCCGCGGCGCTTGCTGTGCGCGCCGAATTGGACAACGACAGTCCCAAAACCGCTCTGGATTTGATTCGCAAGTATTACAACCGCATCCCGCAGCCAGAAGGCGACCTTCTGCTTGCTCGCGGCTTCCAAAGCTCCGGCGATTTGCCTCAAGCAGCCGAGTACTACGAACGCGTCTATTACAACTATCCTTCGGCCAAGGAGGCAGCCGATGCCGCCACCGCATTAGCCGGCATCAAACAACGTTTGGGCGACGCCTTTCCCGTTCCCATGCCCACCGCTCTATTGGGCCGTGCTCAGAAGCTGTTCGATGCCCGAAATCCTGCCGCTGCTCGCGTCGAATTGGCAGCGGCTATTCCACAGTTGGGTGGGGCTCAACGGGATCTGGCACGAGTGCGTCTCGGCGAAGCCGATTTCGAGGCCGGGCATACCGGTCCGGCGTTTCAATACTTCACTGCTCTGAAAGTGTCCGACCCGGAGGCTGACGCCGAACGCCTCGATTACCTGATCCGTTGCGTGCGCAAGTTGGACCGCCACGGCGACGTGAAGCCGTTCCTGGATCAACTTGCTAAGTATCATCCGAGTTCTCCCTGGCGCATGGACGCTCTCATCTCCGTAGCCGACCAGGCCAGAACCGATAACCAGCCATCGGTTTATCTGCCTCTTTATAGGAGTTGCGCCGCCACTTTTGCAGCGGACCGGCGTGCCGCCTGGTGCAGTTGGCAGGTGGCGTTCGACAGTTACCGTCGCAATAGCGCCGACGCGGCCGACCTCCTACGCACCCACATCCAAAAGTACCCCAATTCGGCGGACGTCGACGATGCCCTTTATTTTCTGGGGCGTTTGGCGGAGATCAAAAAGGACCTGACATCCGCCCGGGCCTGTTATGAGGAGATCAACCAGCGTTTCCCCAACACATACTACGCCGTCATCGCTCGCGAGCGCTTGAAAACACCCGCCATCGAAGCCAGCGACCCCAATCCCGCCACCGTCACCTTCCTCCAGGGCGTCTCTTGGCCGCCCCGTTTGCAATTCCCCAGCTTCGAACCCGACAAAACGGCGCAAGCCCGAATTACGCGTTCCGAACTGCTCGCCCTGACCGGGCTAAACGACTTTGCCGAAAACGAACTGAAATTCGGCGCTCGCAACGACAATACCGATCAGCCCAACGTCTATGCATTCGAACTGGCCAAGCAGGCAGCAGCTCGCGGCGCGCCCGACGAGGGCATGCGCTATATCAAGGCCTACGCGCCCGATTACCTGTACATGCCCCTTGACGAAGCCCCGGTGCCCTTTTGGCGTCTGGCTTTTCCGATCCCATACCGCCAAGATATCGAAATTCAGAGTCGCGCGCAAAATCTGGACCCGTTCCTGGTGACGGCGCTGATTCGCCAGGAATCGGAATTCAATGTGAAGGTGATCTCCTACGCCAAAGCGTACGGACTGATGCAGATCCTCCCCTCTACCGGCCGGGAATTGGCGCGCCATCTGCGTCTCCGCGGTTACTCGTCCGGACAGCTTCTTACCGCTGGCCGTAACATCCAACTCGGCACGTACTATTTCCGCAATCTGATGAACGCATTCAGCGGGGAGCCGGAGCCTGCGCTGGCATCCTACAATGCCGGCCAAAGCCGGGCTAACCTGTGGCGGTCCTGGGGACCGTTTCGCGAACCTTCGGAATACATTGAAATCATTCCCTTCCACCAGACGCGGTCCTATATTCAGATCGTGCTGCGCAATGCGGACGTGTACCGGCGCCTCTATGCGGGCACGGTCCCCGATGTTCCCGTGTACAAACCAAAGCCTCCGTCGGCGGTTCACAAACGGAAGCGGCCAATCAGGTCAAGCACGCGCTAGCGGTTTTGAGGTAAAATCAAGGAAGTGTTCGGAACGGCATTCCCTATTGCGTTTCCTTGCTCACCCCTGTATACTATCAATAGGTCAAACTCTATGGAATACACCAAAGTCGGCTAGATCAACAGACGATCTGTATACTTTTTAAATAAAGGGTGCAGTTCGTTGTCTGTGCTCAGCTCGGTTAACATCTCGTTAACTACTTTGTTTTCTAGTACTTCCGGCTTCTCATACCACTTCTCCAGCGGTCGATTCACTTCGGTATCCATCGTAAAACTGAGCACTTTCAGGGCCCGCGACAACGCCGGGTAGTCCTTCCCGGTGATCCAACTATCCACCTGAGTCTCTAAGACTACAAATGTCGGTCCGTAAATGGACCCGGTAAACTTGCCCTCAAACCGGTGATAGTTTTCGTTGCTCTTCATCTGATCCAGCACCACGTCGCGCGCCTTTAGGTCCAACTTCTGATCGGTCTGCTTGAGAATCCTCTCCAGGCAGATCGCAGTCAATCGCTCTCCGTCCCGATTCTTGAATGTAATACCGCCGATCTTTTCCTTCAGAGTTCGACGGCAATAAAGAAATACCATGAAGTGAAAAAAGGCCAGCCGCAGGTTCTTCGGCGTCTGGCTGGTCCTCAGCGCCTCGGCCGAGCTCAAAACATCATCGCTCGCGCGGCTCAGCGGCATATAGTACCGTTCGGTGCGCTCCATGAACTGGGGCAGCAAGTCTTTCCAAACCGCGTTGAGCTCGGCGCGCTTGGCGAGCGACTGCTGCACGACTAGAGTCAGCAAGGCAAGCGTGGCCGGAAGGATGAAGCCCTGGGCCCGGTTCAAGGGAAGCAATGTTTCCCGCCACCAGTCCGTTACCTCCACTGGCCCCAAGGTTAGGAGGCGCCGATAGGTCTGCTTCGCGGCTTGAAACTGCACCACGGCTACCAGCCAATAACGTCCCGAGGATGCAACGGCATGCTCGCTGTCCTGGAGAACGGTCGATCCTCCCGTTGCCACATCCAATGGCAACTTCGAACTCTCCTTGTTTTGAAACCCCTGATCGTCGAGAATTCGGAACTCCGTGATCTGTATAGTGCCGGAGGAATGATTCTCGACCGATGCCCAGATCGGCAACTCAGCGTTCTGGTAGACGTGGTTTGTCCGAACTCCGCCCTTAACGCGAACCCCTAAAGCTTCTGTCGCTTTGGCTTCTTCAGAAATCGTGCCCACGCGCGGTCCAGTTGCCTCTTCTTTAGACGGCTCTAGCGTGAG
Organism: Bryobacteraceae bacterium; assembly: GCA_036272835.1. GTDB lineage: Bacteria > Acidobacteriota > Terriglobia > Bryobacterales > Bryobacteraceae > Bog-105. The sequence continues at coordinate 25,952 of DATAXY010000028.1, forward strand.
CGCAATCAGGCTCAAAAGTAGAAATCCGCCCCCCACCACATACACTGCGTATCGCGCTGCTGTCCGCCAATCCTTCGCCCGCATCGTCTAGAAATCATACAACCCATTTCGCGTGACTCCAGTAATATCGCGGATTTCTTCCGGATCTCGAATCGTGACCATTTAAAATCGCATCATGGCCGCTACCACCATTCGTTTCCAAAGCGCTCGCGTCGCCGAATTCAAAGAATCTGTCATTCGCGAGATGACCCGGCTCTCGTTGAAGCATGGCGCGGTCAACCTTTCCCAAGGGTTCCCGGACTTCCCCGCCCCGGCTGACCTGAAAACCGCGGCCCAGCAAGCGATCGCCGACGACTTGAACCAATACTCGATCACCTGGGGCCTGAAGCCGTTCCGGGACGCCATCACCCGCTATTACAAACAGTTCTACAACCTCGAAATAGATCCCGAGCGTGAACTTACCGTTTGCTGCGGCGCAACCGAAGGCATGGTTGCGGCGATGCTCGCGCTGCTAAATCCCGGCGATGAAGTCATCATCTTTGAGCCGTTCTACGAAAATTATTGGCCCGATTCGCAGCTTAGCGGCGCCGTTTGCCGTCACGTTACCTTGTATCCGCCGGACTGGAGTTTCGATCCCGCCGAATTGCGTGCGGCATTTTCGGATCGGACGCGCGCAGTAATTCTCAATTCGCCGAACAATCCCACCGGACGCGTGTTCTCTCGCGCCGAACTGACACTTCTGGCCGAGCTCTGCCAGGAATTCGATGCACTGCTGATTACCGACGAAATCTATGAGCACATCGTTTTCGACGGAACCGTTCATATTCCGCCAATTACCCTGCCGGGTATGCGCGACCGTTGCGTGCTGGTGAATAGCCTCAGCAAAACCTATTCAGTTACCGGGTGGCGAGTCGGCTGGGTAATCGCGCCGCCCGATCTGACGGCCAACATCCGCAAGGTGCACGATTTCCTCACGGTCGGCGCCGCAACTCCTCTACAACAAGCTGGGATCACCGCGCTCGCGCTGCCCCAGTCGTACTACCGGGAACTCGCCGAGACGTATTTAGTCAAGCGCGACTTGCTGCTCGGTATTCTCGAAAAAGCCGGCTTCCGCTGCTCAGTTCCCAAGGGCGCTTACTACATCATGACCGACATCTCCGCATTCAGCTTCTCGAGCGATGTCGCCTTTTGCAAGCACCTGGTCGAAGACATCGGCGTTGGAGCGGTTCCCGGTTCTAGTTTCTTCTCAGCACCGGAAATCGGAGCGCATCTGGTTCGCTTCTGCTTCGCTAAAAAGCAGGAGACGCTATTAGCGGCCGCAGAACGTTTGGAGCGGCTGGCGCGCTAGTCGCAAATTTTTACTCATGCCGCAGCGCGGCCATTGGGTCTAACCGGGCCGCACGTCGCGCAGGAATGTAACAGGCCCCGGCAGCTACTCCCGTCAGCACTAGTGATACGGAGGCAAACGTTGTCGGATCGCTCGCCCCGACTCCATACAGCAACGTCGAAAAGCTCAAAAGGAATCGAGCAAGCATCAACGCGGCTGCTCCGCCGATCACGACTCCGGCTAAAGCCAGCCGAAGACCCTCTGCAATGACCAGCCGGGAAACGTCCGCTTTCTCTGCACCAAGGGCCATACGAATCCCAATCTCCTGAACTCGCTGCTCTACCGAATAGGAAATCACGCCATAAGTTCCAATACACGCAAGCACCAATGCCATACCCGCGAACATGCCCATCAGGATCATCGGAAGCCGTTGGTGCATCGAGTGCGAAGCCAGTTGCTGTATGGTTCGAACACTGTAGATTGGCTGGTCGGCGCCGGCTTTGAAAACGGCCGCTTTGATCGGCCGCATAATCGCTGCGGGGTCAAGTTCCGTGCGAATGGTCGCGGTCACGCTAGGATACATGACCGGCAGCCATTGATCGGAAATTTCGTAAAAAGACGAATACACCTGATAAGGACTTAACCCCCCACGATTGTCCAATCCCCAGTGCCGCACATGGCCAGCCACTCCAATTACACGAAACTGCCCTACGTGAATAAACGATATCTTCTGGCCGACAGGATCCTTGCCGGGGAAATAGGCACGCGCCATCTGGCTGTCGATCACCACCACAGGGGCCGAGTGCGTCGTGTCGTGTAGAGTGAAAAATCGTCCTCGAAGCAGCGGTATCCCCATAACCCTGAGATAGTCCGGACCTACTGAATACGAGAGCGCCCGGGGCGCCTCGGCCATCGATGGCGGCGCCTGTGGGCCGAGCCAAAAGGGCAGCGAGTCGTCTTCACCGCTCAAAGGGACCAGCGTAGTAACTTCCGCCGCCTGGACGCCGGGGATCTCCCGTATATGCTCCATCAACTGCTGGTAGGCAATTCTCATCCTCGCTGGCGTCTTGGCAACCGAGGGCGAGAGCCCGATTTTAAACGTAATGACGTGGTGCGTGTCGAAGCCGGGATTCACGCTCCATAAATGCCGAACCGTGCGGAACAATAAGCCGGCGCCCGCCAGCAGCACGAGTGTCAACGCCACTTGCGCAACCACGAAGCTTCTTTGTATACGATGAACGGCGCTCGTTCCGCCGCGACCTCCCTGTTTTAGTGCGGCTTGCGGATCGAGGCTCGAACTCTTGAGCGCCGGCAGGAGACCCGAAAGCATCGCCACGCAGATTGAAACGCCGAATGCAAAAAGCAGGACTGAAGTATTCAGCTCGACATTCTCACTGCGCGGCAAGGTTCCAGGAAGCGCCGCTAACAGGCCGCTAACTCCCCATCGCGCAACTGCAAGCCCCAAAATGCCGCCGGCGACAGAAAGGAGCGCGCTTTCGGCGATCGATTGCCGGACAATACGCATGCGGCTGGCGCCAAGGGCTGCGCGAACGGCGAACTCGCGGCTGCGTGCCGCCGCGCGCGCCAGTAAAAGATTCGCAACATTCGCACAGGCGATCAGCAAGAGTACCGCCACCGCGCCGAGTAGCAACAAAAGGGTCCCGCGTACCGTGCCGACAATTTCATGTTTCAACGGCAGGATCTCAGCGCCCAGTCCTCGCTCTTCGCGCGGATAGAGCCGATCCAGATTCTCCTGAACGGCGTTCATCTCCGCCTGCGCCTGACCAATCCCCACCTCAGCCCGCAAACGCCCGATAGACGCAATATCGTGGGTTGCGCGATCTCCCAGTGCTAGCGGATCGGCTTGTCCGAGCGGCAAATAAAAATCAGCATCGGTCAGCAAACGAAAACCCGGCGGGAGAACTCCGATTATCGTGTAATCGACTCCGTCCAGCGTCGCAATCTTGCCGACAGCTTTTGGGCTCTGGCCGAAACGATTTCTCCAGAGAGTATCGCTGATGATAACGACAGGCGCCCCGCCATGCACGTCTTCCTGCGCCGTGAACTCGCGCCCCAAGGCCAGCTTCACGCCTAGCGTACTGAAGAATCCCCAAGAGACCTGTTCGCCACTGAGATGTTCGGCCGTTCCTGGACTCGTCAGATCGTGGTCCCACTGTTGGAACGCGGCCATACGCTCGAAGGAGTGAGCCTCGCGCTGCCAATCGAGAAAGTCGGAATAAGAAAGGTAGGTTGCGCTCTTAAGCGTCTGGTTGTATAACAACACCAACACTAGCCGATCCGGCTGGTTGTAGGGCAAGGGCGCCAGAACAACCCCGTCGAACACACTAAAGATGGCGGTATTCATGCCAATACCTAACGCCAGGGTCAACACCGCCGCAACACAAAACCCTGGGTTACGGCGCAGCATTCCGGCCGCATATCGCAGGTCTTGAATCGCTTGTTCCAGCCAGACGGATACCCAGACGTTCCGAGTTTCTTCCTTTATCTGGCTAATATTGCCGAACTTGCGAAGAGCGGCATAACGGGCCTCCTCAGCCGGCATGCCGCGATCGATATTGTCCGCCGTCTCGCGCTGGATGTGCTCCTCGATATCGAGATCCAGCGCCCCCGGCATCCGTTTGCGCCGCCAGATCATTCCGCCTCCTGCGCTGCGGGACGCAAGATCCGTGAGACGGCCCGCGTGAGCTTGTCCCATTTCGTCGTCTCGATAGTCAACTGTTTTTTCCCCTGCGCCGTGAGGCGATAATACTTGGCTCTCCGATTGTTTTCAGACGTTCCTTCTTCGAAAGTGATCCAGCCCCGCTTGATCAGCCGATGCAATGCCGGATACAGCGATCCTTGTTCCACTTGAAGTACTTCTTCCGAATTGCGTTCAATTGTCTTCGCAATTGCGTGCCCATGTAGAGGCCCGAAGAGGAGCGTTTGGAGAACCAGTAAATCAAGCGTGCCCTGCAAGAGTTCGATTCGGTCTCGTTCTTTGGTAGACATCCTATGTGAATCATATGCCCTCTTTGGTAGATCGTCAAGGTGTGTGGAGGGCCAGGCCGCTCGGAATTCTGAATTCATGCACGCGCCCGCAGCGATTCGTCAATTACGAATTCTGCGAATTTTAGGATTCGTGCCCGGGACGCATAGGGGAGGTGGCCGGTAGTGGCTAGCTTGGCGACGCCATGGACCATCGACCACGCGAGCAGCGCGAACTCTCGCGCATCCCCTGAGAGCCGTCCTTCGTCGTGCCAACTCCGGACTAGATTTAGCAGCGTATCGAAAGCCTCCTCCGCCGCCTTCGCTAGATCCTCATGACCGCCCTTCACCGGCGTCGAGGCATCAAACATCACCGTGAAATGTTCTGGTCTATGCAAAGCGAACGTAACGTACGCCAGCCCCGCCCGCTTGAGGCGGTCCACGGCGCTCACTCCTCCCGCCGCGGCACGGAGCATGGCCTGCGTCAACTGCCGAAAGCCTTGCGTAGCAATTGCGGCGATTAAATCATCCCGGTCGCTAAAATGCCGGTACGGTGCGTTATGGGAGACACCGGCTCGTCTCGCCACCTCGCGCAGCGTGAATCCCGCCGGTCCAACTTCAGCGATCAATCGGATGGCGGAGTCCAGCAGAGTTTCCCGCAGGTTGCCGTGGTGATAGGGTTTTTTGCGCTGCACGCAGTCCTCTCTGGGATTGTAATTCAGTGTTGACACAAACAACATTTAGCGCGGCGCCACCGTCTTTCCGATCGCGTTTGGTTGAAACGATGTTGACAGGCGCCACATCTTATTGGTATACAATGTGGCGAGTGCCCACATTGTTTATATTCACTTAGGAGCAGACAACATGAGTAGAGAACAGGTAGTTTTGGTAACAGGCGCGTCATCGGGAATTGGCCTGGCAATAGCGGAGCGCCTCGCGCGCAATGGATTCCGCGTGTTCGGAGCGGCGCGGGGGAGTTCGGAAATTGGCAAATATCCGGCTGGCGTGGAGACAGTTCGTCTCGACGTCCGCGATGCGGCGTCCGTTCGATCGTGTGTCGAAACCATCGTCGACCGCGCCGGACGAATCGATGCTCTTGTTAACAATGCCGGCTATGCGTTGATTGGGTCTATCGAAGAAACGAGTATCGAAGAGGCCAAACAGCTCTTTGAAACGAATTTCTTTGGCGTCCTGCGGATGAGCGCCGCCGTGCTGCCCCTGATGCGCGAACAGAACTACGGCCGCATCCTCAATATAGGGTCAATCGTCGGATTCGTACCCGCGCCATACCAGGGCATTTATGCCGCAAGTAAGCACGCGCTGGAGGGCTACTCCGAATCCCTGGATTACGAAGTAAGGGACTTTGGAGTCCGCGTGTCGGTGGTCGAACCAGGATTCACAAGGACAAGTATTTTTCAAAATGCTCCGGTTGTGACTCGACCGCTCGACATATACGCTCAGCTCCGCAACCGGGTCACTGAGTCCGTGAATAGGAACATTGCAAACGGAGTGGACCCCGGCAGAGTGGCTTCTGTAGTTCTGCGGGCGATAACGAGCCGCTCTCCGGACGCGCGGTACCCGGTGGGCAAAGAAGCGAGGATGATCGGAGTCCTGCGAAAGTTCCTTCCGTCAGGTCTCTTTGAGCGAGGTCTTCGCAAACAGTTCGGCCTCACTATGCCTGACGTTTCAATTCTTCAACTAACTCGCGAAAGGAATCACATTGAACACCAACAATCTCAGCAATTTCGCTAAACGGATCAAGAGAAATCGGATCATTCCAGCGGCGCTCTTCGGCATCTCGATGTTTTGGCTGTTTGGCGCCACCCTCCATTCCGATCAGTGGGGCGAAACGGGACCGGCAAACCCAGGGAGCAGCGATGCGGCGATCGAACGATTCTGGACCGTCTATCATGGCAACGATTACGACTCCATCCCGGAAGTGCAAGCCGAACTCCAGGCAGCTCTGCAGCATGATCCGAACAATGCCACGCTTTACGCACTGCTAGGCGCCACGCACTTCTGGCATATCGGTGAGTACACGCGCGACCCCAAACCGGATCAGAACGTGCTGCAGTCGGATATGCCAACGGCCGCTGCGCTCTTCGGGAAGGCTTTTGACCTGGACTACTACGGTCAACACCTCATCGGATATATCAACGACGACCACTTGCCAGGATATTTAGGTATCACGACGGTGCACGTGGGCCAGATGAGTAACAATCCAAACCTCATCGCGCAAGGAGATAAGATGCTTGACTTCGCAGCCTATCAATTTCCGGAATTCAACAATTTCAATCGCTGGGCAGCCCATAACACCGACTCGAAGGACAGCGTTACCTACCACAACGCGCTCGAGTCCCTGTGGCAAGGCCTGGATGCCTGCGTCGGGGGAAGCATCGATCGAACGAATCCGGACGTTGGGCCTTATCTCAACTTGCAAACGTCCGTTGGCCGGAAGAAAGCTTGCTGGTCCGAGGGGGACATTGCTCCTCACAGCTTCGAAGGGTACATGCTCAATCTGGGTAACGGATTGGTCAAAGCCGACCAAATTAACGTCGCCAAAATCGTTTACGCCAACGCCAGATATGCGAAAAATTACGAGACGTGGCCCTATCGTCAGGTGCTGGAAGCGATAGAGGCGTCGGATCTGAACGCGCGAGCCCTGTTGTACGCCGACGGCGATCCCTCAAACGATCCCCCGTTGGGAGTGCCCAACCGGAGTTGTGTATATTGCCACGCCACGGTTCCGGAACCCAACCCTCACTGATTCACTCCGCTCCGGCAGGACCCTGAGCGTCAGCGAAGGGTCCTCGTCCCGAATCACCGCCCATTCCATCTGACTTTCGTTGGAGGCGGAGCTGGCTTCGCGCTTCTGGCTTCTTAACTCCTAAAGACTCACGCTAATACGCCCCTCATGATCAAGCTCAACGCCTCTTCTGAGTGTCGCTCGATCATCTCGGTGCTCAGCGGCTTCCTGTCGCCTGGCCACACCGATTGCAAACGTTGCGCAGTGCAATAGTAGAAACAGCAGGCGCCGACGATATTGACCGCGGTGTGCCATGCGTCCAAACGCCGGAACACGCCTTTCTTCTGGCCGCGCTTCAGAATTGTCGCCAACACATGATACAGAGACGGGAATCCAGCTTTGGTGTAATACGCGCCGCGGTTTTGGATGACTTCAAAGAACAGCATCGCCGGAACGCCCGGCTTCTCTCCGGTCAACTGCAAAATGCGCTCGACTACAGCCTTTAGGGCGGCGCCAGGCTCCGATTCCGGAGTTGCAAACTGTTGAAGCGAAACCAGCAGCGGAGCAAGTACCTGCTCCAACGCCGATTCATACAGCTTCTCCTTGCTGCCGAAATAGTGATAAATCATGCCCTTCGTCACACCCGATTGCTTCGCGATCTCTTCTGTGCGAGCGGCCTCCAGCCCGTGCCTGGCAAATTCCTGCTCGGCGGCCGCAAGGATCGCGCCGCGCGTAACATCTCGATTACGGCCATGTGTCGCTATGGTCTTCAATTCGCCCGCGATGTGTGAGGACATGGTTCGGTTTAACTCGCCAGTCAATTTTGCAACCTAATTATATGCGCATTTATTCAGCCACTGTATACAGTCGCGCATAGCGGTCCGTTAGATAACTATCCAACTGGTCAATTAGACTGAGTCCTTTATCGTTCCGGTTTCATCTTTCCCGCTAGGAACCTTCACATGTTGTCCAGCTATTCAACTTTGATCGAACGTTTGAAGTCTCATTTCGGATTGCGATGGTTTCTAGTTCTCCCGCTAGCCGCCGCAAATTTCTGGGCCGTTGGATGTGGCACGGCCACAGCCGAGCATAGCGCTCCTCCTCCGTCGACGGTGTCCGTTACGGAAGTTAAGCCGCGGAGCGTTCCAATTTATGCGGAGTACGCGGCCCAGACGTTTGCGCGCGATGAAGTGGAAATTCGCGGGCAGGTGGACGGCTATGTTCGCAAGCGCCTTTTTCAAACCGGAGCCAATGTCAAAGCGGGAGAGGTTCTGTATGTCCTCGATCTCCGGCCCTATCAGGCGGACGTCGCCAAGGCCAAAGGAGACGTGGCGCAGAGCGAAGGAAACGTGGAGTTCGCCCAACGGCAAGTGGCTCTATTACAGGCCGAGGCCGATCTGAAACAAGCTGAGGCGAATCAACTCAAAGCCCAGCAGGACGTTGACCGCCTGACTCCGCTGGTGAAACAAGACGCCGCGGCGCAGGAAGACCTTGACAATGCTATTGCAGCCTTGAAGGCAAATCAGGCCAACGTGGCCGCCCGCCAGGCCAACGTCGAGCAAACTCGGCTTTCGACTCGCATTCAAGTGATTACTTCCGCTGCCCAGCTCGAAGCCAATAAGGCTCTGCTGCAAACGGCGGAGATCAATTTGGAATATGCCACTATCGTCGCTCCCATCGGCGGCCGTGTCGGAGACAGCACCGTTCAAGTCGGCGGCCTGGTCACCAAAGCCTCGGCGCAGCCGCTCACTACAATCGTTCCGCTCGATCCGATTTGGGTGCGGTTCAAAGTTAGCGAAGCCGATTATCTGAGCTTCCTCAAGAACGATGAATCCGGCGACCTGCGGCATTCTTCTCTCCAACTGCTGTTGGCCGATAACAGCATTTATCCCGAGCAGGGACATGTCCAAAATTCCACGAATCAGGTCGACCCCAAAACGGGAACACTCGAACTGCAAGCGACCTTCCCGAATCCCCAACATATTCTGTTGCCAGGCCAATTCGGCCGTATCCGGGTGCAAGTTCGCGAGCGAAAAAATGCGTTACTCATACCGCAGCGTGCAGTACAAGAGCTGCAAGGCATGCAAACCGTGATGACGGTTGGTCCGGGCAATAAAGCCGAGGCGCGTGGCGTAGTAATCGGCGATCGCGTCGGCACGAATTGGGTGGTTGACCAGGGATTGAAGCCCGGCGACCAAGTGATTGTCGAAGGTCTCATGACTATTAGACCGGGTTCCGTGGTCAACCCCCAGCCCTATCAACCATCACCGGCCGCAACAGACAACAACTGATCGGGAGTTCTCCATGGCTAAGTTTTTCATCGATCGTCCAGTATTCGCGATCGTCATCGCGATTGTCATCGTCTTGCTCGGCGTGGTCGCGATTCCCACTCTGCCGATAGCAACTTATCCGGAGGTGGTTCCTCCGGTCGTTGAGATCACCGCAAATTACAGAGGCGGCAATTCGCTCGACCTCGAGAAAACCGTTGCTCAGCCCATCGAGCAGCAACTCACCGGCCTTGACGGCATGTTGTACTTCTTCTCGCGCAGTTCGAACAATGGCCAGCTAACCATTGATGTCACGTTTGAGCTTGGCACCAACATTGACATCGCTACCGTCAAAGTGCAGAACAAAGTCAGTGTGGCCATGCCGCAACTGCCCGAAGACGTGCAACGCGAGGGCGTGACGGTGAAGAAGGTTTCTTCGGCATTCCTGTTCGCAATTGCTCTATCGGCCGAACATGGAAGATACAATTCGTTATTCCTCAATAATTTCGCAACCATCAATCTGGTCGACAAGATCGGCAGTCTGCCCGGTGTCGGCGATTGCCGCATGGCTGCTCCCCAGAATTACGGCATGCGGGTGTGGATCAATCCCGACAAGATGGCCGAGTTGGGCGTAACCGCCACCGATGTAAATAACGCAATTCAGTCGCAAAATCGCCAAAACCCCGCGGGCGCCATCGCCCAACCTCCGGTAACGGCACACAGTGACTTTCAATACCCGGTCAACGCTCAAGGGCGTCTGGAGACACCGGAGCAATTTGCGAATATTGTGGTCCGCGCGGAGCCGGATGGATCGCTGCTTCGTATCGGCGATTTTGGCAAAGTGTCGCTGGGAGCGCAGGATTACGCCAACTTCAGTCGCGTGAACAGCCGTCCGGCTGCGGTCATCATCGTCTTTCTCTCTCCAGGAGCAAATGCGGTCGAGACCGGCAACCGTGTCCTGGCATTTATGAAGGATGCCAGCCAGACGTTTCCCACCGGTATCCGATACGACATCAACTACGATGCCACTCGCTTCGTGCGCGCGTCCATTCGCGACGTGGTTTTCACACTGCTAGAAGCCATCGGCTTGGTCGTCATTGTGGTTTTTGTCTTTCTTCAAAATTGGCGCGCCACATTAATCCCGCTCCTTACGGTCCCCGTTTCGATCCTCGGCGCGTTCGCACTATTTCCGCTGCTCGGGTTCACCATCAATATGACCAGCATGTTCGGCTTGGTTCTCGCGATCGGCATGGTCGTTGACGACGCAATTGTAGTTGTCGAAGCGATTCAGCACAACCTGGACGAAGGAATGCCTTCGCGTGAAGCAACCCTCCGCGCCATGGAGATCGTGTCCGGCCCGGTCATCGCCATCGCCTGCATTTTGGCGGCGGTATTCATCCCGGTGGCCTTTCTCGGCGGCATCAGCGGGCAGATCTATCGCCAGTTCGCTCTGACGATTGCCGTCTCCGTGCTGCTTTCCGCTTTCAATGCGCTATCGTTGAGCCCGGCTCTCAGCGCCATGATCCTGCGTCCGAGGAAGGACAGCCCCGGTCTACTGGGCGCCTTCTTCCGCCGCTTCAACCTCGCTTTCAATTGGACTACGCACCGATACCTTTCCGGCGTTCGCATTCTCATCCGCAGGTCCGTCTTGGCCTTGGTCGCGCTTGCGGGCATCTATGCCGGCGCAGGTTTTCTGTTCAAGATGGTTCCATCGGGGTTCCTTCCGGACGAAGACCAGGGAGTCTTTTTCGCTGCACTCCGCTTGCCCGATGGCGCCTCTATCGACCGTAACGAACATACTGCCCATCAAGTCGAAAAGATTGTCGCCTCGACTCCCGGGGTGGATTACGTCACCACCTTCGGCGGTCTGGATTTCGTTACCTCGACAAGTAACTCGAATGTCGCAACCATCTTCGGCACTCTTCGGCCCTGGGACGAAAGAACTTCGAAACAGACTCAGTTTGCATCCATCCTGGGGCACGCCCAGCAGGGCTTCTTCGGGTTGCGCGACGGTTTTGCGTTCGGGTTCGGGCTTCCTCCCATCCTCGGCTTGGGCACTTCCGGAGGCTTCGATTTTATGCTCGAAGATCGCGCTAACGGAAGTATTGACGACCTGTCGCGAACGGCCGATGCTTTGCTCGCGGCGGCGCGCCAACGGCCGGAACTCGGCACAGTGGTCAGCACGTTCCGCGGTAACGTTCCCGAATACAATGTCGCTGTCGACATTGACAAGGCGCAAACTCTCGGTATCCCCGTCAGCGATGTCTACGATTCCCTGCAGACCTTTCTCGGCGGTCTCTATGTGAACGACTTCAATCGCTTTGGCCGAACATGGAAGGTCTTGATGGAAGCCGATGCGCAGTATCGCGACCAGGCAAGCGACATCAACCGCTTTTATGTGCGCAGTTCCCAAGGTGAAATGATTCCGCTGGGAACGCTCGTCCACGTAAAGCCGGTGAGCGGACCTGAAGTGATTTATCGCTACAACCGTTATCGCGCTATCGAAATTCTGGGGCAGGCCGCTCCCGGCCATAGCTCCGGCGAAGCCGCGGCTGCCATGGAGCAGGTTGCGCAGCATAACTTGCCAAAGGGCTACGGATATGAATGGACCGGAACCGTATACCAGCAAAAGCTCGCGGAAGGCAAGGAGGCCTACACGTTCGGCTTGGCCGCTGTGCTCGTCTTTCTATTTCTCGCCGCGCTCTATGAAAGCTGGTCCATTCCATTTGCAGTTATCCTCGCAGTTCCGCTCGGAATTTTCGGCGCACTACTCGCCGTCTTTCTGCGCCACTTCGATTACGACATCTACACGCAAATCGGCATCGTGACCCTGATCGGTCTTGCCGCAAAGAACGCCATCTTGATCGTGGAGTTCGCCAAGGACAAACGCGAGCGCGAGGGTATGCCCACAGTGGACGCCGCAATTGAGGCGGCACATCTCCGCCTGCGCCCAATTCTGATGACCTCCTTCGCATTCATCCTCGGAGTGTTACCGCTCGTTATCGCGACAGGAGCGGGCGCGGCTTCCCGGCAGGCCTTGGGAACGGCCGTCTTCGGTGGAATGAATGCCGCCACATTACTCGCCATCTTCGCTGTCCCGGTTTGTTTTGTAGTTGTCAGTCGACTGACCGATCGGCGGAGCGCGCGGGCTCACGATGAATTGACGGCCGTAGGAGCTTCCCGATGAAATGGCAAGCAATTATTCCTCTCAGCTTGGCCGCGCTGCTCAGTTCCTGCGCCGTCGGCCCGAATTATAAGCGGCCGCAGGTAGCGGTTCCACCGCAGTACCGCGGCGAACCCGGTCAACCGGCGCCCGCATCTATCGCCGATACCGCGCCGTTCGATCTGTTTCATGACCCCGTATTGACGCAATTGCTCAAGACCGCTATTACTCAGAACAACGATCTGAAAATTGCCGTCCAGCGAGTATTGGAAGCGCGGGCTCAATATGGCATTACGCGGTCCAACGAGTTTCCGTCCTTGGACGCAACGGGTCAATTTGACGCCGTCCGAACTTCATCCGTTGGCTCGTACACCTTTGTTCCTCCCGGTCTGAACCTTAGCGCCAGCTATACCCAGGTTGGCTTTTCGCTGTCGTGGGAACTTGATGTCTGGGGCCGTCTGCGCAGACTGACGGAGTCTGCCCGCGCGCAATATCTGGCAACCGAGGAGGCGCAGCACGGCGTGATGTCCACGGTGATCGCGGATGTGACCAGCGATTATTTGAACCTGCTCGAACTCGACATGGAAATCGAGATTGCACAGCGCACGCGCGAAACCGCCGAGAATGGACTCAAATTGACCGAGTATCGGCATGAACGCGGCGCGGCCACTGGGTTGGATGTCCGTCAGGCGCAAGAACTGCTGTACACAGCAACCGCGCAGATCGCCGCCGCCGAGCGTCTGCGCGGCGAAACCGAAGATGCTCTGAGCTTATTGCTCGGCGAAAATCCAGGTGCGGTTCCCCGCGGCCGCAAGCTAGTCGATTTCCCCCAGGTTGCCGGGATCCCAGCCGGCCTGCCGTCCCGCTTAATTGAAAGGCGTCCCGATATTCGCGAAGCGGAAGACTCCTTGATTTCCGCCAACGCCCAAATTGGCGCCGCGGAAGCGCTGTACTTCCCGCAGATTTCGCTCACCTCATTCCTCGGCGGCCAAAGCAGATCTCTCTCGGCGCTGTTTACAGGCCCCGCGCGCCAGTGGGCGATCGCGCCCAACGCGGATCTCTCCATCTTCAACGCTGGCCGTATCCGAAATGGCGTTCACTACGCCCAAGCGGCCAAACGCGAGATGATCGCCAATTATCAAAAGTCGATAGAAAACGGATTCCGTGAAGTATCGGATGCGCTCATCGACCACGAGAAGAACATGGAGCAGCGAAAGCAGGAGGAACTTTTCGTGAACGCTCTCGAAGACGCGAATCGCCTCTCTGAGCTGCGTTACAAGGGCGGCCTGGATAGTTATCTTCAGGTCTTGGACGCTCAGCGCAACTTGTTTCAGGGTCAGCTCTCTCTCGCTCGTTTGCGCCGTGATGAACTCGTCTCGGTAGTGCAACTCTATCGGGCGCTCGGCGGCGGTTGGCAATAATCATCGCTCGTTTGCATCCACGGTGATGGTCCGAATCTCATCGAATCCTTCGTCCAAAGAGGGCCGCTCCAGATACTTCGCCGTGCGTAGAATCGCCGGAACCGGGATAGGATTTTTATCCTTGCGATGGTTGTTACGTCCGATGGCAGTTCGGACGGGCACATCAAAAAAATAAGAATGCACCGCAAACCCCGCGGCCTTTGCCAGCTTGATCAGCGGCGCTCGCACCAGCCGCGTCGCGTTGGTGTCATCCACCACGAACGAACGGCCTGAGCGAAGACACTCCTTAATCAATGCCGCTTCGGACTCCGCAGTGACTAAGATATCCCGGCTGACGTGCTCGTGCGTGGCGGCAAAGTGATCCTTGAAATACGTCGTCTTACCCGATCCCTGCAGACCGGTAAAAATCACGGCTTCCGCCACTTCTCCAACCTCGGCGGCCGCACGCCGCGCAACGACGCGCCCCGAACTGGCATGTACGTCAATTCAACTCCTGAACGAGCATGCCGCAGCATCAATCCTCCTCGGCTCATGTCTCCGCGACCGACGAAGTCGCTGGGAAACAGCAGACGCTCCCCAAAGATCTCGAGAAGCGGCGTCGTGTACTTTCCGCTCGCCACGCTGCCCAGCAACACATAAGAGCAAGCTCCTTCTGCATGTTGGTCCACCAGTTTTGCCGCCGTAATCAAAGGATCTCGAAAGGCCGGATTCGCTGCGTCCACTGGAATCTCGGCGATCGCGCGCAGTTGCCCCGCGTCCACGATCGTCCCGGGAGGAATCAGGCCGGCGCCCGGCACGATAACGAGCACACCGGGAACTCCTGCGGGCCCCGCGTGAAACGCCTCCGCATAAGCCATCTTTCCTCGAAAATACAAGCCGCTGATGAAACTGTAAACGTCGCCGATCGTCGCCTCGCCCGCGCGAAACCGTTTGGCCAGCTCGAAATCTGCCTTGTCGTGCAGCAGCATGGAATAACGCCGGCCACCGGCCTTCGCCGGAGATAACAGAAAAACATGACCGGACCGAAGCACGCTCGCAAGATAACATGGCGTCGTGAACCTTCCTGTCAATCCACCTGTCTTGCCAATGCTTGCCAAGCGCGTCGAAGAGCTTCCCTCCGGCGAAGGCTGGATCTTTGAGCCCAAGTGGGACGGATTCCGCGCCCTGGTCTTTCGTGATCGCGACGAGATATACATTCAAAGCCGGGACGAAAAACCGCTCAACCGCTATTTCCCGGAGTTGCTTGATCCTCTGCGCTCCGCCTTGCCTGCTCGTTGTGTGCTCGATGGCGAAATCGTCATTATGAAAAATCATGGCCTCGATTTCGATGAACTACAGCTTCGCCTGCACCCGGCGGCTTCACGCGTCCGCCTGCTTTCGGAGCAAAGCCCTGCGTCCATAGTTCTCTTTGACATCGTTGCTGAAGATGACCGCGACTTGCGCACTGAGCCCTTTGAATCCCGTCGCCGCATCCTTGAAAATCTGCTCTCGTCTGCCGTTCCTCCCATTCATCTCACGCCCGCCACGTCCGATTCGAATCTCGCTGCCGATTGGTTTCGGCGTTTCGAGGGCGCGGGTCTGGATGGGGTGATCGCGAAGCCCACCTCTGGCGCCTACGAACCGAACAAACGCTCGATGCTCAAAGTCAAACACGAGCGCGATTGCGATTGCGTAGTGGCTGGTTTTCGCTGGTACAAGAAAGGTGACGGTGCCGTCGGCTCACTCCTGCTGGGTCTTTACGGCAATGCTGGCGCTCTCCAGCACGTCGGCGTTTGTTCTAGTTTTTCTGCGGAGAAGCGGCTCGAACTGAGCGAATTCCTGGCCCCATACCGCGCAAACGCTCTCGTGAATCATCCCTGGAAGGAATGGGCCGGGCACGAATCGCCCGTAGCGGAAGCCGGCCAGCGCATGCCCGGCGGTCAGAGCCGCTGGAGCGCCGGTAAGGACCTCTCCTGGGAACCCCTTCGGCCCGAACTGGTCGTTGAAGTTGCTTATGACCACATGCAGGGCAGCAGATTCCGCCATATCGCACAGTTCCGTAGATGGCGCTTCGACAAACACCCTCGCGACTGCACCTACGAGCAGCTTGAAGTCGTTCCGCCGCAGGAAGTGTTCGAGATCTTCGGCGCACCTCGGTAAGCTCACGCGCCCTCGCTCTCGTCCCCTCTAGCGCACAGGGCGTTTGGTGCCCGTTGTGCGCGATTCAACATTCCTAGACACCGGGCGTTTGGTGCCCGTTGGCCGCGACCCAACGTGGCCAGTATGCCGCCACTCGCGCGTCGGATCGTCATCCGGATCGGGTGTCTCTTGTGCCGGGCGAAGCGCCTCGGGCACGTGCCGCAAATTTGCTCGTATGCGTGTCCACGTGGAAGACCTTCCCCGCATGGAATCCACCAGCACATCGTCCACTGCAAGATATCCGGCCGCCTCCGCATGCTTGGCCTTCCATCTCTCCAGACCCGCCAGCGCAGCTGCCTTATCAGGCGAGTTCGCAATCACTATCAGCGGCATCTGCTTCCGCGGCTGCTTTGCCGCGGACTTGGATCGCGAAGGCGCCACGCGTTTTTCTTCACCCTCCATTTTGCGGAAGTGCGGAGGCCAGGGCGCATCGCCTAAACCCGCTGCTTCATGTTGATCCGCCAACTCCAACAGCTTCTCCAGTGAACCCACCCCTGAGTCCATGCCCTCCTGCGGATCTCCGGCTTCCGCAAATCGCTTCGGAACCGTCAGCACCGTGAAATCCGCCGGATTACTCTGCGGCACATCGTGCCATTCGAGCGGTGTCGAAACGCGTGCATCCGGCAGCGGCCGCACGGAGTATGCCGAACACGTCGTGCGGTCCTTTGCGTTCTGGTTGTAATCGAGAAACACGCCGTGCCGCTCCTCTTTCCACCATTTCGACGTCGCCAGGCTAGGCGCTCGCTTCTCAATCGCACGCGATAATGCCAGGGCAGCACGCCGCACCTCGGTAAATGTCCAGCGCGGTTCTATCCGCACATTGACATGCATTCCTCGCGATCCGCTCGTCTTAGGCCATCCGCGCAACCCCATCTCTTCAAGAAACGACTTGACCTCCATCGCAACCCGGCATACGTCTTCCCAACTCACGCCGGGCCCAGGATCGAGATCTACTCGCAACTCATCGGGATGCTCCAGATCGCCTGATCGTACCGGATGCGGATGAAGCTCGATGCAGCCTAGATTAACCACCCAGGCCAGTCCCGCGGCATCGTCGACCACTAGCTCTTCCGCCGTGCGGCCGGACGGGAAGGATAGAATGACCGTTCGCAGCCACGAAGGCCGGTCCGCCGGCGCGCGCTTCTGGTAGAAAGCCTCCTGTTCGGCCCCATTGACGAAGCGTTTCAGAACCAGCGGACGATCGCGAATCCCTCGTAGAGCCGCGGGGGCAATCGAGAGGTAGTAGCGTACGATATCGAGTTTTGTTAATTGCGTCTGCGCCGAGTAATACAGCTTATCCGGATGCGTCACCCGAACATCGCGACCCTCAATCGACAGCGTCTCTGCGGCCTTCTCTTTCCCCACAACGGATAGACTACAACCTAACTCTCATTTTTCGTGCTCGAGCTCGACCACCATCACCTCGATCGGCGTATCGCCAGCGTTCACATCGGCATGCATGGTGTGCGGCGGACTAGCCGGTAACCAATAAGCCTTCCCCGTTTCCCAGACATGCTGTTCGCTGGCGCCGTTCTGTTGGACGATTTTCATGGTTCCGCCACGAAGCGCAATAATCACGCGCGGATGTTCGTGGCGATGCATCGTGAGGGGCGCATTCGGCATCACGACCGCTTCCCATACCTTTACGTCCTCATTTTCAAATTGGGAGATCCGTCGCGTCTGAGTTCTCGTTTCTTGCGAACGGGTTACTCCCCCGGTCATCACAAAAAGCAGTGCCACAACACAACAACCGAAGACTTGTTTCATGTGCGTTGCGTAGCATCGTAGCACGCGGAACCGCAATCTATACATAGCGTCGGAGATGTCTTTCGTTCTCACGGAGTCCTCGTGTCAACCTGATAAGGTCATGGGGTTCGTTGCAGATATCCATTACGCCCTCCGCACGCTCCGCGCCAATCCGTCATTTACGATTCCGGCGATTGTGCTCCTCGCGCTTGGCATCGGCGCAAATACCGCAGTATTTAGCGTGGTTGAGGGAGTCCTGCTTCGACCGCTGCCCTATCGCGATCCTTCGCGTCTCTGCATGATTTGGAAGGCCGTTCCCGCGAAAAATCTCGACTGGGATTGGACCGGTTATCCGGCGGTCTGGGATTGGCGCGAACAGAACCACGTCTTTGCGGATATCGCCGCGGTCGCGCGACCCGAAGCGTCCGTAGTCACTCTGATGGGCGGCTCTCAGCCAGAGCGCATTCAGGCTGCCGAGGTCGAGGGCAACCTGTTTTCCGTCCTCGGCGCCGCTCCTCTATTGGGCCGCACCTTCTCGAAACAGGAGTCTCAGCTCGGGGATCGCGTCGCCATCCTTAGCTATTCCTTCTGGCAACAACATTTCGGCGGTTCGCGCGACGTTCTCGGACGAAGACTCCCACTGGACCGTCAATCGTGCACCATCATCGGAGTCATGAGCCCCAGTTTCGAGTTCCCCAACAAAGATACTCAACTATGGCTGCTCATTTCAGCCGACCCGCGATGGAAGAAGTTTCAGCAATACCGTTTCGCAGACGCATTCACCGCCATCGGCAGGTTAAAATCCGGCGTCTCTCTCGCTTGCGCCAAAGCCGGGATGAACGCCATCGCTAAGCTTCTGGCTACGGAATATCCGGCGACCGATGAAGGTTTGGGTGTGAGAGTGATCCCCCTCGCCGACTGGTTCGCTGGTCCGCAAGTGCGGCGAACGTTGTGGGTATTGCTCGGCGCGGTATTCTGCGTTCTGCTCATTACGTGCTCTAATGTGGCGAATCTTCTCTTTGCGCGCGGAGTGGCTCGATCTAGGGAGTTCGCACTGCGAGCCGCGCTCGGCGCAGGCCGCGGCCGCCTGATTCGCCAAGTCCTTACGGAAACCATCGTCATCTCCAGCGCTGCAGGTTTCCTCGGAATTGTTGTATCGGCGATCGCATTAAAGGTCCTGCTCGCCCTCGCACCCGCCGATCTGCCCCGTCTGGGCGAAATTCGAATCGACACGGTTGTGCTGGCATTCGCATTGCTGCTCTCACTATTGACCGGCTTGGTCTTCGGGCTATTTCCCGCGCTCCACAGCGCAAAGCGCGACCCGAATGAGGCTTTAAAGGACGGCAGCCGTGGAGCCTCCGCCCGGACATTGGTGCGTCTGCCGCTTGTCGCCGCGCAATGTGCTCTGGCCTTCGTGCTCCTCACCGGTGCCGGTCTCCTGGTGCGCAGTTTCTTGGCGCTGCAATCCCTGAAGCCCGGTTTCAATCCGCACAACCTCCTGACGTTCACCATCGATCTACCTAATGACCTCCACGGTTCCAAAGCGCAGCTCATAGCCGGCCAAATCATCGCGGCGCTCGACCATCTTCCCGGCGTACAATCCGCCGCTCTCGGGGGCACATTTGAAAACCATATCCCGAACGACGTCATCACGGTGGAGGGCCAGACGCCCGAGGACACACAACCCTTGACCGGATGGGACGTCAGCCCGAAGTATTTTCAAACGATAGGACTTCCGCTGCAACAAGGCCGGGTGTTCACGAACCACGAGACCTCCGGCGCGGTTATTAGTGAATTCATGGCTCGCCGCTTTTGGCCTCGGCAGAGTCCTTTGGGGAAGCGCTTCAAGATATCGCTCCCAGGTTTCGATGAAGGGGACTGGTATATGGTTCTCGGTGTCGTTGGCGACCGCCTCGTCAACGGATCTGGCAGCATCCTGCCCACGATGTACAAACTTGCTGCGGGAAATTCAACGATGACGACCGTCGTTCGAACGAATGGGAATCCACTCTCGATGGTCGCCGCTGTCCGGCAAGCCGTCCGCGAGGTCAGTCCCGCGATACCGCGTTTCGAAATTACAACGGTTGACCGCCAAATGCTCGAACTGCAGGCTCCTCGCCGCTTTGAGACGACTCTGCTGACCACCTTCGCTGCGATTGCAATGCTGCTTGCCGCAGCCGGAATCTACGGATTTCTCCATCACGCAGTCGCGCAGAGGGAGAAAGAAATCGGCATCCGCCTCGCGTTGGGAGCGCAAAATACCGATGTTGTGCGTCTGGTGCTGAGCCAGGCGCTCCGCGGTGTCTTCATCGGACTGCTCGCTGGCTTGCTCGTTTCATTTGCCGCGACTCGTGTCCTGGCGAGCGCGCTATATGGCGTCACCGCAACCGATCCCATCACGTTCGCCGGGGTCGCGGTGCTATTCATCCTCGTGGCAATCGCCGCGAGCAGTCTTCCCGCACGCCAAGCGAGCCAAGTGGATCCGATTGCCGCCCTTCGTCAGGAGTAGAACCACATCCCCACCCCGCAAACATCCGCGTTTATTTGCGTTTATCCGCGGCCATTTGCCTTCCCCAGTTCGTTTGGTAATTCCGCCCGTCCCCTCTCACCCGCAAATCCATTGACAATTTTCGAAACTTTCTATCTCCCACGCTTTCATCGCATTGCCCGCAAAATTCGCGCTCGCCCGCACCCTGCCGATGCCATACTCATTCGCGGATGACCATAACGATCAAAGGCTGACGCCCCCGCGAACAGCCTTCTCAGTGCTCTGGATTGATAACTGAGAAGCCTTCCCGCGCGGCGACCTCGCACAGGATTTGGTCGGCCGCGACGAAGTGATCGACAACATTCTGCTTTTTCAGGCCGATCGCGACGGCAAGCTGAAGAGCATCGAGCGCGCGTAGCCGCAAGTCAAACGCATAGTGATCGAGTAAGTGCTCGGCCAGCGCAAACTCCCGCCCTCGCAAAGCAAAGACATCAAATTTCGAGAGACAATATCGTCTCGGAATTGACGCAACAGCAGCCCTGCATCCTCTCGGCCGATGAAATTGGTCCGGATCTTGATCGCGAAAACCGAAGGCAGTTCCACAACTGTCAACCGCGAAATGCTGAGCTGACAATCCGGATCCTCCAACGATTTGCTAAACACGTGGTGTGCCGAACTCAACGTGATAAAGTTTAGCGAGCGCACTCGAATCGAAGAAGTAGGATGCCAACAATTAGCGGCCTTCGCGCGCCTCAATGAAATCGCCGGTCATCTCCCCCGGAATCTTCGACAGCCTCCGCCGAACCTCCGCTAAGCCCGGCGCTGGCCCCGCCCCTTCCAGTTCCTTCCGCACGCTCTCGATGTAGTCAATATCCAGTTGAGACTGAGCGGACGCATTCGGGGCTTTGGTGATATTTATAATTACCTGCTCATTTTCAGCCAAATCCAAGGGCTGTAGCGGCCTTAACACTCGATCCGAACAGATAGCTTCGACGTGCATCAAGGCGAGGCCATTGGTGTGTGGTGATTAAGAAAATAGACGGCAATAGCGTCGAAGAATTTGAGGTCCTCAGCTCTAGAAGCGATCTGAACAGCTAACTTAGCAGCAGATACTTAGAGATACAAACTGAATTCCGATGTCCTTCGCCTGACCGGTCGCAAAGGGCCGGGAAGACACACCCGCAGTTCGTTTGGTAATTCCGCTCCTCCGCACAAAACATCCGCGTTTATCTGTGTTCATCTGCGGCCATGTATCTGCCCAGTTCGTTTGGTAATTTCGCCCTTCCGCTTCCGCGCCCAAATCCGTTACCGCTTTTCGAAACTTTTCTATCTCCCACGCTTTCATCGCATTGCCCGCAAAATTCGCGCTCGCCCGCGCCACCCCGCTGCCATACTCATTGCGGAACGACAACAGCTATGGCCCTCAAGGAACTCGATCCTCACATCCTCGACGACAACCACTACGAGCCGCCCGATTTAGAAGCGCTCATGTCGGAAAAATCGTCGCTCATCGAATCCGAACCCTTCGATAGCGAAATACACGAACCCCGCGACCATCGCCGCTCCGGCGGTCCGCGCACCCCCGAAGGCAAAGCCATCTCCTCTCAAAACGCCAACAAACACGGTTGCCGTTCCAAAACGCTCATCCTGCGCCACGAAGATCCTTCCGAATACGAAGCACTCCATAAAAGTTGGTGGGACGAATACCAACCCTTGGGCCACCGTGAGGAAACGCTCGTTCAACTGCTTATCGATAACCATTGGTTCCTCAAGCGCGCCAGCAAACGCCTGGAACAAGTCGAAGAGGCGCTCCCCGAGAACGTCTATGAATGGAAAGACGACGACAAGAAGATGCTCAGCACCTTTCAGCGTTATAAAACGGCCACCGAACGCGCCTATTACAAGTCTTTCCGCGAAGTCGAAGCCTATCTTCGCGAATGCGTCCGCGCCGAAAACGCCGCGCACAAAGCTGATCTGCTGCGCTTGAAAATCGAAGCCCAGATCGCTAACAAACCCGCCGAAGCCAAGCAAATTGCGCTCAAAATGGCCACGCCGCTCTACCGCGATCGCCGCGAACGCGCCGCCGCCCGCGCGGCCGCCGCAAATTCAACGGATTCAACCGGCCCAACCGTCCCTAACAATTTACTCCCGACGCCAGAAATCCGCCATCGACAATGATCGTCTGGCCAGTGATGTAGCTCGCCCCATCGGACGCCAGCAAGATCGCCGTGCCCACCAACTCGGAAATCTTTCCGAAGCGCTTCATCGGCGTACGCGCCAGCAGCTCGCGGCCGCGGTCTGTCCCGTCCAACAACCCGGAGTTCAGCTCGGTGCGAAACACTCCCGGTGCAATGGCATTCACATTGACGCCCTTCGGAGCCCACTCAACCGCCAGACTGCGCGTCAGCCCCAGCACCGCCGCCTTCGAAGTCGCGTAGGCCGCCA
Source organism: Bryobacteraceae bacterium (assembly GCA_036272835.1). GTDB lineage: Bacteria > Acidobacteriota > Terriglobia > Bryobacterales > Bryobacteraceae > Bog-105. Next base: position 48,718 of record DATAXY010000028.1, read on the forward strand.
CTTCCAGCAGGCTGACAAACGAATTCAGTGAAGCAATGTTGATCACGCGCCCTCGCCCGCTCTCCACCAGCGGTTCATAAAAGCTTTGGCAAGTGCGCAGCATCCCCGTCACGTTCACATCCATCAGCTTGTTCCACTCGCCTTCCCCAATCGTGTGGGTCGGCTTCCGGAAGATCTGCCCGGCGGCGTTCAGCAAAATATCCACGCGGCCGAATTCCTTCATAACGGCATCCCGGAGCGCGTCGATTGACTCGCGGCTGGATGCATCGACAGAACGCCGCAGCGTCTTTCGACCCAGCGCTTCAATTTCGTTGCCGGCTTCATTGACCAACGCTTCCCTACGCCCAGTGGCCACCACATCGGCCCCCGATTCAGCCAGTCCCAAGGCCATCGCGCGCCCGATCCCGGAGGTGCCGCCCATCACCACCGCCAGCCGTCCCGAAAGGTTAAACAGTTGATGTGACATCGCCCTCTATTCTGCTACAACCCTCCTTCGCTACACTCGGGACGTTCGCACCGTTATGCCGTCAGCTCCTGTCGCCATCTTTCCCGGATCGTTCGATCCCTTAACCAACGGACACCTCGACCTCATCGTTCGCGGTTCGCGGCTCTTCTCCCGCATCGTCGTTGCCATTCTTGTCAACGCCGATAAGCGTCCCCTATTCACCATCGACGAACGGCTCGCCATGGTCCGCGAGGCGACTGCTGATATAGCAAATATCGAGATCGACTCGTTCAGCGGGCTGCTGGTCGAGTATGCGGCGCGGAAGGACGCGAACGTGCTGCTGCGCGGCCTTCGTGGCATCGCCGATTACGAGATCGAACGTGAGATGGCGGCCATCAATCGCCGCCTCCGTGCCGGCATCGAAACGGTGTGTCTGATGGCCTCTGAGCCGCACTTATATGTCAGTTCGCGGCGGGTCAAGGAGATCGCGGGGCTCGGCGGTGACGTCTCCGGCTTCGTGCCCGCTTTCGTTACGAAGCGCCTTCGCGCTAAATTACAAGAGAAGGATTCAATCTAAGCCAAATGCAAGCGACCCTGGAAATCGCCGAACGGATATCCCGCATCAGTGTCTCGTCCACCATGAAGGTTTCGGCTGACGCCGACAAACTGCGCCGCGAAGGTGCCGATGTAGTCGACTTTGGAGCGGGTGAACCTGACTTCCCCACGCCCGCCAACATCAAGCAGGCCGCCATTAACGCGCTGGCCAATAACTTCACCAAATACACCGCGGTCGGCGGCACGCCGGAATTGCGCGAAGCCATCTGCGCCCGCCATCGCGAGGATTTCGGCACCAACTACTCCCCTTCGGAATGCCTCGTGACGGTCGGCGGCAAGCATGCCATCTTCAACTTGATGCAGGCCCTGATCAATCCAGGCGACGAAGTCATCATCCCCGTTCCCTATTGGGTCACGTACAAAGACGTGGTCAATTACGCGGGCGGAAAGTGCGTCTTTGTCGAGACTGATGAGCACGCGGGCTTCGAAGTGACCGCAGCGATGATTGAGCGTCATCTCACGCCCCGCACCAAGCTGATCCTCATCAACTCGCCTTCCAATCCCAGTGGCGCTGTGCTGTCGAAGTCCGAGTTTCTGGCGATCTATAAGCTCGCCTCTGAACGCGGCATCTTCCTGATGACCGATGAATGCTATTGCCACTTTGTGTATGAAGGCGAGCCCTTCTCGATTGCTGCGACGCCCGGAGCCAAGGACACGGTGGTAGTGGCCGGTTCACTTTCGAAGACATATGCGATGACAGGTTGGCGTATCGGTTTCGCGCTGGCGCCTGCACCCCTCATAACGGCAATGAACAAGCTGCAAAGCCACAGCACGTCGAATCCGACCTCCATCTCCCAGAAAGCTGCGGTTGAAGCCGTGAGTGGGCCTCAGGACTCCATTCCCGAGATGCTGGCCGAGTACCGGAAGCGCCGCGACTTTGTGGTCAACCGCTTGCTTCAGGTTCCGGGCGTCTCCATCACCATGCCCAAAGGCGCGTTTTACGCCTATCCGAACATCAGCGTCGCTTACGCGAGCGGGCGCATCAAGAATTCCCTCGAGTTCGCGGCCGAACTGCTTGCCAAGGCCCATGTAGCGGTCGTTCCCGGCGAAGCGTTCGGCACCAGCAATCACGTCCGCATCTCTTACGCGACATCGATGCACGAACTCGAACGAGGGCTCGACCGCCTGCACAAGTTCATCGACGGCCTGCGCGCTTAGGTCACTGCGGGAGCTTACTCCCCGGTTTCAAATCGCCGAACACCTCTAGATTGCCAAACATAGCGCCTCGCTCATCTTGAACAGTATCAACTAACTCCCCCTTTCAAGCCATTTCTAGGATTAAGGGAAGCACTTCATCTACCGGCGGCCTGACCAATACCGAGACATTCGGACCGCGTGGGGCCCACACTTCCGGGGAGCTGGCTACAAAGATGGCGATCACCGGAATACCCAGCGCCGCCGCCAGATGAGTTACGCCCGAGTCGTTTCCGACGTAGGTCCGCGCGCCCGCCAGCCATACCGCGAGATCCCCTACGTTTTCGAATCGGTGGGCACCCTCCAAATCTTCTTCCGGACCGGCGGTCCATTCAACTGGCCAGCCCAGACGAGCCGCGACTTCGCGATAGTGAGCCAATGGCCAGTTCTTCCGAAGGCTGCCCGAAAACGGATGAATAACCAGCGAGCCACGTCTGCGCTCAGGCGCAATCGAAATGCGAGGATTTAGTCCGGACGGTGCGCCCACTTGCCGGGCAAAGAAATCGACAGCATGTTCGTTCCCTTCGGGCGACGGCAACGCCTGAAGGAATTCGCATGCGATGCCCATGGCAGCGATTGCTTCTTGAAAGTCAGGCCGGTTCGCGCCGTACCAACTCACAACGGAATCGAAACTCCGCATTCGTCTAACAAAATTCTCCGGCGCAGCGATGCCGTCCAGCCCAACCATATCGATCCCGGTAGATGCAAGCGAGCGAACCGCGCTGCCGAATCGTATCAGCGCGGTGACCGTGCTGGGCGCCCAGATCTCGGTTTCGCAGCCTGCGGCGAGATGCTCCATTGCGGGCAACGCCAGGGTACAATCGCCCAGCGCGCCGGGGCGGATAATAAGGCGCTTCACGAAGTCTAGAACCGGTAGAGTTGCCGCGCGTTCTCCCGCAGAACCATATGGGCGAGCTCCTTTGCGCGATCCACGGTGATCTCGCCATCATCGACCATCCCGGTCAGCGCCATGCCCAATGCGAGCCGGCCCTTAGCCGAACCGAGCCAAGCCGTCTCCGCCCAACCAACATCCTGGTCGGTCGGGGAGGCGTCAGAACCGTAGAGTACGTGCTCAGGAGCCATCTCCAAATATTGGCGGATGCAGCGCGCCTCCTCAGTCGGGTACGTAAGGAACTCGATCAACGAAAAATCGACGTAGACGTTCGGCTTGGAGATGAGCAGTGCCGCCTCTCGCGAGAACGGCCACCCGCCATGCAGCATCACGAACTTGGTTTTCCGCAGAGCAGGATCGTTGAACATAGGTTCCAGCGGCATTGGATTGGCGTTCCCCAGAATGAAATAACTGCCGACGCCCCAGGCGCAATGGATATGCACGGGCAGGCCGAGCCGTCCGGCTTCTCCAGCGATATAGCGAAACAGATAATCCTGAAGAATCTTGTACTCGTCCGGGCTCGGTTCCGACGAGTGCGCATAGATGAAGTAGACCCGCTCGGCATTCTCCTTCTGCGGATTACCTATATGTAGGTCGCGCAGGTAGGCGAATTCAAACTTCACGGCCACCGCGCCGCCTGCTTTCCATTCTTCCAGCCGATGCGTGATGAACGTCAAATAGTCGTCCAGATTGTTGGGAATGGTATCGAGCCCGGAGGAAGTCAGATACCGTTTGAGCAGGGTCTCTTCGCTGCTTACGAAAATCCGATGGTCCGGATCCTGGGCCTTGATCGCGTCATTATTCAACGGCAGCAGAAACATGTCAGCATAAGGCACCCATTTGAAGCGATCGCCGGGTAGGCCCCGGCCCATAGATACCCGGTTTGCCAGCATGATGTCGGTATGGGCTTGGTTCAGCACCCACGCAGGATAGGAATCGCCCTTTTCCTTTTCGATGGCGGCTTTGGCGCTTCGCAACACTTTTAAATGTTCCGGAGCCGCATCGGAATAGTCATAACCATACAATGCGTGCCAAGCCTCGGGGAAATAGGGGCTGCCCGGACGGAGGGGCAGCGGCAACGGAGCATTATCCAAGGCATCGGCAGGCAATGCATCATAGTCATGGTCCGTTTCGCCGGGTGCCGTGACCTTCATCGGATGCGCATGGTTATCGATTGCTCGAATCTGTTGAATCTCGGCGGCAATGCTGCTGTTAACGCGAAGTCCGGGCGCGCGCGATGAGGCGCACGATTCCGCCAGAAGACACAACGCGCAGGTGAAAATGAGTGATCGGCGCAAAACGGGCTATTCAATCACTACAGGAATATGCACGTCCGCCGTTACGGGGCGAAAACACATCTGGTTGTTGCACGCCTGATACCGCAATTTGCCGGTTATGGCGCCGGAACCGCTGGAAGCTTTGGGTGGCGCCTCAAAGACGGTTTGGATCGTGAAATTGCCAGTGAACACCGTTAGGTCTTGCGAACCCACCTTGATCTCTTCCGCCTTCGGATAGGTGATCGACTTGGTCAATAGCAATCCGTCTGCCCATGTCAGTTTCATCGGAATGATGAACTCGTCCTTCGGCTTGTCACTATTGACGTGAATGCCAGGAGGCGCCTCAAGCTTCAGCGTCTCGGTTACAGTAGCGCCGGGTTTTGTGACGATTTGCGCCGGAGGCGTGATAATAATTTTACTTTGTTGCGCCAGTAAGAAGACCGGCAACAGGCCGAGCGCCACGGCTAGAATCGGTCGTCTCCCGGCCCGCCAGAAGGTTCTGGATCTCATTTGCATATTCGTCTTTCCCGGCAAGCCCGACATGTACGTCGGCAATCCTTCCATCGCGATCGATCATGAACGTTGTCGGCAAGGCATCCACGCCACCGTAAAGCTGAGTGACCGAATCGTTGCCGAGCAGGATTCGGTAATTGATCTTCTTGGCGGCGATAAAGGGTTTGACCGTCGGCCAGCCATCGTCGTCCATCGATACGCCCACCACTTCAAAGCCTTTCGATTTATACTGCTGCTCAAACTGCTCAAACCACGGAATTTCCAACTCGCAGGGACCGCACCAGGTAGCCCAGAAATTGAGCAACACCACTTTACCGCGGTAGGAAGAAAGTGCGATGGTCGCCCCGGAGGCATCTTTGAGCGTGAAATCGGGCGCAGGCTTACGGTCGCCCTCGACTTTGGTGTCCGCACGCGTGATGTCCGGTGTGCGCCGCGAATGCGAAATCAGAAGCACCAGCGTACCGGCGATCAGAAACAAGGCGAGAAGCTTCAGTTGGCGCACAAGTACCCTCAACCATAGTGTAGCGTCTGGGACGGCAGAAGGCCGTCTCTGATTTCGATGCCGAATAGAACCCTCGTTCGGTAGTCCCCCAGAGGGGCGCTGTTATGGTGAATAAGTGCCCCTTGGCTGGCCAAACATCCTCGCGCTCCCACCGCCGGGCTTATCCTATTAATGTGTATAATCTAACTCTAAATATTCTTGACACTTGGCTGGGACTAAGGCTAGCCTAGAGGTTCACGAATTTTAATCGCACCCCGGGTTCTGAGCGGTCACGCCTGCTTGCTTACTCGCAGGCTTGCCGTCTCCCCGAACAGGAGTGGAATGAATCAGCAGTATTTTGTCGTCGAGTTTGCCCACTCGGTCCATGGGCATGTTAAACGGGTAGAGGTTAGTTATCGTCTGCTTGCGTATACAGGCAGTGTTCTAGCGCTCTTGTCCCTAATCATGGCCGGACTCTGTTCGAGCTATGTTCACATGAGTTGGCAGGTATCGAATTATAACGAGCTGCGCGCCAATTTCGACCATTTGCGGACGCGCTATCAGGAACTACAGCGAGTTTCCCGCCAACACGCGGATCAAATGGCGACTCTGGAGAACCTGGCTTCCGAAGTTTCGGTCGCATATGGGTTGAAGCCGCCGGCCCGGCAGGCCGATCCGAATGGTCTGGCCTCAGCAAATTCATTGACCCCAACCTTGAAGCAATCGATCGAACAGTACAATTTCCTCGCCTCGGCCAGCTATTCGAGTATCTATCACCGCTATCCATATCAGTGGCAGGTCCACAGCTTGCCGAGCCTCTGGCCGGTGCACGGTGTTGTGCGGAGCGCCTTTGGCGATCGGTCTGATCCTTTTTCAGGCGAAGGAGCATTTCACACAGGCATCGATTTGCAGGCAGCTGCGGGAACGCCGGTGCATGTGACGGCTGATGGCGTGGTCGCCAGCGTCGGCTGGGAGGCGGGATACGGCAAGCTCGTCGTGGTGGATCATGGCAACGGCGTGGAGACGTATTACGCGCACTTATCGCAGTTTATGGTCGCTCCCGGCGAAGAAGTTCGCATGGGCCAGGTGATTGCGCTCTCCGGCGGCACGGGCCGGGCAACTTCGCCACATCTGCACTATGAAGTCAGGCTTCACGGAATACCGGTCAACCCTTATAAATACCTCGCGAAGTCCCAAATTAGTTTGCCCACAAAGCCCTCTCACAACGACCTGGGTCTCTAAAGACTTTCTCTTCCGAAAAGGCTTTCACTTTTTCCGTTCCCTTTCAAGCCTTCGGGCTGTTCTCGCTATAGTGAGAACGTAGTGTGCGCGCTCGACCTTTTCCCAATTTCATCTGTATGACCAGGCGTTCGTTTGCCATGATTTTGGGGGCCTCGGCGGCTTGGTCGCAGCGCGTTGCTGGTAAGCGGTCTGTTTCGTCGCCGGCGCGGGGCGAAATTACGCGGTTTTACGACCCGGTCACCGAAAACATCGTTGCCCGATTAACCGATCCTCGAACGAACAGCCGATTACCGGCGCTTCAAAACCGGTTTGTATCGGCCCGCAATCACTTTCTGCTCTTTTCCTCGGATCGATCCGGCCGAATGGCGCCGTTTCATCTGGACCTGCGAACCGGCGCCTTGCGGCAACTGGCCCGGCCCGAACGGCTGGATCCGAAGTCGCTTTGCATGGATGAGAAGGAGCGCTGGTTGTATTTCCTTGACGGGCAGTCCTTGAATGAAGTTGCGCTCGGCAATTTGAGACGGCGCACCATCGCCGAAGGCGTTACGGCGTTCGCCATGGGCGCTTCCGGAGCGGACCTGGTCGTCGTGAAGGACCGTAGGCTGCAGCGGCTGGAGGCGGGAAAGGCTGTACCCGTTGCCGGGAATGCGACTGGAGCGATTGTACGTCCCGGTGCGACTGGCTGCGCGTTCTGGCGCGACGAGCCCCGCCCGAAGATGGAATTTTGGTATTCACCCTTTCCTCCGCCTGAGCAAGAGCCGAAACTGCTTACATCGGGCGCGGTGGTCAATCCCATTTGGGCACCGCACGGCGAGTCACTGCTGTTCTTACGCGAGATTGTCATTCCACCCCGGGATGCCGGCGCGGAGCCCATCACAACCGCGGAGATCCACGAGGTGTCAATTTCATCAGGGATCGACCTTCGTATTGCATCAACAAGTCAGTTCGCCGCTTTTACGCCGAACGCCAACGGTAGCGTTTATGTCGGGGCGAGCCGCAGTAAGGCTCAGCCGACTGTGCTCTTGTTATTGCATGCCACAGGTCGCGAGTTTACGTTATGCGAACACAAAGCGAGTGACGCGGCGGCGGTATCGCCGGTATTTTCGCCTAATAGTCAACGTGTATATTTCCAAAGCGACCGCGAAGGTAAGTGGGTTTTATATTCGGTCAACGTCGAGAAATTGATCGAACCCACTAACATTTAGCGCCGACTGGCATTAAATTCAGGTTGCAACAACCTGCCTTTGTACATCTACCATGCGGAGGGAACCGTGAAACCGATTGTATTAAGTACGTTGTCGCTGGCGTTGTGTTTTTTGCCGGCTTTTGGCCAATCGAAAATGGCGAGCAAGAAGATGGCGAGCCCGATGTCCGAACAGGCTTTCGTCGACTTCGCCGGCCAGACCGATATGACGGAAGCCCACTTAGGGCAGTTAGCGCAGGATCAGGCAGACGCCCAAGGCGTGAAGGACTACGGGCAGATGCTGAACACCGATCATACGAAGGATTACACCGACCTGAGCACAGCCGCAGCCTCGGCTGGGGTTCAAGTACCCAAGGGAACAGATAAGAAGCACGATGTGATGATCGACTCGCTGGCTAAGCTGAAAGGAACCGCCTTCGACCATCGATTCCTTCATGAAATGGTGTCGGGACATGAGGGCGCGATTGCCGAGTACAACCGGTACATTAGCGATGGGCAAAACGCAGCGTTGAAGACCTATGCGACCAACGCGCTCCCGGTGCTTCAAAAGCACTTAGATGATGCGAAGAAGCTAGTATCGGAAAAGACGAAGTAACTCACGAGTATCCTCGTTTAACATATACCGCTTAAGCGGCAACCGTAGAACGAGGCTGCCGCTTGGCGGGAAGGTGGACTCCTCCGCTTTGGGGACCAGTTACAAAGTGGAGCCGCCACCTTCGCTAATGTAATTCCGGTTCCACGACGGAATCTCCACCGTCACATCGCCTTTTACGATCGCTTGACAACCTAAACGCGAGCGCAGCGTGAGTCCGGCGGCCATATCCAAACGGTCTAACTCGTCGTCTTCGGCTTCTGAAAGACTGCCTTCGCCATGTTTGACGATGACGTGGCAAGTCGTACACGCGCAGCTTCCCCCGCACGCATGCTCCAAATGGATACCGAAGTTTAAAGCGATATCCAGCACCGATTCGGGCTTTCCATGGTCATCGTAAGGTAATTTTCCAGGTTCGAACTCAACAATTTGGCCTTCCGGCAGGAAGGTAACTTTCGGCACGCCTCCATTGTACGATTGGGCAGTGTTCCAGCAAATTGAAGAACGGCTCGCGGCCGAATTAGAGCGGCAGCTTGCGTCCCGCTTCGACCTCCGCGCGAAAGTCTCTCTCGAGCAACCGAAACAAAGCTCCTTCGGCGACTTAGCCATTCCGGTCGCTTTTCAACTCGCCCGCCAATTGAAACGGCCTCCAAAGCAAATCGCCGAAGAACTCGCGACCGGATTGGCATCCTTCCCCGGTGTGGCGTCGCTCGAAATCGCGGGTAACGGCTATATTAACGTACGGCTAGATCGCGCGGCTTACGCCTCCGCTCTGGTGCGCAATGAGGACGAACCGGTCAGAGAAACAGCCGGGAAATTCATTGTCGAGCATACGAATATCAATCCCAATAAGGCCGCGCATATCGGCCATTTGCGGAACGCAGTGCTCGGCGATACCTTTGTCCGTATGCTGCGCAAACGCGGACGCCGCATCGAAACGCAGAACTATATCGATAACACCGGCGTGCAGGTTGCCGATGTCGTGGCCGGCTTCCACTTCCTGGAAAAACAATCTCCTCGGGAGGTGCAATCGCTCATCGACGGTCCTAGCATCCGGTTCGATTATCTTTGCTGGGATCTCTACGCCAGGACGTCGGCGTACTACAAGGATCATGCGGACTCCCTCGCGTGGCGTGATGCCACGCTTCACGCGATTGAGGCGGGCGCCGGAGAGCTGGCCGAACTGGGCCGCATCGTGGCCGACAACATCGTTCAGGCGCATCTCAAAACGATGTACCGGCTGGGCATCGAATATGACGTGCTGCCCCGCGAAAGCGAAATCCTGCATCTACAGTTCTGGGCCACCGCGTTTGCGCTTCTAAAAGAACGAAAGGCTATCTATTTCGAAACCGAAGGCAAGAACAAGGGCTGTTGGGTCATGCCGTCATCGGCCTTTCGCACGTCAGCGCCGCAAAGTGAAGAGAGCGCCGGTGACGACGATAGCAAAGTGATCGTCCGCTCAAACGGCACTGTGACCTATGTGGGCAAGGACATCGCGTATCAGCTTTGGAAGTTCGGGCTGCTTGGAAAGGACTTCTTCTACCGGCTCTGGTCCACTTATCCCAGCGGCCATGCCGTGTGGGTCACCACCGATCAGCCACAGCCGATCCCCAGTCCTTCCTTTGGCGGCGCTTCGAAAGTCTTCAATGTGATCGATTCTCGCCAGTCCTATCTGCAGGAAGTGGTTGTCGCAGGTCTGCGCGCGCTCGATTTCAATGAGCAAGCCGACGCCTCGGTGCATTTCTCCTATGAAATGGTCGCGTTGTCTCCGCGCACCTGCGTGGAGATGGGAATCGAACTCTCGGAAGAGGACAAGCGCCGGCCCTATGTTGAGGTCTCAGGCCGGAAGGGTCTGGGCGTGAAGGCGGACGATCTCATCGACAAGCTGATTGAGACCGCGCTTGTCGAAGTTGAAGAGCGTCACCCCGAAGCGCCGCCGGCCGAACGCCGTGCTGTAGCCGAGCAGATTGCCGTGGGAGCTTTGCGCTACTTCATGCTCAAATTCACTCGCAATTCCGTCATCGCCTTCGATTTTCACGAGGCACTCAGCTTCGAAGGCGAAACCGGCCCCTACGTGCAGTACGCGGCAGTACGCGCCGCCAACATTTTCAAGAAATATCTGGAACGCGGCCAAACCATGCCGCGTTTTGAGGAAGCGCTCACCATCGATGTTTTAAAAGCAGGTTTCGAGTCCGAGCCGCTCTGGCAATTGCTGTTGCTTGCGTCCAAGGCGGACGGCGCAATTGAGAGAGCCATCGCCGCCGGCGAGCCCGCGCACGTCGCCAAATTCGCTTTCCAGTTAGCCCAATCGTTCAATAATTTCTATCATGAATACTCTGTGATTGCAGAACCAAACGCTTCGCGGCGATCTCTGCTTCTTTGGCTTACGCAATTTGTTCGCGAACAAATACTGGCCGCCATGCAAGTGTTGGGCATACAACAGCCGATTTACATGTAACCATCGCGTAAATCCTTGCTCTACACTAAAATTGAATGGCCAGCAAAAACAGTTTCGGTGCGGCGTCAACGTTGCGCGTCAATGACTCCGACTACCAGATCTTCCGTCTGGACGCGCTGCACAAAGCGGGCGCTGACGTCTCCCGCATCCCCTATTCCATAAAGGTCCTGCTCGAAAATCTTCTTCGTTTCGAGGATGGCCGGACAGTAAAAGCCAGCGATATCGAATACATCGCGCAATGGGATTCGTCCAAGGCGCCCCAGGAAGTTCAGTTCCGTCCAGCCCGCATTCTGCTGCAGGATTTCACGGGTGTTCCTTGCGTGGTGGACCTGGCTGCAATGCGTGATGCTCTCAAAGAGATGGGCGCCGATCCGGAACTGGCAAACCCGCTTATCCCCGCCGACTTGGTCATTGACCACTCCGTTCAAGTGGACGCCTATGGTACGGCGCAAGCCTTCCAGCAGAACGCAATTCTCGAATTCTCCCGCAACCAGGAGCGTTACGCCTTTCTCCGTTGGGGCCAATCCGCGTTTAGCAACTTCCGCGTGGTCCCACCGGATACCGGGATTGTGCATCAGGTGAATCTCGAATACCTGGCGAGCGTGGTATTCAGCGACAATTCCAAAGGCGTTTTGCAGGCGTATCCCGACACGCTGATGGGTACCGATTCACACACCACGATGATCAACGGCGTGGGTGTAGTCGGTTGGGGTGTCGGCGGCATTGAGGCCGAAGCCTGCATGCTTGGTCAGCCGATCTCCATGTTGCTGCCCGCCGTCGTCGGATTTAAGCTAACCGGTAAGCTTCCCGAGGGCACCACCGCAACCGACTTAGTTCTCACAATTACTCAAATGCTTCGCAAGAAGGGCGTTGTGGGTAAGTTTGTGGAATTTTACGGACCCGGAGTAAGTGCTCTTTCGGTAGCCGACCGCGCGACCATCAGTAACATGGCTCCGGAATATGGCGCCACCATAGGCTTCTTCCCCATCGATCACAAAACGCTCGAGTACTTGCGACTGACTAACCGCCCGGCTGCGCAAGTGAACTTAGTCGAAACTTACTCCAAAGAGCAGGGCCTGTTCCTTTATGAAGACTCGCCCGATCCTGTTTACTCGGACACGTTGTCCCTCAATCTAGCAAAGGTTATTCCCTCGCTGGCCGGTCCGCGTCGCCCACAGGATCGCATCGAACTGCCTCATGTTAGGGAGAACTTCCTCTCGTCCCTGGGTGCATCGCCGAAATCCGCCGAGCTGCCGGTTAACGGCCACAAGGAAATCATTCACGAGGGCGCGGTGGTGATTGCGGCCATCACCAGTTGCACCAACACGTCGAATCCTTCGGTCATGGTGGCTGCCGGATTGCTCGCTAAAAAGGCCGTTGAACGCGGACTTTCTTCCAAACCTTGGGTCAAGACATCGCTCGCGCCCGGTTCGAAAGTGGTCTTCGACTATCTCACAGATGCTGGCCTGATGCCCTATCTAGAGCAGCTCAATTTTAACTTGGTAGGTTACGGCTGCACCACTTGCATTGGAAATAGCGGTCCCTTGCCCGAGAACGTTGCAAACGCTGTAACTCAAGAAAAGTTAAATGTAGCCGCGGTGCTCAGCGGCAACCGCAACTTCGAAGGCCGTGTAAATCCGCTGGTCCGGTCGAACTATCTCGCCTCGCCTCCATTGGTCGTCGCTTATGCACTCGCCGGGAGTGTCGATATCGATCTTACTCATGACCCGATCGGCACGGATCAGGATGGTGAGCGAGTTTATCTTAAGGACATCTGGCCTAGTCCGCAGGAAGTGGAAGAAGTTGTCAGCAAGTCGGCTCGCACGGAGTTCTTTGCAAAAGAGTATGCCGAAGTGTTTGCCGGAGACGAATCCTGGAATTCCATCAAAATTCCTACGGGAAGCATTTACGAGTGGACTAACGATTCCACTTATATAAAGCAGCCGCCTTATTTCGAATCTTTGGCGGACCCAGCCACATCCGTTCAGGACTTACTTGGCCTCCGTGCGCTAGCCGTTCTGGGCGATTCGGTAACGACTGACCACATATCGCCTGCCGGCTCCATCGCCGTGAATAGTCCGGCTGGTAAGTACCTGATCGGCTTGGGAGTCAAACCGGCAGACTTCAACAGTTACGGCGCCCGTCGCGGCAATCACGAAGTAATGGTTCGCGGAACGTTTGGAAACATCCGGCTGAGGAACCTTATGGTCCCAGGCGTCGAAGGCAGCCGGACCCGTCACATGCCCGATGGCGAAGAGATGTTCATCTATGACGCAGCGATGAAGTATAAGGCTGAAGGCGTTTCCCTAGTGGTGATTGCAGGTAAGGAGTATGGCTCCGGTTCATCGAGAGATTGGGCGGCGAAAGGCACGCTACTGCTAGGCATCAAGGCGGTCATCGCCGAGAGTTTCGAGCGCATCCACCGCTCGAATCTTATCGGAATGGGCGTCCTGCCGCTGCAATTCCCGCCTGGTGAGAGCAAGGAATCGCTTGGGCTCACAGGCGAGGAACTCTTCGACCTGACGGAGATTCCCGCCGCGATTGCAAGTTCCAGCCGCGTTCACGTCACCGCTGTCCAGCCGGACGGCAAACACATCGAATTCGAAACGATTGCCCGTATCGACACGCCCCAAGAGGCGGAGTATTATCGCAATGGCGGCATTCTGCCCTATGTGCTCCGCCAACTGGTAGCGGGCGCGAGCGCCACGGTCGCATGATTGACCTAACTTCTTAGAAATTTCAATGAAAAACCGCGCTCCGTTGCTCGTCTCGGCGGGTGTCATCCAACGAGACGGCCGAGTCCTGGTGGGACAACGGCGCCGAGGCGACCGGCACTCACTCAAATGGGAATTCCCGGGCGGCAAAGTTGAATCCGGTGAGACACCTCAGCAAGCCCTCGTGCGCGAATTGCGCGAGGAATTGCAAATTGAAGCGGCAGTCGGAAGCGAACTCGCCCGCTATGAACACGAATATCCCAATGGCAGCCGCGTACACCTGCTCTTCTTTGCGGTAAGGGATTATGAGGGTGAACCTCTGGCCCGGGTGTTCGAACAAATTCGCTGGACGCAGTTAGAGACGTTGCCTGATCTTGACTTTCTCGAAGGCGATCTGGACTTCGTGAGGCGGCTGGCCCGCGGAGATTTTTTGGCGCGCATGCGCTAGCCCAGCGATGAGGATGAGGACTCGCTGGTCCTGCTTGTGCGAGACGGCGATGTTGCCGCTTTCGAGATCTACATCACCGGCTAGACAATTATCACCGATAGCGGATTTCTGAGGCCGGGAGTGAATCGGTAAGAATGGCCGGGTCGTCAGCGCTGGTCGAGTTGGCGGAATCTTGGGCGGCCCGGAAGGCGCGAGCCGCGGCGCGGTCCCGGCGGTCACGATACAACGGCGTGGCCATTTCGAGCGCAATTTGCTCGGCTTCGGCTGGTTTTTTGGCAATCTGGGCTTCGATTTTCAAGCGCAGCAGATCGGCTTTGTACGCGGCGTTTTCGGCGCGGACGCAGTCGCGAAGATAGGCTTCGACTTCACGGAAAGACTTGTAATATGCGCGTTCGGCGGCCGTTTTGTAGCGCTGGAAGGTGCTGAGCATCTTCTTATCGTCGTCTTTCCATTCATAGACGCTTTCGGGCAGCGCCTCTTCGACCTGTTCGAGGCGCTTGGTGGCGCGTTTGAGGAACCAATGGTTATCGATGAGCAGTTGAACGAGCGTTTCTTCGGCTTGGCCGAGGGGTTGGTACTCGTCCCACCATCGTTTGTGAAGCGCTTCGTATTCCGCGGGGTCTTCGTGACGAAGAATCAAAGTTTTGGAGCGGCAACCGTGTTTGTTGGCGTTTTGGGACGAGATGGCCTTGCCTGCGGGGGTGCGCGGACCGCCGGAGCGGCGGCGATCGCGGGGGTCGTGTATTTCGCTATCGAAGGGTTCGGATTCGATGAGCGACGATTTTTCCGACATGAGCGCTTCTAAATCGGGCGGCTCGTAGTGGTTGTCGTCGAGGATGTGAGGATCGAGTTCCTTGAGGGCCATTGTATCGTCTTCCCGCCATGAGTATGGCAGCGGGGGCGTGCGGGCGAGCGCCCGTTTCGGGGTGAATGTGCTGAATCGGCGGGAGATAGAAAATTTTCGAAAATCGTTACTGGATGTGCGGGTGAGGGCGGAAAGGCGGAATTACCAAACGAACTGGCGGATGTCTGTCTGGCAATTCAACAGTGGTTCCTCTCCCAGCGAGCGATCGAGGATGCCCCTGAATATATGGCCCGTGATTACGTAGAACGGCGGGACGGTGGCTATTACATCCTTGGGAGCAGAGTGCGGCTCGACGTCGTAATTCACGAGTATATGAATGGCGCACCGGCCGAGAGCATTGCGCTCTCCTTCCCTACGCTCTCACTCGAACAGATTCACGGAGCCTTGGCTTTTTACCACGGGAACCGGGCCGAAGTTGACCAATCCCTGGCGGATAAGGATAGGGAGTGGGAAGAGTTTCGGGCGAAGCATCCGATTCCCGCGACGCTAAAGGCGCGGTTAGAACGCGCCAAACAGCACATCGGCGAGCGTGGGTGACCCTTCTCGATGATGCGCCTCCTCGCGGATGCTAGCCTAAATCACTTCATTGTCGCAGCATGTCGCCGTCGCGAACCGGCCATTGATTTTCTATCAGCGGTCGAGGCCGATCTGGAGGGCCTTCCCGTGGCTGTCGGCCGCCAGATCCTGGACCTGGGTGGCCAGGGCCCGAGCCGAAGACATCGTCTGGCACTCCGATCCAGCGCCTCCTGAGGCGAATCGGACATCCTGTACCAAGTTGAAGCCCAATTTTTCGAGGAAGAACTTCTTGCTGGGCTCCTGATCGCGCACGTACACGCTGACGAAGTGAAGCCGAAGGTAGGGATCTTTTCTGTCGGCATACGGTCCAGCGCCCTCGTAGCTGAATGCGCGTCGTATGCCGCGCTCAACGAAGACAATCTTGCCGGTGAGCCAATTCGGTCTTAACGGTCGATCGCTGTTCTCCGCCACGGAAGACGCCCTCTCAAGATCCTACAAGAGGCGTTCAACGCTGGGACCGAAGGGCGGAGGAGGCGGAGGAGGCCGGCACGACCCTCACGAAACCGGCAGCAGGCTAAAAATGTACTTGCTTATTTTGTTAATTAACCACATTGTGAATATATGCCCGACCTAGACAGGACATTTACGGCGCTTGCGCATCCAGCGAGGCGCGCGGTTCTGGCGCAACTTCGCAAAGGGGAAGCGCCAGTGAAGGATTTGACGCACGCGCTCGGCATCAGCGGGCCCGCCTTGACGAAGCATCTACGTATGTTGGAGCAGGCAGGGCTGATTACGCGCAGCCGCGAGGCGCAGCGGCGCCCATGCCGGCTTTCTACGAAGCCACTCCGCGAACTGGACGAGTGGATGGAGAGCTATCGGCAATTCTGGACAGACAGCTTTGACAAATTGGACGAACATCTGAAGGCCGTGCAGCGTGCAAAGAGGAAAGGAAGGAAGAGATGACCCTGGAACAGGAATATGACGGAATCGTGCGGCGGGAGATTGTCACAACCCGCGTGTTTGAGGCGCCACGCGAGCTTGTGTTTGACGCATGGACCACCCGGAGCAATTGAAGATGTGGTGGGGTCCGCGAGGTTTCACAAACACGTTTCACCTATTGAATTTAAGCCTGGCGGTTTGTGGAAGTACACGACGCATAGGCCAGACGGCAGAGACTTCGCTAATGAAAGCAGGTTTGTCGAAATCGTTGTGCCGGAACGGATCGTGCTGGAGCATATCGTCGCTCCACGATTTCGATTGACGGTCCTGTTTGAGGAGCTTGGCGAGCGCACAAAGCTTACATTCCGGCAGTTGTTCGAGACGTTGGCGTCTTATGACCAGGTCAAGAAGTTTGCCGTGCAAGGGAATGAAGATAATCTCGATCGTCTGGCGAGCCTTCTTGCGGCGAGGCTGGCGAGACAGAGTGGGGAGCGTTGAGGGTCGGC
Organism: Bryobacteraceae bacterium; assembly: GCA_036272835.1. Lineage (GTDB taxonomy): Bacteria > Acidobacteriota > Terriglobia > Bryobacterales > Bryobacteraceae > Bog-105. The sequence goes on from DATAXY010000028.1 coordinate 65,619, forward strand.
GGGCGTTGCCGGGGCAGGCGAGGAGCGATACTGAGGAGGCGCGGTGGGGGTGGGAATCGCTTATAGGCGGGCAACCCGGTCCGCCAGCCAAGCGAGGTCCTTATGCTTGGATGGTTGTGGCGGCCGAGAGGTAGATACTGAGTAAGTGAGGAGGAGCCGTATTCCCCAATTTATTGCGAGTCCGAGTGCGACTTCTCGATCCTTTTTGCTCAAGAAAGACACGCCGTCTATCAAGCCTGCCTGTCGCACCGCTTCGTCAAACTCTGCTTTGAAGATTGTGGCAGGGCTACCGAGATCCAGGCCGACATCGAGAGACTCCGAGCGGGAGATCCCCAATTGTCTTTGCAGATTGCGAACGTTATCTAGCGCTGCCCGCCAGTGCCCGATTCTCAAGGGTACTCCCACCTGCCGGCATGCGGCAGCCAGAAAGAAGCAGATAGGCGAATAGAGCCTGCCATCTGTGTCTAATTCGGCTTCATAAACGGTCCGGGCGTTGCGCCTCAGCGCATCCAGAACAACTGCATCGCGATGTGGGCCATCTGGCGCGATGCTGAACAGGCCAGCGTCGGTCAATCGCGCGACGCTCTGAAACCATTCATCCAGCTCCGCTGCGATAGCTGTCGAATCGTGATCCATCCACTACGCCGCCTCCGCGGAGAGAATAGCCTGCAGTGGCGACGGGAACCCCTCGTAGGCCCATGCTTCGGGTTCGCATACATACGCCGCGTCTACAAACTGTGGAGGAAGCGCAGACGAATCCATGGGCCAACACCGTGGCGCTTCAGCTCGCAGGAGCGCCTGTTCGCTGTCGGAGAGGTCCATCCACGCCAACTCCATTTCGTCCAAGATCCCGTCTTCTTCAGCCGATTCCTCTCCCTGGCTCCTCCAACGGGTCAGCCACAATTGGCGCTCTAACTGTCGGTACCGTATCAATTCTTTAGTCATGCACCTTGATCCAGTAATGGAGGGTAGTGGTCAGATCCGATTCAAACTGAGTAAAAAGACAGCGACTACGCGGCTCTATGCATGCGTGCGGGTAACGGTCCGTGCGAACCAGCAACGGTAGGGGAAGCGCCTGGGAAAACATACGGAACACCGGGTCCCGTCCTTCGCCCCCGAGCGATTTGGGAAGGCGAGGCTTCGGAAGATTTTGCGCCCGGTCAAGCGCCACAGACATTCCACCGGTCGCGGGACCTACACTGCCGTCTTCCGCGATGGTGATGTCACGGATCGGTCCTTCAATTCGGACACCTAACGTGCGACCGGAACGTCCGACAACAGGAGAGCCGTTGGAGTGCTCCTTCATGGCCCTAAACATTGGCGCGCTAAGCACTTCGCGCTCGTCTCCGATGACCGCGCTTGACTGCTTTGGCACAAGTCAATGCTAACAGACGCAGGTTAGTAAAGGAGGCTCCCAACTTCGACGGTACCGGAGCTTACTGTTTCTGTACCCGCTCATCGCAACATACGGATCGGTGCCAATCTGACTATCGTAAACTGGGCGCGACATCGCGGTTCAAACAGGGCTCAAGCCGGGCCGTGATAGTACTCCGGGCCGTATTTTCACAATGCCAACCTTCTCGCTTTACCACCTGCGATCTCCTTTGGCTGTATACGTGTCCCCGATTTCGACTGTATACTTTCCGCCCGCATTGCACTGATCAATCCCTCGGGCGCGGCTTCGGCGACGTAGCATCGGGAGGTCCGTACTTACGGATCAGGGTCGTGGCCACGGGGCGAAGCCTTGATAGACGCGTACGTAATCGACCAGCATCTCTTGCGGGAAGTTGGTAGATGCATTGGGAGAGCCGGTGGGCAGGCCGCCGATGGCCACGTTTAGAAGCAGAAAGAAGCTCGAATTGAATACCCAAGGACTTCCGGAAGGCAGAGAGGCGGGAGTCACCGTCGAATACAGATTGCCGTCGACCAGCAGCTTGATCGTGTTCGGCGACCATTCGAGCGAGAAGAGATGAAATGCGCCGGAGAAGACCTGGCCGGCGGGGAGCACATATTTAGCCGTGATTCCTGCGCCACCTGAATATCCCGGGCCGTGGACTGTGCCGTGGTTGGTGGAGGCATCGCCGGCTTGCAAGCCGAAGTTTTCCATGATGTCGATCTCGCCGCAATCGGGCCAACCGACCGAGCCGATAGTGGCTCCGAGCATCCAGAAGGCCGGCCAGATGCCCTGCGCGTACGGGATCTTGATGCTTGCCTCTACCCTGCCGTATTCGAACTTGTACAGACCTTGCGTCTTGATTCGCCCGGAGGTATAGCCGTTGCCGGATTTCAAAGCGCGAATGACCAGATGGCCTTGCCCGTCTTGGAAAACATTGGCAGTTGAGTTGGTATAGGTTTCGAGTTCCTCGTTACCCCAACCACTGTTGCCCAAATCGTATGTCCACTTGGAGGGATCGGGAGCCGAGCCTGGGGCACCGTTGAACTCGTCACTCCATGCTGGCCGCGTAGGGAAACGACGTTGTGCCGCCAAAGACGCGGCACATAACAATTGCAGGAACGATCGCCGGCTGCTGTTCCAGATCTTTTGCGTCATTGTCCGGCATCCACGGCGGCGACCGGAGTTTCAAAGGCATCGGCCGCTAGTTTCTTCGCGTGTTCAGCGATATCGATGGGCCAGGAGTCGACGATCCTTTCGAACGGCTCCTTGTTGCCAGCGAATAGAGCCCTGGCCGCCTCCTCAAAGTAGGACTCGTTTCCTGCCACAGCCGACAAGAACCGGTACGTCACATCTTGCGCGCGACGCCGGCGATCTTTGGCCTGATTTGCGAGCCTGGCTTGTTCGACCAACTTGCGCAGCGCCACGGACGCGCCTCCCGGTTGGGTCGCAAGCCACTCCCAATGGCGGGGAAGGAGGGTCACTTCGCGAGCCACCACTCCCAATTTCGGGCGGCCTGGCCGGCGAGTGTCGTCGTCGCTTGAGGCCGGTTGGCTGCTCTGGCCTTCGTTCCCGATCTCTTCGGCGATCCGCGTCAATACATCCTGGAGCGTCCCGCGGAGGTCGACTTCGGCCAAGCGGCTGGTAGCATCGTCGAAGATGAGCAGTGGCGCGGAACCTTCTGGGTTCCAGGCAGCTTTGATCTTGCATGCGACCGATGGCAGATCGCCAGACGCGATGCGCGTGGTCCCAACAAAGGCAGTGTAGGATCGAGAAGACGCGTGATTCATTGAATTTCACCCGGGCAATATAATTATACCCGGATAAAACAAATGTGTCTAGTGGCGGACGGTGGCCGCTACGGTGAGGTTCGGTTCGGAGGCGGAGTGGCCGGTGCGCACCTTAATTAGAATGACCGCGCCCAACGCCAGGAAGCCCAAGGCGAGCCATTGCGTGAGGGAGAACGGTCCCACCAGCGGTTGCTCGTGTTCGCGGTAGAACTCAATAATGAAGCGTGCGGTGGAGTAGAGCACCAGATAAAAGCCGATGACTTCGCCGGCTCGATGCTGGCGGTTGAAAAGCCGGTACAGAATGCCGAAAATGAGCAGATTCGCCGCCGATTCATACAACTGAGCCGGGTGCAACGGGATATTCAGCGGGACGGGCGCGGCCGCGTCGCTATGGAAGACGACCGCCCAGGGCAGATGGCAGGGTTTGCCCCAGCAACAACCGGCCGCGAAACAGCCGACACGCCCGATCGAGTGCCCTAGCGCGATGCCCGGGGCGAATGCGTCCATGGTTGCGGCGAGCGGCAGCTTTTCATGCCGGATGTAGAGCGCCGCCACGATAAAGGCGACCAGAAATCCGCCGTGAAAGACACCGGCTGCCTGCAGGGTTTCCAAGCTGAAGATCTGTCCCGGGTTGTTCCAGTAGTAGCCGAAATCGAAGAGAAACATGAACAGCTTCGCGCCGAGGATGCCGCCCATTGCGCAGTAGACAGCCAGGTTGGTAACTTTTTCGGAAGGCAGGCCGATCCGTCGAGCCAGTTTGGTGGCGATCCAAAGCCCGGCTAAGAAGCCAAGCGCGACCAGTACGCCATAGGTCGGGATGGAGAACGAGCCAATGCTAATGAGTTTCGGATACATGAGGTTGAACTTGCCTGCGCCGCGGGCGCAATAACTCTATCAAGAGGATGATGGAACCGATGGTAATGGCACTATCGGCAACATTAAATGCCGGAAAGGACCACGTTCCGTTGTAAACTTCCAGAAAATCGGTGACGGCGCCGCGGACGACGCGGTCCAACAGGTTGCCAATTGCGCCGCCTAAGATCAGGGCCAAGCCGAAACGGGTCCAAGCGCCTGTGAACGAGCTGGAGCGGCTCCAAAGGGCGGATGCGACAAAGATCATGACCAGGCTCGAAATTCCGATCAGGACGGCCGCCCGCACCAGGGAGTTTCCTTCCGCCAAAATGCCGAAGGCCGCGCCGGGATTTTCGGTATGAACGATTCGAAACAGCCCCGGGATTACCGGAATCGCGTTCCAGGAACTTACGGCGTGCTGGATGTAGAGCTTGGTTAAGCGGTCGAGCGCGATCACTAGCCCGACAATCACCAGCGGCGTCCAGCGTCCTTTATCATGCCCGTTCTGCACGTTAAGCCAAGAACTCCGGTATTACGGACGCACACGAGGAGCAAACGGTGGGAAAATCCGGATCGCTGCCGACGTCGAGTTTATATTTCCAGCAACGTTCACACTTGTCACCGCGGGCGCGATCGACTGTGGCACGCAACTCCGATGTGCCGCTGCCGGTCAGCGAGACTTGCGAGACGATGAACCAATCGGCCAATTCGGCAAGATGTTTCAAGAGCAGATTGTATAATTCTCCACCGGCTTCGAGTGCGACGGCTGCGTCGGTCGACTTGCCGATGATCTTCGCTTCGCGCGCTTCGTCCAAAACTTTGAGAACCTGGTCGCGAACGTCCAGGAGCCTGTCCCAATCGGCAGCCTCCTCGCGTTGTGCGGGCGTGATGCCTAGCGTCAGATCTGGCGGCTCCGGGAAGTAGTCGATATGGACGCTATCCGGCGGCGAACCGGGAGGGAAGCGCAGATGGCCCCAGACTTCGTCGCAGGTATAGGAAAGGATGGGGGCGAGCAGTCGTGTTAGCGCGAAAGCCAGCCGGTAGAACGCGGTTTGTCCGCTGCGCCTGGTGCGTGAGCGCGGGCCGTCGGTATAAAGCCGGTATTTTGAAACGTCGTAGTAGAGCGAGCTCAGTTCGATGGTCGTGAAGTCGTAGACCGCGCGGTACACCTTGTGGAATGCGTACTCGCTGTACCAAGCGCGGCAGCGGCGAACCAAATCTTCCGCCCGCAGGAGTATCCATTGGTCGATGCCAAGCAATTCGCCGCCGGCGACAGCATCCTCGGCCGGGTTGAAATCGTAGAGATTGCTGAGCAGATAACGCAATCGATTGCGAAGATTGCGATAGGCTTCGGACAGGCGCTCCAGAATGGTGTTCGAGATGCGCACATCTTCCATGAAATCGACCGACGCCACCCATAGACGAAGCAGATCGGCGCCATAGGTCTTGACAATGTGCTCGGGACCGACGCTGCCCAAGGATTTCGACAGCGCCCGGCCATTTTCGTCGAGCGTCCAGCCGTGCGTTGCGCACTCGCGGTACGGAGCACTGCCCTTTAAGGCCACGCCCACCAGCAACGAACTGTGGAACCATCCGCGATACTGGTCGCCGCCTTCGATGTACATGTCGGCGGGCCAGGGCAGTTCGTTTTCCGGGGTCAAGACGGCCAGATGGCTGGAACCCGAGTCGAACCAGACGTCCAAAATATCGGTCTCTTTGCGGAATGAGGAACCACTGCATTTCGCGCAGTGGTGGCCGGACCCCATCAACTCTTCCGCGGTGCGCGAGTACCAAACGTCGGCCGTGGATTCCCGGAACAGTTGCACGATGCCGTCGAGCACCGCCTTCTCCGTGAAGGGTTCGCCGCATTGCTCGCAATAGAAGACGACAATCGGCACACCCCACACGCGTTGGCGCGAGATACACCAATCGGGTCGCATGGCGATCATGTTCGACATGCGCTCCTCGCCCCAGGAGGGATGCCATTCGACGTCTTTGATGGCTTCGAGCGTTTTCGTTCGCAATAACTCGCGGTCCATACCGATGAACCACTGTTCAGTGGCACGGAAGATGGTCGGGTTGTGGCAGCGCCAGCAGTGCGGATAGCTGTGATCTACCCTGCGCTTCGCGGCGAGAGCACCATGCGCTTCCAAGAGCTTGACGACGAGCGGATTGATTTCCCAAACGGTCTTGCCCAGCAGTTCCCCGGGCAGTTCGCCGCCCGCGCCTTCTGCCGGAAAGATGCGGCCGGCAGCGTCCACGGGACAGTAGACGGCCAACCCATAGCGTTGTCCAACGACGAAATCGTCCTGACCGTGTCCGGGAGCCGTATGGACCGCGCCCGTGCCTTGATCGAGCGTAACGTGGTCGCCTAGAATGCCGAGCGAATCGCGGTCGATGAATGGATGGCGGAATCGCGCATACTCCAGCTTCGTGCCGGGAAATTTCGCGAAGATTGTTTTGTCCCAGCCGAGTTCTTCCGATAGCTGATTTAGCAAACCTTCAGCGACAATCACGACGCCATCCGGCGTATCGACGGCCACGTACTCGTACTTCGGATTGAAGCAGATCGCAAGATTCGAAGGGATGGTCCACGGCGTGGTCGTCCAGATCAGCGCGGACACTTTGCGCCCGTCGAGTGCCGGATCGAGCTCGGCGGGGTCGGTCGCGAGCGGGAACCGCACATAGATGGAAGGACTTTCGTGGTTTTCGTACTCCACTTCCGCCTCCGCTAAGGCGGTACGGTCATGGATGCACCAGTGGACGGGCTTGAGGCCTTTATACACGTAGCCATCGGCAAGGAAATCGACGAATGCCTGGGCGATGACGGCCTCGTATTCGGCGCTCATCGTCAGGTAGGGATCTTCCCAGCGGCCTAAAATGCCGAGCCGCTTGAACTCTCTGCGGTGGATGTCGACATATTTGGCGGCGTAGGCGCGGCACTCGGCACGGATATCGGCGACGCTCATGGCCGCCTTGCGCTTGCCGAGTTCGTTGTCCACTTTGATCTCGATTGGCAGGCCGTGGCAGTCCCAACCGGGAACATAGGGAGCATCGAAGCCGGCCATGCTCTTCGACTTCACGATGAAGTCCTTCAGGATCTTGTTGAAAGCGGTGCCCAGATGGATGTTGCCGTTCGCATAGGGCGGCCCATCGTGCAGCACGTACTGCGGGCGGCCGGCACGCGCTTCGCGAATGCGATGGTACAGCCGGGTTTCCTCCCAGTGAGCGAGCATCTTGGGCTCCGCCACCGGCAGGTTCCCACGCATGGGGAAGGCAGTCGTAGGTAGGTTGACCGTCTTTTTCAGGTCCACGGACGAAGCATTCATGAGTCTAACTTCATCGTAGCTTGGACAGGGATCGGGGACGTGATATCGCCGCTCCCTGGATCAGACGGCATTCGGTTGCGGGGTTGGGACTTCGGTGCGCCGGAGAGGAGCCTGACCTCGATCTCCGCCTGCTTGAGGCTGGTAACGACGCTGTCGACGGTGCCTGCGCCAAATCGCTCCTGGATCTTTTCCATATCCGGGATGGATCCCCAGAGCCCCAGTAGGATCTTGAGATCCGGGTTTGTTCGACGCGCCCGGCGGCAGAGAGTACGCGACTGGCCTAAGGCTAATGGTGGCAGCGCCGATACGAAAAGAACGTCGGCATGGCGTTGCTGAAGGGACTGGAGCATGTCTTCCACGGGTCCGTGTCGAACAGTGACTGTGTCATAGCCGATCTGACGTAAGACTTGCGCCAGCATCAAGCCGATCAATTCATCGGCCGCATCTCTGGCGGGGATACAGATGATCGATAGCTGCGAATCGATCGGCGCATCCGCGGTCGACGTTGGTTCTCCCAGGTCTTCGATCAAGATTTTGGTGTTTTGGTAAATGAAATCTTCCCGTTCTTCATCGAGGACATGCGCATGCCGGTCCTGTTCCGCCAAACTCAATGCGGGAATGAGCATCGAATCGTAAAGCTCGCAAAGGGTCTTCTCTTTTAGCCAGTCTTCGGCGATCTCTTGAGCTTCCTCATCGTCCATTGCCAAAAGCCGTTGGTAGTAAGCCGCTTCCGGAGCAAGCGCAGCCTTGTCGCCCAGGAGCGCGTCCAGAAACTTCAGCGGCGGAACGTATCGGCCGAGAACCAGAAGGCATACCGTTAGCGGGGTAGACAAGACGAGTCCAATCGGTCCCCACAACAGGGTCCAAAAGGCAGCCGAAACGAGAATTGCCAAAGACGACACTCCGGTGTTCGATCCATAGAGCCAAGGCTCGATCGCCCAGGAAACCGTGAGTTCGACAGCCGCGAAAAGCGCTAGAACCAGCAGCGGTTTTTCCCAACCGTTGAATACCGCGAGGGCTAACAACAGCGGGCAACCTCCCGCGATTAACGTCCCGATGTAAGGAATAAAGCGAAGAATAGCCGCCAAGACTCCCCAAAATGCGGCATTGGGAACGCCGATCCAAAAGAATCCGGCGCCTAGGAGTAGGCCGTAGGCGCCATTTACGATGGACTGACTTAGCAGATATTGGCTAACACGCCGCGCGGCATCGTCCAGGGCGGTTGTTGTGACACTCAAATGGCCCGGGCCTACGATTTGAAAGAATCGATTGCGCAGATCCGACCGCTGTATCAGCATGAAGACCGTGAAAATAACCACGGCCGCGGCGGTAGCCAGAACGTGTGCCATGGATGTCCCGATGAAGGTAAGCGAGTCCAGGAAACTGGGATTTGGCTTTAGAACCTGCACGGGCACCGGAGGCAGGGAGTTGGTCTCGGCAGTCGTTGTCCCGTCGGTGGCCGGACGGCCCTCCGGCGTCTCCTCGGCCTTACTATGCGATAGATCATTGCCGAGTTGCTGAATACTGTGTATCGCTCTGCCCAACGCGGAGCCCGCTGGATTCTGGAGGGCTTCAATTTTTCGGTTAATGTTCTCTTGATATTGGGGCAGCTTTGTGACGATGTCCGCCAATTGCGTGGTTCCCAACCAAAAAATTCCGCCGAGTCCCGAGAAAGCCAGGGTAAGAACCAACAAGACTGACGGAATGCGCCCCAGTTTAAGCTTCTGTAGCCCGGCCACAGGAGGGGAGAGTAAAAACGTCAACAAAAGCGCCAAAGCAAACGGGATCAAGACCTCTTGTCCGAAGTGAAGCGCGACGATCACAAGGGCCATCGTGGATAACGGTACTAATACGGACAGTCCCAAAGGCGTCTTGGAACGTATGTTGAGGGGGCTCATAGGCATGGCGGCGAGCGCATCTGTTGCACTCGCCATCTTGACTATATGACTGTGTTCGAAAAGCCGCTCCGAGCCCGCAAATCCTCTGGCGGTCGCGCGGTGACCGCGCGCTCCCAATAGTCGTCTATAAGGTATGGCAGACGAAATAGTAAGCACCGAGGCTGCACCGCATATTCTGCTACAGCCTCTCGCTGCACCATCGATTCTCGGATTGTACGGCTTTGCCGGCGCCACATTCATTGTGGCCGCTCACATGGCCGGCTGGTACGGAGGCGCGCGTACGGATCTTTACTTGTTTCCGTTCGCGGCGCTCTTTGGCGGGTTGGCGCAATTCCTAGCGGGAATGTGGGCCTATCATGCCCGTGACGGTCTCGCTACCGCTATTCACGGCATGTGGGGCGCGTTCTGGATGGCTTATGGCATCCTCAACCTGCTATTCGCAACAGGCACACTGATCAAACCGGATGGCGCGTTTGTGGCGTTCGGTTACTGGTTCATACCACTGGCAGCGATTACCGCGGCCGGGATGTGGGCCGCCAGTTCGGAAAACCGTGCGTTAACAGCCGTGCTGGCCTTTCTGGCCTTTGGGTCTACACTTGCAGCCATCGGACTGATTGGCGGCTACAGCGACGTGATAAGAGCCGGCGGATGGCTCTTCATCATCTCGGCTATTTGCGCGTATTACACCGCAACGGCGCTGATGCTCAGAGCATCCACCGGACGGTCCGTGCTGCCGCTCGGCAAGACCGCACAGGCGCGGCTAACTCCCGCGATCGCACCTGGAATGGGCGAACCGGGCGTCATTCACGGCCAATAGGACCGCGACCAAGCGAGCGAGCCGGAATCACGCGCTATCCTTTTGCCCAATAACCGGCTAGCCTAGTAAATGGAGGAAAATTCATGCCGACTCTGCTTGAACAACTACGCGAAATGACGGTCGTCGTCTCCGACACAGGGGACTTCGAATCCATCAAGAAATTCCGCCCGCGCGACGCGACGACCAACCCTTCACTGATCACCGCCGCCGCGCAGATGCCGCAATACCAGGAGATCGTGGATTCCACGCTGATGACAGCCCGGAAGGAGGCGGGCCGGAAAGCGACCGATAAGGAAGTTGCCACTCTGGCATTCGAGCATTTGGCGGTCGAATTCGGCAAACGAATCCTGCACATTGTTCCGAAACGCGTTTCCACGGAAGTGGACGCGCGGCTTTCCTATGACACAGAAGCCACGATGAAAAAGGCGCGCTTCATCATTAGCCAGTACGACCAGGCGGGTGTGCCTCGCGACCGAGTGCTGGTGAAAGTGGCATCCACCTGGGAGGGAATCCGCGCCGCTGAGCAGCTTGAAAAGGAAAATATCCATTGCAATTTGACGCTGCTTTTCGGGATGCACCAGGCGATTGCCTGCGCCGAAGCGGGCGTCACGTTGGTTTCGCCGTTTGTCGGCCGCATACTCGACTGGTACAAGAAAGACACCGGCAAGGATTACACGCCTGAGGAAGATCCCGGTGTGCAATCCGTGACCCGGATTTACCACTATTACAAGAAGTTTGGCTACAAGACCGAGATTATGGGCGCCAGCTTCCGCAACATCGGCGAGATTGAACAGCTTGCCGGGTGCGATCTGCTGACCATTTCGCCGCAACTACTGGGCGAACTTGATTCGACGCAAGGCGTACTGACCCGCAAGTTGGACCCGGCGAAGGCAAAATCCATGAATATCGAAAAGATTCCGATGGACAAAGCCATTTTCGACAAAATGCACGCGGAAGATCGCATGGCTCATGACAAGTTAAAAGAGGGGATTGAGGGGTTCAGCAAAGCGCTTGAAAACCTGGAAGTGGTGCTGGCGAACCGCTTGGCGGTCCTCGAAAAAGAGGCGCAACCCGCCAGCGCATAACGTCTAAGAAAAATGGGTGCGGGCGCTTCAACAAAACGCCCGCCTTTTATTTCCCGCGGCTACAATCGAAGTAACCGCGCATGAATATACGCCTCGCCGCGATCGCTTTCGCGATCGTATTCGGAAGTCTCTGTCAGTCCCAATCGCTCGTCGATTTTCAAAAGAAGGTGACTGAGTTCACCTTAGCGAACGGCCTGCATTTCATCATCGTGGAGCGCCACGACGCGCCGGTGGTCGCCTTCGACACATTAGCGAATGTAGGATCGGTGAATGATCCGGGCGGCAAAACCGGTCTTGCCCACATGTTTGAGCACATGGCCTTCAAAGGGACTGCCGCCATTGGTAGTGAGAACTGGCCGGCGGAGAAGCAAGCGCTCGGCCAAATCGAGAGCGATTACGACGCGGTTCAGGACGCGGCGGCCGCCGAGCTGCCGGAGCTGCAGAAGAAGTTAGAGCAGGATATCGAAGCCGCCGAAAAGTTTGTAGTCCCCAACCTTTACACGCGCATTATTGAAGAAAATGGCGGCGTCGGACTGAATGCTCAAACCAGCAACGATTCGACCGAGTTCTATTACAAGCTGCCTTCGAATCGCATCGAATTGTGGTTCTTGATGGAGTCGCAGCGGTTTCTGGCGCCTGTGTTTCGCGAATTCTATAAGGAACGCAGCGTGGTGCTGGAGGAGCGGCGTATGCGAACCGAGTCAAATCCGCAAGGACTGCTGATTGAAGGCTTCAGCGCGGCCGCTTTCGAAGCGCACCCATATCACAATCCTCCGGTTGGCTGGGCCAGCGATGTTGAGCACTTGCGCGTGGGAGATGCAATCACGTTTTTCAAGACATATTACGTGCCGTCCAATCTATCGATAGCTATTGTGGGCGATGTTGACCCATCCGCGGCGCGGCGGTTGGCGGAGAAGTATTTCGGCATGATTCCCGCAGGCCCGCCTCCGCCACCAGTGCACACCATTGAACCGCCACAGCACGGCGAGCGCGACATACGCATCGTTGGTCAGTCGCAGCCCATGGAAGTGATTGGCTACCGGCGGCCGGATGAGCAGTCTCCCGACGATGCCGTGCTGGAAGTGACGGCCGACGTTCTATCGAGCGGGCGAACGGGCCTTATTTTTAAGGACCTAGTGGAACAGAAACGCGTTGCGCTCGAAGCCGGCGCCGAACCTTCTTTTCCCGGCAGCAAATACGCGAATCTATTTCTGCTGTACATCGTGCCAAACCAGGGCAAGACGCTTGCCGATTGCGAGAAGCCGCTATTGGAAGTAATCGACCGTCTGAAGACGCAGAAGGTAGACGATGTAATGCTACAACGTGTCAAAACAAAGCTGCGCGCGGAGTTGATCGGCAAACTGGATGGGAATGCCGAACTCGCCTCCGAACTGAATGCCTACCAGGTGGCCTATGGCGATTGGCGTCGGCTCTTCACAGAACTGGACGATATCCAGAAGGTGACGGCCGACGACATCCAGCGCGCGGCGATACGCTACTTTATTCCCGACGCGATGACCGTCGCCCGGCTGATTCCGCTTCCGGATGAGAGTGCGGGAGCCGCACAGTAAATGCTTCGCTTTTTCGCAGTTGCGGCCCTGTTCGTAGGGCTTGTTCCCGCACAACAGCCGAGCGTAACGGTGCGTGACGCGGGCCCGTTACCCTCGCCTGAATCGTTGCAATATCCGGCTCTCCACGCGATCCACATCCCAAAGCCAACAGTCGTTACGCTTTCCAATGGCTTGAAGGTTTACATGTTGGAAAATCACGAACTGCCCGTGGTCCGTGGGTCTATGTTGATCCGCACGGGTAACTTGTTCGACCCGAAGGATAGGCGCGGCCTAGCCACTCTGACGGGAATTACAATGCGTTCCGGGGGCGCCGCCGGCACAACCGCGGACCAGTTGAACGAGAAGCTGGAAAATATGGCCGCGACCGTCGAGACATCGATTGCGGAGTCGACGGGATCTGCAAGTTTCCGTTGCTTGAAAGAGAATACCGACGCCGTTCTCGGAGTTTTCCACGACGTCGTCACCTCGCCCGATTTCCGCCAGGACAAAATCGATCTGGCAAAGCTGCAGCTAAAGAGCTCCATATCGAGGCGCAACGACGATGCCGCCGGCATCGCGTCTCGTGAGATCTACCGGCTGGTATACGGTCCGGACACGCCCTATGGAGGGCAGGAGGAATTTGCAACGGTAGATGCGGTAACGCGGGACGACATCATAGCTTTCTATCGGCGCTACTTCTTCCCGGCCAACATTCTGATGTCCATCTATGGGGATTTCTCGATTCCCGAGATGCGTGAGAAACTCGAAACCACGTTCGGCTCCTGGACCGTCACACAGCCAAAGGTCCCGGAATTCCCGCGAGTCGATGCCAAGGCAACCCCAGGCATTTTCTTCGTTGAGAAGGCGGACGTAGACCAGACATTTTTTCAGATGGGTGAGCTGGGCGGTGAGGTCCGAGACAAAGACTATGCTGCACTTTCGGTCGCGGCCGATGTGCTGGGCGCTGGGTTTAGCAGCCGTTTGATGCGGGAAGTGCGCACACATTTGGGCTATGCCTACGACATAGCCGCCGATTGGGACGCCGATTTCGATCATCCCGGCATCTTCGCGATCTCCGGCAGCACGAAGTCACAGAGCACCACAGAAACGCTGGATGCAACGCTGCAGCAGATCGACAGGATGCGCACGGCTGAGATCACCGATCAGGAGTTGAAAACGGCCAAGGACGCGGCTCTCAACAGCATCGTGTTCGACTTCGAGCGGCCGTCCTCAACGCTCGCCCGGCTGGTCACGTACGACTATTTTGGCTATCCCGAGGACTTCCTCACGCAGTATGAACAGGCGGTTGCACGGGTGACCAAGGCGGACGTGCTGCGGGCGGCCAAGGAGCATTTTCGCCCTGAACTATTGACCATTGTCGCGGTAGGCAACGAAGCACATCTTGTCCGCCCACTCGGCACCTTGAGCCGGCCCGTGAGAAAGCTGGATATAACTATTCCATCTGAAGGAAAGAACCAGGCACAATGAAAATCCACGCTGCAATGAGGATCGGCCCGCTTGCGCTGTTGCTCGCTATTTGTTTGCCCGGTCAACAACTCGATAAGGGTAAGCCTTATGTGGAACAAGCAGTTGCGGCGCTCGGCGGCGATACCTTTGCGCACATGACAACGCGCGCTGAGCATGGCCGGGTATATTCCTTTTTTCACGATCTGATCAGCGGCTTATCCATCGCCACGGTGTATACCGAGTATTTGGATCAGAAGCCCGCGAGAGGCTTGGGCGTGCAGGAGCGCGAAGTATTTGGCAAAAAGCGCGATTGGTCGGTGCTGCTGTTGCCCGACCAGGGTTGGGAAATTACGTTCCGGGGAGCGCGTCCGGTCGCTGACGAGACTTGGAATAAGTATTTGCAGACGACCGAGACAAGCATCTTCTACTTCCTTCGCGAACGGATGGGGGAGCCTGATCTCGAGTACGATTACATTGGCACGGATCTGATCGAGGGCGCTCAAGTCGACGTTATCGACATCACCGATGCGCAGGGCCGCGTCATCCGGGTGTCCTTCGACCATATAACGCACCTTCCCCTGCGCCAGGTCTATAAGTGGATCGATCCAGTCACCAAGTACCACAACGATGAAGTGACCGACTACGATAAGTACCGCGATACCGGCAACGGGATCAAATGGCCGTACACGATCGAACGCGAACGGAACGGCTATAAGACCTACGAAATCTTTGCCGATCGCGTGGAAATCAATGAGGCGTTGCCGGACAAGACGTTCGACCTGCCTCCGGGCGCAAAGATCCTCCATAAGGTTGAATAGGCCCGGGGCCGGTCTCTTCTCTGGCTGCCTAGGATCGCAGGCTTTTTCGCCATTTCCCAATGAACTGCTACAATTTGATCACTAGCGATTCCCCGTTTCAGAATTGCGGAAAGCAGTGAAGGGCGAATCGGCCTTCCTGTGATCAATCGTCCACTTTTCCGGCCTTCGTTATTGCCGGTGTTGTAACCAAGGGAGTCCTCGTCATCGCTCATGGATCTCGATCAGCTTCACACTTTTCTAGAGATCGTTCGGCTGAAAAGCTTCTCAAAAGCGGCCCAAACCTGCTATCGGACCCAGCCCGCCATTAGTGCGCAAGTGAGGCAATTGGAGCAGGAACTCAACACCACGCTATTTGAGCGATTGGGCACGAAAATATCGCTCACCGTGGCCGGCCGCATTTTCGCCGAATATGCCGAGCAAATTCTTGCGCTTCGGAAGCGCGCACAGGATGCCATTAACGAACTGGAGCGGGTGCCGCGCGGGGAACTTCTCATAGCTGCCAATGAAGCAACTTGCATTTACGTGCTCCCCACCGTGTTTGCGGAGTTCAAGAAGCAGTTTCCGAACGTGCAATTGCTAGTCGACCGATCGTACGGCACTCGCGTGGTCCAGGCCGTGTTGGACAACCTGGCCGATTTCGGCATCACCCAACTTCCCGTTCAGGAGAAAAAGCTCCAGGTCGTCAAGATCCACTCGGATGAGATCAAGCTGTTAGTCCCTGACGGCCATCCGTTAGCCAACAAGACGCAGATCATCCCGCGAGACCTGATTGGCGAGCAACTGCTGCTGCCGAAGACCGGAACGACGCGCGCGCGGCTGAACGCGTGGCTTGACCCGGTGCAGGATTCGCTAGCCGTCTCGATGGAACTGGATTCGACGGAGATGATCAAACGGTTTGTGATGGCCGATTTGGGCCTATCCTTCATCGCCGCGTCCCATTGCCGCGAAGAAGTGGAATCGGGCAAGCTTTCGGCTATTTCGCTCGGTCCCGAACCGATGATCCGGCGCGTCGGACTGATTTACCGCAAAGATAAATCGTTGTCCAAAGCGGCGCTGGGGTTCATACAAGTGACGCTGGATAACGCGGGCAGTTTGTTAGGGCTGGAGTCGGTAGCGCGGATCCCGAGAGCGGCGGTCTCGTAAAGCGGGGCTTCGCTCGGTGGAACGCCGCGTATAATCGGCCCATGCCGATCCTACGAACTGTGGCCCTCGCGCTCGTCGCGATTACTCTCTTGGCGGCACAGCAGACGGTCTCCTTCCCGACGGAAGACCATGGACACGTCTGCGCCGATGTATACGGCAAGGGCGAGCGTGCGGTTGTGCTTGCTCACGGCGGCAGATTCAATAAGGAGAGCTGGCGGGCACAGGCACAGGTGCTTGCATCCGAGGGATTTCAAGTCCTGGCCATCGATTTCCGCGGATTCGGATGCTCAACTGGCCCCGGCGAGAAGGATTTCGATACAGCCCCGTTCGAAAATGATGTGCTGGCCGCAGTTCACTACCTAAAGGCGCACGGTGCCAAGACAGTATCGGTGATCGGAGGCAGTTTCGGTGGCGGAGCGGCCGGGGATGCATCGATCAAGTCCGCTCCGGGTGAGATCGATCGAATCGTGTTCCTGGGCGCAGCACCGAACTTACCGGCAGAGAGGCTAAAGTCGCGGGCACTGTTTATCATCGCGCGCAACGACGCCAACAGCGCCGGTCCCCGCCTCCCAGGCGTTCGTTCACAGTACGAAAAGGCTCCCCAGCCCAAGGAATTAATCGTTGTGGATGGTTCTGCGCACGCCCAGTTTCTTTTTCAAACGGACCAGCGTGATCGAGTTATGCACGAGATCCTTCGCTTCCTTTCGATGCCTTAGCCCTTGCCGTTAAAGCTATCGAGGCGTGCCGCGGCCCCGTATTTGGCGATGCCACCGGCCGGAAGCAATGCCTACGCGTACTCGCTCAGCTATGGAACTCGGCGCCGATCTCCTGCACGCAGACTCGCTCGGGCGAATTTCCCGCCGCTTCCAGCAAACGCTCAATCGGCTCTAAGTGTGGCTCACGGCTAAGCTTGAATGTCTGATGATGAACCGGAAGGACGAAGTCCGCCCCGGCATGGTTGGCCATGGTCCAAGCCTGCTCCGGGTTGCAGTGCACACGAATCCAGGGATCGTAGGCGCCAATCGGCATAATCGCGAGATTTACCGGACGCGAAGTCTTCACTTGCCGGAATACGTCGGTATAGGCCGTATCGCCGCCAAAGACCAGCCGGTAACGTCCAATTTCAATCAGATATCCGTTGTAGCAACGGTACGTATCGCTGCGCAGCCGGGCACCCCAATGCTGGACCCGAAAAGCACTGATAGTCGCCGGGCCGATGCGCACGGTATGGTTCCAGCGCACTTCGTGAACTCCCGCGTAGCGCCGGCGCCGCAGTAAATCCGACGTAAGCTCAGCGGTGGCAATGTGGGTCCGACGGTTTTCGAGTCGCCGTAAGCTTGGCAAATCGAAATGGTCCATGTGGGCGTGGGACAAGACAATCAAGTCCACCGGAGGCAGCGCTGCGATGGGGGCCGCAACCTCGACCAAACGTTTGATTCCCACAGTCATGGGGCCCATTTTCAACCCCACCCGGCCGCTGAACACGGGATCGGTCAGCAGCGTGAAGCCATCGGCTTTGACCAGCACCGTGCTGTGCCCGAGCCAAGCCGCGTGCAACCCTGTATCGGGCCACAGGTCAGGCCGGGGAACCAAGGGTGCCGGGACTGTTTCGCGGGTCAGTTCCCGGGAAATTTCTCGTACAAACGCGGGAGCCGCTCGCCTGAGGAATGTGCCGGTACTTGCCACCCGTACCGACTCCTCCGGACGGATCTCAGGCATCGTTTGGCTGCTCACTAGTCATTGGACGCACCCTGCTCGGGATTGCTGCATCTTTCCGTCCGTTCGCCTCTCTAGGACTAATATACTGGACGTCCTAGCCGGGGCCACCGCGGGTGTAAAAATGTTCATGGAACGATTCAATGCAGGTAACGTGAGGGGTTGCGGGATTCGTCCTGAATTCGAGTTCCCCGGAGTCTCAAATTCGATGAACAGACGGTATTTCCTGATGGGCGCGGCGGGCGCGCTTGCCTCGACGCAAGTAAAAAGCCACATGTTGGCCAGCCCGAATAGCACGGTCCGCGTTGCGGTGGTGGGTGTGCACGGGCAAGGAAACGCCCATTTAAGGCAATACGCGAAGATTCCCAACGTTGAGATCGCCGCCATCTGTGATATCGACGAGGGTGTCCTCAATAAGCGTCTGGACGAGACCGAAAAGGCTACGGGCAAGAAACCGGACAGCTATTGGGAGATTCGCAAGCTACTGGAAGATAAAACAATCGACGCGATCTCCATTGCCACACCGAATCATAGTCATACTTTACAAGCGATCTGGTCCTTACAAGCCGGCAAGCACGTATATTGCGAGAAGCCCTGCGCGCACGACCCTTATGAAGCGTTCCAGCTCGTCAAGGCTACAAAGAAGTACGGGAAGATCGTGCAACATGGAACCAATAGCCGGTCCGGCGTCGCGATCCGGGAGGCGATGGATAAGATGAACGCGGGCCTGATCGGAGACGTTTATTCCGCGCGCGGCCTCTGCTTCAAATGGCGCAATACGATTGGCCGTGCTCCGGTTGAACCCGTACCGCCCGGCGTTCATTACGATCAATGGCTTGGTCCGGCGCCGCTCCATGATTTCACCAGAAACCGGTTCCACTACAACTGGCACTGGTTTTGGGCGTACGGGAACGGCGACTTCGGCAACCAGGGCATTCACGAACTCGATGTGGCCCGCTGGGGTTTAGGCGTCAACTATCCGACCAAGATCACCGCTACGGGAGGTCACTTCCTGTTCGACGACGACCAGGAGACACCCAATATGCTGGCGGTCGGTTATGAGTTCAACGAAGGCGGTAAGAAGAAGATGCTGACCTTTGAAGTGCGCGGTTGGGCCACCAACTTCGAGGACAAGATCGGTCTTGACCGTAAAGGCGATACGGGCAGCGTCGGCAACATCTTCTACGGCAGCAAAGGATATCTTTGCATCGAGTGGTACGACAAGTATTGGTCGTATATCTTCGATGGGAAGAATCGGCAGCCCGGACCGGAACGCACCGCGGGCGGCAACAATTGGGCCAATTTTATCGAAGCCGTGCGCGCCAATGACCCGGCGCTTCGCAACGCTCCCATTGAGGAAGGAGCGAAGTCGGTCCTGTTGATGCATTTAGGCAATATTTCGTACCGGCTCGGCCGCTCCCTTCAGTTCGATTCCGAAAAGATGGAGTGTACCGGCGATCACGAGGCGAACGCGCTGTTCAAACGCAAATATCGCGCGCCCTATATCGTTCCGGAGCGGGTGTAAAGGCGGCAGTAGGCGCCGGCGGTAAGTTACAAGTTCGCCCCAGCCAGCGAAGAAGTGGGCTCGGCCGGCAAGGTAAACCAAAAGGCCGAGCCCTTATTTTCGCCGTCCGACTCCACCCAAATCTTTCCTCCATAGCGCTCGACGATCTTCTGGCAAATCGCCAAGCCGATGCCGGTTCCGGGATAATCCAGATTTGCATGCAGCCGCCGGAAAATGCGAAAGATCTGGAGGTGGTAGGCGGGATCGATACCAATGCCGTTATCGCGGACGCAAATTCTCCAAGTATGGTCCAGCCGTTCGGCGGTGATCTGAATCCGCGGCGGCTCCGCGCTCCTGTATTTCAGGGCATTCGAGATCAGATTCTGGAAAAGCTGCAGGAGGTGGACTTCCCGAACGGCTACGCTGGGTAGGGGACCCGCATCAATCCCGGCGCCCGATTCCTCAATTGCCGTCTCTAAGTTGGAGGTCGCTTTTCGGACTGCGACCTCTATCGCTACGGGCGCGGTGTCGGCTAGCGGAACGTTCACGATTTGCGTATACTCCAGCAGGTCGTTCACCAGCATCTCCATCCGTTTCGCCCCGCTAACAGCCTGTTCAATGTATTCGTGCGCCTGCGAATCTAATGTCGATCGGTATTTCCGCTGCAGCAGTTGCGCATAGATCGTGATCATGCGCAGCGGCTCCTTTAAATCGTGAGAGGCGGAAAACGCAAATTGATTCAGGTCTTCATTGGCGCGCCGCAACTCTTCGTTGCTCCGCCGGAGGGCTTCGGTGGTTCGCCGTTGGTCTTCGATATCGGTGCAGGTGCCAAACCAACGGAGTATTCGCCCCTGGCTGTCGCGCAGAGGCGTTCCGCGCGTCTTAAACCACCGATAGGCGCCGTCGAACCGCCGGATGCGGTACTCAATATCGTACGGAGCCTTATCCGCCACCGCGTTCATCCACGCTTCCAGAGTTCTCCTCCGATCGTCAGGATAAATTACCTGCGGCAGCCATTCGAGGCCAAGCTGGTACTCTTCCCGGACGCCGGTATAGGCCACCCATTGCCGGCTCAGGTAGTCGCACTGGCCATTCGGCAAACACGTCCACACCAACTGCGGCAGGGACTCCGCCAGCGTACGAAAGCGCTCCTCGCTTTCCCGCAGCGCTTGTTCAGCCTCCTTCCGTTCGGTGATCTCTTCAACGACGGCCACTGTGTATAGCGGCATCCGGTTCACGTCGCGCACCGCCGATACCGTGGTCTGGACCCATACGGCTTCGCCCGTTTTCCGACAGTAACGCTTCTCCGTGGAAAACTCAGGAATCTCATTGTCCATCAACTGCCGGTACAGGAGCAGGTTGGCTTCGCGGTCACCGGGATGAGTCAAATCGGCGTACGATTTCTCCAGCAATTCTTCCCTGGTGTAGCCGATGATGTCCGCGAACTTCTGATTTACTGCAATAAACCTGCCCGAGGGAATTAGCGACTGAGTCATTCCGACGGCAGCCAGATCGAAGAACGAGCGGAACCGTTTTTCACTCTCTTGCAGCGCGGCCTCAGCTTCGCGATTGGCGCTTACATCCTGAATAACCGCCGCCCCGGCTGTGATCTTTCCGTCGCGGTCGCGGATGGGAGCTGCGCTCACGGAAAGGACCCCTAGCCGATCATCCTGGCGCCGGAAAAGAACCTCCTGGTTTCGCACAACTTCCCCGGTTCGAATGGCCCGAGCGAGCGGGTGATCGATGTCTCCCAGGAGTACTGCGTCCACGGCCGCCCGGCCGAAGATCTCCTCGACTAGCCGGTTCGCCAACAGGGTCTCGCCTGAGGCGGCATCGGCGATCAGGACCGCCGCGGGCATCTGGTCCAGCACTGCCCTGAGATGTGCGCGCTCCACGAGAAGCTGTGTAGTCAGGCGAGTTCGCTCACTCTCGAAGGCCTTACGTTCGGTTATATCCTCGACCATTGCGATATACCCGATGACCTTGCCGGCCGCGCCGAATTGAGGCGTATACGCGACGTTTATATCTCGCAATTCCCCGCGATGGTTCACGATTCGAGACTCAAACCGCACTGCTTCGCCCGCGAGCACCCGCGCTACATAGGGCTCCGCGATGCTCGCGTGAGGCTCGCCACCAACTTCCCGAAGCGTCTTACCAACGACCGACTCCGCCGGCCGGCCAAAGACGATCTCATAGACGCGGTTCACGCGCCGGAAGCGCCCTTCGGCATCTATCGAGGAGACCATCACCGGAACGTTATCGGTGATGCTGCGCAGCTCGGCTTCGCGCTGGCGTAGGGCCTCATGCGCCTGCTCCATCTCCTGCTCAATTCGCTTGCGATCGGTGATCTCTTCCGCCAGGATTGCTATACGCACGGGGCGCCCTTGCGAATCGCGGATGGGAGACACACTCGTGCGGAGCCAACCATGGCCGCCGCTTTTTTTTAGACAACGCTTCTCCATTACAAAGCTGGGGATTTCCCCAGAAAGCATGTCCCCAATTAGTCCACCCATACGCGCGCGGTCTCCCGGATGAGTAATGGCGAAGGCATTGGTGTGTAACAGCTCTTCACGCTCGTATTCCACTGCCCGGCAGAGCGTGGGATTTACTTCCAGAAAGTGGCCGTCGAGGTCCGTGATGGCCATGCCGATCGCAGCCTCCGCGAATGCCGCTCGAAAGGGCTCCCAGAGCGAGGTGAATTCGGACATTGGGCTGGCTGCGTCTTCCTGGGACGGTTCGGGTTGCAGCGAGAGAAGCGCCGGCAAATCCATCTGGAGACTCAATGGCTGAGGAGCCTGATCGCAAGTGTAACACTCTATTGGGCTATTCGGACGCTCGATAAAATAAGGGGTTCTACTAAGGTTGTCGCGTTACGAAAGAGCAACCGGCATTCGCTTGTGCCTAATTTGCCGGCGCTTTAGTATTTTGTAATTTGCTGTTCTTGTTGGCTCTGCTCGCGTTCTCAGGCCCTCCGCAACCGGCTTCTTTGCTGCGCGAGGGCCTGATTGCTCTGGAGCACGGGCAATTGTCCGAAGCGCGCAAAGACCTGGAGCAAGCGCGAGCCGCGGACCCCAAGAACGCCTACATTTCGAGTTCGCTAGCGGAAGTGTATCTGCGCATGCGCGAGCCAAAGCTGGCGCGGCAGGCGGCCGAAACGGCGGAACGGCAGGGCGGCGGGACCGATCCCATCCTGGCGCACGCGCTAGCCATGTTTTACTCCGAGGCCGGGGACTCGGCGCACGCGGCAAAGCTCGAGGCGACTTACGCTCAAAGTTCCCGAGCCGATCGAAACGCCTTGAGCCGCGTCGCAAGCTTTTATCTGGAAGCCGGGGATGCGGCGGCGGCAGTTACTTTCGCGCGGCAAGCGTCCGAACGGCAGCCATCGGCCGCAAATCAGGATCTGTTGGGCCGCGCGTTGGAAGCCGAAGGCAAACCGGCCGAAGCAGCACCGTATCTGGAAGCCGCCTGGCAGGCAGACAAGACCGATTCGCGGATCGCCTTTGATTGGGCACAGCTCCTGTTTCGCAAGCCGGATTTCCAGGCTGGTGCGGCCGTCCTTGAGCCGGCCCTTAGAGCGCATCCACGAGATCCGCAGCTCGTTTTAGCGATGGGTGTAGCGCGCTACGGCGAAAGAAGATTTGACGATGCCATCGCCGCGTTTTTAGACGTCATCGGCATCGATCAAACGATTCCGCAGCCCTATTTGTTTCTTGGCAAAATGCTAGAACAGGCCGGCCCGAAACTTGCGGAAATTACGGCCGATGATGAAAAGTGGGCCACGGCCAATCCGAACAACGCGAAGGCCCAATATTCGCTGGCGGTCGCGCTAATGACCGCGGATCCCACCAGCGCCCGAGCGGCATCGCTCCTACAGAAATCCATCGCACTTGATCCTCACGATTGGCAGCCGTATTACCAATGGGGAGTGGTGCTCGAACGGGAGCATAAGTACGCGGAGGCGGAAACCGAATTTCATCACGCGATTCAACTCGATCCGAATCAGCCGATGCCGCATTACCACCTGGCACGCGTCTATGATCGGTTGGGCAAATCCGATCAGGCCGCAGCCGAACGGGAGATTCATCGCAAACTCATGGCGCCTGCGGGGGGTGGGATGCAGTAAAGAGGCTCACTTCCGAAGGAACCGGACAAGCCGTTTGGAGATCTTCCCTACGTCCTTCGCTTCGCATTCCCAGACTATGCATACGCGCCATCCAAGTTTCCGGAGCTTGCGTCCATTCTCCTCGTCCCGGCGCTGGTTTTTCTTCAGCTTGGGCTCCCAATACTCGAGCCGGGACTTCGGAATGTGCGAATCGATGCAGCCGGGGTGCTGATGCCAGAAGCAACCCCTAACCTCGACGATCCGTTTCAGCCGTGGGAGTACGATATCCGGTTTGCCGGGTAGCTCGGCTACGTGAAGCCGATAGCGATATCCCATACCGTAAATCAATCGCCGCACGGCCATTTCCGGCGACGTATCCCGGCTACGAATGTGGCTCATGTTTGTCGAGCGGCGTTCGGGAGTGAGCTTATCTGTCAAACCGCCAAGTCCAACGGAAGATCCGAAATATCCTTGAGGCGTTTTCCGTCTACCATGATCTTCACAAGATTGGCGGAATCATCAATACCGAGCGTTTGCACGCCCGCTATCAATTCCGGCAACGCAAAGTGGTACACGCAGTCAAGGTCTCCTGTCCCAAGAGCAAGAGAAGCGAGACGGCTTGGCAACGGCTCTCCGGTCACCACGGCGATATGCGGCAGGCGTCCTTTCCGGTTGCGGATCAAATTCAATGCTTCTGATCGGGCGTTTTGCGCCCGGTCACTTCGCAATGTCCACTTGCAAGAGATGCTGGCGTGGAGGATCGGCAGATCGTTATTTCTTTGCCTGAGGCTGGAGCGTAGGGCCACAGTATCATCCACGACCAACTCGCCGGCATTGATGAGTTCATCCGGTTCCGGCTCCCGCACGACCAGCACGTCGGGAGCAATCACATAGTCGCTCCCAAGCAATACCGCGATTTCCGGGTTCCTGGCGGCAACCTGCGTGAGTTCCGCCAAATGATGGTACTGCTCAAACCGGGAGATTGCTCTCCTCTCCGGGTTGAAGTCTCATTTTCCGGGCCGAAGAGCTTTCAACGCGCCGAACGTCTCCCGCACGAACGACCGCGTGATCTGCTCAAACTTGCTCCCGGATATTTGCCCGGCCAAACGACCGCCCAGCGTTGCTTCTGTTTGAATCTGATCGAAGATGGCTCGTGCAATGGATATGCTTGTTGTGCTATCTCCGTCCGCATTGGATGGGAACTCATCAACCATGCCCCTCTTCGGTATCTTACGAACTCCCATGCACAGGACACCACTCTCCAAAAGGGCAGAGTGGTAGCTCTTACGTGCAGCTTGGAGAAGCGAAATACCGGCAGTCAACCCGCAATCCTCAAAGACCGGGATGCGGCTAGACACGCTCTGACTCGTTCAGCAACGGCTCGCGCGAATGGTGGGGGAAAGGCGTTCCCGACTTGCCGATACGATTGGGTCTTACCTCCGGCGAATTGCCATTCATCCGGGAATCCCTGAACCCGCGCAACCATCCGAACCGTGAGGCGCGGCATTCCGTTGATCGGGAATTCAGGGCCGGGAGCTTCGTTAGCCAGGCCGAGGCCATCAACACCAAGCGTCGCCCACGCTTTCCGTGCTCGTGTAGGTCCGAGATCGGGACCACCATGCTTGTGGGAACCGCCAACGATCGTAGGGGCGATTTCACTTGCTTGTTTCGCCCATGCCTTCGCACCCGTCCAGCCGTTCGCAGCCATCAAATCAAACAGGATTTCACCGACGGATTTCGGTGGAATCTCCGATAGTTGCGGCCATGAGAAGTGCTCCGAGAGATCTTTTCGCACCGCAACAAACACAACCCTTGGACGCAATTGAGGAACGCCGAAATCCGAAGCGTTCATCAGTTTCCAGCCGGGTTCGTAACCGAGCTTGGCAAGCTCCTTCTTCACGTAGCCCCGGTAGTCATCAAAGATGGCATCCAGAAAGCCCCTGACGTTTTCGATCATGACCGCCCGTGGCTGGATTTGATCCACAAGCCGGATCATAGAAGGAAAGAGGTTACGTTCGTCCTTCTTCCCGAGCTGCTTTCCTGCCACCGAAAACGGAGGACACGGCAAACCGCCTGAGATCACATCAACGCCTCTGAACGATGAGCCATCGAACGTGTTCAAGTCTTCCTCGATTACGTTCCAACCGGGGCGGTTTAGACGGAGCGTGGCGCACGCATTTTTGTCAATCTCAACCAGTCCGATGTGTTCGAATCCGGCATGTTCCAGCCCAATCGCTTGGCCACCGCCCCCTGCGCAGAGCTCCAGCGTCGTTGGGTTATTCTTCCAGCTATCCTCCACCCGCCTAGCCGAAGTAGTGACCCAGGGGTTCTCTGGCCCGGTGGACAACTCCGGGAACAACAATTCGGTTTGCGGAATTCGCCTTCCCATCTCTCGTTTATCGATCGGTCTCGACAATTATCCCACGGCATTAGGCCTATTTCGCCAGCCAGTCACCCAACACCGGCCGACAGAGAGTTAGCGCATATCACGGAGGCGATCCTGCGTATTTTCGAGAGTTGTTCTGCCGCGTTTCTGGCTCTTTGACAGAAAGAGCACTGTGGCTGGTCCTGTGCGTTGCCACGACGCGCCTAGCTCCCGATTGTCCCGACCAGCGGGCTGCTGGCGGTCGCGTACTGGCGCTTGGGCATGCGTCCGGCCAGAAAAGCAGTTCGGCCTGCCTCGACCGCTAACTTCATAGCATGCGCCATGCGCTCGGAATCCTCTGCCTCGGCAATGGCGGTGTTCAACAGCACCCCATCGTAGCCCAGTTCCATGGCGATCGCCGCATCGGACGCCGTTCCTACTCCCGCGTCCACAATCAACGGAACGGCCGTGATCGCTTCCCGAAGAATTTTGAGATTCGTCGTATTCTGTATGCCCAAACCTGAGCCGATTGGCGCAGCCAGCGGCATCACCGCCGCGGCACCCGCGTCGATTAATCGCCGCGCGTTGATCAGGTCGTCGGTTGTATAGGGCAACACGACGAAGCCTTCCTTGACCAGGGTTCTAGTCGCCTCGAGCAGGCCCTGGTTATCCGGAAATAATGTCTTCTCATCGCCAATTACTTCCAGCTTGATCCAGTTCGAAAGGCCCATTTCGCGCGCCAATCGCGCTGTGCGCACTGCATCGTCCGCGGTGTAACAGGCCGCGGTATTCGGCAGAATGAAGATCCGGGTCCGATCGATGAAGTCGAGCTCCGATTCTTTGGACCGATCGGTGAGATTTACTCGCCGCACTGCCAAGGTGACCATCTCGGCGCCCGATGCGGCGTGGCATCGCGCCATAAGCTGTTTGCTGCGATATTTGCCCGTCCCGACAAACAGGCGGGAGGAGAACGTGCGTCCGGCGATCGTTAACGCGTCTTGCATTCTTCTATTATCTAATTCCGCATTACAATAAGGTTCTTCCAGTTTGTGCCGATGAACAAATTTCTCCATCCCCGGTATCGAAACTATTTCTTTCTCATCCCGCTGTTCGCCGTGGTGATCTTTTACGAGGTCGCCTACATCTATACGGGAATCCACTTGCTTTCGCATGGCAGACAGATGGCCCGCGAGCCGTTTGGGGTTTCTGCGGAGGGAATGGTCAGCGACGCCGGCGATGTCGCCAAGAAGGTGGGACTACATGTCGGCGATCGCATTATTTCTATCGGCGGGCAGACCATCACCAGCGGCAGTAAGCTCGCCAATATGGTCCGCGCACACCGGCCAGGTGATGCCATTGCTGTCATGGTCATGCCGAAGAACGGGTCGGCGCCGAAGATGGAAATGGTCCCGGTTCCTGCCTTAGTAACGACGGCCATTACGGTCGGCAATGCGCTATTGTCTGCTTTGATCGTGCTGATGTCCCTGTTCTGTGTCGCAGTGGCGATCTACGTAGCTACCCTCCGCCCTTACGATTTTCGAGCGCTCATCTTGTTTGGCCTTCTGCTCGGAGTCTCCCAAGTGGCTACGACCTTCGACTCCTTCGCGTTTCCCTCGTCTTTGTTGGAGTTCGTCGTGGTCTACCGGATGATTGTCTCCACGACCTGGCCAATCTGGATGGCCCTCTTCGGTCTCTTTTTCCCTCACCGGTTCGCCTGGGACCGGCGCCGGCCCTGGCTCAAATATTTCCTCATCGCTCCTCTTGTCGCAGTCGCCGTACTATCTACCATCGAATCGGGCGGAGAAGTTGTAAGCTTTGCCAGCGTCGCCGGGCTTGATCGCGTGCTCAGCACGGCTGTAGTGAAAAATGTCTCATTAGCGCTAGTCATCGCTGCGATTACCAGTTTCTTCATAGCACTAAGCGTGAAGTTCACCCAAACCGGGAACAAAGACGCCCGGCGGCGCTTACGCATTCTACTGGCTGGCTCGTTCGTCAGTCTGACGCCGCTGTTCCTATTCATCCTGGTTCGGTTCGCCTTAGGCGACAATGGAGCACCTTTGCCGCAATGGTCCATCGTCGTTGTGGTTTTGCTGTTTTGCATCTTCCCGTTGACCCTCGCCCATGTGATCGTCGTCGAGCGCGCCATGGACCTCAAAATGGTCATCCGGCAGGGAGTGCGGTACGGTCTTGCTCGAACCGGAGTACGCGTCGCTCTATTTATCGTGATTGGCGGGGCGATAACTATCGCGGAGTTTTCCGTGAATGGTTCCATGCTGCCGGTAATGGATCAGATCGTCATCCTCGGTGTGACGATCGGGCTCGCCATCGTGCTGGGCCGCATCGCTCGAAAGCACGCCTTGCATTGGCTGGACCGGAAATTCTTTCGTGAAGCCTATAATTCGGACCAAATCCTCGAAGACCTAAGCGATAGCGTTCGCACGATTCTCGAGGAGAGCGTGCTGCTGGAGACCGTCACAAAGACGATTGCAGAATCGTTACACGTTCCTAATATCGCGTTTCTTCTCAATGGCGATGGCTTCTACCGGCCCATCCAATGGCATGGCGTTGCCCTGCGCACAGCCGTCCAGCTTGCCGAAAACGGTCCGACGATCGAATATGTGAGAAGCTCCAAGGAACCGCCCCGTATTTATTACGACGACCGCCGCAACTGGGTGCACAGCGCGCCGGAGAGCGAAGCCGAAGCATTAAAGGAGCTGCAATCGCAATTGCTGCTACCGGTCGGTTTTAAAGACAAGCTATTGGGCATCTTAAGCCTGGGTCCGAAGCGATCCGACCAACCCTATTCGCGTAGCGATGTTCAGTTGCTGAAATCGGTGGTATTGCAGACTGGCCTGGCTTTGGAGAATAGCCGCTTAACCACAGCAATTGCCACCGAGATGGCGCAGCGGGAAAAGCTGAGCCGCGAGATTGAGATCGCTCGCGAGGTGCAGGAGCGGTTATTTCCGCAGAAACTGGAGCCCATTCCGGGCCTCGATTACTTCGGCGCGTGCCGCCCCGCGCTGGCGGTTGGCGGCGACTACTACGATTTCTTGACATTGGCCAATGGCAACTTTGGGATCGCTATCGGCGATGTGTCGGGCAAAGGCATCGCGGCGGCTCTCTTGATGGCGTCGTTACAGGCGTCGCTGCGCGGACAGGCAATGCTGGGGCAAGCCGACCTGGCGCGGGTAATGTGCAACGTAAATCAACTGGTGGCCGATGCCACCCCGATCAATCGATATGCCACCTTCTTCTATGGCGAATTCAACCGCGACACGAGGCTGTTCACCTATGTGAACGCGGGACATAACCCACCCATCATCCTGCGCTGCACCGAAGGCAGTGAAGTCCATGTCATTCGCTTGACGACCGGCGGCCCTGTTATTGGCCTCTTCCGCAACGCTCCCTATCAGCAAGCGTCCCTGCTGCTTGAACCAGGCGACCTGTTTCTGGGTTTCACCGACGGCATTAGCGAAGCGATGAACCGCGAAGAAGAAGAATGGGGCGAGGAGCGCATGATCCCGGCGCTTGAATCCTGTGCGAACTCGACCGCCATGGAAATTGTGCCGAAGATGATGGGATACGCGGACCGGTTCGTCGATGGCGCGCCACAACACGACGACATGACGCTGGTGGTTATGAAGCTGCTGGCGGCGTGATGGCGTTGGCAATCAATCAGTTAAGAACGCGGTGGTCTTAATGCCCGAGATATCAAACGACTTGCGGCAGCGCTGGTTCTTGCACGATGCCCGATCGTCCAACAGAACCATGTAGCTTTGCGACTTGGCGAACTTAGCGCGGTCGCGCTCGTCGGCCTGGCGCGGAAGCTTATCCAACTTGCGGCGGACCAACCAGCGGAGATCGTAGGTGTCACTAGTCCGGCAATACGGGCAATTCAGGGAAGTCTGCTTGGTTACCTGCGATTCACGATAAAAGGCGCGTTCGTCCACGCCGCTATTGTAATAACTCGCCTATCGAGTGGAAAAGCGGAAATTCGAAACTGCGATTTCGTCATTGCCCGGAATGAGGAAGCCTACCTTGCCTTGCGTTGGATCGTGCTGCGTCGTCACGGGGCCGAGATCGTCCCATGCACCGCCGGGTGTTTTCACGCGCGCATCGATCGCATTCGGCCGCACGGACATCTGCACTTGCAACCAATCGCTGGGATCGCCACTGAACGGAGTCTTGCGTTCGGTAGATTTTCCATCGACGACCTGTTTGATGACGGCGTGTTTGCCATCGAGCGTGAACAGAACATAGTTGTCGCGATCCTGATAACCGGCATAGAACTGGAGCTTGCCGCGCTTCAGAAATCCGGCCTTTCGCACCTGCGCCATGAATTCGTAGCGGCCCGGAACCTTCGGAATATGATATGCGACAAAGCCGCCGCCACGCCGGACCTGCTCGCCATCGATTTGCATGCTGTTCGTATCGGCTGTGGGAGGCGTTACAACCGGAGCAGGCGGAGGGGGCGGCGATGGCTTGTTCTCCGCCACCACTTTATCCAGCGTCACATCGGGGCCGCTCAACGTAACCACCTCCCCCGTGTGAAAACTCCGTTGGAATCGCTTGGTGAGCGCCTGGTCACGGCGCAACTCGATCACATGATCGCCCGGCTTCACGTTGGAAATGGTCGCGCCTCCGTCGGCGCCGATCGCCGCCGCCAGATCGCGATCCACATAGACCATGGTTCCCGCTAAAGCGCCCTTGATCTGCAACGTGGCGATCTCCGGCACCGGTTGCATGTGAAAGGCCACACGACTCTCTTCAGCCTTGCGTACATCCACTGTCTGCGGCGGTGGATCGATAAATCCTTGCTTATGGACCCGAATGACGTAATCGCCAACTCGCAAGTTCGGAATACGAATCTGGCCCCGATCGGTTTGCCGCCGGTAGAGCTTGTCGTTGATGAAGACTTCTGCGCCGTCTTCACCGGCAACCACAACCACCGTGCCTGCGTTCGGATCCGACTTCACATATACGGTCAGCGCAGGCGCGGGCGTATAGGTCAGGACGAACCGCTGGCGATCCTTGTCCTCGATCACTTCCAGATCGTGATCGGCCGTTCCCAGGTTGTCCATCGTTAACCCATCGGTTCCCACCTGCCCGGCGGGCTTCCCGTCCAGACTAACTTCAGAAGCATCGGCGTTGGTCACCAGTCGCGCCTTGCCGTCCTGCGCGGAGACCAGTACGGCCATAACATTGTTCGCCGATGGCGATCCGACTACCTTTGGCGCGTCTTTCCCGGTGACATCGAAAGAGAATTCCGCATTACCCGATTGACCCACGACTTTCATCGAATGACGGCCAGGTTCCAAGTTGTCCAACTGAAGTTCGCCATCCTTCAAATCCTGGGGAGTATTTCCATCGATCGAGACAGTACCTGGAACCAAGTCGGTATAGAGCCGAACGGTCGGCTTGGAGGGCACCAGTGTGGCCGGGCTGGACGCATTCTGAGCCGTTCCCTTCGATCCGCTATTCTGAGGCGCAGACGTCTGCGCGGTTGTATCGGACGGCATGAAATAGAGCCTTCGCGCGGTCATGATCAAGTACCAGAACGCGGAGAGAACGATAACGCAGAAGAAAAGTCCGATCCAGATGGCGCGCTGCCAGGTTTTCATGTCCACGCGCTCAACACCCGGCGGAGGCTCCATCGCCTCAGAGCGTTCCACAGGAGCCGGCGGTTCCGTTCCGTTCTTCGCGGCGGGAGGGTTGGGGACCAGCCTTGGGGGATTGTCGGTCATCAGCACCGACGCGCGCGGA
This sequence comes from Bryobacteraceae bacterium, assembly GCA_036272835.1. Lineage (GTDB taxonomy): Bacteria > Acidobacteriota > Terriglobia > Bryobacterales > Bryobacteraceae > Bog-105. Next base: position 97,211 of record DATAXY010000028.1, read on the forward strand.
GCCAGCGGTTCGGCTCGCAACTCCCGCGCCCGATCGATGATATGTTCCTGAACCTCAGCGATAAACAACTGGAGATCGAAATCGTCGGGATGCAAGCGCCGCAACACTTGCACGCGTTCGAAGGAAGCCCGCAAGTAGTCCAGCGATGTAGTGCGCCGCGCATCCAGTTCGATGCGTCTCAATTCATCGAGCGATGATGTGAATATTTCTTGAGACGAATCCACAGAACAAGAACGCCTTCGCTTGGAATTATAGGATACCGCGCTGAATTTATAATCGCTGTGCGTAGTTCAATTCGTAGAAGTGACGATATTCGCCGCTCTTCACTCGACTTACCCACGCCTGATTCGATCGATACCAATCGATGGTGGATGGCAGCCCATGATCGAAATCCATCTTGGGCTCCCAACCCGTTGCATGCGTCAGCTTTGCATTGGTGAGCGCGTAGCGCCGGTCGTGGCCTGGACGGTCCGTTACGCGCGCGATCAGGCTCTCGGGTCTGTTCGTTGTCTTCAAGATCCGGTGGACGACTTCCAGATTCGGCAAGGAACAGTTGCCTCCGATGTTATAGATTTCGCCCGCGGCGCCTCGCTCCAGAACGGCGCGAATCGCACGGCAATGATCTTCCACGTACAACCAGTCGCGCACCTGTTGGCCATCGCCGTAGACTGGCAACGGCTTATCGTCCAGGGCGTTTGAAATCATCAGCGGAATCAGCTTTTCGGGAAACTGGTACGGACCGTAGTTATTCGAAGCGCGTGTTACAGACACGTTCATCTTATATGTAGTGAAGTACGACAGCGCGAGCAAATCCGATCCCGCCTTCGACGCCGAATACGGACTGCTCGCATGCAACGGATACGTTTCGTCGGCTTCGTGCGGGGCCGCAATACTGCCATACACTTCGTCCGTTGAAACGTGGACGAATCGGGGAGTTTTCAAGCGCCGCGCCGCTTCGAGAAGCGTGAATGTTCCGAACACGTTTGTTCGCACCACTGGCTCCGGCGAATGAATACTGCGATCCACGTGCGATTCGGCGGCAAAATGCACAATGGCGTCGGGCGCTTCTTCCTCCAGCAATTGGCCTACAGCCGTAGCGTCGCAGATATCAGCCTGCACAAAACGATAAGCCGGATCCGACGCGATAGGCTCCAGATTCTCCAGATTGCCCGCGTATGTGAGCTTATCCAAATTTATTACGCGCGTGGCCCAGCGTTCGCGCACGGCTAAGCGAACGAACGCCGAACCGATGAAGCCCGCTCCGCCAGTGACGATTAATTTCACTTGTGCTGCAGCTCCCAGTCGTAAGAAATGGCGGTGTCGTTATAAGGGATACGCCCTTCGTCTTTCGGATCGTAGGTGCGATTTGTCACGTAAATCAGCATGGATGGCTGTTCGCCGATAACCTTGTAGCCGTGTGCCACGCCCGGCGGGATCACGATTTGCCACGGCCGTAGCGAGCCCACATAGATAGTGTTCTTTGCTGCATAAGTACGGGAACCGCGCCGCAGGTCCACCAGCGCGACTTGGAGAAGGCCGGCGGCCGGAACCCAGAAGTCCGTCTGATGACGATGATAATGAAATGCCTTGATGATACCGGGATAATTCCACGCGGCTGAGACTTGAGTCGATTCAGGCGGAAACTCCGCGACAAGGCCCTGCCCCATCCGAGCCACTTCCAGAAAGTATCCCCGGTCGTCCGGCCACAACGGAAATGGACGAATTTGCACTTGATCGATCAAATCCGGACTAGCCGGCGACAGAATGACTTTGCCGATGCCCGGCTCGGAGGCGGGTACATCTATTTCAATGCCGGATTCGAGCGTTCCCAAAACTGTTTGCTGAACGGTTGCGCTCATCAGGTTAATCGGCCTCCACTGGCATTAGCCCGCCATTGCGTTTAATATGCGTCTCGTGCACCAGGTTGCTGGCGCGGAGCAGCGAATCGAATGTGCCGGCGTCGGTCCACCAGCCGTCGAGGTAGTTGAAGGTCATGGTTCCCTCGCGAATATAGGCGTTGTTCACATCCGTTATTTCCAATTCTCCGCGGGCCGAAGGCTTTAACGTGCGCGTCTTATCGAAGACCGTTTCGTCGTACATGTAGATGCCGGTTACCGCCAGATTCGACTTGGGATGTTTGGGCTTCTCCTCAATGCCGGCGATGCGTTTACCATCGATCGCCGCCACGCCGAAACGCTGCGCGTCATGAACTTCTTTGAGCAGGATCTTGGCACCCCGTTCCTGCCTTTCGAAGTCGCGAACCGCTTGCGCGATGGAACACTCGATGATGTTGTCGCCGAGGATGACGCACACCCGATGCCCTTCGGCAAAATGTTCAGCCAGCGAAAGCGCGTCGGCGATTCCTCCTTCGCCCTCCTGGTACGTATAGTTGATGTGCTTCAAGCCGAATTCTTTGCCATTGGCTAGGAGCCGGAGAAAGTCGCCCGAATTGCGGCCGCCGGTCACGATCAACAGGTCCTTAATTCCGGCGTCGACCAGTGTCTGGATCGGGTAATAAATCATCGGCTTATCGAAGATGGGAAGCAGATGTTTATTCGTGATCTTCGTTAATGGAAATAACCGGCTTCCGGTGCCGCCGGCTAGAACGATGCCCTTCATAGAACCCCTAGATTAACAAGTCGGCATGCCCGCGCGTTTATTTCCCGTACTCCTGGGCCAGCTTGACCAGCCGCGCACCGGCGTCCCTCTGCCCTCCGGTTTGCTCTTGCACGCCATTCACCTTTAACATCTGGGTGAAATTGATGGCTGCGAAGGGATCGCCGCCGGTTAAGTTGGGGAAGAACAACGCCACATGAATCGCCTTCGCCTCGGCCGTTTTGCCGGCGGCTTCTAAGGACGCCGCCAGCATCACCTTGGATCGGCCGTCGGCCCCGTTGGTCTGCTTTACCAAGCCGCGCCATACATCGGCCGCCTCCGGGTAGTGCCCAAAGAGATAGAAGCCATAACCGAGAACAAATTGCTTGGCGTTCGGATCAAGGGTGGCGCTTTGTACTTTCTGGCGCCACGACGCCAGAGGCGCATCCCCGTCCGCCAACAGTGAGGCCATGGATGCAAAAACTTTCGGCACCTGCGCATTGGCCAGTGAAACCGCTTGGGCGGCGGCTTGCCGGGCGCCGGCCAATTCCTTGCCCTCCACCTTCCAGATCGCGATTTGGCTCAAAGCCAAGGCGCGCAAATCCGGTTGGGAGAACTGATCGTTGGCAAGCGTCGCAATTGCCTTGTCCCGTTGCCCTTCGACCGACATCCAGACCGCATGACCGATCTCGCTGAACTGATTGTTTTGGACTTGCCTCGTGTTCAAATACGCGTCGAACGCTGCGTTCGCGCCGGTCACGTCGCCCTCGAGCAGGCGGCAAATGGCGACTTCGTTTTCAATCCCCGGAGCTTGGCCCAAACTCGACAGCGTCTTGTCCGCCTCTGAGAATCGACCTGTCGAAAACTGCAATTCTCCTAGAGCGCGCTTCGCGTTTGTATCTTGCGGCTTTTGCAACGCATACTCCGCCAACAGCGCCAGACCTTGCTTCCGCTCTCCTGTATTTACGAGCACGTCGGCCAATTCCTTGCGGATGGTCAGGTTATCCGGATCCAGGGCGAGAGCCTCTCGCAGCAGTTTCTTGGTGGCATCCACGTCGCCGAGCAAGAATTTTTCGGAGCCGAGCGTAGCCAACGCCGGCACATCATTGGGAGCGATTTTCAGCACAGCCTGAGTCGCGGTTGCCTGCTCGGCAAGCGGTGCATGCGAGAGTTGTTTCTGCATGGCCGCAAACCGCGCCTGGTCCAGCGGAGTAAAAGATGCCCGATGGGCATCCGCGGCCTTCACTAGTGGCGCGAAATTCTGCACGCCGTTCTGAATTAGCGTTTGCACGAAAGTTAAATAGGCTTGGCCAAATGCGGGGTCGTAGTGCACCGCCTCTTGCAACATCTTGATTCTCTGTTGCGGCTGTCGCGCCTGCATTGCCGCTACATAGGCCAGCAATGCCTGGTCGCTTTTAGTCGAGTAGATGGTTGCGCTGGAATCCATTTTCTTCGCCAGCGCGTTCCCGAACGTCACGAACCCGGCGTTTATGGGACCGTTCACCGTCCACACATCGTGATTTTTCTGCGTCGCCGAGTCCGTCAGCACGCCCTGTAATTTGATCTGCTGGCCGTGCTCTTCAATCACGATTCGCAAAACGTATTTCGCGCCGGATTGATACGCGGCGGACTCATTCGGCACCATCACGGCCAGCCACTTGCGTGACGTCGTCAAATCGGTCTGCAAAATCAGGGGGATGGCTGTCGCCATGTTTTGGGAGCCGGCGGTGGGGACCAATACCTCGGCGGGCAAGATCGCGATTCTCTGTGCCGGACCGGCCGTCCTTGAACAGGAAGCGATGAAAAGAAGAGCCGCGCCAAACGCGCCGGCAAAAAATTGTTTCGAAATAACGGGACCGTCCTCTACAAGATGATCGCGCACCCGCTTTTCAGCGACTTCACAATTCCGAGAATTCCGTGACAATCATCACAACTCCCGAGAGTGGCAATGCTTAGCAGGCCGTGCGGATCGGACTGCCAGCCCGATCCCAAAAATTCGGGAGTTGTGGTGGCTGTCACGGAATTACAGCTATAGAGGCTTCGGGTTTTCGATCATCAGATCCTTAAATGCGGGGTCCGTCTTTAAAGTGGCGAACTCCGGCATTTCCGGAATTTTTTGGCGGTCCTTCACACCCTCCTCAAGAGCCTTACGGAGATAAATCAGCGCATGCGTCTTATCGCCGCTCTGCGCGTACATCTTCGCCAGATAAAGATGGAACTTGGCCCGCTCGTCTACAGTCCTTTCCTGCATCAATGTGCCGAAATTGCTGTGGTGCTCAAAGACCAGCGGATCCAATTGCAGCGCCTTCTCGTAATACGCCGTCGCTTGCTTGTAATCCCGGCGCACGAAGTAGGCCGACCCAAGGTTGGAGTAGATGGAAGCGCTCGGCTGCCCAACACGCAAGGCGCGCTTGTAGTAAGAAATTGCCCGCCGGTAGCTCTTGTGGGCGTAATAGATGGTGCCCAGATTATTGAGCGCTTCCGGGTACTTCGGGTCCAGCTTTATCGCGCGTTCATAATTCTTCTTTGCCAGTTGCAGTTGCAGCATCTGGTGAAACGCGATGCCTATTTTATTCGCCAGAACGGCTGAATTCGCCGGACCCAGCCGATACATGTCGATGGCGTCGAGATACATCTTGCGCGCCATGTAGATATCGCCGCGGGTCTCATTGGAGATTGGCGGAAAATCCGGAGCACTCAGTTTCCGGCTTGTGGATGACGCCACAAGCCCCGAAACAGTCGACGAGCCAGTTTGCTGGCCAAATCCTCCCACCGTCCCAAACGCGAGTAACACGCATCCATAAAACAAACGCGAACCGGACAGATAAAGCATACGGAACCGCCCTTGGCTAATTAATATATACCCTTTTGAGCGAGTCGGGAATCAGACCTTCTGCCATTACGCCACTGGCCCGGCGCGAGCAGATAGAAGCAGTTGAAGGTATGTGCTCCTACCCGGAATCGGATACAGTGGGCATGACGATGACTTGCCCAAACTGCGGATTAGCGAATCCGGACAACGCAAAGTTCTGCGCGAATTGCGGTACGGCTTTCGGCCCGGCGCCTCAGGAACCGCCACCTGGCAGTCCGGTCCAGCCCGGGGGCCCCTACCAGCCACCCCGGTATCAGCCGGCGCCCCCGCCTAGAACGTCCAACACGGTGGGCAAAAACATTGGCATCGGATGCCTGGTTGCCATCGTGATCTTTCTAATTCTTGGCCTCTCCTGCACGCGAGCCTGCCGGCGGATCGGACGCGGGAGGACGTACATCCATCACCGCTACTAGCGGCCGAAGCCGCTCGCCGACCGCCGCCCCGGTCCCGATGGCGGTGGCGGTGGGGGTTCCACGGGCGCGACCTTCTTCGGGCGCGCATCCAGACGCGTGGCGATCAAGGCTTGGTGCAGCTTCGCGAACTTCGGCGTGCCCACCTTGCCTCCCTGCTCAATCACGTCCTTTTCAGTAATCTCCTGTGCCGCCGGGAGATACTTCTGCAGGTAATTCTTCAAGCGGTCCATCACCAGGCGCTGGGTTGATCGCATTAGCACAAACAGGATCGCTTCACCGGGCGCCTTGGAAAGTAAGTTGTACAGCGCCGACGGCCGTTGGAGATTGCCGGCGGTCAATTCCTTTTCAAGCTTCTTCGCCCTGCTCTCCAACTTGGCTGCCGCGTCCACATCGACCTTCTTCAGACCCACCGTACTTATTAACTGAGCTCGTTCCTTCGGCGTTAGCTTTTCAAATAGCAGAAACAGGGACAGGGCGTTCCAGTCCACACGCGTATTCACGCCGAACGGCAACATCTGACGCGCCTTCTGCAGCTTTTGAAAACCGGCCAAATTCAGCTTGGGACCGGTCAGAGCCGGCGAAATCAGGGTCAAAAGCCGCTCTTCTTCGAGCGCCTTCAATATATCGCCCGCCAGGGGGTCCTGGGCGAGCTGCCACAACTCATGTTCGAGGGCCGCTGGAGGGATCTTCGTCTCCAGACTCGCCTCCCGCGCATTCCTATACTGCTGCATTGTCCGCTCAGCGATGGCGAAACCCAGCCGCGTACGGAAGCGGATCATCCGTAAGATGCGCGACGGATCATCGTATAGGCCGTAATTGCTGACCGCCCGCAGCTCCCGGTTGCTCAGATCGCCCAGACCGTTCGTCGGATCCAACAGGAGTCCTCGCGACGCCTTACTCAGAGACAACGCAATGGCATTCACCGTAAAATCGCGCCGGCGCAAATCCTCGTGAATCGTGGCCGGCTGTATCGCAGGCTTCGTCCCCGGCTTGCCGTATTTCTCCTGTCGGGCCATCGCGATTTCCGCTGTCACATTACCCGGGAAAAGCAGTTCAGCGCTCTTAAGGTGCTCGTCCTCACGTAAGATATCGGCCTTGGTGCGTTCTGCCACCAATCGGGCAAACTTGAGGCCGCCGCCCTCCACCGTAAAGTCGAGATCGCGTATCGGGAAGCCGCCCATCATGTCCCGCATGGCGCCGCCGGTTAGGAACAAGTTGACGTTGGCTTCCGCGGCGGCTTCCCGCACTTCTGCCAAGACCTTGCTCTGCTCACCCGTCAGGTGGCTGTCTAGCATGAACATGTAGTCGCTCATCGGCTCTCTGGCCCCCTCTTGCTCTCGCGCGCAGCTCGGGGGTGGTATCGATCCACCGTCTGCCGCAAATGAGAGCGCATCACGTGAGTGTAGATCTGTGTAGTTCCTATATCCACATGACCCAACATCGTCTGCACACTCCGCAGATCCGCCCCGCCTTCCAGCAGATGCGTCGCAAATGTGTGCCGCAAAACGTGCGGGCTCAGTTTCCGGAAGATCCCGGCCCGCTTTCCATGTCCGCGCAGCAGCTTCCAGAATCCCTGGCGCGTCATCCGCGTCCCTCTCGCCGTCACAAACAGGTACGGGCTTACCTTCCCTTTCAGCAAAACCGGTCTCTGCCCGCGGCAATACTCCCGAACTGACGCGATCGCCTCGAGGCCCACGGGTACGAGCCGCTGCTTGTTTCCTTTGCCGATCACCCGCACTGTCCCGCCAGCCTCATCCAGATCGGCAACACGTAGGGAAATCAACTCGCTCACCCGCAGTCCGGTTGCATACAGCAGATCGAGCATCGCCCGATCGCGCCAGCCCGTCCCCGAATCCGCAGGGGGTGCTTCCAGCAAATCGTCCACGGCCCTCCGCTCCAGATACTTAGGAAGCGTAGTCCCAATCTTGGGAGCAACCAGCAATTCCGCGGGATTCGTCGAAATCTCGCCTTCTTCGACGAGAAATGCAAAGAAACCGCGCAAAGCCGTCACTTGGCGCGCGATGGAGCGGTTTGCTAATCCCTTAGTTCGCAAGTGGTCCAGATAGCCTCGCAAAATTTCGAGAGTCACCGAGTCGGCATCCCGGCTGTCTAAATACGAGCCCAGTTGCGTAAGATCCCGCCGGTACGACTCCAAACTGTTTACGGCCAAACCCTTTTCAATGCGGCAAAAGTGCAAATAGGACCGGACCCTCTGTTCGAATGGAGCCAGACCCCTCATTCTGCCAATGATACAATAACGGCGAAATTGTTTGAAACAATAGCCTTTTGTTTCCCAACACTTGCCCTCTAGCACTGTCAAGCGCGTTGTCTTGTACCGTTTTGATCGCCAACCCATTGAAGGGTTTGTGAATCCGCACGCCTATCTGCGCGATCACGAGCTCGAAATCATGACCCTAGCAGGCTCCGTGCAGGCCTCACCTTACTTGGACGTAAAGGCCCTTTGTTTCGCCTCGGAGCGCTCGTCAAATAACCTATTTACGGCCCATAACCTGTTTGAGCGCCGGCCGAAAGTCCCGGGGCTGTGGACCCGATTTACATTCCGCGATAACGATCAACTCGACGGTATTCTGTCTCACAATCTGTTGGAGTGGCCGAACCCGGGGTTCTTCCTGACCCCTCCCCGTGCCAGCGCTACGCGACAGCGGGTGTTCGTCCCCAGAGAGGCCGTGAACCGGACGGAAATCCTAGGTGTCGTCGGTGCATCGGCCCTCCGGGTCCTCAAAAGGGCAAAAGGAAAGCCGACAGGGGATCAGCTCAAAATGTTCGATTCGTGACCGGCCTCCGAAAATGTGAGTCCCCAAATGGGGTCAGACTGATCATGCACCGAGTGAAAATTTCGAAATGGGGCCAGTCCCGACCGGTCCAATTTCGTGCCAGGCAACTGCGCCGCCGTGCTCACGCCAAAATTCCCAGTCGAGCAACTACGACGCTTCCTGATCGGGTCCCGCCACGTGCGGTCTGTCGCGTGAAAAAAGGCTCGCGATGCACTCCCCGCCTCGGTGGGTCGGGCAGCATTTCGACTTTTTGCTGCGGGGCATGTTCAGTCTGACCCATCTAGGAGATCCGAAGGTGCGGGATTATAGGGACGGCATTGTGAGCACGCCGATTCCGTATTTGCCTTCCTCGCGGTTGGCGATGATTTCTTCGTGTTCGAAATTCTGCTTAAGATCGTTCCAGTAGCGATGCACAAAATGATCGGACCGCATAGTATTAATGTCGTGAAAGGCGATTAATCCACCGGGCCGAATAAAGCTGGAGTACATCTCGAAATCCTGTTTAACGCCATCGAAAGTATGGTCGCCATCGATAAATAGGAAATCAATCGGGCGTCCTTGCAAGACTTGAGCGAGCCGTTCGCGGCTTTGGGGCTGGTGACTATCGCAGCGGAGCAACTCCAGTTGGGTTCGAGGACGATCATGCACGAAATACTGGTACATCTTGATGCGGTTGGCATGATAACCGCCGCCAAACAAGCCGCCTGGGAGATCCATGCTCACAATTAACTCCGCCTGCGGGTTGGATCGGGCCCAAACAAACAGCGTCCCACCCCAACATGTGCCGATTTCAACGATGACCTTAGGCGCAAGCTGCCGGACTTTAGTGGCCAGCGCCGTAGTCTCAGCGACATTGTGAAGCGCCTTCATGTGTGGATAAGCACCGAACCCGCGATAGGTCTCAATGGCATCGACGAATGCGGAGATAGAGTCGGCGCGCATATAGTGATCGAGACGCTTGCGGGAGAGTTTCCAGGCAACGTCGTCAAGCCAGCTTGCGGAGGGCGTATCCATGGGCCGCCCTGACTCGACGATCGACCAACCGGTGTACGTGAGTTTTGCCGTAGCCTTCTCGAGGAACATAATGTCTAACAGATTTTAACATTTCAAAGATCCTCGGCATTTGAGTTAAGCGCCAACTAGGACGAGCAAGTCACAGCGTTCGCAACTTTCTCGAAGATTTCGATAAGACTCGTTTGTTCAAGAACATAGGCCTGCTTTGCGCGATGGTTCACCAGGCCGCGGAGAGGTGGTTGCCCCGCTGCGCCATGTTTGACTGAAATCGCCCGTAGAACTACGGCGACTTTTTGAAGCGAGGCAAAATGGTTAAGCTCCGCCATCTGCTACCCACACTGACACTTTTTTCGATTCTGTTTGCAACCTGCGCGCTGGCGCAGAACAGTTTGACGACCATTCAGGACACGGTCACGACCGCTAACGGGACGCCGTTCAATGGCACTCTGATTGTGACCTGGAACGGGTTTACCGCACCGAGCGGGGGCACCATCGCTCCGCATAGTACGTCCGTGGCAATCTACAACGGCGTTCTCTCCATACTTCTTGTGCCGACGACGACCGCTTCGGCGGGCGCGTATTATTTGGCAACCTATAACAGCAATGACGGTTTAACCACCTGGAACGAGACTTGGGAGGTTCCGCCGAGTATTACGCCTCTGACGTTGAATCAGGTCCGCGTACCGCAGGCCGGCGGATCGTCAGGCAATTCGGGAGGTTCCGGCTCCATAACACTACCAATCGCCATTACCGACGTTACGAATCTCAGCTCCACCCTGTCGAGTCTCAGCTCCTCCATCTCCACGCTCACGACGCAGGTGAATAGCCTGACCGCACCTCCGGTTTTCATCGACGGCGAAACGCCCGGAGGCGCGATTAATGGAAGCAACAAATCGTTTACGCTCGCGAACTCACCATCGCCGGCGACCAGCCTCGACCTGTATCGGAATGGGTTGGTCCAAAGCGTAGGCGTGGACTACACGATTTCGGGAAACACCATCACGTTTCTCCTGGTCGCAACGCCGCAGCCGGGCGATCTGCTTCAGGCCTTCTACCGGGCGGCGGGCATCGGGCAAACGGCGAGTTTCAGCGACAATGAAGCCCCGGCTGGAACGCCAAACGGTTTCAACACGACGTTCACCCTGTCCTTTGCGCCGAACCCGGCGCTTAGCTTAAGGCTATATAAGAACGGCTTGCTCTTGCGGCAAGGAACCGATTACCTGCTGGCCGGCGCAACCATCACGTTCGCCAGCGCTCCTCAGGCAACCGACTTAATCGTGGCCTATTACCGGCACTAGACCGATCCGCTCCCAGTTTCTCCAAAATTTTCGGCGAGACTCGCATCGTATAGTGGGATCTCGTATTCCTTGGCTGCCGGCAATTTGGTGCGTTTCGATCACAAATCATGGCCTGCCTACGCGCACTTTGCGCGGATTTGAAGAAGGAGGAGAGCGATACATGCAACTGGGTCTCGTAGGTCTGGGCCGGATGGGCGCGAACATGTCGCGGCGATTGATGAAGGATGATCATAAGTGCACTGTCTTCGACCTTAGTGCCGAGAATGTGCATCGGGTCGCGGTGGAAGGAGCGGAGCCTGCAAGTTCGCTACAGGATCTCGTCGCGAAGCTTGATAAGCCCCGTTCCGTCTGGGTGATGGTGCCATCCGGCGATCCGACCGAAGCCACGGTTCAGACCCTCGCCGGGGCGATGGAAAGCGGCGACATCATCATCGATGGCGGCAACAGCTTCTATAAGGACGACATCCGTCGCGCAGCCGAACTGAGCAAGTCGGGCATCCATTACGTCGACGCGGGCACCAGCGGCGGAGTTTGGGGTGCGGAACGGGGATATTGTTTGATGATCGGCGGCGAAAAGGAAATCGTTCAGCATCTCGACCCGATCTTCAAGACGCTCGCGCCCGGACCGGGAAGCATCGACAGGACGCCAGGGTTCGACAAGTTGGGAAGCACCGCGGAAGAGGGATATCTGCACACGGGGCCCTCCGGTTCCGGCCATTTCGTGAAGATGATCCACAACGGAATCGAATACGGATTGATGCAAGCCTATGCGGAGGGCTTCGACATCATGAAGAACAAGAATAAGAAGGAACTGCCGGAGCACGAACGCTTCGAATTGAACATTACCGAAATCGCGGAACTGTGGCGGCGCGGCAGCGTCATTGGATCTTGGCTGCTGGACTTATCCGCGATAGCCTTGACCGAAAGTCCAACGCTTGAAGAGTATACCGGCTTCGTGCAAGACTCCGGCGAGGGGCGCTGGACGATCAATGCATCGATTGAAGAGGCCGTTCCCGCGGAGGTGCTGGCATCGGCGTTGTTTACCAGATTCCGCTCGCGCGAGCAGCATACGTTCGCGGAAAAGGTCCTCTCGGCGATGAGGAACAAATTCGGAGGTCACGTCGAGCGGACACACTAGCGATGCGATACTGAACAAGTTGGGAGAATTGTTGCCATCCGTACCCACCGATAGTTCACCTGCTGCCGAAACGAAGCAGGCCGATGCGGGGTGGCATGATCGCGCCAGTTATGCGGTCGCGTTCGGTGTCATCGCGTTTTTTCTGGTGACCAGCCTGTGGATCTCTCTGAAGCGTCTGTTTTGGTACGACGAACTGATGACGTTTCAGATCGCCGGCATTCCAGATAGCTCCACTTTCTGGGCGGCGATTCATCGCGGGTTCGACGGGATGCCACCCGCATATTATCTCCTGGAGCGTTTCTTACTCGCGCACATCCATCCGGCCGAGTTGGCGCTTCGCCTTCCGTCCGTGCTGGCCGTCTCTTTCGGAACGTTTGTCGTTTTCGATTGCGCACGGCGGTTAACCGATGCTTTCTTCGGACTGTTCGGGATGGGGGTGGTGCTGGTCTCGTACATCGCGTACTACTCGTACGAAGCGCGATCGTATGCCTTATATTTCTTGTGTTCCGCGCTGGCGCTGTGGGTGTGGTGCCATGCGCGCGGAAGACTTGGCCCTGTTCTGTTCGGAGCGTGCTTCTTCGCGGGCATGATGATGCACGATTACTTTTTCATCTGCCTGACGCCATACGCTCTATACGAATGCCTTCAATGGCGCCCAGGGCGGTGGCCGTCGGCGAAGCTGATCGGCGGCGCCGTGGGCCTACTGTGCGGAATTCTGGTCTTGGCCCCTCAATTGGCCGCGCAACATGCGTTTAACACTATATTTTGGGCCATACCTACTCTCGGATTGTTGGTGAACGTGTACGGAACCTCATTGCCTTTCGGGGTCGCCATCTTTTGCCTTGCTGCAGCTTGGCTCGCTCTGGTTCGTAAGCCATCACCGGCTCCGAAAATCGAAGCGGCCACATCCGCCGAAGCAGTCGGGTGGTTCCATCTCTTAATTCCGCTCGCCGGCTACATTGTCGCGAAGTTTGTCACTCACGCCTTCTATGACCGGTATTTCATCTGCTTTGTGCCAGGAATGGCGGTCGCCTTGGCTTGCTTTAGCTACCGCAATCTCCAGGCATGGAGCATCCCGGCGATCGGCGCTCTTATCGTTGTAATCGGCCTGGGTATGGGTGATCAAAGCAGGTTCGCTGCCCATCCTGAGATGGTCGATCCCACAAGGCACACTCTTGATAACGACCAGATACGGACTACGGAATTCATGAAATTGGAGGATCGTATCAAGACTGACGGCAAGCGCTCAGTCCTAATCTGCGAGCCGATGATGTACAGCCAGGTGCGTCACTATTCCAAAGCGCATTTGAATTATTTCTTTCTTTCCGGGCCGAGTAATCCGCGTCAAAAATTCAATTCAATGCTTCTAAAGGCGCTCAATGATTACGTGCCGCAAGGCCTTTGGGCCATACGCGATCTGGAACAGAACGCGGCCGGCGCGGCCGTTGTCGACATGCCGCCGGAAGCCCTTGAAGCTCTGCGAGCCGACGGTTACCGGCCGACACTTGCTTTCAAGATCGATCACGGCTTTTTGCACCCGATCGAAATCGCATACCTGCAGCGTTAGCCGCCATCCCCTAACCCATTCACATCAGAGGACATCTTCCAGTTTAAAATCTGTTCATTACAATCATTGACATTCCTGGGGTTCGGCAGGATGATTCATGTAGAGCATTTTCAGGAGGGTGACCTATGTCCCCAGTTCGCGCTTTGATGGTTGCGGCGGTGGGTTTCAGTATCGCTGCGGCTGGCTCCGCCCAATACACTATTTCCGCCCATTCCGGCTTGGTTCAATTGACGATGGGTACCGTGTACCTCAAGGACCAGCCCATACATAAGACCATCACGAATCTGATCAACGTGGGCGACGGAGACGTCCTCCGAACGGGTCAGGATGGTTTGGCCGAAGTGCTGTTGACTCCGGGCGTGTTTTTGCGTGTGGGACACAGTGCGTCCATTCGGATGGATTCCAATTCGCTAACCGATACACGAATGACTGTCCTCACTGGTTCGGCGATGGTCGAAGCCGATGAGCTGCTGCCGGACAACAAGCTTTCGTTCCAGGTGGGCAATGTACCTGTACAAGTGGTCAAGAAGGGTTTGTACCGGCTGGACGGCAACCCGGCGGCGGTGGCGACGATTGATGGCGAACTGTTCGTGGGCGGCACCATCAACGAAGCGGTAAAGAAGGGCAAAGATCTGCGCATGGACGCCTCCGATGCGGAGTTGGCCAAACTTCACGTGGACAAAAAGGAAGACCTGTACGCTTTCAGCAAAGCGCGATCCGAAGATAGCGCCTACGCCACGGGCGTTACCTCCAGCAGTTTCGCGCAAAGCGGATATAGCGCCGCCAGCGGCTGTAGTTCGAGCTGGTATTTCATGGGGTCCGTGGGCATGTACTCCTATTTGCCATGCGGCGGAATTCTGGGTAGTCCGTTTGGGTACGGCTTCTATGGATTGAATTCTGCGTACCTATGGGATGGGCCGGGATATTACATTCCTCCCTATGCGCTGCTGTCGGGTTATGCCCCATCTGCCGTGGCCGGCGGCGGTGTGGCCAAGACTGGTTTCGGCAGCGGGACCATGCCCAGGGTTCCCGTATTCAGCGGCCCAGCCGGCATTCGTAGCATGCCGGCTAGCGCGGTTCTGAGCCGTTCGGCGATAAGGGCCATTTCCTCCGGCAGTTCGGCCACTTCGTTTCGCGGAATGTCTAATGTGCATTCGGTCGCGGCTTCAACCGGTTCGTCGATGGGACATATAGCGGCGGTCTCCAACGCGGGACGTTCCTCTGCTTATTCCGGCGGCCGCTACAGCGGTCCGTCGATGGCGGGTTCAGCGGCATCAAGCGCTTCCAGTATGCCCAGTGGAGGCGGGATGTCGAGTGGAGGCAGCATGCCGAGCCGCAGCGGCGGCTCGCCGGGTGGAGCTGGCGGCGGGCGCCGATAGGACCGGCTCGCTCGACTCGTAGGACAATGGTGGCTGTCACAAACCATGTCCAGCAGTGCAGGTCCACTGAAGCATTCGTTTAGTTCGGTTGCGGTTAGCCCTTCGAAAACGACTGTTCGCACGGAAGTACTAGCCATTGTCGGCGTGCCCTGGTATGTCTGGTGCGCTGCACTGGCTATCACATCCGCCATGGTGGGCGGACAGTGGGATATTTCCTGGCATAAGACCATCGGCCGCGATACGTTCTGGACTCCGGCGCATATCGCGATTTATATGTGCGGCGTCCTTTCCGGTATCGCCTTCGGCTATCTCATCCTGCACACCACTTTCTCCAAAACTTCTCCGCTGGCGGGCGCCTCAATTCACATCTGGGGCTTCCGCGCGCCTCTGGGCGCCTTTGTGGCCTCCTGGGGCGGCATTACCATGCTCACTTCGGCGCCTTTCGATAACTGGTGGCACGATGCCTATGGACTGGATGTCAAGATTGTCAGCCCGCCGCATATTGTGCTCTTCCTCGGCATTTACGGAGTAATCTTCGGCACCCTTCTGCTGATTGCGGGGCACACCAATCGAGCGCTCGAAGCCCGGAAAACTGCGTCCCGCTGGATGTTTCTCTACTGCTCGGGGGTTCTACTGGTTCTGTGCCAAACGGTTCTGATGGAGTTCACCGGCCGTACTCTTCTGCATCTTTCCCTGCCCTATGTCCTGGAGGCGCTACTGGTTCCGGCAGTGCTTGGAATCGCGTACCAGGCGACTGGAGTAAAGTTTGCAGCCACCTACACGGCGGCATTTTATGTGCTATTCTTTGTCGGCTTGATTCTGGTGCTGCCTTTATTTCCCGCCGTTCCGAAGCTTGGCCCGGTTTACCAAAACGTCACGCACTTTATTCCGCCGCAGTTCCCGGTCCTGTTAATCGCTCCAGCGCTGGTGTTAGATCTGCTTTGGCAGCGAAGCAAGAACTGGAATCCGTGGATTGTCGCGGCCCTGAGCGCGGTACTCTTCGTCGCCGTGCTGGTGGTGGTCGAGTGGCCGTTCGGCGATTTTCTGATGACGCCAGCGGCGCGGAACGCTTTCTTCGGAACCGGCTATTTCTCCTACAGCATACCCCCGACATCTTCGGAGGCCAGAAACGTCTTTTATGCCGAGCAGGCTATGCCGGAGTTTTTAAAGGGCATGGCAGTTGCGATCGCCTTCGCGTTCTTCAGCACAAGATTGGGCATCTCGCGCGGCGATTGGATGCGCCGCATCCAGCGCTAAAACCATGCGCGGCGTTTCGATACTTGTTCTGCTCCTTGGGGCGGTATTTCCGGCCTTCGGTCACATTGGAAGCCCGGATGTTTTCTTTGAAGGAAAGGCCGGTCCGTATCCGGTATTTATAACCATCCGGCCGCCTATGGTGATACCAGGCGTAGCTCAGGTGGAAGTTCGGTCGGAGGCGCCCGGGATACACGGCATGCATGCGACACCGATGCCGATGGCCGGTCCCGGAGCCCGCTTTGCGCCCACACCCGACGCCTTGGTCCGGTCGACACAAGATCCCCAATTTTTCACGGGTTCGCTTTGGATGATGTCCAGCGGATCTTGGCAAGTGCGCGTCAGCGTCGACGGTCCGCAAGGACCCGGAACTCTTTCCGTGCCGATCCCATCGGTAGCGCTGGGACTGAAGAAGATGCAGCCCGGCTTGGCGTTCCTGCTCTTGGGACTGATGACGTTTTTGGTTATGGGCCTGGTGGCAATGGTTGGGGCGAGCGCGCGCGAAGCTCAATTGGCCCCGGGCGCAGTGGCGTCTGCCACAGAAAAGCGTCACGGACGCGCAGCGATGGGAATCGCCGCCCTTGCAATCGGCGGAGCACTCTGGTTCGGCCATCATTGGTGGGCTTCGTCGGAATCCGAATATGGCCAGAACGTCTATAAGCCGCTTAAAATGACGGCCACGCTGTTGCCGAATTCGGTCCTGCGGCTGCAGCTCAAGGATCCAGGTTGGCGCGCATTCCGCAAAACCGACGATCTGATTCCCGATCACAACCACATCATGCACCTGTATGTGATTCGCGAGCCCGGCCTTGATGTGGTCTATCATTTGCATCCGGAACTGGTTGGCGACGCCGACTTTCGGCTGCCGCTGCCCAGCATGCCTTCGGGCACGTACAGGCTGTACGCGGATATCGTGCATGCATCCGGCTTTCCCGAGACAATGGTCGCCACGATCGAACTACCGGCTGTCGACGGGCGTCCGTTGTCCGGTGACGATGCGTTCGGACAGGCGGCGTCATGGAATCAATCAACTCCTTCGACCGCGTTTCGTTTGCCGGACGGCTACACGATGCAGTGGGAGCGAGGAGACCGGCCACTGCGAGCCAGAGAAGCGGCCGTTTACAAGTTCCGGTTGCTCGATTCCAGCGGCCAACCGCCCAACGACATGGCCTTTTACATGGGCATGCTGGGTCATGCTGCATTTGTGAAGACCGACGGCACGGTTTTCGCGCACATTCACCCGAGCGGTTCCGTTTCGATGGCTGCCTTGATGCTCACCGGCAACCATACGGACGCGGCAATGCCGATGCCAATGGCCCCCATGCACGATGGCCGCAAAGACATGCCTGAGGGGTTACCGAATGAAGTCGGATTCCCATACGGCTTCCCCACTCCGGGCACTTATCGCATCTTTGTGCAGATGAAGCATGGCGCGACCGTCGAAACAGGCATCTTCGACGCTACAGTGAATTAGGCGAATTAGATCCGCTGCACCACCCATGGGATGTGACGTCCTTCATCCGGAACGGAACGACGCCCACGTATGCACGGCCATCGAATAGGTCCGATTCCAGGCGCGCGGGAATCAGTCTGCGAAGGGCCGCCGCGTCCACGGCCCAGTGGGCTGGCCGACAAGAGATCGTGAAGAGTTGACACGACAGTCGGAATCCGTTATAACGGATAGCGACTGTGAAACAAGATTTTGACCGGTTCGTGCCTCTTTCGCCAGCGGCCTTGCACATTTTGCTCTCCCTGGCGGGCGAAGATCGGCATGGGTACGGAATCATGCAAGATATCGTTCGTCAATCGGATGGCCGCTATAAGCTGGGTCCGGGCACGCTCTACGACAACATCCAGAAACTCATGAAGGAGCTCCTGATTGAAGAAACTGAGAACGTCTCTACCGGCACCGAGTCGAGACGGCGCTATTACCGGTTGACTAAGCTCGGGCGCCGCGTTCTTTCGGCCGAGATCAAACGTTTAGAACAAGCGATTCGCGAGGCAAAGTTACGTCTCGGATTTCAAAGGAGCGTACTGTGATCCGGGTCCTTTATCGCGGAGTGCTTTGGCTGCATCCGGCTACGTTCGCAGACCGATTTGCAGAAGAAATGCTGTGGATCTTCGATCTAAGGAGATCAACCGAAACTGGCATAGCGCTTCTCGCCGATTGCATCGTCTCTCTCGGCCGGCAATGGCTTTCGCAATCGCGTGTTTGGACGTTTGGCATAGGTCTCCTGGTGAACTTTATCGTAGGTCATCGGCTGTTGTTGTTCTGTTTGGGTTTGGACAGATAGATATTCCGGAGGTGCGAAGTAAATGGCTACAACAAGTGAAGTCGCGGGTAGACCAACAAAGCCTGCGATGCTTCGGGTTGTTCTCGGCTGGGTTCTATCTCTACTCCTGGCATTTGTGTTTCTGATGGCCGGCGGTCTGAAACTACTGAGCAGACCGGCGCTGGTCCAGGAGTTCAATCAAATCGGTCTCGGCCAATGGTTCCGGTATTTCACTGGCGCCCTTGAAGTTACCGGTGCGATATGTCTCCTAGTTCCGAGGTTCAGCCGCTGGGCGGCATTGCTGCTTGCGGTCGTGATGGCCGGCGCCATCGTCGCTCACTTGAGTGTCCTCCATAGTCCACCGAGTCTCCCGATTGTGCTGCTGATTCTAGCGGCTACAACGGCGTGGCTTCGCCGCTGAGGTAGACTTCTTCGCATCGAGAGGCGCGCTCACTGTACACGGCGCGGAACGACGGCCATCGCGCCATACGTCATGCATTGACACAGATCTCCCTTTGAGGCAAAGATTGGCCAGACGGACGTTCTGGGGTTAACATCCCTCTATGACGATAGGATCAATTGAGTAAATATTCTCGCGAAGTCAATAACATCGATTTGACCGCGGAGCCCGCTTCTGTGCTCCGCTCAGCCTTCCCGATCGACATACTGAAACGCTTACGCAACGCCGCCGAAGCCTGTTTTGAAGCGATCGCGCATGGCAATGCAGATCCCGGCCGCTATCGATTCACGCCCTTCTCCCATTCGGTCCTCATCGATGCGTTGCGTGACTTCGGAGGGGGAGATCCGTTGGCGCCGATCGCAGCCTCCCGCATTTCCATCCTGCCTGCTTTCGAATGCCGTCTTCAGGAATCCTGGTCACGGAAGCGCTTCGCGCCCCGCCATGCGCCCCCCCGCTACCAGCCCAACTACTGGCACCAGGACGGAGGGCTAGGAGTAAGTTATGGCGCCGCCAAGAACGATGTGGGTCCGATGACGCGCCTGTTCACAATCTGGATTCCGTTGCAGGACTGCGGAGTGGATAGCCCGGGAATGGAATTCGTCGAGCAGAAGCTGGATGGTTTGCTGCACTACAGCGAACTCGGCGACGCGGCTTTGCGGCAACGTTTCCGGCCGGAAATGTTCTGTGCACCGCACCTGCGCCTGGGCGACGGACTCCTGCTTCTACCCGGCACGCTGCATCGGACGCAGGTTGACCCGGCCATGACGCTCGACCGCCTAAGCGTCGAATACCGATTTTTCACCTTGCCGCCGTCGAGAGAATGACCACGGGAGAAAGCCTCGGAGTGATCGCCGACATTCATGGCGAGCGCCGGCGTTAGTTGGCAGCCGTCTTCTGTGACGCCAGCCTTCGCGGTGCCGGGCGATTCGTAGTGTCAGGCGGTCGCGGCTCCCAGTTGGCGGCGTGCCGAAGCGCCATCAAGGAGGCGATTTTTGTCCAAATGTGATACTTTAATCCGACTCTGTGCGATATTGGCGTTGATTTGCGTCAAGAATCAATGGCTAGAAGTAAGGGGTATTCATGAACATTTCGTTTCCAAACAGCTACAAAGCTCTCGCGGTTATGATACTGACGGCATTGTTCTCATTCCGTCCGCTATTGGCACAACTTACCAGCGGCAATATTACCGGGACCATATACGACCAGACCGGGGCAACCGTGCCGAGTGCCGAAGTCACCGCCACGAATACTGAGACCGGCGTTGTAAATACGACACGATCGACATCGGCTGGAGAATACAGATTTGAGAATCTTTCCGTAGGGACGTATAACCTACTGGTGGCCGCGCCGGGATTTGCACACGCCGGGATTCAGAATCTCGGTGTCAAATTGAATCAGACGGTCACTACGAACGTTACGCTCGCCATTGGAAAGGCCGTGACTAGTGTTGAGGTAACCGAAGCTTCCGTCGCCATCGACACCACGTCGGCGCAGATTCAAGGCACGTACGAAACGAGACAAATAGCGGATCTCCCTGTAACGGCGACCGGGTCTGGCGTACTCAACCTGGCGCTTCTGAGCCCGGGAGTTACTACTAGCGGCGCAGTGGGCGCCGGCACCGGCCCATCGGTTGGCGGCCAGCGGCCGCGGAACAATAACTTCACGGTGGAGGGCATCGATAATAACAGCGGAAGCCTTACAGGGCCGCTGGTTTCTGTTCCGAACGACGCAGTAGCCGAATTCAGCGCGCTTCAGAACCAGTTCTCACCGGATTTCGGCCATTCCTCCGGCGGGCAGTACAACACGATCGTGAAGAGCGGCACAAATCAATTCCATGGGACTCTATATGAGTACTTTCAAAACCGCAATCTGAATGCGGCTGATAACCTGGGCGCAGTTACTGGCACACCCCTACACCCGCGCTTTGACAGTAACCGGTTTGGCGGAACGTTTGGCGGCCCCATCATGCGCAATAAGCTATTCTTCTTCGTCGATTACGAGTACAATCCGGAGGGGTTCGCCAGTACGCCCTCGCAGCTCTTTGCTCCGACCCAGGCAGGGTTAGCGACCATCGCCGCAACGCCCGGCATCAATCAAACGAATTTCAACCAATTCAAGAAGTACGTTCCCGTTGCTCCCGCATCCTGCGCCGGCTCATCGATTTGCCCTGGTGTCCCACTGGGCTCGCTCAGCATTGGTCCGTTGTACAACTACACCGGCGCGGCGCCCGGAAGCATCGATGTTGGCCAAATCTCTGTGAGCGCCCCGGCGTACATCAATAGCGAAGCGGCGGTCGCTTCAGTCGATTACAACCTCTCCAATAACGATTCGCTGCGCGGCAGATTCATTCTTAATCGGACAGGGGTCATCGATACAACGGCCAATCTGCCGGTCTTTTACCAAAACAGCCCGGCAAACGACTATTTGATAGCCTTCTCCGAATATCACAATTTCAGTCCGACGGTAATTAACGAGTTGCGACTCGGCTACAACCGCCTGTCCACATCTACGCCCTCGGGTAATTTTTCGTTTCCTGGCCTGGATCAATTTCCGAACCTGGTTTTCTACGATCTCGGTTTGCAGGTCGGGCCGAATCCTAGCGCTCCGCAATACAGATATCAGAATGTCTATCAATTGACCGACAACATCACTTGGACCAAGGGCTCACATAGTTTCAAATTCGGCTTCGATGGTGAGCGCAACATTGCGCCACAAAGTTTCACGCAACGGTCGCGCGGAGACTATGAGTATAGTTCTCTGAGTGATTACCTTTTCGACTTTACGCCAGATTATGTCGCACAGCGCTCGACTGGTAATCCGGTGTATTGGGGTAACCGATGGTTGTTCGGGTGGTTTGCCAATGACGTGTGGAAGATTAAGCCAAACCTCACCGTGAATTTAGGCGTGCGTTACGAGTACGAAACGGTGCCCGCGACAGAAAATCAGCAGGCGCTGAACTCGATCGCCAGCGTTCCGGGCCTGATTACATTCGGAAAACCCGCGCCCGAGGACAATAACATTATGCCGCGCATCGGCATCGCATACTCGCCCGGTACCAGCGGCAAGACTTCTATCCGGGCAGGCTTCGGTATCAATTATGATGTACTGTTTGACAATCTAGGGGTTCTGTCGCTTCCGCCGCAACTCTCAACAACCCAGGATGTAACAGGAAACGGCGGCAGCAATTTTCTCGCGAACGGCGGGCTTCCTCCTACCGGCCCTTCAGCAAATTTCACCGCCGCGGAAGCACGCGCCTACACGTCCGCATACGTTCCGAACGTGAAGCGACCCGAATCGTACCAATGGAGCTTCGGGATTCAGCATGAGTTTGCCGGCAATTATCTCTTCGAGACGCGCTATCTCGGAACGCGCGGCACGAATCTTGACGTTCAGGATCAGTTAAACAGGCAGCCCGTCGTGAATGCGTCCAACGCTCTGCCGGTTTACTTCACCATGCCGAGTCAGGCGACTCTGAATTCACTCACGAACACCCTAGGCGGTCTGCAGGCTGCATATAACGCGGGCGGCGATTATGTACCGGCTTATTATAATGCGGGATTTCAATCGATCGTCACCGCGTACGAGCCCTACGGAAGCTCGATTTATCACGGCTGGGCAAACCAGTTGACGCGCCGCTTCAACAATGGCCTTCAATTTGCCGCATCTTATACGTGGAGTCACGCCATCGATAACTCGACCGCCGATGTCTTCAGCACCTACACCACACCGCGGCGCCCCATGGACTCGCAGAACCTCACGCCAGATCGTTCCAGTTCCGCACTCGATCATCGGAATCGCATATCATTCGAAATGCTGTACAGCGTTCCGGCGCTTAAGCATTCGAACTGGTTTGCTAAAAATGTTCTGGGGAATTGGGAGCTTGCGCCCATTTACACCTACCAAAGCGGAACCGTTTATACAGTGCAGAGCGGAGTCGATTCCAATCTGAATGGCGATCCGGCCGCGGATCGCGCCATCGTGAATCCAAATGGCAATCCCGCAGTGGGCTCAGGGGTCACCGCGCTCCCCAACGCAGCCGGCAATATTGTGGCCTATCTGGCCAACAATCCCTCGGCAGGTTATGTTGAGGCTCCCGAAGGAACCCTGCCGAATGCGGGACGAAATACGAAGCTGCTGAATCCGATCGACGATATCGACATTACCGCCGCCAAACGGTTCACGGTGGCTGAGCGGACGACGATCGAGTTTTCAGCGCGCATTTTCAACGTGCTGAACCATCCACAGTACACCGGCGGAAACATCAGCGATGTCGCACCTATCGGAGCAACCTCCAACGATCAGCTCCTCTTCATGGAGCCACAGAGCGTCCTGTTCAATCAAATTACTCAGGTCTGGTCGAGCAATCCCCGGTCAATGGTGCTGACCCTGAAGCTCATGTTTTAGCATTTTCACATGGAGCCGAATGAAGCAGAGAATCATCTGCACCTTACGATCCGCTCGCTGGCGTCAGACCCGATCATGCGGCACGATCTGAAAAAAATAGCGGAATAGCAAATCGAAGGAACGGAGGCAACGGCGAGATGCGTACATATTTGTGAGTCCGCTATATAATGGACTCACAAATATGATGATGACCCGACCGGGTGGCGGAGCTAAGAATGCCTGATTGGAAACACATCGTTCGAGACCACATACAGCCCTTGCGTCTGGAGGGTTCGGCGGAATCGAACGTTATCGACGAACTTGCACAGCATTTGGAAGACCGGTATAACGAGTTGCGCAGCGGCGGAGCAAACGAAGGCGAGGCATATCGTCAGGCGATTTCGGAGTTGGGCGATCTGCATCCTCTGAAAGCAAGGATGGAGAGAACGCCGCGCCTCGAGAAATTCGATGCAGTGCCGGCTGGAGACTCACGGCCGGGAAATTTCCTGGCTGACTTCTGGCGAGATGTTCGGTATGCGTTCCGCACGATGCGGAAGAGCCCGGCGTTTGTTTTGTTTGTGCTTCTGACGCTGGCGCTGGGTATAGGCGCGAACACCACTGTCTTCACGGTCATCAACACGCTGATCCTGAATCCATTGCCGGTCCCGAATTCGTCACGCTTGGCTGCGCTGAGCGTGGGCAAGACGAAAAAAATTTCGAAATCGAGTACGCCGTTGCCGATGTCGTACGCGGATCTGAAGTATTACCAGGACCGGAACGAGGTGTTCCGGTCACTAGCGGGTTACACATCCTCGCGCCTGATCACGTTGGAGACCAATGCGGGTTCCAAACGGAAGTTCACCGAGTTGGTGACGGGCAATTATTTCTCCACTTTGGGGCTCAATCCCGCGAGAGGCCGCTTCTTCTTGCCCGGCGAGGACAGCTCTCCAGGCGCGCACCCGGTGGCGGTCATCAACTATGGGACTTGGAAGGCAGACTTTGGCGGAGCGGCCAATATCGTTGGCAAAACACTGCGGATCAACCGCATCGATTTTACCGTTATCGGCGTGGCCCCGCCAGGTTTCATCGGCGTGAATGCGGTTTTCGGCCCCGATTTCTGGATACCCGCTGCGATGGGGGAACTGTTGTTGCCCAACGAGATGAAGGATGTATTGAGCGATCGCGGCAAGACGATTTTCCAGAGCGTCGGGCGGCTGAAACCGGGCGTGACCAGGGTGCAGGCGCAAGCGAATATCGCCACGCTGGTGTCGGCTTTGGCTCGTGACTTCCCGGCAACCGACGAAGGCCAAACCGTGACGGTGCGACCGATCAACGACGTGTTGTTTACGAGTTCCATGGGCTCGTCGACGACGATCCTGGCTGCCGGCGCCGGATTGTTGCTCGTGGTGGGAATCGTCCTGCTGATCGCCTGCTCGAATGTCGCAAACCTATTGCTGGCGCGGTCAGCAGCGCGCCAACACGAGATGGCAGTGCGGTTGGCGATCGGCGCGAGCCGCCAAAGATTGGTCCGCCACCTCTTAACTGAAAGCGTTCTTCTCGGTCTGCTCAGTGGAGTAGTGGGCGTCTTCATCGCTTATGCGGGGTTGCGCCTCTTATTCGGAGCATTACCCTCGAGCTCGAATTTCATTGCCCCGAAACTCGATGGGACGGTGCTTGGTTTTTCGCTGCTCGTCTCCCTCGCGACGGGCTTTCTATTCGGAACCCTTCCGGCTCTCAGAGCTTCCCGTGGAAATGTCGCGGAAACGCTCAAGGAAGAGACTCACACTATGGGAAGAAACCAAGGCAAGGTCACGCTTGCTAACGTGCTGTTGGTTGGCCAGGTGGCATTTTCGTTTCTGTTGTTGGTAGTGGCAACGCTGTTTTTGCGAAGTATCGGACGGGCCTACGAAATCGACCCGGGATTCCAGACGGCGCATTTGGCGGTCTTCATGACAAATCCGGGGCAAGCCGGGTACGCAAAGCCGCAGGCCAAAGCATATTACAAGGAGGTTCGCGAGCGCGTGACCAGCCTGCCCGGCGTGGCCTCTGTTTCGTGGGCCTCAAATATTCCACTATGGGCGCGAACTGCCAATGGATTACGCATAGAAGGGCGGCAACCACGGTCGCAAGCCGACACCATTACTACAGTCGTCAACAGGGTCGATACCGGCTATTTCGAGACGGCGGGCGTGACGATTGATACTGGGCGAACGTTCACAGACCTGGATCAGAAGAATTCGACACCGGTAGCCATCGTCAATGAAAAGCTGGCGCACGATTACTGGCCCGGCGGGCAAGCCTTAGGAAAGCGCATTCAGTTGCCGGGCGAGAAACAAATGCGGCAGATCGTCGGCATTGCCAAGACCGGCAATTACACCAATTGGGGCGAGGCGCCGCAATTGTGCGTCTATGTGCCGTTTGAACAAAGCTATTCGGACGCTATGAACCTATATGTGCGCAGCGTGGACGATCCACGGCAGATCCTGACATCGGTGCAGAGCGAGATGCGCGCGGCCGCACCGCAAGTGCTGGTTAGCGGCATACAGACGGGGCGTGACGTCATCAATGGAGGCTTGTTCGGAGAGAAGATGGGCGTGGCCCTGCTGAGTGTGTTCGGACTACTGGCGCTGGGGCTGGCAAGCATCGGATTGTACGGGATCATGGCGTATTCGGTCAGTCAACGGAAGCGGGAAATCGGATTGCGCATTGCTCTGGGAGCGGCTAGGACCAACGTGCTTTGGTTGATTCTGCAACAGGGCATGTCTTTGGTGTTGATAGGCGTACTGATTGGTTTTGCGGCAGCGCTGGTCGCGGGCAACGTCATGAGCAGAATGTTGTACGGCATAAGCGCAAGCGATCCCGTCAGCGTGGCGGGAGCGGCCATGGTATTGCTGGCAGTCGCGCTGCTGGCATGTTATCTGCCAGCACGTTGGGCGAGCCACGTCGACCCGTTGGTGGCTTTGCGGGAGGGCTGAGGCAATAGGACGGAGATGGAAACTAGAGAACTCAGCCGCATCAGAGACAGGAAATTAGGGAATTGGTTCGCAACACACCAGGCTCTGGCCGCCGGGCGGCGCATGCATCGTCGTGCCGTTCGTTCGGCGGCGTGCTTGATAGATTTGACCCGAAGTCTTCCCGTAATTCTGGTGATCGAACATGATGCAACATGACACTATGCAACACAATCGAACGCGACAGACGCAATCGACCCTGAAGGGCCGCCATCCTCTGTGGCTTCTGTTCGGGTTCTGGTTTTGTGTTGTAATTTCGATCGCGGTCGTGGTTCGAAGACTCAACGCATTGATCCACCCATCCCCGAGCCCCCTTCCACAGATGGCCGGAATGGACGCAACCTTCGCCTCGCATGCCGTTCTCACTGAAATGCACATTATCCCGGCGGCCATTTTCGTAATTTTGGCCGTCGTGGTCCTGCTGCGGCGCACCGGGAGCGAATGGTTGGAGCGATTATTTTTTCTCTTTGGAGCCATCACGGGCCTGACGGCGTATGCGATGAGCCGCTACGCGATCGGCGGCTGGATCGAGCGCTCTGCCGTATTTGTGTTTGACACGTGGTTCCTATTTTCGCTGGGACGCGCCTATTGGCTTCGCCGAAGGGGTGAGCCCGCGCGCCAGCGAACCTGGATGACCCGAGCGGTAGGCATTCTGTTGGGGATTGCAACTACTCGGCCCGTCATGGGTGTGTTCTTCGCCACGAGTCCCGCCACCCATCTTAGACCAAACCAGTTCTTTGGGATTGCGTTTTGGATCGGTTTCTCCATCAATGCGGCGATCGTCGAAATTTGGCTGCACTCGAAGCGGCGCGCGCGACTGCACAAGGACGCAACACCCGCATACTAAAATTGGAGACGAAGCCAAGGGGATCTTGCGTGCCTGATTTTGAAGAACGAATGGAATTCCTGACGAAGAGCCAGGAATCTCTTCATGCCAACTTGGACGGCTTATACGCGACCGTCACGAGTCTTGGCGAGACTGTCGCCTCCATTCTCAAGGGTTCCCAAGCGGATGGCGAAAAGATTCGCGCTCTCGTCAAAGCAGCCGAGGCGGACGGAGAAAACATTCGCGCCTTGGCACGCATCGCCGAATCACGTAAGGACCGGCTGTCACGCCTTGAGGGCGGCGAATCCCCGACGTGAGATCATGCTCCCGATTTTCCCGGCTGAGCCGGCACTGGCTACAAACAGGGTAGCGAGCAGAAACAGATCCAGCCAGGCGAACCAATTGCCGAAGCGATCGTAGAACGTCGAATCATGGCGGACGGGAACGGTCGCGATCAAGGTAACAAATGGCGCTGACGCCGTGTTGCGCTGAGCAACCACGCGGCCGCGATCGTCCGAAACCGTAAGGATGCCTTGCTTTACGGAGCGGGCAATCGAGAAACCGCTCTCGATACCCCTAAGGATCGCCATCCGGCCATGCAGCCAACCATCGGCAACAAAATCCCATGCGGGAACCAGCAACAATCCGGCCCCATCGTTGCCGTATTGACGGCTGAGTTGGGGGAAATCCATGTCCTTGCAAATCTGCAAACCCCATTTACCAGACGGCTGGTCAACTATGATACGCAGCGCGCCCGGAATCTCGTCCGATTCGAGCTGGGGCATCAGGTGGTGTTTGTCATATGTCGCGACAACTCGGCCGTCGGGCGAGTAGAGGCGGGATTCATTATACGGTCCAGGGTATCTGAGAACGCCAGCGAGGATAAAGACACGGTCGTGGGCGGCGGTGTCCGACAAAATGCGGTCGAGCGCGACAAGCGACTTGGCATCCATCACAGCCGTCTTTTCGGGAATGACAGCCGCTTCCCCACCCTGCGAAGCCAGCGAATCGATGTGAGCGGCATACTGTTCGAAGACCGGAAGCGCCGCTCCGTTTTTGGGATCGAGATTGGCGGGTACATCCGAAGCAATCAAGCCGACCTTGATCGTGGGCGATCCGGGCGTGAAGTGCAAACGCCAGGCGCCGAAGCAGAATACCAACGCGAGAAACATGCCCGCCCCGAGGGCCAGCCTCCGCTTAGAATTGCGGTCTGCCGAAGAAGCCAGCGCGGCAATCGTAGCGTTGAACAGAAGAACGCAAAAGCTGATTCCCCAGATGCCTGTAATGGAGGCAATCTGGAGGATGGGAGGGAAGTTCATCTGCGAATAGCCCAGGTTGCCCCAGGTGGAGTGCGGTGACCAGATCTCGCTAAGATATTCGAATGCAACCCAGAGCGCGGGGACAATGAGAACCGCCTGCCAGAGAGCACGCCGTAGAACACAGCGGCGGAACAGCACAACCGCCCAAGCAAAGACGATGGCAGGCCCAAGAAGAGCGAGGATGCAGATCGCCAAGGGAACATCGACGATTGCGCGATCGTAGTGCCAGACGTTGAGATCGCCGATCGCCCACGCGAAGAACGCGATGCCCCATGCTCCCCAAAACGGAAGACGCGGAGCGGCAATCAATACGGGTATGGGCGCAAGCCAGGTCAGCCACCAGATGGGGTGCAACCCCGAGCCCCAATAGATGCCAGCGGACGATAGCACAAGAGCGCCTAGCGCGCTTACAAAATAGAAATTCGAATTAGGCTTTGAGTCCATGCAAGAGTCTCCTGAGGGAACGGCGCACGAGCGCGCGAAATTCATTGCGGTCCAGGGAAATTCGGCCGCCAAGGTACAGCGTGACATAGCCATGGGTATGGGCGGTGGTCGTGAACGCCACTTCCCAGACATCGTCGCGCTTCAGGAATCCGCTGGCCATGGCATTCGCGATGGCGTCCGCAATCAGATTCAAAGAAGGCGATCGGCGAGCGCGAAAATCTTCCGGGAAGCGGCGTGCGCCGGGACGGGCCGCGGAGAAGACGTATTCGAAGACGCGAGCACGATCCAGCGCATAGTCCGCATACGCCAGCGCGGTGTTGATGAATCGATTTTCCGCCGATCCGGTTTGCGGCACGGATTGGATGTAGCCGATTAACTTCTCGAACTCGCGATCTGTAATGGTGTTGAGCAGCGCTTCGCGATTGGGGAAATGGTAATAGATCGCCATGGGCGTAATGCCCACGGCCTGGGCGACCCGGCGCATCGTAACGGCGGAGGAACCTTCGCTCTCCAGAATTGCGAGAGCGGCATCGGCGATCAGCTCGGAAGTAGTTTGTGTCTCGTCGGTATACACTGCACAGCTGCTACTACTATACAGTGTATACCAACTTTCTATTTTGTAAACAAATTATGCGTTCTGCGCTGTAAAGAAGGCTTGCTCATCGGCCGATGGCCCGTACATGCCTGGGACCGCCACGTCGTTCAGGCGGAGGTATACGCCAAGTTGTCCGCGGTGATGGATGATGTGGTTCATGACCATACCCCGCATTACAGCTGTGCGCGGCAGCGCCATCATAGTCTTTCCGCTGAATTTGAAGGTCCAGATCTGATTCCAGTGTTCATCGGTGGCTCCGGCGATTTTTTCGCTCGCAGTGGCCACGTTTTTGTCGAAAATATCGAGCAGCTCGTCCTGTGTTGTAGCGACGTGTGGTTTGTATCCGGGCTGCATGTCGAGCACGTCCTGGTCGATCGTGACCACTGCCCAATTTGGCAGGTCCGCAATATGCGTGGCCAGCCGCCCAAGACTCATTGACTTCTCATGAGGCTTGTAATCGAACTTATCGTCCGGAACGCGCTCCAGAATCTTGCGCGTTTTCTTCATTTCGTCGTCGAACTCGAGTAAGAGTGTTTGACTGAATGGCATGTGTGTCTCCTATTAAGGAACCCCCACAGAAGACAATATCAAGGTCGTGTGTTAGCGCGCTAATCGTCAACTACTGCTGCTGTTGTTGCTGCGCGTGCTGAGGCGGGACGGCGGGAGCTTGTTCTTGCACCCTTTCGACTAGAATGGACCAATCTTCAGGCATGGGAAGCTCCTGGTCCAGCGGGGGCGGCGCTTCGGACGGCGACACCTGGACGGCCACGGTCAGCTCGCTTGAGGTCGTTCCGCGATAGACCCCTTTGGTCGGGGGCACGTCGGAGTAATCGCGCCCGATGGCCGCCCGGATATGCCGATCACCCTCGAGCAGGCAGTTGGTGGGATCGAATCCCACCCAGCCTAGATGCGGCAACAGAGCTTCGACCCAGGCGTGCGTGGCGCCTTCGACGGACCGGTCGCGGTCACCGGTCCGATGGTAAAGATAACCGCTGACATAACGGCATGGGATCTTCAAACTACGTACCAGGGCGGTCATGATGTGGGCGAAGTCCTGGCAAACACCTTTGCGCGACCGCAGAGCATCGTCTATGGGCGAATCCACCTTGGTGCTCTTGGGGACATAATCAAACCATTGATAGACGGCCCGGTTAATCTCATGAAGCACGCTGAGGGGATCGTCGCGCCGACGCACATTCAATGCCTTGCCAAGTTCCAGCAGCGCGGGCGTCGGCTGGGCAAACTCACTCGACAACAGCATTTCCCAGTAATCGCCGTTCGCCACCATGCTGTCGAGTTCGGCCCATGCATCTTGCCCTAGAGCGGCTGGAATCGGACCGGCATGCTGGAGATCCACCAGCGATTCGGCAATCACGACCAACTGCGAGTGCTGACCCGGTATATCGAAGTGATGAATGTTGTTGCCCAAGTAATCGCGGAACGAAAAAACGCGGCACCTTGGGCTAACCGATAGATGGAACTGCAGGCAGCGCTGATTGCCGTCGCTGCGCGGATGCATACGGGTTTCCGTGACACTCTCGGCGACCGGTGTAGCGTACCGGTATTTCGTTAGATGTCTGATCTGATAGAACATTTTCGTCTGCTAGCCGGCCAGAGCGGAATCGATAGAGTAATTGATGTAGACCTGATAGATGTTTTGATGAATTTCCTGGCATTGGCGCTGAATTCCGTGGAGATAGGCATTGACGCCCTGCCCCACAATTTCAGAGACATCGGCAAAGCTCAGTGAGGATTGCAGACGCCCAGCGAGCCGCGTCAAGGTTGCCGCACGGCGCTTGCCGCCTTCTCCGTGAATGGCTTCGAGCGCATCTTGCAACGTGTCGATAGCGTAGCCCACCGAGTGCGGGAACTCCTTGTTCAGCAGGAGAAATTCCAGGATCCGTTCGGGATGCAGGTCGGCGGTATAGACGCGGCAATACGCTTCAAAAGCGGTACAGGAGCGCAGCAGTCCGATCCATTCGAGATATTCGTTGCCTTCCAGACGGTCCGGATGGGTCAAAAATTCGCTGGTGTAGACGTCCAACAGGGCAGCGGTCGCCGATGCGCGTTCAATGAATCTGCCGAACTGAATGAATTGCCAACCTTCGCCATGGCTCATGGTGGAGTCGGTGACACCTTGAAACAAGTAAGTGCCGTCATGGACGATCTGAAGGAAATCGGAGAGTTGGGAGCTGTGTGAGTCATCGACATTTGCGCCGGTGACTTCATGGTAAAGACGGTTGAGCTCCTGCCATTGTTCGCTGCTGATCTGCTCGCGCACCTGGCGCGCATTTTCGCGAGCCAGCATGATGCAGGAGACGATGGAGGCGCGTTTTTCCGAATCAAAGATCATCGTGCTTGCCAAGCGGTAGGGATCGCCAGTCCACGCGACTTTGGGCGGATTCCCCAGGCTCTTAAGCACGCGCTGCCAACGGCGGTCGACGCTCGAAGCCGATTCGTCCAGCATCAGGTTCAGATTGACGTCGATAATGCGGGCAGTATGCTCGGCACGTTCGAGATAACGGCTCATCCAATAGAGGCTGTCGGCAACGCGAGAGAGCATGACTAATCGTTTACCACCCAAGTGTCCTTGCTGCCACCGCCCTGGGACGAATTAACGACCAACGAACCCTTGCGCAGAGCGACACGCGTTAGGCCGCCGGGCACGATAGTCACCTTGTCGCCAAAAAGGATATAGGGGCGGAGATCCACATGGCGCGGCTCCATTTGATCGTCGAATAAGCAAGGCGCCCGCGAGAATAGGATGGTGGGTTGTGCGATGTAGTTCCGCGGGTCGGCACAAATGCGGCGCTTGAATTCTTCCCGCTGCTCGGCGGTCGAGTGCGGACCAACCAACATGCCATAGCCGCCCGATTCGCCGACCGCCTTAACCACAAGCTTGTCAAGATTATTCACGGTATATTCGCGCTGTGCGGGGTCGGTCATGAGGAAAGTTTCGACATTCTGCAGCACGGGTTCCTCGCCCAGATAATACTTAATAATCCGCGGCACATACGCGTAGAGCGCCTTATCGTCGGCCACGCCCGTACCGAGCGCGTTGGCAAGAGTTACATTGCCCGTGCGATAGGCATTAAAGAGGCCGGCGACACCCAGAATGGAATCGGAGCGATAGGCTAGCGGGTCAATGAAATCGTCATCGATGCGCCGGTAGATCACGTCCACGCGGCGCAGGCCGGTGGTGGTCCGCATGTAGACGACATTGTCGTGGGTGACCAGATCGCGGCCTTCCACCAACTCGATGCCCATTTGGCGCGCAAGATAGGCGTGCTCGAAATAGGCGGAGTTGAAGACGCCTGGGGTTAGAAGGACGATGGTGGGTTCGGGGCGGCCTTCAGGCGCCAGCGACCGTAGCGTTCCAAGCAGCGATTGGCTGTACTGTTCGATCGGCCGGACGGCGCACAAGCGGAAAAGCTGCGGAAAGATGCGCTTCATCACGAGCCGGCTGGTGAGCATATAGGAAACGCCGCTCGGCACGCGGAGATTGTCTTCAAGTACAACGAATTCGCCGTTCTGGAGCCGAATCAGATCGGTTCCCATGACCGCGATGTGTACATTTCGTGGTACCTGCATGCCGCGCATCTGACGCCGGAAGTGCTTGCAACTGTAAACAATCTCGCGGGGCACCACGCCTTCCGCAAGAATGCGGCCTTCGTTGTAGATATCGTGGAGGAACAGATTCAGGGCCGTGATGCGTTGGGTGAGACCGCGTTCGATTTGCTGCCACTCGGCGGCGGTAATTAGGCGAGGTAGCAGGTCGTGGGGGAAAATGCGCTCCGTACCCTCCTGCCGGCCATAAACGGTAAAGGTGATGCCTTGGTTCAGGAAGGCCAGATCGGCAGATTGCTTGCGGCTGCGCAGTTCATCGAGAGAAAGGCTCAGGAAATAATCGAGCAGTTCCTTGTATTGAAGGCGCGTCTCACCGGCACTGTCGAACATCTCATCGAAAGCGCTGTCGAGTTGGTAGTTCTGCAACGCCGGAGCATCCGAAATCTTGGTTCCACCGGCAGGCGTCATGAATAGGTCATTATAGAGCCATTCGTGGCCTCACACGCTGTTGCCGGCGGGGGAGCAAACGGGAGGACGCGAGCTTCGACGGGGAATTCTCGACGTTAGCTCACGATTGCGGCTTGTGTCAATAGCTCCACTTGCGTTCGGTGCCGCCTGACTGATACTAGAGAAGTGGCCATTTCCTCTTCGCCTAACAGTGTATTGCCCGCAGACCGAGTGAGTCCTCAAGAACGGCGGCGAATTCTAGTAATCGACGACGAAGCGGATATCCGGGAGAGCCTGGAACTACTGTTGACAGGTGAGAATTACACAGTCGATCTGGCGGAGAACGCCACAGCGGGTATGCAGAAGTTCGATTCCATCAGCTATGATTTGGTGCTGCTGGACCTGATGATGCCGGACCGGTCCGGAATGGAAGTTCTCACCGATATTCGCCAGCGCGATCAAGAGACGCCAGTGTTCATGCTGACCGCCTATGGTTCGGTCGAGGTCGCCGTTCGGGCGTTAAAATCCGGAGCAAACGATTATTTCGCCAAACCGTGGGATAACGAAAAGCTGCTGATCGAAATCGATCGCATGATCGCCAAAGGGCGATTGGAGCGCGAGAACACTCAACTGAAGCGCGCTTTGAAGCAGCGGTATGCGTTCCCAAACATCGTGGGGAAAAGCGACCGTATGCTGAAGCTGCTGGACCAGGTGGCCCAAGTGGCGCCCAGCAGGGCGACTATTCTGATTACCGGCGAGACCGGCACGGGAAAAGAGCTGATCGCCAAGGCGATCCATGCGCATTCGGCCCGGGCAGACCAGGCGTTTGTGCCGGTAAATAGCGGTTCCCTGCCCACCGAATTGCTGGAATCGATCCTGTTCGGACATATTAAGGGATCGTTCACCGGCGCGGTTGCCAATCGCAAAGGACTGTTTGAGACGGCAAACCGCGGGACGATTTTCTTTGATGAGGTCGGCACCATCGCGCCCGAAATTCAAGTCAAGTTGCTGCGGGTGCTGCAGGATCGCGAGTTTATGCCGCTCGGGTCGAATGAGAGCATGCGCGTGGACGTGCGGATCATTGCCGCGACCAATGCAGACTTGAAAAAGCAAGTGGACGAAGGCAAATTCCGCGAAGACCTGTATTACCGGCTGAACGTGATTAACCTGGCGCTGCCGCCGCTGCGGGAGCGCAAAGAAGATATTCCACTATTGGTGGACCATTTCTTCACACGATTTTGCCGGGAAAACGAAAAATTTCTAGACAACGAGCAGCACTCAATTCTGCATTTCGAGCCGGACGCGATGCAGATCTTGATGGACCATAACTGGCCCGGTAATGTGCGGGAGTTGGAGAATGTGGTAGAGCGCGCGGTAGTGCTGACGGTATCGGCGTTGGTTCCGGCCCACGTGCTGCCAGATCATTTGCAGCACGCGAGCGGCCTCAAAATTTCGCGCGATACCAGCGGCAAGGTGGCGCCCGACGCATCTCTATTTGAAATTGTGGCCGATTTTGAGCGGCGCAAGATTGTCGAAGCGCTGGAAGGCTTGAATTACAGCCAGACGGAAGCGGCGGAGGCGCTACGAATTCCGCTTTCCACGTTGAACCAGAAAATTAAGAGGTTGAATATCGAGGTCAAGCGCCGGCCGCCGGGATGACTCGTGCAGATTCTCCCCTAACTAGCGGGGCTAGCGGTGTTGTTCGACAAGAACGTTGCTGGCCGCTGCTTCTGCGACAAGGCGATCCGGGTGTCGGTGGGCAGGAGGAAGCGTTCGGCTTTGGTTTGGCAAAAGACAGATAGCCCCCGTTTAAGGTGCAGATCTCGCCGTTTTCAAACCCCGCGGCCAAGAGATTCCAGTATTTCGGCGATCATGGCTTATCGCCGGCGAGTTCCTTTGTGCGTAAGGTCAGCTTCACTAGAATTGGCCCGTTTCCCGGTTTCAACTTGACGTGATCGGAAAGTGCGATTCGTTTCAGGTTGACGGGCCCCCGCGTCCCTAAGTCGTCGATCCAGTAAATTGCATTTAAATCATAGGGCCGTCCCGTATATCCATCGATGTTGACGATCCGCCCGTAATCCTTACCTCGTTCGCCGGGCAGCGGGTCGCCCACGTTCTTTAGTAGTTCTTCCCCATCAAGAAGTTGCAAGAGATGACTGTGGGGAGAGGCGCCGTCCGGCCAAACAACCTCCACGCGAATGAGCCGTCTCCTGTCTGGCTTTGGCAGGGTCAGGACAGCGTTATGAAACTGCTGGAACGGCGCGAGATGAATGATGGCTGCGTGTCGCAGATCGGGAGAGTTGGGGTAATAGTGAATTGGAAAGGGCGTTGAGTTAGACGGCCGGCTGCGCGATATTTCATGGCCCAAGAGGTAGTCGCCCGCTGGAAGACCTTTGAACTCAAAGTGGCCTAAGTTATCCGTCGATGCCTCAAAGACTTGTGCCGCGCCGTACGGCTCTCTCTTGCGCAGAAGTTCAATATCGGTGCGTCTGACGGGAGCGCCGCTGGCCCTCTTCACCGTCCCTAAGACCTCAGCGCGTGCGTGCAAGATGGGAAATACCTCGGCGCAGCCATGCGCGGGGACATTCAACTCAAACGAAGGAGGGTCCGGAATGAAGGTTTGCGATTGGCCGAAAGCGTATAGCTTCCGGGCCTGAGCCCACTGAAGCGAAATTCTCCACGGGGATTGGTCGAGGAGACAAGATGCTCTTGTTTTTTGCTCAAGACGACGCGAGCTCCTTCTAAGGGGACTTGCCCAGAGGGAACATACGGGTTGTAGGAATCATATTGCAGGACTTTGCCAAAAACAAAGCTGGGAGAGGGATGGAGCCGGGAGGCTTCGAGGAAGCGGAGATCTTCCGGAAAGAGATCCGCCGGCCGGGATCCTGAGCACTCATCGGACACAAACTGGTTGCTGCCATCCATTTTGTGGGCAAAGATGATGTACTTCGTATTGTTTTTGAATTCGCCTCCGCAACCGGTATGGCCGGGATCGATCAGTATCTCCGATGCCGCCGGAGGTAAACCCTTATACACGATCTCGACCTTGAATCGATAAACGACAAACTTGGCCCCCGGAAACCTCGAGTCCCATTCGATGTTACGGACGGATCCCAGGAAGACCACGTCCCGCGGAGGCGATCTTCTCGCAAGCTGGGGCGGACGCATTTATGTTGCAGGAACACGCAAGTGCGGGACCGCTCGACAAGACGAACCAGATTAGAGCCCGCAGGACAGACACGGACTTGTTGACAACGGTGGCGAATGGTTTGTTCCCGATTGGCCGACTGAGTAGATTTCGTAGCCTGTCCCGGAATCAGTGACTATTGGCCGGTGAATTGTTTGACGACGACGTTGTCGTTCTCGTCGAAGACGCGGACAGCGAGAAGTTCGCCCGATTT
This sequence comes from Bryobacteraceae bacterium, assembly GCA_036272835.1. GTDB lineage: Bacteria > Acidobacteriota > Terriglobia > Bryobacterales > Bryobacteraceae > Bog-105. The sequence continues at coordinate 134,262 of DATAXY010000028.1, forward strand.
TGTGGGCAGTTGAAATTGCAAGGTCTGGGAATCGGTGACTTTGTTGACCGGTTCGAGAAGTGTCCAGTCGCCGCCGTCGACGGCATACTCGGCTTTGGCGATCCAGCTCAGGGTATCTTTGGCAGTGAACCTAACCGTGCCGCCGTTTTCCGAGATATCGACGATCTCGGGAGGCGTGTTGTCGATTGTGAACGCATCGCTCATCATTGAGCCGGTGAGGGCCTTGCCGGGCGTGTTGTCCGGCGCGTCGCTCGCCGATACGCGGAGCACGTAATCTCCGTCAGGGAACGCGTTTGTATCGAAAGAATAGAAATGATCTTGCAGCTTATCCTTCAGCAGGCGCCAAGTGGAGCTGCCTTTGCTCCGAATCTCGACTTTGAATATCAGAGGATCGCCGTTTTCGTCGCTCGCAGCCCAACGCGCAGTCAGGGAACCTTTGCTGTATTGGAGCGTTGCGCTGCCGGCCGCGGCTTCGATGTTGGGCGTAGTGGGCGCCTTCCTGTGACCCATGGCGGGCAGTGTCAGGCTGCTGGGGGAGCCTGAAGGCATGATGTTCCGTTCGAGAGTGAGGCTGTTCGCCTGCTCCTTATAGTTGTAGGGTGCCATTTCGAGTTCGAGGACGCGTGGCGCGACGTTCTTGGGCAGGTAGGCGAGGTCCACAATGCTCAGATCGGGCGACTCGGACCCATTGCTATCGATGGTCAGCCGGTATTGCAGAAATCGGGCCGCCGGAGAATTGATCTGGCCGCCTACAGGAGTGATGTTGACCTTGGTCCAAGGGCTCCAATTCTCCTGAGGGCGGTTAACGTTACCGCTTCGCGTCTCGACTTCAATATTTCCGTTGTGGATCTGGGCCGTAAGATGGACTTTGCCCCAGTAGGCGAATTCACCGCCGGCGTCCAAGACGTCGCTTTCGAAGGTGCCCCGGGTTTCCAGGCTAGGCCCGATAGAGTACAGATTCCCGACGTTGCCGGTGACCGCATACACGTCTCCGTTGCGCCCTTGGAGAAAGCCGGTCACCTGGGTGGGGGGCGCGTTCAACAACTGAGTGGACAGCACGTCCGAATCGACACGGTAGATCAGCCCTCTATTCCCGGTACCCAGTAGCGGCCTGCCTTCGTTGTCGAACGCGATGGCATATACCAGATCCGTGGAGGAACTCCAGATCGGTTCCGCAAAACCGTTCTTCTGGATCCGGTAGACTTCCGAGCCGCCGGAGACAGAGGCGCTGAGTGAGCCGATCGCCGGGGGAGCTGTGGGAGTGGCAGTGATCCGAATAGACGTGCCTCCGACCGCAGATGGCGCTGGGGTGGCGGGCGGCAGGACGGGGATGGGACCGCTCAGAGAGACGCTGCCGGTGGGGCGGCTTCCAACCGCCGCTGCATAGATAACGCCATCGTGAACGGCTACCGAGGTCACTTCTCGCTTGCTGGTTTGGTAGAGAACAAAACTCTGACCGGCTGGGGTCACGCGAAAGACCAGGCCACCTGGTTCGGTGCCGACAATCAGATCACCATCTGCGTCCATAGTCATGGAGCGGGCGTGCGTTTCTTCGGTGCGGAAAAACTCTTTGCCGTGGCCGTCAGGCGTGACTTTGAAGACGATTCCGGAGTCGCCGGTTGCCACAAACAGATTGCCCGCCTTGTCGAACTGCATGGCCCAGATGTATTTGCATTTGGGATCGAAGAATAGCGTGGGCTTTCCGGCATCGATGCGATAAATCTTGGCATCGGGCATCACGGCTGCGTAGACGCGGTCATGCGAATCAACCGCGAGCGCGTGTACCTCCAGGCCAGTCAGTTCTGCGAGAACCTTGCTCTTCTTCGCGTTCGCCGGAAGCTCAAAGACCTTGGTGTTGGCGCCGGTGGGCGCGCCGCCGCCATAAAACAGATCGCCTTTGGAATCCTGCGCGATGGCCCATAGATACGGGATACCGGTGCTATCGAGTTCTTTGAATAGGGGCGACAACATGATATGGCCGTCGCTGCGGATGGAGAGGTGCTTGGGCGTTCCGCGAATGAAATCCGCTTGGTCGCTTTGCTCCCAGACGTGTGTTTCCACGGCAAAGGACAGTTGGGGAGCGGTCGTGAGCGCAACGAGGGCAACGGCCCGGAACAGGCCGGAAATCTTGTGCATGGGTAATGGAAAACGAGTGATCAGTTTACGTGTATCTTCAGGGAGTAATTGCCCGTAACAACAATGTTGAAGGGCACGGAGAGCTGCTCATGGGCGCTCTCAGGCGAACTGACAAACTGGTGGTTGGTGGCCCGCCCGCTTTGCATCACGTTCAGTACGGATGGGGGCAAGCTTGGCAACACCTTTTCGTCCGAGTAGACGGTCGGCTGCGAATCGATGAGTGAGACGTAGAGGCGGTTGTTGCTACGTTCCTCATTCAACAGCGCCACGGTCTGGGGGATATCTTCGATGCGGTTCAACGAGCTGGCGATGTTCTGGAACCGGCTAAGTGTATCGGCATCGCTGAACAGAATCTCGTGATCGCCGCGCGAAAGGCCCTCGGGGATCTTCACGTTGACATCCTGCTCGATACGGTCGCCCTTGTAAGGGCGCAGAAAGACCTTAACGGGGACTTCAGTGCCGGGCGTGACGCGGTTGTCGGCAATCCATGCCGATTCAATCTGAGCGATGCGGCGCTCCGGAAGCAGATCGACCGTTGCGTTGACGGCATTGAGATGCGGCATCTTATTCGAATTAATGAAGAGCCGGTTGAACTTGTCGCCCCACCAGCCCGCGAGGAGCATGGGCGTGGGTACAGGAGCTTCGACGGGTGCCTGCATGGTGGTCAATTCCACGCGCTGGTGATCGGCCAGATCGAGCTCGCCTTGAAGGCGGTAGGTCGCCTCGTCGGAAAAGTCGTTCATGTTCGATAGCGAATTGAACAGCGTCGCCATCATCAAGTAGGGCGTCCACTTCTGATCGACAAAAACGCTGAAATGGAAGTCATGTGTGTTGCGAATGCTGTTATCCGGATTGTGCGCGCGCACGTGCATGGTGACGGGGATCATTTGAGCAGTCGCACCCAATTCGCCCTCTATGGCGCTATGGCGATCCTGCTTCAGCGCTCCCACGATTTCGGTTGCATTGCCCATTTTTGTCGGCTGATAGGCGGAGGCTAACGTCATGATGTAGTCCTCCTTGGCGATCGGCATATTAATGGGCCCAAGGTTGAACATGGGGTGACCGAAAGCGAGAACGCGCTTGCCGTCGTTGTAGGTGACGGTTCCAGCACCGGTCATGGTCATGTCGCCGGATACCAGGACGGCGGCAATGCCATCGCCGGGTTGTAAGGCAGTGCGCCAATCTTTGGCGGGAGTGGCCGAATCGATGGCTCCGCCGCCACCGCCTTGCGATACCGCCATTCCAAGCTGGTTGAAGATGGGGGCAAACTCGCGCACGGCTTGGTCACTGAACCCCGACATGGTGATGGGCGTAGCAATCGGGGTCATCATGGGCTGCTCCGATAGAGGAGCGCTCGCCCCGGCGGCCATGACACGAGCCAGCATTTCGCTCGGGACCTGGACCTTGGCAGTCGGCATCATCGTCTTATCGGGGGTCCGCGCATCGGCTGGGCGGTCGGTATCATAGTCTTTCACTTCCAGCATGGACTCGATGGGCGTAATCCCGCAGATGGAGTCCGGGGAGAACACGCTCATACGCAGGGAGATGGCGCCGACCAGCTTGCCGTCAATATAGACCGGGCTGCCGCTCATGCCGGCGGCGACGTTGGTCCGTTGGGCCGGCCCGCCGAGCTTAGCCACGATGATGTCCTGCTTCGGGCCCCAGGCATTTTTCAGTAACCCGATGATCTCGACCGGAATAGGCTCCGGCTTCTCGCCCTGGAACACGGTCCAGGCGACAGCCTTCATCCCCGGCTTAAGCGACGCTTCGGGGAAGAAGTCCACCTTGCCGGTCTTCGGCGGCAAGGTCATATTGGGAACGCCATCAGCCGCTAGGAGACAAGCTGAGGACAGAGACGCGAAAACGATGGAGCAGACGAGCGCCCGCTGGAACATGCAATTACCTTCTTCAGGAGAAACCGTTGGCCGACGCCGGTGTTGCGTGGACAAGGCAAAGTCACCGGATCTTCACTGATAATTATGACGCAACGCCAACCAGGACCGTCGATACTCTCTAGACGGAATGGTACGGGGATTAAGTTTCCGTTACGTCACTTCCCGTTCAGAATGGGAGCGAGGGCCGAGAATCGACGGACAGGTTTTGTAGACTAAGAGGTAGTCCTCGGCCCACGGGCGGGAGAACCACAACAATGACCTACAAGATTCGCCAGTTTGCCATAACTTCCTTTGTTTCTTGCGCCCTACTGCTCGGGGCGGGTACCCGGATTGCCCAGGCTGCAGAGACGGGTAATGCCGCCAAGGGTAAAGAATTGATGGAGCAGTGCACGGTCTGCCATAACCTGGATACAGACGAGAAGAAGATGGGGCCGTCGTTGAAAGGCCTGTTCAAACGGGCGAAGCTTCAGAGTGGGAAACCGGTGAACGACGCGAATGTGCTGGAGCAGATCAACAACGGCGGGAATGGCATGCCGGCTTATGCCGATATGCTCTCGGCGCAGGATAAGGCGGACATCCTGGCGTATCTCCATACGCTGTAAGCCGGGTGAAGCCCGTCGATCTGGTAGATTGAAATAGTCCGTTCCGCGCCCTCGTGCGTCCCCATCGTCTAGCCCGGCCTAGGACACCGCCCTTTCACGGCGATAACAGGGGTTCGAATCCCCTTGGGGACGCCAAAAAATCCCCCGGCTTAATGTTAGGCCCGGAATAAAAGGACAGCAGTTTTCACGGTTTTGACGTCAGCGGCAATCCCGATTTCGAAGTCGGGACACACGACGGTATTGACGCCGGGGAGGGAAGCGCGTGGGGAGACTGGT
>DATAXY010000029.1:0-100438 GCA_036272835.1 Bryobacteraceae bacterium
TCATCCCGGCGATGTCCGCCGCAGATCGGTGCGTGGGAAATTTAGAAACTGCTATAGAGCGACTACCGCGTCCCCGCCAATGGTCTCTTTGCCTGACTACATCACCGGGGAAAACGCGGTCGTTTTAAACCGGGGATGACAGCTTGCGCCTTGTTTCATTTTGAGGATCGAGGCCAGCAGCCGCAGCGCGCTTTCCGATCAGACACTTTCCTCTAAAGTGTGTCGGCTCTGCCCGAGCGATAGCCCTACACAGTGCGGCATCGGCCACTGTCGGCCCCAGCTCGGGCGTCGGTCGGACGCAAAGTCAAGCTTCCAGAGCTATTGTGAAAGCAGGTGCAAGCATGGCAACTCTGGATTGGTCCCAATGTCCGGCTGTAGAGAGCGTCCCTGGAAAGGTGAGCGGAGCGTGGGTGTTTCGCGATACCCGGTTGCCTGTCGCGACGGTGATTGAAAACCTTGAGGATTTGAGCGTCGAAGAAGTGATGGGACAATTCGACGTCACGCGGGAGCAGATCGCCGCAGTGCTTGATTTTGTAGCCAAGAGTCTACAAGTTTCGGAGCCCGAACTACCTGCCGGGCTGGTCGATGCTCATACTTTTTGACCACGGAACGCCAAAGGGCCTTGCCCGAGCGCGAGCGTGACGTATTGCTTCTGCTGTGGCGCAGTCTTGGCCCACCTAATCACGCCATAGAATTTCGGTCGATCCATTTCAGTCAGATGGGCATCGTTCCGCGATCAACAACTGGGTTATATCGAGAGATACGTTGCCGTGGGTGGATCCCCTTCGTCTCGTTAGTAAGGGTTGATTGACCGGCGCACGCCCGTGATTCAAACAGACTATGCCGTAACCGCCACTTCTTGCGGAACGCCGGCTTCTTTGCGCTTTTTGAGGAACGTCATCATGGACCGTAGTTCGGCGCCGACCTTCTCGATGGGTTGGTTCTTCGCTTCTTCGCGCATCGCGAGAAATTTGTGGCGGCCGTCGCGATTTTCCTGGAGCCAGGTGCGGGCGAACTCGCCGGATTGGATCTCGCTCAGGATCTTCTTCATTTCGGCGCGGGTCTGTTGGTTGACGATGCGCTTGCCGCGGGTGTAGTCGCCGTATTCGGCAGTGTCTGAAACGGAATAACGCATGTAGCCCAAGCCGCCCTCGTAGATCAAATCGACGATCAGCTTCAGCTCATGCAAGCATTCGAAATAGGCGATCTCGGGCGCATAGCCGGCTTCGGTCAAGGTTTCAAAGCCAGCGCGGATCAGTTCGCTGACGCCGCCGCAGAGGACTGCTTGTTCTCCGAACAGATCGCTTTCGGTTTCTTCGCGGAAGGTGGTTTCGATGACCCCGGCCTTCAGGCAACCCAAAGCGGAAGCATAGGCCAAAGCATTTTCGAGCGCGTGGCCGGAAGCATCCTGTGCGATCGCCACCAGAGCCGGTACGCCGACGCCTTCGACGAATAGCTCGCGGACGCGGTGGCCCGGGGCCTTGGGCGCGATCATCGAGACATCGATATCGGCGGGAGGCTTGATCTCATTGAAGTGAATGTTGAACCCGTGCGCGAACATAAGGGTCTTGCCCTTGCTTAAGTGCGGCTCAATATCCCTGCGATAGATCTCGCCCTGCAAATGGTCGGGCACCAGGATCATGATCACGTCGGCTTGGGCAGCGGTATCGGCAACGCTGGCGACCGGGAGTCCGGCGGCCTTTGCTTTCGCGATGCTCTTACTGGTTTCAGGCAACCCGACGACAACGTTCAGGCCTGAATCGCGCAGATTTAAGGCGTGAGCATGTCCTTGGCTTCCGTAGCCGATGATCGCAATGGTCTTTCCTTGCAGCGGCGCAAGGCTGCCGTCTTTTTCATAAAAACGTTTTGGCATAAAGTCTTTTTCCAATCTACGTGGTTTAGTGACCGACTCCCTAAGGTCGCGGCTCAATAAGCCACGGTTCGGTATGTCGCGGTTAGTCGGCTTCCTGTAACTCCAGCGCTTCTTCGACCGCGGCTCCGCGAGGAACCGGCGGGGACAAGCGCAACTTCTTATTATCCAGCGAGACGGAGACCGCGCCGGAACGGGTTACTTCGCTTTCTCCGTAACTGCGCATCACTTCGATAAATTCGTCGAGCTTTTCCGAATCGCCGGTGGCTTCGATGACAAAGCCTTCGGTGGTCGAATCGACGACGCGAGCCTGGAAGATCTCGGCTTCCTTGAGGATGGCGGTACGGTTCTGCTGGGTCGAGCGGACGCGCAACAGCACCAGTTCGCGACTGACGGCCGGGCCGTCCGTAACATCGGTCGCCTGCAGGACATTGATCAGCTTGTTCATCTGCTTGATCACTTGCGCCCGCATTTGTGGCTCGACTTCCACGACAATGGTCATGCGGGATAACGTGGGGTCGAGTGTGCGTGCGACGGTCAAGCTCTCGATGTTATAGCCGCGTTGGCTCAACAAGCCAGTAACACGCATCAACGCACCGGGCTTGTTCTCCATTAAGAGAGAAATAATCTGCTGCATCGCTACACTCCCACCGGCTGCGGCGGGCGCAGCACCATTTCGTTGATGGCGCCGCCGGCGGGCACCATCGGAAAGACGTTCTCAAAACGGGAGACTTTCACGTTGAGCAGAAACGGCCCCGGTTCATTTACGGCGTCGGCGAGCGCCTGAGGCATCTCTTCCACGTTTTCGACAGTGCGGCCCTTGAAGCCATAGGCGCCTGCCAGCTTTTCGACATCGGGGAACGAGGTCAGTTCCACTTCGCTCAACCGGTTGTTATAGAAAAGTTCCTGCCATTGGCGCACCATGCCCAGATAGCCGTTATTCATGACGATGATTTTGATCGGGAGCCAGTGATTTGCGATGGTGGCGAGCTCCGGAATGGACATTTGGAAACCGCCATCGCCGACCACGGCGAAAACGAGCTTGTCAGGCCGAGCGAACTGCGCGCCGATAGCCGAAGGCAGGCCGAAGCCCATGGAGCCGAGGCCCCCTGAGTTGATCCACAATCGAGGTTCATTGAACCGAACCAATTGGGCGGCCCACATTTGGTGCTGGCCAACGTCGCTGGCGACGACCGCTTGGCCGCCGGAGAGGCGGTCGATTTCGGCCATCAGGTGCTGGGGCTTGATCTCCCGGTCGGAGCGTTCGGCAACCAGCGGATGTTCGGCCTTCCATTCGCGGATCTGCTTCCACCAGGACTGCCGGGCGGCGGCGTTCTTGGGTTTCATCGTGGGGGCCAATTCGCGGACCTCCTCCGCCAAGCGCGGCAGAACCAATTTCACATCGCCGACGATGGGCAGATCGGCATGGCGGTTCTTACTGATTTCGGCCGGGTCTACATCCACGTGAATCACCTTGGCATGGGGTGCAAAGGCGGCCAGGCGTCCCGTCACGCGGTCGTCAAAACGGGTTCCCAATGCGATCAGAAGATCCGCCCCGGACATGCCCATGTTAGCCGCGTAGCTGCCATGCATGCCGGGCATGCTGATGAAGTTGGGATGACCGCTGGGCAGACCGCCCAGACCCATCAGGGTGCAGACGGCAGGCGCGTCGAGGAGTTCCACTAAGGCCCGCAGTTCCTCGCTGGCATTCGCGGCAACGATTCCGCCTCCCGCATAAACGAACGGGCGCTCGGCCTCCCACATCATCTGGGCGGCCCGGCGTATCTGGCCGCCATGGCCGTCGCCGTAGACTTTGTAGCCGGGGAGATGAATCTCCGTAACAGGCGTGTAATGCGCTTGGCCTTGGAAAACATCTTTGGTCACATCGACCAGCACTGGACCCGGCCTTCCGCTCGCCGCAATATAGAAGGCTTCGTGAATGGCTTGCGGCAAGTCGGCGATATTCTTAACCAGAAAATTGTGTTTGGTGGCCGATCGGGTAATGCCGAACGTGTCGGCTTCTTGGAACGCGTCAGATCCCATGAGTTTGCTGCTCACCTGACCGGTAAGCGCAACAATCGGGATGGAATCCATCATCGCGTCGACCAGGCCAGTGACCAGATTGGTGGCCCCGGGACCTGAAGTGGCGCAGCAAACGCCGATTTTACCGGTCGCGCGCGCGTAGCCCTGGGCGGCAAACGCCGCATTCTGCTCGTGCCTTACCAGGACGTGCCGAATTGGGTGGTCATAGAGCGCATCGTAGAGCGGCAGTGTGACGCCGCCGGGGTAGCCAAATATGAGATCCACTTTCTCACGAACGAGACATTCCAGCAGAATCTTGGACCCGGACAGAAGGTTCGACGACGACATGGTGTTTTGCACTATCTCCTTAAGGAATGGTACAGATCGGCAATCGGAAAGTAAAAAGGCCACCTGGCTGGCTTGGTATCCTGCCCGGTGGCCTCAATTCCGATCACGTGAGCCCACTAGGCGGTGTTGAGTACAACGACCCTGGCGAGCGTAACGACTGGGATAAGCCGAATCATAATCACGACACGGTTCCGATTCGCGTTCCGGTTGGTCGGCGACGCAGTCCCGTATGAGTTGAATTTAGCCTAGAAGCAATTTTTATGCAATAGAATGCAAGCATAAAAAATACATATGGATTCTGCCGTCGATCCGACGCATTCTGCTTGCCTGCTCCGACAGTCATTTTCGTGGTTGCAGTTGGGTGCGGACTCGCTGCAGGTTGGCACGGGCGGCCGACTGGCTCGGGTTCAAACGCAGGGCGTTTTCGAAGGCTTTGGCGGCATCGGTTAAATCTCCGGAGATGGCGAGCAGGGTGCCGAAGTTCGTTTGGATGTCTGCGTCTTTCGGGTTCAACCGGGCGGCTTCGCGAAAATGAATGAGAGCTTCGCTGAATTGGCGTTGTTTGAATTCCATGGTTCCGAGACCGGCTTGGGCATCGGCATCGTTGGGATTGGTTCTTAGGAAGGCTTCGTACTCGGCGGCGGCGCCGGACAGATCGGCGCTGGCGGCCAACACGCGAGCGAGATTGTAATGCGCGTTGGCATAAGTCGGGTCTAGGCGAAGCGACTCGCGGAGTTCGGCGGAGGCTTCGGATAATTTGTCTTCCGCCATGAATGCCACGGCCAAGGCATTGTGTGCTCCAGCGCTATTCGGATCGGCCCGTAAGGCGTTGCGGTATTCGGCAATCGCGGGGTCCAAGCGCCCGGTATAGGCGAGCAGGGCGGCGAGGTTGTAATGGGCCAGAAAATCGCCTGGATACTTTTCCAAGCGCCGTCGCATGGCGGCTTCCTGCAGGAGTAGGCGGGGATCACCCGGGCCACCGTTCTTCGTGCCGTTTGTTTTCGGCAACACTTGCAGCCATACATGGCCCATCTCATCTTCGGCGCGATTGCCGGTGAGCACCAGCTTGGGCGGACGATTCGGATTGCGCGGGTTATCGGTCGAATTATCGTACGTAATCCGCATAGAAACGCGCGTTCCCTTGGGGAGCGGAATAGGTTGGCGGTAATCATAGGTCGCCTGCCAGTTGATATCCCAATCGGGGATACGAATCAGCCAGCGGCGGCGGCCGTCGGGCAAAGTCGCCCAGGCTTCGACGGTTTTGCCGAGATAGTGGGCGTGCGGATAAATGGCAAGCACATCGACGGCTACAGGCAACGTCAGACTGTCGGTCACCGCAAACGAGCGATCGCCGGGCGGAATGCGGATGGCGCCGTCATGCTCCAGTTGCAGGAGCATGGGGAATTTGGTCGGCCCGTGCGCGGCGAAGTAGAGGCCGACCTTTACTTGGACCTCCTCCTCCTTGCCCGTGGGCTGCAGGTGGAGGTTGAGCACGAGATCCGTATTGGGATCTAGGCGCCAACTCATGTCGTCGGGCTCAGGACGCAATACCGTGCCGGGCTTCCAAAAGAGGAAATGCGAGTCGGGGTCGAACGTATTCGCGGCGGCTTCTGTGATCACATCCATGCCCGGAAAGCCCGGTTGGCCATCTTCACCATCACGGCGGCGAAGCGATTGAGTCCGGTCCAGAACGACGTTCGCATGGTGAACAACGCGCGGATTATCGACGCGCAGCTCAAGGGCGCGTATGTACTTAGTCTGGGTAACGCCGCTCGCAAGGATGAAATTGCGGAAGATATCGCTTCCTGAGGCCGGCATGCGGAATGGACGCTCCATCTGCAAGATCAAATCCGGTTGGCCGAGCTGCCATTCACTGGTGAATTTAGGAACGGCGGGCAGGCTTGCCGGATCGCCTTTAAGCTTGCCCTGCTTGATCCATTCGGAAAAGAGATCTATCTGCGCCTCAGTGAGGCTGCGGTCGCCGACAAAGTCGCCGTATCCATGCTCGGGCGGCCACGGCGGCATGTAACGGCTGCGCGTGACTACGGCGATTTGGCTGGCATGGCGGGTCACATCAGAGTAGCTCAGTAATGGAAACGGGCCCAAGCCGCCCGGATGATGGCACGGCGCGCAGTGGGTGAAGACGATGGGTGCCAGGTCGTGCGTGAATGTAACGGGAGCGGAGTGCGCGAGAGCTGCGGAACAAAATGCGACACAAGTCAGTTGGCCAATGCGGCTAAGCCCAGAAGTCGCCCTTTGCCCCGCGGCTCGCAAGACTCATTGTGCAACAGATGGCCGATTGAGGTACCGCGCAAGACGTTCGCGGCGTCAAGCGCGCCGCCCAAATACTTAGCGGCGGCAGGCTGGTATCTACTTTGATGTCGGCGGTTAGATCTTCGTAGTGGGGGTCTATCGCTTTGATCTGGTTCCAGACTTCGTTCTTGGTGTCCAGGGAAGGCGCCGCACCCTGCATGAACAGCTTGGTATCTTGCACGTGAAGGTGGGAGAGGACCACATCTCTCTGTTTGATCAGATCCAGAACAGACTGGTATTTGCTTTTCAATTCTTTTAAGCGTTCCATAGTCGTCCTTTTGTCAGGTTCGCGCGGTGACCGCATTACCCCGAATTACCGGATCGAGACCGCCTGCACCGGATTGACGCCGCTTCGCACAATGGTGATGATCTCGCCGGCTGCAGTGGGGAAACGCAGCAACGGCCCCTCCATCGTTTCGGCTTTCGTCGTCGCTCGGTAAAGACTCGCTTCGTCTTCTCCCCAGGGATTGCGCAAACGGCATTCTGCGCCGGCAAGCGATTTGATTTGCACGAAGGAGATGTTGCCATCCTGAATCGATGTGGTCACCAAGAATGCTCCACGAGCGCGCAGTTGGTAAGCTGCGTTCCAACCTTTCGGCCAAGCAGGAAATACGTGAATGACGGGTTCTTCGGCTGGGCCGGGGCCGGTGCTTTGAAGAAGAGCGGTGTGCAGGGCTTCGGACGCGCGACCCAGAGCCTCAGCCTCCAAAGCTTGTGGGCCTTCGCGCAAACTCATCCGATTCGGGAATAGCGTTGCTTCGTGTTGCGTGTTATTCCGCGATCCCGGCAGCGCGCGCAGTTGATTGGGGATCAGGAATTTGACCATCTCGGCGTGCCCCAATACGGCGGCCGCGATGGGCAACTTCGAAAGCAGACCTACTGGCGTTTGAGGTCCGGGAGATTGCTTCAACAGCGCGTGCAGCGTATTTTGTGCGACCTCAATTGTTTGCTTATCGTTCGATTCGAGGGTGCATAAGTCGAAAAACCATTGGGGCAGGCTGTTGCCATCCGGCAGGAATCCGGCGGCCTTGATGGCGGGCCGGAGTCCCCTTACCCAAACTCGCGGGCCGCTGTAGGACTCAGGCTTTAGGGCTTCACTATCGTCGCTGGCCGGAAGCGGCGCAAGATTGTCGCGAAACTCTGTCCATACGGGAAGCATGCCGGCATCGCGCTTCAAAATGGTTGCGGCGCGAATCAGAGCGGCGAGCACGCCACGCATGGCAGATAGATCTTCATCGGTATCGCGCGCTCCCCAGACGCTTTCGTTGCTGTTCACCCAATGGATGTGATAGCGGCCATCAGCGCCCTTCTTTAGGTTTGGGAAGTTGCGATAGAACTCGACAGCCGCGCGCAGCATGGGATAGGCGCGATCGCTGAGCCAATCTCGATCCAGAGTGAATTCGTAACGCTGCCAATAGAGGTAGGCGATCTTGGCGTTGCTACCGAGGATATGGGATACGTTCCCGTAGGGACCGAATCCTCGCTCGGTTTCGACGAAATGGCCGTCAACGTACTCGCCCTTCGCGATCCAATTCCAGCGGCTGGAATGCGGGTGTTCGTAGTGAGAGAACTCGATAAACCGATCCGATCGCTGGTGCCACGGCTTGCGCAGCAGATAGAGATCCTGCATTTCGTTCGCAATATCGTCCGGCAATTTCGCCAACCCATCGAAATAGGTTGTTTCAGGGGTATACATGCCCTGGCTTCCCCATTCCTGGCGCGCCGCAACGGAACAGGCATCATACATACCGGAATACATGCGGTACATGGGATCGGTCAGTTCCAGCCGATTCGACGCGGGCAGTGCTTCGTAATAGCAACTGAGATTGGCGAACCAGTGTTGCGCGCCCCAAGTACGCAAGTCGCCGGCAGTATTCCAAAGCATGCCATTGAACTTCGGTGGAAATGCGCCGCGCGACGTCGATGCCATCAGGTAGAGGAAGTAGGTGTAGTTGCGCTCGACAAAATCCGCCTCGCCATCTTCGCTGTGAAGGTGGACAAAACCCGCCGACCAAAAATGGCGCCACCAGTCGCTTGTCTCTTGCCTGAGAACGGGAAGAGTTTTAGAGTCCGCGGCATCGAGGTCGCGCATGGCTTTTGCGAGTACGTCTTCATTCGGATCGAACGTTGCGGCCGACGCGATCAGTATCTGCACGGCGGATGCACCCGGTGTAACTCCCAAGCTCACCTCCGTCTCATTCGCGAATCTTGCATTGGTTGCGCGGCCGATGACGGCGATCGCAACCGCCGACTTACAGCAAAAGCTTGCTTCGCGAAACTCCTGCGTGAGCGCAATACGGTTGTCTTGAATATGAAGTTGCGAGGCGGCCGTCTGGCTGCGCGTTTTGACTACTTGAAAGTGATCGCGTGCGAACGTTTCCAGTTCGCGCGGCGGAAAGTACTTACTGTCGTAACGCAGCATGCGGAGCCGGATATTCAGCGGGTAAAATCGCATGCGAGGTCCATCCACCTCGATGGCCATCACATCGCGGGTCGGCCATCCGAACATTTGAGCAGTGACGCCGTTCGCCTGGATACTTAACGCGCCATCGTAAAGCGAAAGGTGCTGCGCGAAACCGGACAAAGGGAACACATCGCCTCCGCCGGCGCCGAAGTCGAGATCGACGAATGCACATCCGCCGCAGTAGTCGTCATTGCGCTCAATGAAGCTGTGCGTTGCGGCATTGTTCGCATATACGTCTACCCGATTAATCTGCATGCGCAACTCTTGCGGCGTCGTCCAAACGAGTGTGCCCATTCGGCCGTTCCCCACGGGTATGCCCGCTTCACTACGCGATGCCGGCTTGTCGCAAATTAAGTCGCCGCGCGAAACCAGGCGTCGCAGATCGATTGCTACTGTGTAGGGAGTCGCTTCAATTGCAGGAAGAGCTGTGGAAGACAGAGCCACGGCGATAAAATGACGGCGAGTAACGATGGGTGGAATAGAATCGTCAATCACTACCAGTGAGTTTATAGCGTACTCAGCCGACCAGTCATCTTGACTATAGAATGATTACGTCCCAGGATCCGACTTCATGATTCCCAAGTCAGCGTATGTATTTAGTCTGATTGTGCTCTTTGCGTGCTTTGCATTCCCACAAAGTTCGAAGCCTACGCCGCAAAACTTTTCGGCGGCCTTGATTCAGAGCGGCCAGACTCTGTTTCAACAGGACTGCGCCTTTTGCCACGGCCGAGACGCGGGTGGTGGCGAGACGGGCCCCGATTTGACACGCTCCAAACTGGTCAGTGAAGACGTCAAAGGAGAGAAGATCGGTGCCGTCGTGCGTAACGGACGCCCGGATGCCGGCATGCCGCGTTTCAGCCTGACCGACGATCAGATTGCCGGGCTAGTGGCGTTCATTCACAATCAAAAGACGATCGCGGAATCGCAGAAGGGCGGGCGTCGTGGCGTCGATGTTGCGGATCTGCAAACCGGCAATGTGGAAGCGGGCAAGACATACTTCAACGGAGCCGGGAAATGTTCGACGTGCCATTCACCCCTGGGCGACTTGGCCGGTGTCGCCAGCCGATATCAAGGCCTGAAGTTGGAGGAGCGCATGCTCTATCCGCGGAACGCCAAGTCCAAATTGACCGTGACGCTACCTTCCGGTCAGACCGTGACCGGTGAGCTAGCATACCAGGATGAGTTCACGGTCGCGCTACGCGATCAAGACGGACGCTATCGATCATGGCCAGCGAGCAGCGTCAAGTTTACAGTGAATGCGCCCGCCGAAGCGCATGCTGAACTGCTCAGCAAGTATACGGATGAGGACGTCCACAACCTGATGGCGTACATACAGACGCTCCGGTAAATTCATATGAATATTTCTTTGAACCTGTTTCGTATTGCCGGACTCGCGGCGCTCACGGTTGCGGCTTCGCCCATCGCGTTTGGGCAGGGCGCTGAACCCAATATCTTGTTGAACCCCCCGCCGGATACGTGGCCCAGCTATCATGGCGATTACTCTGGCCGGCGGCACACGCCGTTGACGCAAATTACTCCGCAAAACGCCGGGCAACTGGGGCTCGCGTGGGTTTTCCAGACGGGTCAGACACTGCAACTCAAGAGCACTCCCGTGGTGATGAACGGAGTGATGTATTTCAGCGTGCCGAACAATGTATGGGCGGTCGACGTGCGTTCCGGCCACCAAATCTGGCACTACACGTACCCGCCGAACAAGGGATCCCGCATCGGCAACAGGGGCGTGAGCATGTGGAAAGACTGGCTCTACTTCATGAGCCCGGATGGCCATCTGGTCTGCCTGAACGCGAATGACGGCACGATGAAATGGAATGTGGAGGTCGCCGATTATCAAAAGGGCTACTGGACATCGATGTCGCCATTGATTGTGGGGAATCACGTCCTGGTAGGGGTCTCAGGCGATTTCGATAATCTGCAAGGCTTTCTGCGCTCGGTCGATCCGGAAACTGGCAAGAAACAGTGGGAATGGGACAGCACTCCGCCTCCGGGCACACCCAACGCGACTACTGGCGGTATGACGTGGATGACCGGAACCTACGACCCTAAACTGAACCTGATCTATTGGGGAACGGGTAATCCCACACCTGTGCTCGAGGGCAAGACGCGACCCGGCCCCGATCACTACACCTGCAGCATTGTGGCATTGAATCCGGACAACGGGAAATTGGCTTGGGCCTTTCAACCGTCGCCGCACGATACTCACGATTGGGATGCGGTGGAGACGCCGGTATTGGTGGACGGCGACTTCCATGGACATCCGCATAAAATGCTGATGCAGACTTCGCGCAACGGCTATTTCTTCGTGCTCGACCGCACGAACGGCAAGAGCCTGCTGACCGTTCCGTTTGGTCCGGTGAACTGGGCGGGCGGCATTGACGAGAATGGAGAGCCTATTCCGAATCCGGAAAAGGAACCGGCGCCCGACGGACGCCTGATCGCTCCCGATGAAGGAGGCCTGACGAATTACCGTTCGCCGAGCTTCGATCAAAAGACCGGCTTGTTCATTGTAAGCGCCCACCCGAGCTATGCGATTTACTTTGCGAAGCCGGCCGACGGAACATTTGGTTGGGCCGGCGCGGACTATGGTGTGTGGGGCAAGGGGGTGCTGGAAGCGATCGATTATCAAACGGGCAAGCTGCGATGGACTCATCAACTGGGACCCGGTGGCTCCAGCGCGGGGGTGTTGACAACGGACTCCGGCGTCACATTTACCGGAGATGCGTTCGGCAATTTCCTGGCCTTGCGGACCAGCGACGGCAAGACTCTTTGGCACGCAGGTACGGGCGGTCATATGGACACGTCGCCCATCAGCTTCGAGTTGGACGGACGCCAATATGTGGTGTCCGGCAGTGGGACTGCTATGTTCGCCTGGGCACTGCCTCGAGCCGAAACGGAGCAAACCGTGGCAGCGGGCACTCAAAGCGCCGAATGAGGGCTCCTATACCTCGCCCGGCGACATCATCGCAATTCTGACCCACGTCGTAACTGGACCCAAATCAGTTACTTCGTACCTCCGCTAGCCTTGGCGCCACGGACCCAGGACAGGATAGTCTTATATTGCCAGCTTGATTCGTTACCCGGCCAGCGCTGTCCGCCGTTGTGAGTCGCTAGATAGACGGCCACGTTGCCGACCGAATCCGTGGGACGCGTTGGCTTAATCAACATCAAGCTGTGAGCCGGGTCGGCGATATCCACCACGCGCATGGCATATTTATAGTTATCTTCGCTGTCCTGCGGTGAAAACTGCCCTTCGGCATTCGGTGGACGCAGTTTAAAGATCACGTGTGAGGCGTGGCACATCACGCAAGCCTTTCCGTCAGCACCAGGCGTCGCGAGAATCGGCTCCACTTTGGTAACGAAGTAGTTGAAGTCCAGTACACTACCCGGTTTCACATCGGCCAGGGCTTCGTTCAACCGCTTGCCACTGATTACGTTGTTGGCGATCAAGCGCAACCGCGGATTAGGATCTTCGCGCATATGCTCCATCGCCGCTCGAAACTCCGGCCGCTTGTCGATGCCTCTCGATTTGCGCAACAGGTCCAGCGCGGCAGCTCGGACGTTCGCATCGGAATCCTGAAGGCTCGCCATCACGGCTTCAAAAACAATCGGATGATCTAGCAGATCGACTGGCCGATTCCCAACCCTTTTGCCGAGGAAATAGTTCTGATCCTGGGACAACGCTCCACCGGAAACGCCCAGGTGGTTCACCAGGAACTTGGGATCGTTCACGAGATCGATGAAAACACTGCGCTGCGAACTGCCAAGTTCGCTCAGGATGTTGGCCGTTGAAGCCGCCTCCTGGGCGTTGCTTAGCCGTTCGAGGGCGATTTGAATCGCGGCGCGTTGTACATCGCGGTCCGGATCCTTCACGCCATCCGTGACTTGCGCGCGGATACTCGGCTCCTGCATTAGCTGAGGAAACGAAGCCGCGGCAGTCAGCGCTTCGGCGTAATTCACAGGCCGGGGCGTTCGTTCAAGTAGAGCCCGCAACGATGCGACAACCTGCGACTGCTTGGTCCAGGCGGAATCGGCGGGCAAAGCCGCGAGCAACGGCAGCACAGTATCCTGCGCGTTCGGGTCGCCGTGATCGAGGATCTCGGAAATGGTGTGCACCAAACCGGGATCGGGCTGGGCGGGCGTGTTGATATTCAAGATGCCACGCTGGCCATTTTGATAAACGTACGCGACGGTTTCACGCACTTCCTTATCAGGGTCTAAAGCAAGATTAAGCGCAGCCTTCGCGAAACGTGCATCGCCGGCGCCACTTAATGTGCTACCAGCCTTGAGCACTTCGATCTTCATCGTGCTATCGCTTCCCGTTAGACAGGCAATCAGAGCGTCCTCAAGAGCCGGGCCGGAGCTTTCAAAGAAATGGATCAAATCACTGTCGTTCCCAACGCGTGTTTGAAAGAAGCCGTTGTGTACGTCGTAATGGAAATCTGCAGTGTCACGATACGGCGGATATTCGTAGCCCGGGACGTGAAGTTCCGGAACGCCGGAAACGTACTTGGTGAAGACCGCCGGCAACGCGACGGACACTTGCCCTTTCTTCAGTTCGGGCAGTGAGTAGTGACGGATATGGAAGTCCCACAAAGATTCCAGAATGCCTTGGCGGCCCAGCGGCGTAGCGGATTGCAACACCTTCGCCAAAGTTGCTGCTTGGTCCCGGGCCACAGCCTCATAACCCTCGCGAATGCGGACTTGGTCTTCGTCGGTCGCGGCGGCGCGCACCCAGGCTTCCAGATATCCGGTATTCTCGTCGAGAACATCGTAGATGCTCTCGTGAATCGCGCGACGAACCGTCGGGTCTGTCTCGGTGTTGAGGCGGGTAGCCAATTTTTCAAGAATGCTGTCGCTCGCTGCGCGATCGTCGGCGCTCCAATACGACCACTGCCACAATCCCTTCGAGGCATTCAGACGCGTGGCGGGAGCGGGATCGTCGACATCGCGTTCCAAGGCCGCACGAAGCGAGGCGTCGCCGGTGACATATTTGAAATGCTGATTGAACAGTTGCGTTGCCCCCCAGCGCACGCGCGCATCGGAGGATCCCAGCGCCGCTGTCAATTCCGCGCGCCCTTCCACCGCGGCTTCTGGACGGCGTTCCAGAATCATTCGCAACGCCCACGCACTGGTACGTTGCACCATTTTGCTGGGGTCGCCGAGTGCCGCAACCAGAACGTTAATCGAACCTGGATCGGCCATATGTCCCACCGCACGCGCGGCCGCTTCACGCGCCAAAGGCTGCCGGCTTCGAACCAATACTTCTCGAATCTGTTTCAGCGTGGCGGCGGGCGCCGGGTCCCAAAACATATCCAATTGGCTCAGCAATTCCGGTAGATTGTCCGTTTTAAGTTTGGCTGGCGGAGCAGGAAATGCGTCGCTCCAACGCTTTTCCGGAGAGGCCTTCGTATCGGGACCTGGATAGAGGGTGGAGAGCGCCATCACAGCAAACTGTGTTGCGCGGAAGGGCGTGTTGAATCCTTGATAAACCGGATCGCCTTCCCAACTTCCTTCGGGACGCTGAGCCTTGAGCATGGCCTCAACCGCCAGCGCGAGTTTGGGATCCGTCTCCGGCCGGCGACCCGCCAAGGCAAGCGCATAGACCGCGTTATACGAGATAAAATCGGCTGGCTTCGCACCCTTCTCGAAAGAGTAACCCCACATGCCATCCGGCTGCTCGTGCGAATAAAGCTGATCGATTAGTTCCTGTAACTGGGTCGCATACTTCTCACGTCCGATGGTCGCGAGGAACTGAATCTTCCAGTCGAGATCGATCATGTTCCTGGGTTCGTACGGAACCGCCAGGCGCTCCACCATATCGCGGCTGGCCTGCCACTGTGGATCGTGCGTCTGTTCGTAGAGCATGTTGAACGTATCCCAACTTTGCGATGCGATTTCAAATGCACTGACGTCCGGTTCACAGCCGTCCGTCTCATCCCCGGGCATTTTCGTGCGATCTTTGTAGTGGATTTGAAGATACTTGCCATAGGGGATTTCGAAGTCCTTCACGCGGGGCTCATCGTGCGTCACATTGGTCTCATACAGATGCTCAATCAGGGGGAGCCGGCTGGCCACTGTGCGGGCGGAGTAGATGACGCGCACCCAATCGGCGCCTGGTTCGCCATAAAGCGGGCGCTCGTTGTTATAGATGCGGTCGGTGATGAACTCCAGAGCCGGACGTTGCGTGGGCGCATATCCATGAGACACCGCAGTCAGATAGCCGCGCGTCGTGAACTGGGTCGGATGGCAGGCGATGCATTGCTTCGTGTCGCCATGGTTCATCGTAGTGCGCAAAGCAACCGCTCCGCGCCTGGGAGTGTTGGATAACCAGCTATCTCCCATATTGACCAGGAAATCCATTCCGGTGCGCACGGCTTGATGCGGGTCCGTATAAGGCGGCACCGGGTAATCAAACGTATGCAGTTGGAACGATGGGTGGTTCGGATCAACGCGGAGATAGTAAGTTGCGCCCGGCTCCAGAATGCGTGTGCGGAATTTATATAAGCCTGGGTAGTTCTGTGTTGCTTCTATTTGATATATAGATGCGCCGGCGGTATAAGGCTCGATTTCGCCGGTTTTTCCTTTAGTGAATACGTCCACGTCGAACGGTACTTCGCGATCGGTAACATCGAGCACGAAGTAGGCGAGCCGTGGCTGGGTGCCATGGAAAGTGAAGCGAAACCATTGGAAGCCGGCGACGAGCGCGGCGTAGCGGTCTTGGCCAGGCGCCGGAGCGTACGGCCGATCGTCCGCACCGCCGAAAATCGTTTGGCCGAACTCGAAGGGCTGCGCAGTGTCGGGCGTGTTGTCCGGTTCGGCTGCGATCACTGCGGATTGTGACGAGGCTGCGGACATGCGCTCAAAATTGATTTCGATCGCTGGCAGCATCTCACCGGCGCCAGCCTTCATTTCGGCAGACAAGACACCCTTGACGCGCGGCCGCATGGTCAGATAGAAATCGAGATCTTGCGCATGCAGGTACTTGGTGGCGACCGGGCCTTGCGCGTCGGAAAGCTGCACCTCAACGGGTTTGGTATTGGTGAACGCCGCCGGGTTCTTGACTGACACCGTGATGGAGTAGAGCGAACCAGGTTCCGCTTTGCCGAGAACGACGTGGCGTTCGCCGGCGTTTGGTGGCGGCGAGGAAGGCCGGGCGGCCAGAAACAAGGTGCAAACGCCAGCGAGCAGCAGGGTGGCGGAGAGTTGGAAAGCGCGGAGGCGATATCGCATAAAGACAATCCCGTCGAAGACGGCCTAACTGGAGAATGTTATCGCAGTCCAAGGGAGGGGGATGCGAGTGAGACGCCGGCGGCGGATTGGGAGGGGATGTCAACTCCGTGCGTCGAAGACCTTGCCGCTATTCTCCTAAAGGCCGATCTCGCCGATACGGCACACCCATGCGACATTACTTATTGTCGAAAGAAGGTATTGTATTGAGAATGGGTTCCGAAAGCCGGCGGCAACGAGGTCGAGCGACCGCAGTCCCGGCGTCGGCGAATTTGGGGTAGATTTTCAACCGGCTTTGCCAAGAAGCGTAGCTATCCGGCTGGTCCGTTAACCAGCGTCGCTCAGCGTGGAGCATCGGAAAGTACACATGCCATTCTTGATTCTTCTATTTCCGTGGCGGAGAGAAGTGCTGTGAACGACGAATCCCCGCCTGCCGTCACGTTGATGCCGGCGTGCGCGGACTCGCGCCTGATTGCGTGTCATGAACAACTTGCGACCGTAAACTTATGGAGCCAGATTCCTGCGATCGCTTGGACGTGTCTTGAAGACGTCTTTTCGCTCGCCATTCTCGATTTGATCCTGCATGACCCCGTAAGGGAAACGATGAGGCGATACGCACCAGAGGGCCTGCTGAACTTTCAGGAAGAAGAGGAGGCCCCGGCCCGTTCTTCGGCTGCGGGATTTGTATGGCAGGCGCAGCGGGCAATTTGCAGCGAGTCTGATCTGCCGGCAAAGTTCGCTGGATCGGCTCAGAATCTCATGAAGCGAGGCATTCAGTCGTTCGCACTTCTACCACTAAGTACATCGCGAACACGGCTTGGAGTGCTGGCAATTGGCAGTACCGACCGGCAGCTTCCGCCGGAACAGGTGGAGTGGGTAGCGAAGGTTTTTTGTGGACATTTGGCTGCTGCATTGGAGCGAATTCTCGCGTTGCAGAGTTGGCAGAGGGTGCTCGTCGAACGCGACCGCGTGAAGGTCATGCTCGATGTCACGCGAGCGCTCGTTCAGCCACGAGAGGCGCCAGAACTCTTCGTCCATATCTCGACCATTCTGCGTCCGTTCATGCAGCCCGATTACGTGGGCCTGACGCTGAACGAGCGTGGCTCCAACCAACTCCGCCTCTCGGTGATGGACTTTCCCGAAGGGAAGGGCGTCATCCGTGAGGAACAGTTGATACCGGGCGGCAACGGTTCCTCAGGCAGCGCCTATATAGCCGAGAGGCCAATCCTGATCACGTCTCTCGCGGAGAGCCGAATGCCCTTCGGCCTGTCGAAGTTGTTGCTTGCGGAAGGCTTGAATTCCGCCTGTTTCATTCCGCTGGTGGGCATCTCCGGGCCCTTGGGAACTCTAGGCTTCGGGAGCGTCCGGGCAAGTGCCTTTTCGCAGCAGCAGGTGGACACGCTCAGCGAGTTGGCGCCCAGTATCGCGATGGCTATTGAAAATGCGATCGCCGTGCAGCGAATCGCCCGCCTGCGAAACAGCGGTCCGAGACGTCCGGATCGCGCAGCAGACGGAAATTCTCAGTTTCGGACGATCATTGGCGCAGACGCGGGCCTGCGTCAGGTTCTCAACACAATCGAGATGGTCGCGCCAACCGACGCCACTGTTCTGCTTCTGGGAGAGACCGGTACGGGTAAGGAACTCCTGGCGCGCGCGCTTCACGACCTTAGCGACCGGCGTGAGAGAAATTTCGTGACGATGAACTGCACGGCGATTCCAGCCGGGCTACTGGAGAGCGAACTTTTCGGGCATGAGAAGGGCGCTTTCACCGGCGCGATGGCGGCCCGGTTGGGGAGGTTCGAGGTGGCGCACCAAGGCACGCTGTTTCTCGACGAGGTGGGCGATATTCCGCTGGAATTGCAGCCAAAACTACTTCGTGTTTTACAGGAGAGCGAGTTTGAGCGGCTGGGCGGCGCACGCACGCTGCGGGTGGATGTACGGATCGTGGCTGCCACGAATCGCGATCTAGCCCAAGATGTACGCGACGGCCGGTTCCGCAGCGACTTGTTCTACCGGTTGAATGTAGTTCCGGTCCGCGTACCGCCCTTACGCGAGCGCTTAGGCGATATACCTACTTTTGTCTCGCATTTCACCCAGAAGTATGCGGAGCGGTTCCGGCGGCAGGTGGATCCCGTTGCGCCGTCCACTCTCGACCGGTTACGCCGTTGGCATTGGCCGGGCAACGTGCGGGAACTTGAGAATTTGATTCAACGCGCCGTTGCGCTGTCAACCGGCTCTGTGTTGGAAGTGCCCTCCGATGAATTAAGGGGGTTCGACCTGGAAATGGACGGCAGTAATCCTCTCAAGAACGTGGAGAATGAGATTATCCGCCGTGCTTTGCGGGAATCGAATGGAGTGATCGGGGGACCTAACGGCGCGGCGACGCGGCTTGGCATGAAACGGTCTACGCTCCAATCGCGGCTAAAGAAGCTGCCGTGACCTCAGCCAGCGCGCCGAAATCCTGGCAGGTCTGCCGATACTTCGGCTTCGCTTCCTTCAAACTTTCTTCGATTCCCGGCAGTGCGGACGATCATAACTTAACGGCCGCCCTGTAATGAGCCACTGTCACGCCTCCTAACGGTTTGGTTAGAAACTTGCTAAGTTCCCGTCCAAGCAACCCCGTCGTTTCGCTAAACAAAGGAGAAATCGGTGAAACGCACTTTCGATTGGTGTCAGCACGCGCTTCTATTTGCCTTCGCACTTACGATACCGGTTATGACCGCTCAAACGATAGGCACTTTGACCGGGACCATCCACGATCCGCAGGGGGCTGTTGTTAGCGACGCCACAGTTACCGCAACACAGACGGCTACAGCCGCGGTCCGTACTGTAAAGTCCGACTCGGCCGGCAATTATGTGATCCCGTTGCTTCCCATCGGCGAGTACGAGGTAAGTGCCGAGGCGCCAGGCTTTCAGAAGTCAACATCCAAAGTTCTCCTAGAGGCCCAGCAGACAGCGCGCGTAGACCTTTCACTTCAGATTGGTCAAGTTACCACGGTAACAACCGTGCAGAGTGAAGCTCCGGTCCTCAAGACAGATACATCCGATATCGGCACGGTCGTGGACAACAAGCGCATGGTCGATTTGCCGATGAACGGAAGAAACTTCATCGCCCTTAACGCTCTGGATGCCGGTGCCGCAACGCAATCGGGGTCGCGGACATCCTATTTCGTTCAGCTTTTCGGCGGTAACTATTCGTTTAACGGATCTGGTGGTGATAGTAGCACTTACTCCGTTGACGGCGTCGTCGCGAAAGGAATGGGAGACGCGCGCGTCACACTACAGTTGTCGATTGACGCGATTCAAGAGTTCAATCAGCAGACGAGCCTTTATTCGGCGCAATTCAGCGGCGGAGGCGGAAATGTGAATGTGGTAACTCGCAGTGGAACTAACAATTTGCATGGCAGCGCATGGGAGTTCCTCCGCAATTCAGACTTGGACGCGCGCAACTTTTTCGACCCTAAGAATACTTCTCCGTTCCGTTTGAATCAGTTCGGCGCAACCCTCGGAGGACCCATTCGCCACGATAAGACCTTCTTTTTTGTGAATTATGAAGGGCTACGCAAGACCAAGAGCGTCGGACAGGTTTTTACTGTGCCAACAGTGGCGGAACGTGAAGGCAATTTTTCGGGAATCGCCGCTATCTACGATCCAGGCACAACCAGCCTCACCTCGAAGGGCACCTACACCAGGCTCCCATTCGCAAATAATGTAATCCCCGCTAGCCGTCTTAGCCCGGTTTCACTGGCCGCGCTAAATCTACTTTATCCGCTGCCGAATCAGCCGGGCGTGACGCGAAACCTGACATCCGCATTCACGAACGCGACCACGGACGACCAGTTTACGACCAAGATCGATCAGCATTTTTCCGACCGGAACACACTGTCGACGCGCTATACGTACGAATACCCGAGGCGATTCAATACTTCTTACGCGCAATTGCCTAACTTCGCCGATGACTGGAACAACACCTCTCAATCGGCCGTCATATCCGACACGTACGTCATCACGCCGCAGATCGTCAACGAGGCCCATCTCGGGTTCAACAGGATGTACCAATATCTGGTATCAACCTTGCACAATGTGGATATACCGGACGAGATTGGCATTACCGGCACGCAAGCAAAAACGTATCCCGGTCCTCCCACGATCAATATCACGGGCATCGGCAGCACAGGATCGCTCAGCAACACGCCCAATAATCGCGGGGAAGATACGTTCCAGTCCGCCGACAATCTGTCGTACACATTAGGGAATCACTCAATCGGCATTGGCGCCGACCTCCGCGAACTCCGCGAAGATGGAGGCACCGCTTCCAGCTCTCGCGGAAGCTTTTCCTTTGTCGATAGTTACTCGGCCCTACCTGGCGTATCGGGAACCGGTAGCGCAGTCGCGGATTTCGACCTCGGCTATCCTTCAACGGCGTCAGTGTCTATCGGCAATGGCTTTACCGACATTCGCCAATTTCTGACCGGCCTGTATATCAAGGACGATTGGAGGGCTACTCCGAACCTTACAATCAACATGGGGCTGCGGTACGAGTATTTTACGCCGCTCAGGGAAGTTCGCAATCGCATCCCTAGTTTCAACTTCACAACCGGCCAACTGGTTCCAGTTGGCGTAAATGGAATGAGCGACTATCTATACAATCCGGACAAGACAAACTTCGCGCCGCGATTCGGGCTTGCCTACCGGCCCTTTGGGAGCGAAAAGACGGTGATCCGGACGGGTTACGGCATATTCTACACGCCGATTCTGCCCTACCTCGGTTGGTCGGTCGGACAGAGCCAACCGAACCTCTACAGTGCGACCGTTGTCGACAACGCAAATATTCCGAATATTACTATCGGGAATGCCTTTCAGCCGTCCCTGCTTTCGATTTCACCAACTATCTCCACAATCAACCGCGGCATTACGACTCCCTACAATCAGGAATGGAGCTTCGGAATCCAGCGGCAAGTGATGCAGAGCACGGTATTGGATGTGTCTTATCTGGGCAATAAAGGCACTCATCTGATCGGCGGCGCGCGGAACATCGATCAGGCGGTTCCCGGTCCGGGAGCAATCCCGCCACGCCGTCCGTATCCTGCTTATACCTCTGTCTCGACGTTTATGTCCGACGGACTTTCGAATTACAACGCTCTACGCGTCAATTTGAAACGGAACCTTTCCAAGGGACTTACTTTTACTGCGTCCTATGTCTGGTCGAAAATGATTGATACAACGGATACCGCATTTCTTGCTCAATCCGGTAATGCGGCGAAACGGGATCAGCGCGATCCCGACGCAGAGAGAGGCCTCGCCGCCTTTGATGCGCGGCAACGTTTTGTATTCAATTATGTATGGGCGTTGCCCCTGGGGAAAGGACGGTTCCGCGATGGCTGGCAGATCTCCGGGATTTACACAGCGCAGACGGGAACGCCGATCGACGTCGGCCTCTCTTACGACAACAGCAACACGGGGAATTCGGGTTCGCTAGATCGCCCCGATTGCATCAGCAATCCAAACGTTAACGCGCCGCACACGGTGCTGGACTGGTTTAACACCTCCGCCTTTGCCGCTCCCGTACCATACACGTTCGGGAACTGTGGCAAGAACGTAATTACCGCGCCCGGAATCCAAAATTTAGATTTCCTGCTGAGCAAGATATTCGTGCCAGTCGAGCGGTTGCGGATTCAGTTCCGCGCGGAGATCTTCAATATTGCGAATCACCCCAACTTCGACCCTCCGAACTCCACTTACGGTTCTCCGGTGTTCGGCCAGATCTCATCTGCCGGTGATGCGCGAGAGACACAATTCGCGCTGAAGTTTCTATTCTGATGAGAGGAGTGCCGGGAGAATCGAATCTCATTGGCGTTATCCAGAAGGAGATTCAGTGGCTGAAGAGACCTTTGGCATAGGGCTGATCGTGCCGTCCTCGAACACCGTGATGGAGAGAGATTTTCATCGCAGTTTCGGCCGTCCGGCGGTGGTCAGCACCACGCGCATCTTCCTTGAAGAAGTGACGCGCGAAATGGAAATCAAGATGAATCGCGACGAATTGCCGCTGGCGATCCGGCTAATCAAGACGGTCGCTCCGCAAGTGGTTGTGTTCGGGTGCACCTCCGCCGGGTCGATCGACGGCATCGAACACGACGCGGCAATCTCGCGTTTCATCGCGGAATACACCGGGGCGAAACCGGTTACGGTGATCGGCGCGGTTCTGGCGCAACTGCGAAGCATTCAGCCGAGAAGGGTTGCGGTCTTCACTCCTTACCAGGAGGAGATGACCAAGAGCGTTACCGACTGCGTGGTTGAAGCGGGGTTCACGCTGGTCAAGGCCGCGGGCATGGGGATCGTCGACAATCGCGAAATCGGCCGCGTGACCCCGGACGAGATTGTGCGCTTTGTGGAAGATCAGTGCCGGGATGTGGACGCCGACTGCATATTTCTTTCCTGTACGAACTTACGCGCAATAGAAACGATAGGCCGTCTGCAACGGCTACTCGGCGCGCCGGTTCTCACCAGCAACCAGGCGTGTATCGACGAGGTGCTCCGGCTCATGGGCGGATCGTCCGCCGTGAAGGCCGAGAGTTCGTGCGAAAGCATGGACGGCGCACACACGGCGCATGGTGAGCAACTCCTACAAGAGCTTTCATGACGGTCCGTCTCATACTGATTTCGGCTGGGTGCATCGCATGTATCCCCATGGCTCTCTGCCTGCTACTGAATGCGATGGACCGTAAGAGGCAACCGTGAAAATTGAAACGGTTTATCTGCTTGCCTTCCTCGGCTATTCGTTAGTGATTCTGAGCGTTGGCTTGTGGGGCTACAGGCGCGCGTCCCTTGCCTCCTTCGCGGTGGCGGAGCGAAAGATGGGTCTGGTTGTGTCAACGGGGACATTCATGGCTACGTTCGTCTCCGCTGTGACCGTTATTGGGGTATCGGGTTACGCCTCGCGCTACGGGTGGTCCGCGGCGGCGTTCTCTTGTTACGGATATGCATTAGGCTGGATACTCCTCGTGCTGGCGGCCGGCCGTCTACATCGCACTGAGCTAACCACGGTACCGGAATTCTTTTATAGGCGTTATAACTCCACATTCCTTCGGGTATTTGCGGCGACAACGATCATTCTTATGTACTCACTCGTGTTGATGGTCCAGCTTCTTGCAATGGGAGTTACTCTCAACACTCTTGCTGGACTAAGTACGTCGCTGGCTATCGTCATTGTTGGCGCAGTCTTTGTAAGTTACACAATGCTCGGTGGATTAGCTGCGGTGATCCGGACGGATCTATTGCAAGTTGTATTGCTGGGCGGAGGCGTGATTTTGGCCGCCTGCATTGTGTTGGCGCGCACCAGAGGATCTGTAGTCTTCTCTCCGCCGGAACACTTGGGCCATTTCTTTGGCGGCAACGTTCGGAATGTGGGAGATTTTGCGGGCTGGATCCTCGTTTGGGGGTTGGGCATTCCGACTGAATCTTATTATCTGCACCGATTCTATGCCAGCCGCAGTGCCAGCGTCGCCCGGTTGCAGGTTGGCGTTGGAGGACTGCTGGTGATGGTCATCCTCATCTCCGTCATCATCTGCGGCGTCGGAGCCGGTATGCTCAACCCTCCGGATCATCTTGGCAACAGTGCGTTCCCCTATCTTTTTAAGAATGTCGTAGGCGGTTGGGCCAGTGTTGTCGTACTGTTTGCAATTATGTCCGCTGTCCAGTCTTCTAGCAGCGGTTTGTTACATATTGTCGGGTTGTATTTCGCAGTGGATATTTACAAACAATTGGGAAAGTCTGGAGATCGCGACCTACTCAAAGTAAGCCGGCTGTCAACGCTTGCCTTCGGCACTGTGATTACGCTGGCCACTGTTTATGTGGCGAACCATTCTTCAACATTGATCAGTCTGATTGCAGGCGTCTCCTGGGGAGGAATGGCGTCAGTGATGTTTGTCCCCCTATTCTGCGGTCTCTTTTGGCGACGCGCAACTCGAGCGGGCGCTCTGGCCAGTTCGGTGAGCGGTCTCGTGTGCGCCGTCACCGGGTTTTGCTTAAAGCAGGCGGGGATTATTTCCATTCATGAGATTTATCCAGGCGTGATTGGGTCGTTGATTCTCATGATCCTAGGCTCGTACCTGAGCCGCCCCGAGAGCAGTTCCTTCGTAGAAGGGTTATTCGCCTCCCCGAGGGTTGCATCACACCCGCGCGGAGATGTTCTCGAGAGTAAGACGACGGCTTAATTGGAGATTGACTATGACCAGAAAACGCAGGATATCGATTGCCGCCACCATTAGCGCTTTGGCGATTTTGTTCCATCCGGGGCAAACGCAGGCTCAGACGGCGGAGCCCCAAGTCCACATAGAGAAGAACGTCCCCATCCCCATGCGGGACGGCATAAAGCTCGGAGGAGACATCTACCTTCCGGACGGGCCCGGCCCGTTTCCGGTGCTGCTTTGCCGAACGCCCTACAACAAGAATGGACAACTGAAATGGGGAAACTTCTTCGCCGGGCACGGGTATGCGGTCGTTGTGGTGGATTCGCGCGGGCTGAACGCTTCCGGCGGCGCTTGGCATCCCTATGTTGACGAAGGCCGGGACGGCTACGACACGCAGCAGTGGATCGGCCACCAGTCTTGGTGCAACGGGAAGATCGGGATGTTTGGGCGCTCCTATCCTGCGTACACGCAAGTGGTAACGGCGCCTTATCGAAGCCCCTATTTAAAGGCCATAATGCCGGAGGCCGCGCAATCGTCGAACTTTGAAGCCGTTTGGTCGTGGAATGGGATTTACCATTTGGCGCTCGGCCTCAGTTGGGGGCCTTCAGAGGAAGCGATCGCCGAAAAGAAGCCGCGGCCCAAGCCTTCATGGGTTGAAGTAATGAACCATCTTCCGTTGAAGACGTCGATGGACCTGATTGGTATTTATTCACCGTTCGTGGAAGACACTCTAACCCACGATACGGACGACGACTTCTGGGAACAGATGAGCATACGCGGAAAGTACAAAGACATGGACGTACCGGCGTTTCATCTTACCGGCTGGTATGACGATCTTCTTCATGAGACCATCGCTAATTTTGTCAACATGCGCAAGTACTCGCGTTCGGAATACGCTCGCCGCTGGCAAAAGTTACTTATCGGCCCGTGGGGCCACGGTATCCGAACTAATCCTAAGTACGGCGACATGGATTTTGGCCCTCAGATGTTGACGGATCTTGGACAACTTCATTTACATTGGTACGACTACCATCTGAAGGGTATTCAAGACGGACTGGACAGTGAGGCTCCCATTCGGATCTTCGTAATGGGCGACAACAAGTGGCGCGATGAGCAGGAATGGCCCTTGGCGCGAGCACGCTCAGAACGCCTGTTCTTGGGCAGTAACGGGCACGCCAATACGCGTATGGGCGATGGCACCCTTTCCAGCCAGGAGCCTGTATCCGCGCCTTCGGACCAGTACGCTTACGATCCTCGATATCCCGTTTCCACGTATGGCGGCCATGGCAGCGGCGGTGGCGGAATTACTAGAGATGGTGCCTTCAGTATGCAAGGTCCGCTGGATCAGCGCGCTATTCAACAGCGCAACGACGTTCTTATCTATACGTCTGACCAATTGACTGCTGACACGGAAGTAACTGGAGCGGCTGAATTGACTCTATTCTTCTCGACAGACGTTAAAGATACCGATTTTTTTGCGACGCTTTCCGATGTCTATCCGGACGGCCGCGCAATCCTCATTACAGAGGGGGCGCTGCGTACAAAATATCGGAATTCGCTTCAGAAGACGGTCTTACTGACACCCAATGAACCGTACCAGGTTAAGATTCCCTTGTGGGAGACCAGCAATGTATTCAAAGTGGGTCACCGGATTCGGCTTCAGATCGCCAGCAGTAACTTCCCGCGTTTCAACAGGAATCTGAATTCCGGCAAACCCATGGCTGAGGAGACGGAGGCGGACATCCATGTTGCGCACCAGGTGATACTGCACGACAGCGCTCATCCATCCTCGCTTTCGCTTCCGATCATTCCCCGCTAGCCGCCCCTTAAATACCGGGAGAGGACATTTTGAATTGAGCCTAGAATCGCTCGACGAGTACCAGTCTGTGTTCAATTGTTCGCTTGTAGTTGTTGAAGTCGCCGGAAACAGACGAGAGATTTCCATGCCGGTTACGCGGCTCTTGATTGCCGGGTGGGCAGCGCGAGATCAGTCTGCCGCGGAGGCGCACATCCGGGAGTTGGAGGCATTGGGAGTTCCTCGCCCGCAGAAGACTCCGGATTTTTATCATTTGAGCAGGTCTTTGCTGACTACCGCGCCGGAGATCGAAGTGATGGGCCACGATTCGACCGGAGAAGTGGAATGCGTACTGTTCAGCAGCGGGGGCGAATTGTTTGTCGGTGTTGGCTCAGACCATACCGATCGGAGAGCCGAGCTTTGGGGTATTACATTAGCGAAGCAACTCTGCGCTAAACCGATCTCGCCGGAGGTATGGAACTATCGCGATGTTGTCTCGCATTGGGATGAGTTGGTCCTTCGGTCATACGCGATTTCGGATCGTGGACGCATCCTGTATCAAGAAGGAGAGGCTTCTCTCTTATTTCCTCCACTCGAGTTGATGGATGTGTATAACCGGCGGTACGGATGCGCTCCTGCGTCCGACACGGCAATGTTCTGTGGAACCGTCCCAGCGCTCGAGCCCATTTACTGGGCCGATGTGTTCTGTATCGAACTGTATGATCCGGTCCTGAATCGGCGGTTGACGCATCAGTACCGTGTTCGACCGCTGGCGGTAGAAGGCGCATACGCCATGCTTCCGGCCGGTGTCGTAGTTACGGGCACTGGCACTTGAAAGACACAAATCATGCTGCGGCACGCGACGAACTGAGGGACTATCTTCCGTCGGCCCAAAGTCGAATGGCGACGAGTGGTTCACAACCTCTGATTCGCGTCCACTCGCGGCCCCGATGACTCAGTTGCCGTCGTCATCTTCGTCGTGGAACTTCTTGGCGGCTCTGACGAAGGGTCCCGGCATCTGGACCTTGCGCTCGCCCGGATAGGGGCGCGCCCAGCCGGTGGCCGAATACCAGATGACGTGGTTCAGGAAATTCGGGTCGACCGAGTCGGCCTTGTCGTATTTGTTCCTCATCACCTCGGCCGTGGCTCTCAGCCAAGCTTTTTGTAACGGAGTATATGCGGCATTTTCGCTGTGCGGCAGGTCTGGGCCGTTGTCCAGGGAGATGACCGCCGGCAAATGATCGTAAGGCGTCAGGTCGGGCGTATTTTGAAACGCGTCGAACATCGGGGAGGCAACCAGGTCGAACTGGGTCAAAGGCTGCATTCCCAGGATGTTCTCGATCGTGCGATTGATGTTCTCGGCGGTGTAGGTGGTGTGGATCACTTTGCCCTGGCCAGAGGCTTGCGGAGCTGCCGCGTAGGGACTGATGATGTAGACCGGTTGGCGATGTCCGTCAACGTGATCGACACCATTCTGGCTATCGTCCTCTTCGACGAAGATCGCCGACTGCGCCCACACGTTGCTGTGGCTGACGGCCTCCACAATGCGGCCAAGCGCGAGGTCGTTGTCAGCTTCATAGTTGATTGGATAGGGAAGGCCCTTCTTGGTTCCGGCGGTGTGGTCGTCCGGAAGCCAAAGGATGATTAGGTTTGGAACCTGGTTCGTCGCATCCAGATGCTGAAAAAGTGGTATCCAGTAGTCGGCGCGATATTGGTCAGGAATCGTGAGATTGAATGGTGGATAGTGCGGGTCCAGGATTTTGGCCGCTGACGGGACCGGAGAGGTTACGGTAACCGTGCCATCCGGAACGATGCAGTCTGAGACGGAAGCTTTGCCTTCCTTACACAGCGCGGTGCTATAAAAATCACTCCAGGTATAGGGGGCTCCATCGGGTTTTGTGCCGACTTTCCCTGCGTTGGCCCACTCTCCGAACAGTCTGGCGGAAAGGCCCTTGGCTTCCGCAGCCGTCCACAGGAACCCTTTCGGTGTGTAGGTCAGCGGATCGTCGGCGTCGCCGCCGGGGTACGAGCGGATCCAATCCGGCGACAGAATATCGTTCGAATAGAACGATCCCGACATGACGATCCAAGGGTGGCCGTCCGCCGACTGGCGGCTAGGCGCATAGACATTGTCGAGCAGCGGGAAGCGCTTGACGAACGCATGCTGGTTGGGCAGTGCGGAGGCGAAGACCGCCAGCGACGGATCGCCATTCCCCCACGGCACATCACCCAGCATCTGGTCGTAGGTGCGATTCTCCTTGATGATCAGGAACACATGCTTGATGAGCGAAGGTTCACCGATATGCCTGGGAACGGCCACTGGTTTTGCGTTGGGGTCGACGTACTGCGGTGCAACCTGGATGTTCGTACTCAAATCCCAGTGGTCGTTATTGATCACCTGTCTCGTGTATTTGGCAAGCTGATCTGCATTTGGCAACGGAATCAGGTTGACTACGCCGGTATCCTGATGCGTGTTAAAGGCCATGGCTCCTAGCACGGAACCCAATCCACCTTGCGCGCCCAGGCCTTTGTCATCGGCGACGACAAGCTGTCGATGCGCCGCATCGTAAGTGATGGAAGTCGGAAAATAGGCGGTCGGAATATAGCCAATGACCGGATTGGCATCCCGGCCGGAAAGGTTGACGACAGCGATCGCATTGGCCTGACCTAGGGTGACAAAGGCGCGGCTGTCACCGGCCACGGCCACCCCGTTTGGTCCGGACCCGAAAGCGCCGCCCGCGATGGGCACGCTGAGATTGATGCTGCGGACGACGTCGCCGGTGTTGAGATCGACGACGGAGAGGCTGTCGCTATAGGCATTGGCCACGTAAAGATCCGATCCGGAAATCGTCATCCCGGCAGGATGAAGACCGACCTTGATGGTCCTCACGTTCCTGCCTGTCGTAAGGTTTACAACGGAAACGGTGCCGGTGATAGCAAAAGCATTCTTCCGGTCGACGACGATCGGTGTGCCATCGGAATCGTTCGTAAAATCCTCGCTGGTGGCTGGACGGCCGCCTTCATTGCTCACATAGGCATATTGGCCGTGGATGACCAGGCTGTTCGGCGCATTGCCGACTGGAATCTGGGCGACGAGCCTTGCCGGAGAAGCGGCCAGATCGATCACGCCCAGCGTGTTCGCCGCGTTCAACGCAACATAAGCACGTCTTCCGTCCTCCGAGACTGCGATGCCGCCAGGGTTGATGGATTTCGCATTGTGATATGTGCGGCCATCCGCCGGGGGCTTGGGCAGCGTCACGCTCTGGCAGTGGGTTATATGGCCGGTGTCCGGATCCACATTGGCGATGACGACATGGTTGTCGTCTTGGCTGAAGAACAGCCTTGAGCCGTCAGCGGAATAGGTGATGCCGGTGAAAGAGCCCGCCTTGTCGGAGGTAAAGGTCGTGCCGTTAACAGCAGTGGGACTGAATCGCTGGAGGACCTGGCCCGTAACAGTGTTAAACACAATGATGGGTTGGGGCGAGCCCATGAGTAGCACCGCGCCGCTTCTGGTCTTGCTGTTCGGATTGAGCGCAATGGCTTTCGCGCGCACCGGCGCGCCAAGCTGCACGATGGTTCCGGCGGGTGTCAGGGTCTGATTGTCCGACACGACGATCGAGCCATCATTTTGAGGACCGACCGTGCGGTTGGGAGTATCACCAGTACGGACAGCCTGTGGAGTTCCAGTCAATGCCCAGACAACGAAGCAAGTAACCAATGCCATGAACTTGAACATAGATATAGCGTCTCGAGATTAGCGCCAAGTAAAGATGGGTCGTATCTAATCATGCAACATAGGAAGGGGGCTTGAGCGCAATAAAGTGTTACTGGCAGGTTAATCGTTACGGGTAGACTCTCGGAGGACCTGGACAGAAACTTCATCCGGGATCACCGGACAAAGCATCAGGCTGCACCCGCCGCTTTTCCTACCAAACCCGGCAAGCCTTCTCGCTCACCATCGGCTGACCGGCCTTGCAGGCGAAGGCTTCGCCGAATTGCGGTAGATCGGAAACTACGCCGTTGATTCGGTACTCGTTGGGCGAATGCGGGTCGGTGATCGCGGAAACGCGTTTCGCCTCGGGGCGTTCGTCACCGCAAGCCCATTGCGCCATTCCGACGAAAAAGCGTTGATCGGGAGTCAGGTCTTCTATGGGTTTCAGTTCTTTCCCCTCCTCGGCATGTTTCCATGCAAGATAGGCCAATAGTGTTCCGCCGATATCGGCCACATCTTCGCCAAGCGTCAGTTTGCTATTGATCTTGATGTCATCGATGATCGTGTATTGCGCATACTGATCGCGCACACAGTTGACGCGATCTTCGAAGGCTTTGGCATCGGCATCGGTCCACCAATCCTTCAGATTGCCTTGGGCATCGAACTGCCGTCCTTCATCGTCAAAGCCATGGGTCAGCTCATGTCCGATAGTCGCCCCCGTGTTGCCGTAGTTAGTCGCGTCGTCTTCTTTGCTATCGAACAGCGGTGGCTCTAGCACGCCGGCGGGAAAGTTGATGTCGTTCATCTGCGGATCGTAATACGCGTTCACGGTCGGCGCGGGAATGAACCACTCGGTTCGATCCACAGGCTTGCCGATTTTGTTCAAGTCGCGCCGGAACTCGAACTCCTGAGCCCGATAAACGTTGCCCACGAAATCGCCGGGTTTTATCACAACGCTGCTGTAGTCGCGCCAATGGTCGGGATAGCCAATTTTATTGACGATGGCGTGCAGCTTTTCGAGCGCCTTCTGTTTGGTTGGCTCGCTCATCCAATTCAGATTACGAATCTCCGACTCCATCGCCGCCTCAATCTGCTCGGTCATGCGGAGCGCATCTTGTTTGGTCGCGGGTGAAAATGTTCTTTCGACGAATACCTGGCCAAGCGCGTCATCGAGACTGTGATCGACCAGGCTCGTGCATTTCTTCCAGCGCGGCGGCGGTTCTTTCGCGCCGCGCAAGTAATTGCCGTAGAAAGCGAAGTTTTCGTTCAAAAAGGGAGACGAAAGATAAGTGGCTTCCGCGTGCACCAGATGCCATCGTAAATAGGCCTGCCATTTCGCAAGACTCACCTGTGTGAGTTCATCGCTGAGAGTAGAAAAGAATTTCGGTTCCGTCACGTTTACTTCCGCGAAGGACGGAGGATTCAACACCTTAAGATATGCATCCCAGTCGAAAGCTGGCGCGATGGTGCTCAATTGGGCGCGGGGAAGCTTGTGCTTCAGGTTGTAGGGATCGCGCTTTTCGACGCGGGTGAGCGATGCTGTTGCCAAGGCGGTCTCGATTTGCATGACAGCGGCCGCATCGGTTTTGGCTTGGCCTGCCGGCTCGCTTAACAACTCGAACATCTTTTCCACGTGGGCCATATAGCGGGTTCGCGTCTCGACTGATTTGGCATCGGTCTTGGTGTAATAGTCGCGATCGGGTAATCCCAGTCCACCGGCCTCGGCAAACGCGATCTGATGAGACGAGTTGTCATAGTCCTGCCCGGAGCCAAACCCGAATAGCATCGTATGGGTGTTCCCTTTCACATGCTCTTCGGCGACAAAGCCAGCGATGTCACGATTGGATGTCAATGCAGCAATCCGGTCCAATGCCGGCCGAATGGGATCGGCACCGCCGCTTTCAATCGCCTTTTCATCCATGCAGGCGTGGAAAAAGTCGCCGATCTTCTGCTCATTAGGCGTTCGCGAGCGGGCCGCCGCAGCGTCTTCCAGAATGCCCCAGAGAAAACGAAAATTGTCGTTCGTCAGCTTCGAGTACACATCCCAGCGCGACTGGTCAGGTGGGATGGGATTGAGCTTGTTCCAGTTGCCGCACGAGTATTTATAGAAATCGACGCAGGGATCCGCGGTCTTATCCATGAAGCGGGTGTCGAGCACCGGAGTGAACGGGAGTGCGGTAAGGGGCTTGTCCTGGGCGATTAGCGATGGGCTAGCGAGAGCGGTAGCGAGAAACATCCAGCGAAGGCGCATGGACTGATTCTGGCAAACAGCATTTGAAGAACTCCAATAGCCGTGAGTTCCGCGAAATCTTAATTATTGTAAGTCCGGTGTTTAAGCGTGACTTTTGACGCTATCTTGGGTTTTCCTAAAGGGAGAGATGGAAGTTATCCTGCGGACTCCCGCGATCAGATTCGTACTAGTTCATTACCATATCTGCAAGAACGCCGGAACGACCATGGAATGGATTCTTCGGCGGCAGTTTCCAAGTGCCTTCGCGACCCTGCACTCGTCGGATGCGGACGCCATTTTGGGAGCGGAGCACCTTCGGGACTGTCTGCTGAACAATCCGCACTTCAAGGCCGTTTCGAGCCATCACCTTCGTTATCCGATGGGAGAGATACCCGGGACCGTGTTGTTCGATTGCTGCTTTTTGCGTCACCCGCTCGATCGCCTGCAATCGTTATACGAGCACTTTCGCCGCACGGGCGAGGACGATTGGCTGTCGTGCCTGGCGCGCAGTAAAGGTGCCCAGGGATTCATGAAAACACTAGTCGAAACCGCACCTCACGTGGTGAGCAATGTCCAGACTCTTTATCTATCCGTGGGCGGCGCCTTGACGCGGCCAGCCGGGCCCTGGGATCTCGACAAAGCCTTCGACACCTTGCGACAGATGTCGTTTCCGGGTTTAGTGGAGCGGTTCGACGAAAGCCTGGTTGCAGCGGAGTACTTCTTGCGGCCCGCCTTTCCTGAGCTTCGGCTCGAGTATGTGGCGCAGAATGTCAGCCCAGCCAAAGAAGCCGAACCATCTGGCGAGCGCGGCGATCGATTGATGGCGCTGTGGGGGGACGAGTTGCACGCTCAACTCGTTCATTTGAACGAATATGATTTGAAGCTCTTCAAGCTGGCGGCGGACGAGATTGAACGGCGTACATCATTGATCCCGTTCTTCCCGCGACTCTTGGACGAGTTCTGGCAACGCTGTGCCGCACTGCGTCCGCAACAGTTCGCAGACTCTCCGTTGAATCGGGCTCCGGCAGCAGCGCGCACGTAACACCTTCCTACGTACACTGGAACGAGGGGTTTCCGACGATTCCTCTTTGCGGAGTCTCTTTGTCAAGAAAGTATTTTGGAACCGATGGCATTCGCGGCGTAGCCGGGCAACCGCCATTGGATAGGCGAACGGCGTTCGCACTCGGTGTGGCACTGGGCGAGTGGGCGCGCACTCATAAAGAAGCGAACGTTCCAGAGGTTATTATCGGAATGGACACGCGCGAAAGCGGACATTGGCTGGCCGGACATATGGCCGGAGGATTGGCGCGGGCCGGTGTCGCCGCGCGGTTCGCCGGAATTATGACGACACCCGGCATCGCGTACCTCACGCGCACCGGTCCCTTTGTGGCCGGGGTCATGATCTCGGCGTCCCACAATCCCTACCAAGACAATGGCATGAAGGTGATTGGCCATTCCGGCTACAAGCTGGCGGACAGCGCAGAGCTGGAACTCGAAGCGGGTCTGGACCAATGGTTAGAGACCGGTGAGGAACCGGCGGCGCTGGAGCTTGCGGTGGATCGCGCGCTGGAACCGATATATGCGCGGTACCTGGTGGGAACGGTAAATGGGCAACTGCGCTTTCAATTGGTGGTTGATTGCGCGAATGGAGCGGCTACCGAGGTGGCGCCCCAGGTGTTCGCCGATTTGGGAACCGATGTCGCGTGGATCGGTGTCTCGCCCAATGGCCGCAATATTAATCTGGATTGCGGATCGCTGCACCTCAGCGCCTTGCGGGAACGTGTGCTGGCAACGGGAGCCGACCTGGGCGTAGCATTCGATGGCGACGCGGACCGCGCGTTGTTCGTCTCGGGCAGCGGCAGAATTGTGGATGGCGACGCGGTATTGTTCCTGACCGGGACGGCATTGAAACGGGTTGGAAAGCTGCCCGGCGATACGGTGGTTGCCACGGTGATGTCCAACCTCGGCCTGGAGCGTGCATTGGGCGAGCACGGTGTCCGGATGCTGCGCACGCCCGTGGGCGACCGGTATGTCTTGGAGGAGATGTTGAACCGCGGGGCGGCGTTGGGTGGGGAACAATCCGGCCACGTGATCTTTTCCGAATACTCGACCACGGGCGACGGCCTATTGACGGCCCTGCGTGTACTCGCAGTGGTGCGCGATTCCGGGAGGACACTCGATGAACTGGCGAACCAGGTGAAGACCTTCCCGCAGAAGCTGGTGAACGTGCGCGTGAAGCAAAAGCGCCCCTTGGGAGAGCTCGAAAGCGTCCAGGCCGAAATCCGGGCGGCGGAAAGCGAATTTAACGGCACGGGCCGGGTGGTGGTGCGTTTTTCCGGGACCGAACCGCTGGCGCGCGTAATGATCGAGGGGCCATCGCAGGATGAGGTGGAGAAATGGACGGCCCGCATTGCCGACGCAATCCGTGAACAACTCGGCGCGGCTGATTGAAAGAGCTTACACGGGAACTCGCGATTTGTGCCGCTGAGCGACTCGGAGCCGCTTCTGCGAACGTTTGTAGGCGCGCCTCTGTTTTCTGCTCGTCTTATACCGTTTGGAAGCGTGCTTATGAAAGTGCGGCTTTGCGTGTGCCACAGCGGGCGTGCAAACGAAAAAGCTGAGCAGCAGGAGCGCTAACGTTCTCATTCGGATCTTGATGCGAGTGTACTCCCTTTGGAGGATGCGCACCAAGTTCCTTATCGACACTCTGCTAGGGATGTCCGAAGCCGAACCGCGCAAAAACAGCTTGACCGGAGGCGCTTTTCAGGAAATCCAGGAACTCGCGGGCGGCTTGGCGATGGGCGCTCGAAGCCACGACCGCCGCTTCCTGCCGGATCGGCTGGTGCCAGGAATCCGGGATAAAGTCCGGATGCCGTCCCTGAAGCAGCGAAGCGGAGGTGATGACCGCATCAGCATTGCCGCTTTTGAATATCTGGAGTGTCTGGCGGACATTCTCCGCATACACGATCTGGTTCTGGAGCTTCGACCAGAGTCCGGCGTGCTGCAGTGCCTGCACCGCTGCAGCGCCGTAGGGAGCCAGTTTAGGGTTGGGCAAAGCTAAATAACGAACCCATTTCTGAGTTAAGTCGCTGATCGGGTGGGACTTGCCATCCTTCCAGAGCACTCCCAGCCGGCCGGTAGCGTAGACCACGACCGACGAGGGTACCACTTTGCCCGAAGAGGCCAGTTTCCCCACAAACGACTCATTCGCCGAAAGAAAGACGTCGTACGGCGCTCCGTTCTGGATCTGCTGGGAGAGGACTCCACTGGCTTCAGTAACCCAAATAACTGATGTTTTGGGATGCTCAGACCGGAATGCGGTCGCGAGCGGTGTTTCGAGGTCGGTGAGGTCGGCGGCGGCCGCGACGGTGAGGGAAGTCTGGGCCAAAGCCGGAAAAGGCTGCGAAACAAAGAAGAAAAGTAGCAGACAATAACTTGACAACAAAACACTCAAATCTGATAATGGTCTTGTGCTAAACAAATGCCGGTTCCGGTTGGCAGACCATTGCCTGAGCGGGCTAGGCGGAGGATTCTTCATATGAGTAAGATTATTGGAATAGATCTCGGAACCACAAATTCCGTTGTGGCCGTGATGGAAGGTGGCACGCCCGCGGTGATCCCAAACCAGGAAGGTGGCCGAACCACGCCATCGGTGGTTGCGTTCACCAAGAGCGGTGAGC
This sequence comes from Bryobacteraceae bacterium, assembly GCA_036272835.1. GTDB lineage: Bacteria > Acidobacteriota > Terriglobia > Bryobacterales > Bryobacteraceae > Bog-105. Next base: position 35,869 of record DATAXY010000029.1, read on the forward strand.
GGCTGGCGGGCCAAGTGGCCAAACGCCAGGCGGTGACCAACCCGGAAAACACGATTTATTCGATTAAGCGCTTCATGGGACGACGTTTCAATGAAGTCAGCGAAGAGATGAAGCTGGTTCCCTATAAGGTCGTTTCCGGCGAAAATGGCGATGCCCGCGTGGAGATACAGGGAAAGAAGTACTCACCGCCCGAGATCTCGGCGATGATCCTCGCAAAATTGAAGGAAGCCGCCGAAGCGTATCTGGGCGAGAAGGTTTCGAAGGCCGTCATCACGGTGCCGGCGTATTTCAATGATGCACAGCGGCAGGCGACGAAGGACGCCGGGCAGATCGCAGGTCTCGAGGTGATGCGCATCATCAACGAACCGACCGCGGCGGCGTTGGCTTACGGTCTCGATAAGAAGAAGGATGAGACAATTGCGGTCTACGACTTCGGTGGCGGCACCTTCGATATTTCGATCCTCGAAGTCGGCGATGGCGTGGTGGAAGTGAAGTCGACTAATGGCGACACCCACTTGGGCGGCGACAATATCGACCAGCGGATTATCGATTGGCTGATTCAGGAATTTAAAAAGGATCAGGGCGTAGATGTCTCTCGCGACCAGATGGCGCTGCAACGCCTGAAGGAAGCAGCGGAAAAGGCCAAAATTGAGCTGTCGACGTTGCTGGAGACCGAAATCAATCTGCCGTTCCTTACAGCGGACGCGAGCGGTCCGAAACACTTGAATGTGAAGCTGACCCGGGCGCGATTTGAGCAGATGGTCGACGATATTCTGCAGCGCGCGGTTGGCCCTTGCAAACAGTGCATGCAGGACGCGGGCGTGACCCCGAACGATATCGATGAAGTGGTTCTAGTCGGCGGATCGACCCGTATCCCTAAAGTTGTCCAGATGGTTCGCGATCTGTTCGGCAAAGAGCCGAACAAGAGCGTGAATCCGGACGAAGTCGTGGCGGTCGGCGCGGCGGTCCAAGGTGGCGTACTGGGCGGCGAAGTCAAGGATGTGTTGCTGCTCGACGTAACCCCGCTATCCCTGGGCATTGAGACTTTGGGCGGCGTGATGACGAAGTTAATCGATCGGAACACGACGATCCCGACGCGGAAGAGCGAAACCTTTTCGACGGCTGCCGACAGCCAGACCTCGGTAGAGATTAAGGTCTATCAGGGTGAGCGTGCTATGGCTCGCGACAACCGGCTGTTGGGCGTGTTCCAACTGGTCGGTATCCCACCGGCTCCGCGCGGCATTCCGCAGATTGAGGTTACGTTCGATATCGACGCAAACGGAATTCTCAACGTCATGGCAAAGGACCGCGCCACTAACAACGAACAGAAAATCACCATCACCTCGTCTTCGGGGCTAAGTAAGGACGAAGTGGAGAAGATGGCGCGCGATGCCGAAGCAAACTCGGCGGACGACCGGAAGAAGAAGGAAGAGATCGAGGCTCGTAACCGTGCGGATGCCATGGTCTACAACGTTGAGAAGATGCTGAAGGAGCATCGGTCGAAGATATCCGAAGCTGACGCCAAGGAAGTGGAAAGCGCTCTCGACGGAGTCAAGAAAGCGATGGCCGAAGGCGGGTTGGACAAGATCAACTCGGCTACCGACAAGCTTACGAGCGCCAGCCACAAGTTGGCGGAGGCCATGTACAAGACGCAGGGTCCCGACGGAACGGCCGGAGCACAGCAGCAGGGTCCGGGCCCGAACGGGGCCACCGGTGGCGCCGAGAAGCCTAAGGACAATGTAGTCGACGCCGAATTTGTCGATGTCGAAGATAAGAAGTAAAGGACCAGGAGTCGGAATTCAGGAGCCAGAATCCAGAAGGAGCGAGTAGCAAGGCTCTGAGTGTGATTAGTAGCATGGCGGCGGTTCTAAAAAGCCGCCGCCGTTTTTTCATGGCGCATAAGGAGGTTTGTGCCCGTTGTGCGCCGCGTTAATTAGTTAGGTTTTTTATGGCTTCAACAACCAAGAAGGACTATTACGATACCTTGGGCGTCGCGCGCGCTGCCGATTCGGACGAAATCCGGAAGGCCTATCGCCGTTTGGCGCGCAAGTACCACCCGGATTTGAACCCCGGGGACAAAGCGGCCGAGGATCGCTTCAAGAAAGTACAGGAAGCCTACGACGTTTTAAGCGATGAAGCCAAGCGCAAGATCTACGACCAGTACGGTTTCTATTCCGACAACATTCCTCCGAATGGCGCCGGACCCGGAGCGGGGCCGGAAGCGGGCGGACCGGGATTCGGCGGTTTCGACTTCGCCGAGTTCGCGCGTCAACAGCAACGGGGCGAAGGCCCTGAGGGTGTTGGTGGAGGCGGCGGATTTCGCGATATCTTCAGCCAGTTCTTCAGCCGGCAGAAACAGGCTCCCGTTCAACCCGAGCGTGGAACCGATCTGGAATATGGGCTGAATATCGATTTCTGGCAATCGATCAAAGGAACTCAGGTGCGGCTGAATATTGTGCGCCAGGAGACTTGCGAGACCTGCCATGGGACCGGAACATTAGGCGGCAATGTGGCTGTCTGCCCTGAGTGCGATGGCACAGGCCAGGTAACCCAGATGGCCGGTGCGATGAAATTCAATTTGCGTTGCCAACGGTGTGACGGAACGGGCCGCTTGAAGAATACCTGTCCCACCTGCCGTGGGGAAGGGAGGATCTCAAGGCCAGATACTGTGGAGGTACGGATACCAGCCGGCGTCAGTTCTGGTACGCGGCTGCGGGTTGCCGGGAAAGGGAACGCTGGAATTGCGGGCGGACCTTCCGGAGACCTGTATATCAGCATTCGCGTGGAAGAGCACCCGTTTTTCAAGCGAGAAGGCGACAACATCGCGATTCAGGTGCCGTTGACGATCTCCGAAGCGGGGCTGGGTGCCAAAATCGAGGTTCCAACCATCGACGGCCGAGCGATTTTGAAGATTCCACAGGGTACTCAAAACGGCCAGAAGTTCCGCTTGCGCGAAAAGGGTGTAACGAACGCGCGGAAGAACTCCCGGGGCGACGAGATCGTCGAAGTCGTGCTGCGGTCGCCGAACGTGCAGGACGAGCGCACGCGTGAGTTGCTGCGCGAACTGGCGCAGGTGCAAACCGAAGATGTGAGAGCGGAAATGTGGAGTCAGGTGTAAGCGGAGTTTCCTATGGCAAGGACTAAGGCAAAAGCGGGTTACATGATCTCGGCGGTGGCCGAGCAGTACGAAATCCATCCGCAGACATTGCGTTTATATGAGCGGGAAGGGCTGCTGACACCGTCTCGGAGCGATGGGAATACACGCCTGTACACGGATGAGGACCTGGAGCGGCTGGAGGTGATACTCAAGCTCACCCGAGAGCTCGGCGTAAATCTGGCGGGCGTGGAAATCATCCTCAACATGCGCGAAAAGATGGAAGCGATGCAGAAGCAAATGGAGGGCTTCGTGGAAACGCTCAACCAGGAGATCTCGCAACGCAGCAACCGCGCGCGGGCTCCGGAAGCTAACACGTTGATGCCGGTGATCCAGATTAGCTCGCTCGCGACAACGAGAACGGATTCAAAGCGAACCGCCGAATCGAAACGGAAGTCTCGCTAGGTTCACGCTACTCTTCGCGGAGCGCGATCAAAGGATCGAGCCGTGCGGCGCGGCGTCCTGGGATGAAGCCGGCGATCAGAGACGTTCCCGACAATAAAGCTGCGCTGACCGCAATGTATAAAGGATTGTTCGATTGGACACCGTAGAGTTGGCTGCCGACCACGCGACCGAACAAGAGCGCCAGCGGAAGGCCCAGCCCGAGACCGGCAAATACAAGACTAAACGTTTCGTGCAGCACTCCCCCAAGTACGTCCGCAGGCCGCGCGCCTAATGCGATGCGAACGCCGATTTCATTCCTCCGCCGCGCAACGGAATAGGCGACAACTCCATAGATCCCGATACAAGCAAGGAGCAGAGCAACTATTGCAAAGAAGGCGGCCAAATCCGCCAGAAGTTTCTCCTTCCCAAGAGAATCGTCCACCTGTTCGGTAAGTGTTTTCTGTCCGGAGATCACTAATCCTGGATTTGCGCTGCGGAGAGCTGTTCTGACTTCCGGAATGAATTGTTGAGGGGACAGCCGCGTGCGGATTACCAGATCGCTGTAACCATCCGGATCTATGTCCTGGCTATTGGACACGAAGAACGCGCCGACGGGGCGTTCCCGCACACTTTCATAACGCACATCTTTCACGATGCCGACGATTTCTATCCCATCATCCCTCTGTTCCGACAGCGAGAAGCGGCGCCCGATCGGCGACACATGCGGAAACAGCGTGCGCGCAAAGGTTTCGTTTACTACGGCGACGGGTTGGGACTTCATCGTGTCCTGTGGGCCAAATCCCCGACCCAGGATAATCGGCGTGCCGAGCGCCTGAAAGTATTGGTCGCCGACGTGATCCCCGTTGAACTGAATTCCATTTGCCTCCGTCCGGGGGGCGCCCTCGGGCCAGGCGAAAGCCCGCCAGTGCCCCTCATGGAACGTCAGTTCCGCAAAGCTGGCGGCATCCACTCCGGGCAACTGCCGAATGCGGGCTTCCACGCTTCGGTAAAGGTTCAGTAGAGCAGCCGGCGAACTGGCGATGGAGCCGCTGTCGATTTGCAACACGAGAACTTTGGCCATGTCGAATCCGATCCCGGATTGTTCAAGATTGCGGAATGTACTCACAAACAATGCAGCGCTCAGGATTAGAAGGTAGGCCAAAGAGACCTGCACTACAACTAATGTGTGACCAAGCCGGGTATGCGAGCGAGATCCGGACACGCTTCTGCCCTCTTTCAATGCCGGACTAACATTCACTCGCGTCAGGCGCAGGGCGGGCGCGACGCCAAACATCAAGCCGGTCAACACGGACACTCCGAAGCAGAACGCCAGTATCTGGCCGTTCAACTCAACAGTAAGTGGAACCGCTGTTCCGCCACTCGCGACGATCGCGAGCAGGAGGCGAACTCCGCCAAAAGAGAGCAAGAGGCCAAGACATCCTCCGGTAAAGGAGAGAAGCAAGCTTTCACAAAGCAACTGGGCCAAGAGCCTCCCCGGAGATGCGCCAAGCGCAATCCGCAGACCCATTTCCTTCTCTCGCGCGGAAGAGCGGGCGAGCAGCAGATTCGCGATATTGGCGCAGGCAATGAGGAGGACCAAGCCAACCAAAGCCATAACAATCTGAAGGGGGCGTGAGAACTGCCGTCTCAGACGAGAGGGGCCGCGGGATGCGTCCGTGAGAGTGACGTGCGCTCGCTCCATCTTCTTCATCTGTTCGGGCGAGGGCGAAGATCCGGCCACAGCATGCAGCCACTGGCGAAATCGAACGTCCGTGTTTGCTTGGGCCTGCGCCAGCGATATGCGAGGCTTCAAGCGACCGATGAGCCAAAGCGACTGCGTCAGCGGACCGAACAATTCGTCGGAAGAAGGTTGGTTGTGCGCCTGAGCGGTAAGCGGGATCCAGAAATCCGGGAGCGAGCCGACAACGACGCCGAAGAACGCGGGTGCCGCTACGCCTGTAATTGTGACCTGTAGTCCATTGATCTGGACGGTTCGGCCAATAACCGCTCCATCGCGTGCAAAGCGGCGCTGCCAATATCCATAGCGCAGAACAGCTACGGGCGGCGACGCGCCCCGGGCGCGATCGTCTTCGGGCAAGAGAACCCGGCCGGCGGAAGCGCGCACGCCAAGCACCGAAAAGTAATTGCCTGACACGAACCGAACGTGCACCTGCTCTAAATCGCCGGCGCCCGAATAACGCGCGTAAGCGGTCGTACCGAAGCTCCGTACCGCCAGAATGTCCGAAAAGACAGGACTATGCTTTCGAATTTCATTGAAAAACGGCCACGAAAATAGATCCGGTTCATTGTGAGCAAAATCGTCGTTCGTTCCCGACGCTTGCCCGTTTCCTAAGAGCGCTAGTTGTTCCGGCTGTTGCACGGGAAGTGTCCGAATCATGAGCGCATTCATCACGCTGAAGATGGCCGTGTTCGCGCCGATCGCCAGCGCCAGGCATATTAAGACAACAAGCGTGAATGACGGGCTATTGCGCAGCGTCCTTGCCGCATACCGCAGGTCTTGCCAAATGTTCTCAATCCAGCGCGTGTGACGCACATCACGGCATGTGTCTTTGAGCGACTCCAGACTGCCAACGTCGCGTGCCGCTGCCCGCTCTGCTTCCTTTAACGTAAGACCGGCCGCCAGATATCGCTCGGTTTGCCGGGCCACGTAGTCGAACAACTCGTCTTTCAAGTCCGCTTCCGCTTTCGAGCGATGAAGAAGCCAGTTTGATAGGAAATGCAACGTTCTGGTAAATCTCATTTCGGCGTCTCTCAACTTTCGAAGACAATTGACGAGATGGCAACGGATAGTCGCTTCCAGTCGGCAGCTTCCTTCTGAAGACGGTCGCGTCCTTCCGGGGTAATGGAGTAGAACTTCACGCGCCGCCCAGCCTCATTGACCGACCACTCAGCTTCCACCCAGCCGGCTTGTTCCAGTTTGTGCAGTGCGGGATATAAGGAACCGGGACCGACTTGTAAGACCTCGTTGGACATTTGGGTTATGCGCTCGCCAATCGCCCAACCGTGCAGTGGCTGAAGAGCAAGAATTTTCAGGATCAGAAGATCGAGGGTCCCTTGGACAAGATCGGCAGGTTTACTCATCATTGTTATGGTAACCGATATCGATAACCATCAGCAGCTTCCATGCTCGCCAGCGTTTAAAAAACTTTGACCCAGCATGCCTGTGCGCCGTACAGTAATAGCTATATACTGTGTGCTACATACCAATGAAGCTTTCGAAAACCTCCGCCTCGAACTCCGCCGCGGTTCCCTCATCCTCGCAGTCATGGCCGAACTCCGTCAGGAGCAATACGGCTATGTCTTGCGGAGGGCGCTGCAGGAACTCGGAATGGAAATCGACGAGAACACCCTTTATCCGCTGTTGCGCCGGCTGGAATCGCAAGGACTTCTCGAAAGCCAATGGCGCGAGGAAGACAAACGGAAGAAACGGTTCTATCGGCTCTCAAGCGACGGGGCTGGGGTGCTTGGTGAGCTTCTTAAAGAGTGGCGCGGTATTAACCAGGCGTTGGAGCGCATAGTGAATCACGCCGAATTGGGGAGGCAGGCATGGGGGACGCCAACTGGATGCTAGTCTTAAAACGCATGCGTCCCCTGTTGTTTTTCCTGTCGGCTGCTCTTATGGCGCAAACGACCACCACCAAACATACTCCCTCTACAAGGACAAGCACAGTGAAAAGAGCCAGTAGCACCGCTGCTAAACCGGAGCCTGCGCTGACCACCGACAATCAAAAGACGATCTACGCTCTCGGCCTGTCCATCTACCAGTCGTTGGCGCCGTTCAATTTGTCGCGGGCGGAACTCGACATTGTTAAGCGCGCAATGTCGGATGCGGCCGTCCACAAGCCCGCCGAGAGCCTGGACGCTTGGGGACCGAAAATCCAGCCTCTTGCCCAAGCGCGAGCCACAGCGCAATCGCAAGCCTACATTCAAAAGGCCGCTGCCCAACCGGGAGCCGTCACCACACCTTCGGGGCTTGTATTTCGCAACATCACTGTGGGCACAGGTCCGTCACCCCAATCTGCCGATACCGTCACGGTGAACTATCGTGGCACTTTCATGAATGGAACGGAATTCGACAGTTCCTATAAAAGGAATAAGCCGATAGATTTTCAACTGAATCGTGTCATCAAATGCTGGACCGAGGGAGTTCAGATGATGAAGGTGGGCGGCAAAGCGCAGTTGGTCTGCCCATCGGATCTTGCCTACGGTACTCGACCGCCGCCGGGTATTCCGCCCGACGCGACGCTTACGTTTGAGATCGAGCTCTTGGGCATCAACCAACCGCCTCAGGCCGCACCGCAGGGACTGCCCCAACCATAAGCGGCTTGGCCGGCAATCCATCTTCCCGTCCACGCTATTTTCGACATTAGCTCCTTGGCGCAATGACCGGGACTGGCACCCGATAGGGCGCTGGGATTAACTTGGGTATCATAGAGCCAGAGAGTAACACACTAGAGACATCATGGGACCGATTGGCTTACCAGAAATGATGGCGATCGCTGTCCTAGCCCTGCTTCTATTCGGACCGAAGAAGTTGCCTGAGCTGGGGCGGATGTTGGCTAAGGGCCTTACCGAGTTTCGCCGCGCGAAGAACGAGCTGAAAACAACTTTCGAAACGCATATGCGTGAGCTCGAGCGCGAGGTGCAAGTGAATGAAAGGCCGTCCTTGCCGCCAGCATCCAACACAACGAGCACCTATTCGTACCCGGAGCAGGATTACGGACATTACGATCCGGAATACCAAGCCGACTACGAGCCGTATACCACGCAGACTTCTAACGGTGACGGCTCAGAACCTTCCCCTGCCAGCGCTACCGCACCTCAGGACGCCCCGGCCTATCAGGAAAAGCTCGACACTCCGGCTCAGCCTCCGGCTGGAGCCATTCCCCGCTCGAATGGATTTCATTCGTCCGCATCGGAGCCGACGCCGGCTGAAGAGCATCATCCTGCTGCCTAGTTATATTTAGGTGTCGAATGGCTGATAAGACGACAGGCCCGGAAGGGCCGGTGAGCGAAGCTATATCTTCGCCCCAAGTACCAGAACCGAATACCGGGCCCGTCGCGGCAATAGAAGGCTCCGCTCCGGCTGCGGCTGTCCCGCAATCCCGGGCTCCCCAAGCGCTCGCGCCCCGCACACCGCCACCGCCGCCACCGCCTACTCCTCCACCGCCGGACGAGGAGGACGAGGAAGAAGACGGCATGCTCCGGATGTCCTTCATGGATCACCTCGAAGAGCTCCGGACTCGTATTCTGCGAGCGCTTATCGGGGTGGTCGTTGCGTTTGTCGCTTCACTCGCCTTCGCCGACCCGCTTTGGCGCATAGTCTCCGCGCCCGCCGTTGGCGCCCTCAAACACCTGGGCATCAACCCTCCTAACTTGGCTTACCTCACGCCGATGGAGGGCTTCAACGTTATCTACATCAAGCTGCCGTTGCTAGTCTCTATCTTCGCGGGTTCGCCTTGGATTCTGTATCAAGTGTGGGCTTTCATTTCCCCCGGACTTTACCGGAAAGAGAAACGCTGGGCAGTCCCATTCATCCTCTGTACCGCCGGACTCTTCATTGCTGGCGGCCTCTTCGCCTATTTTGTTGCTTTCCGTTATGGCCTTGATTTTCTACTCGGCCTTGGCCGGAACATCAATGTAACGCCTGTAGTCTCGATCAACGAGTATTTCGATCTCTTCGTAAATGTCACGCTGGGCATCGGACTCGTTTTTGAGATGCCGGTCATTATCTTTTTCCTGACGCTGCTGCGGATGGCGTCGCCGCGTTTTCTTCTGAGGCATTCACGTTACGCCATTTTGGCCATTACGATTATCGCCGCTATCGTCACGCCCACACCTGACATATTCAACATGATGCTTTTCGCGGTTCCCATGGTTGGACTGTATTTCGTCGGGCTCCTCGCAAGCTATCTACTTATTTTAAAGCGCGAGGGAAGGAAGTTCCCCTGGGGTATACTCGTGCTCTCCGTGCTCGGAATTGTTGCCCTCGCAGCAGTCATCGTCGCCGTGATGATTTTCTACTATCACTATCACTTTATTCAGAAATGGCCATTCCTAGTTAAGTAGTGAAAGGCCTTTTCTGACTTAATTACCAGTGCTACAAATCACGTCCGCAGCGAGTCCCAAATAAGGTTAGGAACCAACCTTATGAAAGCTGTGGTTTACAAAAGCAAGGAAGAAGTTACGGTCGAGAATGTTCCCGATCCTAAGATCGAGGCGCCGGCCGACGCTGTCATTCGCATTACCAGCGCCGCTATCTGCGGCAGCGATTTACACATGTACGAGGAGCGTACGGCGGCTAAGCCGGGTACCGTCTTCGGGCACGAAAATCAAGGCATTATTGAAGAAGTAGGCTCCGCCGTCGTTTCCGTTAAGAAAGGCGACCGCGTTGTGTTGCCGTTCAATATCGGTTGCGGATTTTGCTTCAACTGCTCAAGGCAATACACGAATGCCTGTCTTACTACCAATCCCGATCACCCGGGCGCAGGATATGGTTACACGGGACTGGGACCTTATAGTGGCGGCCAAGCAGAATATCTTCGTGTTCCTTTCGCCGACTTCAATTGTTTGAAGCTGCCGGGCAAACCGGGTGACGAACTCGAAGACGATTTCGTCCTGCTGGCAGACATCCTGCCCACCTCATGGCATTCCACCGAATTGGCCAACGTCAAAGCCGGTGACAGTGTCGCTGTGTTCGGCGCAGGACCCGTCGGCTTGCTCGCCGCGTACAGCGCCATACTTAAGAGCGCCGCTGAAGTGTATGTGGTCGACCGCGCGCCGCGGCGTTTGGAACTCGCCAAGAAAATTGGTGCGATCCCGGTTGATTTCTCAAAGGGCAATCCCGTAGAGCAAATCAAGGACCTGCGGCAAAACAACAAAGGATTGCGTGGCGAACAGCGTCCCGAAGATCGGAAAATGCCCGGCGTGATGTGCGCGATCGACGCGGTTGGATATCAGGCCCATGCCGCCTCCGGTAAGGGCGAAGATCCCATGCAGACGGTCAAGTGGAGCGCTGAAATTCTCAACGCCACCGGCAGCCTTGCGCTCATCGGAGTGTACTTTACCAGCGATCCCGGAGGTGTCAGCAAAGATGCGAAGGAAGGCTTCTATCAGATGCCCCTGGGCGAGTTGTGGGACAAGGGGATTACGATCGGGCAGGGACAAGCGCCAGTTAAGAAATACAATCGGTACCTGCGCGACTTGATTATTGAGGGACGGGCCCGGCCTAGCTTCATTGTCAGCCATCGGCTACCGCTCACCGATGCGCCGCGCGCCTACGAACAATTCGATAAGCGTGGAGTGGGGGACGGGCACGATTGGACAAAGGTCGTGCTGAAGCCGAACATGCAAGCCGCTCCCGCCGATGGCCACGGTAAAGCGGCGGCAGCACACGCGCGCTAAGATGATGCACGTTAGAGTTTCTGAAAGCCTAAGCTACATGCACAACCGGGCGATGCTTGGAATCGGGTATCGCCCTTCGAAGAACCTCATGTGTTAGCGGCGCGGTGTCGCCCTCGCCCAGAAAAATGAAGCGGAACAAATTCCACACAGGGTTGCCTTCGTTCCACTCGAAATATACGTGTGGTACCGTGCCGGTCGTGCTTTCAAAGTGAATCAGCATGGCGGCGATCGCGTTGGCCACAACGGGGCTGCGCGCGCGCAGGATGGTATGGCGGCCGATTTGTTCGCCCGTGACCTGCAGCACATCCCGAAATTCCGAAGCATCGCCGCGTTCCACCTCGACGAAATACAAGCGCTCGGCCGGAGGCAGGTTATGAGCGAAGCGGACCGCGGCGTCAACGGCATCGAGGCTTTCCACGGTTTCGACACGCGGCTTACGGGCGATAACTCGCATGACTTGGCCCTCACACTCATGCATGAGCCCAGTCGCTTTCTCGTCCAAATAGATGCCGGAGACGCGCAACTCGGTGGAACGAACAGCTCGTGAGAACAATGAAGTCACTACGATGGTGCCGATAAAAAAGGCTGAAATCTTGATGCCGTCGGGGCGCTCGTTCATGTTCAAAGCGGTGGTATAGATGAACACAAGCGCAATAAGCAGATAAGCCCACCGCAAACGTTGTTTCCATAAGCTGATGGTGACTGCGATGGCTGCCGACGTGATCAGAACCAGCACGCCTGTGGCGTAAGCGCCGCCCTGAGCGTCGACGTTCGCATCGAAAATTAATGTGATCGCGAAAGCTACCGCCACAAACACAAGAACGAGAGGCCGCGACGCGCGCGCCCATTCCGGCGCCATGCCAAATCGCGGCAGGTAGCGGGGAATCAAGTTCAGCAACCCGGCCATGGCGGAGGCGCCGGCAAAACCCAGAATCAAGATGGTGCTGAGGTCATACACCGAGCCGAATGCATTCCCCATATAGCGATGAGCCAGATAGGCCATGGCCCGTCCATTGGCTTCACCGCCATTCCGGAATTTCACCGGTTCGATGAGCAACGTGGTGACGAAACTGGTGGCTATCAAAAACACGCTCATGATCAGGGCGGCCGTGCGCAAGAGCTTCCGAGTGTTTTCTATGCGTGCGGCGAGGTCCTTGCCCTCGATCAAGGGCATAACGGCGACGCCGGTCTCGAATCCGGATAGTCCCAGGGCTAGTTTGGGAAAGAGGATCAGCGATACGCCAATCATCGCTAGCGGGTTGCCGTGTTGGGCAAGCAAGCCGTGAACCCAGTGGGGTATCAATTCCGGGCGGCGAAGGATCTCAAAGATTGCCACGAGGGTAATCACTACGTTCAAAGCCAGGTAGATAACCACCAGTACAACAGCTACCCCAATCGCTTCCCGGAAACCCATGAGAAAAATGATTCCAAGGATGGCCAGGATTACCAGCGTTACTCCCATTTGGCTTTTCATCCAATCGGGCGCAAGCGGGTTTTGCACCAGGTGCGCCGCTCCATCGGCGGCCGAGAGCGTCATGGTGATGACAAAGTCAGTGGTGGCAAAGCCCAAGAGCACGAGTACGAAACTCTTGCCGGTCCAGCGGGGGAATAGCTTCTCCAGCATGGCAATGCTGCCTTGGCCGTTGGGGCTGGCTTCGGCGACACGACGATACACAGGAAGTGCGCCAAATAGAGTAACTAAAACCAACACCAACGTGGCTAGAGGAGAGAGAAACCCGGCCGCCAGGAAGGCAATGCCGGGCTGATATCCGAGTGTGGAGAAATAGTCCACACCGGTCAGACACATGACTTGCCACCAGCGATGGCACGCTTCGGCCTTCCCTTGTATGCCAGGCGCCAGGCGAAGATCCGCCAGCAGCCAATCCCCAAAACTCACGAGTACACAACCTGGTACATGCGCAAAATCAGAGTCTGTGAATGAGTGTAACGTGTCACGGCCAAGGAGAGGGTTTTAAGGAACAGGATGTTAAGGAAAATGGCGATGACCGTTTAGCAGCAGCCGCTCTTGGCTAGCACAACGTCTTCAATCTGCACCAAAGTAGGATAGTTCCCGGTATAGCACGCGTAGCAGTAACGGCGGTCCTTGTCGTTCACGGATTTGCGCAGCGATTCGAGCGACAAATAGCCGAGTGAGTCCGCTTCGATAAAGTCCCGAATCTGATCGATGTCGTTATTCGCCGCAATTAACTCGCGCAACGAGGGCGTGTCGACACCGTAGTAACAAGGTGAAACCGTGGGCGGGCAGGAGATACGAACATGCACTTCCCTTGCTCCGGCGTTCCGCACCATTCGCACAATTTTGCGGCTGGTGGTCCCCCGAACAATCGAGTCGTCCACCAGAATCACGCGTTTTCCTTCGAGGAGATGCCGCACCGGATTCAATTTCAACTTGACGCCGAAATCGCGGATCGCTTGCGAGGGCTCAATGAACGTACGGCCTACGTAGTGATTACGAATCAACGCCTGCCGATAGGGAATACCGGACTCCGATGCGTAACCGATGGCCGCCGCCACGCCCGAATCCGGCACCGGCACGACCACATCTGCATCCACCGCGTGCTCTCGCGCGAGCAACTCACCCATCTTCTCGCGCGATTCCTGCACCGGGCGGCCGAATACCAGCGAATCGGGGCGCGAAAAATAGACATGCTCGAAAACGCAATGTGCCGAACCCTGCGGGGGCGTGTATCGCTCGCGGGTCATGCCATCGGGGCCGATGATCACCATTTCTCCCGGCGCCACATCGTCCATATAACTAGCGCCAATTAAATCGAACGCGCAGGTCTCGGAAGCGAATACGGTCACCATGCTGCCGTCGGGCAATTCCATCGCGCCCATGGCGAGCGGGCGGAATCCATGCGGATCGCGCGCCACAATAATGCGATCTTCGGCTAAAAAGACCAGGGAAAAGGCCCCATCAATTTGCAGCAGCGCGTCGCGCAGAGCGCCAGCCAGCGTGCGCTCCCGCGAACGAGCCACCAGATGCAGAATCACTTCCGTATCACTGGTCGATTGGAAGATGGACCCCTCTTCCTCAAGAGATCGCCGGAGTTCCAGCGCATTGGTCAAATTGCCGTTATGCGCGATGGCGAGTTGCCCCTTGGAGCAGGCCACCGACAGCGGTTGCGCATTCAGCAGCACTGTATCGCCGGTTGTCGAGTAGCGCGTGTGCCCGATCGCAATCTTGCCGGGCAACATATTCAATGTTTCCGGCGTGAAGATATCCGCTACGTGCCCCATCTTCCGGACCGAATGGATTTTGCGGCCGTCGCTTGAGGCGATGCCCGCGCTTTCCTGCCCGCGATGCTGCAGCGCGTAAAGGCCTAAGTACGCCAAGTTGGCCGCCTCTGGGTGGCCATATATGGCAAAAACGCCACACTCTTCATGGAGTTTGTCGAAAACGATATCGGAGGAGTCTTGTAGGTCGCAATCAAGCATCGTTCACACCAAAACGGGATCGTGGAGGAGGTGGTGTTCAAGCGCTCCGGACCAGGTGCTTTTCAGTTCCCTAACCGGATAGTGGATCAGGATTGCATTCTGGTTGCGAATGGTCAAGCTTTCATTGAGTGTAGCGCCAATTGCAATCGCTTCGATACTATTCTTCTTTGCCGACGCGAAAACTAGGTCGGGAGTCGCTGTGGAGACCAAAATGCGGGACGGCCCTTCATGAAAAAGCAGTAGTTCCGGAGCCATGGTTGAGGTAAGCCGGATACCGGCGCCGACCTCAGCCGGTCCGAAGCAACACTCGGCAAGCGCAACGGCGAGCCCACCATCGCTCAAATCGTGAGCCGATTCCACCACATTCTCAAGCACCAGCTCGCGGATCGTTGATTGCACGCGTTTCTCATACTCCATATCGAGTCGCGGCGGCACGCCCCACAGGAAATCGCCGATTACCTTCGCGTATTGCGTTCCTCCGAACTCACGCGACTCGGGCGAACCGAGGCCGCCTAAGAGAATGACCGTTAGTCCGGGCCGCTGAAATGGAATGCCCACAGGTAAGGCAGTCTTGCGCGTGCCCACGACACCCACCACCGGTGTTGGGAATATGGGCGATCCCAATGTTTCGTTATAGAGACTCACGTTGCCGCCTGTAATGGGAACCTCAAAAAACCGGCATGCCTCGGCTAGCCCTTCTATAGATTCGACGATCTGCGCCATGATTTCCGGCCGTTCCGGATTGCCGAAATTCAAATTATTCGTCGTCGCGATGGGCAGCGCGCCCACGGTCGACAGGTTGCGGCAACATTCGGCAACGATCAGCTTGGCGCCTTGCCGGGGATCGAGGGCACAGTAACGCCCGTTCCCATCGAGGGACATCGCGATGGACGTGCCGGTCTCCTTGATGCGCACCACGGCGGCTTCGGCTCCCGGCCCGGTCACGGTATTGGTGCGCACCTGATAATCATATTGTTCCCAAATCCAGCGCTTCGAACACAGGTCGCCGGAAGCCAGCAGGCGCTTCAGATCCGCTCCTAAATCAGCGCTGCGGATTTCGGGTCCGTCAAGCGGTGCGGTGCGCAAGGGCTTCGTATGTGGCCGGTTGTAGCGCGGGGCTTCGTCAGCCAATGCCCGATTGGGAATCTCCGCCACCACCGCGCCGTTGTCCTTAACCCGCAGCATGCCATCGGCAGTAACTTCGCCGATCGTGACGGCATCCAGGCCCCATTTGGCGAATGCCTGGAAGACTTCTTCTTCCCTGCCCTGTTCCGCGACCAGCAGCATGCGTTCTTGCGACTCCGACAGCATGATCTCGTACGGCGTCATACCCGTCTCACGCTGCGGGACGAACTGCATATCGATCTCGATGCCGGTACCGGCGCGGCTGCCCATTTCGCAGGTGGAGGACGTCAGCCCCGCCGCACCCATGTCCTGAATACCAACGATGGCACCCGTCTGCATCGCCTCCAGGCACGCTTCGAGCAGCAGTTTCTCCACGAACGGATCGCCCACTTGCACATTGGGCCGCTTCTGCTTCGATTCTTCATTGAATTCAGCCGATGCCATGGAGGCGCCGTGTATGCCGTCACGCCCGGTCTTGGATCCCACATAAATGACCGGGTTCCCGACGCCGCTGGCCTTTCCGTAAAAGACTTGATCATGCCGGAAAACGCCCAACGCGAACACGTTCACGAGCGGATTGCCGTCGTAACTCTCTTCAAAAACGCACTCGCCGCCGACGGTGGGAACGCCAAAGCAGTTTCCGTAATGGGCGATGCCCGAAACTACGCCTTCCAGAATCCGCCGATTCCTCGCGCCCGTCGCCGCGGCATCGAGCTTGCCAAAACGGATCGAGTCCATCACGGCTATGGGCCGTGCGCCCATGGTGAAAATGTCCCGCAGAATCCCACCCACTCCCGTGGCTGCCCCTTGGAACGGCTCAATGAAGCTAGGGTGGTTATGCGATTCAATCTTAAAGGCGATTGCGTAGCCGTCGCCGATATCGACGATCCCGGCGTTTTCGCCTGGTCCCTGCAGCACGTGGGGGCCCTCAGCCGGCAGTTTTTTCAGATGGATGCGAGTGCTCTTATAGGAACAATGCTCGCTCCACATCACGCCGAAGATGCCGAGTTCCGTTAAGGTGGGCGTGCGGCCCATCAATAGCAGGATCTTTTGGTACTCCTCTGGCGTTAATTGGTGCGCGGCGATCACTTCGGGTGTGATCTGGCTGTTCATAAGCTACTAACGAAAGAAGAAACCAGCGACTCCAGAATTACCAGCCCGTCCCTGCCGCCCATCATCGGGTCGGCCACACGCTCCGGGTGCGGCATCATGCCCATAACGTTGCGCGACTCGTTCAGGATGCCCGCGATATTACGGAGCGAGCCGTTCGGATTGTCAACGTACTGTAAGACAATGCGATCCTCCGCCTCAAGCCGCTCCAAAGTCTCTTCATCGGCGACGTAACAACCTTCGCCATGAGCGATGGGAAGGTGCAGAATCTGGCCAAGGCGTGCCCGATGGGTGAACGGACTCGCGGTATTCGTCACTTCAACGGCTACCGTTCGGCACACGAATCTCAACCCTGCATTGCGCACCAGCGCTCCCGGCAGAAGACCGCATTCTGTCAGTACCTGAAATCCATTACAGATTCCTAGCACTGAACCGCCGCCCCGAGCGAACTCCGCAACTGCACGCATCGCTGGCGAAAACTTAGCGATAGCACCACATCGGAGATAATCGCCGTACGAGAATCCTCCTGGCAGGATTACCGCATCTACATCTCCCAATGACCGGGAGTCATGCCAGATGAACTTCACTTCCTGCTTGAGATTATGCGAGACCGCATACCACGCATCGTGGTCGCAATTGCTGCCTGGAAAAACAACTACGCCGGCCTTCATCTCCGGATATTGATCACTTTTATGCTCCGGTCGTCGCCGGCGCGGCTTTCTTGCGCGTCGCCCGCCGCTTCTCCACAGGAGGCTGACGATCGCTCTTTTTTAGCGCCGGGAGGACCATGGAGGTTACGAACTTCTTCTCGCCATGATCGTCAAATTTAATTACGATGTAATCGTCATTACAAGACATTACGGAGCCTAAGCCGAATTTTCCATGCTCGACTTGGGCGCCTTGGGCAAATGCCGGTTTGCTGGCCATGGCTAAGGGTCCTTCCTACATTATTGTAACAGTTTGACTTATAGCTTTGTCGCAGAGGCGCCCTTCGACGGCCCACGGCCACTTGGGCGTTGTAGCGCCGATTCGATGGTCATGTGCAACTGCCTGCATATAATGGGATTAAGTAACGATCAATGGACGACCTGAAGAAGAAGCTGCAGGACGAGATTACGGCGCTTGAGTACGAATTGCGCAATGAGCTCCCCCGCGAAATATTAAGAGCCCGTGAACATGGCGATCTCAGCGAAAATGCCGAGTACCATGCGGCCAAAGAACGCCAAGCGTTCGTCAACGCGAAGCTCGGCGCGCTTCAGGCTCGTCTCCGCGAATTCTCAATGATCGATTTTTCGAAGATTCCTCGTGATCGTATCGGCCTCGGCTCTCAGGTGGTAGTGCTCGATTTAACGAAAGATGAAGAGATCACTTATCATCTAGTAACCAGTGAGGAAGCCAATGCGCTTGTTGGAAAGATCTCCACGAGTTCCCCTATTGGCCGCGGGTTGCTCGGAAAACAGGTAGGCGATACAGTGAAGATTCAGATTCCCGGTGGTATTCGCGAAATGGAAGTACTCCGTTTGACGACCATACACGACCTTGCCACGTCGTAGGAACCAATATGATGACGTACACCCGCGCGATTGGGGTTGGGGCCAATAAGATCATCCGGCTCATTGTCAGGGCATTGGCCCTATCCCGAATCAACCCGAATGTCCTGACATTTCTCGGTCTGGTCATCAATATTGTCGCGGCCGCTTTTCTGGCGGCTGGCAGCTTCCGCTGGTCTGGCGCGATCATTATCTTCGCCGCACTGTTCGACATGGTAGACGGACGGGTCGCGCGTGAGACCAATCAGGTAACCCGCTTTGGAGCTTTTTTCGACTCCGTACTGGATCGCTACTCCGATATCGCTTTGTTGGTTGGTCTGCTGGTTTACTACGGCAGAATCAATCGTCCGGCGTACGTCGTTCTGACGGCTATTGTTATGGCGGCTTCGGTAATGATCAGCTACACTCGCGCCCGCGCAGAAAACATCATTCCGACTTGCAAAGTGGGCTTTCTCGAAAGGCCGGAACGTGTGGTGCTATTAATCATCGGCGCGCTGTTCGCCCGTATGGCGCCGGTGCTATGGGTGATTGCGGTGCTGGGTAACATCACCGTTATCCATCGGATGATTTTTACTTATCAGGAAGCCAAGCGCCTCGAAGAGGCGCAATTGCGGACTCGTGCGGAAATTGCGTCGCGCGCGCATTCCGCATCCGAATAGTTAGCGTTAGAAGTGATTGTGGGGCAGGAAATCGTGACATGGATGGAGTCCGGCTTGTCAGCCGTTCCTGGCGCGGAAGGCGGCTGCGGCCAAAAATGGCTGCCAGAGGTGGCCGCACCGCCAGTTCCGTCCATTATTCAGCTTAGTCACCCATTCGGAAGCAGGTCGATCTTAACCGGCACAACGGGCATGACCGCTCTGACGCGCTTGCCTAATTCCCATCTTCTAAGATCACCACGGCGAAGGCCATTTCCGACGTGTGCGTGAGCGAAATAGTGATCTGCCGAGCACCAATCTTGTCCGCAACCTCGCGCGCTACGCCGCTCAAGTTCAGTGTCGGCCGTCCTGAACGTTCGTTAACAACTTCAAAGTCTTTCCACGTTACACCGCGGCGCAGTCCTGTACCTATGGCTTTCATCCCCGCCTCTTTGGCGGCAAAGCGCGCGGCGTAGCTCTCGGCCCAGTTCGCTTTCCGGCTAGCGTACGCGCGTTCCCGGTCCGTATAGACGCGATGAAGAAAACGCTCGCCATACCGCTCAACGCTCTTACGGATGCGCGGTACTTCGGCTAAGTCCGTTCCGATTCCGACGATCAGGGTTTACCCTTGCGTCTTGCGGAACGCTGCCCAGCGTTTCTTCTGCGCCGCGGCGATGCGCTTTCGCGCTTCCGCGCTTAGCCCTCTCCGCTTCTTAGGCGCAGACGCATTATTTGCGGCCGTCACCGCTTCACTACCGTTGGACTTGGGCGGCCGGCCAACTCGTCGTCCCAAAAGAGATCGAACCTGGGCAATCTGCTCATCTAACTTCTGGCGTTGCGCTTCCAACCCATGAAGAGCCGCCTCAAGAATCTCTCTGCTGGGTGCTGCTGATGTTTTTGCCATATGTAGATTTATCTCAGTAACACAGAAACCAAAATTATACAAAACTCTACTTCAGTCCGTGTCGCAAAGTAGAGTTACGGGTCCATCGTTGACTAAATAGACATTCATATGCGCCCGGAATCTACCCGTCTCTACCAAGATACCTTTTGTCCGGCAGAGTTCAACAAACTTTTCATAAAGACGATTTGCAATTTCGGGCCGGGCTGCCTCAGAGTAGGATGGGCGATTACCCTTTCGGGTGTCTCCATAAAGCGTGAACTGGGAGACTACCAGTAGCTTCCCCGATACTTCCAATAAACTCCGGTTCATCTTACCCTCATCATCCGGGAAAATGCGCAACTGAACAACCTTGCGCGAGAGCAGTTCGGCCTGCTCGTCGCTATCGCCATTTCTGACTCCGAGGAATACTAACACTCCCCGCCCGATCTGGCCAACGGCAACTCCATCCACCTCCACTCTTGCTTCGAGAACCCGTTGTACTAAAGCGCGCATATCTTCCGTTCGTTTGTGGGCTTTTCCGTCACCGCCGCCTCCTGAGAATAAAATAGTGGATTGACTGCGCTCATCGTCTTCTGGATCTCCTTGGCTATCCCTTTGTATGCTTATCTGGGATATCCTTTGACATTAATTCTGATGCGCCGGATTCTTCATAACGGCGTTGCCAAGCGGGAGATCACGCCTTTTATCTCGCTGATTGTTCCGGCTTATAACGAAAGCTCCACCATCGTTCGCAAAATTCATAATTCGCTTACACTGGACTATCCACACGACCGCCTGGAGATTGTAATTGCCTGTGACGGCTGTAAGGACGACACTCCTCGGCTGGCTGAAGGGGCCGCGCTCGCCTCTGGCAGCGCAGAAAGAATACGGGTTCTGGACTTTCCCGTGAATCGGGGGAAAATACTCACCTTGAATGCAGCCGTGGCCGAAAGCCGCGGCGAAATCATCGTGTTTTCCGATGCCAGCGCGATTTTGAATCCGGACGCTCTACGCCTCCTGATCCGTAACTTTGCAGATCCCCGGGTCGGATCCGTCAGCGGGAAGTACACCGTCATTAAGCCAAACGAAGTAAAGATTGGCGGGTCCGAGGACATTTATTGGAAGTATGAAACGTTCTTGAAGGCTCAGGAATCCGAGCTTTCATCGACCGTGGGCGGACACGGCCACTTACACGCTATTCGTGCCGCATTGTACCCGCACCCGCCCGCCGGAACGATTAACGACGATTACATCATCCACGCGTCGGTCATTTCGCGAGGATGGCGCGCGGTGTACGAGCCTGAAGCGGTTATTCGCGAGGAGGCAAGGGAAATGACAGGATTCGGCCGCAGAATCCGTATCATGGCCGGAAATTTCCAGCAATTGAGAGAAATTAGACCGCTGCTTCGTCCCTTGCGGCCTTTGCCGCTCTTCTTTTTTGTATGCCGCAAAGTATTGCGCCTCGCCGTCCCGTTTGCCATGATCGCCGCATTCGCCGCTAACTTGTTTCTGCTGCGCTCGCAACTATACCAAGCTCTCCTGGCGGCGCAAATATGTTTCTATCTTCTGGCTATTCTGGGCTCGGTTACTCGTCTTCGCCCTAAAATCCTGATGCTGCCCTATTACTTTTCGATGATCAACGCCGCGGTGTTCCTGGGCTCCTATCACGCCTTCACGGGGTTGCGCACCATGCGATGGAAATAAGACTTAGCCTCTGAAATTCACTTCGCTGCTTTCAGTCAGCAATGCTCCCCAGTGAAATCCCGCTCCAAATGCAGCAAAGACGGCCCGCTCGCCAGGATTTAGCTTGTTGAGCCGGAAATACTCGGCCGCGGCAATCAGCATGGAGGCCGAGGACGTGTTCCCTACGTGGGAGATATTCGAATAAAATCGGCCGCCGGGCACGCCAAGTCCCTTTGCCACGCGATCGATCAAGTTCTGATTCGCCTGATGCATCAAGAAAACGGCGATGTCGGCCGCGGCCTTTTTCCGCTTCTTGAGGACTTCCTGAATAGCAGCGGGTATTTTCCGGGACGCCTGCATAATCACGGTCAGCCCGTTCATTCCCAAGCGCCCGTCAGCATCGAGGAACAAGTCGTTCGCAAACGCGCCATCGCTGTGCAAGACGGAATCGACGATACACAAGCCCTTTGAACCCGGAGTTACCAGGCAGGCTCCGGCGCCGTCGCCAAAGAGGATGGCTACATTCTTATCCAACGGCTCCCGTTGACTGATCTCGGACATCTTTTCCGCTGCGACGAGCAAAATCGTTCCATACGCTTCACTTAATCTGCCGGCCAAGGCTAGCCCGAACAGCGATCCGGCGCTGGCCACAGGAATATCGAGGCAAGGTACGCCGGGTATGCCGAGCGCTTTACCAACGCTGGCTGCCGGGCCGGGAAAGCGGCGCGCGGCGGATCCGCTAGAGACCAGGATCATGCCGATCTCGCTCGATTCGATCTTCAATTCGCCGAGGCAGTTTTGCGCAGCGAGAAGCGCCAAGTCTTCTACCGTCTGCGATTCTTCCGCTATATGCCGGCTCTCAATCCCCGATACTTCGTAGATCCATTCCGGGGTGCAGTCCAGTCTTGCAGCCAACTCGGCGTTACTTAGCCGGCGGTCCGGCACATAAGCGCCAAAGCCGGCAAGCGAAGCCAAAGCGTTAGCTCCTCGCTTCGATATAACTTTCGATACGCGCGATCGAGTCGAATTTTCGCGGGGTCAGATCGGAATCGGGGATGGCAATGCCGAATTCGGCTTCGATCGCGCTCACCATGTCGGGCAATGCGAACGAGTCCAGGTAACCCGATTCGAACAACGATTCGTCTCCGTCCGGCACGCTGCTTTTTCCAGAGACTTGTCTTATAATCGCGACGATCTTTTCTTGATTACTCATGAGTCTTGCTTGCTCATTGGACAAAACCGCTGTCGCGGATCGCGGGCGTGGCTGCCACCGGTTGGTTCAGGTAGCGACGATACTCAAGGTCGATCTCATCGGCCAAAGTTTGGCCCAGCAGTCTGTATCCGTCACCCGTCAGATGCGTGTAATCCGCTTGTGACAGCCCGGCCCGCACCCACATATGCGTCGCGCCCGGGCCACCCATATGATGCCGCCAATCCCAGAACGCGACCCCTGTCTGTTCAGCCACCTGACGTTGAATCTCGATCACCTCGCCTAAGTGCGGAAACGCATGCAGCCGCCCGCAATCCGGCGGCCCCACCAGGAGGAGCGACGTATTTGGCACGGCTTGCCGAAATTGCGCAATCAGCCGCAGCAAGGAAGCGCGGTAGTCCTCCGCGGTCCACGAAGGGCTCAGCGCCTCATTTGTGCCGTACGCAATCACGACCAGAGCCGGATTCCGCAGCCGGATCTGCTGCGTCCATAGCACCGGATCCCAATTCAGCAGCATGCTGGCCTGCTCGCCATTTATGCCCAGAGTCTCCCATGTCACCCCCTTCAGGTTTTCGGAAACCCACCCGAAAAGTCGCACCGGCGCATAGGACAGCGTTCGGACGTTGTAGGTGTGTTCGCCGGGCGTGGGGTGAATGGTATAAACGCCTGTCGTCGTGTCGCCGTTCGAATCGATTGTCTCCACCTGCATCCCGTCTTCTTCGAGCGTGAACGATCCGCCGCCGGGCTGCCGCAGATAGTAAAGTTGCAAAACGTCGCCCGACGTCGTGAGCGAAAGTGTCTCGCCTGGGCGGCTCGCAGTCATGCTCACTCCGCTCAATCCGCTTCGGCCGTCGCCCACGTGACCGACCGTTCCTTCCGTCACCCAGCCTGGCGAACTCGCACCGCGAATATCGAATCGCCGATAGCCTCTGAAGGGATGTCCGGCCATAGTAAATCCAGGTCCGCCATCGCCATAAAGACTTTGGAAAATGCTCCGCATAGACTCCGCCCAGTCATCCGACGCGGTGTGCGAGTCCCCGAACTGTAGAATGTGTATCGCCTGACCCGTATCGGCGCCATCCGCTCCAGCCTGATTTGTAGTTGGCGGGCCGGTTTCAACGCTTGCATGAATACTCTGGCTGAGACGATCGAAAAAGGGCTGTAACGCCTCCGGCGACTCGAAGCGATTCGGCTCCGAACTCATGTGCTCCGAAACCACGGTATATGCCGCCGCACGCAATGCTGGAGAGACAATAGGCGCCACCGGCCGCCGCGTCCGCGCGGCCACCCTTACGCCCCGCAAGGCATTAATCCTCTTGTAAGTGCCGTGATGATAGATGTGATGAGCGGAAGCCACCGGCTTGGCCATCGACGGATGTTTTGCGGTGGACGAATGGGCTTGGTTCTTTAGAGGAGGGTCGGCTTCAGCGCCCTCGGCGGCGAGAAGGCTGATGACGGCAACCAAAAGTAGCGGGACGATTGATCTCACTGGGTTACTTCACCATAGCCTGCTTTTCAAGTATCCCTCAAGCTGTAGTTAATCTCAATGTTTTGTTGCAAGTGCCATCGATCGACAGGACACTTCTACTTTGCCTTGACACGGGGTCGACTTCCTCTTGACACAAACGTCTAAATTTCGCTAACATTTAGCAACTATTTAGTCCGAACAAGCAATCATCGAACAATCCAATCCTTCAACAGTGGGAGATACGTCTTGAGGTACTCTAAAGTCCTTTTTGCAGCGTGGTCAATCACCTTCGCTGGCGCCAATCTTTTTGCTGATGTCACGGGTTCGATCTTAGGGACGGTTCGCGATTCTTCCGGCGCGCTGGTGGCGGGCGCGCATATCACGGCGACTGGCAGTGAGACGAATTTCGTCCGCGAAACCGTTTCGGAAAAGAACGGCGAATATCGCCTGTTGGCGCTTCCTCCTGGCCACTACACGCTGACTGCCACCGCATCTGGCTTCGAGCAGTTTGTAACCACGGGCATCACGCTCCGGGTCAACGACCAGCTTCGTATAGACGTATCGTTGAAGGTCGGCGCCGTTAAAGAATCCGTCACGGTGGAAGCGAACGCCGTTCAAGTGGAAACCACCAGCACACAACTCGGCCAGGTTGTCGACACGAAGCAAATTCTTTCGATGCCGTTAAACGGGCGAAGCTTCATTGACCTGCTGGGATTGCAGGCCGGTGTTGCGCCGACCACTTCCTCCTCCATTCAACAGGACCGGCCAGTTTCAGGGATTCTCGATTCGGGCAACGTCTCGGTCAATGGCCAGCGCGAAACCGCGAATGCTTTTCTCGTGAATGGCGGCGACGTGAGCGAGGGCCGGAATGAGGGCGCCGGACTCATTCCGAATCTCGATTCCATTCAGGAGTTCCGGCTGATCACTAATGGTTTCGACGCCGAATACGGGAAATATAGCGGCAGCATCATGAACGCGGTTACAAAGTCGGGCACGAACGGCTTCCACGGCGATGCCTTTGAATTTCTCCGCAACGATAATCTGGATGCGCGCGGCTTCTTCGATCCCACAAAAGCGGAACTCCGCCGTAATCAGTTTGGTTACGCGACAGGAGGACCTTTCATTCGCAACAAGCTTTTCTGGTTTACCGATTATCAAGGCACGCGGCAGACGCAAGGCGCGAGTACCGGCGATGTTGCGGTGCCATCCGCCGCCGAACGAAACGGGATCTTTGACCCGGCGGCGCTTAGCGGCTCGGTCAGTGGTCCTTACTTTGCGCAGCAACTGTCGCAGCGCCTCGGCTACACTGTGACGAACGGCGAACCTTACAGCTTCGCCGGCTGCACCGCGACGGCCAATTGCGTGTTCCCAAACGGCGTCATACCGCAGAGCGTATTTTCTAAGCCTGCCCTCGGCATTTTGCCGTTTATTCCGGTGCCGAATCAATCGAATGGCTACTATGCCAATGCGAGCGAAAAAAATAGAGTGGTGGATGACAAGATGGGTCAGCGCGTCGATTTCGTGAATCAGAAGACCGGCGACTGGTCTTTCTACTATCACTACGACGATTCCACCGTCAATGATGCCTTGCCTTCCGGCGGGGCTAGTGTGCCGGGTTTCGCCGCGCGCACGCCAACTCGCGCCCAGATGTTCACCATGAGCAATATAAAAACGTTCGGCGGAACTCAGGTGAATGAACTCCGGCTGAGTTTCTTTCGCACGGCCACGCGTACCGACGTACCCGAAAGCAGCTTCACCAATCTTTCGAGTCTCGGCTTCGTCACGGGCGCCGGAACGCTCGGAATTATTCCGTCGGGTCCCGCAGGTTTCCCGCAGACGGTGCCGCCGATTTACTTCAACAGTTTCTCCATCGGTGTGCCAACCCTAACTACATTCCAGCCGGACAACACCTACCAGATCTCCGATGGTTTCTCGAAGGTGGTCGGCGCCCATTCCATGAAGTTTGGTGGCGAGTTTCGCTACCTGCAAATCAACGAGCGCAACACCTGTGCACCGAATGGCGATTTTACGTTTAATGGCAGCGAGACCGGCGTTGACTTTGCCGACTTTCTGATCGGCGCGCCAAACAGTTACAACCAGTGCAGCCAACAATTTCTCGATTCCCGTACACGCTATGGCGCTCTCTACTTTCAGGACTCGTGGAAAGTCAAACCGAACCTGACCTTTAATCTCGGTCTGCGTTGGGAAGTCAGCATGCCCTGGTATGACACCGAAGGCAAGATTGAGACGATTGTTCCTGGCGAGCAATCTACCGAGTTCCCGACCGCGCCCTTGGGTTGGGTTGTCCCCGGCGACCCCGGTATTCCCAGCACCCTGGCGCCTACACGCTATAACAATTTTGGCCCGCGGACTGGAGTAGCGTACGCGCCCGACTTCCACGACGGAATGCTCGGCAAGATCTTCGGCGGCGCTGGCAAAAGCAGTATCCGCGCCGGTTACGGGATCTTCTACACGTCCGTCGAAGACTTGAACCTTTTCTACGAAGTTGGCGATGCGCCGTTTGGGTTGTATTGGGTCAGCCCGGAGCCGCCCGAGTTTGACCAGCCTTTCCAGACTCGATCCGACGGAACCTCGCAGACCCAACGCTTTCCTTTCACCTTCCCGATCCCTGGCAGCCCGGCAAATAAGACCCTCGACTATAATGTATTTCTACCAATTCAATACTCACCGGGCTATTCGATCCACAACCAGTTGCCGTATGCCGAAGATTACAATCTCTCGATTGAACGTGAAGTGGCAAAGGCAACGGTACTTACCTTGGCATTTGTAGGGACGCAAGGCCACAAACTGATCTCGCAAACCGATGCCAACCCGGGCAGCGCGGCTCTTTGTAATCAACTGAATGTGCTGGGAGCAACCCCCACCTGCGGTCCTTACGGCGAACAAACGGTCTATACACTGCCGAATGGACAAACGGTCGCGGGGACCAGAACCAATCTTCCTCCGGCCTTCGGCGCCGGTAATACGCTGACAGCCAATATTGCGAATTCGAACTACAATTCCTTCCAAGTGTCGCTTGAGCGAAAGGCTTCCGACGTGTCTTTCCTGTTGGCCTATACCTATGCGAAAGCTATCGATGATGCTTCAGCATTCAACGACTATGTGAATTATTCGAACTATCGCCTAAGCCGTGCCCTTTCCTCTTACGACGAGATGAACAATTTCGTCGCCAGCTATAACTGGGCCATTCCCTTTAACAAATGGCTCTCCGCCGCTCCCTCGCGGTTGACGAACGGTTGGAATATTTCGGGTATTAGCCGCTTTGCTTCCGGCTTTCCAATCACGATGTCCGAGGACGGCGATGATCGGTCGCTCACAGGCGACAGCGGGAACGACCTGCCGGACGTAATCGCTCCTGTCACGACCATGAACCCGCGCAATCCGACAAACACCTACTTTTCGATTAGCTCGTTCGCGCCCGAAACTTACGGAGCTATTGGAAACGCAAATCGCAGGTTCGTTATCGGGCCCGGATTCTTTAACACGGACATTGCGTTGGAGAAGAGCACGCGCATCACGGAGAGCACGGCCGTGGAGTTTCGAGCCGAATTTTTCAATGTTTTTAATCACACTCAGTTCATGAATCCTACTGGCAACTTCAGCAGCAGCACGTTTGGCATCGTGACCAGCGCCAGAGACCCAAGAATTGGCCAGTTGAGCTTGAAATTACTCTGGTAAATTCTTGTTTTGAGAACCAGTAGTTCGCTTGCGCTGATCGTTCTGCTAGCGCGGATATTGTTGGCAGATACTACAGCCGCCGACTATCGCAGGCAAGCCCTCGCGCTCACATCGAAAAAGGAGTGGGCGCAAGCTGCCGCTCTCTATCGCAAGGCTTTGGCGCTTGATCCGAAAGATGCGGACACGCACTACAATCTTGCTCTCACGTTGAAGTACAAAGGTGATGCGCGCGGCGCCGCTCAAGAGTTCGCAAGAGCGATCGCTATCCGCCCCAAATGGGCCGATGCTCATTTCGGCTTGGGCGCGGCTTATTGCGACTCTCGCGACGTTGCCGATTGCAAGATGGAACTCCGCAAAGCCTGCGAACTCAATCCCCAAGACGCAAACAGCCGGCGTTATTTCGCTACTGTGTTGTTGTCGGAAGGCGAAGGGGAAGCCGCCATCCAGCAACTGAAAGTCGCCGCGAAGCTGCAGCCGAGCAATGGCGATACCCAGCGTCTTCTCGGCCGCGCCTATCTCGAAAGCAACCAAGCCGCTCAAGCCATCGCGCCGCTAGAAAATTACTTGCGCAGCCATCCCAAAGACCCTCAATCGCATTACTATCTCGGCATCGCGCTCGGTCAGGATGGTCAACTGCAAGCAGCGCTCGACGAGTTTAAACTGGCGGCCGCAATCGAGCCGTCATTTGGCCCGGCGCACGAGAGCTTCGGTATCGGACTCCGGCGGGCAGGCAATATCGACAGCGCGGTCCGCGAATTTCGCATGGCTATCCGCTTGATGCCCCAAAACCCTCTCGCCTGGACCGATTTGGGTCTCGCTCTAAAGGAGACGGGAGACCTGGCGGGAGCGGAGGACGCCTTGAACCACGCGGTCCGTATAAAGCCGGATCTCGAGCGCGCCAAATATGCACTGGGCATCGTGCTAAAGCTTCAAGGTCAATCCGCCGAAGCGGCTTCGCAAATGCGCGATGTGCGCCAGTTGCATCAGGAGCGTACTAATTTCGCGCAGAGTTCGAAACTCGTTAATGATGGATTGGAGCTTCTCAAACATGCGCAACCGGCCGAGGCTTTGGATCGGTTCCATGAGGCGCTGCGCCTTTCCCCCACCTCGGCCTCGGCTTACTATTACGAAGCCGTGGCTGAAGAGAAACTAGGTCACGAAACGGATGCCATCGCGGCATACAAGCAAGCTCTTGTCCGCAAACCCGACTATGCCGAGGCTCACATGAACCTTGGCATTATGTACGCGCGCCAAGGCGACCGGGAGGGCGCTTTACGCGAGTTACGGGAGGCGGTCTTAAGCGACTCCGATTCCGCCGAGGCCCACTACAACCTTGCGCTGATGCTTTCATCAGGTGGCATGGCGGAGCAGGCTGCTGCCGAGCTATCAACCGCTATCTCGCTGGCGCCAGACAATCTGGATGCGCGCTTGCTACTCGGCAATATTCTCGCGGAACAGAATAAGACGGACGACGCGGCCTATGTGTTCCGCGAAGCGCTTCGCCGGCAGCCCGGCAACGCGGAGGCACTCAATAACCTGGGCTTGTTGTGGCTCAAGGCCGGTAAGTTCAGCAAAGCCAAAACCGCCTTCGAACAAGCGCTCCACACCAAACCGGATTACGCGGCGGCGCATTACAATCTCGGACTAACTCTGATGCAGCAAGGTAATCGGCAAGCCGCGCAATCCGAGTTTGCTACAGCCAAACGTCTCGACCCTGAGTTGACCACTCACGGCCAACACTAGTAACTTAACTCCCCAATCCTCCCATGCACAGATACTTTAAATTCTGATACTCTTCCAGTCCTTGCCGCGCGCCTTCCCGGCCGATGCCCGATTCCTTGACACCGCCGAAGGGAGCGACTTCCGTAGACAAAATCCCTTCGTTGATCCCAACCATCCCCGCCTCTAGCGCCGCCGCGACGCGCCAGACACGGCCGATGTCGCGGGCATAGAAATACGCAGCCAAACCGAACGGCGTGTCGTTCGCTAAACGAATGGCATCGGCTTCATCGTCAAAACGGAATAACGGCGCAATCGGCCCAAAAGTCTCTTCGCCGGCGAGTTTCATCGCGCTGGTTGCATCCGCGATCACCGTTGGTTCAAAAAACATAGGTCCGGCTGGATGGCGTTTACCCCCCACGAGAACGCGTCCGCCCCGTGCGACAGCATCGCGCAGATGATCCTCCACCTTCGTAAGCGCCCGTTCATTAATCAACGGCCCCTGGTCGGCATCTGCCTGTGTGGCGGGAGCAACGCGAAGGCGCGAGACCGCGGCCACCATCTTCTCTGCAAATGCCTCGTAGATGCGGCTTTGCACTAGAATTCGATTGGCGCAGACGCAGGTTTGTCCCGTATTCCGAAACTTTGCCGCAATCGCGCCCGAAACGGCGGCATCCATGTCCGCGTCGTCGAACACAATAAAGGGCGCATTGCCGCCGAGTTCCAGAGAGACACGTTTCAGCGTGTCCGCCGATTGCCGCAACAGCAGTTTGCCCACCGCGGTTGACCCCGTAAACGTCAATTTGCGGACGCGAGTATCGTTCAAAAGCTGCTCCACCACCGCTGGCGTGCGCTCGCGCGAAGCAGTCACGATATTGAGGACACCGGCAGGCACGCCCGCCTCTTGCGCTAGCATTGCAATGGCCAACGCTGAAAGCGGCGTGTCTTCCGCGGGCTTCGAGATAAAGGTGCAGCCTGCGGCCAGCGCCGGAGCCGCTTTGCGCGTCAGCATTGCAATGGGAAAATTCCAGGGAGTGACCGCCGCAACCACGCCGACTGGCTCCTTCACAACGATGAGTTTGCGCCCGCGTACGTTCTCCGGGATCACCTCGCCATAAGCTCGTTTGGCCTCTTCGGCAAACCACTCAACAAACGCCGCGCCATACGTCACTTCGCCGCGGCTCTCTGTGAGCGGTTTGCCCTCCTCCAGGGAGATAATGCGAGCTAAATCCTCCTGATTGGCCATCAGCAACGCGTGCCAAGCTTTCAATACGGCGGACCGCTCCTTAGCGGTACGGGCACGCCAGTCGGGGAGGGCGCGCAGTGCGGCATCGACTGCTAGCGAGGCATCGGACGCCGTGCAATCCGGCACGTGCCTCAATACCTCGCCGCTTGCCGGGTTCCGGACAGCGAACGTGGCTCCATCGGAGGAAGATTTCGATCCTCCGCCGATAAGCGCGGAGTCGAGCAGCAGTTCATTTCGCTTAAGCGCCAAACGCGATTCAGTGACGGTCATACTTCGATTTAAGCACCGTCGAGCTCAAATCGGACAGGGTATCGGGCGCTATAGTGAAGAGCGTGCCCGCAAGGATGAAAGACATCGCGGACGATCTTGGTGTGTCGCTGATGACAGTCTCCAAGGCCTTACGCAGTCATAGCGATATCAGCGAGGAGACTCGGCAACGTGTTCTGCGTCGAGCGCGCGAGCTGAATTATCAGCCAAACTGGATCGCCCGCAGCCTGGTAACGCGACGGACCTATACCGTCGGCGTCGTGATCCCAGACTTGATGCACTCGTTTTTCGCGGAAGTTGCAAATGGCCTTGCTCGGGAACTGGAACCATCCGGTTATCAAATTGTGGTCACCAATTCCGACGAAAATGCGGAGACGGAGCGGCGCCAGATCGAATTGCTGTTGGGCCGCAGCGTAGACGGCTTGATCATCGCGTCCGCCCTGGAGCATTGGAAAAAGGGCATGCCGGTGGTTTTGAAGAGCAGCACCGCACCTTACGTGTTGATCGATCGCATGCCATCATCGCCAGGGTTCAATTACGTTGGCACCTGCGATGAAGAGGTCGGGAGATTAGCCGCCGGACATTTAATTGAGCAGGGTTGCACGCGTATCGCCCACATCCGCGGGCCGGAGCGGCCAAACAGTCTGCGGCGACTGCATGGCTTCCGCCAAACGATGGAGAAGCATGGAAAGAAGACGCCAGCCGACTATGTAGCGATCGGCGGCCGGGATGACGAAGGCGGATACAGGGCTATGCGTCAACTGCTTCAACTCGAGCGGCCGCCGGATGGCGTTTCATGCTACAACGATCCCGTCGCTGCGGGAGCGATCAAGGCGGTGCTCGAAGCGGGTCTTCAAGTTCCGGCGGACGTCGCGATCATCGGCGCTGGGAACGTCCATTACTCGGACCTGCTGCGCGTTCCTCTCTCGACAGTAGATCAGGGAAGCTCCACCATCGGCGCCGCTGCAGCAAAAATGCT
Source organism: Bryobacteraceae bacterium (assembly GCA_036272835.1). Lineage (GTDB taxonomy): Bacteria > Acidobacteriota > Terriglobia > Bryobacterales > Bryobacteraceae > Bog-105. The sequence continues at coordinate 67,865 of DATAXY010000029.1, forward strand.
CCTGGCCTGCATTGAGAGCAAGCAGCCACCGGAACCCAAATCCGTTCAATTGCCGCCCAAGCTAATCGTGCGCGATTCCAGCCGCCGTAGCTTGCGATAAATACTCGGCTTGCAGCGGATTTTGGTAGCGCTAAGGGGAATCGAACCCCTATTTAAGCCTTGAGAGGGCTCCGTCCTAACCGTTAGACGATAGCGCCATCGAGGGTGGACGACCCTCTCAGTATACCCTTACAGCGCCTCCGGCATTGGCAGACCCGATTTCGCCAGCGCTTTTTCGATTAGCGCAATGGCGTCCGGCTCCTTTAGGTTCTTGGCGACTGAAGTTTCGAGCAAAATCATGCTGCGGGCCCGCTCCAGCATCTTCTTTTCCCGGAACGAGAGCGGCTTCGTCAATTGGATGCAAAGCAGCGCCTTGAAAACTTCCGCCACCTCCAAAAGGCTGCCGCCCTTCATCTTGTCGGAATTCTCTCGAAATCGATCTTTCCAATCCTGGGCGCAACAGGGTTTGCCGGAGGCAAGATAGGTCAAAACACGACTGATTTCGCTACATTTCGTGACTTTTCGAAGACCTACGTCTCCGACATGGGAGAACGGGACCAGAACAGTCAAACTATTGGGTAGCAAACGGAGCAAATAATAGCGCTCCTCGAGGGAACCAAAAGAGCGAAGGCTGATATTTTCGACTGTGCCTACGCCGTGATTGGGATATACTACTTTTTCGCCGACCTGGAAGGTCATCCGTGGACCTCTTTCCTAAGAGTTGTTTTGAATCGAACGATTAAAAGCTGCATTCGAATCTTAGACCTACATTAAGATTTCGTCAAGAGAAAAAAACAGACCCACACCACTAGGAGTGGTGTACATCTGAAAATGGTCTAATCCCTTCATTTGATTGACGCACCCTATACCGTGCCACTACGTGGTGGTGTGCGGAAGGCTTTCGGGTACTACGGCTTACAGAATCTCAGTGGACCATTTTTCCAAAATGGATTTAACCTTTTGGCAGAATTGATCAGCTAGGGCACCGTCAATAAGTCGGTGATCGAAAGTAAGGGCCAAGTACGCCTGGGAGCGGATGGCGATCGCATCGCCTTCGACAACTGCCGGGACTTTCTCCACGGCTCCCACGCCAAGGATAGCGACTTGTGGCTGATTAATTACCGGCGTGGCGAAGATGCTGCCGAAACTGCCGAAGTTTGTAATCGAGAAAGTTCCTCCGGCGACTTCGTCGGGCTTCAATTGACGCGATCGGGCACGGGTGGACAGATCCACAATCGCGCGCTGAAGACCGGCTACATTCTTTTCATCGGCGTTGCGGATGACCGGCACAATGAGTCCGCCTTCCAAGGCTACGGCGATTCCGATGTTGATATCGCGGTAGTAGACGATGTTTTTGCCGTCGATTGAGGCGTTGATGATCGGGAAGGCGCGCAAAGCCTCGGCCGCCGCGGCGGTAACGAAGGGCAGGAACGTGAGAGAGAAGCCGTTGCGCGCCTGGAATTCGGCCTTGCTGCGCTCCCGAAGCTTCGCTACTTTGGTCATATCGCATCGATGGACCGTAGTGACATGCGCAGAAGTCCGCTTACTCATCACCATGTGCTCAGCGATCTTGAGGCGCATATTGCTCATCGGCTCAGTGCGCACCTTGGCGGATTCAGCCAAGGGTATCGGCGACGGGGCCGGAGCTACAGGGGGTTGTGGAGCAGGCGCCGGCGCGGAAGGTGCAGGCGCCGCGGGAGCACTGTAGGTCCGGGCGGCTTGAGAGGACATATACGCCTCAATATCGAGCTTGGTGATGCGCCCGCCCGCGCCGGTTCCCTTCACTTGCGAAAGATCGATGTTATACTCGCGCGCCATCTTGCGGACTAGGGGAGAGAGTGGGCCCTGGTCCTCGTCACTCTCGCCGGACACGGCTGGGGAAGGTTGAACAGGTGCGGGCTCCATCGGATATGGGCCGGCAGCAACGGGCTGAGGTTGAGGCGGGGCGGGAGCGGGTGGCGGAGCCGTCGCAGCGCGCGGCGATTCTTGCTTGGGGACTTGCGGCTCGGCTGCAGGCGCGGACGATGAGGAGCCATTCGGTTCGCCGATGCGCCCCACAATCGCGTTAATCGCGACGGTGGTGCCTTCCTGAACCAGCACTTCGGCAAGGGTGCCGGATACCGGTGCGGGGATTTCGGTATCGACTTTATCCGTCGATATCTCAAACAACGGCTCGTCACGTTCCACATGATCGCCGGGCTTTTTCAGCCAGCGCGTTAATGTTCCTTCGACGATGCTTTCCCCCATTTGGGGCATCACTATGTCTGTCATGTGATCTCCTGCAATTCCTGTCGGGCCGTCGCCAATTGGTATCCAAACACCTTCGCGAAAGAGGCGGCGACAGCTTGCTGAACCTCCTCGCGGCTAGCCCGGCAGCCTAAGCTACGCAGGGAACACACAGGTTTACTCAAACCACAGGGCACAATGTACTGGAAATAGCTGAGATCGGTTTCAACGTTCAGAGCAAATCCATGCGACGTGATCCAACGGCTAATGTGAATCCCAATCGCGGCGATTTTTGCGCCTTCGACCCACACGCCTTCGTGCCCGGGCGATACATCGCGTCCCGCTTCAATCCCTAACATATCCAGCGCGTCGATCAGAACCTGCTCCACGCCATGAAAGTAGGCGCGTACATCGCGCTTCCATTCTCGCAAATCCACGATAGGGTAGCCGACTAGCTGACCGGGTCCATGATACGTAGCATCCCCACCCCGGTCTGTTTCATAGAAGGCGATTCCGGAGCGGCTCAGAATCTCGCTGCTCGCAAGAACGTGTTCGTGCTTCCCGTTGCGCCCCATAGTGACGACGTGGGGGTGCTCAACAAACAGCAGAACGTCGCGGCCCTGGCTAATCCTTCTCTGTTCGACGTAGTGGTGCTGAACTTCCAGCGCCTCAGCGTACCCGAGACGGCCAAGATCGATAACGTCGCAAAATCTCATGGGCAAAGGGCGACCCGCTGCTCAGGCCGGAACTATACGTTGATCGCCAAACCTTCGACGTTGTTGAACGCTTCTCCCAGAGCTTCATAGATCGTTGGGTGGGCGTGTATGGTAGCCATCATGCTCTCGACAGTTGCCTCCGCCTCCATCGCGGTCACCGCTTCGGCCACGACTTCGAAGGCTTGAGGTCCGATTATGTGGACGCCAAGGATCTCGCCAAAAGTTTCGTCGGCGATCACCTTCACGAAACCATCGTGCGAATCGAGAATCGTTGCTTTACTGTTGGCGACAAATGGAAATTTGCCAACTTTGACCTTGAAACCTTGTGCCCTCGCCTGAGCCTCAGTCAAACCGACACTGCCAATTCCCGGCTCGGTGTACGTCGCGCCCGGAATGCGGTTGCGATTGATGGGCCGCACGGATTTTCCCGCCATGTGTCCGACGGCAACCATGCCTTCCGCGGTCGCAACATGGGCTAATTGGGGCGTTCCCGCAACAATGTCACCGATGGCATAGAGGCCGGGCTCACCTGTTCGTTGGTATGCGTCCACCACCACGAAGCCACGATCCAATTTCGCGGCTGTGTTTTCCAGACCGGCGCGCTCAGTGTTGGGCTTGCGGCCCACCGCGATCAAGAGTTTTTCAAACTCCATCTCTTCAATCTTTTTGTTGGCAAGGGTGACGGTTACGCTGACGCTGTTTGCATTGCGGCGAATATTCGATGCCATCGCGCCCGTCTCGGTACGTATGCCGGTCTTCTTGAAATATCGCTCCAATTCCTTCGAGACATCTTCGTCTTCGACCGGAACAAGACGAGGGAGCATTTCGAGCACCGTCACTTTGGACCCGAAACGATTGAAGATGGAGGCAAATTCTACGCCGACTGCGCCCGCGCCGATGATTCCCAGAGTCTGGGGGACGGACTGGAGTTCCAGAATTTCGATATTGGTTAGGATCAGTTCCGGGTCGGGCTTAAGGCCAGGCAGCATACGCGCTTCGGAACCGGTCGCGAGAATGATGTTTTTAGACTCTATCGTCTGCACGCCCTGATCGTTGCGGATTTCGATTTTCCCGCCTCCTAGCAAACGGGCCTCGCCTTTCAGGACATCGACTTTGTTCTTCCGCATGAGGAACTCGACACCCTTGGAATGTTTGCTGACGATCTTGTTTTTTCGATCCAAGACCTTCGGGAAATTTAGCTCCGGATCCTTGCATTCGATCCCTTGCGCTTCCGGATGTTTGAAATGGTCCCAGACGTCCGCGGTATGCAAAAGAGCTTTTGTGGGAATACAACCGACCAACAGACAGGTCCCACCCAACCTGGATTGCTTCTCGATGAGTGCAGTTTTCAGGCCATATTGACCCGCGCGAACCGCAGCGGAGTATCCACCAGGTCCGCTGCCAATTACAACGGCATCGTAATTCATTTTTTGCTTTCAGTGTAGCATCGGAATGTTTGTTTTCCGGTATTTTTGCGGTATCTTAGGATGGCTCGTCCCATATAGAGATTCGCTTCATGCGCACAACAAATGTTGCCGCTCGACGCCGCGCCGAATGGCCGTCGAGACAGGCCTCCCAGCCGGTTCCTGGGGTTTTGATTCTTTTTTCAAAGATGTAACTGGCTGCTGCGACCGGTCTAAGCGCATTGAATCATCGGCATGTTCGATAACGAATTCCCCAACCCTGAGGCTCCTCGCGCAGTCATACTGGGCGCGGGCCCGGCCGGCCTCACGGCGGCTTATGAGCTAGTTACGCGCACGAACCTGCGGCCGCTTGTCCTCGAAATGAGTTCCTATATGGGCGGCATTTCCCGGACAATCGACTACAAGGGAAACCGTATTGACATTGGCGGGCACCGATTCTTCTCAAAGTCCGACCGTGTGATGGCGTGGTGGCTACACTTTCTCCCTCTTGAGCCGATCGCGCAAGCCTCCGTCCCCATCACTTATCGAAATAAGACTCGAAAGTTAGTTCCGAATGAAGCGATGGCCGATTCAAACTCCATCGATCGCGTGATGTTAGTCCGCAGACGCCTGTCGCGTATTTACTTTTCGCGGCGATTCTTCAGTTATCCAATCAGCCTCAGCGCGGAGACAATCGGTAACTTCGGAGTTCTGAGAAGCTGCCTTATCGGATTGAGCTACCTGCACGCCGTGTGCTTTCCGATCCGACCAGAAAAAAACCTGGAAGATTTCATGATCAACCGGTTCGGGCGGCAACTCTATTTGATGTTTTTCAAGTCCTATACCGAGAAGGTTTGGGGGATTCCTTGCGATCGCATCAGCGCCGAGTGGGGGGCGCAACGTATTAAGGGGCTCTCCGTTAAGAAGGCATTGGTGCACTTTGTCAAAAACCTAATTCCGAAGAGGCCTTCGACTGGCAGCCATACCGATGTCGCCCAGAAGAATTTAGAGACATCACTGATCGAGCGGTTCCTTTATCCGAAATTTGGGCCGGGCCAGATGTGGGACCAGGTGGCGTGCAAGATTAAGGCGCGTGGCGGGTGTGTCGAGACCGGCTGGCGCGTCATCGGTCTCGATCACGATGGGAAACGGGTTACCGCAGCTACGGCCGAACATGTGGACACGGCTGAGCGCCGCCGGATTACGGGTGAATACTTTTTCTCCACCATACCCGTGCGCGAATTGGTGGAAGGCCTGGCGCCGCCAGCGCCCGCAGAGGTCCTAAGAATTGCAGAAGGATTGGTTTATCGCGATTTCATAATGGTGGGTCTTCTCTGCCGCAAACTGCGCCTGACGAGAGGTCCGGATGGTGCGCCGGTCGAAGACAACTGGATCTATATACAGGATCCAGATGTCTTGGTGGGCCGTCTGCAGATCTTCAACAATTGGAGCCCATACATGGTTGCCGACCCGAACACCACCTGGATCGGGCTTGAGTACTTTTGCTTTGAGACGGATGAAATCTGGAGCAAGACGGACGCCGAAACGATTGATCTGGCGAAATCTGAGATGGAGCGCATAGGAGTGGTGGATAGTGACGACGTGTTGGACGGAACCGTAATCCGCATGCGGAAGACCTACCCTGCGTATTTCGGCACCTATCCGGAATTTCCCCGAATTGTGGACTATATGGAGGAGTTTGACAACCTCTTCCTCATCGGCAGGAACGGCATGCACAAGTACAACAACCAAGACCACTCAATGTTGGCGGCAATGACGGCGGTGGACAACATCGTTGCCGGGATTCGGTCCCGGGAGAACCTCTGGCTCCTGAACACGGAACAGGACTTCCACGAAGAAAAGTAGTCAGTAACTCGGGTGCGCGCGGGCACGTATCATTAGAGTATGCGCGCATTGCCGCCACTCGTAGCGGTGTATCTGTTAGCCCGTGCCGTTGCGGCTGAACCGCCCGGCGCGCCGCCCGCGCACCAACCGCCGCCGCCCCCAGGAGTACTGCAATCGATCTCGGTTAAAGGCAATCGCCTCTATTCGACGCCGGAAATACTTAAGACATCCAGGCTGGTTGTTGGCCAACCCGTCACAGCGGCGGCGTTGGCAGAGGCGCGGACTCGCCTGCTGAGCACGGAATTGTTCAACAATGTCACTGACGCGTTCTCATATAAGGGCAGCCCTCCGGCATATGATTTAACCATCGAGGTAACGGAAAACGAGCAGGTGTACCCGGTCCACTTCGAACGGCTGGGAGTTCCGGCCGATGCGTTGCTCCAGTATCTTCGCGAGCACGTAGAGCTTTATTCCGACCGGATTCCCGGAACCGAAGGGGTTCTCAAACGCTACACCGCGGCCATCCAGGAATTCGTCCAGAAGACCCACCCGGCGCTACGCGTGAAAGCGCAGGTCATGCCCGCTACGGCGGAAGATTTGACGGTGCTCTTCATTCCCGACGAACCGCTCCCCACTATCTCGCGCGTAATCATCACGGGTAACTCGGGGATCGATACGGGCACGCTGCTGAGGGCGATCAATGATGTTGCCGTCGGTGTTCCGATGACGCAAGTTCGCGTTGATCAGATCCTGAACGGGACCGTCAAACGCGTCTATGCGACCAAGGGCTATATGGCCGTAACATTCCCAAAGATAGAGACCGAGCGGTCAAAGGCGGTCTTTGGCGATATCCTAAAGATCCAAATTAAAGAAGGCCCGGTATTTCAAGTCGGCGCGATTCATTTCCACGGCAGTGGTCTGGACCAGGATGAGATTCGATCGACGATCCCGATCAAACCAGGCGCAACCTTCAACCAGGATCTGGTGGATGGGTACCGCCGCGATCTGACCCACCGCATGCAACGACGGGGTTATCTGGATGTGAAAGTCGACTCGGAGACGCAGGTGGATGATAGCAAGCGGCTGGTCAACGTAACCTACAACGTCGGGCCGGGTCCGGTCTACAGCTTTGGCAAGCTGGATATCCGCGGGCTCGACTTGATCAGCGAGCCCCAGATTGCAAACTTATGGGGTGAGAAACCGGGTAAGCCATTTGATCCCGATTATCCCGACTATTTCGTAAAGCGCATCAAAGAGCAGCAGTTGTTCGACAATTTGAGCGATATCACATCCGATTATGCGGCCGATCCCACCAGCCACTTAGTCACGGTTCACATCTACTTTAAAGGTGGAAAGCCAAAAGACGCTCAGAAAAAGAAGGATCAGCCGTATGAGAATGCGCCCTGGTCACCTTTCCCGCCTCCGTAGCTACCTTTAAGCGCCCGTCAAGATTTCCGCAAGAATGTTCTCCGCATCAAGCCCGCACTCTTTGCGATGAAATTTCTGCGAACCGTATAGCCCCGAAATATAGCCCTTCGCGCAGTGGTGCGTGAAGCGCGGAACCGCGATCCCATGCAATAAGAGATGGTGCCCAATCATTTGTCCCAGACCGCCCTGCGCCACATGCTCCTCGACGACTATCAGATGGCTCGATCGGTCCAGATCGTTGAGGAACTCTTCCGGAACTTCATCGATCGGAAGTTCACTAACCAACCATAACGATGGGCGCTCGGATTCTGCCAGGCGCAGAGAGTTGGCGACCAAACCACCGGCGAGCGGGCCTGTAACAAGAATAGTTGGCCCATTACCCGTCAAGAGACGACGCCATGCGGAGTAATTCGTGGGCGTGAAATTCGCGGGGAGTTCCGATAACCCCAGACGTAAGTACGCGGGGTGCGGAAAATCCATCAAAGCATCGATCATTGATGAGACATCGGCATCGAAGGCGGGGACGAAGACACGTAGATTCGGCAAGGTTAGCAGAGTTCCATAGTCCTCCAAAGCATGATGCGTGCTACCCATCACACCGTAGCCATAGCCGCCGCCGTTACCGACCAGCACAACCGGCAGATCTGGTAAACAAAGGTCGTTTCGAATCTGCTCAAACGGGCGGGCATAAATGAACGGCGCAATGCTATAGGCCCAAGGCCGCAACCCTGACTTGGCCAGCCCCGCGGCAACAGAAATCATATTCTGCTCCGCTACGCCGGCATTGATGAATCGGGAACCAGCGGCCTCGCGCAACGGCTCCAAAGCTCTGAATCCCAAATCGCCAGTGAGAAAGACGAACTGCGGCCGTCCGCTATTCTTCACCAGGCTTCGGCAGAAAACGTCGCGCATATTTAAATTTCACTCAGCGCTCGCAAATATTGTGCCTCGGTCATCGGCAAGTAGTGCCACTCCATCCGATTCTCCATAAATGACACACCGTGCCCTTTGACGGTTCTAGCAATCACCGCAGCGGGGCCGTGGCGCGAAGCCTCGCGAAGCCCTTGTTCAATTGCTTCGGGATCGTGCCCGTCGATCTCATAAGCCGGTATGCCGAAAGCGCGAAACTTATCGGCGAGAGGTGCGATGCCGGCGACCTCTCGTGTACTGCCGAACCCCTGCAGCCCATTCTGGTCGACGATAATCGTCAGGCGGTCAAGCTTGTGGTGTGCTGCGAAGATGAGTGATTCCCAACAGGAGCCCTCGTTCCACTCGCCGTCGGAGGTCAAACAAAAAACCCTTCCCGGCAGAGAGAGCAGCGCTTTGCCGAGCGCAACGCCGGCAGCTAGTCCGATTCCATGGCCCAAGCTACCGGTGGCAAACGCGATTTCGGGGATGCCCTTTACCGGAGGATGGCCGCTGAGACGCGTTCCGTCTACATGAAACGTCCGTAAATCCTCGTCGCTGAGAACCCCTTGGGACCATAAGACGACGTAGAGGGCGCCGACGGCGTGACCTTTCGACAAGACAAACATGTCTTCTTCGCCCAAGACCCGGTGGTGAAGGGTAAGCATCACGTCCAAACAGGAAAGATTGCCGCCGATGTGGCCGACGCCGGCCTCATAATGCATGCGGAGAAGCCTTGCCTTGGCTCTCTTGATCAGCAGCGGCATCGACTCGCCGGCCGATATATCCTGCACCGTTTCTGCCGGTTGCATTTCATGATCATCCCACGTTCCTGTTTGATTTCTCACGTTGGCTACAATCGATCCGATATCGTGCATAATCCAGCCGCGGCTGAAGCCGCCTCCATCGAGATCAAAATCGGGCGGTTGCAAGGACCGGTCCTAATCCTCGGCGCCAGCGGATTTATTGGCGCCAACCTGATGAAGCTTCTCATCGCGCAGCGAGATGACGCCTTTGGCACCACCACGCGCACACCGGCATGGCGTTTGGAAGCGCTTCCAGCGAGGAATATTCGGGTGGTCGACCTGCTCGTCGATTCGAACATGGACGAACTTCTCGCTTCGATCAGGCCGAGGACCATCTTCGATTGCGTGGCCTACGGAGCTTATTCGTTCGAGACCGATAGCCAACTGATCTATCAAACGAACTTCAATATAGCTTCCCGCCTGCTGCGCCGCCTGGAAACTGCGAAGATTGCGGCTTATATCCATGCCGGAAGTTCCTCAGAATATGGGGACAACGCGGCCGGTCCGCGGGAGGATGCGTTTACGGCCCCAAACAGCCACTACGCGGTTTCGAAAGTCGCCACCGCCAACCTTCTTTATTACTACGGAAAAAAGCTCGGCGTGCCTTGCGCCAATTTGCGTCTGTACTCCGTATTTGGCCCGCTTGAGGATTCCTCCCGGCTCATTCCCGCCGTCGTCCGCCATGGACTGGAGCGCCAATATCCCGAGTTGGTGGACCCTGAAATATCGCGCGATTTCGTTTTTGTAGACGATTGCTGCGAGGCCTTCATCGACACGGCGCTGGCGTTGGAGCCGGAACTCTATGGCGAGTCTCTGAATGTCGGCACCGGCATAAAAACCAAGATTCGGGATGTGGCGGCAGTCGCGAGAGATCTGTTCCAAATCGAGCGAGAGCCGGTCTTTTCGATGCAAGAGAGAGCCTGGGATCTAAGCGACTGGTATGCCAATATTGCAAAGATCCAAACGAAGGTCGGCTGGCATGCGCGCACCCGTTTTGCCGATGGCGTGAGAATGACGGCCGAGTGGTATGCCGCGCTCGAAGACAAGGAGAAGTATGCGCAATCCTCGAAAAAGTTTGGTCTGGACACCAAGCACAGCGTATCCGCGATCGTCGCCTGCTACAAGGATGGTCAAGCCATCCCCATCATGTATGAGCGCTTGAAGAAGACGTTTACTGATCTGAACATTGATTACGAAATTATCTTTGTAAACGACTGCAGCCCGGATAACAGCGAAGAAGTGATCCGAGCCATCACCCGCAATGACCGGCGCGTGCGCGGTATTTCGCACTCCCGTAACTTCGGGTCTCAAGCGGCTTTTCGGAGCGGCATGGAAATTGCCTCTAAAAATTCTTGTGTCTTACTGGACGGGGACTTACAGGATCCACCTGAACTCATCGCAGAGTTCGTATCCAAGTGGCGTGAAGGCTTTGATGTCGTGTACGGGAGGCGCGTGAAACGCGAGGCCACACTTCCCATGAGATTTGCATATAAAGCGTTCTACCGCGTATTCGATGCGTTCTCATATGTGCGGATACCCCACGATGCGGGCGACTTCTCTCTGATGGACATTCGGGTTGTCAAGTCCATGCTGCAGTTCCCGGAGCGGGATCTATTTTTGCGGGGAGTACGTGCATACGCTGGGTTCAAGCAGATCGGAGTAGATTATTTGCGCCCTGAACGCATGTTTGGTGTTACTACGAATAATTTATGGAAAAACCTCGGCTGGGCCAAGAAAGGGATACTTTCCTATAGTTATGTCCCGCTCAACATCATGAGCTTCTGTGGCGTAATTCTGTTTCTATTGTCCGGGCTTCTCATGTTTCTGCAATTTGTGGCGCGACTCTTGTTCCCAACAGCCGCTCCCCGCGGGGCGACCACGATCATTCTGGCGATCATTTTCTTCGGCGCCTGTAATCTCCTCGCGATCAGCATAGCTGGTGAGTATCTTGCAAAAATCTTCGAAGAGGTGAAACGGCGCCCACACTTTATCCGCCGCAGCATCATACGCGATGGAGAGGTCCGCCCGGCGGCCTTGCCCGCTAGCGAAGCGCATCACGAATGATCCGGCGCACAAACATGGTGGCGCGCCAAGCCGAGAATTGGCGCCCGCCGGCATTTACTGTTTCGAAAGGCGGCCTCGGATCTTTTATTGCCGTGCTGCGCAGATTGTTGGATTTGCAAACCGCCTCGATTTGGGCGGACCTCTCCAGGGTGCTTCCAACGGCTACGGGCACAGTCTTGGACGTCGGCTGCGGTGCGCAGCCGTTTCGCTCTTTATTGCCGCCCGCGGTCCGCTACATTGGGATCGACACGGTCGACGCGAAGGCCAATTTCGGTTATGAAGTACCCGACACGGTCTATTTCGAAGGCTCCGTTTGGCCAGTGGCAGATGGCTCTATTGACTTCGTCCTATGTACTGAAGTCTTCGAGCATGTTGCCGATTCGCACGCTTTTCTTGCGGAGATGTTTCGTTGCCTCGCGCCCGGAGCCCAAGTGGTATTGACCGTTCCGTTTTCAGCCCGATGGCATTACATCCCGTATGACTATTGGCGATTCACACCGGCGTCCTTGAATAACTTATTCTCGGAAGCGGGATTTATGGATATTGCGGTCTATGCCCGAGGCAACGCACTGACGGTCGCCTGTTACAAGTTGAACGCGCTCATCCTTCCGCTCTTGATGCCTCAAGGCAAAGGCTTTGCGGCGAGCCTGCTGCTGCGTCTGGCCGGTTTTCTCGTCAGTCCGATCTTTCTTCTTTCGCTACTGATCGCCCACCTGAGTTTGCGAGGCTTGGGCGGAGACGACTGCCTGGGCTACACGCTCATAGCCCGCAAGACCCGCAATTAAAAAGCATTAGAATGGGTTTCGGAGGAATCGTAGTGAAAGACGCAGCGGGCGCTATCACGATGCTCGAAAATTTCGAAGGCAACTACTCCCATATGTATGTCGATACGAAGGGATATGTCACGGTAGGAGTCGGTTTTATGATCCCCAGCGCCGGCGCCGCTGTGGGATATACGTTTTACTTGGCGAACCCGCGCCCCGCCGCGCACTCGCCGCATGTCAGAGGACCGCATCCTCATACGGCTCCCCGCGTCACTGTGGCTTCGACGCCGCCAACCAACCCATCCGGCACGAGGGCGACTCCGGAGGAGATCAAAGGCGAATGGACCCACATGCATGGCAGACCGAGCGGCCACCTGGCGGGTTGGTACGCGCAATACGCCACGATGTACATGATCCAATCCGACATCGATCGGCTGCTTCAGGGCAAGATAAACAGCTTCGAAGCTCAACTTACATCCTCGTTTGCCACTTGGGACGCTTTCCCGGCGGAGGCCCAGCTTGCGCTTCTGGACATGATCTACAATCTGGGTTCGCTGGGCGGTTTTCCGAAGCTATGCGACTCCGCACGCTACCATGAGTGGACAAAATGCGCAGCCGAGTGTCATCGCATGGGGCCTAGCGACGAGAGAAATAACGCCACCCGCGACCGCTTTTTGGCAGCGGCCAAGGAACAGCAACCGCTGCCCCGGCCCGGCGCGCACCATCACCACCATCACCCGGCGCACACATGACGACAGATCAGCTTCGGCCTTTCCTTGCATTGCCGCTCTTGCTGGCGGCGCTGGCCACCGCGCGTTCGGCTTCGGGCCCTTATCCGGTGCAATGGTCGCCCAAGCTCGGCTTGAAGAGTCTAGCCGATATTGATGCGCGCCTTCATCGCTCGTTCGGCGACGTCTTTGAAGGCAAATTGAACGGCAAGCCGGTCACGGTGAGTAACTGCGCCGAATATCTGGCGGATTCGCGGGAACACTTCGCTGTGGCCGGTGGCGAGCAAGCCTTCATCGTGCTTCACTCGGACGCGGTCGATTGCATCGCGCTCGAAGCGCTCAAGGCCGCGCGCCCGGCCAAGGCCTCGTATCTGGGCGGTTTTCACCTGAACGCCTCGTCCTTAACCTACTTGTCGCCGCTGCTTGCACCGGCGGTATCGAACGAGCAGCTTGCCAAAGCTCGGCAAGCAGCTTCGTCTGGCGATTCCTGGCAGCGGTTCGTTCCCGCCGCTCGCGCCAAACCGGCCCGGCAAGCCGGCGCCATCAATGTCAGCCAGCCCAATTGGGAGACTACGATCACCGAGTATGGGCGGGCTGATTTCACTGGCGATGGCTTGGCGGATCTGCTGGTGCGCTCCGATTACGCCGCCACCAAGGGGACCTACCGGAACTCCCGCCTATTCCTGCTTTCCCGTAAGAACGAAACGGCGGTTTTGGAAGTTGTCAAGGAATACAACATCCGGTAAGTCCCTCGGCATCTCACAATTCCCCATATTCTCCAGGATGCGATCACGGCGAAGGGCTAGCGCCGGGTCACGCTCTGAGGAACGGGAGCATAGCGATTCTTCATCCACTCGAGGTTGATCTTCTTAGTGTCTACATTTCGCGGGATATGGTCCAAATCGGGCATAAAGATCTGCAGGCCGGCTTGCGGAGTCATGTGTGTATAGCCGTAAACGAGCTGATCTTCATAATGAGCTAGGTCGAGATCGAACCATGCGTCGTTTGAAATGTCGATCATGGTGAGGTCCACGTCGTGCATCGTCAACTTTCCAAAATCAAGCGACCCGCCCTTCAAGCGGAGAAAATTTCTCCATTGCTCGACGCGGGCGAGATCCGCTTGAGCGCTTCCGTAAACCTCCTCGATGTCGGGATTCACAATGTGAACCTTGGTGAGGTGTCCTCGGATACGAGGAGGCGGCAGCAGCGTCTCCGGGTCGAGCAAAAGATCGTTTCCGGAGATCTGCACGCCCGGAATCTTGCTCGATCCCATAAGATCCGAGACATCTACGTGCAGACTATTCAGTAGCCATTTGAACGGAATCTTCAAGATGTCGATCTTCTCCACGTGAAGGCGGATGCGATTATCCGTAACAATAGCCAGTTGGCCGGTGATTTGAACCGGCAACGGGACGACTTTGTGAAGCGTGCCCTTGAGGTTTATCTGTGTCCCGTTTCCCCACAGGGTAACGTTCTTCAAAGGCGAGTTACCGAGACCACCGCTATTCAAGTAATTTGCGAGGTCCCCTATATTGGCGCGGAGAACACCGTCGTGGATCTCGATAAAAAAGGAATCGGAGTCGTCGAAGGAAGGGATCTCGTTCTTGCTTGCTCGTACCAACTGTCCACGGAGCCAGCGCACGTAAACACGAAAACTCGGCCCCTTTCGCAGCATCAAGTTATGTGCGTAGACATCTGTGGGTCCCGCGTCAGCACTCGCATTCGGCTCCTCGTCCGGCAGACCGATCGAAGTGCCCTCCGCCGAAGCTGACGCGCTTTCACGCGGCGCCCTGTGGGATCGCCAGCCTAGCCAAAACGCTCCGCCAATCAAAGCTACTCCGAGTACGGCAAGGAAGAACCGCATCCAACTAAATCCTATATACACGTTGCGGCCGCAGCGCTATGCGGCATATATCGCGGCGACTTCATAGTCGACAACCTGCGGAATGGTGAACGAGATTGTGCCATTGGAGATCCGAAAGGGCAATGATGTTCCGGCACGAAGAAGTTCTACTTTAGAGGCTTGGCGGCCCTCCGGCAAAGTCATGCGAACAATCTGCGCCCGAATCGGGTAAAACTCGCGAATCCATCCCTTGTGCATGGCGGGATTTGTATAGTTGAGCACATGCACAGCGAAACCAGGTTCTGTTTCCCAAGCGAACACTTCGACCACCCCAGGCCCTTCTACCCTTACGGGCCTGTTATCGCGAGTTATCCAGCGGATACTGTTCTTTAAGATCCTGTTCAGATCCGTATGTCCCGAACGCCACATGGTTCGTTCGATGTCACCTGGGAAATAGATGAGACGACTTCGGCCCTTCTCGCGGATGACAACAGCCGGTTCCGTCGTCTGCGATGGATCAGGATACGACAACTCTGGCGGATATGCGACGGACCCTGGAACGACAGTGAGAATCGGCGCATCGACCGGCGCGATGGGGAGGCGATATTCGGCGCCGGCGATCCAGTTCGTATCGGCAAACCCATTCAGAATCTCATGTTTTCTCTCAATGCGGGCACAGTAAGCATTTCCGTTCGTTCCTATTATTTCGCCGGCTTTTCGGATACCAAATACATCGGCGAGCCCAAAATTTGTGCGTTTGCGGCCTCGCTCGTCATACATGCTGGTCTCAAACGTCGCGAGCAGAGAACCGCCCCTATTCACAAACTCGGCTATCTGAGCGCACTGCCGATCGCTCAGCAATGCGGTGTTGGGCAGAATTAAAACGGAATATTTCCGCAGGTCGTCTTGTGACAATTTCTCCTCGTGAACGAAGTCGAAGAGAAAGCGCCCATCCAGCAAAGCGCAATACAGACCATCCATGTAGTGCCCCACGTTTACACCGGCAGGCGGTTTATAGAACAGGCTTGTCCGCTGACCTATTACTATGCCGATGGTGGCGATCGATCGTCTGTTTGTGAAATGAGTGTCGTGTTTCGCTGTCCAGTCGAAGAACTCGCGTGCCGGCCCGAGCACGCGGCGATCTTCTCCCAGACCTTTTTCCGCTCCGATGATATGGTGATATGGCACCATCCCGCTCGCTACGGTCTCGTTGAACCACATGCGCTGTTCGTGTTCCGACTTCGCCACGTACCGCCATCGAACCGGGCCCGTCGACCACGCACCGGTCACATTCGTCGCCATTTTTCCCTGCTGTACTGCTCTGCAGACACGGCCTTGTGCGGCGCAGGCCCAAATGGGTGTGTTATCACCTCCGCGGCCCTGATTGTCACATTGGAACCATTCGCACAATTGGCCAAGCTGCACTAAATCGGCGGAACAACGAATGCCACCGCCCAGGTTAGCGAAGTAGAAATTTCTCGTTCGTTTCTCTTTAGCAATGGAATCGTAGAGCTTCCAAAGATAAATTGTGCGCTCGTTAAATTTCTCCCAGAACTCTATGGTTCCGGACGGAGGAAGCTTGCTGCAACTGGGGCAGTGACAGACAGGCAATCGGCCCAGCGGAGGCCACGCATTCGTGAACAGGGCATCGACATCATACAGCGAGTTCACTTCACGCATGACGGCAGGAACATACTCCGTCATATATGTACTGAACATGCAAGTCCGATACAGTTGAGGCTCTTCGATTGACGCTATCGGCGCGCCATTGGCGTCTCGCTCGAACCATTCCGGGTGAACGGCGAGAGCGTCGCCCCAGTTCAGATCCGGGCTCAACCTCCCGACAACGTGCAAACCGCGTTTCTTTGCGGCCGCGCAGCACTCGCCGAAAAAATCACGGTCTCCGAGATATTTTCCCTTGCGATGAAACGGCACCTTGGTCTGATAAAACGCGAGTATGCCAGTGACGCTCACCAGGACAGCGTCGACTTTGAGACTTGTCCAATAGTCGGCCCACTCCTCCACCTTCATCTCGACCGGGTCGTGTTCGGTCATATTCAATTGGCCGGCGCGTCGAATCTTTCTTTGCCACGGCACGTCAGTGTCGGCAGCGAACAGCGACCGGCCGACTAGCGTGGCGCCCGGTATTGCTACGAACTCACGACGATTCATCTAATCACTCTTACAACCTCTTAAAATGAATATTAGCGTTTCGACCAAGCTAGCATGCCAGGCAACGACTTGCCTTGACACCCGCTTAGGGAGTAGTCGAACGGTCTGTTATTTGTTTGGCTATGCCAACTGAACCGGAGGAATCCTCGCTTTCTGAGCCGATCGTATCTCGACAACGACCTTACCTAATGAACCAGACCCTACCAATGCATAAGCCTCTTCCAGCCGCTCGATCGAAACGGTTTCGCTGCTAAGAAGCGGCTTCAGCTTCCCTGCGTCCGCGAGCACTGCCGCCTCGGCGAGGATCTCCCCGTGGTGTGCTCGATACATTCCCGTAGAGTCCTTCCTAGGATAGTTACTAAGTGCAATCGCTGCGGTTACTGGTTTCGCCGCTCACCACGATCTCTTTCGTTCGCCGATTGGCTCGGCCAGGGAAACGCTGCAGGTGAGGAGCAGGGTTGCTGACAGAACCGCGTAGAAAAATTTGCGAAGGAATCTATTTTGTGTCATAGGAGATCACACGAAGCGAATCGATTATATTACCGCGGGTTGGAAGACGTTATTCGCGATTCGCTAGGGCCCTCCAAGGCGAATAGATCGTCAACGAACTGCACGATGTAATCGGATATTCACGCAGGGGCCAACATTTCCGCATCTGCTGCCGATAAGTCATGTCATGAGGAGACCTGCGCCCACGCAGCTACTCGGCTGGGGCAGAATCATCACGATCGTACTGTGTGCCGCGCTTTGCCACGCGCAGCGCTACTCATTTAAGCAGTACGCTCAGGATAGCGGCCTGACAAATGTGGCCGTTAACACCATCAATCAGGACCAAACCGGATTTCTCTGGGTTGCAACCGATAATGGCCTATTTCGCTATCTTGGCCGCCGTTTTGACCATTTCGGACGTGATGCGGGATTGCCCCGGGACGATGTGACCGCGCTAGCAGTCGCGCCAGACGGCACCCTCTGGGCGGGAACGCCGGGCGGCGTTGCGTACCTGAGCGGCGACCGATTCCACCTGGTTCGATTTGAGACAGGTCTTAACGCAAGCTCGCCGGGCCGGCTCGCGGTTGGTCCGGATAGCTCGGTTTATTTCAGCACTACCCATGGTCTATGCAAGCTCACGCTGCGAAATCACAAGGTCGTTGTCCGGCAATATCAGACTCCTGACACATTCGGAGTAGCCGTGGATTCAAAAGGAACTGTTTGGTTCGGATGCGGCAGGGATCTTTGTGAGCTTCGAGAGCAGTCTGTTGCGCCAGTCGGCGCGAAGCTTGGGCTGCCCAAGGGACCATGGGAAAACATAGCCATAGATTCGCGAGGTGCGGTCTGGGTCCGAAGCGGTGCGCGCGTATATAAGTTGTCACCCGGCTCGTCCCGGTTTACAGAACGCGATAAAGGGTTGCTTTCAGCGCCTGGGCTGGAAAGTGAAATGAGAGCGGACCCGGTCTACGGCGTGATCATCCCGACCGATGGAGGATTAGCGATACCGGATGGAGAACGGTGGCGGGTCATTGGGGAACGCAACGGTCTTGCAAACGATTCGGTCGCTACTGCGTTTCGAGACCACGAAGGCTCGCTTTGGATCGGGTTTCGCGGCTCTGGCGTGGATCGATGGGTAGGCGAGGGTCAATGGGATAGTTGGACGAAAACGGAAGGCTTGGGGACCGAAATGCTCTGGGGTCTTTGCCGGGATCCCAAAGGCCGGATATGGGCGGGCACAAACCGCGGCGTGAGCATGATTGATCCCATAACAAAGCGCGTCCGGACATGGAATCACGAGCACGGAATGGCTGGCCACCGGGCACTCGCGGTGGCGGCAGATCCCAATGGCCGTATCTGGATCGGTAATTCGCCAGGAGGCCTGTCGAGACTCGATCCGATCACCTCCCGAATTAGGAGATTCGACAAGAATGACGGTATTCCTCTAGACAGAGTGCGCCGATTGTTTCTGGACCGCGCGAATACCATCTGGGCATTGGGTGTTGGCGGTGTCTACCGCAGCAGTAACGTCCTGCATGAACCTATACGGTTTACACGTCTGAAGGTTCCCGACGAGGCTAAAGATCAAGTATTCTCAGATATCGCTCCGGATGAGGATGGCTCTTTGTGGGTTGCGAGCAGCAATGGCCTCTATCTATACCGTAGCAATCGTTGGCATCGTTATGCCGAAAAGGACGGTTTGCAAAGCGCTGGCATCAACTCCGCCGTCATCTCGAACGGCTTGGTTTGGGTCGCCTATTCGGGGCCCTTCGGACTGACGCGAATTTCTCACCCGTATGACCGCTGGACGGTAACCAATTTAACCACCCGGACGGGCCTCCCATCCGACATGATCTATGCGCTTGGCGCCAACGGCGGCCTGGTTTGGGCCGGTACCGATTCCGGTGTATTGCTATTTCGAGGGCCACACTGGCGGCGGTATACGCGCATGGATGGCCTCGTGTGGGAAGACTGCGATTCGAACGGCATCCTTCCCGAAGATGGCGGCGTCTGGATCGCGACGAGTCACGGATTGTCGCATTTCCGGCCGGGCGCGTTGGATCCGGGTCGAGAAGCTTTGCGCGCCCCTGTGCTGAAGTATACCGGCTCCGGAGCAAACGCGAGTCCGGAGAAAGATCTCTCATTAGCGTGGTCCGCGCGCGCTGTTTCGTTGCAGTGGACGAATCTGAATTACCGGGACGAAGACAGAATCACCTACCAATTCCGGTTGGGTGGCGCAGAGTCGCCTTGGACCTCCACAACCGAGATGGCGACCAGTTTCCCGAATTTGCCGGCCGGGCATTACGAGTTCCGTGTGCATGCGATCATACTGGGCAGCGCACAGTCGCCCGATGCCATTTTCCAGTTCGCCATTGAGGCTCCCTGGTGGAAAAAGCCTCTCTTTGAATTGGTGGTGACAGGAATAGCCTTCCTTTTGTTGATCACGGCCTGGCATTATCGATCGGCGCGATTTGCTAGCGAAAAGCAGAACCTGGAGGTGGCGGTTGCTCTTCGGACCAGAGAACTCGCCCGGGAGAAAAGCCGGGCGGAGGCCGAACGGGAACGAGCAGAGTCCGCAAGCCGGCAGAAGGGCGAGTTTCTGGCCAACATGAGTCACGAAATCCGAACACCCATGAATGGAATCATCGGAATGACGGAACTCCTGTTGGCGACGTCCCTCGATTCCGAGCAATCCGAATATGCGCGAACCGTGAGAATGTGCGGCGAGCATCTGCTCAGCGTGATCAACGACATTCTCGACTATTCGAAGATCGAGGCAGGCCATGTCGAGCTTGAGGTTGCCCCATTCGATCTGCGCGACGCAGTCTCGCTTGTCATTGATATTACTTTGCCGCAAGCGCGCAGGAAAGGCTTGGCTTTGGAAGTTGAGTACCAGCCCCCTTCACTGCCGTGGTACTTCGAAGGAGATGCGGGCAGGGTCCGGCAAATCGTCACGAACTTCGTTTCGAACGCGATCAAGTTTACCGATTCCGGAAAGGTGCGGATCGTGATGACTCGGTTGTCCGGCCGCGCTAACGAAAGTGGCTTTCGCATCGCGGTCGACGATACTGGATGTGGCATTTCACCCGATAAGATCGATACTCTGTTTCAGCAATTCGTACAGGCAGATGCCTCCACGACTCGGCGCTATGGCGGAACCGGACTGGGTCTCGCCATTTCGAAGAAGCTTGCAGATTTGATGGGCGGCGCGGTTGGCGTTTCCTCGGAGCCGGGGAAAGGCTCGTCATTTTGGATGGAACTACCTTTGCCTCCGGCAAAGGTTAAGCCGGAAAAAGTAACGCCCCGGTCTGGAGTTGTCGAGCCGCTCGACACCCCTCTCCGTGTTCTGTTGGCGGAGGACAATGCGGTCAATCAGAAACTCGCCGCTCGAATGCTCCAGAAGCTCGGATGCCAGGTCGAAATTGCCAATAACGGCGTAGATGCCATCGAACTGTACTCCAAGGCGCCATTCGATGTGGTCCTTATGGACTGTCAGATGCCGGAGATGGACGGATACGAAGCGGCGGCAGCCATTCGCCAAATAGAGAAAACCAGCGACCGGAACAGGGTCTCGATCGTGGCCCTTACGGCTCACGCCGGATCGGCCGACCGGGATCGTTGCCTTGATGCGGGTATGGACATATACGTCACCAAACCAATCTCAATCGAGCGGCTGCGACAAGTTTTGCGCGGCGTCCATGCCGAAACCGCGACACTTGTCGAATAGGCGCTATTCCTCCCGAAGCGCAACCGCCGCGCCGGTCCTTCGGCCTTTCCCGCAGGACCAAGCCCAGCGAGTTGAAAGGAGTCAATCGTTCTCTCGTTGCCGGCCCAAAGCAGACGGGCGACGCCCAGATCGATCTGATAGACCAGTGTCAGATACTTGTGCCCTTTGGAGTACTGGATTCATCGACGCCGACGGCGTCGATCTGGCCGAGCATCCGATGCTCTAGGCCTCAGGTGACAACATGTTCGGCCCCGTCGAAGACCTTGTCCCAGGAGGTGCGAGAGGCTTTCGCCGTCTCTTTCCATGACAGTCGGAGCGCCGCATGGTGTACAGAAGGAAGACGAGAAGCTCCACAGGGGAATGAACTCAAAGCGCCGTTCGGCGAGTTGGTCGTAACCGGGCGCCGGCAAATGGCAACGCGAGCAGACTGCGGCCAACCCTTGCGCGGTCGTACGGCCACTTCAATGCTCTTCTTGTCGGCACTGAAGTAGGCGTGCTGACAAAACCCCGAAAACGATGGCAGCGGTTAGAATCGTCATCAGTTCCATTCCACGGAAGCGAGTGGCAGCGAAACTCTACCACAAAACCGCAGTTGACCACGCCGTGAGCCTGCGGAATTGGTAAACGCTAGGCGACCAGGGCGGAGTTATTGCCCGCAATCGCGTTCTGACAGTTGTATCTGCCAGGGAGGACAGCTTCCAACAGCTCCGAAATGATTGGTTCAGCCGGCTCGGTCCCCGGCACCCGATACGCGATATTCGCCAATTCGATGTGCCTAGGGCATTCTCGCCAATCAAGCGCCATGACCGCCCTCACAGATGTGGTTGCATCCATAGGTTCCGTCGAGCGTTCCCGGCTGAAGTAACGAGGAAAAGAAGGCCAATCACAGACAGGCAATGCAGATCTGTGCTATCGGCCTCCTTCTCTGAAAGAGCGGTTCGCTGGAGATATCATGCCTCCAGAATTACTAGCAGTACTTTGCGCCGTTGCTCCGGCTCAGGAGTCAAGTGTATTGAGCTGGCCTTGTTGCTTACGGTCAATGATCGCAATCACAAAGGGGCTATTCCTCAAGCGATGTGGCGCCGGTATCGGAAGGCGATAAGGCCGAGAAAACCAATGCCGAGTAACGCGATCGAGGCCGGCTCCGGTGTGCTGCTGGGGGGTAGCCCACCCGTCTGGGTCACTACGATGTTATCGAGAACCGGGCCATGCGCATTATCCACATTGGTGATAGAAGTGAACGTTAGAAACGCGTTAGCTTGATTCGCGCTTGGCGTGTAGGTCAGCGTTTCACTCGGGTCCGGAGCGGGCATGGCCGTGACCACTTGGGAAAATGCACCAAAACCGACCGAAAACTCAAGATTGCCTACGTTACCCTGTGCGTCCATTCCGAAGGTGATGGTGTAGGTATCGCCGGCGATCAGATTCAGGCCCGAGAGACTGCTGATGGATCCGGAGCCGGTGTTGCCGATCAGATCCAGACAGTTGCCGAGCGGGTTGTCCACGCAAGTGAAGTTGGTACCGTTCACTACTCCAACAAGATCTACGTTACCGCCCGTCACCGTGATTTGAGTGCCCGGGATGGTACCGATGCCGTAAGCACCGCCAGCATCCGGGCCGCCGCCCGGCGTGGCCCCAGAAAAGTTCTCCTGGAAGATTATGGAGGCTACTGCGTGGCCTGTAAACAACAGGGATAAACAGAGGCAGAGAGGCAGGCACGCAGACCCCAACCTGGCTCCTGAACGGATAATCCATTGCGAGGCTTTCGAAAAAGCGGAAATGTAACGGTCTTCACAAAACTTACTCATGTATCTGTCTTCCTCCTAATGAACGCTGCAAATCAATCGCGCTTCGAATGCGCTCTTAGCAGTATGGATCGGGAAAGCGCGTTGATTAAAGGTAGGTTGCGGGCCAGAGATGGGTAGGTAACGTGGAACTTCTGGGGGCCCGGGGACGGAAACGGAGCAAAACGGCTCACATTTCAGCGGTCGACATCGCGATTCGCCGCTCGCCAAGGTTCGTAGCGTTTCGGTTATCATTATGTAAGTAACCGTACTAACGCGATCGGGCAGGTATTTCAAAAGTAAATGGATACGTTGGGCCTCTCCGGTTCGGCTGCCGCACAAGTTCCTTCAGAACAGGTGATGCGGCAACTGGAGACGATTCTTTCGAGCGAGACGTTCAAGAACTCCAGCCGGCTCAGCCGGTTCTTGCGGTATGTAGTCGAGCAGCGTCTGCAGGAATACACAGCGCTGAATGAACGCCGAGTTGGCACCGAAGTGTTCGACCGCGACGAGCGCTACGACACGCGCGCCGATCCGGTGGTACGTGTGGAAGCCAGGCAACTTCGCTTTAAGCTGGCGGAATACTACGCCAATGCCGGCGTTACTGATGACATCATCATCAGCTTGCCCAAAGGCGGATACACGGCGCACTTCGAATGGCGGCCGGGAGAAACAGTCAAGTTCTCTGAAATCGCCGCTGACAAACCGGCCGACTTAGCGAATGACAGCCCTGCGGGAGTCGCCCCCGCGCCGGTTGATACCACGGCACTCGGGCAAGGCCGGCTCAGGCGGCCGGGAATTTGGTTATGTGCGGCAGCCGGAATCCTGTGTGTTGCCGGTGCAATCGCCGCTTGGCGAGCTTTTTCTACGCCCAAGGCGGCTTCCATTGCTGTCCTGCCCTTCGCAAACCTGACCGCTGATCCGGCTAACCAGTACTTTTCTGACGGGCTGGCCGACGAAATCACCGATTCACTCGGCCGTTTCAAGACATTGCGGGTGATCGCCCGCGCATCCGCCTTTCACTTCAAGGGGAAAAGGGTTGATGTTCGCGAAGTAGGGCGGCTGCTGCATGTCTCCCATGTTGTGGAAGGCAGCTGCGAGCGTTCGGGAGACAGCATCAGGATCGTTGCGCGGCTGGAGCGAGTCTCCGATGGTTCCCTGGTGTGGTCAAACACCTACGAGCGGCCTAATTCCGACATGTTCGCCGTGGAGTCGGACCTAGCTGCGGCCATTGCGCAAAGCTTGCAAGCAGGCGTCGGCATTCCGCTCCCGAAGCACGTCCCGAATGCCGAAGCCCACGATTACCTGGTGAAGGCGCGCTACGACCTGCAGCAGATGACCCCCCAATCTCTGGCACATGCCGAAACGGAGTATCAGCGCGCCATTGATCTGGACTCGCAGTACGCCGCAGCTTACCTGGGCTTGGGCGCTGTTCAATATGACGAGTACATAGCCCGTGGTTCCGGGCATCAGACGGAGGCGGAGCGCAGAAACATAGAACGTTTGCTTCGTAAGACGCTCGAGCTGGACCCACAATCGCCGTCAGCGCATGCGATGCTGGGGATCCTGGCTATGCAATACGATTGGGATTGGGGCCGGGCGGAGAGAGAGTTTCAGCTGGCGCTTGCCAGCTCGCCGAACGCTATTGCTGAGAGCCATTACGCATTTCTATTGATCTTTCGGGGCCGTTTTCCCGAAGCCGATCAGCATCTCCGGCGCCTGCTGGACTTAGACCCATTTTCGATGATGACGATGAACAATCTTGCGCTAGCTCGAATTCTGGAGCGCCGATTCGCGGAAGCTCAGGAAATGGGTCAAAGGCTGTTGGCCGAATATCCGAACACGATTGCGCCGCAGCAGATCATCGGCGGTACGTACATCGGGGAGAACCGGCCGCAATTGGCGGCCTCTTTATTCCGGCAACTCAGACCGCGTTTTCCTCAGGCACAGCTTTTTGAGGCAATGGCTTGCGCCGAGGCCGGCCATCGTGAGGAGGCTCTGCGCCTCATTCGTCCATTCGAAGAAAAATACCAGAATTCCGGCGTCGCTATGGAGTGGTTTGCGCTGGTTTACGCGTTCATGGGCGACGAGCCGAACACCGTGAAATGGCTGCAACGGTCGGAGGACCGGCACGAATGGCAGGTGCTGAATATTGCCGTTCAACCGGCTTACGCCTCGATGGAGAATACGCCGGAGTTCCTTGCCTTGAAGAAGCGCATCGGCTTGGCGCAGTAGACCTTCGACCCGCCCGTGCATTGATTCTGGCGGGCTAATCGGAAGGGTTATACCAGACGGCGACGGATAGATCCGCCCTGACGGCGTAGCGTAGATCTACGCTGGCCGATAAGCCGGGACCGCATAAATTCCATACGTGCTTCGCCTGCGCGGGCTATACTAATTGGGCGAATCAGGAACGACATGACCAAGACAGCCGTCCGAGAACAAATCATTCACCGCTGGTACACGCGCCCCGTGCTCTTCGTTGCCGACGTGAACCGTGCTCTTCGGTTCTACATCGACATGCTCGGCTTCGAGAAGCGTTGGCATGAGGGCGACGGAGCGGGCAAGGTCTGCCAAGTGAATCGCGCGGAATGCGAGATCATCCTTTGCGAGGATGCCACGCGAAGAGACAAAGCGCGCTTGTTCGTGGAACTGACCGTCGATGGACTCGCTGCGCTTCGCCGTGAAATCGTCGAGCGCTCAGTTCCGAGCGAGAAATCCTGGTGGGGTTACGACGTGATCAAGATCGTCGATCCCGACGGAAATGAGTTGTTGTTTCCCGCGGCCGAGCAGTCCAACCAGTGAGTGCGACGGCCGAGTGTTAACGCCGACGGTCACCCGCCAGCTCGCCGACTGCCAAATGGATCAACCGCGCCAGCGGCATTAGAACGAAGCCGTTGGGCGGCGGATTACCCGTCCCTGCGCCACGTTGAGGGTTCTATAGCAGAGGCGATTTCCTATTCGATACTGTTGGCGTATTGATCAGCGCCGGAGTAGGCCATAACAGATCAAGTTGGTCAGCTTTCTTGCGACCTCCTCAACGTTAATTCGTGGCCTAATTTCCGGCGTATCCGCGATGCCGTCAATCGTCAGCATTGTGAGGCCGTGCACGGCCGACCAGGCGGTGAGGACAGAAACGCGGAGTTCCTCGTCTCTACAGAGAGCGGCATCGAAAATACCCATGGCCGCACCGCGTCGAATGATCCCTGCCAATATCGCTCTCGCTTCAGCCCCCGCGGCCGCGACGGACTCCGGCCGGCCCTCCTGCGTCGTTACCAAAGCGGAACTAAACATCAAACGATAGTGCGCGGGATTTTCAACACCGAAGGTTACATACGCCAGGGCACTCTTCACCAGAGCAGTCTGCGGATTCTCGATCCCTGAAATGGCTGCCAGGATGCGCTCACCAAGTTGGGCGAATCCAGTCGCAGCCACGGCCGCCAACAAGTCCCGCTTGTCCGCGAAGTGATTGTAAGGGGCATTGTGGCTCACACCCGCCCGGCGAGCGACTTCCCTCAAAGAGAATGTCCAGTCCTGCTCTTCGGTTACCTGGGCTAGAGCCGCGTCGATGAGCGAACGTCGAAGGTCGCCGTGATGATAGGGGGGAGGCTCGCTGATTTTGGATGGTTTAGGCTTCACGAAAATATTTTCGCAAATGAGATTGACACTGTCCACATGGCTTGGTATATTGACAGTGTCAACATCGACCTCGCCTTCAAACGCTGGGTCCTCAAAAAGGAGATTTTATGCCACATTTACAGCTTGATGTACCAAACCACTATCCTCTTTCGGTGAAGCGCGATTTGGCGGGCCGCCTTGGCCGCCACTACGCCGAAATCATGCAAACCACAGCCGACCTGGTCCATGTGACCTTTCGCGAACTCGGCGAAGGTGGCGTCTGGCACTGCACCGCCGGTGAGCCTGTCACGCCCGCCGCAGTATTGAGTTGCGACATCCGCCGCGGCCGCACGCCCGAGCAGCGTGCTCGCCTGGGCGAAGCGCTCCTCAACGCCTGTGTCGAGACCCTTGGGCTCGATCCGGTCCTGATGAACGTGGAATTTACCCAGCACTCGGGTGACGAAATTTACGGCCGGATCCTCGTGGATGGAGTGCTTCAGGGAGGCCTCGCCAAAGACTGGTCGCCATCTGAAACGGAGACCTCTCTGCTGACAACTCTCGCGGCAGAGCACAGCACACGGAATTAGGCGGGATGCGCCCGGCGGGCGTTACGGAATGAGTTAACGCCCGCCGGCGCGAACTCTGAACCCTCGAAGCCGCGGCTGTAGCGTTTACCGCGAAGGGCAAAGGCTGTAATAGCAAGCGCTCTCTACAGCTCCTTGTCCAGGTCTAAGAGAGAAATTCTCAAATCTTGACCTCAAGAAACTAAGGCTTCAAGGCTTCAGGAGTTGCCGCGCGGCGTGCGAGAGCATCCCCGGATGAGATGTGATTGTTTTCCAGCGTCTCTCCCATCACCTGATCGAGGGCGACTCGCGCATGGCTGTAAGCGGAAAGCGCCGCCACTTCGCCGGATTGAGCGGCCACCTGGCTCTGCTGCGCGGCAATAATCGCATCGAACGTGGAGTCGCCAAGCGTAAACTTCTGCCGCTCCTTCTCGAGCAGTTGGTCTTGCAAAAGGCGCGTATCGACCGCCGTGCGGTAGCGAGCGCGAGCCTGCCGCAGAGCGACCATCTGATTCGAAATATCCACGACGATCTGGTTGATGCTTTTTCGAGCGATCAGCTCGTTCTGCCGCAATTGGAGTTGGTCCACTCCATAGTCTCCCTGTGCGATCTGGTTTCGAATGGTTCCTTGAAAGAGCACTCCTGCCCGCTCCGACGGAAAATCGCGACGAGCCACCTGTCCAAGAGCGTTCCCGAGTCCGCCCACAAAGTAGGGATTTGACTGTTCACCGGGCGGTTGCGGCGTCGCTGTGCCGGCTAGACCGTTGACGTTTGTTGCCGCAATCACTTGCAGGGTCGGAAGAATACCATTCTCCGTGCCCAGCGCTGAAATCTCGGTTGTTTCCTTATTCAGATTTGTGAGCGCAACGTCCGGCCTTTTCGCCAAGGCCCTCGCCAACAACTGCCTCAAGGGCGGTAGATCGTCCTTTTCCGGCACTTGAATACGATCGAGCGGAACGATTTCGACGGCGTCGAGGACCGGATCTTCCTGTCCGCTACGGCTCAAATTACCCTTCAAGGTCGTTTCCTGCTGGAGAACGGAGGCTAGGGCGATGGCGAGTTCCTGCTTGCGTCTTGACAACTCAGCCTGGGCGCGGAGCACCTCGACCTTCGCCAGCGTGCCCAGTGCGATCTGGTTCTGAGTATCCTTTAGAAATTCTTCCGCCGCCGCCTCGGCCCGCTGCTTCACTCTGAGGTCCTGATTCGCGGTTACAAGGTCCCAATACTGATTCAGGATATCGGCCACCAGGTTTAGTAATTCGGAGCGGAACGCCTCGTCCGCGGCGACGATATTTTTCCGCGCTATGCGAATGAAGCGGCTATTGACCGCTGTCCCGAATCCATACAGAAAGTTATGGCGGAGGTAAATCTGGGCAACCGGCGCGACCGACGGATTGATGATATCGGTCGGCGTATTCTCTTTAAGATACGACTCATTTGCAGTTACTTGGATGTAGCCGCCAGATAAGAGACCTTGCTGAACGAACGAATCGTAGACGTGCCGCGTATCCACAAGCGCCGTGGTCTCGCTTTGTAACGTGTTGGCCTGCGGGCTTGTCGTGTGCGACCATGCGGTTGCGTTTTGAAAGACGGCGTCCAGGTTCTGTGTAATTGGTCCTATCTCCGTGACAATTGCGTTGCCGTTGCCGCCGTTTCCATTGCTATTCGTGGCTAGGCCAGCGCTGATTTGACTTCCGACGACGCCTTGGCCGCTGGTGGCTTGGTTGACCAACGAATTACCGCTTGTTACTCCACGCAGGGGACCTCCCGCTTGGGCTCGCTTCAATGCCCATTCGGCAGTGAGCGGACCGTAACGGTCTACTGCAAGATCCAGATTATTCTCGATTGCCAACGCGATGGCGTCCTGGACGGTCAGGTATAGTTTACCGGCGCGGATCAAACCGTGAAGCCGATCGGAATTCGTCAATCGGATGGGCGATACTACCGGCGTCTTATAAGGCCGCAGCACAAACGGGCCGGAGGGCTTTTCGACTACGATCGGTCCCTCCTGTGCGCCGCAGAGCGAGCCCAAGCAGGCGAACACAACAAATTTGGACCATCCTCTTCTTGCCTTCATTGCTGGTGTCCTTGCTGGTGTGCGGGATTCGCGGGTTCGGGTAATGAAACTGGCAGGGCCGACTCGCGCTTCACCTTGCCGGAGGCGGCTTCCTCAATCGAGATCCCATTCACATCGAGCGTTTGGCCAACCGCCTCGTCGAAAGCGATTTTCGCGTGAGTATAATTCGCCATGGACTCTACTTCAGCGCTCTGATCCAGCGCAAGGTCCCGTTGGGCCTGCACGACCAGGGCGATCGTCGATTGCCCAAATTTAAATCTTTGCTGTTCGGCATCGAGAGTCTGTTCCGCGAACTTACGCGTCGAGGCTGCTGTTTCGTAGCGAGCGCGCGCCTGCTGCAGTCCGACAATGGCGTTTTTGACCTCAACGCGCACTTGGCCTACCGCGCGGCGCAGTTGCAACTCGCTTTGCCGTAAACTCAACTCGTCGGCCACGTAATCGGCTTGCGCCGCCCGGTTCCGGAAAGGAATATTGATCGAAAAGCCAGCCGAATAGTTGGGATAGTTGCGGCGGAATATCTGACCCAACATGTTTCCGTATCCGCCCACGAAAGAAGGTTCCGGTTCTCCAGCGGCGCCGTTTCCGATATAGTTGGCCTGTCCCGCCAACCCGTTGTTGGTCAACTCAGCGAAGGCTTGCAATGTAGGCAGTAACTCATTCCTAGTGCCGCCGATGTTGATCTTACTGCTCTGCAGGTTAATCATGGTCTGCTCAATCTCCGGCCGCGATGCGAGCGCCTGTTTGATCAAGTCAGGCGTGGGCCTCAGATCCTCCTTCTCGGGAATTGAAAAGCGATCGAGGGGAACTATTTCGACGTCGTCCAGCCACGCGCTCGCGACGCCATCGCGGGTGAGCGCGTTTTTCAACACGGTCTCCTGTTGCGAGACATTGGTCTGCGCAATGAGCAGGTCCTCCTCCCTCGAGGAGACTTCCGCCGCCGCTCTTGTAACCTCCGCCGGCGCAAGGGTCCCTAACTTAACTTGCTGTTGATTATCGTTGTATAGTTGCTGCGCCGTCTCGACCGCACGCCGCTTGATACGCACATCCTCGTCGAAGCTCACCAGATCCCAGTAGAGATTCAGGACGGCCGATATCGTCGTGATCACCTGGCGCTTGAGTTGGAGATCGGTGACTTTCATGTTATTCTTTGCCACCCGTATATTGCGGTTGTTGATAGAAACTCCAAATCCCTCTAACAAGTTCTGGGTAACATATAAGTCGAGATAGCCTTGCGTGTAAGGGTTTAGGACGTTCGCCGGGCTATTCACTTCGCTGCGATAACTGCGGTAGGTGGCCTGCACTCCGGTGCCGGATACGAACTGCTGGCCGTAGCCGAATTCATATGTACGGCTGTCGTTGATTAGAGAAGGTATTTGGCTCAACACTGTATTGCTGAGCGGCGTTGTGGAGTGAACGAAGTTCGCATAGCCGAAAAGATAAGGGTCGAGATTCGGAGGAGCTACGCCGTACTGAACAACGATGCCGCCGCCGGAGCCCACGCCCGCCCCGCTCACGCCGAGGCCGACATTATTAGCGCTCACGCCCGCCAGACTGACACTCACCGGGCCTGGGCTGATGGGGACGCCGAAATCCCGCAGCGGCCCTCCGCCTTGCGCCCGCCGAAGTACTTCGCGCGCAAGAAACGGTCCGTATCTCTCTATTGCGATGTCCACGTTGTTCTCGATGGTCAGCGCAATCACATCCGGGACCGAGAGATAGAGCTCGCCGGCCCGAACCAGCGATTGGAGACGAGGTGAGTTGGTCAGGACAACCGGCGATACGATTCGGCGTTCCAGATGAAACGGCTTCATCAGCGGTCCAACGACCGGTAGCGGTTTCGGTTCAGTTACAGAAATCTCGGATGTCTGTGCACATACAGAAACAACAGAGATGAGGGAAAGAAATGCCCCTAATTGTCGGCGACGGGTCATTTGGAGAACAATGCATTTGCCTGCCAGCTTCATCGGCGAATGACTGAGTGAGCAATTTAGCATCCATCGTCGATTGGTCCCGGACCTTCGTGCCGAGTAACGCTCTGGTAGGTTTCTTGCCGGAACGATGCAGATGTAGGTTGCGCGAAGGTGTCCGCTTTCGCGACTGAGATGTTCGAAAGCGGAAAGGCGTCTTTAGAAGATAAACTTCAATGCTAGCTGAAGCTCACGAGGCGTGTTCGCGATGCTGCTGACAACGCCAGCGGTTCCATAACTGACAGCTCCATTCGAGTAGGACGGCGCGATCGAGTTGCCCGGCACACCGCCTGCTATGCAAGTTGCCACGCATTTATCGTCGTCGTTGATGTGCAAACGTTGCTCGCGCCCCCCCAACTGGGATCGATGTGGCCTTGTAATACACCTATCGGAAGAATTTTGCTTGACGCTTCCTGCCTCAACTCCAGTAATTCCGGTCCAGATTCCGGCATTGCACCGCTTCGGCCAGATGCTTCGACAAGACCGCGGGCGCCTCATTGAGGTCGGCAATCGTGCGCGCGACACGCAAAATGCGGTCATGGGCGCGCGCGGACAGATTCATCCGCCGTACCGCCATCTCCAGCGTTCGTTCGGCCGTATCGTCCAGTGCGCACAGGATTCGCAGTTGTTTGGGTGGAATCTGTGAGTTGTAGAAGCCGCGGGCGCGCTGTATCGCTCGCGCCTGCTCCACTCGTTGGCGGATGGCCGCAGAGGTCTCGCCTTCGACCTTATTCCGCAGGTCCTTGTAGGCCACGGCCGGAACTTCAATGTGCAAGTCGATGCGATCCAGGAGCGGTCCGCTCACTTTGGCCAAGTAGCGTTGAATAATTCCCGGAGTGCAACGGCATTCGCGCGTAGTGTCGCCATAGAAACCGCATGGACAAGGATTCATGGCGGCCACCATTAAGATCCGAGCCGGAAACGTGAGCGTGCCATTGCTGCGAGCCAGGGTCACGGAGCCTTCCTCAAGCGGTTGCCGCAACTGTTCCAACACGCCGCGAGGGAATTCGGGCAGCTCATCGAGGAACAGAACGCCCTGGTGCGCGAGACTTACCTCGCCTGGACGGGCCATCCCGCTTCCGCCGCCGATTAAACCGGCATCGGAGATGGTGTGATGAGGCGACCGAAACGGGCGTTGGCGCAGCAACCCGATGCCTGCGGGAAGTAAACCGGCAACGCTGTGGACTTGCGTTGCCTCCAGCGATTCTGCGAATGTGAGTTCCGGAAGAATGCTGGCGAAGCGCTTAGCGAGCATCGTTTTGCCCGATCCCGGCGAGCCAGAAACATAATGCCCATGGACCCGAAATTATCAAGGTTCACTATCAGTTCCATCCACTTTTTGGACAGAGTCTCCGCGTGCAGCGACGGGTGAAGTTTCCTCATGGAGATTACATCTTCTTCGAGTTGCCAGA
>DATAXY010000030.1:0-49983 GCA_036272835.1 Bryobacteraceae bacterium
CCCCCACTCCGCGCTGACGATCAAATAAGGAGTAAGCCGCCCTCCGCTCTCGGAGATTCGCCAAAAAAACGGCACGCGTATCAACTTTTCAGTTGACACGAACATAGGTATGTGTAGGTCGTGACGTGGTTCGGCTCCGTCGCCGCGTTCGGGCTCGGTTCCACCACTTGGGTCAGCTCACCAAAAGCGTCCACAGTGTACTGCTTCCACTTTCCCGCAGGATCGGTAACGGTGACCGTGTTGCCCTGATACGAATAGCCGGTGGTCGAAGCGCCATCAGGCAAGACTGTGGTCAGCGTTCGCCCGATTGCGTCGTAGGTGTTCACCTTCCACACGGGGCGTCGCGCCGGGTGCATAGGGCATACTCGTCTGGTACGGCTTGCCGATGGGGGTGCAGCCGCAGGTGTCGTAGATGGTGTCCGTGTAGGAAAGCGTCGTATTGCTATAACCCGTCGCCACGCGGTGGGTCCGGCCGAGCCCATCCAGGTATGTCTGCGTCCAGCGTCCATTTACACAGTGGCGGTCACTTGCGGCGCGGTGTTGGCGTAGGTGTAGGTGGTCACCGCTCCATACGGCGACGTGGACGATGCCGGCGGCCGGATACTGGTTCCAGCTGAAGGTCGTCGTCGATGAATTCGGCGCAAGAGTTGAGCTTTTCCGAAGTGGGGCCAGTCCGGTCTGGCATAGTTTCCATTTTTCGCTCCGGGGTATCTTCAGTCTGACCCACTTTTGCCAGACCAACTTTTGCCAGACGGCGATCAAGGATAAGATCGCGGCTCGTCTGCCGTAGCGTGCAATTTTAGGGAGTTATGGTGACTGTGTCACGGAATTCGATGGCTCGGCGGACTAGCCGAATCGCGCGATCGGGCTTGCGCTGTGATCTCGATGTCCTGAAATTTAACGACCTGGAGGTCGACGGTCGACCGGTCTGAGTAGTCGATGTCAAGATGCGTCGGTGTGATCCATGTCAGCTTGACACTCGTTATACCTATTGGGTACGCAGTGGGATCCGCGAGGCCCAATAGTTCAAACGCACGCTGATTACTGCCTATCGGCCTTAGATACACGCTGGTGCTCACGTAGGCGCCGCCTGGACCGCCCCACTGTTTGGTAGCCGCAGAAGCGAGCCAACGACGGTCGGGAGAATGAACTTCTGCCGACCAAACAATAGTTCCGTCATTTCGGCAACCTGTCACGCACAGAGAGCTTAAGACAATAAGACACCAAAGCGCTCGCCGAAACGAGAAACCGCCCGTTTCTGTGGTTTGAACCCGCGACTCTTCGCCATGAATGGCGATGCCTATCATTGCGGTTGGCACAACGTACCATTCTTTTCGGCATTGAAGCCCGCCGTGATATTAGCAAAGTTGGCCGCCGGAACGGATTTGTAAATGGGATCCATTGGGGTGCCCTTTGGGTAAGAGCTACGAAGTGCCGCGTAGAAATCTGCGCCCTGTAGCGCCTCAGTGAGGGTCCACCCTGCCGCAGCTAAATAGACCCCATAAACGTAGTTCGCGTAGGTTGGAGAACCTCCATACCGGACTTGCGCGTCCAGTGTTCCACCGCGATGGAATTGCGATAAAATCATCATGTTGTAGGCGTCGATACTCTGGCGACCCATAGCGAACGGAAACATTGCCGATAATATGCTAAGGTTTTTGGCCTGAAGTCCCTGTTCCTGATAGAAACTCGGCGACGGGGCCTTGCCGGACGGGGCACATGGTACTTTCGGCGGGATAGGCGGTTTGGGTGGCGCGCCCGCTGGAATCGTCGAGCCGTTTGTGGTCGGGATAGCGCCGGATGTGTCATCGCCGCTGCTGTCATCACCGACGGCGGTAGGAATGAAATTATTCTCGTCCGTATCGCCGTTATCGCCCGGACCGGCGTATACCCTATCGCTAAACGTCGGCACGCCAACCGTCGGGAATGTACGCTTCTCCCCCGCCGCCGCCCCCGCCCTCGGAGCAGATGCTGACATCGTCCTGATAGTAGCTGGCCAGCGCTATGTGCACGGCGGCTGCCCTGTACTCAGCCGGTTCGCTTCGTCGTGGTAGAAATACGGTCACCTGCCCGGGAGATCCATACGCCGTCATGTTGCCGTTGGCATCGCACACAGCGCCGTTGCTCGTAATCTGGTTGGTCGCAGGATTAACGCTGTAGCTGGTCACGATCGGGGCGTTGTTGCCGATTTTCGACGTCAAATTTCCGAAACCATCATAGGAGAACGTTTGGCTCCAGTTTCCTTGCGGGTCCCCAGTGCCCGATGTGCTGATCAATCGGTTCAGCGAATCATAAGCGTAAGTAATGGTTTCGCCGCTCGCCACATCCGCATGGAGGTAATCCGGCCGTTGTTTTGCGTGGCCGAGTAATTGTAGGCGTAATGATAGGATCCCGATGTCAGATTGGTCAGTTGACCATTCGCGTTATACTTTCGACTTTCGCTCAGGTTGCCCGCGATCGAGAGAATCTGATTTGCTGCGTTATATGGCGTACGCGTATGTGGTCACAGCGCCATATAGCGATGTGGGCGACGCCGGCCGCGCGGCATTCGTAAACTCGCGGAATTAGGAGCTATGTTGACTGTCCCACGAAATTCCACCGCCGCCCCATATTTCTATCGGCTGCTAGTGGCCGATTTTGGGGGGCCCTGGGGTTCGAGCAAAGGCAAACTACTCCTGATAAGAAACCTATTAGGGGGGTAAAAAAATACCGTGTCGCGACCAATCTCGCTTTCCGGTTCAGCCAACTCAAATGTAAAAGTGAGTTCGAGGGGGTGGATCCGCAATTTCTACCGTAGACGGCCTCCGTTAGCGCGCGTTGCACTGCCTTGGCGAGCAGGCCTGTCTCTGACTTTGTCACTATAGACACATGACCCTCTTTTCCGATCAGCACAGAAGCCTGGACCGCTCTTGGGCCGACACGCCAACCACGAGCGTCAACAGGCACAGTAAGATCTTTAAATGCATTTAGTTTGTCAATCAGTTTGTTTGACGCTCCGAGAATTGTCTTCTTACAATTATTCCAAACGTCGTCATTATTTTGATTAACGCGTTCCCATTATCGGGGCTGACCGGGATGTAAGGCTCCGGACATGTAAGCGTGTTAGTGGCGTTATCCCACGTACAGCCCTCATCACCTGATCTGTCGTCTGGATCTTCGTCTATGAGTCCCAGCGGATCAAAACGGACCACAGGGCTGTCTCGCTATATGCGTATCGATTCCAACCCCGTGGGATCGCCCGGTCCCGCTGCGTAATACCGGTTTAGCGCGTAATCCAGTCCCGAAATCGAATCGCGCGTGTAGGGCTGTATCGCCGTCCGGGGTAAATTAACGAATTTCCGGAGAACTCACACTTACATAGTGTCTGTTTTGAGGGACATGTGTCTCTAGCCATCATGGAAATAGCCTTAGTTGTTTTGGCGGGTTAGAAGATGAATGATCCGAGACGGCCGAATCACGCACCAATCAGACGGGCGTAGAGACTCCGCGCCACGCCCGGGTCGGTGGTTCCTTTGACAATCGCGCGGCCGTCGGGAAAGAAGGTCAATTGAAACTTGGGCAGCAACATGCGCAGGGCGAACTCGTTCACACGGACCTCGCCGAGCGGCCGCAGACGGGCCGCCAGCTCCTGCAGATTCAGGGGCCGGGAGGACTCGTGCAATTGCACCGCGTTGCGTCCGCATAGACTGACTGGCATTTGGCGATGGCCATCCAGATAACGAAACCGGCGCGCCCCGCAGACATAGCAATTGGGATCGGGGTCACCGGCGGATATCTGCCTCGCCGAGCCCTCCCAAACGTCCATGGTCTGAATAGAGCAGCGGAAATCGGGCCATCCGACCAGGATCCGCAGAGCCGCGGCTACCTGTAGGGACGCAATTGCCGCGGTGGTCGATGCGAGTACGCCATTCACATCGCAAGTCGGCTGGATTCCGCTGGGAGGGGCCGGATATACGCAGGCAAAGCAGGGCCCATGACCCGGAATTATGGGCATGGTGACACCGTAGCTGCCGATTGCCGCGCCGTATACCCAAGGAATCCCGAGCTTGACGCTAATATCGTTGAGTAGATAACGCGTTTCAAAGTTGTCGGTGCCATCAAGTATGAGGTTGGACCCAATGAGCAAGTCTTCCGCATTGGAGGGGGTTACGTCCGTGACAAACGGGTCCAGCCGAACATGTTGATTCACACGCTGCAAACGCTGAGATGCGGCAATGGCTTTGGGCGTCTCCTCCTGTGCGTCGGATTCGTCGTAGAGCCATTGCCTCTGGAGATTCGAAAATTCCACCGTATCGCGGTCGATCAGCCGGAGCGCTCCGACACCGGCGCGCGCCAAGGCTTCGGCCTGGAAGCTTCCTAGTGCGCCGCAACCGACAATGCTTACTGTCGCGCTTTCGATTCTGGCCTGGCCTGCATCTCCTATCGGGCCGAAGAGAAGCTGTCGCGAGTAGCGATCCGAAGCCGACCCAGTCATATAACCCGATCGTATCAACCGATGGGAGCTACTGGCCGAACTGGTTGTTCGTCACCCTTCTCATTTTGTGCGGGGGAGCGGCGGCTCAAAGCGCACAATCGCCTCCGAAGCAATCGCCTGCAACCCAGCCGCCACTAATCCAAGCAGCCTTGAAATACGAAGGCTCGCGTATCACCGCGATTCAGTTTGAACCCGAAGATCAGCCGCTGACTCATGCGGAGTTGGGGCAGCTTTTGCCCTTTCAAACCGGCTCAGCGTTTCATGAGCGCGACCTGCAACTGGCTATACAGAGGCTTTATTCCACGGGCCGTTTTTCCGATCTGGCGGTGGATGCGATGGCGCCCGGGCCGGACCGCGTGGCGCTACGGTTTATCACGAAGCGAGCGTACTTTGTGGGGCGCGTGGTGGTTGAAAATGTAAAGGAGCCGCCCAACGGCGGCCAGCTATCGAGCGCCACGAAGTTGCGTCTGGGCGCGCCTTACTCCGATTCGGAGAAAGTGCAAGCAATGGAGTCGCTCACGGATCTCCTGCGGCAGAACGGACTTTACGGCGCCACGGTTCATGCGCACATCGATTATGACGATCGGATCGAAGCGGCCAACTTAACCTTTTCCGTCGATCCGGGGAAGCGGGCGCGGTTTGAAGGTCCCACCATCACGGGCGATTCGGTCCGCCCGGCGAGCGTTCTGATTCGCGCCACGCACTGGAAGCGTTTGTACGGGTTGCTTGGATGGCAACAGGTCACCGATGAGCGCGTGCGGCAGGGACTGGATAACATTCGACGGCTATATCAGAAGGAGAATCGGCTGCGGGCGACCGTCGCTTTAACTACCCTGACTTTTCAGCCCGACACGGATACCGTCCAACCCACGATTAATGTGAACGCGGGTCCCGTGATTCTGGTGCAAACCAAAGGCACCAAAATCGAACGTGGCAAATTGAAGCAATTGGTACCGGTCTTCCAGGAGGGCTCCGTCGATACCGATTTATTACTCGAGGGGCAACACAACATTGAAAACTATCTTCAAAGTGAAGGCTACTTCGGCGCCAAAGTAACTTACTCCTCGTATGAATCGCCGTCCAGCCACCAGCAGACGGTGATTTACCAGATCGAACGCGGTCCGCGACATAAGTTCGTTCATTTAGAGATTTCGGGCAACCGTTACTTCATACCGGAAACGGTGCGGGAACGCCTTTATCTGCAGCCTGCGGAATTTCCGCGATACCCATATGGCCGGTATAGCGTCAGCTACTTGCGGCAGGATGTGCAGGCGGTTGAAAACTTATATCGATCTAATGGATTCCGGGATGTTGAAGTCACTTCCCGGATTGTCGATGATTACCACGGGCGGAAAAACCAGATCGCGGTATTCATCAACATCAAGGAAGGCCGGCAATGGATCGTATCGCACTTGTCGATTGAGGGAGCGAGCGCCACCGATCTTCCTTTATTGCAAACTATGATCGCGTCGAGGCCGGGGCAGCCTTACAGCGAAACCAACGTGGGAGACGACCGCGACAACGTTCTGAATTATTACTATAACGACGGCTACCCCAATGCCGCATTTGAATATTACGTCGATCCGGCGAGCCTGCCAAATCAGGTGGATCTTCGGTACGTATTTCGCCCTGGCGAGCGGAAGTACGTGCGAGACATAATCGTGACAGGACTGGAGACGACGCGCCGGCATCTGGTGTATGACCGCATCAAATTGAAAGCCGGCGAGCCATTATCCTTGGCGGAGAATACGGAGAGTCAACGCGATCTATATGACTTGGGAATATTCGCTCGCGTGAACACGGCGCTACAGGATCCTGACGGGGATGAAGAATCTAAGTACGTGCTTTACGATCTGGACGAAGCGAGGCACTACTCGCTGAATTTCGGATTCGGCGCCCAGATTGCCAGAATCGGCGGTGGCGTGACAACGCTAGATAACCCGGCTGGGACGACGGGCTTCGCCCCGAGAGTTTCATTCGGTATCAGCCGCCTCAATTTCTTAGGATTGGGCCAAACGGTGAGTTTACAGACTTCGCTATCGACAATCGAACAGCGAGTGTCCATGACTTACTTCATTCCCCAATTTACATCGAATCCAAATCTGAGTCTTACTCTTACCGGGCTGTACGATGACTCCAACGATATTCGGACGTTTACCGCTCATCGGCAAGAGGGGTCCATTCAATTGGGGCAGAAACTGAACAGGGCGTATACCGTACAGTACCGGTTGGTGTTTCGGCATGTCACCCAATCGAACCTGAAGATCGATCCGCTGCTGGTCCCTTTGTTATCGCAGCCTGAGCGCGTCGGACTGGGCGAGTTTACGTTAATTCAGGACAAGCGGGACGATCCCACAGATGCGCATCACGGCATCTACACGACCATAGATCTTGCCTACGCTCCAGGCTTTCTTGCTTCGCAAACACATTTTGGCCGCGGAGTCATTCGCAATTCGACTTATTATCAGTTACACCGGGATCTAGTGCTGGCGCGGAGCACACAATTCGGAGTGATCGATCGCACCGGAGGGCGCCCTGAGATTCCACTTGCCGAACGATTCTACTCAGGAGGTTCAACGTCCATTCGCGCGTTCCCGGATTTTCAGGCTGGTCCGCGCGACCTGGTTACTGGCTTTCCGATCGGTGGCAATCTCCTTTTAACCAACAACGTGGAGTTGCGATTCCCGTTGATTGGAGATAATTTGGGTGGCGTACTCTTCGAGGATTTCGGCAACGTTTATCAAAGCTTGTCGCATTTTAGTTTGCGGTTTCGGCAGGAAAATCTGCAGGATTTCAATTACACCGTTCAGAACGCCGGATTTGGGATTCGTTACCGGACGCCCATTGGCCCCGTGCGGTTGGACTTCTCATTTAGTCCCGACGCGCCGCGATTCTACGGACTGAAGGGGACAGAGCAGGATTTGATCAACGGTACGGCCACTTCCACCGTACAGAAGATAAATGCTTTCCAATTTCACTTCTCCCTGGGGCAGGCGTTTTGATGAAGTACCTGATTATTGCCCTGATGGCGTTGCCACTGCATTCGGAACTGCTCGACAAGCTTGCCATTACTGTGGGGCGGCAAGTTATTACAGATCTGCAATTGGACGAGGAGATCCGGGTAACCGACTTTCTCAACAAACAACCCGTGGTGCGGGACATAGGGGCCCGGCGGGCCGCTGCCGATCGGTTGGTGCAGCAGCTTTTGATTAAGCGGGAGATGGATATGAGCCGCTATCCATCGCCTACCAATGAAGACGTCGATAAGTATCTAGCCGGAGTGATCTCGCAGTTTGGCGGCGAAGAGGCATTTTCGGCTGCTCTGAAATCCTATGAATTGACCACGGACACGATCAAGGCCCATCTGGCTCTTCAATTAACTACTATGCGTTTTATCGAGTATCGTTTCCGGCCCGTGGTCGATGTTTCAAACTCGGAAATTGAGAATGCGTATCAGCGCGTAATTCAAAATTGGAGCGCGTCGCACTCGACACGACCTCCGCCCTTAAGCGAGGTTCGGACGAGTATTGTAAAAGCGCTCAGCAGCGAGCGTGTAGACTACGCTCTGAATGAGTGGCTGGAAGAGGCTCGGAAGAGAGTGGACATCCATTACATCGATAAGAGCCTGGAGTAAATGCCGCTCATGATTCGCTCCCGACGACTTCTTCTTGTTGGTCTACTGC
This sequence comes from Bryobacteraceae bacterium, assembly GCA_036272835.1. Lineage (GTDB taxonomy): Bacteria > Acidobacteriota > Terriglobia > Bryobacterales > Bryobacteraceae > Bog-105. The sequence goes on from DATAXY010000030.1 coordinate 8,158, forward strand.
TTGTGGCATTGGCTGCGGTGGCGATCGTGACGGCCGGGTTGTATGTGTTGAGAAGCGCATGGCTGGCCAATACCTTGCGCCACAGGACGATCGCCGCAATCGAGCGTACCACCGGAGGCCGGGCCGAATTGGGATCGTTCCGGTTCGACTGGCGCGCATTAAGCCTCGAATTGGACAATCTGGTTCTGCATGGTACGGAGCCATCCGGCGCGCCGCCGTTATTCCGCTCCGAGGCCGTGCGGGTTCAATTGAAAATAGTTTCCCTATGGAAGCGGGATGTAGATATCACCTCACTGGTTCTGGAACGTCCGCGCATTTATCTCCTGTTCCGGCGCGATGGAACCACCAACATTCCGACTGGCAGGGTGCATCACACGAAGACGGCTGTGGAACAGTTGGTCGATTTGAAAATCGGACACTTCGCAATAGACCAAGGAGAGATTCAAACGGAGTTTCGTCGAGTTCCATTATCGGCGCGTGGAGACCACCTAAATGCAGTGTTGACCTATGAGCCGGCTGCAGAGCGTTATGGGGTGCAATTATCATCACGTCAGGTGCATATCGAATCGAATCAAACGTTGCCGATCGGCGCGGATTTGCAGTTACAAGCTGAGGTCGAACGAAACCGGCTAAACGTTACGCAGTTCAACTTACAAACGACTGAATCCGATGTAAGTGGCAGTTTGTTACTTACTAATTTCCGAAACCCGGTTGCGGATATGCATGTCAGCGTAAAAGCGAATGTAGGCGAGGTTGGTAAAGTTGCCGAGGTCCCGGAGCTGAGTGAAGGCGACATTGAAATCACAGGGACTGCGCACTACGATGTATCGTCGGCATTCGCTTTTCATGGCAGGATGTCCGCCCGGGATGTGGGTTACCGTTCGCGCGTCTTCTCGCTCCGGCGCATTTCGGCAGAGTCGGAAATTTACGTGGATGAGCACGATATCGACCTGGGACGATTAACCGCTTCAGTATTAGGAAGCAGAGTCGCGGGATCGGCCTCTTTAAAGGGGTTTCGCGATTTGACTGTGGCTGGCGAGATTCGTGGGCTGGATGTGAGAGAAGTGGCGCCATACCTCACCGCAAAAGCCGTACCATGGCGTGGGAAAGCGGATGGGTCATTTAGCATTGAAGGCCGGCTGGGTCGCCGCCTTCGAGGCTTCGTGTTGCACACGAACGCAGCGATTACTCCCGTTTCCGAAGGCATTCCGCTGTCCGGCAACGTGGACGTCACATACCGCCAAGCCGCGCATGCCTTCGAGTTGGGTCCTTCGCAGTTGATTCTGCCCAGCAGCCGGCTTTCGGTTGCTGGAGTGCCGGATCAAAGTCTGAGCCTGACGCTCGATTCGAGGGAGCTGAGCGATCTTCGACCGGCTCTACCCATTTTGGGCTTAGGACCGGCCAATATGGCGCTACCGTTATCACTGAACCCGAACGGCAACGTTCATTTTGCGGGAACGGTTGCAGGACCGCTGCGCGATTCGCGTATCGATGGCGACCTGGTAGTTACTCAATTCGAGAGCCAAGGCGAGGCGTGGGACCAACTGCGGGGACACGTTGGACTGACGGCTAGAAGGGTGCAATTTACCGGTCTCGTGTTGGATCAGGGATCGATGCATGCGAGTGGAAGCGGTTCGATTCCATTAATGGACTGGACCATCGACCGGAGCGGTCCATTTCATTTGGACGGTCAATTTCGGGGCGCCGATGTTGTTCATGTATTGAACCAGTTTTCTACTTTAAAGTTGCCGGTTGTCCGGGGAATCGCATCCGGTTCCGGCACAATTACGGGAACGATGGATAATCCATCAGGCAAAGCAAAGATCAGCGTGAATAGTCTGGACGCTTATGACGAGTTATTGAATCGGATTGAATTTTCGGCAACGCTTCAAGGCGACGATCTGGAGATTGCTTCAGGAAAGATACAAGCTGGTCCGGCGTCGGCCGCGTTCGCTATGGGATACCACCACGCAAAGGGTTCCTGGGACAACGGGACAGCGGAAGTGAAGCTGGATAGCAACGGTTTCCCCCTGGGGAGTGTTTCGCTGGTGCATAAGTATGAACCGGAATTGAATGCGCAATTCGAAGTACACGGGCAGGCCAGTTTTCGTGTTGTACGGGACCAGTTTCAGCCCTTGAAGGCGAACGGAACACTTACCTTCCGCCGTGTGACGGTGCGTGGGATTCCCTTTGGCAGCGCAACCGTGAGTACAGTTACTCAAGGGCAAGTGATTGAAGCCAAGATCGCAGGTGATTTACGTACTACGCAAGTGAATGGGTCGGCCCGCATTCAGATTGCCGAAGGCTATCCTACTCAAGGCGCTCTACACTTAGGCAAGATCGACCTGGGTACGATTTATACTCTTGCGGGTCGCTCGCAACCGCTGCCGTTTAGTGGGTCGTTGCGCGGGGACATTCTCTTAAACGGCCCGCTTCTCGATCCCAACCGGTTTGAAGGATCGCTCCGCATCGACAACGTGCAAGTGAATCCCATTCTACCGGCGGCGGCGAAAGGGACATTGAATTCCAGTGATCTGACTCTCCACAACATGGCGCCGATCGTGGTGGAAGCGGAAAACGGTTCCGCTGTGGTGCGCAGTTTTCAAATTGGCGGCAAGGACACGAATATCGGTGTGACAGGATCGATCCCGCTGACTCGTCAAAAGACGATGAATCTGCATGCAGATGGATCTGTCAATCTCAAGATTTTTCAACTTGCCGATCCGAACGTCATGTCCACGGGTATTTCGTCCATTCACGCATCTTTCGGCGGGACTTATGGATCGCCCACGGTGAACGGCTGGTTGGAACTGAAAGACGCTTCGTTCTTTTTAAATGACGTTCCGAATGGTTTAAGCGGGGTCAATGGGACTCTGCGCTTCGATGGGAATCGCGCCACAATCGAGAAGTTGACTGCGCACAGTGGCGGCGGCGATTTGTCGATGGCGGGGTTCGTTAGTTTTGGAGCGGGACCATTGGTATATCAGCTAACGGGGAGTGCGAACCAAGTGCGCGTGCGCTATGCCGGAGGTATCAGCGCCACGGCCGATTCCAGTCTCCGGTTCTCCGGGACGAGTGAGGCCAGCGTGCTGTCCGGTTCGGTCACGGTAACTAAGGCATCGTTCAATCCCAGCACCGATATCGGCACTTTGCTCGCAAGAACGGCCGCTCCGGCGCCAGCACCCGGTAACGAACGAGGATTTTTTGACGGCGTGCAGTTCGACGTTCGGGTGGAAAGTTCGCCCAATCTGCAATTGAGCACTTATCTCAGCCAGGATGTGCAGGCGGAGGTGGATGTCCGGCTACGGGGCACGCCCGATCATCCCACGGCCCTCGGCAGTATTTCCGTGAATGAGGGCGACATCAAGATTTTCGGTACGGCATATACCATCAATCGTGGCGAGATCAATTTTCAAAACCCGCTGCGAATCGAGCCGGTGCTGGACCTCGATTTGCTAACTGAAGCAGGCGGTATCGCGGTCGACATCACTGTTTCGGGGCCCCTCAGCAAGCTCAATATTAATTACCGTTCCGACCCGCCGCTGCAGCCGCGCGATATCGTGGCGCTGCTCACCGTGGGCCGCGCTCCCGATATCAGTTCGAATTTATCCAGTTCACAGACGGCAAACGATTTCAGCGCGCTGCAGTCGGGAGCCAACACCGTATTGGGGCAGGCTTTCGCACCAGTATCGAACCGGCTTTCCAAGCTGTTTGGCATCACGAATATCAAGATCGATCCGCTGGTGCAAGGCATTACCAACACACCTCAGGCACGGCTGACGGTGCAGCAGCAGATCTCGAAATCCATCACGGTTACCTACATCACCAACTTGCAGCAGACATCTGAGCAGATCTTCCGGCTGGAGTGGGCTTTCAGTAGTCAATACTCACTGGTTGCGCTTCGCGACGATAACGGCGAGTTTGGAGTCGATATTCTGTTTAAGAAGAGGTTCAAGTAACCGATGCGACTCCGTGCCGAGCAAGGCAAGCTGAAGATCGAGCACAGCATTATCGATGGTCTGCGCCCGGTGCTTCAGCGATTGCTTCGCGACAATTCCGCGATCCGCTCGGTGGTTCCAGGCGTCATCCGGCAAGTGCGCGATGCCCGCGGCGAGCCGGCGGTTCATGTTACGGTTCCCACCACCAATGGATGGAAGGCAATTGCGCTGAGCGCGGGCGCTCGCCAGGAGCTGTTCATTAGCACTGCTCTGACGAAGGAAGAAGTCGAAGTGGCGTTGCGGCGAGCAATTGCGGAACGGTGACGAAGCCGGCCGCTAGTGTGTGACACCGCAGATCCCACTTAAGATGGCTGGAACAAGATTGGGCGTGCGCGCTCACGCAACCGCTTCAGTTCGGCTTCGTTATGGCGAAGCAATGGATGCCCCCAGATGTTGTTACGATCGTAACGGCAATCTTGCGCCATCGCTTGACCAATCGTCTCATAGGATCCCAGGCCGGCGCTCTTGAGTCTCTCCGGCTGGCTCAGCGCCCCGAGGATGAAGATCCTATCGATCAAAACCTCGTCGAACTTGCTCTTTGCGTCGCTGAGTCTTCTGTAGTCCTCGTCAAAGTCGATCAAAAGAATCATTAGCCGATCGCGACACTTATACATATTCAGCGACATGATCCGATTTGAAGCAGTGCAGAACCTCGATCCACCCACCGGCTACTGGGAGCACTTGCACGTTTCTTTGAACAATCGGATCGAGGGCCAGGAGAAAGCCGTTAGCCAACTGCCGATTAGCGTCGTCCTCAGGCAAGATGAGGACGTGCGGCTTAAACTTATTGACACTCACGGTTCGACACATCACCGCGAAGCAGAGCGGCGACAAGATCCCCATTTACTTGGAATTCTTCGAGCCGCCGGGCGATGGTCGGTTCAAGATGACTCTTCCTGTCGAGGACAATAGTATTCTCATTGGAAAACCGGCGGATAGCTTCAGGGTTGTGAGATGTTGCTATGAACTGACCGCCAGATTGAAAGGCCCTGCGAAGGGCCAGTACAAAGTGGCCAACCTCGGAGATATCAAGATAGTTGTCAGGTTCGTCCCAGAAGCAGAGCAACGGGCCATAGGCCTCATTTGCCGCAAGCACGAGAGCGCAAATCATGAAGCACTTTTCGCCGTCGGACAGATCCTCAAAAGGAAGAGTCACACTTGCTTCCGCCTTCGAGAATTGGACAGTCAGACTGCGAGAGTCTTTGCCAACCAATGGATTCTTAATGTCCTTCAGATCAGGCATCACCTGCCGCAGATAGGTGTCAATTCTCGTGTACGCCGATGGCGCTTGTGCGAGGACGCCAGAAAACCAGGCGCCAAAGTCACTTACATCCAGGCTAGGCTGTAACGTCTCCTCTTTCGAATCTCCCGTGATCAAGGCCGGGATCGGCCGGAGAATCAGCGTACGGGCAAGCCAATTCTTGAAGACGAATAATGGATCGGATGTTGACTGTTGCTGGATAATCGGCAGAGCGGCAAGGTGCCAGTCAATGCGGAAATCGGCTTCCTTCTCCTGTCCCGCTCTCGCAAGATGCACTTGCGCCGATTCACGGCTGTAAATGGGCTTACCGTCAGCTAATAGGTGCTCTTCACGTACCCGGAGTTCTTTGAAGCCGCTCGGGAACTCGAATGAGATCTCGTATTCGAAAAGCTTTCGTTCAAGCTCGACTTCGATTACAAATCTGAGGGGCAAGCCTGTGCCCCCGCGAGCGAGGTCCTTTGGCCCAATTAGATCGTCCACTCTGTTAATCCCTCGTGCGATCTTCTGAAGAATTTCGAAGGCCAGGGCTACGGTTGTTTTACCCGAGCCGTTTCTCCCAATTAGCAGGATGGACCGTTGATCCGCGACGGGCAAGTCAAAGTTTTCCAAGCATCGGAAATTATGAACGTACAGGCGACGTATCACAACGGAATGATAACGCGATGTCTGGCCGAACCTTCCCGTGGCTCCGTACAACAGCCCGAAGACGGCCGGGCGGCAGGATGGAGTTCTGGACGACTTGCGCTATGTTCAGCACATGAGTGTTTTGCGTTTTAGGCGCCGGTTTGTGGCGGTAGTTATCATCCCTCTTACTTTTTGCTGTTTGGCCGCATCTGCGCAGGAGCACGGCGCCCGAAGCAACACGGAAGCGGCCGCGTCGTCAAAGACATCTTCCACTGGTCCAGAAGCCAAGCCTGAACCGCTGCCTCCGCTGCCCGCCGATGCGTCAGTGGAGCAGACGATAACAGTGAATGGCACGACGTTGCACTATACCGCAACCGTCGGGGTAATTCCCGTCTACAACCGCACGGACCCAAGCAAGCCGGAGGAGAAGACTGGTGAAGTGGTTGTGACATCGTACACATTGGACGGCGTGAAAAACAGTGCGGATCGCCCAGTGACGTTTGCGATGAATGGAGGCCCCGGGGCATCTTCCGTCTATCTCAACTTTGGCGCGATCGGCCCAAAGCATGTCCAGTTCGGCGGCCAAGGAGACAGTCCTTCCGATCCGGCACGGCTGACGGACAACCCGGGAACGTGGCTGCCGTTTTCGGATCTTGTCTTCATCGATCCGATCGGCACGGGCTTCTCACGCTCGCTTGTTTCTACGGCGGAGACGAAGAAGCTTTTTTACTCGACCACGCCGGATATTGAGTATCTGTCCCGCGTGATCTATGACTGGCTTGTTAGATATAGCCGGCTGCAATCCCGCAAATACCTCATCGGCGAAAGCTATGGCGGGTATCGTGGGCCGCGCGTTACACATTATTTGCAATCGCAACTCGGTATCGGGATTAACGGCGTCGTTTTGGTTTCGCCTTATCTGAACCCTTGGATTGAAAGCAATGGGGAGATTTCCCCGCTTCCCTGGATGATGACTCTCCCTTCGATCGTGGCGGCTCATCTGGAGCGCGAACACGAGCTCACCGCTGCGCGAATGGCGGATGTAATTGCGTACACGCGAGGCCAGTATGTCGCGGACCTGCTGGCTGGACGCTCGGATCCAGAGGCAACACCGCGCCTGGTCAAGAAAGTGACCGAGTTAACCGGACTGGATCCCGCGTTTGTGAAACATTCGGGAGGGCGCATCGATACCGAGGCCTACCTTCGGGAGGCACATCGGGAAAAGGACCAAATCGGATCGGTGTACGATTCAAACGTAACCGCGCCCGATCCGTTTCCCTTCTCGCCATTCCCGAGAGCAAACGATCCTATCCTTGCGTCGATCATCGCGCCGACGACCACTGCCATGGTGGATTGGGTGACACGCGTGGTGGGGTGGAAGACCACGGCGCGGTATCACGCGCTGTCCTTCGAGGTGAACGAACAGTGGGATCGGGATAAAGCGCTCGAACGCGGTTCAACTGCCGACTTGCGCGAGGCCGTAGCGGCGGACCCGAAGCTGCGGGTCATTATTGCGCACGGTTGGGACGATCTGAGTTGCCCTTTTATGGGTTCCCTTTTGACTGTAGACGAGATGCCCGTGATGGGCGATCCGAAGCGCGTCACCGTGCATGAGTACCCGGGCGGGCATATGTTTTACACGAGGCCAGGTAGCCAAGCTTTATTTCTGAAAGATGTGGAGGCTATGTTCGCGGCGCATTAGAGGAGGCGTACTTCACAAGAACGCTTTGCGGGCAATTACCAAGACGTCTAATGCTAAGCTGTCTTAGTATGTTCGCCATGACTCACTCCAGGGCGGTCGAACTTCTCATAGGCGAAGGCGCGCTCCATCCCGGAGCACACGGCACACAGGTGTTCTAAGGACGGTGTGATATGTCGCTGTTGTCGCGTCTTGCAAACGTCTTTCGCCGCGACCGTTTGAGCCGTGAGATCGAAGAAGAACTCGCCTCGCACATTGAAGAGGCGATCGAGCAGGGCCGCGATCGGGCCGAAGCTCGACGGGCATTCGGTTCTACGCTGCGGCAACGCGAGGCGAGCCGGGATGTCAAAGTGGCGAGTTGGCTCGATTCGCTTCGTGCCGACGCCGTTTTCGGATGCCGGCAACTCAGGAAGACAAAAATAGCTTCCGCCGCCGTGATCTTGTCGCTCGCGCTGGCAATCGGCTCGTGTACCGCGGCGTTCCGGCTCATCGATGCGTTGCTGCTGCGACCATTGCCGGTCAAAGATCCGGCGCGGTTGTACGTCCTCCTTTATCATGGGACCGATTTTGATGGCATCGTCCAAACGGGAGACGGTTGGATGTACCCGATGTTCCGTCAGATGCGTGGAGCCTTGAAGGATCAAGCAGAATTGATTGCGATTTCGCCTGCTGCTCAAGTCGATCTGACGTACGGATCGGCTCAAGAGACGGAAAGAGCATACCTGCAATATGTGTCTGGGGGAATGTTCAACTCATTCGGACTCCGGCCCGCCGCCGGTCGATTGCTCGTCGACAACGATGACCGCGCTCCCGGCGCCCATCCGTTTGGGGTGCTCTCGTATGAGTATTGGACGCGCCGCTTCGGTCGGAATCCAAAGATCGTCGGGCGGACGTTCCGCTACGGCCACGAACTATTCACAATCGTGGGCGTAGCGCCAGAAGGCTTCACAGGAACCGAACCCGGCGTTATGACCGACATTTTTGTCCCTACGATGATGAGTCCGGATGTGGGGCGGTCAGACGTGAACTGGTTCCGGACCCTGGTCCGGTTGAAGCCGGATGTTGCCATCGAGCCTGTTCGGGAGCGGCTGCAAGCGGTATATCGGTCTTTCCGAGAGGAACAGGTGAAGGGGCTCGCCGGATTTCCGAAGCGGACTTTGGACGGCATCGTTCACCAGAAAATGTTGATGGAATCCGCCAGCGCGGGTATCTCCGACATGCAGGAAGACTACCGCGATGCGCTAACGGTGTTTGGCGTGCTTGTGGGTCTCGTCCTGTTCATAACCTGCGCGAACGTGGCGAATTTGATGACGGCTCAGGCGAGTGCCAGGGCTCGGGAAATGGCGCTGCGTGTAGCCATCGGCGCAGGACGTTCGCGCCTGGTACAACTCGTTCTTGTCGAGAGTGCAATGCTCGCACTCTTTGCATCCGTTGTGGGCGTGATGCTCTCTTGGTGGTCCGCACCGTTTATTGTCAGCCGGCTGAATCCGCCGGATCATCCGGCTCGTTTACTGCTTCCAGCGGACTGGCGAGTGCTCTCTTTCGCCGTCATCTTGACGTTGGTTGTGGCTCTGTTATTTGGCATCGCCCCTGCACTTCGCGCCTCGGCCGTAAAGCCGTCGAGCGCACTCAAGGGCGGCCCATCGGCCAGTGAGCCACACTCGCGCAGGCGCCTGATGCATTTGACGATTGCCGTACAAGTTGCCCTCTGTGTGCTGGTATTGTTTGTCGCTAACTTGCTCGTCACCACTTTGGAGCGATTAACCCATCAGCCGCTCGGCTTTTCCGCTGACCGGATCCTCACTGTCGAGATCGTTGCGGAACGCCGCGAGCCACCGGCTGTTTGGGACCAATTGGCCGAACGTATGCGCTCGATACCTGGGATCGAAAAGGTCGCGCTGGCCGACTGGCCGCTGATGAGCGAGCATGCCATGGGAGGTTATATTTCTGTTGACGGTAACCGGCCCTCGGCCGATGCGTCGTTTTTCCTGGACGTCTCGCCGGGCTGGACGAACGCAATGCAAATACCCTTCCTCGCGGGAAGGGATTTCCAGGCTGTTGACGTCTTTCCGAAAGTCGCTATCGTCAACGAGACTTTCGCGAAGCAATTCCTCAAGAGTGAGAACCCAATCGGTAGGACGTTCGCCACCGCGCTGGGCGGGGCGGAGCGGACTCGAATTGAGATTGTGGGCATGGTTCGCAATGCACGTTACGTTGATATGCGCGGGCCCATGGCGCCGGTGGCTTATTTCCCCTTCCGATCCGCGGATGGCAAGGGTGAATTGCGTCGCAGAAGCTCGGGAGCGCTGATCGTGCGCACGTCCAACTCGAAGCCCCTTGCTCTGGCGTCAGTCGTGCGTGCGGCGGTCCTGCGCGCAGACCCGGAATTTCATGTCAGTCAGATCCGGACTCAGGAGGAGATCGATTCACTGCACACGATGCAAGAGCGGCTTTTGGCCATGCTGGCGCTGTTTTTCGCCGCGGTTGCCTTGTTGCTTGCGGGAGTTGGTTTATACGGCGTGCTGGACTATTCCGTGTTTCAGCGACGCCGGGAAATCGGCATTCGCATGGCAATCGGTGCGCAAGCGTTGCACGTTGCCGGGCGAATCACTTTGGAAGGGTTCGCAATGATGGCGGTGGGGGCAGTAGCAGGACTAGCTCTTGGTATGGTGTCCATGCGATATATCGAGAGCCTCTTGTATCAGATGAAAGCACCGATTTGGGAATGCTCATTGTTCCTTCGCTGGCGATTGTGACGGCGGCTGTCTTAGCCGCGCTGCCGGCGTTGGTTCACGCTGTGCGAATCGATCCCGCGAGCATATTGCGCTGCGAATAGCGTCGTATCCTACCACGGGATATAGATCTTGCCCGACAAACTTGTTATCCTGACCCAGCATGATTCGATCCTTCCGGCTGATCCTATCGGCACTTCTGGGCGTTATCGCTGGATACGCACAGGTGCAAGTTCACTTTGGGGTTGATGCGGGAGTCCCGATCACCGATACTCTTCCGTCATCCTCCACAAGCACCGTGAGTGGCGCGGATTATTCGCTCAACCGTTTCAATTCTGTGACCAAGCGGCTGTTGATTGGTCCTTCTTTGCGGCTGGACTTGCCCAAGGGGCTGGGACTTGAATTGGACGCAATCTACCAGCGTGTGAATTACGACTCTACGATTTTGTCCTCGTATCCGGAAATCCCCAGCTTCTACAAGAGCTTCGAAGCGATGACGGCGAATCGCTGGCAATTTCCGTTATTGGTTCAGTACGGCCGGAAACTTGCCAGAGCCAAAATTTTTGTGGAAGCAGGCCCCGCCATTTCCACCATTGCCGGTAATCGAGGCACATTAACAACGACGTCTACCGGCATTACAATCGCCGTCGGCACAGCCGCCAGCACCACAGAGAGCAGCGAATCGTCCAGCCAAGTCACATACGCAGGCATCACGACAGGGGCGGGGGTGGACGTTCCTCTCTTTCATATCCATTTGCGGCCCGAATTCCGCTACAGTCACTGGTTCTCGCCGAATTCGACGATTGGGACAGAGGTTGTATTGGGCTTTGCGTCCGTCTTGCTCGGGCCAGTCTCAGTTCCTTCACCTCAAATTTCGCAGAACGAAGCCAGCTTCTTGTTAGGGCTAAGCTTTTAGCCATACGCGACGCAGCGCATGAGAACATGGTCGTTTGCGGATCGTTCCCGACGGCATCTATTACGCCTGCGGCCTCACGCTGGTGGGCATCGCCCTGTCCTACTACCTTAATCCGTGGATTGGTGTGCCCTTCTATGTCTTGGCACTATTCTGTCTGTACTTTTTCCGCGACCCGGAGCGTGTTCCACCGCCGGGAAACGGATTGCTGGCGCCGGCCGACGGGAAGGTTGTTGCGATCAAAGAAATCGACGGCCAAACGCGAGTTAGCATCTTTCTGAACATCTTCAACGTACATGTGAACCGCACGCCGGTTGCGGGCCGGATTGCCAGCATCTTGTACCAGCGAGGCAAGTTCCTGAACGCGGGCCACGAAGCGGCGTCGGCCGAAAATGAACAGAACACCTTGACCATAGAAGGGACGATCGGGAAGGATACGACGCGTATCGTCTGCCGGCAAATCGCCGGGTTGATCGCTCGCCGCATCGTCTGCTATAAGAAACCGGGCGATGCGCTGGTAAGGGGCGAGCGCATCGGCTACATCAAATTCGGTTCGCGCGTGGATCTGCTCTTTGGTCCCGAATGGAAGACGGCGGTCAGCTTGGGCCAGCAAGTCAAGGCGGGGAAGAGTGTTATCGCCGAGTGGGTAACGAGATGAAGGGCCTCACCTTCCGCGAGCGGTTTATCGATCCGCGTTCTCCCGACCGGCGTCCGCGCCGCGCCGCGTACGTGCTGCCCACGCTGTTCACGAGCGGGAATATTTTCTTAGGGTTCCTCGCGATTTTGCAGGCCTTTCAAGGTGCGCTGCAGGCTCAGAGCGGCGATCTCGGCCCGAATCCACACTTCGCGCTGGCCGCGAAGGCTATCGGGTTCGCCGTCTTCTTCGATGGCCTTGATGGGCGCATTGCGCGCATGACCAACACGGTCAGCGATTTCGGGCGTGAGCTCGATTCGATCGCCGACGTGGTGACGTTTGGCCTCGCGCCGGCTGTACTCATATTTGTTTGGGGCGTGCTCTTCGTCATGCCTCCATTCGAAGGGCAAGTCTACAGGCAGCTTCTGCGGGCGGGATATTTCATTGCGTTTGTGTATTTGCTGTGCGGCGCGGTGCGGTTGGCGCGATTCAATGTGCAGACGAATCCGGCGCCCAAGAATCCCGGGCGTCCAGACCGTAAGTATTTCGTCGGCATGCCGATACCGTCGGCTGCTGGCTTTATAGCCGCGGTCGTCTTCTTTTTCGACTCAGCTCCTATTCGGTCCTTCACGTATTCCGTGGTGTGGCTGATAGGAGCCGCGATTGTCTCCCTGCTGATGGTGAGTAACTGGCGTTACCCCAGCTTTAAGCAATTCAGCGTATCCAAACCGCGTACTCCGCTGGTGGCCATACTGATGGCTGGGATGGCGTGCCTGATCTGGTTTTGGTCGCAACCGATGTTGCTTGTCATGGCGTCCACTTACGTGTTGAGTGGGATTGTTATTCGCGTCGGCGGAATTGTTCGTCGCAGGTTGCGGCGGACGCCCGCCAAACTATCGGAGCATCGCGTTGGCTAAAGAAAAATCAAAATCGGGAACGTTTCGCGTTGCGCTGGTTGGCGCTGAGACGCTACTGGGGCGGGACATCGAAGAAGTTCTTAAATCGTGCATGGATCGTATCAAAATTACGTCCTATGCGGCGAACGCCGAGGGCAATTTCGATGAGGAGGATGGCGAAGCGGTCTACCGCGAGCCGCTGGAAGCGAAATCGATCGAAGAGGATAGCGCTGTGCTTGTCGCCGGGACACTGGAGGGCGCGCGAAAGGTGTATGAGGTTGTAAAGGCTGCTGGCGGGCGCCAATTCTTGATCGATTGCACTGGCCAACTCGATCAATATCCGGAGGCGGTGATTGTGGCGCCACCGGTAGAAGGGGCATCAAGTCTCTCGGGATGGCTTTTCGCGATTGCTCATCCGGCCGCTGTAGCGATTCTCTTGGCATTACGCCAACTAGCCGCGCGCGAAGCGATACGACGATCTATCGTGACGGTTTTCGAACCGGCAAGCGAGCGCGGGAAGAAGGGCGCGTCGGAATTGCACCAACAGACGACGAGTCTTCTTTCCTTCAAGCCTCTTGAAAAGAAGGTTTTCGATACGCAGGTTGGGTTCAACCTGCTGCCCGCATATGGCGAGGACGCTCCGGAAGCGCTGATCTCGGTGGAACAGCGAATCGAAAGACATCTGGCCAGCTTGCTGAGCCGCGAGAAAAAGCCCTTTGTGCCAATGCCGTCGGTAAGGGTGATTCAGGCATCCGTCTTTCATTCCTACAGCATCTCGGCCTGGGTTGAGTTTGAGTCGCCGTTATCCGCCATTTCGGTTGCCGAGGCGCTGGCGTCAACAAAAATTGAAGTGCGCGGTGCGGATCTCGATGCGCCGTCCGCGGTCGACGCTGCCGGACAGAGCGAGGTGATCGCCGGCGATATCCGAATCGATCGCAACGATCCTCGCGCGGCGTGGATTTGGCTGGTAGCCGATAATTTGCGATTGACGGCGGATGCCGCCGTCAATCTTCTCATTTCGCTGGAGGGGTCCCGATGACCGGCCGGCGCAAATTCACGCTCTACCTGGCGCTGTGTTCGGTTTTCTCCATGACCGGCTGCGGGTATCACGTTGGTGGCACGGCGGATATGGTTCCCAAAGGAATCCAGACCATAGCCGTTCCTCCGTTCGTGAACGGCACCACGCATTACACTCTCACCGACCAACTGCCGGCTGCGATATCGCGCGAGTTTATGGCGCGCACCCGCTTCCACGTCGACAACGACGAAAACTCGGCGGATGCGGTGCTGACGGGCAGCATCAACCGTGTGGGCGCGTACCCGGTTATCTCGGATCCTATCTCGGCCAAGGCAACCACGATGCAGCTCTCGGTCAATGTTTCTGTGAAGCTGGTGGAACGCGCCACCGGGAAGGTTCTCTACGCCAACAAGAGCTTGGATGTGAGAACGTACTACCAGATTGCGATCGATCCTCATCAATACTTCGACGAAAGCGGCCCAGCGCTCGACCGGTTGACGCGCGAAATTGCCTCCTCCGTGGTCAGCGCCGTGGTCGAGAACTTCTAAAACGGCGATGACCCCGGAACAATTTCTGTCCCGCATTGTAAAGCAGCCTCCGGCGCCGGCCTATTTGTTCCTCGGTCCGGAAGGCTATCAACGCCGGGTCTGCAAAGAAGCCCTGCTCAACCGTGTGTTGCCGGGTGAAGCGCGGCTGGAGGGTTTGACCCAGGTCGACCTGCAAGATCTCAACGTGTCTGAAGTTCTCGACGATGCGCGATCCTTGTCCCTGTTCGCGCAGGATCGGGTCATCTGGGTGACGGGCGCCGAGAACGCGTTGCCTCGCCGGCTCAGCTCCAGTTCGGACGACGAGGAGACTCCGGAGAAAGGCGCCGCATCCGCGCTAACCGCTTACCTCAAAGCGCCAACTCCGGGCACCGTCATTGTATTCGAGTGCAGCCGTTATGAGTTTTCCGGCGATGACCGTGCAAAATTGGAGCGGGTGGAGAAATTCTTTAGCGCTGTTCCGGCCACTGTGGAGTTTCGTCCATTTACTCCGGAAGCGAGCCGCTTTCTTGCGCAGGAATTGGCGCGGCAGAACAAATTACAACTCGGGGGGGCCGAATTGGCCGCGTTGCTCGATGCTGTTGCTGGCGATGCGAACCGCCTAGCTTCCGAAATGGAAAAGCTTTCCTTGTTTTTGGGACCGGGCAGCAAGGTGGCGATGGACGATCTGCGGGCGTTAACACCCAACGCCTCGCAAAGCACAATTTTCGCGCTGGTGAATGCGCTGGGACGCAGGGACCGCGCGGGAGCACTGCGGTCGCTGGACATTCTGATCCGCGAAGGCGAGTATCTGCCGTTGGCGCTCACGTTCTTAAGTACGCAGTTCCGGCTGGCTTTAGCGGCGAAAGAATCGAACATCAGTTCGGCGCACCAGGCGCAAGGCTTCTTCGCAAATTTGGGCGTGCGCATGTGGCGCGATCGCATTGAGCAGGTAATGGGCACCGCGAGTGTATTCACAGCAGCGCAGTTGTCGAGGGCGCTGGGATTGATTTATGAGACGGACCGCAAGTTCCGGGACAATTACAAGGAGGACCGCACGGTGATGGAGACTTTGGTGCTGGCCTTAACCAACTAACCGAGTTTTACCATTGCATGGGCCAGTGGCTGACCAGATTGGCGACATTAACCGTTCCAATTCCGGTCGCGAAGTCCCAACCAGTTGTCGCCGGATAGGCCGGCTCGGCGGCGAACATCTGAACCGACAGAATGCCATAAATCCAGGGCTCAGCCCGGACGAGCCGGCGATGATTGGGAACATTATCAGAGCCATAGCAATTGTTGCCGTACGAGCAAACCACGTCATTATCACCGAGTGTGACGTCATAAAACGTACAGGAACTCCCCACGACGTTGCCGTTTGTCGAATTGCAGACATCTGAGCCAGTCGATCCATACTCCTGATTGGCGAGTTGGTAATACACATAGTTAGGGTTGCCTTGGAGTGACCCGGTTTTCTGGTTGATGAGCGACTGAATGCCCGCCATGATTGGCGAAGAAAAGGATGTTCCACCAGCAAAAGACCAAGTAGATGGCGGTCCGCTGCAAGGCCAGCCTCCCCCGAATGGATCCGAATAGCAAAACACGTAAAAATGGCCCCAGACGCCGTTAGCCGCAAACAGAGAGACGTCGGGCAAATCACGCACGCCGTCATTTGGATTTCCCAGAATTCCCTTCTGCCACGATGGTTTGGGATACCCGGCACACGACCCGCTATGTCCAACAGGCAGCGAGGTTGTGCCGTTCGCGCATGTGCTCGGAGCGCCGCTTCCCGCGGCGGTACTAATGTAATACTCCCCGGTTGAGGAATTGCAGAACCCATTGGGACCAGCCGACGCAGGGGACCCCGTATAAGCTAGCGCGAGCAACGTGCTGGCGCAAGAATCGTTCCAAGGGATCTCCGGAATGTAGGACAGCGCTGACGCATACTCCGGAGAATTGTCGAGGTTCCAATATTCCCCAGTGGTGTGAGCAAATGCGTCTCCAAAGTCGGTTCCGCCAACGGCTACGTTGTAGGGTGTGGATGCCATACCACTAGCGTTCACACCGTAATAGGCCCAATATTGGTGATTGTCGCAGGCCGCGGCGCCGGAATCCCCCGACGACACGAAAACGGAAACGCCTTCGGCCACGGCCAGACTGTAAGCCGCACTGTAGGCTGCGTTCCCGGCTGCTCCGAGCCCCGCTTCACACTCACCGTAGCTGAGGCTAACGATACCCGGCGGATTCGGCGAGTTTAGAAGATTCTCCAATGCGAGCAGTCCGCCAAACGTGGTCGTGTCCCTGCATGATGCGACGACAATTCCGGCGCTTGGCGCCGCCGCGCTGGCCCATTCGGCATCGAGCGCCGCCTCGAGGTCGTTGCCCCAAACTACTCCTGGGTCCGCGCAATTGTGTGGCCCCGATTTGGGCTCGGGATGCACTGTCGTCAGCGTTCCCGTCGCGTACTGGGAAAGCTTAAACGCCTTCCGGAATGCCGTCCAGTCGCTGTTGCTGTAAAGGTCGGTATTCTCGATGACGGCGATCGTTTGCCCCTGGCCTGAGATGCCCGCCTCAAATACGGGGTTTATGTTATAGATGGTCGCGAGATCTGCTGGCACAACGCCTTCGTATAGAGAGCCGAATGGCGAGAACGTATACTGCGGCGCTCGGGGAATGTTGAGAGGCTGGGGCCTGAAATCGTGCATCGAAACGATGCCTGAGACCGACCTGGCAATCGCTTCCGGCACGGTGGGATCACTGGTATTGGCGATATGCGCCTGCCCGTTCACCAAGAGCCGGTGAATCGAAGTATGGAACGCCGTTCGGATCTGGCTGGCGGACCCTGAAAAGTCGATCGCCATCCGGCTCGGGAAAACGCCATTCACCGTGAACCCGTTCGATTCCAACCACGTAGTCACTTCTTGAATCGCGGTTTGAGACTCGCCAAACCGCTCGCCGAATTCTTCCGCGGTCAACCAATGGTGATAATTCGGCGACTTGGGGTCGTGCAGCGAATCCAGGAACATGTCCATTGCCCGCTCTTCGACGAGCGATCGCTTCAATTGCATCAACATGTGGTCCATTGCGAGATTGTCCGCAACCGGCCCGCGATCATTGGTTTGCGTCGCTTCCGGCCGTGTGTTCCCAAGAAGAGTGATCAACCCGGATCCATTCATGCTCGGATTGGGTTCGGCTCCTTGGGCGATGCCACTTAGACAAATGAAAATCGTGACCAGAGAGATTGGATACAAAGGCTTCAAAGCAGTAGGAATTTAGCACAGGCTGGAACAATTATCAAGGTAATAATACTAATTAAGGGCGAACTATCAAGACTCGCAGCTCGCGCCCAAATAGAGGAGTGAATTGCTCAAAGATGCCGCGTGCGGTGTTGTGCGGAGCGGGTCGCCGACGGTTTGAAGGACTAATTTCCCCAACTTTTTTGCATTCGAATCGATACCGGGAATCGCCTCCTGGAGTTCGTAATGGGAAGACGGCTATCCAAGCGGATCTGACAAGGGCTCAAACTTCTGCGAGCCACGAAGGAACGGCGTAACCGGGCGACGCCTGCATGGGCTTGGAAGCTGTTTCTTGGCGGCGCCGGCGCGTCTCACCTTTGCGACGAGGAATGACATGCGTGCGTGACATGGGTTGGTAGCCTCCGGCGTTAGTATCAGCCAAATCCGTGATTTTTTCGAAATTGCAAATTAGGTGCACATGGTGTGCTCCGAAAGGGTCACAACTTGGTGAGAATAGATCACGGAATTAAGGGCGTTGTGCGACTGAAAGTGAGGCTCAAGCGGCTCGGCGAGATTCCCAATAGATTTCCAAACGGTTATTGAGGTGGTAGCAATGGAGGGCGATGATGGCATTGGCCCCGGAGACAGTCCAAAACAAGCCGGACTGTTTGAGGCGAGAGCCGATGACGGTCGTGCAGCCAGCTTCGATCACGCCGGAGCCTGCGAACAGGTGTTGGCGTCGAAACTCGGGATAGCGCATGCGCGCGGCGTTCCGCTCGAAGTACGCGGCTTCGATCCGAATGGTTTCGGCGACGGCGGGTGTGGAAGCGTCGATGCCGCGAAGAAATTGGACCAGCTATTCGATTTTGCCGCCGTCGAGTTTGCCGCCGTCGAGCTTGGGCATAAGCCGCAAAAAAGAAATCCCGCCACTTCCTCACTTTTATGTCGCGCACCCCACCCGGTGAGACCAGATCTTAAAATTGACACATATATCTCTGATTCGATAGACTGGGGTGTTTGAACTTTCGAACGAGAGAGAAGAAGTTTGTCCATGCGCACCGAATTTCCGTCCCAGCACGAAATTGATCGTGCCTGGCACGTGATTGACGCGGAGGAAGCAGTCCTGGGACGTATTGCTTCCCGCGCCGCTATGCTCTTGATGGGCAAGCACAAACCGACGTACACGCCCTCAATGGATACGGGCGACCATGTAATCGTTATCAATGCCGCAAAGGTGAAGCTGACCGGCAGCAAAGACCGCCAAAAGCTCTATCATCGGCACACCGGCTACCCCGGTGGATTGATCAGTACGGGCGCCAAGAAGATGCGTGAGAGGCGTCCGGAACGGATGATTGAGCTGGCGATTTCGGGAATGTTACCGAAGACGAAGCTCGGCAAGCAGATGTACCGGAAGCTGAAAGTGTACGCTGGCGAGCGCCATCCCCATCAGGCGCAAAAACCGACCCCGCTTGTAGTGGGGCAGTAGCAGTGAGGAATTGAAGAACCATACATGCCAGCGAAGTTAGTACAGCAGTTAGCGACGGGACGCCGGAAGACGGCGACGGCGCGGGTGTTTTTGCGGCCGGGAACCGGAAAGATCACGGTCAACCACCGGCCTTTTGAGAATTATTTTGTCAGCGAATCGGCTCGGGCTTATGTGCGGCAGCCTTTGCTGGCAGTTGAAGTTGCGGATCAATTTGACATAATGATTCTGGCCGGTGGCGGCGGGATCAGCGGACAATCCGGAGCGGCACGGCTCGGGATCGCCCGCGCGTTGATTGAGCAGAATGCCGAACTGCGCGGGAAACTGAAGCAGCTCGGATTTTTGACACGCGATGCGCGCGCGCATGAGCGAAAGAAGTACGGTCAGAAAGGCGCTCGCAAGCGCTTCCAGTTCTCCAAACGCTAGGCGAATTTTCTTCCCCTTCGATCTTGAAGTGTATTTTTGCGACTGGGCGGCCATAGTGCCGCCTTGTTGCGCGACTAGAGGCGCACCGGGCCGAACTGGCGCCACGCAAATTCCGCTTTGGGCCGCGTGGATAGCCAGTTGGGCTTGTACAAACTAAATCGGGCACAACGGGCGCCAACCGCCCTGTGCGCTCGTCTAAGGAGGCATTTTGCCATCAATTTCAATGAAGGAATTGCTCGAAGCAGGCGTTCACTTCGGGCACCAGACCAAGCGCTGGAACCCAAAGATGAAAGAATACATCTTTGGCGAACGTAACGGCATTTACATCGTCGATCTGCAAAAAACGCTGAAGCTTTTTAAAGACGCGATGCGGTTTGTAGGTGAAATGGCAGCGCAAGGCAAGACGGTACTCTTTGTCGGCACCAAGCGCCAGGCGCAGGAAGCCATTGCGGAAGAGGCCACGAGGTGCCAGCAGTATTACGTCAATCAGCGCTGGCTGGGCGGATTGCTGACCAACATCATCACCGTGCAGCGATCGATCAAGCGGCTGAAGGAACTGGACGAGATGTCCACCGATAACGCCTACGAGGGGCGCGCCAAGAAGGAAGTGGGACGGTTGGAGCGCGAGCGCAAGCACCTACAGCAGAACCTGGCCGGCATCAAGGACATGAATGGTCTGCCCGACCTTCTATTCGTGGTCGATTCGAATAAGGAAGCGATCGCGGTGAAGGAAGCCCGGAAGCTGGGCATCCCGGTGGTGGCGGTTGTAGATACCAATTGCGACCCCGACGAAGTCGACTACGTGATCCCCGGCAACGACGATGCGCTACGGGCCATTCGCCTGTTTACAACGAAGATCGCGGACGCAGTGGTCGAAGGCAGATCGCTCGCAACCGAGCAGGATTTCGCCGCCGAGAAGATTGTCAGCGACGAAGCAGGCGCGGAAGAGACGGCGCCGGAAGAGTATACGCAGTATCTGGACCCCAAATACGCCGAGCAGTTGATGTCGGAGAGCCTGGCGACCAGCGAAGAACCCGAAGCGCCACCGCGCAAGGGCCCTGGCAGCGAACCGCCCGAGGAATTGGCGACGGTCAGCGAGAGCTAGAGGCGCTCGCTAACATACCCACATAAGCAAGTCGGCGTTCAGTCGCGTTGGGAAAAACCGCTGGTTATGAGAAACCGCTCCTTTACAGTCGCGGCTCAGTAATGCTTTGTCTCTGCTGGGCCGCGGCATTCTGACAATCTACGATAAAGAAGAGACAAGTCAAAAGAGGAATCGATGGCCGAAATCAAGGCGGAATTAGTAAAGCAGCTTCGCGAGCGTACTGGCGTCGGGATGATGGAGTGTAAGAAGGCGCTGGTGGCGACGAATGGCGATCTGGGTGAAGCCGAAATCTATTTGCGGAAGCAGGGATTGGCCAAGGCGGGCACTAAGGAGAGCCGGTCGACCAAACAGGGTCTGATTGGCGCGTACATTGCGGCGGACCGCAAGCTGGGCGTGTTGGTGGAAGTGAATTGCGAGACCGATTTCGTCGCACGCACCGACGAGTTTCAGGCGATGACGGCGGATATTGCCAAGCACATCGCAGAAACGAAGCCGAAAGTGTTGAGGCTGGAGGATGTCGCAGAAGTAGAGCGCGCGCATATCAAACAGGACATGGCGCTCTATGAGCAAAAGTTTGGCTCCGATCATAGTGGTACGGTGGGCGAATTTTTGAAGTCGAAGATCGCCAGATTAGGCGAGAACATCGGCATTTCCCGCTTTGTCGTGTTCAGCCTGGACGGCGAGGGTGCGGTTGGGCAGTACGTGCATGCCGGGTCGCAGATAGGCGTGCTGCTGGAGGTGACGACCAAGTCGTCCGCTACGGCAACTAAGCCCGAGTTCGAGATCCTGGTGCGCGATATCGCGATGCAGGTGGCGGCCGCATCGCCTCAATTCGTGGGCAAAGCGGACGTTACTCCGGAATTGCTAACGAAGGAGCGCGAGATCGCAAAGGCGCGGGTGATCGCCGAAGGTAAGCCGGAAAAGATGGCGGACAAGATCGTCGAAGGACGGTTGGCCAAGTTTTACGAAGAGGTTTGCCTGCTGGAGCAGCCGTTCATTCGAGAGAACTCGATAACGGTAGCCGAACTGATCAAGACCGTGTCGGGCAAAGTGGGGGATCAGATTGGTGTAGCGCAGTTTGTACGGTACAAAGTAGGTGACGCCGGGGACGCTCCGAATGTAGCCGCCTCGCCACTCCCGGTATAAGCGGGCCAAACCACCTGACTGCGGTAAAACGGTTGTAACATGCAGGGTGGCCGGTTCCGGTGGTTCGGGTGGTGGTATGCGGCGATTGCGGCGGGGTTCGCGTTGCTGGCAATTAATCGTGCAATCGTGGGTGAAAAGCTTTGGCTAGTGGGTGTCCGAGTGGTGATCTCGCTTGGTTTCGCGCTGCTGGCTTACATGGAGTTTGCCGGTCTCGGGCGCCGGAAATGAGCCCGGGCGGTATGTTTCGAGAGCACGCCGATTGTTATACTGGTAGTTTGTGTATTTGCCCGTTGCCTGGCTGTCTAGACGGCCACCGGAGGATTGCGCATGTACATCAGCCTCCAGGAACTAGAACTACGATCAGTCCGCTTCGCCGTGGACATCCCAGCGGGTGAAATTGAGTTTGTGGACCCAGCCGTGCAGACATCTGTGCTGCATGCGGCCGGCATCGCGGAGTTGGTGAGCCATGCTCTGGGTGAGATTCGCATTCGTGGAAATTTGACCGTAGCGATGGAAGCGCCGTGCGACCGATGCCTGGAGCCCGCGCGGTTTGCGGTGAGTAAGGCCTTTGACTTGGTGTACATACCGACGCCGGAAGATATCGGGGGCGAGAGAGCGATCGACGAATCCGGGAGCGATGTCGGTTTCTACGAGGGCGCTGGGATCGAATTGAACGATGTTTTGCGCGAAGTAGTGTTGCTGGCGCTGCCGATGCGATGGATGTGCGAGGACGATTGCAAGGGCATTTGTCCGACGTGCGGCCGAAATCGAAACCAAGAAGAGTGCGATTGCAACAATAAGGCGGTTGACGACCGCTGGAACAAGTTAAGAGGTATACGGGTCGAGACGGGCCCGGGAAAATAAGGACAGAAGCCGCCCGGAAGGCGTGCTCCAACAGAGATTAAGAAAGTAGACACCAACAATGCCCAATCCCAAGCGCCGGCACTCGAAACGGCGAACATCCACACGGCGCGCCCACGATTCGCTGGCGATTCCGCAGCTTGCCGAGTGTCCCAATTGTCACGAGAAGATTCGCCCGCATCGCGCGTGCCCGCACTGTGGCAAGTACAAGGGCCGTGAAGTAATCGAAGTCGTCGAAAGTTAGCAGTCCAGATTCCAACTGTCGAGAACCTGCACACATGGTGACTATAGCCGTCGATGCCATGGGCAGCGACGAGTTCCCCAAGCCCGAGGTCGCGGGCGCGGTCGCCGCAGCCGAAGAGCTTGAGGTCCGAGTGATCCTTGTCGGACGCGAGGATGTCGTACTGAAGGAACTAAGCGGATTTCCCCATTGGCGTTCGCTGCCGATTGAAATACGCCATGCCAGCCAGCAGGTGACGATGGAAGACGCGGCAGGGAAAGCGCTCCGAGCCAAGAAGGATAGCTCGATAAGAGTGGCTTCCCGGCTGGTTAAATCCGGCGAGGCGCAGGGCGTAGTTTCCGCGGGGAACACCGGGGCAGTGATGGCGACCACGAAAACCGTTCAAGGAGTTTTACCGGGAGTGACCCGGCCGGCCCTAGCCTCGGCCTTCCCCACCTTGACGGGTTCCGTGGTGGTGGTCGACGTCGGCGCAAACGTGGATTGCAGCGCGAAGCTACTTGTCCAGTTTGCGGTCATGGGGAACATCTATTCGCGGGTAATCTTTCACAACCGGAATCCGAGGGTTGGCCTACTGTCCATCGGCGAGGAAGAACACAAAGGCAATGCCTTGACCCACGAGGCCCTACCCCTGCTGAAGACACTTCCGCATTTGAATTTTATCGGTAACGTGGAAGGCCGCGACATCTACGGCGGGAATGTGGATGTGATTGTTTGCGATGGGTTTATTGGCGACGTGGCGCTGAAGGTCAGCGAAGGGCTAGTGGAAGTTGTCGGCAAGATGCTAAAGCATTATCTGAATGCGAATCTGCAACGTAAGGCCGGAGCGTTGCTGGCCCACGGCGCGTTTGACGATTTCAAGAAGCGTGTCGATTACTCGGAGTATGGCGGAGCGCCACTCCTGGGGTTGAACGGGATCTGCGTTATTTGTCACGGCCGATCTCCGGGCAAGGCGATTAAAAACGCGATTCGAGTGGCCAAAGAGTTCGCAGAGGGCAAAATCAACGAGCGGATTGCAACGGAGCTCGAAGAATGGACATCTGCACAATCAAGGACTTTGCATGCACAAACTTTGGCTCCTTAGTCTTTTTGCAGGAGGGCTGGTCTGCCTGCCATTGGCGGGTAAGGACGACCCTGTGCAATGGACACTGAAGCCGCAGTCGCCCGCAATAGCGCCCGGTGGCGTCGCAGTTTTCGAGTTGGACGCAACGATCCAAACGGGATGGCATCTGTATTCGCCGACCACGCCGGCTGGCGGTCCGATCATAACCAAGATCAAGCTGAACGACAACCCGGACATCGCCTCTTACCGGATCTATCGGCCCGCGCCGGTCAAGAAACTTGACCCGAATTTCAACCTCGAGACTGAGACATATGTCGATAAGGCTGTCTTTTTCATCGAGGGGCAAACGACGAAAACCGCGACAGGTAATGCGACCGTGGAAGCGGCGGTGCGTTACCAAGCGTGTTCCGACGTCAAGTGCTTGAATCCGGTTAAGAAAACTGCGGCAGCGGAAATTCGATTCGATGCCGGCGCGAGCAGTGGAGCCTTCCAAGCGCCTGCCGGTTACGCGTTGGTTTCCGGCTCATCGGCGAGCGCGGCCGCGACCTCGATTACGCCGGTGCGAACAGGCACTCCGCTTGGAGGCGATCAGGACCTGCTGCCGTTCTTATTGACAGCGTTTGGTTTTGGATTAGCGGCACTGTTTACGCCATGTGTATTCCCGATGATTCCGATCACGGTCTCGTTTTTCCTGAACCAGCAACAAGCGGGCCCGGAACAGACTAAGCGCAACGGATGGATGCAGGCGCTGGTGTTTTGCTTCGGGATCATTGTGCTGTTTACGGGGCTCGGCTTCCTGGTGACCGCGATAGCAGGGCCGTTTGGCGTGGTGCAACTAGGATCGAGCCCGTGGGTGAACGGATTCATCGCGCTAGTCTTTTTTGTATTCGGGCTTAGTTTGCTGGGCGCGTTTGAACTGCGATTACCAACGGATCTCCTGACCAGGTTGGACCGGGCTTCACAGGCCGGCGGATATGCCGGGACGCTGTTGATGGGCTTGACCTTTTCGTTGACTTCGTTTGCCTGCATTGGTCCTATTGTTGGGCCGCTGCTGATTGCCTCCGTTCAGCAGAAGGGCTGGCAGCCAGTGCTCGGGATGATGAGTTTCGCGACGGGCCTTTCGGCACCCTTTTTCCTACTCGCGTTATTTCCTTCGTACCTGCGAAAACTGCCGCGAAGTGGCGGCTGGATGGTACGCGTGAAAGTGGTCCTCGGGTTTATCGTGCTGGCAGTGATGCTGAAGTATTTGAGCAACGTCGACCAGGTTTTGCAGACGCATTTGCTAACGCGGGATCGCTTCCTGGCCTGTTGGATCGTGTTGTTTGCGGTGCCTGGGCTGTACCTGCTGGGCTTGGTGCGGATGGAAGGCATACGGAGTGATGAACAGTTGGGAGTTGGTCGCGCACTGTTGGCCTCGCTCTTCTTAATTTTCTCAATTAGCCTGATTCCGGGTCTTTTTGGCGCGCGCTTGGGCGACTTGGACGCGTTTGTGCCGGAAGCCAGCGGCACCGGCTTATTTGCGCAGACTGAGGCGGCGGCGACGAACGTTTTCAAGAACCAACTGGACGCCGCGCTGGCAGCGGCCAAAGAGCAAAACAAGCTGGTGCTAATCAACTTCACCGGGTACGCCTGCACAAATTGCCACTGGATGAAGGCGAACATGTTCCCGCGACCCGAGATTCAGGCTGTGCTGAAGAACCTGGTGCAGGTGGATCTGTACACGGATGGTACCGATGCGCAGTCCGAACAGAACCAGAAACTGGAGGACGAGAAGTTCCATACTGCCTCGATTCCCTTTTATGCGATAGTGGACGCGAACCAGAATTTGGTGGCGACTTTCCCGCAGTTGACCAAGAATCCACAAGAATTTCTGAGTTTTCTCGAAAAGCGTCCGGATGGCGGCCCGCAGACGGCCGCAATGTTACGGTAGCGGCGATGCTACTCTAGGAAAGTTGCGTTTTGCGGATGTGGCGGAATTGGCAGACGCACTGGATTTAGGTTCCAGCGGGGGAAACTTCGTGAGAGTTCAAGTCTCTCCATCCGCACCAATAATTTACGAGCGTTTTCCACAGCCCTGGCTCCCATGAGTCCGTAGTTTTCGAGTAGTTTGGTCACTGGGTGCGCTCCTTGGGCTTTGAGTCCGCTTGTTTCGGGGCTTCGTTTTGTTCGCGCAGATACTTCTCTGTGGGCCGGCCAGCCTCTTTGATGTCGCGCGCATCCACGATGTTGTAGCGCCACAGCATGCTCGCCGTTTTATGACCCGATACCTCCATGGCGATCTTCTCGGGAACACCTGCGCGGATCATGTTGCGAACTGCGGTGCGACGTAGATCGTGAAATAGTAAACCTGGCAAGCCAGCAGACTCGCAGGCCTTCTCCCAAGAGCCACGAAAGTCTTTGATCGGCGTGCCGTCCTCCCAAATGAAAAGGTACTTACTGTGCGGAGCCTGCAGTTTGCAGCGAGCGAGCAGCATTTCGAGCCAGGCAGCCATCTCGCCGTAAATCGGTGCCGTCTTCGCCTTGCGATTTTTCGTCACACGGCCATTGACGTAAATCAGCCCTTCTGACAAATCAATCCAATCACGTTTGAGCGCGAGCAGTTCGCCAGTACGCATCCCCAAGTGATAACCCAAAACAAACACTGGCTTCACCGGTTCGACCAGACCGTCTAAAATCATCCGGTACTGAGGTGGTTCGAGAAAACCTTCGCGGATGTTGTCCTCCTTGAGTTTCGGGATGCGAGGAACGCGGTACACAAGCGGAGGGTCTTCAAGAGCTCCGAGATTGTAAGCGCGCCTGACGATTGCCAGTTCACGATTGATCGTGGCGTTAGCCGCTTCCTTCTTCCGTCTCTCGATGTAGTCGCGAATGTGCCTCGAAGTCAGCTTGCCAGCCGCGAGATCTCCGAATTCTGGCCGAAGATGCTTTGCAACGCGTAGTTCGGCTTGGTAGAGATCCGCCTTGTCCTGGCGGCGGTAGTCCTCGATAAGCAACGTAAACAACGCGTTGATCTTGACCCTTTCTGGGCCGACGCCTTCCCCCTTTCGGTGCGCGACTTCCGACAACCACCGCTGCAGAATCTCAAGCGCTTCTTTTCTGTCCGCGGTACGCGCTGACTCTCTTACCTGACGCCAGCCGTTCCAATAGCTCATCTGCCAATAAGATGACCGTTTACCACGGAACAGACCACCCTGCCCTTTGATTCGCTTGGTTGCACGCTTCTGGTTCATGCTGCTGTTTCCTGAGCGATTTGTTCTTTATGGCTGTCAATCCACGCATCGAGGTCGGCCTTGTCGAATCGCCAGCATTTGTCGAGACGGAGCTTTCTAAGCCGGTCGCGAACAACCTTCTTTTTGAAGCTGTCATGACTGAAACCACAGTATTCAGCGGCTTCGTCAAGGTTGAAGATACGCTTTGCGGAGGCGGCACGGTGAAGAGACTCGTTTAGTCGGTCCGCCAGGGCCTGTGCAAATGCGGTCAAATTAATAAAATCTGAAGTGTTCGTTTGCATTTACCGACCTCGTTTCTCGTGAGACTCGGAACTGGAACTCGCACTTCTTGTAAGTAGCATTTTTTGCATTTAGGCGATATCCTTTTTAGGTACCCGATCCGGCCCGAAACTCTATGGACCTTTCGGCGCAAGTCGATGACCCTCTAGATCTTCACACTGGAACTGTCTCTTCCACAGTTCCTTTCTTAAAGCCTGGAATCATCGCAACAACACCATTAAATACCTCAGCCACTGGATTTGACACGAATTGGAGGCGCATTTGAGACGCAGTTTCACGCAAAATCCAGCATCCAGCATCGGGAATTTGGTTCAACCTGCACGGCAAACCATCATCAAATTGCGGACTCATCGAGGCTGGACCCAAGAAAAACTTGCTGAAAAGTCCATTCTCGCTGTTCGAACCATTCAAAATCTCGAACAGGGCAATTTCACACGCCTCCGCACTATCAGCAGAGTGGCTGAAGCGCTCGGGGTTTCGACCCGAGAATGTATCGAAGGGGCAGCTCCGACGGAGAGCCAGATTGGTCGAGCATCTGCTGTTGAGGACGGTGCGCCGCCTTGCCCTTACCGAGGCCAGCTTGCATTTCGCGAAGAAGACGCGGATGTTTTCTTTGGACGTGAGGTGTTTGTTGACCTTCTGAAAGAGAAGCTAACTCATAAGAATATAATCCAGGTGTCGGGGCCTTCCGGAAGCGGCAAATCGTCGCTCATCGCAGCCGGCCTAATCCATGCCCTAAAAGCTTCTGGGTCGTGGCAAGTACTCTATTGTCGACCTGGGGGAGATCCGTTCGAAGCTCTCGCGTCGGCCTTGATACCTTATTTTCACACCGGACCTGACCAGATATCCCGCGCTGCCCAGCTTCCAAAGCTCCGGGAGGTGCTAGAGCAGGGACAGCTATTCTATCTGCTCAAGCAACTTGTTCTCGCCGGTGGCGGCGACGGCCTGCTCTTGTTTATTGATCAGTTCGAAGAACTCTATACACAATGCAGCACTCAGTCCGTTCGGGATAGCTTCCTTGATAGCGCAGTGCCGCTCGTGAGCGCCGGTCCCAATCTAAGGCTTGTTTATACGATACGCGCCGATTTTGCCTACCGGTTACTTTCGCACCGCCGTTTCATTGATGCGATTCAGGACAGCGATGTGAAGATCGGCCCAATGGATCGCGATGAGCTCGAATCGGTGATTCGAAATCCGGCATCTCAGCGCAACGTCAAATTCGAAGACGGACTGGTAGAACGCATCTTGAATGATGCCGGCGCCGAGCCAGGAGCATTGCCGCTCCTTGAGTTCGCGCTGACCGAGTTGTGGAGCCGACAGGCTGACCGTACGCTCACTCATGCGGCATACGAGCGAATCGGGCAATTGGCCGGAGCAATTGCCCACCGCGCAGAGAAGGTCTACCGTAGCCTTAGCGGGCAAGAACAAGAAGCCGCTCGCCATATTCTTACGCGGTTGGTTCGGCTGGCGGATGAAGGTGGCGAAGACACCCGACAGCGCATCGCCTTGTCGGCGCTGTACAGCGAAGATCTTCTAAATAGCGATTCGGGCCGAAAAGTTTTGGGTTTGTTAGCCGAAGCGCGATTAGTCGCCATTGGAGTCGAAAGCGGTCACGATCAGCAAATGGTCGAAATCGCCCATGAAGCGCTCGTGCGGCGCTGGCCCAGGCTCCACCAATGGCTTCAAGACGATCGGGAGGTTCTCATTTGGCGACAGCGCCTTCGATTGCTGATTCGAGAGTGGCAACAAACCGGGCGCGAAGAGGGCTTTCTGGTGCGTGGACCCTTGCTTGATGAGGCGAGATTGTGGCTGTCGCGGCGGTCGAGCGAACTCACGCCTGAAGAAAACGACTTCATCAACTCGAGTCTGTCCCTCTGGCATCGCGAACGATCTACTCAGCCGCTTGGAGCTACTTGTCGACAACCCCGAACCGGAACACGGGGCATCTGCGCTGGATGCTGCCGCTGTCGGGGGTGTAAGGGACTTGCCATTTCTTCGGCGATCAGGAACGCTGCGAGTACAGATCGCCGTGATTCCAGTCGCAAACGAACATGGGCAGGCCCTTCGATCACGATTGCCGAATTTGCCCCTCAGTGCGCTTCTTCCGGTGTTCTCAACGGCAGTACCTGCCGACACCTTGGCAGATGAGGAAGCTGATGTTTGTCAGCCTCTTAAAGCAGGACAAAAACTTGACGACCAAACATTCGCGCTGCTACGCGACCTTCAATTGCGCGGTGCCAGCGGTCTCGCTCTTGAATTGTTGAATCCGCAGCTCGATGGGATCGCCGGTCCCAACATGCGGCTGAAGTTCGCGTCGATCGTCTTCGACATGATGCACCATCCGACATGCGAGGTCCAGGAGAGATCACTATGTTCTGACGAGGTGCCTCCGGAAATACGGAGACTTTCTTCGTTACGAAGGTCACTTGCAGCTCTCCAAGAGCGCACTGCTCGAGGGACTCCGACTATCCGCACGAGGGCGCGGAACCCGCCAGCGGATTTACATTCTCGGCTGTTTGGGTGATCTTGAACGACAAAAGCGAAATTATTCTGCGGCATCGGAATACTTTGAGAGTGCGATCGAACTCGCCCGGGCCAGCTATATCCCAGGCTGGCTCGGTAACTTGCACCTTGGTCTGGCGGAGGTGTCGATCGATAGAGAGGCCTTCGACGATGCCAGGCTTCTTCTTCAACAAGCGGAAGCACACTACAAAATACGCACCCCAAGCATTGGTGGGGCGAAATACAAGTTGGTTTGGCGCATTGTCGTCTCATGCGGGCTGCAGGTGAGCCGTGCTGGATGGAACGAGTACGGGCCGTGGAGCGAGAGGCAATCTCAGCGGGATACACCAAGGACGCAGCCTTTGCAGCCACCCTGCTGACCGGAGACGCTCGCCCTCGAAATGTTCTGATGTTCTTGTAGTTGATTGCAGCCGAGTCCTTCACTTAAATCTCAATGCCTAAAATCCTGAGCCTCAGTAACGCTGAGATTGACGATGCCCTGCGGGACACCACGCGGCAATACTTAGTCGGAGATCTACAAAAGCCGCAACATCTTCGGCATGTTCCAAGTTCATTAATCGAGATTGGGATAACCCAATATGGGCAGGAAGGTGGTATAGAACCCGCCCATACTCACCGGAAGGCCTTCGAATTCCAATACGTGACCTCGGGGGTAACTGCGTATCTCGACACGGTAACGCACGAGCAGTTCATCTTCCGAAAAGGCGACTTCTATGTGATCGAGCCAGGCGTCGTGTACGCTCAAAAGTCAGGCCCGCACACAGGGATACTGTTCATTAAAGTGCCTCCCGGAAACGATAAAGTTCCTGTGGTCAGCACCCCTGAAATCGAAGCCTGGTACAAAGAGCCAATCGAAGGCTAGGATAGACACAATGGCGCGACGCGATTACTTTTACGATCCCGAAGCCCCGAAACCAAACTCGATTCATCTCGCCGCCGCAGTCGCTTTATTTGATCTCGACGGGAAGATTTTGCTTCTACGCCGGAAGGATAACGATAAGTGGACGATGCCGGGCGGGACGCTGGATTTCGGCGAGTCTCTGACGGACTGCGCCGTCAGAGAAGTGCGTGAAGAGACCGGGTTACAAATCCGAATCACCGGCCTCATAGGCACGTACACCGATCCTCATATTCTGATCGAATACAGCGACGGAGAAGTTCGTCAGGAGTTTACCCTCGTGTACGCCGCCGAGATCGAGTCCGGCGTGCTGAAAATCGATGAAGAATCCAAAGAAGCTGTTTGGGCGCCGCTTTCATCGGCGGTCGAGCTGCCGCTCGCAGACTCGCAGCGACGGCGACTCACGGATGTAAGAGAGTATCAGAAGGATCGCCGGACATTTTTGCGGTAGCGCAGAAGTGGATGCACTCTTACGAGTGGTTTGGCCGGTACTGCAACACGCGCCGAAGAACCCACTCGATGCGTTCGGGCTATACGACACGGCTTGGTGGTGACGACCGAGATCCTCAGCGTTACCTCGCCTCTTGTCTCTTCTTTAGCTCCGAATGATCGTAGTCAGGCATGGTGAAGGCTGGCCCGAAAAAGCGCTGCTTGTGATCGCAGGTCGTCACCGTAAAGCGAAACAAGCCGGGGCCGAGATAAATGGTTGCGCGGCAGCCCTGGGGGCATTGGCCGCTGCAACTCATGCCGTTCCACGGAACAGGGCGAAGCTTTGCACCATGCGGCAGCGTCTGGCAGCCCGGCTGCGGATTCCACACGCAGGTCTCCGAAAGCAGCAAGTCAGTGGCGCTATCACGCCAATTGCCTTGGTCCATTTGCTGTACGACAAGACGCGAGCTGAGGTTTATCTCGGGTCCACGATTCTCGACCTCCATACTGCCCGGCTTATCGAGATTGCGAATGACGATGGTTTCCTGCGGTGAATCCTTCCGTGCCTCAAGGTGACTGACCGACGGTGTGCACGAGGGGGCAAGCGTCAGGGCGATAGTTAGAGCCAGCGTTTTACAGGCAAGTATCAGGGCGCGATAACGTTGTAGTCGGTCCATACACGGCTCTCGTGGCGGTTGGGGGCCCCCGGATTGAAGGCGCGAGTCGCCGCCCTGAAGATAGCATTGCAGTTTTGTGTTTCGGAAGGGGAAGTCACGACCGAAGCGAAGCGGGGATCGAGGTGGCAACACGGAAGGGCATGCCGATATCCGCACTTGTGCCGCGCGCATTGACCTTGGCACGGTATCCCGGCTGCTCAAATGTATACTGCCAGCGCGTGTTCCAGTACACGCCGATCAGATGGCGGAAGCTACCTGAAGGCTCCTGAGCGCTGAGCAACGTACAGAAGAGAAATTCGAATTGCGCTTCACGCAGGTAATTGGTCTTACCCGTCAGTATGTTCTGCAGCGTGAGCGGGCAAGCGTCACTGGGCTCGTCGGAGTGATGGACTCGAAGGACAAGGGGGAAATGGCTTCCGGCAACCCCTACTGCGGTTTCGCCATGCTGCGGGTTAACGCTATAAAACACGCTGGCAATGGGACTACTGTCATCGCAGTCGCGGCAAGCGCGTTGGGTCCGCGCGGGTGCCCTACCCCTCTGGATAAAGATGCTGCCATCGTTGTTCGACTGTCCGCGATAAGAGCACCAGTTGGTTTCTACCCATTGGGCCTGGATGAATCCCACTTTCCATCCGACCGTGGAGTCGCCGGGGCTTCCCTTAAGCGTCGCAAAGCCATTGAGACGCATGCGTGAACCGCGAAAATACATGGCGGTTCCTTGAATGCTAGGCGCGCTCAGCGCAGTCCGAGCCGTTACTTGCACGTCGCAATCGGACGGGTCTGATGACACCGCCACCGCCATCGAGAAACCACCTCCGACTCAAAGGCTAGCATTCGAACCAATAGCAGATACGCGGGAGCTTAACGCTCTTCTGTGAAGATTTCGGCTGCGGGTAGGTTGAGCTCGCCAGCGGTGAGGGTGGCGTTCGGTTCAACTAGTTGGAAAATATCTCCGCCGTGATATTCGAAACAGGCTTGGGCAGCGGGATCGATGACCCAGCAGTGTGGCACGCCCCAAGCGTGGTAGCGGCGGCATTTGCGAAACAGTTCGGATTCGCTTTGACCGGGGGAGAGGATCTCGACGCAGAGGTGAGGGGTGGTAAGGAGGTAACCTCGCGTATCCTCTTTGAACTCTGCTGTGACCACGGCGATATCGGGGACAAGCCATTCGCGGTCGTGCGCGACGGTGTATTCCTGACGGGCGATCATGCCGTGCTCTTTGCCGAGCGCTTTCAACAGTCGGGTGATGTTGAATTGGCAGTCCGAGTGCGTTCCGCTTCCCAATGGGCGCTCCACGTATTGGCCGTCTATGAACTCGACGTATTTGTCCGGCTCAAGGCCGGTAGCGGGAGGAGTTGTGAGCTGAGTTGCCATGGCGGCCTACAGTTATTGTAGGCCGCCATGGTTGCTTCAATGAGGCCGCGATCAGTTGATCGCGGAAATACGCTGTTTTCACGTCACGCGCCCGGGAGTTGCGCTGATAGGCACACCGTCCAAAGCAAACGGGCTGCCCGTAAATTTGCTATGGTGGACGACGGTGCAGCGCGGCGGTTCGCTAATTCGGAGCTGCTAGAACAGGGTGTTCGCGATTGATAGATCGTCTGCGAGTTTTCGATGGTCTGAGCAAATGAAACTGAACGACCGGTTTTCGTCAGATTTCCGAACGCTAAACAGAGTTGGCGCGAAAGATGGTCCCGAACCGCTCAAATGGCAGGTCCGTCTCTTTGAACGGTTTTATGCTCGTGATGTCCCGAAGGTTTGCGACCTTCCCACCGGCATGGGCAAGACGAGTGTTATCCATCTGTGGGTGCTTGCGCTTTGGTATCAAATACGCGAGACCCGGCCACGCTTACCAACTCGATTAGTCTACGTCGTTGATCGCCGCACAGTCGTGGACCAGGCGACAGACATTGCCGAGCGCATCCAGCGCAATCTCCCAGAACTCGGATTGCCGAAACTGTGGCTTTCGGTCAGCACACTGCGGGGCCAGTTCGCCGACAATCGCGAGTGGGCTGCCGATCCCTCGCGCCCGGCAATCATAGTCGGAACCGTCGACATGATCGGCAGCCGTCTTCTGTTCAACGGCTATCGTTCGTCCTACAAGTTACGTCCGCTCGATGCCGGACTGCTTGGCCAGGACACTTTGTTGATTTTGGACGAGGCGCATCTTTCTGCGCCATTCGAGAAATTGGTGCGCGCATTGGGTGACGAGGGCGAATTCCAGAGAAATCAGGGTCTGCCGATGAAGGTCATGTGTATGTCCGCCACGACTGGCGATGATACGCCGGCAAGCTTCAAGCTCGAACCGACGGACCTAGAAGGCGATCCAAGTACGAATCCAATCGTCCGGCGATATGAGGCGAAAAAGCGCCTCATTTTGGAACCACCGGTCGAGAAGAACAGGATTATGCATGCCATCGTCGAGGCCGCGGCGGCGCTTGCGAAAAAGGACAACTCCCGATTAGTCGTGTTCACGCGAACCCCTGACGAGGCTAATGACATTGCCAAGGCGCTCCGCAAGCCGCTTTCGGAAGGCGCAGTTGAGGTCTTGACGGGTACTATGCGGGGATTGGAGCGAGACGAGCTCCTCGAAAAAGCGGTTATGAGGAGATTCCTCGACGGCGAGGAGAAGCCGGAAGACAGATCCGGCAAAGGCCCCGCCGTGTTGGTTTCCACGAGCGCAGGAGAAGTGGGCTTTGATCTGAATGCCGATCATATGATTTGTGACGCCGCTCCTCTTGATTCCGTGATCCAGCGATTGGGCCGCGTCAATCGACGAGGCTATGGTGATGCAAACATCCGCGTCTTTACAGCGAAGGCTGACGATAAGTCAGCTAAATCGAAGGCAAAGACGTCCTCGAATAAAAAGACATGGGATTCTGCAACAGCCGCAGCCCTAAAGTGCTTGGAACAACTGACGCGGAACGATGACGGCACCCTGAACGCCAGTCCAAAGGCGATAGACCAACTGAAGGGGACGCTAACTAAAGCCGAATTTCAGGCGGCCGTGAGTCCCAGGCCGGATACTGTCGACTTAACGGATATTCTTCTCGACGCCTGGTCAATGACAACCATCACTGAACGAATGCCCGGTAGGCCGCCGGTCGCGCCATGGCTGAGGGGCCTCGACGATCAGGAGCCTCAAACTACCATCGCCTGGCGATGCGAGTTAGACGTCGAGGGCTTCGGGCTTCTGGACCCTGCTGACATCGAGGAATGGTTCGACGCCCATCGCATACTGCCCCACGAGACGCTTTCGGTATCCACCGACAAGGCCCGTGAATGGATAGTCAAGCGGTGGGATCAGTTGCGGGATGAAGATCAACTCGCCGTTGACGAGCGATGCATCGTGGACCGCGGCGGGT
Source organism: Bryobacteraceae bacterium (assembly GCA_036272835.1). GTDB lineage: Bacteria > Acidobacteriota > Terriglobia > Bryobacterales > Bryobacteraceae > Bog-105. The sequence goes on from DATAXY010000030.1 coordinate 43,416, forward strand.
TGCAAGTGGTCGACATGAAGAATCTCGTCGATGAGTTGAGACGGAAGCTGCCAAATTCCCCGATTCTCAACGCCGATATCGTAGTTCCTGCGTCGTTCGGTGGCATCCAGCGTACACGAGGACTGCTCGACCTGAATGCACCAATTCCTGTTGGCTCGGCGGAAGTCGCGCGGGACGATTCCCTTTCGATTTCGGATGTCGCTGACGCGGAACGCGGAAGATATCGCCTTCTACGGGATGATCTCGGGAACGAATCGCCTCTAGTGGGTGCTCCGCCTGAGACTTATGCAAACCTCGCTCGATTCGTCATTGACCTACGCGGCGATGGAGACACGGCCAGACAACTGATTAGCCTTATCCCTAAACGAGAGTGGACAGAATACGGAACAAGCCGCCAGTCGCTCCAAACCCACGTGACTCTGGTTGAGAAATACGCCGGCGAGATTGCTAGACGGCTGTTGCTTTCGGAGGATGTCTTCTGCGAGGCGCTCCGCCTGGCAGCCAAATGGCACGACAACGGCAAAGATCGCGAAATTTGGCAGCGCGCAGTGGGAAGAGTCCCCGGCGAAAAGCCTGTGGGCAAATCCGGCGGGTTCATGCGTCGCATAGCAGGAAGCTACCGCCACGAGTTTGGTTCGATGCGCGAGTTTGCGGATGCGCATCACGATCAGACTGCCGATGATGTCCTCGATCTGGCGATTCACCTGATTGCGGTTCATCATGGGCGCGGCCGACCGCACTTCCCAAAGGGCGGATTTGATCCCAACGCACGAACGGAATCGGTGGCGATCGCCCTTGAGTCGGTTCGCCGTTTCGCGCGACTACAGCGGCGTTACGGCTATTGGCAGCTTGCATGGTTGGAAAACTTGCTTCGCTGCGCGGATGCGATGGCATCGGCTGAAAAGGACACGGAACCATGAAGGACAGTACGCCAACAATCAGCATCCCTGTCGATGTGGCGAATCCCGGCCAGTTCTTCGCTTGTTGCGGGCTATTCGAACTTGCGGACCGACTGTTACGCAATGCAGACGTGCGCGCTCACTTCGACGCCCATCGTTTCCACTTGACGCAGAGGGATACAACCTGCACGATTTCTTCTATTCTTAGCGAATTTGCGGCCGCTAAATGCGAACAATTGGACCCGCACGACAGCGCCGCGTCTGCGCTAAAGCTCCTGGCGCCATTCAATCTAAGGCTCGACTGGTGGGTAAAATCCGAGGACAATCGGACCGATCTTGGGGGCGGAGGGCAACTCAAGACATGGGCGGGAAAACAATTTGGCCCATTGATATTCCGTCTAATGAGAACGGCCACAGGAACCACTGCCACCACGGCTTCACCGCTGGATTGCGCGGTGCCAGTGTTCGATCACAGGGACGGAAAGGCGAGCAAGAAGACCATCTCACCGTTTTATTTCGACTCGCGGCGAGCGGGAACCTGCCTGGATCTCGGATTCTCTCCTGACGAACAGAGTATGTCGGTAGAGGCATACCCCGCAGTGGAATCACTTGCCCTCGTCGGCCTTCAGCGATTCCGCCCATTTGCGGACGATTCCACTAATCCACGGTCTTTTTTGTACAGTTGCTGGACTGACCCCCTGCCAGCTCCGATCGCCGCCGCAGTGGTATGCGGCCAGGTGGCGATGCCATCCCGCGGTATGTTCCGATTCACAAAGCCCTCACGCGGGGGCGAGTATATGACGATGTTTTCCCGCGCTATGCGCACAAGGAGCAACGATGTCTGAATCGCCGTTCACGCAGTTTACTAACCTCCTGAAACCTGATGGTCCTGTGGCGATTGTAATCAAACAGGTCTTGGCGCCGGCCAACGAGGACGACCCAATTATTTTTCCCCCAACCTATCCACTGACAACGTTCAAGGGACGGATACACACCCTTGCTGACGGCGAGTACCGTGTATCCGTCGAACTTCCGCCATATCCCAAGTCGGAAAAGAACGAGAAGGCCTCCGAACAATCGGCAGGTTACAACATCGACCGGTTCCCCGACGGTACCAACTCCTGCGAGATCGATAGCCCGCAGTCTCAGGCCAATCGAATCGAACCTGAGTTCAAAAAACCCAAATACCGTGATCTCGTCCCGCAAGTCGAGATCAAAGTCGGCGATGATCAGTCTAACGGGACAATCGTTAATCTGCTGGATGCCGGGCACCGAGCTGGCGACGCAGTCGTCCGCCTCTCTTCGCTGGCGAAGGAATTCCATGACGCCTTCTTGGCAGTAAAGGCAGGTAACCACTTTAAGCTGGCAACTCTCGCGCCAACCTCGTTGCTTTTCGGCGTTTGGGACTCTCGCTCAACCCAAGTGAAGGTCCAGCGAGTTCTGAAAGCGTCCATCCGCGCCAGTAACGTCCGCGAGTGCACCCGGTCGGCGCAGTTTACTCCTGCTGCGGACTATGTGGCGGCGGGTGCTGTGGAAGCGGGCCTCGACGAGGGCAAGAGCGACCAGAACCCTCTCTCGTCGGAGGGAATGAAGCACGCGCTGGCAGTGCAAAAGGCGGGGGGTGTTATGCTCACACCCGCGAGCCAGCTCACGCGCACAGTGAATCTGAACCTTACCGCGGTCCGGGCGCTGGCAGGGTGTGACGAACCACATACTGAGGTATTACAACGCTACATCCTTGGTCTCGGTCTTCTCGCCGCCACGATCGATCAAGACTTGAATCTTCGCGAAGGTTGCAACCTTCGATTCAGGGACAAGACCGACAAATCCGAGTCGGTCCCGCGGAGAGGGGAGGCCGTGCAATGGGCCGCTGAGGACAAGGCCATCGAGGCGTTTGCAAGAGCATCCACGGAAGAGTTCTTTGAGCTAGCCGGAATTGCCTTCGATAGGAAAGATCATCTTGACGCTGTGTTTGAGTCAGGAGTCGCTGAAGAGTTTCTGGCAATGAAACAGGAAGATCGCGACTGGGTTAGGGCGCAGGGACCGATAACGGCGGCAACTCTGAAGCGGTTTCGGGACCAAGGCGACGATCGTTTAAAGCCAGCTGCAGAAGCGCTCGCGAAAGCGAAGAAGGCACTCCCGAAGTGGAAGAAGGGGCAGCCGCCAGTTCATGACCAGATGACACTCAAACCTGTGCACGATGCAATCAAGCTGCTATCCGAAGACCCCACGATTCCTGAGAACGTTAAGGCAGTCGCTTCTGAACTGACGAATTATCTCGCTGCAGACCAGCCGGACTCGTACGTGGCCTTAAAGCACGTTGAGACCGAACTGAAAGCATTAAAGAAGTTGCAAAAGGTCACGGCCGATGCCGACTCTGCAACTGCCGTGACGACGCCGAGCGAATGACTCATCTCTGCATCACCGTTCGCTGGCTAGACGACCGTTATCACGGCTTGCTCAATCGGGATGGGCCGCCGGAGTGGCCGCCGTCCCCTTTTCGGTTATTCCAGGCACTGGTTGCCGGTGTTGCTCGCCACGGGAAACTGGACTCGGATGTTGGAAAGTCGCTTGCTTGGCTCGAAACACTCGGTCCTCCGCTCATCCTTGCTCCGCAAGCCAGGCCGGGTCAAATCGTTCAGCGTTTCGTCCCCAACAACGACGGCGATGTTAAGCCGGATCGGCAGACGCGGCTTACGGGAAAGACATCGAGGCCGACACTAATGCATGGTGAACCCACAGTCCACTATCTGTGGCAAATTGACGGCGTTTCCGCGAGAGCTCATTGGGCTATTGAGGCAGCACGCTACTTAAGCTGCCTAGGCTGGGGAATTGATATGGCATATGGGGATGGCCGGATGCTCGAAGAGGACGAAGTCGGCCTACTCAACGGCATTCGATGGTTTCCGAAGGCCGGCACAATGCGCGAAGACGGCCTACTGCGTGTTCCGAAGCGTGGTTCCATGACAGACTTGCAGTCCTCACATCAATCCGCTCTTAACCGGATCGAGCACGGTAAGCCGCTCCGCACCGTCGAGAAGCCACAAGTGTTTGATCGCGTCTATTACGCGAGTGCGGAGCGTCCGATTGGTCCACCACGCGTTATTTTCGCCCTCCGGAACGCTCGCAGGCTTAGTATAAAAAGCCGGCACCGCGAACGAGATGACTCCTACTGTTATCCGCACGCCAAACTTATACACATCGCGGGTATGGCGCGGAGTGCCGCGATTAAAGCGATGGAGCCATTTCCACCTCACGACATTGAGAACGCCACTTGCTGGGTTGAGTCGTTCGTGGCGGGCCATCGTTCCCAAGCCAACAGAGACCATAAGCAATTTTCCTATGTCCCTCTTCCTTCCATAGGTCACGAGCATGCTGACGCGATGATTCGCCGCGTTATGATTACGGCGCCTTTTGGCTGCGAGGCTGAACTTCACCACCTTGCCGCACAGTTAGATGGCGAACAACTTCGTCCGGAAGGCGGCGGGGCGGGACCGATTCTTGATAGGGTCCGCTCAGACGGCGTCACCCGCCAATACTTGGGTCCATCCAAGCTATGGGCAAGCGTAACGCCCGTAATCCTTCCCGGTCACGATGATCACAAGCCCGGGAAGACCATGAAGCTTATTGAACGGGCCCTGGCGCAGAGCGGGATCCAACAACGGTGCCAGTTCACATGGGGTGCGCTCCCCTACTTCAACAATTGCCTGACCGCATCCAAATATGACCGTGACGGCCGCCGGACAGGGTACTTTCGCCCCGACCACCTCAGCGGCTTGACTGCAGTTCACATTCGTATAGCATTTGAGCATCCGGTGGCTGGCCCTTTGCTGATTGGGGCAGGACGCCATTGCGGCCTGGGAGTGCTGGCAGCGATAAACGAAGGATAGCCCCATGCGCAAATCCTATCTGGTTTGCTATGACATCTCGGACGACAAACGCCTTCGCAAGGTCTTCAAAATTATGCGCGGCTATGGCGACCATCTTCAATTCTCCGTATTCGAATGCCAGTTGACCGCTAAGGATATGGTGCGACTGCGTGCGGAACTCGGTGGTGTCATCCATCACGATCGGGATCAGGTGCTGTTCGTGGATCTTGGTCCGGCGGACGGGCGCGGGGACCGGGTGATCACGGCGCTCGGCAAGCCCTATACTTCGCTCGATTCTCCCTGTATAGTCGTGTAGTTCCCTCTAAAGTGCCTGGAGGCGCCATTGGCTACCGCTCCGCTGCCGCTTGACCGTAGACGATCATTGCCGGACTATCTGCCGGCCCGAATGGTCAATGAGTTCGTATACTGCCCGCGACTCTTCTTCTATGAGTGGGTGGAAGGCGTGTTCCGCGAGAGCGCCGACACTGTCGAAGGATTGGCCCAGCACAAGCGTGTGGACCGCGCGGGCAAAGGAATGCCGTCCGCAGATGAACTGGGCGAAGAGCGCATCCACAGTCGCTCCGTTACCCTTTCAAGCGAAGAGCATCGCGTGATCGCCAAAATGGATTTGATAGAGGTTGATGCTGGCGTTGTGACGCCGGTGGACTATAAGCATGGCAAGCCGCGGATGAAAGACGACCGGCTGGAGCTCTGGCCGGCCGATCGTGTCCAGCTATGCGTTCAAGGGCTGGTTCTACGTGAGAACGGCTACCGCTGCGAAGAAGGCATCGTCTATTACGCCTCGACTCGGCAGCGAGTACGTGTGGCCTTCACAGAGGACGTAATCGCGGAGACGGTTGCCGCGATTACGCAAGCGTGGATAGTTGCGCAAGATCAGGTCATCCCTCCGCCGCTGGAGGATTCGCCGAAGTGCGTTGGATGTTCGCTCGCACCGGTGTGTCTTCCCGATGAGGTGCTCCGATTGGAGCGGGGCGAGGAGCCGGACGCCGAACAATTACTTTTATTCGCGGCCGGAGAAGCCCGTGCACCAAAGAAGCCGGTAGCCCATGAAATCCGGCGATTGATCACGCCTCGCGACGATCTGCGACCGGTCTATTTGAATAAGCCGGGCCTACGGGTCGGCAAGTCAGGGGCGGTGCTACAGGTAAAGGAGAAAGATTCACTCGTGCAGGAAGTGCGGATCAATGAGATGTGCCAATTGAACCTGATGGGCAACATCCAATTGTCCACGCAGGCAGTGCAGGAACTTTGTGAAGCGGGCATTCCGATTTCCTATTTTTCGATGGGCGGCTGGTTCTACGGAATCACAACGGGCCTATGCACGAAGAATGTTTTCTTGCGCCAGCGGCAGTTTACGATGGCACAACAAGCGTGGTTCTGCCGCAAGCTGGCGCGGTCGCTGGTGGCTGGCAAAATACGGAATCAGCGGACTTTCCTGCTGCGGAATCATGTTGAACCCGATCCCAGGGTGCTGCACGGGCTCAAACAGATGGGGCAAGACGGCGAACAGTGCGGATCTATGGAGGAGTTGTTGGGGGTCGAGGGCAATGCCGCCCGGCTTTATTTCAGCGCCTTCCAAGGCCTGATCAAGGTAGAGGCTGACGAGGATCTGCCGCGCATCTTCCGAATGGATTTCACAGGTAGGAATCGACGCCCGCCCCGCGATGCGGTGAATGCGCTCTTGTCGCTTGGGTATAGCTTACTGGCCAAGGACTTGACTATCGCGTGTTACGCCACCGGGTTCGATCCGATGATGGGGTTCTATCATCAGCCCCGGTT